>NZ_AP025484.1:0-1200000 GCF_024347455.1 Vibrio echinoideorum
GGGCAACAATATCTAATGGATAAGTTGAGTGATGCCTTGATGGCTTTGATTTTTCGTCATCTCATTGAACAGCAGCAAATTGATCAAGGGGTATTCTCAGCCCTAGCTCATCCACGATTGGCTTCGGTGGTTACGGCCGTTCACCTATTGCCTGCACGCCACTTTTCGATTGCGGAAATGGCGTCACTGGCCGCGATGTCTCGAACTCAGTTTATTGAAGCGTTCAAACGAGAAGTCGGTGAGACGCCCGGAGATTATGTGCAAAAGTGGCGAGTCTCAGTGGCTCAATCCCTGTTATTGCAAAATAAGCCCATCAACTGGGTCGCTGATGAAGTGGGTTACAGCAGCTATTCGGGATTTTCACGCGCTTTTCAGCATGTTGCTGGGGTGTCACCGCGCCTTTGGCTAAAGCAAAATGTATCGTGAAACACTCGGCAACCTTACCCAAGATATGGCTATTCGCATCGGGCTGGTCTATGTTTTAGCGGAAATTGTGCAGAGTTTGTTCTTTTCTCAAAAGAGGGTCTAAAAAGGTGGACTTTTTAAGCTTGTCGTAACATCCTGCTCGTCCTATTTTATCTAGACACCAATGAGACGAAGTGCCTGCTGGACATTATTCAGCCTCCCGTATCTCATTAAAGTATTAAGGAGTTCAACTTGAACCTATTTGTAAGAGACCTTACCGTTATCGATTCTTCATACATCTGTGAACACAGAGGGGTCGTAGGAGATAGTTGGATTTTAGATGTCACCATGTCTGGTGAACTTAATGAAATGAGCATGGTGCTGGATTTTAGCAAGGTCAAAAAGCAGATCAAACACCTCGTTGATGAGCACGTTGATCACCGTTTGCTACTGCCAATGCAAAGCGCTGCAATTGTTCTTCAAGCGAGCAAAGCGGGCTACTCTAAGGTTGATGTGTTGCGTGGTGACAAGAGTCTTCATTTACATTGCCCTGATGAAGCATATTGCCTGATTGATGCAGAAGCGATCACCATCGAGAGTGTGACCGCACATGTTTATCATATTCTGCGTGATAACCTACCAAGTAACGTCACCGGGTTAGAGATCACCCTTCGTCATGAGAACATTAATGGCGCGTTCTACCACTATACCCATGGTTTGAAAAAGCATGATGGCAACTGTCAACGTATTGCGCATGGTCACCGTTCTCCAGTCGAAATCGTGGTTGATGGTCAGCGTGACGAGCAACGCGAACAAGCATTTGCTCAGCGTTGGGAAGACATCTATTTAGGCTCTAAAGAAGACCAAGTTTCAGTTTCATCACTTAACCTGAGTGAACACGCGAAAAGTGTTAATGATGAAAGTCACTATGGCTTTCGCTACACCGCACCTCAAGGCGAATTTGAGCTAGCGATTGCTAAGAGTGAAACAGATATCTTGCCGACGGATACCACGGTGGAATTACTTGCGGGCTATATTGCGGATCAAGTTGAGCCTAGCCTAGCAGAGAGCCAATCACTACAAATCGTCGCTTATGAAGGTGTTGGCAAGGGCGCAATGGCGTTCCGATAACACTTCAACGAGTGATACAGTCTCGCTACTGACATGATGAAATAAAGGCAAGATAATCCGTTATCTTGCCTTTATTTTTTGTTGCTCTTTAAAACTGATTTAGCGGATAGTTTTAGCTAGCGAAGTAGCACGCGTCGCAGTGGCGTTTTCTCGATTCCAACAACCAACCCGAAGCTCAACAATACGGTGCCAAAAAATACCGTAATGTCTTTTGCCAATTCCGTAATGCCTAAAACTCCACAGATATTGAACAGCACGATAATGATCAGCAGATGGCAAACGTAGATACCTAGCATGCGATTTGAAATGGCACGAACCCAAGCGTAGTTACCCATGTTTGGATTAGCCAAAAGCCACATGAACACGCTCATCCCCCATAGTGCCGTGCCAAACAAGAAATCATTCATGTTGAATCCGACGTCGAACGTGGTGAGCCATGCCGCCTCAGCAAAGTGAATCAACATGCCTAACGCTAATAACCCCAACGCTTTAGTTGATGACACCTTCCATTGATTCTGACGAATAAGGAAACCTAAGGTCACCATTAACGTGCCAAAGAACGGACCATTACGCGTGAAGAAGGGTGCATCCAACCCGGTTAGCGTTGCGTAGCTTCCTGCCAAAACACCATAGCCATAGAGTGCAATAGCGATCGGTAATAGCAGTTTGTTGAGTTTCAATTCAATCAATAAAGCGATGATCAACACTGCGCAAACAAGGGCTGGAATGAACCACAAATGCACCAGACCGCCCTCTAAGAATGAGTTAAGAGGAGTGCTCATTAAGAAACCCCAATAGCCTTCACGTTCACCTAGATAGCCAAACTCTTCTACCTTCGCGAGATTGAATGGCATCGCTAAGCAAATGATGCTCCATGCCAACCAAACCTTAAGCAGCGGTTTAGAGTAGTTCAGGACGGTTTCCCATGGCGATGCAGCCAACTTGGGCTGAATAAGGTAACCAGAAATCAGGAAGAACAGAGGTACCGCAAAACGAGCGGCTTGGTTGAGCACATAACCGATCCAAGGCACTTCATCTATTTGCCAATAAGTGAGTGCCATTTGGCCGTGTAAACCAATGATCGCCAAGATAGCAATCACTCGGCCTAACTCGATACTGGCGATGTGTTGTGAAGGCGTATGTTGAACGGAAGACATATCAGATCTCTTAGTAAAATTTTTACGAAATCTAGCAGCCTTTATGCCCAACCAGTTAGTCCTAAATCAAGGCTTATGACCTTTATTTCAGGGCTTGTGTCGGTTTTTTGAAGCCTGTCGCAGCTATATTAAACCCATTGCGGTGAGTGCAAAAATACCTAGTGTGCAAGTGATAAGAGAAACAACGGTCGTGAGCGCGATGATGTTAGCCGCCAGGGTTGAATTTCCTCCCATTGCACGAGCCATAACATAGCTTGCCGCTGCCGTTGGTGCAGCGCTCATCAAGAAGATAAGCCCGAGGTCGAGTCCTTCAAACCCTAAGTACCCAGCAGCCAATGTAATCAGTAACGGTGAGGCAATTAACTTGTAGCTAGAGGCGAACCACGTCGACAACTTTTCTTGTTTGAGCGAGCTAATATCCAACGACCCGCCAGTACAGAGCAGGGCCAAAGGTAGTGTCATATTGGCAAAGTATTGCCCAGCGTCAGCCACCATTTTTGGAATAGGAATTGAAAGCGCATAGAAGACGACCGCTAAGAAAATAGCGATGATCAACGGGTTTTTGGTGATGGACTTGACGATTACTTTAATGGCTTTAGCGCCGGTGTCTTTGCCTTTGGGTGTCAGTGCAATTACGGCTTGAATGTTATACAGCACGGTTAGGGATGCGACATAGATAGCCGCCAATGCCACACCTTGGTTGCCATAGATATTAGCCACATAGGCGAGGCCGATGATCGCGGTATTAGCGCGGAATCCACCTTGGACAATCACACCTTGATCTTTCGAACCTTTGAATACCAACTTGGTCGAGAAAATCGTGAATAAGAAAAAGATAAAGTTAGCGATGACGCCAAAGGCAACTAACGTACTACTGGCTGAAAAATTGTGATTTGATTGAACAATACTAAGAAATAGCATTGCTGGTAAGGTGACTTGAAATACGACCTTAGATGCGACATCAATGAAATTGTCATTGATCAAGCCGATTCGCTTGAGCATCACACCAAGAAACAGCATTAAACAGATAGGGCCTGTTACTGACGCCGAAAACGCAAACTGTTCCCAAAGTGTGTTCATTGTTTTTCCTTTGTTAGTCGATTTCAATTTCCTTTGAATACTGTCGCATTTTTCCACAATTCTTTGATAATACAAAATGAATACCAAGGGTTAAGTAAAAAACTTGAAAAAAAGTACGAACGTGCTAAAAATAAAGCATCAGATTTATTATTGGTGAATAATGAGCAAAGGAAAGATAACCAAAGAGTATATTTTGAGCCATGCATTTGCACTTGCGAGTGAGAATGGTCTTGAGAGTTTGACGATTGGCGAATTAGCCAAGCAGTGTGGTATGTCTAAGAGTGGATTGTTTGCGCACTTCAACGCTAAAGAGAACCTGCAACTCTCTGTACTCGAATATTCCAACGCCATATTCACTGAAAGAGTCATCATTCCGGCGAGAGAGTTGGGCGACGGTGATATTGAAGCCAAGCTGAAACAACTGCTCGATAACTGGCTGGGCTGGAACCACTCGTTCCAAGGCAGCTGCATGTTTATTGATGCTTGGAAAGATGCAGGCAGCGAAACCTCTGTGATTCAGAAGGCACTGCAGAAAACCATTTCAGTGTGGATTGATTACTTGACGATTCAGGTAGCAAAAGCGGTTGAAAGCAAACAATTCAGAGCCGATTTAGACCCGAAACAGGCAACCTTCGAGTTGTACGGTCTCTACTTAAGTGCGAACTTGTTCTACTCATTACGGGGCCAACAAGCCAGCCACACTCATTTTTGGAGTGGTGTAGAGCGCTTGGTAGCCAGTTGGAAAGCGGTTTAATACATACAGCAGGTTAACCCGCAAATCATGTGAGTCTTGCTGAAGTAAGGTTTACAACAAAATTTTAGAGAAGTGGTGGTAAGCGATGATAAATCGCAGTAGCGCCATTTTTTATATCAACAAATAGCACGGTCGTTCGATTTTTAGGGCCGAGCTCGATCCGCCAATAATGATGGCGATACAAGGAACGGTCATGAGTGACAAAATCTATTTCAATACATCGAACAAATTCAGCTTCAAGCGTAGCTTGATTGGCGCTACAACCAATCTGCACTACATTTTAGCGCCGAGCCACGCAAAGAAAACGGCACGTAAACTGCTGCTCACTCCGATGCGTACCGAGCAAAAGAATGCCGATCCAAAAGGTTTGATTAAAAGTGAAATCAAAGGTCGTGACGGTGTATTGAAGACATACTCTCTGGGTACGGGCCCCGTTTGGGTGCTGACCCATGGTTGGTCTGGCACCGCGAGTCAGTTTTTCCCTCTGATGGAGCATATTGCTGCTAATGGTTTTACGGCCTTGGCTTACGATCATCCTGCTCATGGTGGCAGTGATGGCGTACATGGTCATATCCCAGCGTTTGTGAATGGTTTGGAAGCTGTTCTAGATTCGGTGGGGGAAGTGGCAGGTTTGGTCGGTCACAGTATGGGTACCGCTTCTGCGTTGGAGTGTAAGCACGTTAAACTAGAAAACAAACCTTTGTTGCTCATTGCACCTGTGTTGGATTATCTAGAAAACCTATTTGGTAGCGTTGCGCGTTCTGGTTACTCAATGAAGTTGTTTGAGGCGGTCGTGGGTGAAGTGGAAGAGCAGTTTAACTACCCAATTCAGTCTGTTGATCCCTATGGAAAGCTAGCGCTTCGTGAGTCTCAGACGATCATTGTTCATGACGAGCAAGACAAGTTTACTAAGTTTGATGTGTCTCAGCGTGCTGCTAATGAAATGGGTCGCGTTACCTTGATTGCGACTCAAGGGCAGGGTCACGGGCGAGTAATGAAGTGCCCACAAGTATTCGAGAGCTTTGATAACTTGATTGGCTAAGTCTAATACCAATCGTAGTAAATAACTGTTCACCCTAGCTTGTTAAAAATCTCGATAACGTCGTTAGATTTTTTGATTGTAGAATAACTACTCATCGAAAAAATCTGCCTTGTTCTCAAGCTTTTTTCCTACGCTATTTTTGAACACTTGCTTACTGTGATTGGTATAACGAGCGCAAGTCAGTAGGACGCCAGTAAAAAGATCGTAAGCTCAAAGCTCAGAAAACATAAATAAAAAGGCCAACCAGACAGTATCTGGTTGGCCTTTGTTTTAGGGATTTAGTTGATGCTTAGTCAGTATCTAACTAAGCACTATTTTTAGTTAGCAGCTTGCAGGACCGATCTCTTTCCACACGCCCCACTGGCCTGTCGTTGTTGGATCTTCACCTGTTGTCCACCATTTCGCTTCCCAAACCTTACCGCCTTGAGTTACTTGGTCGCCGCCAGTGTAGACCGCACTTGAATCCCAAGTGTTAGTACACGTACCGCCGCCTGTGGTTTTCTTAAGAACGTTCACTGATGCAGCAGCGACTGATGTATCTGTACCATCACTCACTGTTACTGAGAAGTTCAGTACCGTGTCTTGCGTGTATTCCGCCGCGACAAAGCTCACTGAAGAACCTTGAACCGTTGCATCAATACCAGCAGGTACATCCCATGTGAAGGTTAATGTGTCTTGGTCAGCATCGCTCGAAGCCGAAGCATCAACCACGACTACGTCACCCGCATTAACTTCAGCTGGAGCTGAAACAATCGCAACTGGTGCTGTATTGACTGGACCTGTGTCCTTAGGGGTTACTGTTACAACAACGGTGTCAGTTGCAGTAGCACCTTCATTATCAGTTACCGTTAGGCTGAACGTTAGTACTTCTTGTTGAGCGACTTCAACCACATCGAAGCTTGCAACTGCTGCATTCGAGTTGGCCAGCGTTACTGCCGTACCGCTTACTTGTGACCAAGCGTAGCTCGCAATCGTGCCGTCGCTGTCTTTTGAAGCGCTACCGTCTAGAGAAACAGAAGCTGGGCCTTCAACCGATTGGTCTGCGCCCGCTGCTGCGGTTGGTTTACGGTTTACAGGATCTGTTGTTCCGCCCGCTAGGCCTTCATGCATTGCGTTGAGGATGTCGCCGTTATCTGCATCAATTTCCCAAGAGAATAGACCCGCAAGGCCAAGGCTACGAACGTACGCGCCTTTTGCTTTCACTGAACGGTCATCATCAAATGTGATTAGCTTGCCCGAAGTACGGTTCCAAACGTAAGGCGCTTCTGCCATTTCGTCGTAACCATATTCAAAGCCGTTGATGCCTTGGTTGTTTGCACCAAGCATGTTCGCTTTAATGCCTTTGTAGTCAATAACGCCATCTTCCCATACGCCTTGCGCAGAGCTGCCGGTTAGTTTGCCATTACCTACACCCGTCATTGGGTCTGTAGGATCGGTGAGTGATGAAGGTAATACGCCTTCCCAACCACGACCGTACATCGCTGTACCAACCACAAGTTTGTTCGCAGGAACGCCTTGCTCAAGCAGCAACTGGATGCCGTTGTCAGTGGTGTAAGCTGGGCCAGTGTATTGTTCGCCATTTTCATCAAGCCCTGTGCCATCACATTGACCAGGGCGCATGAAGTTACCGCAGTTTAGTGCTGTTTGGTGACCTAACACGTTGTTCCAACCGCCGTAGAAGTCGTAAGTCATTGCGAAGATGTAATCCATGTATTGGATAGCATCGCCGTAGTTCACGTCTTCAATCTTGTCGTGACCAACACCAATCGCAGAAGTTAGCTCGTAAGTGCGACCATTTTCCGCTTCTAGCTCATCTAACATAACGCGCAGCTCTGCCATCAATGCAATGTAAGCAGGGCCGTCATTTACAGGGTCACCAAGATCGGGAGCAGCACCGCCTCCACCTGGGAATTCCCAGTCAATATCGACACCATCGTAGAATTTCCATGTATTTAGGAACTTCTTAACCGATGCAATGAAGGTGTCGCGGTTGGCTTTTGTAGTGAAATCGAAGAACGGGTCAGACAGTGTCCAACCACCAATTGATGGGATGATTTTCAAGTCTGGATTGCGCTGTTTTAGCGCCATCATCATTGCGTAGTTACCCTTGATAGGTGAGCTGTATTCGTGACCAGCTTGCGGGAAACTCTTTTGGAAAGCTGCCCAAGGGTCATGAATCACCACTTCGTAATCGTTTACACCCTGACAGGCTGTCATGAGTGCGTTGTAGCTGTTGCCGCCTACCGATTTTACTGATTCATTAGGACCACAAATTGGGATGAAGCCATAAAGGATATGGGTCAAGTTGTCAGCGGGTAGGTTATCAACCGTGTAATCACGACCATAAATACCCCATTCCACAAAGTAAGTGCCTACTACCGTGTTTGGGTCGGTGTTGTATGACTTATTGTTCGGATCAACATTCATTGCAAGTGGCGCTAAGTGTGAACCATCAGTATCTGCAATCGTGATCTGAGCGGGAGCACTCTTGGCGCAGCCTGTTTCGTCACACGCCTCGATTTCCATCTGAAATAAGCCGCCTTGGCCGTATTCGAATGAAGCTGTAGTTTGGCTACCAGTAATAGGGCCAGTGGCAACTTTAACGCCATCGAAGTAGATGTTGTACGTGTTTCCTGACGTTCCGCTCCATTGGTTGAACTTGACGTCGACCTTTGCTTTGTCGTGATATTTAACCATCTGGTTGTAGCCTGATGTGGTTTCCATCGCGAGTTCAATTTTAGAAAACTGCAGGTTGTTGGAACCGTACATGTCGATGCTAGGTGCTGTTGGAGCAGCTAATGCTGTACCAGATAGCGCTAGAGCAATGCTTGCCGCACAGGTATTTATACGAATCATACTATTTCTCTCATTCCTTGAAGGTTACGAGAACCAAATGGCCCCATAAACGGCTCCAGTCAGTTTTGAAGGAGCTTCCCAGTCAGTATTCGAGAGAGTTTTAATTTTATAACTGAAAATAAATCCGTTTTCGATGGACAACTAAAAAATAGTATTTCGTTACAATTCTGTTGCTTAATGAGTGAGAGGCTGAGTCCATGTTTTATAAAATAAAACACCCTTCAGAAGTAAAATCTCATAAGTGAAAATCCACGACATGAAGTTATGCAAAGATGCGACAAACGATAAGAAAATATCGCAAGTTGAAGCAGTATCACAAAGCGAAGTGTGCTGGGTGAGCGGTGCAGATCGGTAGGTAAATATGAAAGTAGTGATGCGGAGAATACTTTTTACGGAGAAGACTATTATTTAGACGACTGAAGAAGACTGAGAAGGGGATTATCTTTTGAATTGCTCGGCTAAGGAAGCGCGTCTTTGTTGCATAACACTGTGGGTATCACCAGCTGCAGTATCCTCGTAGCCTTCTTTAATAAATTGCTGAGATGGTACGCTTGGCTCTAGTCGCTTCAAGCGAGGAGAATCGTAAGTACCACTGATGGTGTAAACGGTGGTTCCAGAGCCTGTGCTAATCGTGACAATCTTGCCATCAAAATCAAACGAGGTAGCAATGAGGCGATGATTCATCATCACACCATTATCTGAAAGTGTCAGGGTATCAGTATTGTAAGGTGGTGCTGCAATCTCTATCCATGTGCCATAGACATTGCTTGGGCTGACAGATTGTTGGTGGGCTTGGTAAGCAAAATAGCCCGCGGTGAGGGCAATCATAAAACCAGCTAATAGGAAGCTGTAGAGTAACGAGTTGGCAAATAAATCTCTGCTTTTGACCGACTTTTTTGCCATTATTTCTTCATTTTCCCACTGATATTATTTTAGATTCTATTAACTAAAACCTTAGTTTGCAAAAATTGTTATAAGAGTTAGAAGCAGGATCGAATGTTCCAATAAATTTGGTTGCGTTGGCGATTTTTTGCCTAATTCTTTGGTATTTACGTTATCAATGAAAGCGAATTCAAGAAATGCCTAAGCTATGCGTATTTATTTCTTGTAGGACAGTCTCGAATTGGTTAAAACAATTATCACCTAGATTTACGCATAGGCTCATTCGTTGAGTCCAATAATTGCAATTTTGAGATAACAAGGAAGTACAATGATTAAAGAAAACACATACTTTGAAGGTGGCGTTAAGTCATTAGCGTTTAACCAAGCTGGTGCTGATGTGAGTGTTGGTGTGATGGAGGCTGGCGAATACACGTTCGGTACTGCGGCTCCAGAAAAGATGACCGTTGTTAAAGGTGCTTTAATTGTAAAGCGTGTTGGCGATGATGACTGGACGACATACCAATCTGGTGAGTCTTTTGACGTTGCGGGTGATTCTTCATTCGACTTACAGGTAAAAGAAGCGACAGCTTACCTGTGTGAATATCTGTAACTCGCTCTAAATTCGTTTAATCAGGGCATCGTTTATCTCTGATTTAATAGAAAAAAAACCACGCTCTAAGAGCGTGGTTAAATAAGTGATAGTAACCGGCAGTGGATAGTGTCACTTGTTTTTGCAGTCATCAAATGGATGACCAAATCGTTGTTCGTTGCAAAATATCTTCAATCTTCAATTCAAAGCTCAATTCAAAGCTCAATTCAAAATTCAAAGACAGACATTGGTAAATCAGTAAGTCTCAAATACGCCGTTGTTGTAATCCTGAATCGTCTGTTCAATCTCTTCCATTGAATTCATGACGAACGGACCATAGTGCACAACAGGTTCATTAATCGGTTCACCAGAAAAAACCAGTACACCTGAATCTTCTAAGCTGTCTAAAGAAAGCCATTCAGCTTTGGTGAGCAGGGCAAGCTGACCTTGCTTGATCACTTTGTCGCCGATCTTAATGCTGCCTCGGTACACATAAGTCATGGCATTGTGATTAACATTAGTCCCTAACGTCACTTTTTGCCCAGCATGAGAGCGCCAATCCGCAACGCTTAATGGCACACCTGTTTTCTGTAATGGACCCTGCACTCGTGAAGCCTCTGAATCATCGTCAGTTTGGTTATGCAGTTCAAACCCACCGGCTATCACTCTCAATAAACCACGTTGTTCACTTTGGTGTTCTGTAATGCTTTCACTCTGGAAGTCGTGATATTGCGCGGGCAGCATTTTGTGTGACGCAGGCTGATTTATCCAAATCTGAAAGCCATGCAGTGCGCCTTCTTCCATCATTGGCATTTCGCTGTGAATAACACCACGACCCGCGGCCATCCACTGTGCGCCACCGCTGCGTAGCTCTCCAACATTCCCCATGTGGTCTTTGTGTTGAAAGTGACCTTGGAGCATGTAAGTGAGCGTTTCTATACCACGGTGAGGGTGCGGAGGAAAGCCTCCAACATAGTCTTTGCTTTCATCTGACTTAAGTTCATCAATCATCAAAAATGGAGAGAAACGCGTGTTATTGAAGCCAGCGAGTCTTTGGATTTTGACGCCATCACCATCGGAGGTGGCATGTGCTGCAATCACATGATCTACTGTTCTTACACTCGTCATTTTGAAACCCTCATAAACTTGAATAGCTGTAGTTTATGTAATTCGATTTAAAAAGAAGATGGCATAGCGTTGAGTGACTTATTCGAAAATTTTGAACAGGTAACAATAATGTTGAACAGGTAACAATATGAAATTATGCCTATACTCAATATAGAGTAGACCGCCAAGGAGGCCGCTATGGCAGTACAGCAAAAACATGGCGAAAGGCAAGGTCGGATGGGCTTTGATAACGACTTTACAACGGAGCAAGGGCAGCGTTTTACCGAGGTTGCGAACAGCGCGGTTAAACGTCGCGTGAAAAAGCGTGCGATCGAAGCACCGTTTATTCAGTCGGCTAAGCAAGCTGCTTTTAAAACGGTAGTGAGACCTAGAGGCAATAACCCAAACCGAACACGACAAGTCATATGGATGATTGTGACCGGGTTAGTGAGCCTATGGCTTATGTATATGGCAGGTTAGTGCGTTTAGCAGTCAGCGATATTAATGGTTAACGTTGACGCGTTTTTAACAGCGTAACATTGTTCCCTTCGACTTTTGCTTCAAGACAATCTTCAAGCTCAGATGAATCCGATTCTGAGAAGGTTAGGTTCGTCGGTAGTTCTTCGATCAATGTCGATACTGGATTGTCGTGATAATAAGCGTATCGGTTTTTTCCTGAATGCTTAGCGACATACATCGCTTTATCAGCACATCTCGTCAGTTCATGTAGCTCTTGAGCATCTTGCGGATACAAAGACACCCCCACACTGAGCGTTAATTCCTTGATTCTCTCGTTTGTCTGGCAACCACTTTCGAATAACCCACAAATCCTATCTAAAATACCGTCTAGATCTTTACGAGTTGGTACATCGTAGAGCATCAAAACAAACTCGTCGCCAGCAAAGCGCGCAATCGAATAGTCGTATTCATGGCTTTTTCTGTCTCTGGTTCGAATGTTGTTACTCAAGCGATTAGCAAAGTGCTGTAAGACACTGTCTCCTACGTCGTGCCCGTAGCTGTCGTTAATGCCTTTAAAGTCATCAATATCTAAAAAGACCAATGCCGTAAGTGATCGCTCACTATCCACTGTCGCAAGCTTTTCTACCGCCCAGCGCTCAAAGCTCCAACGGTTGGCCAATCCGGTAAGTTGGTCTCTGTAGGCCAGATCTTCAATGCCTTCTTTATAAAGGCGTTGGATATAACTGACGGCTTTTGTGTAGTAATAAGCGGATGTGTGACACACCAAGCTCATAGTAAACAGGCTAAGAATAAACCGATGTGTGCTGTTAAATGGCAGAGAAAAGTTATTGGGCATTGCCGTAATCAAGGTGCTGATAAACAAACAAAATGAGGTGCTAAAGATGATTCCAATTCTGAAGTCATTGATAAAAATCACCGCCGCCAGAATAGGGTAGAGCCAAAGTATTCGGTCAGGAATGGCGTGACTGTACAAAAATAGGATGACCCCTTGAACCAGTAAAACACCGCTCAGGACCAATTCGGAATATTCAGGGTTAATGACTTTTCTTACGTAAAATGCATTGGAGATAGCGA
Source organism: Vibrio echinoideorum (assembly GCF_024347455.1). Taxonomy (NCBI): domain Bacteria; kingdom Pseudomonadati; phylum Pseudomonadota; class Gammaproteobacteria; order Vibrionales; family Vibrionaceae; genus Vibrio; species Vibrio echinoideorum. The sequence goes on from NZ_AP025484.1 coordinate 12,558, forward strand.
TCAGTGCAAAACACAATTCGAAAACCGACAGTGTGTAATGTTGGCCTTGGAAGTAAGCCCAAGTGTAGAAAATGAATAACGCAGCGGCAGTCAGTGAAAAGGAGTGGACAATTTTTTGCTTGCGGGTGGATCGTATGTCCGCCATTTCTTCTAGGTGTCTGCCGACTGGCCTGTTCATGTGATTTGTGCCACGAATTTTGATAATGGTTTTAATACTAGATTAAATAATAAGCTTGTCGGAGGTTTGCTTACCTATTTAATGTGACAACTATCAAGGTTTTATATTAAAAGCTAATTAATCCATTATAAATAGTGATGTGCATCACCGACGGTGCAAGTCAACCTTACAACGCGCTATTCAAAGAGTGGGTTGGTAGAGGTTATTTGATGATTATGTACTTGCTTTCCAATGATTTACTCAACATAGTTTGTAGATACCTAAATGTTTATAGATACCTAAATTTTAGAGAGGCTCATTATGTTAATTACCTTTAGTTGCAAGGCTCATGCTAGCGTCACGATGTTCGGTGAGGTAGGCCTTCAGTTCATTAAAATGCTTGGGCATAGTGGCACTATACCTGGTGCTATTGATGCTTCAGAAGTACCTCAGGCACTAAATAATTTACGAGCGGCGGTTACAGCAGAGCAAAGTAAACCGGTAGATCAAGAGAATACTGATGACGACAATGAAGAAGAGGTTGTTGAAGCACCTGTCAATATCGGCAGTCGAGCTTTTCCATTGGTTGAGTTGCTAAAAGCAGCCATCAAAGAAGAGTGTGACGTGATGTGGGAAGATGGAAGTGGCAAACGTTTGTAGGCTGATTTAATGACTTAAGTTTCGTTCCCTAAGCTCCATTTTTTAAGATGAACTGTTCGGGCTCTGTTTAATGGAACCTGTTTGTCAAAGCCAGTATCGGTCATGCTGATCAAATGTGATCGCAATGGTTCGAGACTGGCTTTGTTGTTTCTATCTTCTAGTTGGCTTTATTGAAGCGGATAGATTGTAGCTTCTTCTCAGACCCATCAATGTACGCGTAGCTGTCGATAATCCATAACTTATCACTCACCATCGCTAATTCTAGGCGAACATCAGCACTGTTCACGTCTTGGTAAATGATGTCTTGAATATTGGTTGGGTAGAAGTTGTAACGATTCGCTTGTGGTTGATGTTCACCTGCGAAGTTAACCGTCACGTCTGTTGCATCGTTCATCACGTCCAGTTGGTAACCTTGTTCAACGGTATAAGAGAACTGATCTGCTCCAGTAAGACTGGACACCGCATTAAGCGACATATTGTTTTTCAAAGTTAACTGGGCTTAGATACCCAAGAGCACTGTGCCTTCTTGTTCGATTATAATCAACTTCGATGTATTCAAAGAGTGCTTGACGCATCTCTTCTCGGGTCATTATCGACTCGTATTGGACGGCTTCTACTTTCATTGAGTGGAAAAAGCTTTCAACACAAGCGTTGTCCCAGCAATTTCCCTTCCTACTCATACTTTGCTTTAGATTATGAGCTGCGATTAAGTCGCGGTAGTCTTTTGAACAATATTGGCTACCTCTATCACTATGGATAATCACTTCTTCTGGCATGCCTCTGCGGAACAATGCCATTGATAGCGCATCACAGACCAGAGTTGCGGTCATTCTGGTACTCATTGACCAACCAACTACTTGCCGTGAGTACAAGTCGATAACAACGGCTAAATACATCCAGCCTTCGCTTGTCGCTAGATAAGTGATATCTCCAGCCCATTTTTGGTTTGGTGCTGTCGCATTAAAGTCTTGCTCAAGCAAATTCGGGGCTACAGGAAGTCTATGCTTACTGTCTGTCGTACATTTGAATTTACGGGCGGCCTTCGCAACTAACCCCTGACGCCTCATGCTCGCGGCGATGGTTTTTACATCGTGTTTATTACCATTTTCTTCAAGTTCTTTTTGAATGCGCCTTGCACCATCACGCTCCTTTTTATCATCAAAGACTTCACGAACTTTGCTATCAAGCTGCTTTCGGTGTTCGTTGCGTTGGGTGACTTTATGCCGATTATCAATCCAATAATAAAACCCACTTCGAGAAACCCCAAACACCTTAGCCATACGGACAACCTTATACTGCATCAGGTGTTCGAGCATAAACTCATAGCAATCTACTTTAGATTTTTCGCGAAGTAGGTGGCGGCCTTTTTTACGATATCTAGCTCTTCAGCTTGCTCTGCCAATAATCGTTTGAGTTTGGCATTTTCAGTGGCTAGTTCCTTTTCTCTATCGCTGATTTTCGCATCTTTTTTGACGGCTTTACGCCACCCATAAATTTGAGATTCATATAGCGAAAGCTGTCGTGCGGCGGCAGCGACACCGACTTTCTCTGCTAACTTAAGCGCTTCGGCTTTAAATTCAGGAGCATGTTTAATTCGTGTTTTCTTAGTTGTCATTGTTCACCTCGTTAGTGATTGTACTCACTTAACTCAGTGTCCAAAACTTCTGGTGCGGATCAAACTGTGCAGAGAGCTCAACGCCTTGTTGGTTTTCAATATTGATGTTGGCTTGGCTGATACTCGCCAGATTGCCCATTGCTTGAAGGCTATCAATATTGCTGTTGGTATCAACATGGTTACGAATGGTCACGTTCCATTCGCCAATGAAGTTATTAAGCTCTTGCCAGTTTTGCTGTGTTGTTTCTGTATTAGCAGGGCTTACCGCTTGCGTGCCACCGGTTTGTACAATCGCATCGTTACGGCTGTCGTGACGGATGTTTTCACGGTTGTTCTGAAGGTCATTACTCGCACCCGCTACGCCGCCGGCTAACCCGCCAACCATCGCTCCTTGAACCGCTAAATCCGCTTCACCGGTCAACGCGCCAAGCGTTAAACCAAGTAACGCACCCCCCACAGCGCCTTGCTTAGTACTTGCGTTGGGATCGTCCTCACCAGGTGTCACACACCCTGCAAGTAATGGAAGACTGATAGCTGCGGTCAGCGAAGCTTTAGTAAACGAGTTCATAAGTTTGGCCTTAAAATGTGTACAAATAAAGAGCAGGAGACTTTATCAATACAATGTCAGGAGATGATTATGAACAGTGTTTTATTTGTTGCGAGGTGTTTCAAATGTTACGAGCAGAATAATATCGTGCGATGAAATCTCCAATGTTTTTATAAGCACAAATACACATATTTTTGATAATTAAAGTAAACTGGAACAATAAGTTATATTTATAAATGCATTTTGAGCTAAAGGATATTTGATGAGTTTCTCTTCCCAAGCCCGTCGCTACACCAGTTTGTTTAGTACCTTATCGTTGGTGGCTGTGTCGGCGCCGAGTATTGCCGATATCTCAACAACCCCCGTGATTGGTGGGGTGTTCAGTTCCAGCGAGGTGCTGAAAAACCAGGTGCTTTCCAGCTTAAGTTATTCTGCTAAGTTCACTCGTGATGCGGCGCTGTTTACTATTGGTGGCGTAACCTTAGATGCGTATATTCTCGCGCTTCCTCTAGATGCCAAAACGAAAGCGAGAGTCATCGCTCAGTTATCAAACCCATCTTACTCGATTCCTTTAGGCTATTTTCTCTATAGCTATTACGACCGCTATTCAGGTTTGGGAAGTGAGGATGTCTTTAAAGCGTATTTGTCGACGGTTTATGATGACAAGGCTTTAAAAGGTTTTGAACATAGTCTCTATTATGTCGGCGAAGAAGCGATCTCAGAACACCAAGAGCCTGATACTTCGACGGAAGCGACAGGGCATCATGAGGGAATTCGTATCGATGAACAGTTCATTGCCAATATGGTTGTGATCTACGATGCGCTATTCGAAATTGGTGTTTGGCAAGACATGGACACGCTTCCTGATAGTTACACCTACTTAACGAACAGCCCTGAAGATTTAGCGATTATTGCTCAGATTCAACCGATTATTGTCGATTTGATTGGCAAAGCGGGGCAGGGGATGGACGACGGTGACATGAAGTCTGCGATGCTTGCGATTGCAGAAGATGGTAAAGCAGAGAATGCAGATAAGCCGAACAATAAGGCGCAAGCGCTTACCATCACGCTCATTGATTTTGTTCGCTTAAACTTACTCAAAGCCTACCGCCAATTTGTTTATAAAGAAGAAAGAGCTGTTGCACTTGATGATTGGATGCAACAAGCGTTTAGTGACCAACCTAATACGTTAATTCAATTCTTAGAATCCCAACAAAATAAACGTTTTGCGGTTCAAGTAACCGTCGACGGTTTACAACAAGGGCTGATCGAAGGCTTGGTTGATGAGGGTTCGCCTTTCATCTCTGTCGCTTATCAGAATCATAAAAATCGAACTCAATATAAACCTCAGTTAGAAAAAGTGATTGAACCTGAGCACCAACAACAAGTGAGGTTCATGGAAACTCTGTCTGAGCAAACTTACCGTGACCCGCATTATCTTCCTTTCTTTAAAAAGCTCTATCAAGAACATCGAGACAACATAAGTCGGGTCGGTATTTCATCGACTCCGACAATCAGTGTCCGTAACCTGCCAATTATCAAGACTGGAGCGAAAGTGTCTGGCTCTGGAGGCACTGGCATTCCCAATTTCCATTTTGTCGACCGTGAGATCGACCGAGCTTATTACTTCTTTGGTAATGATGCTCTGCAACTGGATGTCCTGATGGCTAATAACAAGGTACAGACTATGTTCGATCGCCTTGATTACCTGAAAACGCTGAACTGCAATGCTCAGTACGATTGGAATGCTCACACGACTTACGATGGGCTAGTGAACTTGGGTTTGGGTGAGTCGCTGCGTGATTACGGGGAGAAACGCTGCGTTAAAGAACTTCAAGAGCGTTCTGAAGTGGAAGTTGTTCTGCGAAATAAGCGTGCAGCCTTGATCCAAGATATTGAAGCGTATCAGTCTATATCCGGCTTTGATTTCTTCACCAGATATTCGAAGAAAGCTCAGGTTAAGCAGGCAATCACTCAGTTCGCTGAACTCGATGGTAAAGGAATGCCGGACTACACCTTGGTTTACAACCCGTGGCCAGATCACTTTGCGCACTTTACAGGTCCCTTTAGTGACGAAATCTTGATGCCGACCGGAGAGTTGAACCGATTGGATTATTGGATTCGTCAAATTGAAGCAACCTATCGCAGTGCAGGCGTTTACGATAAAACGCTATGGGGCATGGCAGGGGATCACGGTTTAACGCCGGTGTTCTACGCGCTTAATCCTGAGAAACAGGTGTTTGAAGGTTTGCAAGCGGATCTAGACTACCCCATTGTTGTGAAGAAAATATCTTCAGATGAAGGCGAGGGGCCTAAAATTACCAACGCTTTAAGCTACCCGAGCTCTAAGGCTATTGATGTGGTAGTCGCTTCTACCGCTGGTGGTAACTTTATGATGGATTTCTTTAACTCGAGTCAAGGTTGGCAGGTTCAACCTGTCTATCAAGAGCTCAAGCTGTGGAGTCCAATTGCAGCGCCAGCAGGTCAGAGCATTGATGTTATTGATCAGATAGCGCGACGCTTACCTGAAAGTCTTGATTACATGGTGGTGCGAGAAAGCGAATGTGACCAACAACGGTGCGCGGTTCGTGTGATTGGCAATCGCGATTTAGAACGTGTCGATGAATTGATTACACGCGAAGGTGATAAGCTTTTCTATGAGTCGTTAGAAGCAAATCGAACGCCAGTTCTACTCAACACACAAGAGCTTAACCCCTATCTGAACTCACCTAGTGAATCTGATTTCGCGCTCTATTCTCAATTAGTTGAACAGTGTATAAACCGAGCGGTTAAGGTGGATGTCATAACGTGGTGCAGCAGTGCCGAGTGGACGTCATTAACGCAATTAACGCCTCGACCAGATTCAGTAAATCAATTGGCCAATATTTATCTAGAAGACAGAGCTGGAACGATTAACTTGTTTCCTAAAGCGGGGATTGGTTTCAATACGAAGGTTCCGGGCCGTCATGCTGGTGAAGATTATCTAGAGAAAGATGCATTCATTGGTTTTTGGGGGGCGCCAATAGGTGGTGAATCTGAGCCATTGAAGATCGAAGCGAATGGATCTTTAGCACCAACTTTGTTTGAGTATTTAACCGGTGAACCTGTGGTCGCAGGTGAAAACGGGTGGGGATTCCCATCTTTGCTGAATCAACTGGATGTGCCTAAGAACCACTAAACCTAAGTACTTATTGCTTAAGGCATCTATCGTTTAAACGGTAAACTAATAAACTAATAAACTAATAAACTAATAAAGCAGTAAAGCGAATCTAATGTGGCTTTCGTTAGCCACTTTAGATCTCCACAAATAGCACCGTGGAACAGCGATCCATTCTGCTTTGGTTAACTAATGAATACCTAAAGTAACGACTTCTCTCTAACATTCCCTCAAGACATAACACATTTTAAACAAAGTGATGATCTTCACGCTTTCATGCTTCTTGATTCTGAACTACGAATTTTTCCTAGTTATTCTAAGACCCTCTCTCATGCGGTCGCTTTTTAGACTCCTTATTATTTCATGGTCAAATTACAAAGAGTGCATGGTTGGAAACAACCGTGCAGACCTCGCAAATAAAAAGAGAGTTCACAATGTTAAAGTTCCTAGATCAGGTTAGAAAGCCGACGCTCGATCTTCCTGTCGAAACCAGAAGAAAGATGTGGTTTAAACCTTTCCTACAATCTTACTTAGTTGTATTCATTGGTTACCTGACCATGTATTTGATCCGTAAGAACTTCAATGTCGCACAAAACGACATGATTTCTACTTATGGATTATCGATGACGGATCTAGGTCTTATCGGTCTTGGCTTCTCAATTACTTACGGTATTGGTAAAACCGTTGTTTCCTATTACGCCGATGGTAAAAACACCAAGCAGTTCCTACCATTCATGTTGATCCTTTCTGGTCTAGCCATGTTGGGCTTTAGTTTCAGCTTGGGTGGCGGCAGCGCTAGCTTATTCATGATGGTAGCCTTCTACGCATTGAGTGGTTTTTTCCAAAGTACTGGTGGGCCTTCAAGTTATTCAACCATCACTAAATGGACGCCTCGCAATAAGCGTGGTTCGTATTTAGGCCTTTGGAATATGTCGCATAACGTTGGTGGCGCGGGTGCTGCTGGTGTTGCTTTGTTTGGTGCGAACTACCTATTTGATGGCAACGTTGTTGGTATGTTTGTTTTCCCATCTATCATCGCGATTGTGGTGGGCTTTATTGGGATGCGTTTTGGTAACGATTCTCCAGAAGCATACGGCTTAGGCACAGTAGAAGAGTTGTTTGACGAAGAAATCAGCGAAGAAGATACGGCTGCTGAAGAAAATCAAATGACCAAAAAAGAGATCTTTGTTGAGTACATTCTTAAAAACAAAGTGATTTGGTTGCTCTGCTTCGCGAATATCTTCTTATACATTGTTCGAATCGGTATCGATCAATGGTCTACCGTTTACGCGTATCAAGAACTAGGTTTATCAAAAGAAACAGCAATTTCAGGTTTTACTTTGTTTGAAGTCGGTGCATTAGTCGGCACATTGATGTGGGGTTATTTGTCTGATTTAGCCAATGGTCGCCGAGCTCTAGTGGCTTGTGTTTCTCTTGGTTTAATCATTGTTTCTCTTGAGTTTTACCAGAATGCAACCAGTGAGTTCATGTACCTTGCTTCTTTGTTCGTGCTTGGTTTCTTAGTGTTTGGTCCTCAGTTGCTAATTGGTGTTGCTGCTGTTGGCTTTGTACCTAAAAAAGCAATCAGTGTTGCTGATGGTGTTAAAGGGACCTTTGCTTACTTAATTGGTGATAGTTTTGCAAAACTTGGCCTAGGTATGATTGCTGACGGAACGCCTATTTTTGGCTTAACAGGCTGGGAAGGCACATTCGCAGCACTCGATACTTCAGCCGCGATTTGTATTGTTTTGTTGCTATTCGTTGCTATTGCTGAAGAGAAGAAGATTCGCCACGCTAAGAAAATGCACTTAGCGGCTCAAAACGCGTAACCGGGTTCGCGATCTTGTTCTCGCAAACCTAGCTCCACGAACATAGTTCCACACACATAGCTCCGCATGCATAATCTCGCGTGCTTTATTTGCCTAAAGTACGCGAGATCATACCAATCGCTAGTTCGATTCAGTATCATCTCTGGCATTAAACCTAATTTTATATAGCTCCTGTTGGGGCTATTTTTCTTTTCTACTCTTTCGTTCTGGTTAGTATCATGATTAATGTTGCACTTGTTGATGACCACGTCATTGTCCGCTCTGGTTTTGCTCAGTTACTTAGTCTTGAAACTGATATTACGGTCGTGGGTGAATTCAACTCTGCGGCAGAAGCGCGTCTTGGGCTGCCAAGTTGTCATCCTGATGTCGTTATCTTGGATATTTCAATGCAAGATGAAAGTGGCTTGAGTTTATTGGCGGAGATTCCATCAGGGATTGCTAGCATCATGTTGAGCGTACATGATTCTCCCGCGATGGTTGAAAAATCATTAGAGTTAGGAGCTAAAGGCTACCTCAGTAAGCGCTGTAGCCCTGATGAGTTAATCCAAGCGGTACACACGAGCGCGAATGGCGGTTGTTACCTCACTCCAGATATCGCAATAAAGCTCGCCACACCAGTTAAGAACAAAGCTTCTTTAAATCAACTGACCCGCAGAGAAAACGAAGTGTGCCAATTATTGGCGACAGGGTTAGATGTAAAATCGATTGCTGTTGAACTTGGGGTCAGTCATAAAACTGTACATGTGCACCGAGCCAATGCGATGGATAAACTTAATGTTAAAAACAACGTTGAGTTAGCCAAACTATTCACCCAAGAACAGTACTAATGCGCTCTTATCTGGCCACTTCCCTATGTGGGGTTTTTATGGCTGGCTGCGCATGGTTCTGCTTGTGGGTCATCGCATTCTATTTCATTAATGACCCTGAATTAGCCATTCTACTGTTTCCATTCTCATTGCGACTGGGTATGACGTTGCACACTCGTACTCACTACTGGCCTGCGATCTATGTTGCGGAATGGGGGCTCGCGATTGCTTTAGCCCTATTACTCGATGAGCCACAGTGGTTAACCATATTAATTGCGAGTGGATTAAGTATTCCCATTACTTTACTTGCTAAGCGGTACTACTTTGGTGACCAAAATCGTCACCTGTTAGTGATGGCGAGCTTGATCATGGTTACAGCATTGATCAACGTGGCTGTGATGAGCTCTCATGTTTCTGTTTTGTATATGGTGGGCTTAGTGAGTATCACTGGCGGGCTCATGCTCGTCCCTATGTGTTATTTGGTCTGGAATTACTTATTTCAAAACAAGTGGATCCCACTGAGCTCCCATTTAATCAATAAGGTTGTTGAGTTTAAAATACGTCACATTGCTTTATACAGTGTGTTGCTGGTGGCCAGTATTTTGATACAAACCAGTTTGCCTGATGAGCTAAGACGCTTCGCCCCATTTTGTATGGCGATACCTATCATCTTGTTGGCCGTCCGTTATGGGTGGCAAGGTGCTTTGCTAGCGACCCTGTTAAACAGTGTCGCTCTTATTGCGGCTCACAGTGGAACATCCAAACTCGAAATTACCGATTTACTTCTGTCACTTTCAGCTCAAACCATCACCGGCATATTGCTTGGTCTTGCGGTTCAGAAACAAAAAGATTTGAACTCAAAACTGCGAAGTGAACTCTCTCGAAACCAAAACCTCTCTCGTCAGTTAGTGACGGCAGAAGAATCGGTTCGCCGTGATATTGCTCGTGAGTTACATGATGAAATAGGTCAAAACATCACCGCAATTCGCACTCAAGCCAGCATTATTAAACGTGTAGATGCGGCTGAAATGAGCGTTCGCTGTGCGGGTACGATTGAATCATTGTCTTTGAATGTTTATGACACCACCAAACGCCTATTAACAAAACTAAGACCAAAAATGTTGGACGATCTTGACCTAAAAGATTCCGTTGAACAGCTTATACGGGAAATGGAGTTTTCGAATCACGGTGTTGATATCCAGTTAAACTGGCAAGGTGATTATTCATGTTTGAGTGACACGCTCAAGGTCACTATCTTCCGACTGTGCCAGGAATCCTTAAACAACGCCCATAAATATGCCAACGCGAGCGAGATTAGAATTGAACTGATTCTAGAGGAACATGTTGATCTTCAAATCTCAGATAATGGCGTTGGTTTTACAGCGCAAGATCTCCTCAAAGGAATGGGTGTACGGGGCATGCAAGAGCGTGTTCAGGCGCTTGGCGGCAAGATGAGAATCAACGCTAACGGTTCCTCTTGTGGCACCAATATTAGCGTTACATTACCAAAAGTGTGAGGACGAATATGTTTGGATTTCTGCGCTCAACAACGTCAAATAGTCATACTCTAACTGATGATGAGGTCAATCAGAGTTATCGTTACTGGCGTCTTCACATCATGTTAGGGATGTATGTTGGCTATGCTGGTTTTTACTTCACTCGTAAAACCTTCAATTATGCCGCACCGGCGATGATCACAGATCTTGGCTTAGACAAAGGCGATATAGGCCTAATTGGTACGCTCTTTTATCTCTCTTATGGCTTGTCCAAATTTATTTCGGGCACGATATCTGATCGCTCAAACCCGCGGTACTTTATGGGGTTTGGCTTAATCGCGACGGGCCTGATCAATATTGCTTTTGGCTTTTCTAGTTCTTTGGCGGCTTTTATCTCGCTTTGGGTGCTCAATGCATGGTTCCAAGGTTGGGGGTGGCCATCATGCTCTAAACTACTCACGACTTGGTATTCTCGTTCTGAAAGAGGGTTTCGCTGGGCAATTTGGAATACGGCTCATAACGTCGGCGGGGCATTAATTCCTATTCTCGTGGGCTATCTAACTCTCCAGTACAGTTGGCGTGCAGGGTTTATCTGGCCAGGCGTTATTGGCGTTTTTATTGGACTTATTGTCTGCTGGCGTTTACGTGATAAGCCCACCACCATGGGGCTTCCCACTGTGGGGAAATGGCGTAAGGATCACCTAGAGTTAGCACAAGAGAGCCATGGTCAAGGGTTAAGTTACCGAGAAATATTGAAAACTTACGTGTTCAGCAACAAGTACATTTGGTTGCTCGCCTTTAGTTATGTACTGGTTTATATCGTAAGAACAGCCGTTAACGATTGGGGGAATTTGTATCTAACCGAAGAGCACGACTACAGTTTGATCAATGCGAATGCTGCTTTGTCTCTGTTTGAAATTGGTGGTTTTGTCGGTTCACTTGTTGCGGGATGGGGATCTGATAGATTGTTTGGTGGCAACCGTGGCCCGATGAATATTTTGTTTGCCATCGGCATATTTCTTTCAGTTTCTGCATTGTGGTTGATGCCATTAACCAACTTTGTGTTTCAAGCTGCTGGATTATTTTGTGTTGGCTTCTTTGTTTTTGGCCCTCAAATGCTCATCGGCATGGCTGCAGCGGAATGTTCGCATAAAGACTCTGCCGGAGCTGCAACTGGCTTTGTTGGTTTATTTGCTTACATGGGAGCAGCGCTGTCTGGTTATCCATTAGCGCTCGTTCTTGAAACCTATGGCTGGAGTGGTTTCTTTATTACTATTTCTACGTGTGCTGCCGTTATTGGGCTTCTGCTTTTACCTTTCTTACAAGCACAATCCCCCCAGAAAAGCGCAGAAGTTCGGTCGGGTTTCTAACATTCTTTTTCTCAAATAAGATAGTTGCTATTGCTGCTTTTATTGCAAGTAAGCAACTATTTTATTTTCACTGCATCTTATTCTCACAACATCTTATTTTCAGCGTTTTTTATACGTGATATTCAAATGTGATTCTTTTCACGCTTTTCATCGATCTCACCTGTTTCTAAGAATTTTTCCTATTGCGTCTAAGACCTCATCTGATGTGAGTTCTTACCCCTCTCTGTAGTCTTTCTAATCATTCACGTTATTAGAAATCAGCTCTCTGAATTGTGTTCAAAGGGCTCACTACGGAAAACGCCATGTCACTCAGTCATCTCTCAGAACACTCATTCTTCCCAATGGTAAATACCATTCAAAACTATGCCTGGGGGAGCATTTCTTCGATACGTGAACTGTTCGGTTTTAAGAATGAGTCACAACAACCGCAAGCGGAAGTTTGGATGGGCGCTCATCCTAAAGGGTGTTCAATGGTGATGTTTGACCAGAATCCGCTGTCGTTATCTGAGCTCATTAATAAAGATAGGTCGGCATATCTGTCCGCAGACATCGCAAAAGAGTTTGGCGAATTACCGTTCTTGCTAAAAATCTTAGCGGCAGATAAAGCGTTATCCATTCAGGTCCACCCGAGTAAAAAGCAAGCAGAAGACGGTTACGCTAAGGAAGAGCTAGCTGGTATCCCTTTAACAGCAGGGCATCGCAATTACAAAGACTCGAACCACAAACCTGAATTGGTTTACGCGATCACTGAATATCAAGCGATGAACGGGTTTAGAGAATATGAAGAGATCATGGCGTTATTCAAGCAATTGAGTTCTTTCGAGCTCGCGAACTTGGTAGAAGACTTTAGCAACAACCTCACCCCACAAGGCTTAGAAGCTTTTTTCTGTGCGCTATTAACGTTGAATGATCAGAAGAAATCTAACGCATTGGATGAGTTATTGGCCTATGCAAATGCTCATTTAGATCAGGTTGAATTTGCGTTAATCATCGATCTCAATGAGCAGTACCCAAATGACGTAGGTCTGTTTTCAGTCCTGCTTTTAAATTTGATTACATTGAAGCCTGGCGAAGCCATGTACTTAAACGCAAATACCCCGCATGCCTACTTAAAAGGAACAGGGTTAGAGGTGATGGCTAATTCTGATAATGTGTTGCGTGCTGGGTTAACACCAAAACATATCGATGTGCCTGAACTGGTTAAGTGCACACGATTCGAACCAATATCGTTTAACAGTCTAATATTGCCGCCCTCTAAGGTTGGACGATGCGATAGCTATGAGATCCCCGTCAGCGACTTCAATTTCAACATCATTCAATGCCCTGAAAATGAAGCAATAACGACGGATAGCGCTGAAATACTCATGGCGATAGATAGCGATCTCACTCTTACTAATGACCAAGGTGAAAGCTTAACGTTAACCAAAGGTGAGTCAGTGTTTATCCCTGCTTATATTGGCCATTATGTTGTGAGCAGTAAGGGACGAATAGCGAGAGCTTTTAATTAGACTGCGTAGCTGTATTCGAGCAGTTCACTTTTGATTTGTTGATACGAAGACACAGTAGTTTCGTGTTTAAACGACAAAAAACCTCAACCCTTTAGGTTGAGGTTTTTTTGTGCTTGAGGAACGTAGGTGAGATGTGTTTTTTGAGTTTCTTCCTTATTTACGCTCAGATACTGACTTAGCCCTTATCCTACAACGCTTCCAATAAATTCAACTAATTAGTGGTTATATTATTGGTTTTCTTGATTTTTTTTCAAACAGAGAACTAGCGTAAGAATATTGGATCGATCTTTATCAGCGTGAGCGTTTTATTGATCTAAATCAATACTCAAAGTTGGTGGTTCTCGTTAAATACGGGAAAATAAAGAGGTTATGTAGTATCGAGTGAATACATCAAGTTGTGCTTATATTTAAGTGAGCACACAACATATGGTGTATTTTAATATTTAAATAGGAGGTAAGAATGACTATGTTTGAGATATAAAAAAGCCTACACGAGGTAGGCTTTTTTATCTGTATCACGCACGTTGTAATAAGCAAAGTTTAGAGTCTTCTCCTACAAAGTCTTAAAACTTCTGGACAACAATTATGATGACTTGTTTCAAGGCGAATTATATCAAAGTCCACGCAAAAAACAATGTGCTCCATTTATATAAATAGAGAGTACAGTTTATGATGAATAAAGTTAATGTTTTGTTAGACGTAGCTGAGAGAGTATTAGTAATTCTAGACTTCTTAGTGTCTGAAGATTTTCAATTACCGACTGCCATCATTCAGCTTTTTGCTACATTAGCAGCGTAAATTTGTGGTAAACAGCCCATTAATGGGCTGTTTATGAAACGTTTTTGAAGGCAAAGGTATTCTCACTCGACTTAAACGATTTTAAGCGCGTGATGTTGAGTAAGTTGTTTGTGTAGCGAGTCTTTTAATGCCATACGTTCAACCTTGAGGTTGTGCATACTGTCGTCATCGATTGGGCTGCCAGAGATTTCTAGCTGACGGATGTCGTAGTCGAGTTGATGGTATTTCTGCATGTCTGCTTTGAATTTTTGGTCGTCGTGGTTGAGCTGAACAATGTCTAATTTAAGATCTGGGAAATCTAAGATAAAGGCATGGTTTTCATTGAGCATTGGCACTTCCTCTCTAGTCGGATTAGATGCAGTATAGAACCTATTTCTGAAGATAAATGTGTGCCTAAACACAAAGCGAGAACAGGATCAAAAAAGGGCATTGGCGTTCCATTATGGATTTGCTAATGCCCTTTGTCGTTTCAGTAACCTTGAGTATTACTGAGCTTTTCCAAAAGTACTTTATTCAAAACTGATTTTCTTTGACTTAAGCTACTTCGCTTGCTTGCCAGAACGTTGCTGTTCTTTGTGTGCTAGCTTTTCTTTCTTACGTTGATCGATAAGGTGAGCGGCTTCGCCACCTACGTGGGTTTCGCCACGTGCATTAGAAAGCTGAACTTGCTTTTCACGTTCACGGAAGCGAGCTTTCTGCTCGTCGCTGTGCTTATCAATACATTTAGGGCAGCTTACGCCTTTCTCAAAGTGCTCAGACGCTTTGTCTTCGTCTGTAATAGGTAGACGACAAGCGTTACACACGTCGTAACCGCTCTTTTCTAGCTGGTGGTTAACTGCAACACGGCCATCAAATACGTAGCAGTCGCCTTCCCACATGCTCTCTTCTTCTGGTACTTCTTCTAGGTACTTAAGAATGCCGCCTTCAAGGTGATAAACCTCATCAAAGCCTTGCTCTTTCATGTAGGCCGTTGATTTTTCACAGCGAATACCACCCGTACAGAACATTGCAACTTTTTTGTGTTTCTTAGGGTCGAGATTTTCTTCAACGTATTGAGGGAATTCACGGAAGGTTTCTGTGTTCGGGTTTACTGCGTTTTTGAATGTGCCGATGTCTACTTCGTAGTCGTTACGAGTATCAACCAAAATCACATCTGGATCAGAAATCAGCGCATTCCATTCGTTTGGTTTTACGTAAGTGCCGACAACGTGACGAGGGTCGATGCCCTCAATACCCATGGTTACGATCTCTTTTTTGAGCTTAACCTTGGTGCGGTTGAATGGCTGTTCTTCGTTGAATGATTCTTTGTAAACAACATCTGCTAAGCGAGTATCTTGCTTGAACCATTGAAGAAGTGCATCGATAGATTCGCGCTTACCTGCAACGGTGCCGTTGATGCCTTCGCTTGCAAGAAGCAAAGTACCGCGGATTTGGTTGGCTTCTAACACTTCAGTTAGCGGCTGGCGAATTTCTTGGTAATTATCAAGTGCTACAAATTTATACAGAGCACATACAACATATTGAGACATGGTTTTTCCTTTCTGCGAGCTGGAACGTAAATCCAGAGCGGTTGCCTGTTGTTCGTTATAAATGTCGATAGAACAATGGTGTGTTGCTATTAATGTATAACGGTAGGCTTATTAAAATCAGGCGCAGTATAACCAAGGCTATGTAGGACAAAAACCAACCAAAAGTAGGGCTATTTATCATTTTGAATTGTGTGGTTTTAGGCTTGCAAAGATGCGTGCTCATTGAGTGGGATAGATAGGTAAGAGAATTGCCACATGCAGGCCTACCAAAGGGGAGTGGTTGGCAGGCTGCTAATTTATTGAATCGCTCAATCTTTTAAAACTTAGTTACAGGTGAGTAGGCAGCGTAAACTCTTGTGTTTCAGTTGCTTCATTGAGTTGGTCTCTCGTTAAGCGCATTGGCGTTACGGGCATCCCATAGAAGTCGAACTGGTCACCTATAACCTCTCCGCCGAGTCCTTTTACGATATTGACAGTCGTGTCGCGCGCTTCGATATGGATTTCGTTGATGTCTTTCAACGCTTGAACCAATGAGTAACGAGCCAATGCTTTTCCTATGCCAAGGCCGCGGAATCGGTTGTCGACAACAAAGCGCCCCCAGTGCCATTCTCCATCGCTCTCCCATGCCGCTACTGCGCCCAAAACATATTCTCCTGAACGTGCTAGCCACCATTTCTGAGGTATGTCAGGAGATAATGGAATGAGATGCTGTGGGATACTTTGTTCACCAGAAAAGGTATCTCTGATCAAACTGTCGATCTCAGTGCGATATACCGAAGTGCAAGCTTCGAGCTGAATTCTGGCTTTGTTGTGAGTGGCGTTTTTCTGAAAAGCGCTGAGTCGCAATGTTCTTAGTCCATCAATCACATTTTGGGTATCTTCTGGGCTCATCAGATCCAGCAATTGAGACAGTTCATTGTTGGCTGACTCATCGGCTTCTTCTAGCCTTTTCAATCCTTCAGCTTTGAGTGAAAAGTACTTCTGACGTTTATCCGTCTCACTTAAAGATGGTTCGATATATTGCTTTTCGACCAGAGAGTTGAGCGTTCGACTAAGGGAGGCTTTTTCTACGCTGAGTTGTATGCTGAGTTCAGAAAAGGGAGTGATTCCATTCTTACGTAGGTAGGTAAGAAGGTGGACTTGTGTCAGTGATAATCCTGAGTTGAGGCAGTTCTTATCCAATAGCCCAAGCTCGCGAACGAGATAACGTAACTCGCTTCTGATCTGCATAACCGATGACATACTCACTCCTTAAAAACATACGTTGATAGTATCAACAGTAATGTTAAATACCGCTTGATGTTAATAATGTTGATACTATCAATGAAATTGCTATGTTTTAGTCTTGATAGTTGAATTCAATACGCGGATTACCTTCAAAGTCGTCCTGATCAAACGCATTCGACGTTAATAGGATCAGTGATATGGATGCGGCAGTGATACGGTTTTCATGTTTTTCCTCTTTGATTGTTTCTGGTGCTTAAAAAGCTTTTATTTGGCGCTAAAAAAAGCGGCTCCAAATGGAGCCGCTATACCTATCAGCATTGATGGTGAATTGGCGTGTTAGTTAGGTAGAACTAGGTTGATGTCATTCGCTTTGTTATGGTCGAACAAGCTAAAGAACGTATCCACAGATTGACTGTTGCCCTCGATGGTTGCGTTACTGACATCACCAGAGGCGAAATAACCCAGAACCTCTAACTTCTTGCCGCTTAACGTTGCATCTGCGCTTGGATCTTGCTCTAGAGAGAAAACAGCAATCTCGTTACGTACCGTGTAGTTCGCGACTTCTCCGGTGTCAGATACCTTAATGTTGATAGATAATTCTTTCCCTTGAGCACGGTCTGCGTTTAGGTTTACGCGCTCGGTTTCTAAGATTTTGGTGGTTGGTAGCACCTTCACAATGGCCGGGTTAGCAAAATCCCATGCCACAGAGCGGTCTAATGTACCGTCCAATTCTGCTGCGTTAGAAATCGCATAACCTCTCCAGTAAATGTTGGTTTGAGCATAACCCCACTCACGAAGTGCTTGCGCTTTTAAGTCACGCGCTTCCATGTTGTCAGGATCTGCATTGTTCACGTGAGTCAGCACTTCTGCCGCCCAGCCGTAGTTCTTCTCGGCATACGCGTCGCGAGCAATATCGATGACTTTATCTTCGCCGCCCATCGCATCAACGTAATCTTGAGCCATGTCTTTCACGCCCGGACGAGCCAGTTTGGTTGCATCACCGTCCCACCAGCCAAGATAGCCGTTGTAAATGTTACGAACTGAGTGCGCCACTGTACCGTAGTATTCACCCAACCAAGGGTCGTTGGCTAAGTTCTCAGGCAGTACAACTTTTTCTGCTAACTCATCGCGCTTGATACCGCGGTTGATGTTGTAGATTGATTGGTCGTGTACAAATTGAATCGCATCACGGTAGTTGGTTATGCGCTCATTGATGAAGTCGTGTCCAACCCATGCTCGCATGTGAGAACCACTATAGGTATTCGATTTTTGTGCGTACTCAGATAGCGTATCAATGCCTTTGTACCACTCTTGCACATCACGATATTTGGTGCCGCGGAGTGTATACAAATTCGGGAATGTTTCGCCTTGGATCGTTTCGCTACCGTGTACGTGTTTGAATTGTGGGAAGTAGATATCGACTTCATCGTCACCCGCATCGCCGTAAGCACCAAATACTTCCATATCGATACCAGAGACGGTAATTTTCAATGGCTCATCATTACTTACCAAGACATTTGGCATGAAGAAAGAGATAGGGCCAGCTGTAAATGTTGGGCCTAGGCCGAAGTGAGCAGGGCGACCTTTTTCCCCTTTAGGTAAGTAGACACTCGCGTAAGCCGTACGTTGAGTCAGGATTTTGCCTGTTACGCCAACATCGTTCACAAGGTTAGGGATAAAGTTATCTGATGCGATGATTTTTACTTCGCCTGACTTAACCTGTTCTTCTGTTACGCCCCAACCAGCAGCACCAAAAGCGTGGTCTGGATGACGGTGGGTGTAAATTACTGCTTTAACAGGCAGTGTTGAAAATTGGTTGAATGCCTCCATTGACTCTTTAGCGGCGGTATCATTTTCACCAGGGTCAACAATGATAAGTCCATCATCACCGACTGCTACAAGGGTTGAAGCTAACTGGAAACCTGAGATTGAGTAGAGTTTTCCCGGAGCTATTTCTTGGATTTTTGGTGCCATCTGCTTTGCAAATTCAGTCATGGCTACAGGCATGTATTCAGAGCTCTCGGTGAATGCTCTGTTGTGTTCTGCGTCTTCCCAGACCACTTTTGCTAAGTGGCTTTGTACTGAGTCGTTGGTGAAGAACGTTGGATCCGAACTGCGCACTAAATTCTGGTCCATTGCGAACGCTGAGCTCGCTGTTGTTGTAAGAAGTGCGATGCATATTGACTGAGTTAAAAAGTTTGAAGCTTTCATTGGTGATTCTCTCTAAATTTACGGACTCGACCATTCGGCCCGTCGATGAGAGAGATGTTAAGGCTTAAGGTTTAATCAATCGATAGAGTGAAACTTAAACAATAATTAACTATTACTTAATTGTTTATTCCCTGTTGTGGTTTCAAGTGCATTCCTAAACCACTTATGTCCCGTATCATTATTTTGAGAATGATGCCAAGTCATGTAAATAAGGACAGGCTCGGCTTTAAACGGTAATTCAAAGATTTGATATTTTCCGCTACCTGCGACTTTGTTGGCTAATGAACGAGCATTAACACAAAGCCAGTCAGTACTTTGAGCCAAGACTAGTCCTGTTAGCCCTGATCCCGTTGTATAGGCGATTTTTCGAGTTGGTAGGCGTTCACAAGCAACAGAATTGAGAGTGTAGTTATCCATCCTTTGAGTCTGCCACAAAATATGATGTTCAAAGAAGAATTGCTCAACGGAGATACTGCCTTGAATACGTGGGTGATCGATACTCAGTGCCACCACAAGATCTTCTTGAAACAGTTTTAGATTATGGTATCCGTGTTCTTCTAATGGCACCGTAGACAAGATGATGTCGACCTTTCTTTGCCTAAGGTCAGCTTGGCGGGACTGTTCATCAATATGTTCAATATCAGCTTGTATCGTGGAGTTTGGGGCGTGCAGTTCCCGGTATTTGGTCAGGTTAGGAAATACCAAGATATCAATGTCTTTGTGACTGGATATTCGAAATGTGCGACGACTTGTTAGAGCGTTAAAGTGTTGTCGTGACTTAGCTCCGTTGATTAGCAGGCTTAGCGGCTCTTGTACTTCAGCATGAAGCTCTACTGCAAAATTGGTTGGTGAGATACCTCTACCTTCACGCACGAATAATGGATCTTTGTACTGATCTCTTAGTCGATTGACTGACGGCGGGGGCAGAGATACCTAAAGCTTCTGCTGCGACGTTAACACTACGAGCCTTCATTATAGCATCAAATGTTTTTAATAGGTTTAGATCCATAGTTTGTCGTGCGCCTTTTTATTTACTATTAAGTAATGTTTAGCAGTTTAGTCTTAAAAACGAAAGTAAGCCTTCATCATGGATGGGAAATATCAGGCACAATCGTATGTTTGTGTGTTCTTAAACAAAAAGGCCCTGCTGTAAAACTACAACAGGGCCTTGGTATTGAATCTTTCTGACTTAACCAGCGATTACGCTTGGTTAAGTACTTCCGCTAAGCGCTTTACCGCTTCGGTTAATTCTTCTGGGTTGGCGTTGGTGAAGTTCAAGCGCAGTGCTGCTTTTGCTTCGTCTGCTTTTGGATAGAATACTGGGCTTGGTACAACCGCGACACCATTCGAAAGCAGAGTTTTAGCCAGTTCAAAGGTGTCACACTCTGGGATTTCAACCCAAATGAACATCCCGCCATCTACGGCTTTTAACACACAATCTGCAGGCAGTTGTTTCTCTAGCTCTGAAAACAGCACTTCATAACGAGACTTGTACAGGGTGCGAATGTTTTCCATATGCACGCCAAAGTCTCCATGTTTTAGAAGACCAACCAGCAGTGCTTGCATGGGTACACTTGAGTGTAAGTCGGCGCCTTGTTTCACTTTGATTAGCGGCTCTAGGTAGCTGCGTTTACCTGTTACCGCACCAATACGTAAACCTGGCGATGCAATCTTAGAGAATGAACGAAGCACGATAGAGTTATCAGGGCAAAAAGAAGAAACCATTGGCAGCTCAGTACCTGTGAAGCGCAATTCGCGGTATGGCGCATCTTCAATGAATGCCACGTCGTATTTGATACACAGTTCAGCCACTTTTTGACGAGTTTCTGTTGCCCAGCACACGCCGGTTGGGTTGTGGAAATCTGGCACGGCATAGAACATTTTTGGCGCTTGCTCGGCAAAACACGTCTCTAGCTCATCTAGGTTAGGGCCAAATTCTGTTTGAGACACAGTTGCAATGTTTGCTTGAACTAAGCCAAACACTTGCATCGCACCCAAGTAGCTTGGCGCTTCCATCACAACCACATCACCCGGATCAACATAAGCACGCGCAATCAAATCCAAACCTTGCTGAGACCCTGTGCAGATCATTGCTGTGTGGGATTCTGGCAATTGGTAGCTTTGTGTTAAGTGTTCAAGCAAGGGGCCATAGCCAGCAGTCGAACCGTATTGGAAAACTTCAGGCATGTTCGCTAGGTTTTCTAACGTTGGCTTCATTAAATCGATAGGGAATGTTTTCTCGTCAGGTAATCCACCGGCCAATGAAATGACATTTGGATCGCTTGCGGCCGCGAGAATTTCTCGAATGTAAGAAGACTGAATCTGTTGCAGTGATTGTGCGATTTCCATGTGTTGTGTCTCGTCATTTTCGTTTTTATTTTATAGTTTGATATTACACGGCAATTGTAAAAAACAACGTGTCCATTTATGCTTATAAACATGTCCATTTATGCTATTTAAATCATGTCACGACAACACATATCCCGAATCAATGATGTTCTGTTCCATATTCACCAAGACATCAGCCAACCTTTGTCGGCAAAAGCGCTCTCTGAAATTGCCGCTTATTCAGAACAACACTTTCATCGCACATTCAAAAGCGTGGTTGGGGAGTCGTTGCATCAGTACATTCGACGTACTCGAATGGAGTATGCGGCGAATCAATTGATGTTTGATACCACATCGTCAGTGGTAGAAATTGCGAGCAAATGTGGCTTTCACTCGGTGTCTTCGTTCAGCCGAGCATTTAAAGCAACCTTTAATATGTCGCCGGGAGAGTGGAGAAAACATGATCTGCAGATCGCAGAAAAACCGTATCTGAAAGATCCTGAAGTCGCAGCGGGTTATCAAAAAGTCGCGCAACAGACATTGCCAGAACCCAAAATTGTAGAGGTGTCAGATCGCATGGCGGCCTATGTCCGACATACTGGATATAACCGCTCTATTCGCAATGCATGGCTGATATTGAAAGCGTGGGCGAACTCTGAACAGCGTGATTTTTCGAGTCAGTTTGGCTTGCATCACTCCAACCCTGCTTGGGTCGAAATGGATCAGTGCCGCTATGTGGCGTGTATCGCGATTGATGAGCCAATTAAGTATCGCAGCGTGGTGAATCAGATGGTGATTCCTGGTGGGTTGCATGCTGTTTTCCGACTCAACGGTCGTTATGGTGAACTGCTACCACAGATCAGTATGGTGTTAGAGAAGTGGTTGCCAACGTCAGGTTTCAAGCAGCGTTCGACGCCCGCTTATGTTCATTATCATCAGAATCACTTTCTTAACAGTGATGAAGTGTTTGAATTAGATTTCTATCTACCCGTGAGTTTTTACTGAGTCTCTATTAGCCCAACCAATGAGTTGAGTCTGTCATATGTATTGTTGTGTTTTGTTGAGTGTGGTTTTGCTTATTTGTTGTGGTGAATATGTTCGCTAAATGACTGCATGTTCTCTTATGTTGGTCATGAAATGTATCTTAGTTTTGTTGATAGTTTACTCTAAGTAAATGATGACAACGTACGGATTAAACGATAGCATTCTTTTCTAATTGCAAATAGTTCTTAATATCACTCGCTAGCCAATATGACCATTACCCACAAAGATTATCTGAAAATCGCTTTCCCCTTCATCATAGCAACGGTGACGCAGCCTCTGCTTGGCGCCGTCGACACGGCTGTTATCGGGCAACTTGGTATTGCTGAACTGATTGGTGGCGTGGCGATCGGCACCATTATCATGAATACCATCTATTGGTTGTTTGGCTTTTTCCGTGTCAGTACGACAGGGCAAAGTGCGATGGCACTGGGTAAGGGCAATCGTTCTGATCTCGCGGGCAGCTTGATGCGCCCTTTTGTGCTTTCTGGTTTGGTCGGTTTGATTTTTATCTTGATACAACCGTTCATCTGGCAAGGCGCAATGTGGGTGATAGAGCCTGAAGCGAATGTGGCGGAACATGCACATATTTACTTTGATATTCTTATTTATGGTGCGCCTTTTGTACTGCTCAATTATACCATTATTGGCTGGTTGATGGGGCAGGCGAAAGCCAAAGAAGTTCTTTACACACAAGTGTTTGGTAACGTGTTAAACATTGTATTGGATGCGGTTTTTGTACTTTATTTCGATTTGGGTGTTGCGGGCGTGGCATACGCAAGTTTGATTGCACAAATCACCACCTTTGTGATTGGCATGACGCTGGTGATGAAGACTAGCAACATTTCGGTATCTGAGTTCCTCCAAGGTTCGAAGATGACCAAGAAAGATCTATCAACAATCATCTCTTCGAATACTGACCTACTGTTACGTACAATTTGTATCTTGGTGTTCTTCAACATGATGGCGCGTACTGGCTCTCAACTCGGTACTGATGTTCTGGCTGCTAACGCAATCTTGATGCAAGTAACCTTTATTGTCAGTTATATGTTTGATGGCATTGCCAACGCATCAAGTGTGTTTGCAGGCAAAGCAGTCGGCCAGAAAAATCCTTCAATGCTTGACTGTGTGTTAAGGCTCAACTTCCAATGGACAGCCGGCTTTATTGCTGCGTTAACGTTATTGACCTTGGTATTTAAAGACAGCATTGTTTTATTGTTTACGGATATCCCAACGCTTGTTGTTCTATACCAACAGATGGCTCCGTGGCTGATTGTGTTCCCGCTGGTGGCTGGGTTTGGTTTAACGGTTTACGGTATTTTCACTGGAACGGGAACTACGCGTCCGGTGCGAAACTCAAGCATCGTTACTTTAATGGTCTTCTTAGTTGTACAGGCGTTCTCAGTCGATTTGTGGGGTAATCATGGCCTGTGGTTGGCGTTTACTTTGTTCTATTTTGGGCGTATTGCATTCTTGTATCCATTCATCGCTCAAGTTAAGCGGAAGTGCCTTCCAATGACATAAGTACTCGCAGCTAACCACCAAGCTGAGGTCATATTGAATCATTACGAAAGCGCCTGACTTTTCCTCGTAGTCAGGCGCTTTTTTGTATCTAACGGATTGTGGCCATGGGTTAATTCATCGGCAAATTTCTGCGATTCAGTTCAATGTTCGCTTTTCATCATGTCAGCTAAATGATAGAGTTGTTATGTTATAACATCCACCAATGAGTACCTGTGTGAACGCCCCACTTTTGTCTGTTGATCAGCTAACGATCAAAACTTCTTCGAGAACACTTTTCCAAGATATCCATTTCGATGTATATCGAGGTGAGCTGTTGGCGGTCATGGGCCCGTCAGGTATTGGTAAGTCGATGCTTTCGCGCGCGATTGCGGGTTTTCTGCCAGAAACCGTTGAGGTTGAAGGTTATATTTCTCTTTCTGGCGATGCCGTGTGTGGTTTGCCTATATTGCAAAGAACCGCAGCACAACGACCTGCGGTTATCTTCCAAGATGCACTTCAAGCGTTAAACCCTCTTGTTTCAATTGAAGGCCAACTCAGCCTAGCATTGACGGGGACTCGCACGAAGCTTAGATCACAAGACAAAACCAAACTCACCGAATTATTGGTTCAACTTGGTTTCCCTAATCCTGAAACCATCTTGCCGTTATACCCGAGCCAAATTTCTGGAGGGCAACGCCAACGGATTTGTATTGCGATTGGCTTGCTGAGTAACGCCGATCTTATCATCGCCGATGAGCCAACCAGCGCGTTAGACCCGGTGACAGAGCAAGAGATACTTACGCTGATTCGCGACAATGTTAAGCAGCGCCAAATCGGTGGCTTGTTGATTACTCATGATCTGCACAGTGCGTTAGCATGCGACAAGTTATTGGTGATCGATGATGGCGGAGTGGTGGCTTATGGCGAGCCAAAACACGCGCTT
This sequence comes from Vibrio echinoideorum, assembly GCF_024347455.1. Lineage (NCBI taxonomy): Bacteria > Pseudomonadati > Pseudomonadota > Gammaproteobacteria > Vibrionales > Vibrionaceae > Vibrio > Vibrio echinoideorum. Next base: position 37,283 of record NZ_AP025484.1, read on the forward strand.
GAGTCGAGCTCTCACGCTTTCTGCTGTTCATTGAGAGACCTCATCGCATGAGCTCGACCTTATCATTAAATTCAGAAGTCTCGCCGCTAATGCCTGTGATTGATTTAGAAACACAAACTCCGATCGAGATTAAGTTTGAGAATGTCGGTGTTCACTATTACTCAATCCCAAGTTGGTTGGGTGGCAAGGCGTTCAAAGCGCTACAGAACATCGACCTTAATGTTGAAGACAAAAGTTTAGCCATTGTCGGACGTTCTGGTGCCGGTAAATCAACACTAATTGAGCTGCTATTTGGCCTTAAAGCCCCAACAGTTGGCCGAATCAGCTTATTTGGTCATTCACTGCCTATTCGCAATAGCAAAGCGCAAGCAACAGTGTGTCGCCTTATCCAATTGGTGCCACAAGAGCCGCACACAAGCCTCAATCCTTACTATACCGTTCGACAGATCTTAGCCGAGCCGCTAAGTAATTTAGATGTTTCTGGCAATCATGAAAGCATCATTGAAGAGACGCTGTCGGATGTTGGCTTACCAGTCAGCCTGCTGTCACTCAAGTCAAATCAGCTTTCTACAGGGCAAGCTCAACGTGTGGCGATTGCTCGGGCTCTTGTCGTTAGACCTGCTGTGTTGGTGGCCGATGAGCCAACCAGCAGCCTTGATCCGGTGAATCGTCAAAAATTGTTGGATTTACTTAATTCATTGAAAAAGAAGCGCGACATGCGAATCGTTTTGGTGACGCACGATCTAGGCGCAGCAAAAGCGCTTTGTGAAGAAATTCTGGTTCTTGATCAGGGCGAGATGGTGGAGCATGGATCGACACCTCAAGTGATGAGTATACCTGCTCATCCTGCGACTCAGTTGTTGATTCAATCTCAGCCACTTTCGAAATCTACTTGTTAACTCAACCTTATTTATTACGAAATACAGTTTATTAACGAAATACAGCTTATTAACACAACACAGCTCACAGAGAAAAATAACTATGCGTTTTAATTCAATCAAACTGGCTTGCGCGCTTGCGTTAGCTCTGCCTTTGACGGGCTGTTTTGACTCTCAACCTGAGTCGAGCGATGCCGCGGTCAAATCGGAAATTCGTGTTGCAATGATGCAGCCGCCAAGAACGGGTTTATCACCACTGTCTGATGATGCGTTCAAACTGTCGCGTTGGAGCACGGCTGAAACACTGGTTAACTTGAGCCCAACTTCCCAAGCACTGCCGATGCTGGCAACCGATTGGAAACACGTTGATCCGCTAACTTGGCAATTCACGATTCGCCAAGGTGTTAAATTCCACGATGGCTCGACATTAACGGCAAACTCTGTAGTGAATTCTCTACAAAAAGCACTTGAAGCTGCCCCTAAGCCACGCATTCTAGATGGCATAGATTTAGAAGTGAAAGCTATGGATAACTACCGAGTAGAGATCAAAACCACCTTCGATGATCCTCTTTTACCTAGCCGTTTATCAAGCCCTCAGTTAGCCATTCTTGCAGCTAGTGCATACCAAGAAGGTGGCCGTGTTATCCCAACTGGCGCAGGTACTGGCCCGTTTGAACTGACCGAAATTAACGGTCAAACAAGCGCAAAACTGAAACGATTCGATGGCTACTGGGGACAAAAAGCGCAAGTTGAATCTGTGATTGCAGAATACGTACCTAATGGGTTTGCTCGTGCTGCGGCACTAAGAACGGGCACTGCCGATATTGTAGAAGCGGTGCCTGTTTCACAAATTGCGACCATTGATCCTAATCTGCTTTACGAAGTAGCAATGCCAAGAACTAACACGCTTTATCTGAACAACAAGTCAGGCGCGTTTAGTGATATTAACCTGCGTAAGGTAGCGGCGGCAGCGGTAGACCGAGAGCAAATCGTGAATACCGTTTATGAAAATCACGCGGACATCGCGCAAGGCCTGTTAGGTCCTGCTCTTGCTTGGGCTGAGCCAATTCGACCTGAAGGTCAGGCATTAGACAAAACGCTAAAAGCGAACGGCGAAAGCATTGTTATCGGTACCTTTACTGACCGTGCAGAGCTTCCTGAGGTTGCAGCGTTACTGAAACAGCAACTTGAAGCGGCAGGTTTCAAAGTTGAGTTGGATATCCGTGAATATGCTCAGATCGAAAACGATGCGCTATCCGGCAAATTCGATGCGTTTATCCTTTCTCGTGCAACGGTTCTCGATTCGGGTGACCCGGTGGCTTACATGATGAGTGACTTCGGCTGTAAGGGTTCATTCAATCTTGGTCAATTCTGTTCTCAAGAAGTAGACCAAGCTCTGACTCATGCAGATCTACAGCCATTAGGTGAACTGCGTCAGCAAGCGATCATCGAAGCTGAGCAAAAAATCTTGAATGACTTTGCTGCTATCCCGCTGCTTCACGAACGTGTAATTCAAGGTGAAAGCGAGCGTGTAAGCAATGTAGTTCGTGACCCAAGCGAGCGTCGCTTAGTTGACCAAACTACACAGATCAAACAAGCGACACAGGCTAACTAAATAGATGCTATCTGCTGAGACTCTGCGTCGAACCCTATTTCTCTTGACGCCTTGGTTATCAAGAATCGCTTCACTGATTGTGGTGGTAATTCTTGTTGGTTTGATGCCTGACATTGCAGGCATCGACCCAAGCCAATCCATTCTGCGAGCGAGGGCAGGGCAACAACACTTGCTTACGCCTGAAGCTTTGGCGGCGGTACGCGCTGATCTTCAGCTTGATCGTTCGGCAAGCGAGCGCCTGATTGACTGGATAGGAAGTGCCTTTTCTGGTGACCTAGGTAAATCTTGGATTGATGGTTCTTCGGTTGCATTAGGCATTCAAAAAACAGCGTCTACGTCTCTGTTTTTGATGTCTAGCGCACTTGTGATGACTTTCGTACTGTGCGGTGCAGGCTTGCTTGCTACCTTGCGCAGTTGGAAGAAGGGTAAATTAGGGCAGAGTTACAGCAGTTTAAGCACCGTATTAATATCCTTGCCAGAGTACGTGGTGGCCTCGGTATTGATACTGGTGTTCTCAATCTGGTTAGGTTGGCTACCTCCGTATGGCTGGCAAGGTTGGCAAGACATATGGCTGCCGAGTTTAGCGCTCGCATTACCTGCCAGTGGCTTGTTTAGCCGCCTACTCAGAGACAGTTTACAACGCGTTTTAAATGAACCTTGGGTGATCACTTGGCTCAGTGCCAATGTTCACTCCAACCAAATTATTCGCTTTGCGCTGAAAAGAGCGCTGAGTAGCCTGATCCCACAGATCGCGATGATCGTGATCGGTTTGACTGGTGGCGCGGTCGCGGTTGAGCTTATCTTTTCGATTCCCGGTATCGGTCGCATGATCTTAGGCGCAGCCAAGGCGCAAGATTTGCCGATGCTGCAAGGCGGTCTGTTGGTATTGCTGTTGTTTTCAATTACTGTGAGCAGCATGAGCTTGTTTATCCAACAGCTGATTCTGGGTCACAGCCTGAAAAGCGGTAAGCTCATCAGCAGCCATTCTTCGTTTCGTTTTACGCAAAGCCGTACCAAGCGTGCTGTTGCCTTCTCAATATTCTCATTCCTAATTGCTATTGTGGTTTGGGCTGCATTTCGCGACCCATACACCAGTCAATTTGCTCGTTTAGCGGATCCAAGTTGGCAAGCGCCATTGGGTGCGGATGGCATTGGCCGAGACCTGTTAGCGAGAATCGGTTCAGGCATGGTATCGACCTTCCAAGCCGGTATCTTGGCGACGTTTTTGAGCTTGGTGACAGGCATCATCATGGGGTTCAATACCCGCTTTAGCCAAGGCCTTATCGAGATAACTAAGGGTATCCCTTACATTATTGCAGGGTTGCTGGTTGCGGGTTTAACGGGCATGAACCCGAACAGCGCATTAATCGCGATTGTATTGGTATCTTGGGCGCCATTGGCGGCGCATTGTTCAAGCTTGATCGTGGAAGCGAAGGCTCAACCTTATACGCACCTCGCGCCTTTGTGGGGCACGAGCAAGCTCAGAATCTTCCGCTTCTATCTGCTTCCTTACGTGTTGCCACCGTTACTAAGACACGCGATGCTGAGGCTGCCAGTGATTACATTGAGCTTGACCTCACTAAGCTTCATTGGCTTGGGAGCGAAGCCGCCTGCACCGGAGTGGGGTTTGATGATTGCAGAGAACCTGCCTTACATCGAGCGTGCACCATTGGCGGTTATGGGGCCAATTGTTGGGCTGATTTTATTAGGCGCTGCCATTAACATGATGTTTGATGATTAACGAAAAGAGTCGGTTGCTTAAGTTTTCGACGGGTGATTGGATTGGGTATTCGATTTAGTATTTATGTTGTAATCTTAGGCCTGCTTTGTATAAGCGCTTTTAGAGCGGCTCGAAAGTTAAACAGACCCTAGTTAAGTGTTAAGGATTCAACATGTATCTCGTTTTGTATTGCCACAATATTGGTATGACCGATTTTTCCTTCTTTGAAACGGAAGATTTTGACAAAGAAGATGGCTATATCGTAAGAGGTAAATGGCCGAACGAGAAAGCGTTTCGTGATTACTTAACCAAAGAGTTTGGTGACATGAGTGAATTCAAAGTGAGCGACTTAATCGCCAAAGGCGCAGAAGCAGAACATTACTTGCCAGAAGAGTTGATGCGCTTAGCTCAGTAGCCGTTAGCTCTGCAATATCTAGCTCGGTAATACGTTTTAAATCGGATAAAGAAATGGCAGCCTGATTGGGCTGCCATTTTTCGTTTTAGGTTTAAGCTAATTGCTCGATACCTTAAGTGGGGAGGCTCCGCTATTGCGCGACTTCGTCCACCAAGTACAAGATTGACTGATACGGAATGCCACTGTGATGTGACAAACCTATCTCACAGGTTCGGCTGTTGCTGAATCCACGAGTGCAGTTGCTCGGCACTTGTTCTTTGAGTGGGTGTACCGCCGCTTCATTCAGCTCTGGAGTGGTAAAACCTTTATCACCCGCCCAACCACAGCATTGAATATGCTCAGGAACAATCACCTCTTCGGTACAGGCTTTAGCAAGGTTCAACATCGCGCCTTCTAAGCCCATTCGACGAGAACTACAGGTGACATGCAGCATCACGGTTTCTTGCAGTGGCTTAAGCGTCAGATGTTCAAGCAAATATTGATTCACAAAGCCTGTTGGTTCTAGCACCTCTAATGGCTTGGTGAACTGTTCAATACTGCGTTTGGCGCATGGGCTGGTGTCCATTAGTACTGGATATTCACCCTGACGACTGGCTTGCCACAACACTTCTTCGAGTTGCTGTGCTTTAGATTGGGCCAAATCGGTCATTCCTTTGCTGTCGTAAGGCATGCCACAACATTGGTCATCGAGCTTCTTCGGCAGAATTACCTCGAATCCGGCTTTGTTAAGCAAAGACATGGTCACTTCAGTTAGAGGACGTTGGTCGCCCGCATCGCTTTGTTGTCCCATGGTGCGACTGGCACAGGAAGGTAGGTAAACCACCTTCTTGTGGTTGCTTGAGGATTCTGCCGTCACTGGTGATGAGATTAGCGAGTGACTGTTGGATTGCGGCATCTCAGGCATCCACACGGGTGTCGCGCCTTTGGTGATAGAGCGTAAGCCATTGGTTAGCTTGCCGACTGTATTTGCGCCTAATACTTTGCTCGCCACTTGATTGGTTTTGAGGCCAGCCTTGGTTAGCTTAGTGGTGGTCGAGAAATGATCCGCGGTCCATTTGGCGATTGGTGTAAATTTCTCGTACTTGGCAATACGAAGCTTCTTAATTAAGTCACCGGTGTTGATTCCTACTGGACAACGCTCGGCACATAGGCCAGTTGCGGCGCAGGTATCAATGCCTTGGTATTCAAAAATCTTCTCTAGTTCGCTTGCTTCTATTTCTTCACCTGCGGCACGGCGGCGTTGTAGCTCTCGGTACAGCACGATACGTTGGCGTGGCGATAGGGTTAAGGTACGAGACGGACAAACCGGTTCACAGAAGCCACATTCAATACAGCGGTCGACAAGGTCATCGGCAGCAGGCATTGGCTTCAAATTGGTGATGTGTGAATTCGGGTTGTCGTTGATAATCACGCCCGGGTTGAGCAGCCTTTCTGGATCAAACAGTGCTTTGATCTGTTGCATCAAGGCGTAGCCATCTTTACCCCATTCCAATTCGACATAAGGCGCCATATTACGGCCAGTGCCATGTTCTGCTTTCAGTGAGCCTTGGTATTTCACCGCGACCAGTTCGGCAACGTCATCCATGAAACCGCCATAGCGATCGATTTCTATTTGGCTGTCGAAGCCTTGAGTAAACACAAAGTGTAAGTTGCCTTCTAAGGCGTGACCAAAAATGATCGCTTCGCTGTACTCGTATTTATCGAACAACTCTTGCAGCTCTCGAATACCATTAGCGAGGTTTTCGACAGGGAAAGCCACGTCTTCGATGATAACGGTTGTGCCAACTTCACGAACGGCTCCAACCGCTGGGAACATGCCTTTTCGGATGCCCCATAGGGTTGCGACTGTCTTTGGATCGGAGGTGAAAGGGACCGATTCAACAATCGTGTATTCAGTCAATGCGTCCAAAATTGATTTACATTGTAAATCTAAGTCCGGCTGGGAGCTGGCGTGTGATTCAACCAAAATCGCTGCCGCTTCTAAATCCAAGTTAGGCATAAACGCAGGCATACCCGGTTTATCAGCCACTGAGCGCAGCGCTCTGCCATCCATCAATTCCACCGCAGCAACGGGCGTTTTTGATAGCGTAGTAACGGCTTTACTGGCTTGCTCTATGTCGGCAAACACCAACAGCGCCGAAGCTTTGTTCGGGTGTTCAATAACCGTGTTGTAGGTAATCTCAGCAATGAAACCTAGTGTGCCTTCTGAGCCAATCATCAAGTGTTTGATGATCTCAATTGGATCGTGGTAATCAACCAAAGCATTCAGAGCGTAGCCAGTGGTGTTTTTGAGGCGGTATTTGTGGCGGATTCTGTCTGCAAGTTCTTGGTTTGAAGCTGTTTGTTGATGTAACTCAACAATGCCTTCAAACAGTGCTTTGTGTGATTGCTTGAACGCCTCAACGCTGGCGTTATCAGCCGTATCAAGCAGGGAGCCATCACTCAATACGATCTTCATGCTCTCGACGGTGCGATAAGAGTTTTGCGCGGTACCACAACACATACCACTGGCGTTATTCGCCGCAATGCCACCGATTTTACAGGTATTGATAGAGGCTGGATCTGGGCCGATTTTACGTTGAAAAGGGGCGAGATATTTGTTGGCATCAGCGCCAATTACACCCGGCTGAAGAATGATTTGATTGCCGTTATCGATGATCTCGTGGCCACGCCAGTCGTCGGTGAGAGTGATGAGTACCGAGTCTGAAACGGCTTGCCCTGAAAGGCTAGTGCCTGCGGCGCGAAAGGTAAAATGAATACCCAGTTCGCGACAACTTTGAATGGTGAATATGACTTCGTCTAAGTTCTTGAGCCTTAGAACCATTTTCGGCACCAAGCGATAAAAACTCGCATCGGTGCCGTAAGCCAAGCGCTTTGCCTCTTGAGTGACAATGCGTTCTGTTTCTATTTTTTGAGCCAGTATCGCTTCAAGCTGCTGATAAGCTTGTGCGTCTACTACTCGCTCATGGGATGTGTTTGTCTCCATCTTTGCTTCCTTGTGCTTCTTATTTGGCACTGATTTGTTTTTTATTTTATTTTCCAGTGCTTAAACGGTGTCACAACGGCAGTGGAATTGCTGTGACACCGATTGAACTTCAGTCTAAGTAGACCAAAGCATTAGTTTGAATCCGAATCTGAGCCTGAGTCGTGGCGGTTTAATCTAGCCCCACCAAAGATTCACGGGTTAAGTCTTTGATTGTTTTGGCGCCAGTTAGAGTCATTGCAACGCGCATCTCTTTGTCATATAGGTCGAGTAGGTTCTCAACGCCTGCTTGTCCTTGTGCAGCCAACGCGTAAACGAATGAACGACCAAGCAAGGTGCAGTCTGCGCCCATTGCCATCATACGAACTACATCTAAGCCAGTACGAATACCAGAGTCGACCAGAATCTTAGTGTCGCCTTTTACTGCGTCTGCAATTGCAGGCAGTGCTTTGGCACTTGATAGAACACCATCAAGCTGACGACCACCGTGGTTTGAAACTACGATACCGTCTGCGCCAAATCTCACGGCGTCTTTTGCATCTTCTTGATCAAGAATGCCTTTGATGACCATTGGGCCATCCCAGAAATCACGGATCCACTCTAGGTCTTTCCACGAAATCGATGGGTCGAAGTTGTCACCTAACCAACCGATGTAATCTTCCAGTTTGGTTGGAGAGCCGCGGTAAGTCGAGATGTTGCCAAGATCGTGTGGCTTACCGAGTAAACCTACATCAACGGCCCAGCTAGGATGACGCATAGATTGAAATACGCGGCGTATTGCTGCATTTGGGCCACTCATTCCTGAGTGCATGTCACGGTAGCGAGCGCCGGGTACAGGCATATCAACCGTGAAAACCAGCGTTGTTACGCCTGCCGCTTTTGCACGTTCCAATACGTTCTTCATGAAGCCGCGATCTTTTAGCACGTAAAGCTGAAACCACATTGGGCGTTCGATCTTAGGTGCGACTTCTTCAATTGGGCACACCGACACGGTAGACATGGTAAAAGGAATACCCTTGTTGTCAGCCGCTTTAGCCGCTTGTACTTCGCCACGTCGTGCGTACATGCCGGTTAAGCCAACTGGCGCTAAGGCGATTGGCATTGCCAACTTTTCGCCGAACAACTCGGTTTCCAAATTCAGATCTGACATGTCATTGAGGACACGCTGCTTGAGCGAGATCTCTGCAAGATCGGCGGTGTTGCGGCGTAGGGTATGTTCTCCGTAAGAACCGCCGTCAATGTAGTGAAAAAGAAACGGTGGTAATTTCGCTTTTGCTGCGGCGCGGTAATCAGTCGATGCGGATATGATCATAATTTCAGTCCTAAATTCTTGGGATGTTGCCCTTCTATGAGAGCTTGGCTTGGGCTGCTTTAATTCTTGAAAAAGTAAGTGTTGGTTCTTTCTTAAACAGTGAAGCGATTAACCAGTTAGGTCATTAATCGGTGAAGCAACTAATCTATGAAGCAAATAAACAGTGAAACAGATAAGCAATAAAATGGCGTTAATACCCGGGGGTGTTGATGTGTTTTAGTATCCATTCCGAAACTCATCAACTGTCTTATTAGACGGTGTTGCGGTCGGGGAATTGAGTATTAACGCCAAGTGCTTTTGTAACGACTTATGGATTTACATAAGTGCGTCTGTCATTTTGAAACCGTAGACAACTACTAGGCCGATGATGCCGGTCATCACCAAGTAGTAGAACGTTGGGATAATCGTTTTACGTAACGTTGCACCTTCACGTCCTAGTAAGCCTACGGTTGCCGATGCGGCGACCACGTTGTGAATCGCAATCATGTTACCTGCTGCTGCGCCCACCGCTTGTAGAGCGACAACCACCGCACTAGAGATAGACAGTGTTTGTGCTACTTCGAATTGGAACTGGCTGAACATCATGTTTGAAACTGTGTTAGATCCTGCAATGAAGGCACCTAACGCACCAATCGTTGCACTTAACGCTGGGAATGCGCCGCCGACTAGGTCAGCTGCAAAGTTAGCAGTTGTTACTGGCATACTCGCTAAATCAGAACCGTTCACACCTGAGTTAATGAAGATACGGACCATTGGGATGGTGAACACCAATACAAAGCCGGCACCAATCAGTGTTTTGCTCGATTCCCCAAAGGCTTTAGCCAATGGTGCTGCACTGCGTGATTGCATTAGAACAGCAACCAATGCGACGAAGACCAAGATGCCGCCAGGTAGATACAGAGGTTGAATCGCTGTGCTTACGCCTGTCTCGCCAAGGATGTTGCTGAAAGAAAGGCTAACGCTCTTAAGTAGGCCTTTGAACTCAGGGCTCACACGGCTAGCAACTAGAGTGACAGCCAGCAGCACGTAAGGTGCCCACGCCATCGCCATGCTCATTTTTTTATGACTTTTGTTGTCGTCTAAATCGATTTTCAAAGAACCTAACCATTCTGCTGGCCACTTATCTTCGCTTTCAAAATCCCATTTTGATTTTGGTACTAGGAAGCCGCGTTTTGCTGCTGTTACAACAATTGCTAGGCCAACCAAACCACCAATCAGTGATGGGAACTCAGCACCTAGGAAAACACCCGTTAGTGCGTAAGGAATGGTGAAAGCGGCACCTGCGAACAGTGCGAATGGTAGGATATCAAGACCTTCAGTCCAGCTTTTGTTTTTGCCGAAGAAGCGAGTCAGCATCATCGCCATCAATACAGGAATCATCACACCAACGCAGGCGTGGATGATCGCAACACTTGAAGTGATCTGTTGTAGGTAAGCATCCCATGTTGAACCATTGGCAATCAGGCTTTCACCGATGTTGTGCGTATCTAAACCTTTGTTCACACCAACGATAATAGGTGTGCCAACCGCGCCGAATGATACTGGCGTAGATTGAATCATCATGCCCATCAGAACCGCAGCTAACGCTGGAAAGCCGATAGCAACCAATAGTGGTGCAGCGATGGCAGCGGGTGTGCCGAAGCCGGATGCGCCTTCAATGAATGAACCAAAACACCAAGCGATGATGATCGCTTGTACACGACGGTCTGCTGAGATATCAGTAAAACCGTTGCGGATGGTGGTGATAGCTCCGGTGTGTTTCAAAGTGTTTAATAAGAAGATGGCGCCAAACACAATCCAGAGAACCGACACGGTAATGCCGAAGCCTTGGAATACTGAAGCCAACACGCGAGTGCCAGACATATCCCAAGCTAATAGGGCGATAGCAACGGTTAATGCAAATGCCACGGGCATCGCTTTTTTAGCTGGCCAGTTAAGGCCGACTAGCAGTATCGCTGCAACTACTATTGGCGAAAAGGCCAATAGAGCTAGTAGAGTTTCACTCATGGGTACTTCCTCGTACTTGTTTTCAAACGTTCATGTTTGAAGTGAATAACACGTTATTGGTTTTGTAGGTGTAATCTGAATCTCGAGGATTCAGTTGTTGTAATTAGAGTTGCTGTATTTGTAATCGATTTGATTCCAAAAGCTGTGTTTGTAATTGTTTTGTTAATTTGGCGTGAATTTACCCCTTTATTTTTTATTGATATAGGGAAATAATGAAAATAATTAATTCCAAAATTGGCATAATCAAATGCGAGCAGACGATTTGATCCTGTTTTCACAGGTCGTAGAACTGGGTAGCTTTAGTAAGGTGGCAGAACAAAATAACCTTACGAATTCGGTAGTTAGCAAAAGAATTGCGCGTCTGGAAGAAGAGATAGGCGTACAATTATTGTATCGAACGACGCGTAAATTGACCCTGACCGAGGCGGGTAAGGCAATGTTACATAGCGCCAAAAATGTGAAGCAGGCGGCTCAAGAGGCTATGGACGCAGTTTCAGGCTTTGGTGAAAATGTCAGTGGTCATATCAAAATGTCAGTGCCTACTATCTCGGGAGATTTGATTCTGGCAGACGCTGTTGCCGAGTTTTGTAATATGCACCCAGGTTTAACGGTCGATATGTCACTTAACAATCGCTTTGTCGACTTGGTTGATGATGGCCTTGATTTGGTTATTCGAACGGGTTATTTGGAAGATTCCAGCTTAATCGCTCGTCATATCCTTGATTCGCAATGGGTGGTGTGTGCTTCTCCGTCTTATATCGCCAAGAACGGCAAGCCGATGCAACCAAAGGACTTGGTTGATCACAACTGCCTGCAATACGCCTATCAAACAACAGGTGCCAGTGAATGGCAGTTCCTGCATAGTAAAGACGGCTTTACTGATAACGATAAATACATCGTACGTGTTTCGGGCTCTTTTTCTACCGATAACGCCACGGCTCTTCGTAAAGCTGCGTTGGGTGGTCATGGGGTTGCGTACGTGCCACGTTGTCTTGTTTATCACGATATTCGCAATGGCCAGCTGGTGGACATCTTTCCTGATTTGGTCGGGAAAAAACTTGGCATTTATGCGGTGTACCCGTTCACTCGTCAGCCACCTAACAAGATTAAGTTGTTGATTGAACACATCAGAACGCGTTACCTGACGATTTCACATTATTTTTAATAAGGATCACGATGAGCTATTCAAAAGAGTATCAATATCCAATCACCAACAAACAGATCGTCAGCGATGATTATTTTGATCAAATAGTTGAAGACCCTTATCGCTGGCTAGAAGATGATCGAAGTGATGAAACCGCACAGTGGGTGGCAAGTCAAAATGAAGTGACGTTCGATTATCTTGCTCAGATCCCGTATCGCGCAGAACTGCGAGAGCGATTAGCGAAAGCGCAAGACTACAAAAAGAGTTCGCAGCCGTTTGTGCGAGGCGACTACACCTACTTCTATAAGAATGATGGCCTGCAGAATCACAGTATTCTTTATCGTCAGAAAGAAGGGCAACAAGAAGAGATTTTCTTAGATCCGAATACCTTCTCGGAAGATGGCACCACATCACTTGGCTCAGTGTCGTTTTCAAAAGATTACAGTTTAGTTGCGTATAGTATTTCAGAGGGTGGTAGCGACTGGCGTAAGATCTTTGTTATCGACACCGAGACTAAACAGCAGCTTGAAGCCGAAATCACCGACGCTAAATTTACCGGCATTTCTTGGTTGGGTAATCGTGGCTTTTATTACTCTAGTTACGATAAGCCAGACGGTAGCCAACTTTCTGCACGCACTGAACAGCACAAGCTGTACTTCCATGAGTTGGGAACAGAACAAGCCAGCGACAAGGTGATTTTTGGTGACAACAATACCGAGCAGCATCGCTATGTATCTGGCTACACCACTGAAGACGACCGCTACTTGATCATCCTAGGGCGAGAGTCGACATCGGGTAACCGACTGTTCTATATCGATTTAAATTCACCAGAACAATCGCTGAACACGCTGATTGATCATGTGGATAGCGATACTTACCTCATCGATAACCAAGACGAAGTCTTCATATTATACACCAACCTCGATGCGCCAAACGGCAAGGTGGTGAGCTTTGATACTCGCAATCAACAGTGGCTCGATATCATTCCTGAAAAGCCACAGCCGTTAGACATCAGCACAGGCGGTGGTTACTTGTTTGCTCATTACATGGTCGATGTGGTGTCCAAGATTGAACAGCTGGATTACCAAGGCAATCTGGTTCGTGAAATCCACTTACCTGATCTCGGAACGGCCAGTGGCTTGGGTGGTAAAAAAGAGCAAGCCCAGCTTTATTACACCTTTACCAACTATGTTACGCCACCAACCATTTTCTCGTTTGACGTTGAAGCTGGAAATTCAGAAATCTATCAACGTTCTGAAGCACCATTTCAGCCGCAACAGTTTGAGTCGAAACAGGTTTTTTATACTTCAAAAGATGGTACTAAAGTCCCGATGCTTATCTCTTATAAGAAGGGACTCGTGTTAGATGGCAATAACCCAACAATGTTGTACGCCTATGGTGGTTTCAATGTCAGCCTAACGCCTGCTTTCTCGGGCACGGTCGGCAGTTGGTTGGAGCTGGGTGGTGTGTATGCGGTACCTAACCTGCGTGGCGGTGGTGAGTATGGTAAGGCGTGGCACAAAGCCGGAACTCAGCAACAGAAGCAGAACGTGTTTGATGACTTTATTGCGGCAGCGGAGTTCTTAATTGAAGAAAATTACACCTGCAGTGATAAGTTAGCGATCCGCGGCGGTTCTAATGGTGGTTTGTTGGTTGGCGCGTGTATGACGCAAAGACCTGAGCTGTTCAAAGTGGCTCTGCCTGCGGTCGGTGTGTTGGACATGCTGCGTTACCACACCTTCACGTCTGGCGAAGGTTGGGCGTATGACTACGGCACATCTGCGCAGAATAAAGAGATGTTCGAATATCTCCTTGGCTATTCTCCGGTCCATAATGTAGAACGCGGCACGGACTATCCTGCCACATTAGTGACAACCGCTGATCACGATGACCGCGTAGTGCCCGCGCACTCTTATAAGTTCATTGCAGAGCTCCAAGACAAACATCAAGGTGTTTCACCTGTGATGATCCGCATTGATGTTAATGCCGGCCATGGTGCTGGTATGCCTTTGAGCAAGGCGATCGACTTAACAGCCGATATTTATGCCTTTACTTTGTTCAATATGGAAATCAATTCGTTGAATTGATTTTGGTGTTCTAGCCTCTAACGCTCAAATTAAGCCTCAAAATCTACCTTAGATTTTGAGGCTTTTCATATATATGAAAACCAATCAGTTCAAGACCCTGTTCTCTTCCATTATCCCCCCTCTTTTTCGTGATAGCCGCCACCAATACTGATGAAATGAAAGCGATTTCAAGGCTGAAATTTATTCTTTATTGTTTCTAATTGATTGATCTTAAATCAATAGTTTTACGCCTAAATATTCTAAAAGTTTCATGGCTTTGAAGCTGATTTGTCAATGTGAACAGCGACTAACTTTTCAAGCCTTTCATTGCTTAATATTTCCCTGTTCGATGAAAACTCAAAAAAATAATAGGGAATTACAATGCAAAAATTTAAGCTTTTGCCAATAACAGTCGCAGTGGCGGCGTCGCTTGCTTCACTCTCTTCTTTTGCTGCTGATACAAATATCGAAGCACTAGAAAAACGAATTCAAGAGTTAGAATCAAAGGTTGTTGATATTGATTACGTGAACGATCAACAACCAGCGGTTCTAACTGCGGAAACTAAGGTGCCAGATGGCATCGTCTTCTCTGGTTATGCTCGTTACGGCGCTCACTACAAGAGTGGTGATGAGCGTTACGTAGACATTGGTACAACAGGTCGCTCTGTCGGTCGTTTAGGTAACGAAGCCAACGGTGGTGAGGTTCAGCTAGCTAAGCTTTTCGAAGCTGACAATGGCGCTATCTGGGACATCGTATTCATGGCTGACCACTGGGAAGCTGACGCTTGGGCTGACGACGGCGGCTTGAGCATGAAAAAAATGTACGCTGGTGTAACCAATGTATTTGAAAGCCAGCCTGAGCTGTACATGTGGGCTGGTCGTGATTTCCATCAACGTCCGCAACAAGGTTTGAACGATTACTTTTGGATGACACACGATGGTCAAGGCGCGGGCTTTAACAACTTAGATTTCGGCGGCGCGAAGCTAGATATGGGCTTTGTAGGCCAAGTGAAAGGCGGCCTCGTAAATGACAATGGTCGATACGCAATTACTTCTAAGCTTCATTCAATTAATGCAGGTATCGGTCAACTAGACCTATATGCGAACTATGGTTTTGCTTCAGATGAAGCAGACTCAGACGTAGTGGGTGATCCAAAAGTCAGTGATGAAACTGCTTACCTAGTGGGTGCAACATTAGGTTTAGGCGATTCTAACCGATTAATAGTGAAATACGGTGACGGTGCAGATTCATCGGTTTATGACCTAAAAGGCGACTACCAAACTTTGTATGCAAGTGTTGAGGGTAGCTACGCGGCATCTGAACAGTTCATCATCGATTACTTAGTGTCTTACAAAGACAATTCTGGCTCAGACTTAGATCGTGAGAATACTGAATACGCGGGTATCGTTCGTCCACAGTACCAATGGGATGATGTTCATTCTACTTGGTTAGAAGCGGGCTACGGTATGGTGGATTACGATGACGACGGTGAAGAGAACGCATGGAAAGTAACGCTGTCTCAAAACGTTTCTCTAGGTGGCTTACCTTGGAGCCGTCCAATGCTGCGCTTCTACACAACCGTGGGTGACGTAGAAACTAAAGGCAACACAGTGAAGACAACCAATGTTGATACATTGTCGTTTGGCGCAATGTTTGAAGCTTGGTGGTAATCACAAGATAGAAACAGCAGCTCTTTGAATTAGGCATATTTTCAAAGAGCCCTACTTTCGAATATCCATGCTTGTTAAGAGCATACGTTGAAATACCTATGCTTTTAAAGAGTAAGCAATACTGTCCATTTAGCCCTAAAGGCAGATTGATTAGGGCACGGTTCAATTAACTCCATTCTTGGGCACATTTTTGTGCCCTTTTTTTCGCCACTAGATCAAGGAATAACTATGAGACTTTCTTCCATCGTGTCTCGAGTTTATTTAGGTTTCTTCACGCTGATAGTGATCATGCTTGGTAGCGCATGGTTGAGTATTAACAGCAACAAGAGCATAACCTCACACATCGAAACCATCACTCAACAATCCACCCCTTTAATGCTCCAATCTTCCACGCTTACCATCCGTTTTTTGGATATTAACCGAAGTTCAATTCCTTATTTATCAGCGGATTATATTGACGAGCTGGAGCCACTAAAACAAGCCGTTGTGAATAACACCGAGCATTATCTGCAACAATTAAATTGGTTTGAAGGCAAGGCTAAGGCAGGGTCGCCACTTGAATCCATACTCGAGAATATTGATGAAACGGGTGTTGCCACCATTGATAAGATAGAGCAGGTATTAGAGCTTTACGTTTCTTATCTGGATACTAAAGATCTCGGTTCGATGGAGCAGGCACAATTTCAATCGGTAGTGAATCAACTTAACAATACCTTGGTGAATCAATTGGCGAGCGCGAGCTCAGATGAAATGCAAAAATCGGTTGAAGCATTACTGGTTCAATTGAGTTTGATTGCTGCGGAAGCGAATGAGGCTTTTTCGCTACAAACATCATCAGAGGTTCGTAGTATCGAACGTCGCCTACAAAGTCGTAAAGAGCGATTTGAAGAAGCGGCCACGGATTTGGAGGCGTTAAATCCCGCTTTGATGCGACGTAGCAAACAGTCTTTGTCGTTACTTGCCTCGCATGCCTTTTCTAAACAAGGCTCGATTTCAACTCATATGGAAACCGTAAAGTTAAATGAGGCTATCGCACAGCAGAGAGTGAAGGTTGAACAACTCATAGATGTGCAGTTAATTCATTTCGATGAGCTTTCCTTGTACGCAGAAAATACCGCGACACGTTTATATCAAGAGTCGATGGAATCGTCTCATCAAGCCCTTTTGATGCAAGCCATCATCTCGGCAGCATCGGTTTTCATTGCTCTATTGATAGGGTTGAACATTGCGAAAGGGATCCGTAAGCCAAGTAAACTCGTGCAAAGTGCGTTAGACCAAGTTGCGAACAAAGACCTGAGTTCTAAGATTGAGTATCGATCCAATAATGAATTTGGCTCGGTTAGCGACAAAGTTAACTTGGTGATCAGCCATCTAACACAAATGATTGAGAACATGCGCCAATCATCCATGCATTTGCAACAGACTTCTCTGGAGAATCAAAGCACCAGCAGTTCACTGCGTGAAGCGATGCAAGACCAAACCAATCAAACGGTTATGGTGGCAACTTCGATGGAACAGATAGAATGTTCCGTGACGGAAATCACTCAAGCGGCCAACCAAACACTGACGTTGGTCACCGAGGCAGTTTCAAGCTCAAGTGATGGTCAAAAGACTATGGATAAAAGTGTCGAGATGATGGGAGGCCTGGAAAGTAAGTTAGCGGAATCGACGGTGACCATTGCTCAGCTTGAAAAAGAGAGTGCCAGCATTGGTTCGATTCTCGATGTGATATCGGGTATCTCAGAACAAATAAACTTATTGGCACTCAACGCAGCCATTGAAGCGGCACGAGCAGGGGAGCAAGGAAGGGGTTTTTCTGTGGTTGCTGATGAAGTTCGAGTATTGGCGGCGAAAACCAATGCATCAACTCAAGAGATCCACCATAAAATTGAACAACTGCAAACCCGCTCTAAGTTGGCGGTTGAGCAAATCAACCAATGTGTGGAGGGGATGATTCAATGCGTAGAACAGACCGGAGAGGTCAATCACTCGATTTCAACGGTGTTTGATCTTCTCAATGAGGTGGAGCAACGAAGTCATCAAATCGCGACAGCAACCACAGAGCATCAGGTTGTGGCTTCTCAGGTCACGCAAAACATCAGCCAAATACATATGTTGGCAGAAGCGAACTCCGAGCGTTCTCAGGTGCTTTTCTCACATGGTCAGCAGCTAGAAGTAATGTCACAAGAGCAGTTCTCGTTAACGCAGGAATTTAAGTTAGCAGAGCATCCAAATAGCAAGGATTAGATACGGCATCGAAATAGCAGGGATTAGACACAGCATCGAGTTTTTCATGACTTAACGCCCAGCCTTGCGCTGGGCGTTTTTGTTTCTGGGATGCGCGACTGAAAAAAGGAGTGAAACGTTCTCATACAATTTCGTATTGCCGTTGAAATAATAAGGTCAATTTTATCCCGTATATTGCCGTCAATTGTGGGCTCAGCACGAAATAGCCCTTTAACAAAATAGGGGCATTAGACGTACTTGTTTGATCTGATGGATGAATAACAAAACGGCGTTCTGATAATATAAACAATAATCTCATGAAACAGTTTCATGGCGTGAAGGGAATCTGTAAGCGCTTTCAAGATTTCCATATTCAGCCTTTTTACCTCCGAGTTTAGTGTGATGGTACTCACTTCAACCAAAACGCCTTTCTTTAATAATCGTTTTGAAAGCGGTTACAAGCTAATGAAGTATCGAGGTTCGAGTGGCAACAATTAAACACGTATCAGAACATGCAGGTGTATCTCAGGCGACAGTGTCTAGAGTCATTAATGGCACTAGTAGAGTCAGTCATGACAAGAAGCTAAAGGTAGAAAAAGCGATCAAAGAGTTAGGCTATCGCCCGAATTCTATCGCTCAAGCTTTGGCTTCAAGTCGTACAGGTAGTGTTGGTGTTGTTGTTCCAGAACTTGGTGGCTCGTTCTACTCAGGCATTTTGCATAGCATCGAAGAGAACTTACGCCGCTTTGGTTACCATGCTGTTGTTGCTGCGGGTTCAAACACTGAACAAGGGCAGCGCGAGTCTGTGGAGTTTTTGTTGGGGCGTCGTGTAGATGCTTTGATTCTTCATACTCAACTGCTGAGTGATGACTATTTAATTGAATTGGAAGAACAGGGGACCCCTGTGGTTTTAATTAACCGCTTCATCCCAGAAATGGCGATGAGTTGCATTGATATTGATAACGAAGTCGGGGGGCTACTCGCTACCCAATATCTTTTGCAAAAGGGACATACAGATATCGCGTGTATTACCGGGCCTTTAGATAAAGCAGATGCTAGGGGGCGTTTGCAAGGTTATCGAAAGGCTTTGGAAGAAGCCGGTGTGCCATACGATGAAGCCTTAGTCTCTGAAGCGGGATTTACCGAGGAGACGGGTATCAGTGCAATGAAAAAGCTGATTAATCGTAAGTGTCATTTCACAGCAGTTTTTGCTTCGAATGATCATATGGCTTTTGGCGCATTCGAAGTTCTACATCAAGAAGGATTGTCTGTTCCGAAGGACGTCTCATTGGTGGGCTTTGATAACACCATCTTCGCGCGCTATCTGACCCCTAGTTTGACCACCATTAACTTCCCCATTGAAGAGATGAGCATTGAAGCAGTGCAGCTCACTCTACAAAAGCTAAAAAAAATAAAACATGACGTGAACTTTAAATTGCTGCCGACGTTGGTCACTAGAAACTCGGTATCGGATTTACCAGTTACCCTATAAAAATATTAAGGATAGAACATGAAATTTAAGACCTTAGCGCTTTCATGCGCGGTTGCTTTAGGATTAGGTACAACGGCACATGCTGCTGATAAAGAAATTCGTTTTGACGGTTTCCCTGATTTTGATAGCAGCCTAAAGGTATTGCTGCCTGATTTCGAAAAGGAAACGGGGATCAAAGTCGATTATCTAATGAATAACCACGGTGACCACCACACTAAGCTAACCACTAACTTGGCAACAGGATCTGGCGCGGGTGATGTGATCGTTGTAGATGTAGAAAAAATCGGTCCATTCGTGGGTTCTGGTGGCCTAGTTAACTTATCTGAAAACTACGGTGCAGATAAGTACGAAGAACGATTCGCACCTTACGCATGGGCACAAGGCAAAGGCGCTGATGGCAACATGTACGGTATTCCTGTGGATCTAGGTCCTGGTGTTATGTACTACCGCACTGATGTATTCGAAAAAGCAGGCATTGATGTAGAAGAAGCAATCAAAGATTGGGATTCATACATTGCTGCTGGTGAAAAACTGAAAGAGCAAAACGTACAACTTATCGCTTCAGCGGCAGACGTTGCACAAGCGATTATCTTTACGACTGTTCCTGAAGGTGAAGGTCTTTACTTCGATAAAGATGGCAACCCAGTTGTGACATCAGAACGTTTCGTTCACGCTTTTGAAGTAGCGAAAGAGATTCGTGACAAAGGTTTAGATGGCCAAATTCTGGCTTGGTCTAACGAATGGTACGAAGGTTTCCGTAACGGCACTTTTGCAACTCAACTTTCTGGCGCATGGTTACTTGGTCACCTAAACAACTGGATTGCTCCTGAAACTAAAGGTAAGTGGGCAGTAGAAAACCTACCTGATGGTATCTACGGCAGCTGGGGCGGTTCATTCCTTTCAATTCCAACTCAATCAGACAACCCAGATGAAGCTTGGGCTCTTATTGAATATATGACGACTGATCGTGAAGTACAGCTTAAGCACTTCGAAACGATTGCTGCATTCCCTGCAAACGTAACGACGTATGACGATGAGTTATTCCAAGAAGAGATGGAGTTCTTAGGTGGACAAAAAGCACGTCTTATCTTTGCTGAAGTAGCACAGAACATTAAGCCTGTATCTCCAGCTCAAGGCGACCACGTTGCACGTTCTATTATTTTAGAGAACGCGTTGATGGAAGTGCTTGATGAAGGTAAAGACATTAAGACAGCGCTTAAAGAAGCGGAACGTCTAATCAAGCGTCGTACCCGTAATCTTTAATTTGTTATTTTTTTAAGTAAGTGAGGAAGCGTGGATAACGCGCTTCCTTTTCTAAGAGGTCGTTACTATGAATCATACAGCGAGCACAACGATAGAACCTTCGGAGCAAAGCCTTTTTTCTCGCCTAAATTTGAAAGCGCTTTCACCGTATGGATTTCTTCTGCCGTTTCTGATCATTTTTTCTGTATTTGGGATCTTCCCGCTGTTGTTCTCTGTTTACCTGTCGTTCCACGAATGGAACCCGGTAAGAGGCATGGATGCGATGGAGTTCGTTGGTTTTGAGAACTATTACATTGCATTGACTGACCCATGGTTATGGCGTTCGTTGAAGAACACATTGTGGCTAGCGGTTACATCAGGCGTGGCTCAGCACTTGGTTGCTATTCCAGTGGCTTACATGTTGGTTTCAATGGGTGACCGTATGCGTCACTGGCTAACATCGGCATACTTTCTACCGTTTATTACATCAACGGTCGCAGCGTCACTGATTTTCTTCAATATGTATTCTCCTAACTCAGGAATTATTAACCAAACGCTAATGGCATGGGCTGATAGCACCTTGTTTGGTTGGGCATTCGCTTGGGTTAATGATTTTCAACCGATTCGCTGGTTAGACGATGCCACAATGGTGAAACCGTCTATCGCAATCATGGTTTTCTGGAAATACACCGGTTTCAACATTGTTTTGTACACCACAGGTTTGATGACGATTCCTAAAGACATTTTAGAAGCAGCTCGTATGGATGGTGCTAATGCCTTCCACCGCTTCTGGAACATCTCACTACCCATGATTCGCCCGTTTATTTTCTTTGCTATCACGATGACCATCATTGGCAACTTACAGATGTTTGAAGAACCGTTCGTCTTAACTCGTGGTACGGGTGGTACGGGTCAATCTGGTTTAACTATTTCGATGTACCTATACAAAGTCGGTTGGGAATGGTTAGAAATGGGCACAGCATCTGCTATCTCGTGGTTACTGTTTGCACTTATCGCGACTTGTACATTGGTTCAATTTTTACTCTTCGGTAAAAAAGGTTTAGGGGAACATTAAGATGTCGACATCAATTAAGACAAATACCTCACCACTAAGTGGCCTAATGCCAAGCGAACGCACCATGTACATCATGACTAAGATCTTGATGGTTATGCTCGGCATATTACTGGTTGTTTCAGCGATTATTACGGTATTCCCGTTCGTGTGGTCAGCACTGCTTTCAACACGCGATCGCTCGGAAATCTTTGGCTCGGGCATTAGCTTTGCCATTGGCGATAGCTTAGCGGTTAACTACGCAAAACTGCTGGAAATCATGCCGTTTTGGAAAGCGATGTTTAACTCTATTTACGTGGCTTTCTTAGGTACAACCATCTCTCTACTGTTTTGTAGCATGGGTGGCTACGCGTTTGCTGTATTTAAGTTCCGCGGTAAGAACGTGTTGTTTGGCATGCTGGTTGGCTCTATGGCGATTCCGCCAGTGCTTAGCTTGATTCCTTACTTCATGATCGTGAAATTCCTAGGCTTGTTAGACAACCATATGGCGGTGTGGCTGCCGTTCACAACGACACCATTTGGTATCTTCCTGATGCGTCAGCACGTGATTGCATCGATTCCTAAAGAGCTATTGGAAGCCGCAAAACTGGATGGTGCTGGTGAGTTTAGAACGTACTGGAGTGTGGTACTTCCGTTGATGAAGCCTGCATTAGCAACGCTTGCCATTGTTCAGTTCGTTTTCTTCTGGAACATGTTTATGCAGCCTCTTGTGGTACTGAACAACCCTGACAACTATGTCATTACACAAGCACTACGAAGCGTGCAAGGTATACCGAATACGCCATGGGGCGCGGTAATGCTAGGTACCACAATTTCAATTTTACCTCTCGTTATTACTTACCTGTTTGCATCGAAGCAGATGATCAGTGGTTTAACGTCCGGCGCAGTTAAAGGTTAGGTTTAAGGGTTATAACAATGAATAAATTTCAACTTCCAAGTGATTCAAAGTTACGCAGTAAGGAATTTGTATTCGGTGTCGCGACATCTTCATACCAAATTGAAGGCGGCGCAGCAGAAGGCGGTCGTACACCGTCTATCTGGGACACGTTCTGCAATAAGCCGGGTAAGGTTGATAACGGAGATAATGGTGACGTGGCGTGTGACCACTACCATTTATGGAAACAAGATATCGAGATGATTCAAGGCCTAGGCGTTGATGCTTACCGCTTGTCGATTGCGTGGTCACGTATCCTGCCACAAGACGGCGTTGTAAATCAGCAAGGCCTTGAGTTCTACGGTCAGATCATTGATGAGTGTCATGCTCGCGGCATGAAAGTGTATGTCACGCTTTATCACTGGGATCTACCGCAATACCTTGAAGACAAAGGCGGCTGGCTAAATCGCGAAACGTCGTACAAATTTGCAGAATACGCAGAAGTGGTCAGCCACTATTTCGGTGACAACATTGATGTGTACACCACGCTAAATGAACCGTTTGTATCAGCGTTCCTCGGTTACCGTTGGGGCGAGCACGCGCCTGGTATCAAGGGCGAAAAAGAGGGTTACTTAGCGTCGCATCACTTGATGTTAGGTCATGGTTTGGCGATGCCGATTCTTCGCCAGAATGCACCAAACGCTAAACACGGTGTTGTATTTAACGCGACACCGGCTTACCCGTTAACTCCGCAAGACCAAGGTGCTGCAGATTACTGTGAAGCGGAAAATTTTCACTGGTTTATTGACCCAGTATTGAAAGGTGAATATCCGCAGTTGGTGGTTGAACGCCAAGCGATGAACATGCCTATGATTCTTGAAGGTGACTTAGACATCATCAGCGCACCGGTGGACTACATCGGCATCAACTACTACACCCGTAATGTGGCTCGTTTCAATGAAAACGGTGACATTGAGTCTGTAAAACAAACTGAAGCTGAACATACCTACATTGGTTGGGAAATGTACTCGCAAGGTTTAACTGATTTGTTGGTAAGACTGGATGCTCGTTACGAAAACATGCCGCCTATCTACATCACAGAGAACGGCGCTGCGGGCGATGACCAATGCGTTGATGGTCGAGTAAATGACGAACAGCGTGTTCGCTATTTCCAAACTCACTTAGAAGCCGTGCATAACGCAGTAGAAGCTGGCGTAAAAGTCGATGGTTACTTTGCGTGGAGCCTAATGGACAACTTTGAATGGGCGTTCGGCTACTGCCAACGTTTCGGCATTGTCCACGTTGATTACCAAACCCAAAAAAGAACATTAAAACAGAGTGCTATCGCATACCAAAATATGCTTCTAGAGCGCGCTGAGGAGAACAAGTAATGGCTAAAGTTGAATTTAAGAACATCAAAAAATCATTTGGCGACGTTGAAGTTGTAAAAGAGTTTGATTTTACGGTTGAAGACGGTGAGTTCGTTGTTTTCCTTGGTCCATCTGGCTGCGGTAAATCGACAACGCTACGTATGCTTGCTGGCCTAGAGAGCATCAGCTCTGGCGACATCGTAGTTGGCGGCAAAGTGATGAACAAAGTCGACGCGAAAGACCGTGACTTGGCGATGGTATTCCAAAGCTACGCACTGTACCCACACATGACAGTGTACGAAAACATCGCATTTGCTCTAAAGCTGAAAGGCATGCCTAAAGCTGAAATCGACGTAGAAGTGCTGAAAGCAGCGAAAATGCTAGAGCTTGATCCGTTACTAAGCCGTAAGCCGAAAGAGCTTTCAGGTGGTCAGCGTCAGCGTGTTGCGATGGGCCGTGCGATGGTTCGTACTCCTAAAGTATTCTTGTTCGATGAGCCGTTATCTAATCTTGATGCAAAACTTCGTGGTGTGATGCGTGAAGAGATCAAACACCTGCACCGTGAACTAAAAACGACCACGATTTACGTAACGCACGATCAGATTGAAGCGATGACACTGGCGGATCGTATCGTGATTCTGAAAGACGGTTATGTGGCACAAGTCGGTACGCCAACTGAGGTGTTCCAACGCCCTGCGAACAAGTTTGTCGCGCAATTCATTGGTAACCCGTCAATGAATATGCTGGAAGCGAAACTGACTGAGACTGAAGGCGAGTACTTCGTTGAAATTGGCGATGTTCATATCCCACTGCCTGAGCGCTTTAAGTCTCTGGCGTCTAAGAACCTAGCGCTGCACTTTGGTGTTCGTCCAACAGACATTCACCTACGTGCCGAGCAAGTGGACCACGATCGCGTGCTGCCATTCCCTGTGAAAATCAAAGACAAGGAACTACTGGGTGCAAGCATTCTTCTGAAAACAGAAATCGGTGGTCAGCCGTTAATGGTTGAAACTCAAGCGGCTGAAGTAGACGTGAAAGAACTGACACTTTACTTGGACTTGGATGCATTCCACCTGTTTGACGCGCTAAGTGAAAACTCACTAGCGAGCTAATTCGTTAAATAAAGCGAGTTCGAGAAAGCAGATTCAAATGGCTCAGTCAGCCATCGAGCTGATATCAACCAACTTACGACAAATTGTTTTGGCTCCTCCTGATTTGGGAGGGGCTGGGGATAGTGATGATGAAATTCGGATATTTTGACGATAAAAACAAAGAATACGTAGCAACCACACCGTGTACACCGATCAAATGGTGTAACTATGTGGGCACATTAGATTTCGGTGGCATTGTAGATAGCAACGGCGGCGTGTTGTTGTGTAAAGGCGATCCGGCACTCAACCGCATCACCAAGTACATTGCTCAACTGCCAAACTCTGATTTCAAAGGCTCGACCTTATACCTTAAGGTGCGTGATCAAGCGGGTAATGTAGAAGTGTTTTCTCCTTTCTACACACCAACTCTGAAGCCATTGGATAAGTTTGAAAACCACACGGGTTTGTCTTACACCACCATTATTGCGGAAGCATTCGGTGTGCGCTGTGAAGCGACGTTCTTTGTGCCAAAAGCTGACCAAGTACTGTTGCAAGACATCAAAGTCACCAACATTTCAGACAAAGCGCTGCACGTTGATGTGGTACCTGTGTATGAGTTCACTCACTTTGATGCACTTAAGCAACTGTTAAACGCAGACTGGGTTCCACAAACTATGACGCTTAAAGCGCATCAGCAAGAGTCTGGTCATACCGTGCTTGAGCAATACGCTTTCATGAAGCGTGATTACGCGGTGAACCTGATGACAGCGGATCGCCCTGCGACTTCTTTTGACGGTGATCGCCAGTCGTTTTTAGGTAATTTGGGATACGGTACATGGGCAGCGCCAGAAGCGCTAAACAATGATGAGCTGGGTAATACTGAGTGCTTGCGTGGCGATAACATTGGCGCACTAAATCTGCGCTTGGGTTGGTTATCACCAGAGCAGACAGAACGTACGATTGTACAAATCGCACAAGAAGAGAGTGTTGAAGCGGCGCTGCCATTATTGGCTAAATACCGCGACCATTCTGTTGTCGATGCTGCGTTTAGCGAACTATCTGAACATTGGGATTCTTACCTACAAACGGTTCAGGTTGAAACGCCAGATCCTGCGATGAACTCAATGCTTAACGTACATAACCCGCGTCAGTGTCATACGACTAAGAACTGGTCTCGTTACCTGTCTTTGTATCAGCTTGGCTATGGTGCTCGTGGTATTGGTTTCCGTGACTCGTCGCAAGATACATTGGGCGTTATTACACATATGCCTGAAGAAGCGCGCGAATTTATCGAGCGTCTGCTTTCTGTTCAGAACACTAACGGTTCAGCGATGCACCAGTTCTTCCCATCGACGATGGAAGCGAACGCGGGTGATTCTCGTGAAGAAGAAGATCGCCCTGATTACTACGGAGATGATCATCTGTGGATCATCTACGCGGTGACTCAATACGTGAAAGAAACGGGCAATGCGGACTTCTTGAATAAAGAGATCCCGTTCTACCAGAAAGACAAAGACGGCAACCCTGTTGAAACCGGAACCGTTTGGAACCACCTATGTCGCTCTATTGAATTTACCTACACCAATACGGGTGAACATGGCTTACCGCTATTAGGTTTCGCTGACTGGAATGACACGGTGAACCTACCAACAGGTGCTGAGTCAATGATGGTTGCCAATATGTACGGCAAAGCACTGCTCGATATGTTGGACCTATGTGAGTTGCGTGGTGAAGCGAAACTGACGGCTAAGTTCAAGGACCAATATCAGCAGATGCAGAGCACGGTCAATGAGTGTGGTTGGGATGGCGAATGGTTCGTTCGTTACTTCGATGAGCAAGGCTTGCCAATTGGTTCTCATAAAAACGAGCAAGGTCAGATCTACACTAATGGCCAAAGCTGGCCTGTAATTTCAGGTTTCGCGACTCAAGAACGTGCAACTCAAGCTCTAGATTCTGTTTACAACAAGCTGAACACCACCAATGGCATCAAGCTTTCAACACCAGGTTACAACGGCTTTGATCCGCAGCTAGGTGGCGTTTCAACGTACCCACCGGGCGCGAAAGAGAATGGCGGCATCTTCCTGCATTCAAACCCTTGGGTAATGATTGCAGAAGCGAAAATGGGCAACGGCGAACGTGCGTATGAGTACTACCGTCAAATAAACCCAGCGTCTAAGAACGATGACATTGATACCTTTGAATCTGAGCCTTACTGCTACCCTCAAAACATCTTGGGTGACGAGCACAAGCAGTTTGGTTTAGGACGTAACGCATGGCTTTCTGGTACTTCATCTTGGACCTACGTTGCCGGTACGCAATGGATCCTGGGTGTTCGACCTGAAGTTGATGGCTTGCTGGTGGACCCTTGTATTCCGTCTGAATGGCCTGAGTTCAAAGTGCGCCGTCAGTTCCGTGGTGCGACGTACCACATTCATGTGACTAACCCAAATAATGTTTGTAATGGTGTTGCACAAATGAAGGTGAATGGTGAGGTGATTGAAGGCAACAAAGCACCGGTATTCACGTCAGGTGAGCATACCGTTGAGGTTGTTTTAGGTTAAAAAAGAGAAGGGCGCTTTATGCGCCCTTTATTGCTTCTTTAGTTTGCTTTTCTCTTCTCTCTTGTAATGCGTTCTCTTGGGGGGCTGATTTTGCATTAAGTGGTGGCTTTGCTTTCTGTATTTTGCATTCAGCGGCTGCCTTACTTTGGTTGCTTTATTGTGGTTGAAAGATGGCTTGGCATTGCCAAGTGAAGGTTTGCGATTGATTAGCCCCAAGCGTTAACAAGCCGATTTGGTTGTTGAATGCGTCTGCAGGGCAAGTCATCGGTTCTATCGCAATACTTTGCTCGCTAGCGGGCGTGTATAGCTGAACGAATGGGTAGCTTGCATCTTGTTGATAACGAAGAACAGCTGACGAATCTGAGCGTGTAAACGCAAGTTGGTTGGTAGTTGTTGAATCAAACTCAAAGCAATGGTTGAGACTTTGACTGGTGAGTGAGTCGCCTAGTGACAAACAATCAAACACTTGTTTTTCATCATTGGGTAGGTCGTCCACGTGCACGACTTCAGAGCAAGGTGACATGGTTAGTTTGCAGTGCGCCAGATCTGTGCCTAGTGAAAAATAAGGGTGCCAAGCATCACCGAACGGGAATGCAGAATCACCAAGGTTAGAAACAGTTGTTGAAGACGCGAGTTTACCCGTGATGTCGACAGTGAAGGTGACTTCAAGGTTGAAGGCAAACGGAAAACCAGGATGCAAAGACGATGTTTGATACTGCAACGTTACACTGGCTGACTCTTCATTGGCTGCGCTGTTTGTGATTGAAAAAGGTTGGTTGTAGAGCAGGCCATGTACGGCGTGATCAGACCAAGGAAAGTTAGCTGGGAGTTGATGGTTTTGGTTATCAAAACTGTAACGACCTAAGTTTAAACGGTTTGGAAAAGGGAATAATTTAGCACTGCGGGAAAAGAACGGATGTTGGTTGATCAGTTCATCATAATTCTGATAGCCACAAATAAAAGAAAATGGACTGTTATTTACGATGAATTTATTAATAACAGCGCCAAATCCATTAATTATTTGAAGTTCGATGCCATGTTGGTGATTTATTAATTTGACAGAGTCAATATTTCCAAATTTTTCATTTATAATTTTAAACATGTTGATGTCTCCATTTTTAAAAGATATTAACAAGAAAAATAAAATATTCAATGGTGGTTTTAAGATGAAGAATAAAATTCCATACACAAGCTATTCAGGAAACTCAGAACATCTGTGTAAAAAAGGGGATGCTGTAGAATTTATTCAACCTTGGTACACACCGATTTCAACCACGCCCAAAAATACTGGCATGGCGGTGGGTGGAATTGGCAATACATTTACACTGACACCAAACGGCAACACACCAAATTTCAGCTTTATTCCAGGAATATTTGTTGATTGCTCAGAGCAAGTTATTAATTTTAATGATTTTTATGCTTCAGTGATGGATGTGCCAACCATTGATACACTTCAAGTTTTTAACGAACAAGAGCTGAGTGTCCATCTGAATTTTTATCCCGCTTTGTTTGATGGGAATAAAATTGACAACAAAGAAATGTCGAATGCGATTAGCCTCATTAAAACAGCATTAAAAAATGGCAATTTTTACCAAGAAAATAAAGATAACTTTATAAAGTGGAATGTTGAGTTCTCAAATAAGACTCAATTATTGATCGAGGAAAATTCATCTTCTATTGTTTGTCAATTATATGTAGCCTTAGATTTCTTTAATGGTTTGTTAATAAATGATACAACGAGATTATTATCACTTACTGTCGATGGTAATAATGATATAGATAGTGTTAACGGAAGCGATATAGAATATAAAGCTTTGTATCCATTAGCTGAATATAAATATAATAGCTTTGATGATATTAAGATAAAGCGGAAGGTCGTCTCTCCTATCGTAAAGGAAGATAAACGCCTTTGTTCTTTGCCAATGCACTGGAATCACTTCGAACTGACCAATAATTCAGATAAAACACGAGTCGTGACCTTGGTTCAGCCTTTGCAGAACTTGATTGGCTCGACGTACCAAAAAGGTCGTGATGGCATTCAAGATTCGGCATGTACTCTGTCTCAAAACCCAATCGCTCAGCAGCATGATGCGGTTAACTTAAAGGGCGAAAGCTGCAGTTTTACTGGTGTTCAACTCTACAGCCAATCGCCTTATCAAAGTGATATTGAAGGCGAGGTGGTATTCGGTGTCCAAGCTGATAATCGACTGACTGAATCTGGCAAAGTATCGGTGTCCGTGAAACCGACGTTTTATACATCTAAAACGGCGAAACAAACCGAATTTGCACTGAAAACAGGTCGCACAAACGGTGAGTTCCAAACGGGAATATATACAGGACGTGAAGCTCTGAGCGCATTGGTTGTGGTTCAGGTTGAGCTCGAAGCCGGTGAATCTGTTGACCTACGTTTTGCACAGGTGATGGCACACAGTAAAGTCATGCTAAATGGCTGGCATTCAGACAAGGCTTACACGCAATTCTACCCGCAAGCTAAGCCTGCTTTGCCGATGCTAGAGGATGTATTACCAGAGCTAGAAACGATTGAACAACAGATCATTGAACAGCAAACAGCCTTCCTAAAACAAGCTAACACTAAGATCTCTCAGCCTGATTCCGCACTTCGCTATGCGACGATGGCAATGAACTCACTGTCTTTCTTAGCGGAATCGACGGTGTGGGACAAAGAGGATAAGTTCCTAGTCAAAGAGTGTGTCGACTACCCATTCTTTAACTCTTTGGACGTGTATTTCTACGGCTCATTCTCGCTGCTTTATCTTCTACCTGAGCTTGATGGTTGTGTGATGAAAGAGTTCTCCAAGGCCATTTTGGCGGAAGACTTCACTCAGCGTCGCTATTGGGAATATGAAGCGACACCAAACGCAGAACTTATTGATGATAAATACCAAGGTGTGCGTGCCATTCGAGGTGCGGTAATTCACGATTTGGGCAGCCCATTCGACATCCAACCTGACGCCTACAGTTGGCACAATGTGAAAGAATGGAAGGACTTAGCGCCGAAATACATCTTGATGGTGTATCGCCATTATCAAAACAC
The DNA here is from genome assembly GCF_024347455.1 of Vibrio echinoideorum. Classification (NCBI taxonomy): domain Bacteria; kingdom Pseudomonadati; phylum Pseudomonadota; class Gammaproteobacteria; order Vibrionales; family Vibrionaceae; genus Vibrio; species Vibrio echinoideorum. The sequence goes on from NZ_AP025484.1 coordinate 68,077, forward strand.
CCAAGATATCTCTGTGGTTAAAGAGTGCTGGCAAGCCGTGACTGAAAGTATCGAGTTCTTATCGAATCTTGTTGCTGAAGGCGACGACTTACCGTTAACGCGAGGTACAGATGACACCTTTGACAACTTAGCTTCTCACGGTATTTCTATTTACTGCGCGAGCCTTTGGGTCGCAGGCCTACAAGCCGCAAGTGAGCTTGCAAAATTAATGGACGAAAGCGAGCGAGCCGCGGGTTACTTAGCACGTTCGAAAAAGGCGTTAGCCACGGTAGAGCAAAGCTTATGGGATGATAAAGAAGGCTACTATCATTTCTTCGTCACTCCAGTTCAAGCCAAGCACTTAACGGGACAAGGCTACCAAGTATTGGAAACCTTGGGGCTTACGTTGACTGGCGATACGATTGCCGATAAGAACATTCTGAACGACTATCTTAACCAAACAGATATTTCAATTGATGTTAGTAAGGTATCTCAAAGAGTCTCCAAGAAACATTTGTTGAGTGAGACAGCACCTCACGCCTTTACACAAGAGTACTTAGATTTAGTGCCGGACTCTGACAACAGTTTTGGTGATGCGCTGTTAGCCGACAGTTACTTAAAGCTCATTGGTCTAGAGGGCATTTTCCCAGAAGACAGAATCCAACGTGCACTAGACTATGTTTATAAGCACAACTTTGAGATCAATAGCCCTAAGTTGGGTGTTGCAAATATGACGCTGGCTGATGGTTCACCACATGAAGCATTCCAAGCTCAAGATGTGTGGATTGGCGTTCAGTTTAGTGTCGCGACTGCGTTGAACTTGGCGGGTAAATCGCAGCAAGCGGAAACCTTGATGGATACCGTGTATACCGCGCTCTATGACTATTCGAAAATTCCTTTTGCTGCGCCAGAAGGGTTCAATTGTTCAGTCTCAATTGATGAAAAAGATCTGATTGAATGTTTTAAATTGTCACAAAATGATGCGAAAAGTTGGCTTCTTGCACTTAAATTTCAAAAATGTGTTCTATCTGACGGTCGAGTGAGCCCCAGCCTGACTAAAGACAGTGATAAGTTTGTTAGTATGCTGCAAGGCAAAATCTCAGCGGAATACGCCACTGTTCTTCATAAATGGCTACTGAGTACGGGATTGAAATATACCGCAGGTCGCTACTTCAGACCGGGGATGATATTCGCCTACTTGTATTAATTTAACGACACGATTTTTCAACTAAAGCAGTGGTATGCACGTTGAAACTGATGGGGAGCTTTTGGGCTCCCCAAACGTCACTTGATTAGGGTATCGAGATGCGTACAAAAACAAAAAAAACCACCGTATACGATGTAGCGAGGCTAGCTGGAGTATCTCCAAGCACGGTTTCTCGTTTTCTTAATCGAACGACTTATGTGTCGGATGATAAGAGCCAAAATATAGAACAAGCGATCAAAGACACCGGTTATAAACCTAACTTCCAAATGCAAGAAAACATCAACCGTCGCTCACTGACGATTGGTGTATTGGTGCAACACCCTGATAGCCCTTATACCAGCCGTATTTTAAATGACATGGAGAAAACTTTGATTGCTCAAGGTTACTCTCTAGTGATTGCGACAGGGCATTGGCAGAAAAAGCTGGAATTACATGCGCTGGAGTATCTGGCGAAAAGTAATGTTGATGGCATGATCATCGTGACTGGCAGTGTGACTAAAGAAGACATAACCAAGTATGCTCAAGACATTCCTGTCGTGGCGGTAGGATACGACATTGTTGACGACAACATCCGCACGATCAACATTGATAATGTGCTTGGAGGCTATATGGCCACTTTGCATCTCCTCCAGCAAGGACATGTAAATATTGCACATATCAAAGGGCTTTCTAGTCAGCCAGATTCTGGGAGCCGCTTCGAGGGCTATAAAAAAGCACTTCAAGAAGCGGGCATAAAAGTGATGCCAAAACTGGTTAAGCAGGGTGATTTTAGTAGTGAGTCTGGCTACGAAAAAACCGTTGAATTGATCGAGTCAAAGATTCACTTTTCAGCCCTGTTTGCAGCTAATGATCAAACGGCCTATGGCGCGATTAAGGCTCTGCATGATAATGGTTATAAAGTGCCAGAAGATGTGTCGGTGATTGGGTTTGATGACTTGCCAACCTCTAACTATTTCACGCCAGCGCTAACCACCTTGAGACAGCCTATTGAAGAAATTGGAGAGGTATGTGCTCAATCGATTTTGAACCTGTTATCTGGCGAGAGGCATGAGGCTCGACTGCCACCCATTGATTTGATTGTGAGAGAGTCGACCAAGTCTTTGTATCGTTAATTTCAAGACAAGCATCAAGGTGGTGCGCCCGTGATGATTCGTATTGATATCAATGCGAACCATGGTGCAGGAATGTCGCTGAGTAAAGCTTGCTTATATTTGCGCGTTCACATTGTTCAATATGGGTCAGGTCAGCTAAAACACTTCTGCCCCATTGTTTGCTTCGACCGAATGAACACATAGCTACACCCAAGTACCACTTAACTTACTTTTCGTCATATCAGTAGTGCTCCTATATAAACGAAGCTAACACCAGAGGTAAGAAAAGAATCTATTAGGGTGGGGATTGATGCAACTATCAGTGAATAGATGTGAAGCATTTGCAAAACTGTTCAAAGAACTTTCAGTCGATTAGTTAAAGGAATTAAAATTTAACTAATTTTTCCAGAACATACGGGAAAATGATCGTAGTACAATATTCATATGAACAATTCACACCTTGAGTGTTTAAGTTAATATGCTCTCATCATGAGATTCAAGTCACGTTTATCAGTGTTTTTTCTAGGTATTGTCTACTCTTTTCAACTGTTTAATTAGAGTCTGATATGACAAAGAAAATCATCCTAGATACAGATCCGGGCATCGATGATGCAATGGCAATCTTATTTGCAGAAGCGCATCCAGATATTGAGCTTATGGGGATCACCACTGTTTATGGTAATGCGACGATAGACAACGGGACTCAAAATGCCCTTTATCTGAAGCAGAAGTTTGGAATGAAGACGCTGGTGGCTAAGGGAACGGATAAGCCCCTAATAAGAGATCCCGTTGGAGCCACTGTTGTGGTGCATGGCGAGGCTGGATTTGGATATGTGAAAGCACCAAGTTCATTAGATGTTACAGCTATTGATAAGCCGGCTTATCAGTTCATTATTGACAGTGTTCGAGCTGAGCCGGGAGAGATTACTCTTGTGGCGGTTGGTCCTCTTACTAATCTGGCACTCGCACTTGAAGCTGCTCCTGATATCGTTGACTTGGTAAAAGAAGTGGTTGTTATGGGTGGCGCGTTCGGCGAAAACGACCACAGAGGGAACGTGACACCATTTGCTGAAGCAAATATCCATGATGATCCTCACGCTGCGGATAAGGTGTTTACGGCATCATGGCCAGTAGTCATTATAGGGCTCGATGTGACGGAGGAGAGCTTTTTTACCAGTCAATACCTTGATGAGTTGCGAGATGATGCTGGAGAAGTAGGGCAGTTTATCTGGGATATCAGCCGCTACTACTTAAAGTTTTATTCTGAAAAAGTAGGAATGGAGGGTTGTCATGTTCATGATCCATCAGCTATTGCTTATGTTATCCAACCATCTCTTTTTACAAGTCGTAGTGGTCCTGTCAGGGTAGTCACAGATGGACCTGCGGAAGGAATGACTATTCAGAAAGCTGATCAACGTAACTATATGAACGATGAATGGGGCTTATTTCCAGCACAACAGGTTGGTGTTCAAGTAGATAGCGACACTCTACTCTCACTCTACAGAGAGACATTAATACACTATTCACAACAGTAATAGTTGGTTCTGTCGCAAATGTTGGGAAATGTGCGGCAGGCTCATCCTCTAGATACAATGCGTAGAAACGCTCAAAGGTAATGTCAGCTTCATCTGTTTCAATTTAAACTGATTTGCACTATTAATACAAAACACCGAGCTAAGTGTCTTTCCATACTAAAAAGTAATTTCATTTACTAAATTCGCTAGCTCATTTATGCCCCAAAGTTTGTTTCAGCTGACCTACGACTCAGTTAACTGAACCACAATTTGACTTATTTTTTCTAATATCAAGTGTATGGCTGAAGTACTGCTCAATGCTTTTTCTGATTTGAGACTTTAACCTCGCATTCTCATTTATCGTCGGATTTCGTTCATCAACTTGCTTACCATCTTTACTTTCTTTCTTCTGTGTATACACAGTCAATTAGGTTTAAATGTGGCAGGTTTTGTTGGAACTGATAGCTCGTTTTTATGTGATGGTGAAATAAAAAAACAAGGTAATATACTCTACTCTTTAATGAGTTATGGTAGGTTAATTGAAAGTTAGGCTGGCGATAAAACAAGCCGGCCTGTTATTAAGAATGTTAGGCTACTTTGATATTTTATCTTCCCAACCAGCAGCCCAATCTCTCAAAGGGTTGAGTGTCTTCATTAGGGACAATCCTAATTCTGTTAGTTTATAGCCTTCTGATGTTGTAAAAACCAATTTAGCTTCAGTCAATTGCTTAATCCTAGTGTTTAAAACAGAAGGAGACATGCCGTCACATCGTTCTTGTAATCCTCTGAAACTCAAAGGACCAGAGTTAAGTTCCCACATGATCCTCATATTCCACTTTCGGCCTAACAGATCGAATAAAGCCATGATTGCTACACCCGAGCTCGACCCTCTTACTAATTTTTTAGGTAATGGTGTTGTCATAAATGTTGCGCTTCTAAAAAAGTAGCATTATAGTCCGCTACGAAATAAGTAGCGATTTTATATTAATCTATTTGAAAAGCGAGAATTATATGTATCTAGTAGACATAACTTTTACTGACATGGAAAAAATAACGCCAGAACTAACTGATAAACATAAGAATTATCTTGAACAAGAATATAAATTAAACAAGCTGATGTTTGGCGGAAGAAAAGTACCTAGAACTGGGGGCATACTGATTTCACAACATGCGAGTGAGCGAGAGCTTGAACAAGTTTTAAACTCAGACCCATTCGTTAAAAGTGGGGCTGTAACTTATTCAATCACTGAATTTATTCCTGTAATGGCTTCTAAAGCTTATGCGGATATCGTAGCTTAACAAAAGACCATGGCGTCAATAGTTAATTTGCTGACGCTATTCTGGTCCCACATTACACCGTCTCTGAGCATCTAATTTAAGAGCACAATCATCTTTCTCATGCAGGCAATTATCGTTTAAGTGTTAAACATATTTTGCCTAATCTGAGATAAGTATTTTAAAGCAACAGACCTAACTCATTTTTGTCCAGAGGCTTCATAGACCTGAAGTTTTACTCGTGGCACTTTTCTCAAAAAGTGCCAGCTAACTCAGATCTGCCACATACCAAGCTAGAAGCCTTTGCGCACACCATTAGAATATTTAATGATGCAGCGAATCGAATACACACTCACGACTTGATGATATGGGAAAGCTATTTTTAATTTTGCTAAAAGAAACGCACAAAGCTGATAATCACTTTGGGCGTCTCAGTATGTATAGGAAAGGTCTATAGCTATCTCTTATTGAATACCCATACAGCAAGAGGATTATGACTTTTCCTGAATCTTTATAATCGATTTTGCAGCATCAAGTACAGTTTCTGAAAACGGACGAGGACTCCAGTCAAATAGCTCTCGTGCTTTACTGTTGTCGGCACCGATATTCATACCCAGTAAACCCACCATACCTTTTGCTTCATTATCAAATAGAGACATAAAACGTATTAATAGGTTTGGAGCGATGCGTGTGCTTGGGCCTTTGTAGCCATGTTCTTTGAGTATTTTTGCAATCTCTGTAAGGTGAATTGACTCTGAACGAGAAGCCACAATGCGCTGACCTGCAGCCTTAGCGTGAGTCATCGCTTGTACGTGGACGCTTGCCACATCTCGAACATCGACCAACGGTATAGCCACATTGGCGAGCATTGGAATTTTTCCACGTAGCATCTGATCAATCATTGTCATTGATTGCCCAGTAATATCGTCACCCAATGCAGGACCAAATACGCCACCAGGGTTGACCGTCACAAGCTCCAAAGCAGAATCTTGTTTTTCCATAAATTTCCATGCCGCTTGTTCTGCTAAGGTCTTGCTTTTTGCGTAGGTGCCAATGTCTCTAGAGTTGGTATTAGCCCAATCATTGGGTCCGATTGTGCCAGTCTTCATTGTTGCCATCATCGTCATCGTAGAGCTTGTTAATACCACTCTTTTTACGCCCGCCTTTTTCGCAGCACGTAATGCGCGAAGTGAACCATCGACAGCAGGCTTGATCATCTCATCTTCATGTTTTGGCTCAGCTGCTGCATATGGCGAAGCAACGTGCATAACATAGTCACACCCCTCTGCGGCGTTATCCCACCCTTTATCTGACGTAAGGTCTAGTTCAATGAATGACAATTCACTTACATCTGCAGATGCTTTCTCTAACGTATTTTTAATGCTCTCCGCTTTTTTTAAATTACGAATAGAGCCACGAACGTGAAAACCTTTATCTAAAAGTTGTTTTGCAATGTGAAGACCAATAAAGCCCGATATACCAGTAAGTAAGACGATTTGTTTTGCCATAGTAGATGCCTTTGAAGTTTCTTGTGCAATTAAGTACTGGGTGGTATCTTAATTGCGAAGCATTAAGCTGTCAATAATAAAATACCACTCGGTACTAAAATATGAATGAAGAAAAAAAAGCATCACGTGGCCGTCCTAAAAAGTTCGACCGTGATCATGTGCTAGATATCGCACAACAAAGTTATTGGAAACTCGGTATCAATCAGGTATCGATAAATGAATTGTGCAAACTGGCAGGCGTATCAAAGCCAGGTATTTATCGCGAGTTTGGTGACGAAGATGGTTTGATGCATGCTGTGCTAGAGCGTTACGACAAGACAATACTCGGCCCGATGCTCAGTTTTTTGAGTTTGGACGCCCCATTCAACGACACCCTACAAAATCTAGCATTCCACAGCACGAGTGAGGATGAAACCTCTGAAATGCCCAAAGGGTGCCTGTTTGCGAATATGAAAGAATCGCGCTTGAGTCTAGGAGAATCAACGATCGAACAAATTGATAAAACCTATGAAAATGTCGTCAAGGCGTTCGAGCAGTGGGTTGATGCGGCAAAAGAGAAAGGTGAGTTCAAAACGATTGATATGGATAGCCGATTTGCTGCTATCTATATTTATGCCCAAATAAGCTTTGCTCAATTACAGATGATGAAGGGCGAAACCAGTAACGATGTTAGGGCAATATTGCAGGTTGCTCTCTCCGTTCTTAGATAGCGAACCAATAACTTCATAAATGTTTAGCTCCTTACGATGCCCATTTATTGATGAGCATCTTGGAGTTAAACAAATTAACCATTCAACAATACTGCAATTTCTTCGCGTTTATTTTTGATAAAGTGGATGAACTCCTTAGATTTTGAAGGCAAATGTTGTTTGTCAGTGTATACCAGATATAGCTCTCTACCTCGCGGGATCCATTCCTCACACAAGCTTATTAGTCTTCCTTCGTCGATATATTGTTGAACTAATCCGGTTGGCAGATGCGCCGCTCCTGCACCTTGCAAGGCCATTTGAACGGATATGATCAGATCATCCGATAGTAAGCTGTGATCCATATTAAGATCGATAGACTCTCCCTGAAACATGAAGCGCCAAGGCAATATCAAACCATCATTGTGGTTTAGAATGCAGGGCCACTTTAACAAGTCTTCTGGTCTACTGATTAGAGGATGTTTCTCTACGAGCTGTTTATGGGCAACAAGTGAATAGTGTAATAGTGATATGGGGATCGCAATGAGTGATGAATCATTCAGTGGTCCGAGGCGAAGGGCGAAATCGGCTCGTTCTGCCGTTAAGTCTTTTGTTCGACTTGAGGAGTCAAACTCTAGTTTGATACTTGAGTATTTGTTTAAAAACTCCGAAAACAGCGGAGCAAGAAGAGAAAATACCGTTGCAGGTGCAGAAATATGTAAAGTGCCTACTGGATTCGCTTTGTGAAATGTCGCTTCATCTTTCAATTCGCGCACAGTATCAACCACTAGCTTTGCCCTGGGCAATAGGCGCTCTCCAACCTCACTAAGAGATAGCGATCTGGTGGTGCGATTAAATAATCGAACATCTAGCTCTGTTTCAAGTAGTTGAATCTTCCGACTGATGGTTGTTGTGGGTAGGTTAAGTGAACGTGCAGCTTCTGCAAAACTGCCAAGACGTGCCACCTCAATAAAAGCAACTAACTCACTGCTGTATTTCATTCTGTTCTCCCGATGATTGAGAGTGATTTATTGACCCATTTTTCGGGATTATGCTACCCGTTTATCAGCGTACTAAAAATTATCGGTTTAATCTATAGTGGTTTTATTCACGAGCAGTCGGGCTCGTTATTTCGTTATAAACCACAGGATAATTCACGATGACAATTTTAGTTATGGGCGCAACAGGCAATACAGGTTCAGCCATTGTTAATCAATTGAAAGAAAAGCAAGCAGACTTTAGTGCTATGGCGGCAACATATGAAGAGGCATCAAAACTTAATTTAGAAAAAGAACGTATTCGTATTGGAAACTTCAATGATGTCTCTTCACTGATTTCCGCGTTTAAAGATATCCAAAGAATTTATTTGTTAACGCCTATTCATCCTTCAGCAACAACTTGGGTGAAAAATGTCATTCAGGCTGCAAAAGAAGCGGGCGTAAAACACATTGTTAAGCAGTCGGGCCTGAAAGCAAGTTTAGATGCAACTTCAGAAGTGATCAGAGAGCACGCATATACGGACAACCTGATCAAAAAATCGGGTTTAGAATATACCTTGATTCAACCCAACACCTTTTTTCAAAACTTCTACGCTAACCTACCAAGCATTAACGCTGAGGGCCGTTTCTATTCATCATTAGGTGACACTGCACTTAGCCTTGTTGATATTAACGATGTCGCTGCGGTTGCAGTTGTTGCATTGACTGAAAGTGGGCATGAAAGTAAAACGCTTCATATCACTGGCTCTGAAGCTCTAACCTCATCTCAGCATGCACAGTTATTGAGTGACGCAAGTGGTAAAGATATTACTTACACTGACATCCCTGAGGCCGCTCTTGTCGGTGCATTAAAAGACGCAGGTTTAGATAACTGGCTATCAGATGCATTAGGGGGAATGATCAATTGGTTCACTCAAGGTGACTACGGCCTAACTACCAATACCATTGAGGAAGTGACGGGCCGTAAGCCTCGTACCTTCTCGGAATTTGCTCAAGAACTTTCTCACTCTATTGAAGATCCTAAACATGACTAAATCACCACCAAATGAGCGACTTTTCATATCTGTAGTTATTCACTAGTTGCCAATTTCCTATTTTCCGAAACTCATTTCTGTCCAAAAACGAGTTGAACGAAGCTGCTCGGTGACTATAACCCGACTACCAGCTAACCCTGTTTAAAGTCCGTCAATTTTAGCAAACTTTCATAATCACTGAATTGATTTTTCATATACGCCAGAAACGAAAAATGTCGCATCCATGCGACATTTCTCTTTTGGCGGCCAAACCAGTTTTTGCTATATCCATTCTAGATTTCAATCCATTAGGAGATTATTCAGAATGTAGTTATAAGACGCTGTTAATGTTGATTAGTTCCCTTTACGCTGCATTTTTTTTCGATTTATTATCCAGGTCGAACGACGCTGAGATTAATTTCTTGGTGTAGTCGTTTTTCGGGTTGTTAAAAATGTCTTCTGCTGTCCCTTCTTCCATCACTTGTCCTTTTTGCATTACCAATACACGATCCGACAGCGCTTTTACTACCGAAAGGTCGTGGCTGATGAAAAGGAAGCCGATGTTGTGCTTGGCTTGAATATCTTTCAACAGGTCGATTACCGTGAGTTGCACCGAGCGGTCGAGTGCTGAAGTGGGTTCATCGAGAAGAATGAAAGAGGGTTCAAGAATCAGCGCACGAGCAATCGCGATACGTTGTCTTTGCCCGCCAGAAAACTCATGCGGATAACGGTTAATTGAACTCTGTTCTAAGCGAACTTCAGTCAGCGCTTTACGAGCTCTTTCTAAACGTTCTTGCTTGGATAGATGAGGTTGATGCACCGTTAAGCCTTCGGTGATGATTTCCCCAACTGTCATGCGTGGTGATAAAGAACCATAAGGATCTTGGAACACCATTTGGACATCTTTCTTGAGCTTGTGACGCTCTTTATCATTTAATAAGCTAACGTCTTGGCCTTTGTAAACAATACGTCCGGTACTTGGCAGCAAGCCGATTAATGCACGTCCAAGGGTCGATTTACCTGACCCTGATTCACCCACAATGCCTAGCGTTTCGCCTTGTTTAAGATTCAACGAAATGCCTTTTACGGCTTCGAAATACTGGCTTTTACTCTTGATGAAGTGCGACTTAACTAAGAACTGAACTCGGATATCATCTGCGGACAACAACTCCGAAGCTGACTCATGGACTGGAACCTTAGCACCTGTTGGAATTGAATTGATCAACATGCGCGTGTAATCGTGTCTTGGGTTGTCGAACAAGGCTTGAGTCAATCCCTCCTCCACTAGTTCGCCTTTACACATCACCAGAACTCGGTCAGCAAAGTGTTTTACGACACCAAGATCGTGGGTGATGAACAAAATCGCCATGCCCATCTTGCTTTGGATCTCTTTGATCAAAGAAAGCACTTCAGCCTGAACCGTTACATCTAATGCTGTGGTGGGTTCGTCGGCAATCAAAATATCGGGCTCGTTAATCAGTGCCATCGCGATCATGATACGCTGCAGCTGGCCGCCCGAAAACTCGTGCGGGTATTTGCTATATGCTTGCTCTGGCATGGGTAAGTGAACCAGTTCAAATAGTTCCAGCACACGTTGTTTTGCCTTCGACTTCGATACCTTACGGTGACACATAATCGCTTCAGCCACTTGAGTCCCAACACGCAGGTATGGGTTCAACGATGTCATCGGCTCCTGAAAGATCATGCCAATCCTGTCGCCGCGAATTGACTGCATTTCTCGCTCGGTCTTTCCAAGAACCGATTGCCCCTCAAACACAATTTCAGATTGAGCATCAATAATGGCGTTGTCTGGCAGTAAACGCATGAGTGCGTTGGAAGACACTGATTTGCCAGAACCCGACTCACCAACAATGGCCAAGGTTTCACTGGAATTAAGGGTAAAACTAACCTTTTTAACCGCATCAATGATTCCATCATTGGTTCTGAAACTAACGGAAAGGTTACTGACTTTGAGAATGGCCTGGTCCGACATGATATATCCTTATCAATTTAAGACATTAGGTGAAGATTGAACTTCTGACGTAGATTTAAGCTGCCCGAAATGGTGATGAGCACGTTGAATTTGTTCAAGCTCAAGCATCCAGTGTGAGCTGCGCTGAGCACTGCAAAAAGCAATCAAGTGATTGAGTAAATCTTCACTCTGCTTCTCTAAAAGCGAATAGGTCCGTTGAATCAGTTCAGTGTTTTCGAGGGAGATGAATTGCATCAGCGCGTATGACTGGTTCAAAGTGTCGAAAGCTTTCTGTTGTTGGCCTAGACGGTTGAGAATCTCTGATTGGGCAACGCTTGCATCTCTAAGCCCTGCAAGTAAGCAAGCAAACTGGCAAGGTTTGATGTCGCTTTGATATGCAGCATCTTGGATGTGATGGGGAAGGGAAATAAGAACATCATTGTAAAGACGCTGTGCTTCTGGCCAGTGGCCTTGTTCCATTAACTGTTCAGCTTTTAGGTAGTGCATCCAGCATCGTTCAATTTCCATATCCACATCCTCAATCTATAGTATTTGGAAATGTTAATGATATTTATTATCAATTGCAAATTAAAATCATTTACATGTTAAGTTGATGAATAAAATGGTCTCTTATTAGTAAAAATGGCTCAAATTGTGTGTTATTTGTTCGGTTGAACAGCGGTGCAGCGTAAGTCACTAAATTGATAGGAAATTACATCTACACTGATTTTATCTACACCCAAGTAATGAAGGATTAAGGAGGCGGCGATGGCGATGCAAAGACTCAATACAGAACAGCTGTATAAGGTAGCCGATCTAGAAAAGCTACCCTGTAAGTCGACCAAAGAACTGGCTCCAATTGACGAAATCGTCGGGCAGGAACGGGCACAAAAGGCCGTTGAGTTCGCGATGTCAATCAAGGAAAAGGGTTACAACATTTATGCGATAGGGCGAAATGGTCTTGGTAAACGCACCATGATTTTGCGCTATCTAAACCGACACCCTCACGAAGTTAAGGAGCTTTTTGATTGGTGTTATATCGCGAACTTTGAAGACATTCGTACACCGAAGGTACTTAAGCTACCCAGTGGTGTAGGCAGCAGCTTAAAGCAAGATATTGAAAAGTTGATGCGTAAACTGCTCAAAGCTATGCCACTCGCATTCGACAATGAGATGTACTTTAGCCGCGCCGATAGACTTAAAAATCAATTGGCTGCTAAACAGCAAGCTGCACTAGAAGCGATTAGCCAAGAGGCAAAAGACAAAGGTATTAACCTGACGATTACTACTCAGGGTGATTATCAGTTTGTCGCGATGAATGGTGATGACCTTCATACCGAAGAGAGTTTTGATTTGCTTTCGCAGGAAGAACAAGATCAGTTCGACAAAACCATTGATGGGTTAGAGATTGGCTTAAGAACCATTTCTCGTGAATTGACGGAGCTTGAAGAGACCTACACAGAGAAAATCGAGAAGCTTAACGATGACACCGCGAGAGACGTAATCACTCACTTCATCAAGCAATTGAAAAAGGATTACAGTCAATATCCTGAGATCAAAAAGTACCTCACTGCGCTTCGTAAAGACATTGTTGATAACGCTGATATTTTCTTAGAGGAAAGCACGGAGCAAGCTGAAATTGCCACGGCTTCTCTTGATAAGAAAATGCCACGTCGTTATAAAGTTAACGTAATTGTCACCCAAAAAGAGCAGTCCCTGCCGATCGTGGTAGAAGAGAATCCTAACTACCATTCTTTGTTTGGGCATGTTGAAACCGCGACGTTTAAAGGCACGGTATTTACCGATTTCTCTTTGATTAGAGCGGGCAGTTTGCATCGAGCTAATGGCGGTGTATTACTGATGGATGCGGTGAAAGTACTCGAACAACCTTATGTTTGGGAAGGCCTGAAGCGCGCGCTACGTTCGCGTCAATTGAGCTTCACTTCATTAGAAAAAGAGGTAACGTTGACCGGTGCTGTTTCACTCGATCCAGAACCCATCCCATTGGATGTGAAGATCATTCTGTTTGGGGATTACCGTACTTATCAACTGTTGCAACACTACGATGCCGAGTTTGGTGAACTGTTCCGTGTAACTGCTGATTTTGAAGATGAGATGAAGCGTACTGCGGATTCTGAAATGCATTATGCGCGCTTCATTTCAAGCATCGTGCACGACAACAACATGCTGCATTGTGATCGCAAGGCGATTGCTCGCATCATTGAACACAGCTCACGTCAGGCAGGCGACCAAGGTAAATTATCGTTGCACTCAGCACACATTGCTAATCTGCTTCGTGAGTCAAACTACGTAGCGAGAGGCTCAAAATCGAACTTGATTCGTGCAACGCACGTCGACCAAGCGTTATCTAACCAACAGATGCGTGTCGGACGACTGCAAGACAGCGTAATGGAAACCTTCACTAACGGTACAACCCTGATCCATGTCGATGGTCAAGCGGTTGGTCAAGTGAACGCTCTGTCTGTGTTAAGTACGACGGATCATATGTTTGGCGCTCCGAACCGAATCACGGCTACCACGGCTTACGGTGACGGTGAAGTGATTGATATTGAAAGAAACGTAGACCTAGGTGGCAGTATTCACTCGAAAGGGGTGATGATCTTGTCTGCTTATCTTTCTTCAGTGTTTGGTAAGACAGCGAAAGTCCCGCTCACTACCAATATCACCTTCGAGCAATCGTATGGTGGTGTGGATGGTGACAGTGCGAGTATGGCTGAGTTCTGTGCGGTAGTGTCGGCATTTTCTAAACAACCAAACCGTCAAGATATCGCAATTACTGGTTCGATGAACCAATTCGGTGAATCTCAACCTATTGGTGGGGTGAACGAGAAAATTGAAGGCTTCTTTGATGTATGTGAAATCAAAGGACGTTCAAATGAACAAGGGGTGATCATCCCGCGTTCGAATGTTCATAACCTAATGCTGCGTAGTGACATCGTGAAAGCGGTTGAAAAGGGTGAGTTTAATATCTGGGCGATTGACCATGTGACAGAAGCCATTGAGCTGTTCACTGGTAAAGCAGCAGGTGAAGCTAGCGACGAGGGAAGCTACCCTATTGATACTGTCTTTGGTATTGCTCAGGCTAAATTGAATGCTCTACGTAAATAGATAAATAGATAAATAGATAAATAGATAAATAGATAAATAGATAAAGCGCAAAAGCCATCGATTTAGAGTCGATGGCTTTTTTATTTGGTGGCGACTTAGCGCGCGAATAAGCGGGTTGTACTTGGTCAGCTAACTGCATTAAATAACGATGTGGTGTTAAACGAAGTTATGCGTTTCGTAAGCAGAGCTTGGTTCCATTAAACTTCAGTTTTGCCAACAAGTGCTTAGCATTTGCTCGACCAATATCATCAAACTCCACGCCATATCGAGCGTAGTGCGTCGACTTTTGCAAGTTACAGATAATGCCTCTCAATGGTGGAATAAGTGGACCATTGTAGTTCTCAGGCGTTATCTCTATCGACACTCGGTCGGCAATTTGAATCGGACGAGAGGTTGGTGAAGTAACAAAGCGACAACCACTTTTAGATAAATCTCTTATCTCACAATTTGCTCGTTGGTCGTTGAAGATAATTCTTGAAGCTAAGTTCACTTCGTAGCGTGTTTCTTTACGCAGTTGAGTCACTTGCATCGTACTTGGTGTTGAAAGTACGAGGATAGGGAAGGGTTCACCAATTTTATGGTGAATTTGGCTCCTAAAGTGGATAAGCGCGCCTTCGCCTCGTAGGGAATAAGCACGAGCTGTCATCCAAAAACCTTCTTGAAAGAAAAAGTTCAGGTCTTCGTTAGATACCTCGGGTAACTCAACCACAATACAGTTATCACTGTGCGTACCAATAAACTTAGTGGTCGCGAGAAACTTAGTGCCAACCGGAGTCGAGACATTCAACGTCAGTTCACTGCCGTGTTCAATCATGGCCAGAGCATCAGTGCTGTTAATCGTAGAAACGGTGCGGTTACGAGGGTCTTGAAGTGCCTGATTATGCTCCAAAGGCTTCTTCAGTGGTGCGTTCATTTTGTGTTCTCCATGCGCCAACATGCGTCTGTTAGATATTGATAACTTGCTAACAAGGGGTTGTTACGTGCTAGATTTAATGTAAGTACTTTGAATTATTTATAGAGTGTTATTCTTTGCTTTTGATTTTATGTAAATCAGCGATCTCTAAAAATATCCGTTGTTTGAAGTACTTAGTTTTGTTTATATGCACTTGCGTTAGTTTATTACATGGAACTCATACTTCAAACTTTAATTGTTTGTCGTATCAATTATTTGTAGGAGTTGAGAATGAAGGCCACAAAATGGGTTCAAGACGAGAACCTGATCACAGTTGAACTCGAACCAAACCAATTTGCAGTCGTTAAGTACCAAAAACAGGGTGATGTACTCCATATAACTTCGACTCGTATCCCTGATGAACTGCAAGGTAAAGGCTTTGGCAAAGTTATGATGGAGTCTGTATTAATTGAGATTGAACAGGCGGGTTTTAAAATTGTGCCAGTGTGCAGTTATGTGGTGCACTACATGAACAGGCAAAAGCAATGGTCGCATCTTTTAGCATCTGAGGCATAAAACAGTATTTATGTCTCGAACGATAGTGTCCCAATCAATGTCATCAAAACAGCTTAACCAAACTGAAGCCAGTTCGAATAAATCACTTCCTGCCCTTTATCAAAAAATAGCGGCTTCACTGGGCTGTCATGAGGGGGTTGATGTTCAAGTCATTCAACGTTTGTGGGGCGGATATGGTGAGTTAGTTCGCTTAGTCTTTTGTTACGAAGGCCATGCTGAACTGAAGAGTGTGATTGTTAAACATGTCGCACTGCCAGATAAAGCCGAACACCCTAAAGGTTGGAACACCAAGTTATCTCATCAACGAAAGGTGCACTCTTATCAAGTGGAAACGGCTTGGTATCAGTCGTTCACTCAACAGTGGGATGAGCGTTGCCCTGTACCTGTAGGGCTGCATTGTGAGTTACAAGAGAACGAGTGGTTGATTGTGATGCAAGACTTAGCCGAAATCGGTTTTCCGTTAACTTCTCAGTTTGATGTGCTTGCTGTTTCTGACAATCTAGCAATCAAAGGTACTCAGTCTGAACTGGCGTCTGGTTACACACGAGAAGAGCAAAAACAACGCGATGCTTGCCTTAAATGGCTCGCTAATTTTCACGCAAAGCACATCAGTGACGATCAAGAACAGTCAGCCTCATTGTGGCAAGTCGGCACATACTGGCATCTAGACACACGCCCTGATGAGTTTAATGCCTTGGCTGATTTACCATTGAAGAACCAAGCCAAGCACATCGACCGTTTACTAAAAGAATGTCCGTATCCAACTTTGGTACATGGCGACGCCAAGCTTGCCAATTTCTGTTTTGATTCAGAAAGCCAAAACGCAGCTGCCGTCGATTTTCAATATGTGGGTCATGGTTGTGCGATGAAAGACGTAGCTCTGTTTATGAGCAGTGCGGTGAGGCCGCAAGATTGCGCAGAGCTTGAATCACAGATGTTAGAGATTTACTTCCGATACTTGGAAGAGGCATTGGCGTACTATCAGCCACAGCTTTCGTTTGATGACATTGAAGCTGCGTGGCGACCTATGTTTTACGTGGCGTGGGCTGATTTTCAACGTTTCGTAAAAGGTTGGAGCCCAGAGCACTGGAAGATCAACCCGTATACTGAGCAATTGACCTTACGAGTGCTCACTCAATTAGACGAACAGGAGTCCGTCAATGTTCGATAAAACCGCGAGCTGGAAAACGCCGCAAAACTTTTTATTACTGATTTCGATTGTTGTCCCTGTCGCGTTTTCAAGCTGGATGGCTCTGCTGAATAACTTCGTGATAGAGAAAGCGAACTTTGATGGCGCCGATATTGGCTTGTTGCAAAGTGTTCGTGAGATCCCTGGTTTCTTAGCGTTTACCGTGGTGTTTGTTTTGGCATTCATTCGTGAGCAACGCTTTATGTTGATATCGCTGGCGATGTTAACCGTGGGCACGGCGATTACCGGTTTATTTCCTACACTCACAGGCTTGTTACTAACTACGATTTTGATGTCGACGGGCTTTCACTATTTTGAAACGCTTAAGCAATCTTTATCTTTGCAGTGGCTGAATAAAGAAGAAGCACCAGAGATGCTGGGTAAAATGATCTCTGTGGGCGCGCTCGCGTCATTGATAACGTACGGATCTATCTGGGTGATGTTGGAACAGCTTAAGCTGGATTTCGCTTGGGTGTACGGCATTACTGGAGGCATTGGTTTTATTCTGGTTTTAGTGATGACCTTTGGCTTCCCTGAGTTTCAAACCAAGACTCAACAAAATAAGAAATTGGTGCTGAGAAAGCGTTACTGGCTCTACTACGCACTCACGTTTATGAGTGGTGCAAGAAGACAAATCTTCACGGTATTTCCAGTATTCCTAGTAAAGAGTCAATCTGAAAATTAAATTTTCCCATATCCGATTGTTAAATAAGTAATTACTGCCTTTTTTATGAGTAAATTTATTACAATATAGTTCATTTATGTAACGAATAAGATTTCACACCAGAAAAATGGGAATATATTATGTTTCAAACGTAATTATTCTTTACAAAAAAATTAGTAAAGATAGAGGCTTTGTTGCGTAATTCAGACAAGAGAGCAAATCGCCTAAAGTTGAGCTATTTTTATACAATATACTGAGTTCAAGCATACCAAGTCTTGTAAGCTTGTTGAGCGCTTTAATCATTACGTAAGTCTCACCAACCTGATCGTTGTAAATTCGGAGGCTGAGTTTTCCACCCAACAACTGTTTCACTCGATAAATTGCCGTTTATGATAGCCATACCGCTTTTTGCACTTGTTGTTCGAGCCGTAAAGTTTCTGACAACCTACCGCTAAATTGCGAGGATGACCCCGTTCCCAGAAGGCCGCCTCTTCTCGTGGCAGGATGAGCGGAACCGCTCGCTTGATTTTTGTATAGCATCATAGCAACCCTTCGTGTCATAAGCACCATCACCTGATATCTCAATGATTTTACGACGTGTCTGCTTTAGTAAGTTTGGGAGCACTTCGGCATCGGTTACGTTAGATAAACTTAGCTCTGTTGTGACGATTTCGTGGGTGCTTATATCTACTGCGATGTGCAGCTTACGCCATACTCTGCGCTTCCCGTCAGTACCATGCTTCTTCACTTTCCATTCACCTTCGCCATAAACCTTGAGACCAGTTGTATCAATGGCTAAGTGTTTATTGCTCCTTTGGTTTTAAATGAAACCTCAACTTCCTTAGCTCTACGACTTGCACCATGAGTGCTGTACACGGTTAGATCGTAACTTCCTGATTTAGTTCCATCGAATTACGCAACAAATCTCCTTCCCTTTATTGTCTTCGAAGATTTTTTTAAATTTCCTTATCAATCATTGCTTTTCGTAAGTATATGATTTTATTGATAAATTCCCCTTAAGATGGAAGTGTGCCATAAACGGTTAATGATTCTATGTGATAACTTATCTGATAGTTAAACAAAAGACGTTAGTAAGGATTGACTTGGGCCATGAACAAATATGATTTAAGTAAGCAGTTTGGTTCTATCGAAAAGACTACCAACAGTGATTTAAGTAAGCATTTCAGTTCTATCGAAAAAATTACTCGTGGCGGTTTAAGTAACCAGTTTAAGTTTATGGACAGAACTTGCCTGACTTTCAGATCTCCTTTGCCCTCCTTTCATGAGGACAATCCGATTAACATTGAATACACCGACACTAAGCAAAGGGGGGAACAAGTGAACAATACCTATAATATAAATTCAGAAGCAGTACAGGTTGGTGATCACAACATACTGGTCACAACGAGTGGTGCTCCCAAGCTTAAAAGTGTGTTAGGAAGTAATATTGTTGCGGGTATTTTGTCGGCAGTGGTTTCTACATTACTTGCATTTACATTGCAGAAATATTTAATGTGACATTTCTAATTTGGCTTTGCCATACATGAGTTAATTAATAGATTGCGAAACTAGATAAGTCGGTAACAAGCTTTTGTCGATTAGACGACACCTGTTACAAAGTGTCGTCTCTCTAAGAACCCAGAGTGCAACTTCCCAACATTGCTCAGTTACACGCGATTTTTGGAGGTCATGCCTTCAGTACTTGTACCGCTAAGCTCTTTCTTTACCCATGTTAAAGGTGAGCCGGCAGGCATTGAATTCATTGACTCTACAAGCATTAAAGTTTGTCATAATTTACGTATTCCTCGGCATAAGGTTTTCAAAGGAACAGCGGCAAGAGGTAAAGGGACAATGGGCTGGTTTTATGGATTTAAATTTCACATCATCACCAATCACCTTGGTGATATCGTTGCCGCTAAGCTAACGCCAGCTAATACTGATGAGAGAAAACCTGTCCGTGAGCTACCCAAAGGTCTGCTTGACAAGCTCTATGCAGATAAAGGCTATACCAGTAAAGCCCTTACCGACAATTTAAAAGAGGATGGAATCACCCTGATTACAACTCACCGTAAGAACATGAAGCCGAAAGTAATTGCTGCCTGGGACAGAGCGATGCTGTCCAAAAGGTTTATTATCGAGACCATCAATGAGCAATTAAAGAACATCTCTCAGATAGAGCATTCTCGCCATAGGAGCTTGCATGGATTCTTGGCGGATTGATTGCGTACTGTCTGAAGCCAGAAAAGCCATCGCTAAACATCACAAGCATTGAAAAGACAGGCTTGATGGCAATAGCTTAAACCGATCTGAGGTTAGATTACCTCAATAACAAATAGTATTTAAAAGACAAATAGAGCCATTGTTCTTTCGTGGCTCACGCAGCTAGTCCTCTTTCGGACTACTATTTTCAAATGACTCTTCAATAAGTCGCGCTGTCACCTCAAGAACCTTCTGCTTATCCGTTTCAGAGAGCTTATTTAGATTCACAGCTAACTCCGCAGAAATCTCATCTTCACAAAAGAAGTAACTCAAAGGCACACCAAGCTCATCTGCAATTGACTTTAACGTACTGATATCTGGTGTATGTTTTCCCTTTTCGTATTGATTCATTCTCGGGCTTGCGGAGCTTTCATCCATACCTATACGCACTCCCAAAGCTTTTTGGGAGAGTTTCGCTTTTTTGCGCGCTTCTTTAAGGCGCTCAGGGATTGGGTTAGTAAATGACACTTATAGTTCATGTCTCTGATCTCAAGGTAACTAAGATTTTCTTAGTTTTACTGATTTCTGTATACTAAGCAATCCTTAGTTTTTTGGTTGGTGTAATTTTGGAAATGAAACGGGCTCGAAGAATTAGTGCGGTCATGCACAAGTTGTTGATAGAAAATGGGTTAGATGGATTCACCGTGCTAGAAGCCAGAGATTTATGGCTATCCCTTGAGAATGTAGACTCCAATTCTGCCGAAGCTCGCAAAAAGGTGTACCGAGCAATTTTTCACTTTGAAAAGAAAACTTGGTTGCGGAGTGAGGGCTCTGGTCGGAAAAAACGTTACTTTAAAGCGGAACAATTTAAAGAGTTACATAACAATGTAACCACGAATAACCAAGCGGATAGAAAACCTAAAATACCCATTCAAAACTATTCCATTTTAAGTAATGAACGTAACGAATATAAGGGTGAATTGGAAATAATACTTGGGGAGATTGACGAGTATCAGTCAATCGTATCTCGATTCCCTGAGCTAGAGAATAAACTGGCCCCTTTGCATCAAGAGGCTAAAGAACGCGCCGCGATATTGCTCGGTAAAGTGAACGTTTTAACAAAGGTTCTTAATACTCTCTATGAAGGAAATGAACCGTGTTAAGGGGGTGGCAAAGTGAATGCTCTGACAGAGCGTTGGAAAAATATCAATCCAACTGCTCCCATTTTTTTTGCCAAGCTACACCTGGAGCAGGTAAGACAGTACTTGCCGCTAATATTGCGTCAAGGTTGTTACAAAGTGACATGGTAGATCTTGTATTGTGCTTCTCACCATCGTTGACGGTTTCTGATGGTATAAAAAGAACCTTTTCGTCGATACTTAAGTGTACGTTTAATGGTGGCATGGGATCTGTCGGGCAATCTTTAACATACCAATCTATCCAATTCCTCAATGACGAATTTTGGCAAACATTGCGGAATCACAGGGTCTTTGTTGTCTTTGATGAAATACACCATTGCTCTGGCTCTGAGGTTGAAAATGCGAACATTTGGGGGCAGCAAGTTCTCACTAAGATTCAAGGGCTTGCTACTTTTACCCTTGCACTTTCAGGTACACCGTGGCGTTCAGACTCTTTACCCATTGTGATGGGTGAGTACAGCGACCCAGACGGACAGCTTCTTGTCGATTACCAATACACTCTTAAACAAGCTATAGCTGATGGTGTTTGTAGAGCGCCCAAAATCGTCTTGGTTGATAATGAACACTTGTCTGTTAGTAGTAGCGAAAAAGTCGAATCCTTTTCATCAATATTAGAGATGCTTAAACAGACAAAAGCATCTTACCAGAGTGTTATTCACAACCAAGAGGCGATGGAATATCTACTCGGTTTAGGATGTGATCAGCTAGAAAAAGTACGTCTCAGATCACCCAATGCCGGTGGGCTGATTGTTGCAGCGTCGGTTCAACATGCGCAAACAATCAAAGAGATATTATCTCAAAAGTTTGGGCAAACCGTTTCTGATCCGCACCAGAAGTTTTGGACACTGAGTTAAGTGAGTACAATCACTAACGAGGTGAACAATGACAACTAAGAAAACACGAATTAAACATGCTCCTGAATTTAAAGCCGAAGCGCTTAAGTTAGCAGAGAAAGTCGGTGTCGCTGCCGCCGCACGACAGCTTTCGCTATATGAATCTCAAATTTATGGGTGGCGTAAAGCCGTCAAAAAAGATGCGAAAATCAGCGATAGAGAAAAGGAACTAGCCACTGAAAATGCCAAACTCAAACGATTATTGGCAGAGCAAGCTGAAGAGCTAGATATCGTAAAAAAGGCCGCCACCTACTTCGCGAAAAATCTAAAGTAGATTGCTATGAGTTTATGCTCGAACACCTGATGCAGTATAAGGTTGTCCGTATGGCTAAGGTGTTTGGGGTTTCTCGAAGTGGGTTTTATTATTGGATTGATAATCGGCATAAAGTCACCCAACGCAACGAACACCGAAAGCAGCTTGATAGCAAAGTTCGTGAAGTCTTTGATGATAAAAAGGAGCGTGATGGTGCAAGGCGCATTCAAAAAGAACTTGAAGAAAATGGTAATAAACACGATGTAAAAACCATCGCCGCGAGCATGAGGCGTCAGGGGTTAGTTGCGAAGGCCGCCCGTAAATTCAAATGTACGACAGACAGTAAGCATAGACTTCCTGTAGCCCCGAATTTGCTTGAGCAAGACTTTAATGCGACAGCACCAAACCAAAAATGGGCTGGAGATATCACTTATCTAGCGACAAGCGAAGGCTGGATGTATTTAGCCGTTGTTATCGACTTGTACTCACGGCAAGTAGTTGGTTGGTCAATGAGTACCAGAATGACCGCAACTCTGGTCTGTGATGCGCTATCAATGGCATTGTTCCGCAGAGGCATGCCAGAAGAAGTGATTATCCATAGTGATAGAGGTAGCCAATATTGTTCAAAAGACTACCGCGACTTAATCGCAGCTCATAATCTAAAGCAAAGTATGAGTAGGAAGGGAAATTGCTGGGACAACGCTTGTGTTGAAAGCTTTTTCCACTCAATGAAAGTAGAAGCCGTCCAATACGAGTCGATAATGACCCGAGAAGAGATGCGTCAAGCACTCTTTGAATACATCGAAGTTGATTATAATCGAACAAGAAGGCACAGTGCTCTTGGGTATCTAAGCCCAGTTAACTTTGAAAAACAATATGTCGCTTAATGCGGTGTCCAGTCTTACTGGAGCAGATCACAAAAAATAACGGCGACTTTTTCTACTAAGCGGTCCATATTCAAAGTTTTCTTTTTTACGAAAACAAGAGTGACACTATCGCCCTCTGACTGTGCATTTACGAGTGTGATTGAGCCTAACTCTTGTGGAAGTTGGCTTGAAATAACTGTCGCTCTATAATCGGCAAGTCCATTAGATTTTATTGGGCTTATCTGACAACCGTTAAGCATGACACTGACGAAGAGAATTACAGTTGTTCGTAGCATTATGCGCTCCTTCTTCCTTTCTTCTCCATTTAGGTGCCTTAAAATATTTATGGATATAACGTGAAGACATAGAAGATAAGAGCGCACTGTAATCTAAACTGAATGTGACTTTTTCCCCTACAAATAGTGGTTTCTGTGAGGATTCAAGGACAAGATGATCACTGGTTGAAGACATGATCTTAATCCCATTCGGAGCCTTAAGCCCGCTGACACAAACATCTTGGCGGCCTAATGCTAGAATAGCTTGTGAGACCTCCCCTCTATCTTGAAGGTTTTCTTTTTCACCAAAAGCATTTAACCCCCGACTCCCCCAAGGCAAAGTCGGTTTAGTCTTGGATTCAATCACTTCAGCGGTCAAAGAAACCGCATCCGTATGTAAGCCTTTGATATTTTCGTGCTCTAAAGGCTCACAGCCTAAAAAAATTGCTTCTCCTATACGAAGGTTATTTACTCGAGTTAAGCCTGTTCTCTGAAGAGCCCAGTTAACTGAAGCAGAATTACCCCCTGAAATAATTTCTAGACTGATCCCAAATGTAGCTTCAATTCCATCGGCAAGCTCAGAAAGAATATTCATATTTTGATCATCTGGAGCGACACCATACCGACAGGCCAAATTCGTACCAATTCCTTTTATCGTGATGTTTGGTAAAGAAATAACTTCTCGGATAAAATCAATAATATGATGGGGCATCACACCTTCTCTGAGATCGCCAAGCTCAACCATAATAATGATACCGTGACAGCAATTTTGTTGTTCTGCTGCATGTGAAAGCCTCTGAATCACTTCAACTTCAGAGTTTAAACTCATATCACTGTATTTTATTACGCTCGCCACTTGACTGAGCATGGGTGTACGTATCAGCATTTTAGGGATAGCAATGCCAGATTCAGTCATCTTTTGAAGATTTTCGATTCTTGAATCGGCTAACATTGTTGCGCCAGCATCAATAAGAACTTGTGCGATGATAGGGTGGCCGAGGAAGGCTTTTGTTACAGGCGTAACGGATATATTTTTCAGTGAGAGCTGAGAAATCAGGAACTGAGCGTTATGATGAACTTTCCCACAATCGATGTCTAACCTAGGGTAGTTCACCCTTTTTCGGCCAGTTTACTTGCTATTATAGGAAAGGCTGACGTTACGATGTGCAGTAGATGTTCAACAGGCTGTGACAAGACATCAGTAACCGGTAAACCAAATTCGGTAGTGTAAGTGTCTATCGCACAACGTGTTTCATCCAACGACATATCTTCATGATTCAGTGTTAGTCCAATAACATTGGTATTAGAAAACGTTTCGATAAGATTGATTTCTGAGGCAATCGAAGGCATTGGGCAATCAGGAAAATCACTACGATATAAACGTTTAGGGGCATGTTGCAGTATCACACCCGTTGGACAACTGCCACGTAAGATAAAAGCGCTGGTTGAAAACGCAGGGTGACTCAAGGCTCCTTGCCCTTCAATAATAATCAGATCCGGATTTTCTTTTTCATAGGCCTGTACAATGACAGATTCCAACTCACCGGCACAAAATTGTGAAGGAACAGCATCGAGTGCAACGCAGTATTGTGCGCCCTGCATAATGCCTGTTTGACCAGTGGCAATCAGAACGACGTTAAGGCCTTTTTTAGTCAGTTCATTCGCCAATATTGTTGCTGTTGTTCGTTTTCCTAGCGCGCAATCCGTCCCCATTACAGCAATTCTCGGACATTTAACGTTGTGTATTTTCCCGCTAAACGTTTTCAGATCGCCTTTATTTTTGGGTTTGCGAGTATCGAATATTCGAACGTTATTCTTTAAGCTGGCTTCTAAAAATAGAGGATCATCGGTTAGGAATTCATGTAAGCCATTTACGATGTTCATTCCTAGTGACATGGCATTTAAAATGATGCTTTTATCTAAGTCAGATAAAAAGCCACTTGATGGCGCAATGCCAAAAATGAAGTAATCAGGAATGCTTTCTGCGTGAATGATAGCTTCTTCAGCATTAGCAAGGATAGGTATTCCATTGGCTTTGTTATCAAGAACTTCACCAGCATCTAAGCCAGCAGACTCACTATCAATAACCGATAGAATACGATAGCTTAACGAATGCCTCACTAACCCGTTAGCGGTTTTACCATCAACTTTACCAAAATTACCTTCGCAATATATAATCGCAGAAGGGATGACAGGATTTACTTTTTGAGCAAGTGGTAACCAAGGTGCGAAATGGGGTACGTCGTTGTTGATTTCTACATTTTCAATTCTAGTGAGTTTGAAGATGTTTCTTAACTTTTGAGTTGAAATGGACATAATTAAAGCCTGCGGTGAGGCTTAGGAGGGCAACTAAGGAGTGCCGAGATGCGAGTTCGGAAAAGAAAAGAAGTCCCCACTAAGCGGTAGGGATAACAACCAAGGTAACACACTCACCAGACTTTTGTTGGTTATTATTCATACGCTTTCTAAGTCTATCATTTTCAGGCTTCACCCATACTAACGTGACTGATTAGAGATCTAAGACTCATTGTTCAACGTCGCCGTAGCAACCTCTCAGCTTTAAGGTTTCAAGATACTTTTCCTAATATCAGTTAAGTGAATTAGAGTTTTTGATCTAACGCGTTTTTGTCCGTGCGACCTGAGGTCGTATGAAGCGTTGTTCACCGCTTTATGAGTGAACCGTCTGTATCACCAGATGAACCTACGAGCCTGAATAAAGCAGCGGCTCGGACAATGTAACGAAACTTGGCCGTTGGGCTGAGTGGGAAAAGAATCGTGAGAGGACGTTCCTCCTGAAAACCACAATTCGGGTAAGTGCTAGGTAGTCAGTATGATGAACGTATGTGAATCCATTCAAGGTGCGTTATACGTTGAAGCAGCGGAAGTGGTTAATACGCTGTGGCCAAAAGGCAACGAGAGTTGGAAAGAGGTTGGACAGTACTTTTTCGTGATCGCCGTACTCTCCGCACTATAGTGGGCATCTAAGCTGACATTTTACGTAACATACGGAACAGGGTAAGCCTGTATCATTCCCTTTGGGAAAGCCTTTGTGGCCGATAGTGATGCAGGTATAGGAGGTCGGAAAAAGCGAAAGCTACATTGTAATGATGCAGATACAGACTTATGTCTGATCACGAAAGTGAGCCCACTTCCGACTGGTCTCCCATTGCGAGAGAATTTGAAGAACTTAATTCAAGGAGAAAAGCAAATGGTGATCTCGAAAGAGATTAGTGCATCTTCTGACGGCGCTCAATGGCAGTCCATCGACTGGAAATCCGTTGAAGCACACGTATTGAAGCTTCAAATGCGTATCGCAAAAGCAACTAGAGAAAAGAAATACAGTAAGGTGAAGTCCTTACAGTGGCTCTTGACTCATTCTCGCTCAGCCAAGCTTCTTGCGGTTAAGCGAGTCTCTCAGAATAAAGGCAGTAAAACGTCTGGAATAGACGGTGTCACCTGGAACACAGATGTACGCCGTATGAAAGCAGTCAATCAACTGAGCCGCAAGGCTTACTCTGCAAAACCACTCAAACGTATCTACATTCCCAAAAAGAACGGTAAGCTCAGGCCATTGGGTATTCCATGCATGATTGATAGAGCGCAACAAGCCCTCCACCTTCTAGCATTAGAACCAGTGTCCGAAACGCTTGCCGACCTCAATAGCTATGGGTTTAGGACAAATCGCAGCACGGCTGACGCCGTCAGTCAGTGTTTCAAATGTTTGGCTCTAAAGCGATCAGCGAAATGGGTTCTTGAGGGAGATATTAAGGCTTGCTTCGACAAAATCGGGCATCAATGGCTTATGGACAATATCACGGTAGATAAACGTATGTTAGAACAATGGTTAAAGTCTGGCTATGTGGATAAGGGTCTGTTCTATGATACCGATGAGGGTACACCTCAAGGTGGAATAATCTCTCCAACCTTGATGCTAATGACTCTCGCGGGAATAGAGCAACAAATAAAATCTACAGCCCTGAAAAAGGGGGCTAGAGCCAACTTTATCGGTTACGCGGATGATTTCGTGGTTACTTGCTCTTCAAAGGAAGTGCTAGTGAACGACATCAAACCGTTGATTGCTGGCTTTTTGGCAGAAAGAGGGTTAGCCCTCTCCGAAGAGAAAACGAAGATCACTCATATTGATGATGGCTTTGACTTTCTAGGCTTCAATCACAGGAAGTACAAAGGGAAATTGCTCATCAAGCCGAGCAAATCCAACACGTTGTTATTCTTGAGAAATCTACGAGAACTCATTAAAAAGCACGCAACCATCCCTGTTAACGATCTTATCAAGTTGATAAATCCGAAACTCAGGGGATGGGCGAATTACTATCGCCACTGTGTTGCTAAACAAATATTCGGGTATGTCGGCCACAAACTATTCCAAGCGCTATGGCACTGGGCAGTTAGACGTCATCCAACCAAGTCCAAAGACTGGGTTGTTCATAAGTACTTCCTCAATCGTAAAGGCCAGTGGCAATTTCACGGTTGGCAGAAAATCATGAACATGGACTGTCACTTCAATCTGTTCCAAATAGCGAAAGTGCCTATCGAAAGACACGTGAAAATTAGGAGTGCTGCGACCCCTTTTGACCCTCAATACCAAGAATACTTGGCGAAGAGAAAACCCAAAAGGCTAGCTCGTAACTCTTGGAACGAACCTGCTTCGACTGCTTTATAAGTTGCTGGGTATCAATGATGCCTTAGTGGAGGCTTGAGCCGTATGCAGTGAAAGTTGCACGTACGGTTCTTAGAGGGGCGACACTTGGTAACAAGTGTCGTCTACTCGACAGAACCCTCATAGGTTGAATTTTTACCTATGGAACTTTCTAGCTCAAAAGCGCCCCAAAATGAGTTGGTCTTACAAGTGAGACTAGTTTTCTTTGGTATCTATTGACCTACCAGTGCTAATTGTTGATTGGTATTTAATCACCTGTTTTTTAGAGTTATGTAGCTGTCTTTGTGTTCATTTTCTTCTTCGACTAAACGGCCAACGACATTACGCAAATCTGAGAACGTCATTGATTCAGAGAACGGTGTTTCCGGAGATGTCCAGATACAGTTTTGTGTACGATCAAACAAATCCTCAGTAGTGCGTCTAGGAAACCTAGCTAAGCTGGAATTGAAAAAGTCATTGGTATATGTGTAGTGATGAGTATGAACAAACTCTTCCCACGTATCGACCAGTGCATCTTCTTGTTGGATATCTACAAACTCAATGTCCTCCATGTTCCTTTTGTTAATGTCACCCCAAGCATCTTTAAGCATATCAATGGCTTCAACGTCGGTCTTGGGAGCACTATATCCAAAAATGGTCACTAAATACGCTTTACTTAAGTAGTTTTTTAGTGCTTTCCAATTGTTCTTGGTATAAGGATCATCATTGTAATTCTTCTTTGCAATTGGATATAAAAGCCTGCTGGGCGAAAACCACTCGTCACATTCTGGGCATCTATTGTCTACATTTCCCCCGTGCTGATGTTCCAGGCAGTATCCAACCAAGACATTGCCGTGTAAGAACGCTAAATCTGGTAAATAGGTAGTAATTTTGACGGTTCTTTGATAAGCCTGAAGTAGCAGAGGGTCCCAATTGAATGTTGCTATTAGATCCTTTTTTCTCAAAGAAAGAAGTAGAAAGTCATAGATTGTGGGTTCATCGGGGATTTCAAACTCACTGAAATAGTTCCGAATTCTAGTATCCAGTTCACTTCTTACATCTGCATATTCATCTCTTTCAGCAATTTCAGAGTAAATATCTTCTAAATTATCGCTTTGAGTGACAAGGTTTAAATCTTCGATAGCTTCACTCAACCCCAGTTTTTCCAAAAAACCATCCATTACAGAAGTTTTCATTCCGTTTTTGTCACCCCTTGGAATAGCTGCCACACTAGCGCCAGCACCAAGTAGCACGACATGAGGACGGCTTTTATAATCTCTTTCATATTCAAAGTACTTGTCCATGTTACCTCTGATATAACCTATTAAAAATCAATGTATTAGTCGCATTTCAGCTTGTTAACCAAGCTCCCTTAGCTGAAAGCTTTTTGTTTGCTGTTGTTCTTGCATTGTAAACTCTTAATAATTTGAACAATATTCGTATGACTCATTGTGTCCAGTCTATTTGGTTTTGGCATGTTGGATTTTACACCCTATAAGGTAAAAAAGTTACTCGTCTTCTTTTTTCAGTCCCCATAGTTTTGCTAAATCAACGTCATCGCTTGCAGGTCGACTTTTTTTCTCTTTTATGTAGTCAATTTGCATTACTAACGGCAAGTCAAAGGCTGTACCTGTGACAACACATGCCCCTTTTGAAAGGTTAGGTATCAAGCTCTTTGACATACGATCTAACGTGCTAATGGTGTTATCAATAAGAAACAAGTCTTTGTCATTCACTAGCCGATGAATGAAGAAGTTATGAAGTTGAGACATTATCGTTGGTGATATATCTGCTGGCCTTTGGCTGGCAAGCGTTAAGAACATGCCAAATTTACGACCTTCTTTAATAATCTCCTCAAACATTTCAAGTCTGTAATCTTTCCAAACCTCATGTTCACGGCTCGATTGTTGGGAAAGGATGTTATGAGCCTCATCGATTATGAAATGAAGAGTACTGCTTACTTTTTCCTCAACTTTCTCTCGGTGCTCTTGATAGAACATTTTCGCAAGTATCAAAGGAACGATTTTTTTGGTTGCTTGATTACATCTTCTCAGGGAAATAACATTTAAAAGTTTGAACTCGTCTCTGACGTCGTCTTTAACATCAAAAATCTTTCTAAGGTCATTAACTGCACTTTCTACTCTCTTTAATAGAGGTTGAATGTGATCAAATTGAATGTTTCCGAACAGTAAATCCCTTAATAGCTGAACATTTATCCGTACAATTAGCTCATCAAAAGCGTCAAGCTTGTCTACATCTATTTCGTCTAAAATAGGTCTTAGGTTCGTGTCAAAGTCAGCTTGTGTGTCAAAGAAGTGCCAATTGCCAGGAGCTTTAGGATCTGCGAACTTGGCTTTATCTTGATGCTTATCAAACCAAATGAAATTTTTCAGTTTATTTATAAGGGCATCATTCTGAAGATGTTTGGCGATAACTTTTAGGTGAATCAAAGACTCTTTATTTTGAGCCGGGTTAACAAGACATAAGTAGAATGTACCTACGACGAAATCTTTAACATCATCATTGTTCTTTAGCTGACTTTTTCGCTTTTCAATCACTCGATTGATGAATGGTGTTTGTGTGTTTGCAGTTGCTTGAAACAACAATGCCAAGATCTCGGTGTTCCAAATATGATCGCTTGCTAAAGGCAGTTTTTGCCCCTCTCTTTTTCCTGTGCTCAGATTGAAGGACTTCTTATTTTCAGTTTTTTTTATAAGTTGGTCACCAGTGTACTCTCCGTTGAAATCTACGAGAAGAAACTGGCTTTTACCCACTAATTGATCTTCAAAGTTACGAAATAGTTCAGCATAAAGCCTTGTTAGCGTGTTTGATTTACCACTACCAGTGTTGCCAAAAATGCCAATATGACTGTTGAAGATTTTGTCCCAAGGAAGTGAAACAGGTAGTTCTTCTTTAAGCATTGAACCAATTTTGAATCTACCATCGTTTGCCTGACTAAAGACCTTGGTTACTTGAGACTCATTAAGCAGGTAAGCTTCATCCTTTATCATGGGCATTAATTTGACACCCTCTTTGAACTGATTCTGTTCAAAGTAACCAATAGGTTTGGCTTCTACTTTTCGGATGTATTGAATCTTGTTGTCGTCAAATTCGAACCTTTTTTCATCTAAGTACTCACCCTCGACGATACAAACAATTAGGCAAAAACCTCGTTTAATCCCAATATACTCGCGTATCGAAACACCTTTGTATTTCTTTCCGTCATAGAACATCGTTTCAAGACTAGACTCATCAAAGATTCGCAGCGTAATCTGTGTCCCACGAACCGCAATGACCTCACCTACGTTAATACTCATTGCGTCACGTCCCTTAAGATTTCTGCGTTAAACACGTCTGTATTAAATGCGGTGAAATCTAAAACTTTATCTTCAAAGTGGATTAAGGCTACGTTTTTATAGCCACCAAAGAACTCCTGCATAGTTTTATGCTCTTTTTCGTTGAAGCAACAAATAAAAACTTGCAGTGAATGGTTGGATAATGAACGCTTAACTAGATTGCGAATGTGCTCATCTGCGAATGAAAAAGCGAAACTGATTAAAACTGAGTTCTGTTCTTCCAAGCTGTAGCTAAGCAATCGCAGCATTTGGTAGTAGTGCTCTTCAAAGACTGTTTCGTGAAACTTCCACTTTGTAGGGTTAACAATGGGTAGCTTATTGTATGTATTCCAAAACGCATCTCGGTTATCTTCACTTAATTCAAATTGAGCTTCTAGTAGATCTGTTGTTTTCTTACCCTTATGGTTAATAATCTCATCAAACTGTTCTAGAGCTTCTTCAGCCGCTTCTGGGATCACAACTGTACGTTCGAGATTGTTATAATCAACTTTAATGGTGTCTTCCGATTTCTGCCAATAGCCGGAACCATGTAGATTGATAAAGTTGATTTGTGGTATATCAGACGAGTTTCTACCAAATACACCAGTTTGGCATAGGTAGTAGTTGAAATTTCGAGCAGAGAGAGTTCGTTCGATAAAACCGCTAGCTCCGTCATTTATATGGAATTCTAAATACCCTTTCTTGATTAAATCATCGGCAATCAGGGGGATACAACCATCATAATTTGTAGTAAAGAGGTTACAACGCTTCTCAAAATGTTTCTTATGCTGAAGAAGACGAACAATAGACTCAATAAAAGCTTCGTAGTTTATTAATACACTCTTTTTTGTATCAAACTCTTTACATATCTCACAACTGGGCTCCCCAGAGCATTGATGCTCTCGAACTGCTTGAACATCACTGGTCTTGAACTGACATATTGGCTTAATGATCCGTTCGTAGTAGTACATAAACAACAATGTATGATGATTCTTATATCGGGAGTCTTTCTCCGCAAGCTTGTCTAGCTTGGTTGCTAGTGTCTCGATAGTTTCTTTTTTAGTTTCATCATCTGAATCTATTAGCGGTAACCAGAGAGTAGGGAACAAACCACTAGAGGCGCCGGAACCAATAAGAAAATTGAGTTTACGTTGGTAGATTTCTGTTAAATGTATGCTTGTTGCCATTTAGGGTGATTCCTCTTGGCGAAATATAATGCACTGTAATCAGTGTCAGGCTGCCACGGAGAAAAACATTATGATGAAAAATAACGTTATCAAAACGTGACCATACTGGTTTGTTCGAGTTGGGTTGTGTGGAGTCAACAACGAATCTTCTGACAGGTTATTCCACTCTTTAATAACTGAGTTAATGTGCGTAGACAGCTCACTGTTCTGCAGTAGACCCATCTTTTGTTTGAGTTGTAGCTCTTCGATATCCCGAGCTAAGTTGGCGTAGCGAGCTCCTGATGAACGATGCATTTCAGCCCTTTCTCCGAATCTAGCTTGGCTCACTATTCCTGAGATTACCGCTGCGATACACCCAATGAAAATGACAATGTGTTGTTTAGTAATACACCAAAACAAAACTTGTTCAGGATTGTGAGTGAAAAACGAAAAAGCTGTAACAAATATAGTTGAATAGATGAGCACGTAGCCAAGGAGTTGCGACAAATCGAAGAGCTTCTCTGCTCTCTTATAATGACCATCACGAGCATCTTTACAACGTTGTAGCCACGACACCAATGCGCTCTCAACCGGAGGCGCTGTATTTTCACTTTGTTCTATAACTTCTTCTTGCATCGTTTATAACTTGTTGAACTTAAAAGAGGGCAGTTTACTAGATGTTCAGTTCTTTTGATATGCAATCAAGTTAAAATGCCATCTATTGTCTATTCTGTTCGACAAAGTGAACTTATTGCGAGGGATATTCTATGGCGGTATTAAGTGATGATGTAGATTGTGTGTTGATAAATCTGGTATTTGGATTTTTCACTTGAAAAAACGGGAGTACCATACATTCTTTCCAGGTTTGTTACAGTCGGCACTTTGCTAACTTCAACGTGCCTTAAAGCTTTCGCATGTAACATTTCAGATAGCTGTTCTTTGACCAAATTTTACTAATCCTGCATTATGCGCATAGTGGCTATTAACAGACATAGAAAAACAATAGCCTGACTCTAGACAAACCTTTAAAAAGGTCTAATTGAATGTTCAATTTTCTGGGAAGATTTGTGTAAAATGACAGACCAGCTTGAAGCCCTCCCTCCAGTTCCAGATGAAATAGTTAATGCCGCGCAAAATGGGAATTTAGTACTTTTTGTTGGAGCTGGCGCTTCCATGATGGTTGGAATGCCATCATGGGGAGGCCTTGCTTATGATGCCCTTCGTAGCTTAGTCGATAATGGATTTATTGATTATGCAGAGCTTGAACAGCTAAAGAAATTAGACCCCAAGAAACAGCTTTCCATCGCTGATTTCATTAGCCAAGAAAATGGTCAAAATTTAGATCTTAGATCTAACCTTAAAGCTCGATTTGAAAGCTCTATTTACCCCAATATTAATTCAATTAAGGCCACATGTGTCACTACGAATTATGACCATGAACTTAATCCTGATCCTCTTGAAGAACAGTCTGAAAAAGAGACAAAACAAAAGGTTAATCGAAAGTCTGGCGTAGCAAATTTAAATGCAGCAGATCTCAAAGAACCAGGGACAGTTATTCATTTGCATGGTGATATTGAAAAACCTGAAACTATGATAGTTACGACTCGTGATTATCTCGCTCATTATGACGAGAAGAATGTACAGCATTTCTTAGCAGAGTTGTTTGAAAATTATGTGGTGCTATTTATTGGCTATGGTCTTGAAGAGTCAGAAATTCTAGAACATATTTTGAGGCGTTCAGGTGTCAAAGAGCTGGACAATAAACGACAACGTTTTTTGCTTCAACCATTCTTCAGAAGTGAACAACCTCTTTATGATAGGTTAAAGGTTTACCATCAAAGGTCATTTGGTGTTCACCTGATTGGTTATACGAGAGATGAAAAAGACTATCAGCAGCTTGAACATGTAGTAGAGCATTGGTCTAGTAAGTTAAGTGTTCAGCCACCCGCTTTGGTTGATGATATTGCGTTGATGGATAGGATATTAAATGATTAGTGAGCTATCACAAGATGAACTAATGGTTCTAGAGCGAGTCATTGCAAAGCCTGAATTGCAGCCGCATTTTTTCTCTAAGGTAAAGAGCCTGAAATGGTTTAAGGCCTTTAGTGAAAAAGGGCTACTGGCCCCACCTCTAAACCCTAGTCCCGTAAATACCGAAGGAAATTACTGGAACACTCCTTCTTGGCCTATTACTCAATACTTAGTTTCCTCATCCCAGCACCTTTGCGATCAGGATAATGAGGGTTATGCCAAGTTATATTTACAGTTAATTGTAGATGTAACGACATATGCTTCTGAGCATAGCTTTAGCAACTATCGTACGTGGTGGCAATTTGCAAAGATATTAAGAAATATTCCGTCAGATTTAATATCGATTTCGGAAGTAGAGATTATCTCTTACTGGCTTTCTGATCGATTTGATAGTCGACTAGTAAGTAATGAAATTGGCGACTGGGTCGTTGACTTACTAGAAGTACCAAATGCGCATAACAACAAACTTACACTTAAAATTTTTGATTTTTTATTTGATATTTCTTCTACAGAAAGCAAAATATCTTCAGAAAAAAGTGAGCCTAGACTTAATATGGATGGTTACACGGCCAACTCAATCGCTGAAAAATCAGCGAAAAAAGCGGGGGAACTTTTAGGGCTTGAAGTTGTTGAATTGTTTGAAAGTAAGTTTAAACAAGCTATTGATATTGAAGGAAACGACCAATGGTCTGTTATTTGGCGACGTGCTGTTGAAGAGCATGAACAAAACTCAAGTCGTAATGATGTTGAAGCAATTACGCTCAAACTTTTTCGAGATGCATTACTAGGTTACTGCAATGTAAGCCATGACGAAGCTGTAAACATTAAGCTTTGCAGTATGCTGGATAATAGATATCAAATAATTCAACGTGTTGCCATCTACATTGCAGGTGAATTTTTCATCAAACTATCAAGAGAATTAAGAGGAAAGCTCCTTAATGAAGGCTTTTTCAGTGATCACTATCGTCACGAGCTTTGGCATTTCTTAAAGGGTAATTTCATTAACTTGACGGCTGATGAAAAAAAACAAGTTCACGATGTGATTTCCAAACTGGTTTATACAGATGAATCGGGTGGTATCGAATCGAAGCCAACGGCATATCGACAGTCTATTTGGTATTATTCTATTAAAGAACAAGACGAAGAAGCCAAAGTCTTATATGAAATATGCACAGAAATAACAGGTAAAGAACCTGATCACCCTGATTTTTCAAGTTACATGAGTGTTGGAACAGTTCAACACGAGTCACCTATAGAGATTAATGAGCTATTAGTACTGCTGAAAACACCAGAGGAGCTGGTTAAGTCTCTTAATGATTACAAATCAAAAGGACACTTTCGTGAACCTGGAATCGAGGGGTTAGTAAAAAAATTCGGCGAATTAGTCACGCTAGAATGCGATACTATTTTAAGTCATTCTGAACACTTGATTCAATTGAAGCCTTATTACTTACATGAGCTATTTTCAGTATATTCAAGCCTCTGGGAAGCTAAAAAAACGTTAGATTGGGATTCTAGATGGAATGAAATTTTAGCATTTTCAGAAAAATTATTGGTAATAGATAACTTCTGGAATGATGACGGCAGTAACAGCGAAGGCGCTTTCATCGGTAATGTTAATTGGGTTATTGGCACATTAAGCAGATTGATTGAATCGGGATGTAAGAGTGACTCCCATGCTTTCGGAATAGATAAATCTAGTCGTGCCAAACGTGTTCTTGAACTGATTTTAGAACGCCAACCAGGGGAAGAGTTTAATCTTGATTCAGATGCTGTATCTATTGCTATCAATAGTCCGCGGGGACGTTGTTTAGAGGCTTATGTCAACCTAGCGCTATATGAGTGTAGAAACTCAAACAAAGAAACGACTCAACATTCAGAAGTATGGGGCGCCTACGAACCTATTTTTGCTCGTGAATTAGATAAACCAGACTCCGTAAATGAGTATGAGTTTGCTGCGATTGTAGGAACCTATATTTCTAACTTTATCTATTTATCAGAAGAGTGGACTCTTACAAATCTAGATAAGATATTTGACCGATCGAATTTGCAACGCTGGCTGTGCGCGATACAGGGTTACAGTTATGTAAGTCACTTGAGGCCAGAAATTTATGCTCTATTTAGAAAGCATAATTATTTTGAACTGCTTCTAGACAGCAAATACCTTAAAGATGAAACCAAGAATCGATATATCGAATTTGTTTGTGTGGCTTGTATTCATGAATTAGAAAAGGTTGATGAACAAGCCGGATCGATTGCTCTCCTGATAAGACGAGCTAATTACTCTGAGTTGGAGACGATGGTTTGGTTTTTTTGGACACAAAGAGATAGTCAAGAAATAAAGATTAGAGAAATAGTGTTCTCCTTGTTCCCTTCATTAGTTGCACTGATAAATCCTAGTACGAATAAAGGGAAACAATTTGCATCAAGGTTGTCATTGTGGTCTGAATTCATTGACGAAATTGATAAGCAGTCAAAAAACTGGTTGATGAGCATCGCCCCTTATGCTGGGTATGATTACAACGCTGATACATTAGTTGAAAATTTAGCGCGTCTAAGCGACAAGTATCCGCAGGATACATACGAAGTTTGGAAGGAGGCGCTTTCTCGTCCTTGTTCTATATATTCGGATGAAAGCATTAAAAAACTGTTTGTTAATCTAATTAACATGGGCGCAGATGGTGAGCGTTACGCCAAAGATATTGCTGATGAATATTTAAGACTAGGCGACTCTAGGCAGGTTAGTTTATATCAAGAAGTAGTAAATGAAATTGAGGGTGAATAGTTATCAACTTAGTATGTCCAGCGGAATACTGAGGTTGGCCGCGAGGTTAGACGTTTTCCAATACCTTAGGAAATCCGTTAAGTGCTAATTTATCAAAGCCGCAAACTCAGTTTTGTCCAAAAGCTTCTTAGGTTGAATTTTCATCCGTTTGTGATTTTCATCCGTGGTGCTTTTGGGCTCGAAAGTGCTCTAAAATGCGTATTTCGGTGATTGCGATCGCTCGTTTCGGTTTATTCCGATCACCTGATCCTACCGTTTTTCTCTCTTCTTATTTTTACTCTAAGTGATCGGATTGCGCCAGTTTTCTCATTGACTCACCTCCCAGTTCTATTCTATGACTATTGTGTACTAACCGATCCATTAGCGCGTCCGCGACGGTGGCGTTGCCGATCATGTTGTACCACTCCCTTACAGGTAACTGGCTGATGACGATTGTGCTGCTGTTTTGATAACGCTCTTCCAGCACTTCTAATAAGTGACCCGCATGCTCTTGAGTGAGTTTTTCCATCCCCCAGTCGTCGAGGATCAGTAAGGTTTTCTTAGCCAGCGATTGGAGTTGCTTTTGATAGCTACCATCCAGACGACCAGCGGTCAGGTCGTCAAGCAAGCGAGTTAATCGGTAGTACTTAACCGTTTGTTGTTGGTCACAGGCGCTGGTTGCCAGTGCGCAGGCAAGATACGTTTTGCCTGCGCCTGTTGGGCCTGTAACCAAGATGTTCTGGTGTTTGTATAGATAACTGCCCGTCAGAAGTTCGCTCATCTGTTTACGATTGAGGTTTCGTCCCTCCTTATAGATGAGTTGGCTCGGCTGCGCATCTACTCTCAGCTTGGCTTGTCGTTTTAAGCGTTGGATTTTGCTCTGATTGCGATTCAAGATCTCGCTTTCCAGAAGTAGGCTTAGCCTTTCCTCGAAGTCCAGTTCTGCGTAGGTGGTCAGTTGCTCTTGCTGCTGCTCTAATGCTTTCGCTACATGGCTCAAGCGTAGGGTTTTGAGTTGGTCGTTCAGTGCATTCATATCCTTTCTCCTAGTGATAACTGTTCGGGCCACGAACATTGCTATGAACAAGATTTGGCGTACTCGTGTTGTCTTTACTCAGTTGTCCTTCACGATTGTTTTTCAACAAATTGCTGATGAAGGTGTAATTGGATTTTGTCAGCATCAGCGCATCTTTACAGGCTTGCTCTAGGCGCGATTCGCCATAGGTTTTACTGAGGCTGAGCAAGCCAAGGCAGGAACGATAAGACTGCTCTGGATGAGGCTTGGAGTTCAGCATCTTATTGACGACTTCTCGTGTGGCTGGGCCGATATTGGCTCCCCAGCTAAGCAAGCGCCCTGGCGACCACTTCTGATGTTGATGGTTGCTTGGCATGTGCTCTGGTTGGGTGCTGTTTCCTCGCTCTCTTTGGCTACGTGGATGCTGGGCCACCAAGTTACCTTGATGGTAGATCTGCACCAGGCGATTAGAGGCTTCCAACTCGACATGGTGACCAACAAGTTGATGGGGAACCGAGTAGTAATGACGGCGATATTCGATGTGATAGTCAGGGCCAACTTTGGCTCGTTTAGTTTCGGTATACAGGTAACGCTGCCTAGGCAGTGGCTTTAATGCAGGTTTGTCGAGTTTATCGAACAGCGCTTGGCGGCTGGCGCCATACTGTTTCATCTCACGCTGATTTAACTCATTCATGAGTTCACGGATGGCGAGATTCAACTCTTTAAAAGTGTGGAAGGCTTGGTGTCGCAACCGCATCATGATCCAGCGTTCTACTAGGAGCACGGCATTCTCTGCCTTGGCTTTGTCTTTCGGTTTGTAGGGGCGAGCAGGCATCACGGCTGTTTGATAGTGATTAGCCAGCTTTTGATAGCTGTCGTTCAGTCTCGGCTCATAACGATTGGCTTTGGTGACTGCGCTGCGTAGGTTATCGGGAACTAAGAGTTGTGGTACGCCACCGAAGTGTTCGAACGCATTCGCATGCGCCTCTAACCAGTAGGGCTTCCCTTGGCTGGGGAAGGCTTCAACATAAGTGTAATTGGACGCGCCTAAAGTCGCGACGAACACCTCCGCTTCGCGCACTTCGCCTGTGTCAGGGTTGACCACCTGAAGCCGAGGCCCACAGTAATCGATAAACAGTTTATCACCTGCAACATGAAGCTGGCGCATGCTGCGTTTTTGGGTTTTGAACCAACGAGTGAAGTGCTCGCAGAACTGAGTGTAAGCGTAAGCTTGCTCTTGATATTGCTCATGATACTCCTGCCAGAGCAGCATCTTTGTCATACCTTTACGCCTGAGTTCGACTGCGTATTGAGTGAAGTCTGGCATAACTTTATCTCGACTGACTTTCTTGCCGTGATACAGCGTCTGTGTGAGATCTGCATCGCTGCAACTGTCGGGTAGAGGCCAACCAAGTTGGCTTTGTTTAAAGCGAGTAAGGAGTTCTGATACGGTGGACGGGCCGAGTTTAAGGCAAGAAGCGATACCACGATTTGAGAGACCGCAGTCGTATTTAAGGCGTAATACCTCTTTGATTTTGTTCATTGGAGTTCTCTTTTTGGCCATTGTCGCTTCCTTTCCTTCTTGTTTAAGAAGTAAAGAATAGCGAGCTATTGATTTAAAAGAGAAAAAGGAAGGATTTCGGCCATTACGATCGCGGTTTTCGCTATTCCGATCACCGATTTCGGAGTTTGACTAAAAGTGATCGGATAATCGCGGAATCAGTGATCGGTTTAAACCGAAATGGGTGATCGGATAATCCCGAAATGACTGATCGGAATGCTCCGAAATATGCACTCTAAAACACGTCAGGTACATTACTCATATATTCGAGAAATATAAAAACGATACACATGATACGTTAACTTTGAGTACCGTTTTTATGGATGTAAAAACTAAATCGAAAGAGACAAACAAGCCCAAAAAGAGAAACTAGAACCCCAAGGCCATTAGAATCGTCATGACTACCTCTACCAGAGTTGGACGCAGGTTCACATCAACTTAATCAGATAAGCCAAAGTTCATCGTTTGACCATTTGAGGACAAGATTTCGGCACTGCTCCGAGTCCGATACTATTTGTAATGATGCTATTCTTCTAGTCATTCCTTCTAGGTTACAAAAGTGCTCTAACCGACGTTGAAAATACTCTGTAATTGAGCAAAGGCAAGTCTTGAGAGATTTGCCTTTCTTTTCTCAGCTACTACTACTTTCTTTTCTCAGCTACTACTACTTTTGTTGCTCAGCTTTAATCTCGCGCAACAGTTGCATTAGAAGTGGGGATGTAGAGGCTTTATCAATAAGTTGAGTATAAAAAGCTGTAAAGGTATCTATCTTATGTTGAAGATGCTCAATTTCATGGTGCTGCCTTTCAAGACGCTCAAGTTGTTCAGCTTCACTTACAGTTATACTTACAAACTTTTCTTTCACACCTCTTAGGCGTTGTTTAGATAGGTCATAGGCAGATTTTATAGAGCTGTAGGTATTCAACGTCTGCCGTGTTGTTTTTATTTTTAAGTCGGACTCTATACTTTCAATAAGTAACACCCATGTTAGTTTACCATTCCATGTTGCGATCAGTCGCTCGATTTTTCTGACTTGTGATGTATTGAGTGAAGGTAATGCCATTGTAATTTCCTTATATACGCTCTTTTTAAATCAAATCCAATAACTCATCCATAAAGCTATCGTTATGATTTTCTTGCACGACCTCAGAAAGGGCCTGCTTTAAATCTGAATCAGCATCTCTCAGTGTGAATTTTTTCGTATCAATGGTTTTTAGCTGCAAATCTGAAATTCGAAATTCCAGCCTATCTAGAATCACTCGAATAATTGCCCCTTTAGGAATGTTTGTAGATTCCATCACTTCAATTAATTTGGATAGTAAGGCTGTATTTTTTTTGTGGTTTTTATATGCTTGTTTTTTTGCAGTGCTTGAAGGAAAACCTGAACTGCAAAGCAGTTTTTCCAGCCTGCGAGTCTGAAATAAAAGATCGTCTTTTAAAAATTCTATAGCTTTGGTGTCATGTGCTATGTGGCAGGCTTGTTTGCAAAATGTGCACTGTGATATGAAATCATTCATATACATACAAGGCATTATTGATAGGTCTTGCGTACAGAATCCAACACTTGTAGTTGAAGCTATATGTGGGCTTTGTTCACGTAGTTCTTGATACTTCGCCATTGATAATAGCCGTATAGACTTCTCCTCCTCCAAGTCTTCTTTGAACATGATTCCTGCGATCTCACTAGAACGTTCCTCTTCTGAAGTGTGTATATAGTGAAGTAGGTGCTCGGGAGAGGATCTTCCAGCCCACAAGTTTAATATTCTGTGAGGAATCCCTTTTTTCTCTCCATAATCGCTTAGATAGTGTCGAAACTGATGCGGGGTGATTGAAAATGAAGAAGCAAATCCATGTCGTTCAAAAATTGACCTGTGATTTTTCATCGTTTTTAGTTCGCGTGAAATTATATTTGATAATGATACTCCTTTCACTATCGAATAAAATGAAGCTGCACCAGGGTAACTAGCTCTAGCGGAGAAAAAAAGCTGGTTACCAGTAAAGGTAAATAATGCTTTGTCGAGTTTAGTTTGATTACTTGCAAAACACATGAAAGGAAACGTCTCATAGTTACGCTTAAAGAAACAGATCCAAGCATCCTGTAACTCTTTGATTGTTATGGTTGACTGCTCCTTTCCTACTATTCGAGTTATATCCCTTTTTTTTATCATGCAGCCAAAGAGCAGGTGTGATGACTTTTCGGAGAGCGTAATCACATCATGGTCGCCTAATGTTGAAAGAAACGACAACTTTGTACTAACTCCCTTCCCGAGGTTTTCATGGGACAATTTGGGTACAAAAACAGAATGATCTAATGGATAAAATCCAATGATCAAACCTAACTGGAATAAATTTAAGGGCTTATCTATAGATAGGTTTAACTTATCAATTCGGGAGCTTTGCTCTCTAGTTTTAATGGGCATTATTTCAGAAAGCTTCGCCGAAGGATCGTTATAATATCGGGCTAAAATTCTTCCTGGCTCTGTAGCAAACGTAATGTACTTCAATACACGCTGAACAGGATCACTCATACCACTCAAAATATGAGTGAAATTACCAATAAAACCTTTAGAGCCTTGTGTCCCAAGCTGATGAATAGTATTACCTTTCTCATCAGTCACTGCTTGTAGCTGCTGTTTCGGCAATGTAATAAATTCAGACGCTAAGCGAGTAGGTGTACTGATACCCAACGTTGATATTGTACAAACAAAAGCATCGCGTTGTTGAGTAGTGGCGGAAACGTCCCACTTTTTATTATTATTTGGAATGACTTGGTTAGTAATTTCTGAAAGTGCTATTATTATTTCTTCATTTGGTTTTTTCTTCTGGTTTTTATATAGCTGATCATATCCGTCATTAGTATCTTTAAAACTAGGAGCCTTAATCGATGGATTACAAAGCTTATTTGATATAGCCCATCGTAAAAATGCCGCACAATCTTTCTTATGTTGAGTTCTTAAACTGGAATTATTATAAAACCTATCTACGTCATTTAGTGTGAGATTTCCGATGGTTTTTTTTACATGTGAAAAAAAACATCGTAATGAAAGAAATATGGAACAAACTCTACCTGCATGATTTACACTATTGTTTACAGTTTTATTAATATATAAAGCTATGATTTTTCTATATTCTAGGCTTAATTCCCACTCAGTCTTGAAGTTTGACTTTTTTATTCTGTTTGTCGTAGCCTTGCTGTCGTCAGTAAAAATAAGATTAACCTTAATATGGTTATCACTTTGATATACCCAAATAAGCTCATCCAAAGATGCTGGTTCTCCATTGAAATTTGTAAGCTTTTTCGACCAGGAGTTTATTGTTAGAATTTTTTCAAAGTTATTTTCGTATTTATTCATAGTTACTACTCT
This sequence comes from Vibrio echinoideorum, assembly GCF_024347455.1. Lineage (NCBI taxonomy): Bacteria > Pseudomonadati > Pseudomonadota > Gammaproteobacteria > Vibrionales > Vibrionaceae > Vibrio > Vibrio echinoideorum. Next base: position 111,349 of record NZ_AP025484.1, read on the forward strand.
CAATATCTACGGTAATTTAGTTTTCATTTATACTTTTACGTCGGTCGCACTCTATTATTATATATTTTATTGTTGTAATAACCTCTTCTAGTAGGCGTAGTGACCGCTTGGGCTGACCATTTTGTATGTTTATTTCATACTTCTGTTGAGCCTTTTGTAACTCTTGCTTGTGATTAGCATTAACTAGAGGATGAAAATTGTCACAAGTATAACAACCTAGCGGTTTTGATAACTGAACTTTCAAGTTCACCAAATAACTCTCCAAATTCATTTGTTACGCAGAATTCTGGCTTACTAAGAATGTCTTGAATTCGATTAGTATCAAATTTACTTATTATCTCGTTAGACTCAAAGGCATGGTTTATTTCTTGCCTTGCCTCCATACTAAAATCAATATAATTCTTAATAGCTTTTAACGTTACCCCTGTTATGGCAGCAATTTCAGCACCGGAGGAGCCATTTAGTGCTGCGTTGGTCAATATTGTATGGCGAATGCGATTGTTACCAACAGACATTTTTGAGGGGGTGGATATTCGATCTGATTTATAATACTTTGCCAAAACTTGTTTGCTATATCTGTTTAATTTATTTAAAGAATTGTCCCGACTCCAATGGCCAAATTCACTACTTTCATTAAAGCATTGGCGTAAATTATTTTTATCTTTAAAGGCTGACTTAAATACTGTATATTCTGGAAATATTGGTAATTGTGAAATTAAATGTGATTTTTCATCTTTGTTAAGTTGTATTCCATTTTTTTTCAGGTTTTTAATGATTAAGTTAATGTAAGAATTAATATATTTAGAGAATATATAGGAAAGTTCTCCATTTAATACCTGTGGGACTCTCTCTGCATCCTCTCTGAATCCATTAGAGCTTTTACCTTTGAAAGTCCTTATAATAAGTTCATCATAACCAACTAATTGAGGGATTATTATGTAATCGTTATTGTATGACTGCCCACACAAACGGAAGTCACCTATTTTTAATTCTCTTATTTGAGTGGGTCTTCGTAAAATTGAAAACATTAATACAAATGCAAGATGAATTGATACTTCACTGAGATTTTTTCCGTTATCTTATGTTTGAATAATATTGAGTTTATATGGTTGCCTTGTATGCGTAACGACTCAAAAATGCTTACAAGTTCATGCTGGGTGTGTGCTCCTTTGTCTGGATCTACAATAATGTTTTCACGATCGTATTTTATTCTTTTGAAATTATTTTTATTTTCTTTTAATATTTCCAAGAAATCAATAAAACATACACTTGTGAGGTGTTTTATTCCTTCTTTATCAAACTCCTTCAAAACGGTAGTTACAAATTCATGTTGATATTTACTACTTAATTTAGATAATGAAGATAAATATGTATTTTTTTCTTTTCCAATCATTACTTCCATAACCCAGGCCCTAAGTGCTAAATGCGGCCCTTCGAAAGTACTCGGTTTATTTCTTGTAGCTACAGTAACTAAACTATTAATTAGAAAAATTATTATATCTTGTGCTAATCTCGACTCATGCAAAAAACATACATTGAATGTATTTGTCTTTCCAATTCCAAGTTCCCAACTGTCACTCGAAGGTATAAATTTGAAGTTTTTATCTCTGGCATGAACACTTATATTTAGGCTGTTGGGGTGAGTTTTATATTTTTTTTCATTATTTATTTTCCTCTTGATCTATGTTGATGTTTGATATCTTGTCTTGAGTTGAAAATTTTATTTCTCTAGCTTTTTCATGAATTCTTTTTTCATTATAAAGTTGTCCCATCTTTGAACGACTAGAGTGTGTCATTATCAACTTTCTCATATCTTCTTTTGATTCCCCTGTTATTCCAGCATCTTCAGCTTTTTTATCAAAGTCTTCTGAGAACCAATATCGAACTTTATGCGGGGTAATTGATATGTTTACATGTTTAGAAATTACGGTAAATAAGTACGCGTACGCCTTAAGGGAAAGAGGTCTTCCAGCACTTTTACCCTTCTCAGAAATAAATATAAAATCATGAAGGCTAGCCTCTTTATATTTAGATCGAACATTCTTTATATAATTAATTAATAGTTTACTTGTAGTTTTTGATATTGGAACAACTGCTGGCTTTGTTTTCTGAGCTGGCTTATGTCGCCTTATTTCATCGGGGTCATTTGGAGTGCGAGTGATATGGATTCTCGGTTGATTATCATCACGTAGGTCGGATATTTTTAATTTCGCAATGGCTCCATTCCTTGCTCCTGTATCTACGAATAGATTAAATATACATTCGTTTCTCAGTTTCGAACCTACAAAAGGATTTAGAGGACTGTTTTCCTTCAAATTATTTTGTAGTTTGGTCATAATATTATTAGGTATTTCCGATTCAAATGGGTCAACTATGGTTCTATTTATCTCTCTTAATTTTTTGATTTCAAGTGCAATTTGGTTATCAAATGAAATATATCTTTGTATAACAGCTGACTCTTCATTAGCAGATGCGTGATGGATTTCTTTTAGATAACTAACAAACCAACGAAAGGATTTTAATCTAATCTTCGCCGTACTAGTCGAAACCAACTTATCTGTGAAGTTAACGTGATTGAAGTGTGGTAGTTCAAGAAGTTGCTTCTTTGATATGTGAACAACAGAATTGGAGTTGTTTTTAGAGAAGATGTCAGCGCTAAAACTGCATTGATAAGCCAATTTATCGAGCTGCGTGTAGGTCATAAACTCTCCATTCTCGACTTTCTCTACAATAGAAATCTGGCGAGAATATAGATGCTTAAGTACTAGCAACAGAGCTCTGGCATAAGCAAGTTGAGAGTTGAAAGATAATGCTGATGCATGATGAGTTAGCCAGCCGTTAGCAAAAATAACATCAGTAATGTGTGAGATAGGATGATGCTCACTATCTACAATAATTGCTTGTTGTCGTCCCCTTAATTGGGTGGGTATTACTTTTAAATTCATTACAGTTTTTCCTAGTAAATAACGATTTGTTATCTTTCACCCTTTTGTTATGAATTCCAAGAGTTAAGCTACTGAAATTAGAGGTGAAACTTGTCTTATGATGTTTGACAATAACAATACTAGGAATAGTTCGCAGGCTTCTTGATGGTAGAGAAGTTCGGTTACTCGGCTGCTGATATAACGCTACTGTTCTTAATCAACTATCTGTTTAATTTCTTGTTTGCCAAACGTATTGGTCGATTTATTGGTGTAGTCGGTGAGCGTAAAGCGCTGATCTTCGAGTATGTCGGTTTGATTGGTGTGTTCGTTGGGTATGCTTTAGTACAAACGGCGGAGTGGGCAGCCGCGCTGTATGTGGTCGATCATCTGTTCTTTGCGTTGGCATTAGCGATCAAAACCTACTTCCAGAAAATTGCAGATCCTGCTGATATGGCCTCAACCGCGGGTGTCTCTTTCACCATCAACCATATCGCCGCGGTTGTTATTCCAGTCGCGTTTGGTGTGATTTGGTTGTCTTCCCCTGCGACAGTTTTTTACATTGGTGCAGCAATGGCAGTGGTTTCTCTGGCGCTGTCTTTAAACATTCCTAAGAAGCCTGAAGAGGGTAACGAAGTCTGGATGTTTAGCTGGCGCTAATGTGCATTTCAATCTGATGAGATAAACAAAAAGCTCCAATAGTGATATTGGATCTTTTTTGTATGCGTTGTTTGATGATCAAGAAGCGTCACGCTCTAAACGTATGATTTTGAAGGCTCGGATTTACGAACAGTAGGGTAAGGTGTGATATATTTCATCAACGCGAGATAAAATAAGCAGTTTTCGCTTCAAGCTCTCATGTTCAAAGGAATGTGTATAGCAGCCTAATGGACAAGTCTCGTATGTTGGGTTCGAATCACGATGATTTATAATTGGATATAATGTGATAGGTCGAGCGTAGGCTCGACCTTGCGACTAAGTTAATACACGTAAACGGTTTATTTAATAACCGAGAAAAAGAGTGCAGCTATTGATAGTACTGTGGGAATTATCATCCCGAAGATCAGAAATTTCATTTTCATCCAATATAGGCTTCTCTCATACTGGTGAGTTCTTTCCATCAGAAATAATATACGATCCATCTTGATATCTTCACCACCAAAAACAAGTGATAGTTCACTTTCATAACCTGATCTCATTTCAATGTTCCTACTTTTTAGTGACTAATATTATTTTAAATAAAACTTTATAATAACTTACATTGGCTCTGACTAGTTATAGAGTGGTTGATGCCATCAATAATAGATATGGGTATAAGTAAAGTCATCGAGTTTATTACCAGTGAAATAAGCCCCTAATGTAAACTAATCAATAAATAAAAACATAATACAAAGTTAAATATCATTGTCCTACTCACAGGGTTAAGTTCAAGACTGATTCGATATGAATTTCAATGTTTACATTAAAGTCATGCTCATTAGGTGATTGCCACTAGATAATAAAATCCTAGATGTGAATATCTACGTTATTGATCCCATTAATTACTTTTCTCAAGTGCGGGTTGTAATTTGGTTCCCCATACCCTTTCAGCTGATGTACAGTTACTCTACTAATTTAGAAAATGTACACGGCTCCAGCATTTTTCCAGGAATTATCACTCCAATCGAGAAGAGGATCCGAAGGATGTCCAGGTGCTCCAATAGCAAGCTCATCAGCGCCGGGTTTAAACATCATTGACTTCCCGAACTCCTCGTTTACACCACTGACACTATCACCAGTAAAAACGCCTTCCCATGCGTAGTCTCGATCACCATAGTTAGTTAAGTGGTAAACATAAACCGCACCGTCTGTATCACCACCAATTTCTAAGGTATCAGGGCTGTGATGAAAACCAAACCCTCGCCATGGGGCCTGTGGGGCGGATACCGCTAGATAACCGTTGTCACTAAGCGCGATATCAGAACCAAAATTTTGACCTTTAAATGCCTTTACTGGATCTATTGAATCGACGTTTGACCAAAAACCTTTCTGTGAGTCGTATTTATAACTAAAGACTTTATCAACCCCGGGAGCTCCAACGAGAATAAGGTTTGCGTCTTTATTTATAGTGACTGATGACCCGAAACCACTGTTTTCAATTGGGATGGGCATTTTCAATACGGTTTCTAAACACCATATATCGGTGTAATGGTTTGGATAGGGGTTAAGACGGTATACATAGACAGTACCACCGTGCTTGACTTCGCTACCTGTATCTTTTCGTAATGAATCCATAGGAGAACCAACGACTATAACGTTGTCTTTTGCAATAGCGACACTAGCCCCGAATTTTGCATCGATAGCTAGATCATCTGGATGCTTTAGTTTTAGTTCACTAGGGTGACGTACTGTTTTAATGCCCGATTCAGGAGCCGATGGAAAGTTGAGATCTTTATTGAGGAAGAGTGAGACTTCTCCTGCCATATTTTTATTTTTGTGCCCCATGACGATGATACCACCATTATCACCTGAGCTAGCTAAAGCTTGGCCATAAGAATCAGTAATAGAACCACTTGAATCGCTGTAATTTTCGAACCAATGTTCTAGGTATCCATTATTATAGTGACTATTTGTTTTGCCAAAAATAACGAGCGCTTTGTTTTCGTCCGAAGCAGAATACGTCGATGTTGCAAGCATCATGTCTTCGAAAGTGTTACCTATGGCCACTAAGCTATTCGTTGATTTTCGTGCTTCAGTGTTATAGCTCGTTCTATTCGCTATTTCTTCATCATAATTATAATTGCCATTTTCCTGCGCAGTATAAATACCAACTATATGATTTGATTCTTCACCTGAATTGACGATTAAATGATCATTTTTCCAGGTTAGTGCATCGCCAAAGCGAACGTTGCTCGAATCGGAATGCTTAAGGTTAGTTTTAACCCGAATGACAGTTTGTTCTAGATTTTTTAATTGAAATTGTGGAGATTGAACAAGACAATAATCATTATTTTTGCAGGCTAGCAGTTCATAATCAGAAGCTGCGGCATCAAAATCGACGAGGTCGATCTTTAGCTTATATGAAGTACCAGTGATTGATGGTTCAATTACTTCGCTAATTAAGCCATGAGCCGAGGGTCTATAACGTATCAACTTATAATGTTTAATTTCTTCAATTTCATTCCATTCTAAAAGTATGCTTTTAGCTTGAATTGACTGGGATACGGTCAGAGAAGAGTTGTCTTGGTGAGTGTCTGATGATGGAGATGAATCACTTCCACATGCAGACAAGTTTAATGCGGTGAATATAAGAAAAATGTACTTTTTGGTCATTGTGACCCTCCATAGGTAGAAATTTAATCCGAAGTGCTGATGAGTACCTTAAACTCTGTCTATTGATTAGTTGAGCCATAGAATAATTACTAATTCTCTTTAAATCTAAATTTAAATCATCAACATTACTTTTCAATAAACGTGATATCTAGCACTTTACAAAGACCTTAATTTTCTAATTCGTCAACCTACGAGACAATTATCGACACTATCTTTAATACACGTAACTTAGGAAAATGGAGTGAACAGAGTTTGTATGTGGGGTTTTCTAAAATGATAATAATAATTTTTTAAGCACTTTATTAGAATATTTATATTTAAATATGTGTCATATTAAGTATGAAATCTAATATGCCTTTCTGTGTGTTGATTATTTAATGTCTAAATTAATGTTCAGTTGTTGATGTGTTATGGGTGAATATATACAAAATATCATTGAATACCCCTAGCTAAGTGGTTATTTGTCTTGGGTTTCCAAAATGTACGTTGGGATGTGTAAAATAAGTAAAGCCCTCATGGAAGATTGTTTTGAGGGTTTTACTGTTCATTTTTATTTGACTATTACAGTCTTCATTTTCCATGGTGTAAATTTTTGAGTGGCTCATTTGTTGGTTCTAATGAAACAAGAGCTCGATGATGGAATAATGATATGGAAGCTCTAATCATGAGTAAACCTGCTACGGATGGTCAAAGAAGCGTTACGCTCTAAACGGATTGCTTCTTATGCCATTGGCTCAGCCAAGGCGCTTGAAAAACGCTTCTTATAGCTGCGTAACATGCTTAGGCTGAATATGGCTGTTACGGTTTCCGCGAACAGGATACTCGCCCAAATACCTTGTTCTGGGAATAGCTTTGGCAAAATCATGATACCCAATGCGACGAACACAAAACCTCGTCCTAGAGATATCAGTGTTGCTTGCTTAGGTTTGGCCGTTGCCTGAAACAGGTTGGCGATCACCAAGTTTATGCCCATCAGCGGCACAGCAAAGAAGAAGAACGTCAATGCGGTTGATGACAGTGCAATCAAATCGCTTGAATCACCCAAATAGAGGGCTGCGATTTGTGGAGCAAACAGGTACACCAGAACCATAAACACCAAGCCGCTACCAATTGCACTTTTTAAACCTAAGCGAAAAATCGCTTCGATTCGGCTTGGTTGGTTGGCACCATGATTAAAGCTGATGATTGGCTGGCAGGCTTGAGCGATTCCGACCATCACAAACAGGGCGAATACCCCGATGTTTGCCGTTAAGCCATAGGCGATAATATGATTCTCACCAAACTGATGCAGCAACACGTAGTTGAACAATAAGATTGTCATCGCTGCGGTTACTTCAATGAAGAATGTCGGCGTACCTATTTTTAGGATGCTTGGCAGTTTGCCCAAACCAATCCCTTTTAAGCTCATTTCCAAGGTGCCTTGTTTACGCACGAAATGGCTTAATAAAATACAAGCGATAACACCTTGAGCAATTGCTGTACCGTAGGCCGCGCCTTTCATGCCCCAGCCAAATTCTAAGACGAAGAAGTAGTCCAAAACTAGGTTAACCACAGCACCTATCGACATCGCGTAAGTTGCCAATTTTGGGTTGGTATCGTTTCGTACAAAGCATGACATGACCCAAGCTAACGAGTACAACACAAAGAATGGCAGCATCACAGACAGGTAATCGTGAGTCAGTTCAGCCATGTAACCAGAAGCGCCCATTAACGCAATCATGTCGTCTAAAAAATACAAAGCAATGCTGACTGAAATGGTGCTAAGCACGGCGGTACTGAGCATTGATTGACTAAAAAGTGTTTGGCCAGATGTTGTATTTCCTTTGCCTACTTCGATAGACATAAGTGCTGCGCCACCAATGCCCACCATCATGGCAATGGCGGTGAATATTGAAAAAGCAGGGATGGTCAAAGCGATAGCACCAAGCCCATCAGGGCCAACACCGCGTCCGACGAACCAAGCATCTCCCATGATAAAAAGAGACTTGATCACCATGCCCGTTAGTGCGGGCCAAAGGTATTGATAAAAGGATTTTGAGATCGGATCGGTTTTGAGATTAATGCCCATTCCAGAAAGCTCCCAACAAATTGGATGAAATAAAGAGCGAGCATTATCGGAACTTAAGTGGATTCTAAAAAGGGATTATCTGCGTGTTATGTGGCACTATCTGCACATCGAGTTCGAAACTCTGCGGGTGACTCGTTCATTTGACCGCGATAAAAACGACTGAAATAGGCAGGGTCTTCGAAGCCGAGTTCAAAAGCGATGGTTTTAATTGTCTTGGTCGAAAAGATCAATTCACGGTTCGCTTCTAAGATGGTTCGGTCGTGGATTAGTTGCGTGACCGTTTTCCCTCGTTCCGCTTTGACAATCTCGTTGATGCGCTTGTTGGTGATCGACAGCGCTTGCGCATAAAATTCGCAATGTTTGTGCGTGGCGTAATGTTGCTCAATCAAATCAACAACCTTGTTGACTCGGCTGTCGCGCACTTCACCTTTCAATGAGGATTGGGTGGCGAAACGTAATATGTAGCGCAGAAAGCTATTCATGAGTGATTCTACCAAATCCCAGTCGCTATCCACTCGCTCACACTCTTCTTTGATCATGGTGAAAATAGGCAGCAGGTAGCGGTTGCCTTCCTCACTGCAATCCAAATAGGGAGGGCGACTTTGATGCATGGCAAAAACAGTGTCGACTAATTGTGTGTTGCGATGATTGGTTTTGACAAAACCTGGGGTAAATACCAGTAAACGAGCATTTTCTCCCACCAGTTCTGAGCGGTGCACCTGACCTGGAGCGATGGTAAAAATACGCCCGATCTTGTTGTCATAGTCAATGAAATCAATACTCTGACTGCCTAGGTTATCCACGCACCATACCAACTCCCAATATTCATGCCTGTGTGGTTCAAGAAACGCGTCGTCATCGTTTTTAGACAGCTCAGTGGCACGGCAAGGCTGACCTTTGATGAGTCGAACGTGTTTAATGGGTGCTCTCATGACGTTCCTTTTCTGAATACTGATGTTGTGTAGGCTAAGACAATGGTCGACGATTCTAGTTGTTTCTAATGTAGCCGATTGCGACTTTTAAGTCATTTGCTTGGTGCGTTATTAACTATTAACTATTAATTATGAGTCGTTAAACAATGATCGCGGTGAGACCATTTGGAGTGTATGCGGAGGGGAGTGAGGTAGGAGCTTCGATTCGAGTAACTCAATAAAACCCAAGAAGCTCATTGCGAGCTTCTAGGATAAATTAACATAGAGCTTAGTTGCTGCTTGCCGTTTTTAGCGTAGAGCGAAGCTTGAAAATTCCCTTTGGCGCCTTGGTGAGCAAGATGCCGCAAAGCAGGGGAATCATCATAAACAATGATTGTTCAGACAGAACTTCACCATTGACGTAGCAAGAGATCAGTAGAGCAACTACTGGGAAAATCAGGAAGCAGATAGAAGCTTGGAAAGGTGACGAAACCTGTCCCAGCTTGAAGTAAGCAACAATGCCCCCAACACTCGCTATAAAGCCTAGGTAAATCACGGCTGAAATCGAATCCCAAGTGAACGATTCAACATTGACGTTTTCACCGATAGCCGAGACAGCGAACAAGAATAGAGAAGCAATAAAGCTCGGTAATGCGTTGTAAGTCAGCACTTCAATGCCCTTGCAGTGTTTCTGAACCAACACATACATAACAGCGTGAATGGCGACAGCAAGTCCTAGGCAAATGGTACCCATTAGGTAATCATCGCCACCCATCTGCATTTCGTTGCCAAGGATTAAACATAGGCTCACAACAGCCGTGATCAAACCGAATATTTGGTGCTTTGCCAATCGTAGGCCTAGGAATAAGCCAGACATTAGCATGACAGCAACCGGCATGTTCGCGAAGATGATCGACGCTAAACCAGAAGAGATGTATTGCTCGCCGTAGATCATCAAAGTAAACGGAATCGCGAAGTACATCAGTGCCACAATAAGTAACCACTGACGCTTACCTTTTGGGAACAGGAGTGGTTGATTAAAGACTTTTGCTAAAACGACTAGCAGAGGTGCTGCAAGGAAAAAGCGCAGTGCAGTGGCAAAAATAGGTGGGATAGAATGCAATGCCACTTCCATAGCGAACCAAGTGGTTCCCCAAATTAAGCAAACAGAGACAAAAAGCAAGATAGTTAGAGACTTCGAATTCATGGTGACTACTCATTAATAATTATTTTAAATCATAGGCTTGTGGCGCCTTAATGACGTGGCACAGTATAGATAAGTAGTCGGAGAAATTTTTTGTCTTTTTGTCTCTGATTTTGCTTTTTTGTAGAAATAAAATCTCCAATCTTACAATTAGAAGTAAATTATTTCTTCAATGTTTATATTTCACAATGTCATTATTCTTTGTGGGGTCAAATTAAATATTAGAAATGGGCCTTCTAATATTTAATTCTCTTCGTTTGATTGTGTGAGTCACTTATGAATAAGATTCAGCGTGTCGTTTTAGGTCGTCCATAAAAGCTCGAATCCTGGCTGGCATTTGCAAGCCATAGTTATGCACGATATAGAAAGGGGCTTTAAGTATCTGCCCTTCCGGCAAAAGGCTCACTAATGTACCTTTGAGTAGTTCTTCTTCAATAGCTTGTTTTGGTAAGCAAGCAATGCCTAATCCAGATAAAGCCATCATTTTTATGGTAGGAACACTGTCACCTGTACGATTGGCCTTGAATTGGTAGGTGTTCACTTTCCCTTTGCTCACTTCAAAACTTCTTTGGCTGTTAATACCTTCCCACTGATTGGCAATATAATCATATTCGGAAAGATCATTTGAGGTGACGGGTAACTGTAATTGTGTGTTCGCAAGATAGTCTGGGTGGCAGCACAGTACCTGTTGAAGGTCACCAAGCTTTATTGCTCGAGATGTTGAATCAGGTAGGTCGCCTACTGTGACCGATAGATCTATGTATTTATCGATGAGATTGAGGCGCATATCGCTGGCTAATAATAGAGGTTCGATACGGGGATGGGCTTTCATGAACTCACACATCGCCGGTCCAATAAGATTTGTCATCAATGTGTGTGGCGAGGTGATGGTGATGGTGCCTGCAAAATCAGAACAGGACTCGCGTGCTTCTTCCTCAGCAAGTGTCATTAATTTTCGCATTTCCAAACATCGTTGATACAAGCGCTGACCAGCATCCGTTAGAGATTGTCGATGAGTAGTTTTACATCAAGGTATTGCTCAAGTCCTTGTAAATGGTGACTAACGACAGACTTTGATAGCTCTAGCTTATCAGCCGCTTTGGTTATAGAGCCAGACTCTACGATTTGGGCGAATACTTGCATACGATGTAATTCGTTTTTCATTGTTGTTATTGTCTCATTAAATCGAACTATATTTGAAATTCTACTGTATTTATCTATTTTTACAAACAAGTAAGCTTCTCCTCGTACCTTAACAAAATAAGAAAACGGAGAGAATAATGACTATTTTAGTGCAATTTACCTTGAGCCATACTGAAGATAAAACGGCAGAGATCGTTGAGTTTTTTAACGAAATATTGCCAGATACTCGAACTTTCAACGGTAACCTTTCTGCGGAACTTTACCAAAAAGATCTGTCTGAAAACGCCTTGGTTCTATGCGAAGAATGGGAAAGTACCGCTCACTTCAATGAATACATTGCTTGGCGCAAAGATATTGGCGATTTTGACCGTTTAGGCGCGATGCTTACGGATATGCCAATTATCACCGTCATGTCAAAAATCGTCACGACCTCTAAGGCGTAATGATGAATAAGATATGGAGCCCTTCTTCAGTACCCGCTCCGGCCGCTAATTATCACCAGTGTGCGTTGATTCCTGCTGGCTCGACGCGGTTACATATAGCCGGGCAACTAGGGATTGATAGCCAAGGTATGGTTGCTGAGAGTGCGGAAGAACAAATTGTATTAGCTTGGCAAAATTTGAGAGGCGTGCTTCAGGCCAATCAAATGGATGTGGAAGATCTTATCAGTGTAAGGCTGTACTTAGTTGATCGAAATGATATGCCTGAGTATCAAGCTGCAAAGCAACGCTTGCCTTTCGATGTTGGTGGTCTCCCAACGACATTATTGTTTGTTAGTGGGTTATTTGATGAGCGATGGAAAGTTGAAATTGAAGCTGAGGCGGCGAAAGTGATTTAGGGCCATTGCTGTATTCCCAATCTCATTGAGATGGAATCTTAATGGCGTAAAAAACCCCTTTATTGAATCAGACTATAAAGGGGTGAGAGCTACCACACGAAACGGTAAACTAAAAACGAAGGTTGAAACCTAGCTCGACGCTGCCATCTGAACGAAATACATCTCCGGGGCTAACGCGCTTTTGACCGAATGTGTATTTCACATAAGGTTCCACCCATTTGGGTTTCAGCGTAAAAGTGACGTCTTGGCTGTTTGAAGCTTAAGCTTTGATCTAGGTAATTGAATGTTTGTCTTTGATGGTTGTTTGTAGATACAACAAAAGGTATCAATAATCGTTTCATCGTACCCTCAACTTTCAAAAAAGGAGCCGCTGATAAGCGGCCCCTTTGCTTTTATATTTATTATTTTGACTAGCGCGATCTTTGACGGCTTGTTTTATTTTCTGACGTTGTTTTTGTTAAAGAGATTTTGTTTTTACGACTTTGATCCGACCCTAAACCTGAGAGAAATTAACTACGCTCTGCGTCTCTTTTTCATCTTACCTGGCATATTTATATCAATGGTGTTAGCTGATTCTATGTCCGTAATTAGTCGTTCATTTAATTTTCTGCTAGATAGCCTTCTGAATATTAAGATGCTTCAATCGCTAGTTATGTGGCGTTCCTAGCCGATGAGAGAAGTATAGGGATGGAACAAAAAAGCCTCTAATCCCTTAAAAGAATAGAGGCCTTAACGATCAGTTATTAATGAAACAGAGTAAAGAGGGTGATAACTACTGGTTATTATTGAGTTGTGATTCAAGTATTTTCCTCAACCACAGCGTCATTGGGCTATTTCGGTTTTTGTGATGATAGTACGCACAAACCGTTGGTTCGTAATAGCTACTATCAAACAGCAACTTGATGGCTCTTAATGAGGTTTCTTGTTCAATATCTAGGAATTTAGATGCTGGGAATAACATGTCTGAGTTTTTGACGACATCAATAACTGCAGACGGTAATTCTGAACGGAAACCAATGTTTGCTTTCAACCCTTTTACTTTGAGTATTTTCTCTGCTTGTGACTGGTGTGAATTCCAATCAACCGCAATCACTGAAGCTAATTCAAAATTTACCCCGTCTTTAATTTCTAAAAATTCTTTTTCGTATGGGTGATCTTTCCTGACATACCCTTTGAAAGTATCTTGTGCAATAGGCTTTTGCAGTAGTTCTTTAGGGGCATGGTTAATCTCGTAGTTCAACCCTATGTAAACTTCATCATTAATAATGTCGGTCATGGTTGTGCCTGACCAATTCAATAGCTGAATTTGTACTAGCGGTGCTTCAGAACGAATGGCTTTAAAGAGCTTACTGGAAAGAGACGACAGCAAATATGGGGACAATGCGACTTTGACCACTCCTTGTAGTTCAGCGGGATTAAAATCATTGCTGTTATTAATAGCGAAAGAAAGTTCATCAAGTATTGGTGAAATGCTTTCCGCTAGCATAGTCGCGTGATCAGTTGCACGTAATCCGTGGTGCGTTTTTACAAATAGCTCATCGTCGAAATGATCGCGCAATCTTTGTAGAGCTTTACTGATCGCCGGTTGAGATACGAACAAACGTTCGGATGCTTTGCGCATATTCCGCTCTTGATGCAGGATCATAAAAGTTCGCAGTAGATTTAAATCTAAGCTAGAAAACAAGTCTTTTGCCATATTGAGCACCTTATTATTAGTTATTTAACTATAAGGTTGGGTTGGTACGAGAACAAATACATATTTTATATAGGTGTGATGCCTGTAAAGAAAAACCCGCACTTGGCGGGTTTATAAGTAACAATCTAAATCTTTTACTGCGTAACGGGTTTGACCGTTTTGGTTTGCCTTACTGCCAGAATAAGCTGTGGTAGTAGTGACATCACGATCATGCCTGTCATCAGTGAATACTGTACTGGAGTGAAGGACTCACCCATCAACACCATCCCCGTAACGATGCCAGCCACTGGGTTAGCGATGCCACCGAAGGTGAAATCAACCACTGACATACGTTGTAGCAACCACACATACATGCCGTAACCAAGCGCCGTATTCAGCCCAATTACCCACAATAGACCCATTGCGTTGCGAGAATCGAAATGAGTGACTGCATTAATATAAGGTTGCGGGTCGATGAACGCATGAACGCCAGACGCGACAGACAAAATAGCACCGCCTAGAATCAGCTGCCACGTTAATACCTTCCACCAGTGCATGCGATTACCCAGTGATTTTGTAATGCTGCTGCCGATGACAATACACATGATTGCGGCGAACATTGCACCTAAACCGATTGGATTCAAAGCGATTTGGCTTGGGTTAAACAGTATCCACGCTAAGGTGATCAAGCCAATACCAGACAGGGCTTGAATCAAATGCGGGCGCTGCTTTTTCACTACCCAATGGAAGATCATCGCGAACACAGGCACAGAGATCATACCCACGCCAGAAATCGCTGAAGGCAGCGTTAGTGCCATCACGAAGATCAGGCCAAAGAAGGTCGCAATATTGATAAGGCCCAATGTGAAAATGATCTGCCACTCGCCTTTTTTAGGCAGTGTCGGCTTTACTGCTAGCAATAACAAACCAGCAGGTAACGCACGCAAAGCACCTAATAATAATGGTGGCCACTCCTGTAGCGTAAATTGCGTCACTGCATAGGTTGTTCCCCAAAAGAACGCGGGGATCATTGCTAATAATATGTTCATTTAAAATATCTTTACGTTAAGATAACTATTGTGTGAACTGTATACTGAGAACTAGTGGTTGTAAAGTATCTTTATGTTAAACTAGTTTGAAGTAAACAAGACTAATCACGGAGCTAGATTGCAAATGGATGCTATCGACCGCGTTGTAGAGCAATGGGCAAAGGAAAAGCCCGAATTAGAAACTGAGCCTATGGCAATGATGGGCCGGATTATGCGTATTGCCAAGTATATGGAGACGCAGGTTGCCGAGCTTCATAAAAAGTACGACATGAAACTCGGTGAGTTTGATGTGCTAGCCACCTTGCGACGCTCTGGAAAGCCTTACCGACTCACTCCCTCTGAGCTGATAGGTTCGATGATGCTGACATCCGGCGCGATGACCAATCGCCTTGATAAGCTAGAAGCTAAAGGGCTGATCAGTCGTGAGCACAGTAAAGAAGACAGACGCAGCGTGAGTGTTCAGTTAACAAAAGATGGTCTTATTCTTATTGACCAAATGATGACTGAGCATGTTGAAACGCAGAAGAAGCTGGTGAAATCTCTGTCTGCGAGCCAGAAGAAAAACACTAACCAGCTGCTGAAAACATGGTTGAGTGCTTATGAGTAATTGACTGGCTGGATCGGATTGCTGAATTTATCGAATTTCTTGAACTGAGCTATCTTAATCTGATTTGAAAACCGAAGTGATGAGCTTCGGTTTTTTTGTGTCTGCAATTTGGTGTTGCGCTATTTAGTATCGGTTAATTTGGGAACGGCACTGAGCCAGAAAACCGAACAAGTTCCATCGATGTAATTCAATATTTTGGGACATCTTATTTAAGACTTCCCGTTATCAATAGAGAGTCCCCATCCGTATATTTCTCGTATTCCCACAATACAGAGAATACTAAAATGAAACTTAAAATAGCCCTTAGCGCAGCACTACTAGTGACGTCATTTGCATCTCATGCAGAATTGAAAATGTCGATCAACGAACAAACCAATGGCGTCGTCGTCACGGTTTATAAAGATGGAGAACGCGTCCCTAACGCTCAGGTCACCACTAATATTCGCGGGCAACAAGTGACAGAAACATCAGGCAGAGGGCAAGCCTTTTTCTACAAGGGAAATATCCCGAGGGTGTACCAATTTGAAGCAACGACATCTCAAGGAGAGAGTGTCCAACAAAGTCGATTCATTGGACGAGATAAATAGATTTTCGGAGTGCCTGAATAGAATCGAGCTAGTGAGTTTGAGCCGATGCTCTCCAGCACTTTTCTAACTTTTTCAAAGCGAGTGTTTTGGCTTTTCCCATGTTGCCTATTTGCCACGCCAGTACGATATCAACGGTTCTTGCGTGGCCAATTTCCACTAGACTTCCGGCTTCTAACTCGGCGGTTATAAGCTGTTTAGGCAGAGTGCCAATACCAAGGTTCCGTTGAATTGCCGTTAACTTACTACTCATTGAACTGACCGTACTGGTTTTTTGATTCAATAATATATTTTTGGTTATTTTAGGCGCGGATTTAGCGGTATCGGCCACTGCGATGATCGTGTGTTCACGTCGTGTGGTTTCATTGAGCGGATTGGGTTCGTTTAAAATGGAGGCATTTTTCGCGGCCACCCAGATCATTTCTACACGGCCGATAGTTTTACTGTTCACGGTATTCGGTAGTTCGATATTGGGCATCGATGAGATAAGAATATCCGCTTTTCCTGAGATTAATGCTTCCCAGCCCCCCGACAAAATATCCTCTTGGACATACAGTTGCGTGCTGCATTCTGTTGCCATGTCGGCGATTAACGACAACGCAATGTCTTGTCCGATAATGCCGTCATAGGAAACAAACAGTTCGCTTTCCCAACCACTTGAGAAACGTTGTATTTGGTTTATGAGTTCATCTGACCCAGTTAACAACTGTCGGCCATTTTCCACTAACATTTGTCCAACCTGGGTAAACACGGCTCTGTGTCCTGAACGATCTAAGATCAAGATGCCGAGTTCGTCTTCCAATTTTTGAATCTGATAACTCAATGCAAAAACGGATCGATTGAGATGCGCAGAGGCTGACGAGTAAGTCCCTTCACGTTGTAGAACATCTAGTATTTGTAAGGTGTCGAGCGGCAGTGTTTTCTTCAGAGTCTTCATAAAATCAATAAAAATGGGGCAAGTGTTTCAATAAGTTTAAGGCAATGGTAACAGTATTGAGGTTGTTGAATCTTCGGATTTAGTCAGTAATTTGTATGCGAGTATGTCTACTAAAATTTCAAACAAGTTGTTCTATTTTTCTCGTTATCATCTTAATGCTAAGTCGAATAACCTATAGGTAATGAAACTTATTAAGGCTTAGAACTATGAACACCAGATTGAACGACACACTGACTTTTTTCGCTCGTATTTTATTGGCTTACTTGTTTATTCAAGCGGGTTGGGGAAAGCTATTTAGCTATGAAGGAACTGCGGGATATATGGCATCTCAAGGAGTTAGTGCTCACTTGTTGCCTTTGGTTATCTTGCTTGAACTCGGTGGCGGGCTTGCAGTTTTAGCTGGATTTATGACTCGCTTTACAGCGTTCTCGATTGCATTTTTCTCTTTAGTCTCTGGTGTTATGTTTCACTTCGACCCAAGTTCATCGGGGCAAATGATTCACTT
Organism: Vibrio echinoideorum; assembly: GCF_024347455.1. Taxonomy (NCBI): domain Bacteria; kingdom Pseudomonadati; phylum Pseudomonadota; class Gammaproteobacteria; order Vibrionales; family Vibrionaceae; genus Vibrio; species Vibrio echinoideorum. Next base: position 129,103 of record NZ_AP025484.1, read on the forward strand.
CTACAAAAACGTCTCTGTTGCTGGTGGGTATTTTGCGTTAGCGGTACTTGGCGCGGGATCGTTTAGTGTTGATTACTGGTTGTCTAATAAGTTTAAGCAAGACGCCAAATGGACGCGCTTAATGGTTCTTGTTCGTTAGTGGTTTTTGTCTAATCGCAGTTTATTCGTTAGTGTTGTTGGCGCAACTTATGAATAAAAACCGAAGCTCAGGCTTCGGTTTTTTGTTTCTGTTTAAGAACTTCAGTAAAGTGAATTGGCTAGTTAAGCTTGCAGCATCTCGTCGCTAAACAGTTCAGCACAGCCAATGCCATTAATGGCGCAGCTTTCGTCGATATCTGATATATCGCCGCTAACCCCGATAGCGCCCAGTACCGTTTTATCTTTGTCTCGAATCAGTAGCCCCCCCTGGTACTGGCACCATGTTTCCGTGTGCCAGCACGTTTACGGCGGAGATGAATGCTGGTCGGTTGTCAGCATCTTGGGCGAGTTTTCTAGAGGAACAGCCCAGTGCGAGAGCTCCCCACGCTTTAGCAATCGCGATGTCTGGTCGCATCATGCTAGAACCGTCTTGACGTTGCAGGGAAATCAGCTTGCCACCACTGTCTAAGACGGCAACCGTCAAAGGTTCTGTGTGGATCTTACTTCCTGCTTTTAAGGTTCCATCGATGATGGTTAACGCTTGTTGTAGAGTCAAACTTCCCATGTTATCTCCTAGTTTTTCAAGGGGCCGTGTACCAAGCTCAGCCAGCCAATCATTACTCTAGTTTGTGAATATCATTGACTGATTCAGCTCGGTACAAGAGTCCTAACTGGACTCTTGTAACAGCCCATAGCTGGGTAAAGTTAGGAAGGCAGCGAACTCATCGGCTGTAGAAAGTTGATAGAAAAGATCAGCTGTCTCTTCAAATCGACCTGCTGCATAGCGCGAGTCTCCGACTTCATGTTTTATGGTGTCTAGCTCTTGGTAAAGCCAAGAGTGGAATAGTGATTTGGTAAAGGTTTGGCCATCATCGAGTGTTACCCCGTGGTGGATCCATTGCCAGATATTGGCTCTCGAGATCTCAGCGGTCGCGGCATCTTCCATAAGGCCGTAGATAGGTACACAGCCATAGCCTTGAATCCAAGCTTCGATGTAATACAGTGCGATGCGTATATTCTTACGAACGCCCGCTTCGTCACGACTGCCTTCACAAGGTTTTAGTAACGAGTCTGCATTGATCACATGCTCTGGGCTTTGGAAATCCATTTGGTTTACTTTGCCATCAAGGTGCTTATCGAATATCGACATCACTAAATCAACCAGTGCAGGGTGCGCGACCCAAGTCCCATCGTGTCCGTTTTGAGATTCTCTCTGTTTGTCTTCAATTACTTTGGCAGTCACACGCGCCATCTCTTGCGGGTCTTTTGCTGGAATAAAGGCCGACATACCACCCATCGCCAGTGCACCGCGAGCGTGACAAGTACGTACCAACAGCTGGCTGTAGGCATTTAGAAACTCTTGATCCATGCCGATCCCGTGGCGGTCAGGCAGGATACGATCTTTATGGTTTTTCAGCGTTTTGATGTAGCTAAAGATGTAATCCCAACGGCCACAATTCATCGCTACGATATGATCGCGCATTGCATACAAGATCTCTTCCATTTGGAATACGGCTGGAAGTGTCTCAATCAAAACCGTCGCACGAATGGTGCCTTTGGGTACGTGGAAATAGTTTTCGGTGAAGCTGAAAATATCGTCCCACCACTGTGCTTCTTCCATGCTTTCTAGCTTTGGAATGTAGTAGTAAACGCCTAAGCCTTGTTGTGCACGTGATTGATAGTTGTGGAAAAAGTACAAGGCGAAGTCCATCAAGCAACCGCCGATAGGCTGATTGTTGAATTGGATGGATTGCTCAGGAAGGTGGATCCCTCGTGGGCGTGCGATCAGCAGTGCAGGATCGTCGTTTAATTGGTAACGCTTCTGCTTCTTCTCATCGAAATAACTAATGGTGCCAAGGTTGGCATCTCTTAGGTTGATTTGCCCTTCGACCATATTGGCCCAAGTTGGGGAAGACGCATCTTCAAAGCAACACATGAAGACTTTCGCGCCTGAGTTTAGCGCGTTGATCACCATCTTTCTTTCGATAGGCCCTGTGATCTCTACGCGGCGATCGAGTAGCTCTGATGGCGGTGTTGCTACCTTCCACTCTTTATTCTGACGAATAGAAACGGTGTCTTTTCTGAAGTTGGGTAACTCACCCTCGTCATATTGAGCTTGCTTTACGTCGCGGTCACTTAGCAGGGCATGACGGCGATCTCCAAACTTATTGACGAGAGCTTCTAAGAATTTTAATGCATCTTTAGACAAGATCTTTTTGTACTCGGAGTTGTCCACCTTCCCAAGTACCTGCATACACAGCACATCTTCTCTCTCTTTCACGTCATTCATCATTGCTTGTCTCCTTTACATAATACGATGTCATTTTGTATACAAAATGCTCTTTTTAAGGGTATTTATATGGTAGAAATTGTAAACAAGCAAATGCTATTTAACATTTATTTATCATTTGATTTTTTTGTTATTTATTTTTATGTAAAGATATTTTATGTAAAGCAATGAATTGTAAGCTTTTCAGGATAAGTGCGTACTTAATGTGACGGGTTGATGTAATGAAAATGTTTCATTTTGGGCTTGATAAATGCTGAGGATGATTCATAGTACACAAAAGTTAGTTTAATTGTATACAATCTGAACTGGAGGTTCGAATGGCAGTTATGAAAGCGATTGAAGCAGCGGTTGAAGTGCTTAAACGTGAAGGTGTAGACATCGCATTTGGTGTTCCCGGCGCAGCAATAAACCCTATGTATGCGGCTATGAAAAAGCTCGGAGGAATCGACCACGTCTTAGCTCGTCACGTAGAGGGTGCATCCCATATGGCTGAAGGGTACACACGTACCAATCAAGGCAATATAGGTGTGTGTATTGGTACTTCTGGTCCTGCGGGAACGGACATGATCACGGGCCTTTATTCTGCGACTGCAGATTCGATTCCAATTCTATGCATCACAGGTCAGGCTCCGCGTGCTCGCCTTCATAAAGAAGACTTCCAAGCGGTTGATATTGAATCCATTGCTAAGCCAGTGACTAAGTGGGCGACTACGGTGCTGGAACCTGCACAAGTGCCACGCGCATTCCAAAAAGCCTTTCATTTAATGCGTTCGGGTCGTCCAGGTCCAATCCTGATTGATCTACCGATTGATGTTCAGCTGGCTGAGATTGAGTTTGATATCGATACTTATGAACCACTAGAACCTTATAAGCCAAAAGCGACGCGCGCGCAGGTTGAGAAAGCATTAACCATGATGTCTCAATCGGAAAAACCGCTGATTGTATCGGGTGGTGGCGTGATTAACGCTGGCGCATCTGAATTGTTGCAACAGTTTGCAGAAATCACCGGTGTGCCAGTGATCCCAACCTTAATGGGCTGGGGCTCTATTCCAGATGATCATGAATTAATGGCAGGCATGGTAGGCCTACAAACCTCTCATCGTTACGGTAACGAAACCATGCTCAACTCTGACTTTGTGTTTGGTGTCGGTAACCGCTGGGCTAACCGTCATACCGGTTCTGTGGATGTTTACACCGAAGGCCGCAAGTTCGTACACGTCGACATTGAACCGACGCAAATTGGCCGCGTGTTCTGCCCAGATTTAGGCATTGTCTCTGATGCGAAAGCAGCGCTAGAGCTAATGGTTGAAGTGGCACAAGAGTGGCGTGACGCTGGCAAACTGCCGAACCGAAATGCTTGGGCAAGTGAGTGTCAGGAACGCAAGTCGACCATGCTGCGTAAAACTAATTTCGATGAAGCGCCAATGAAACCGATGCGTGTTTATGAAGAGATGAATAAGGCATTTGGTCGTGACACTTGTTATGTGAGCACCATTGGTTTGTCGCAAATTGCTGCCGCTCAGTTCCTGCATGTTTATAAGCCACGTAACTGGATCAATTGTGGTCAGGCTGGCCCATTGGGGTGGACAACACCAGCCGCATTGGGTGTACGAGCAGCTGATCCTGATCGCGATATTGTCGCTATCTCCGGAGACTATGATTTCCAATTCATGATCGAAGAGCTGGCCGTTGGCGCGCAATTTAACTTGCCATACATTCATGTGTTGGTGAACAACTCGTACTTAGGTTTGATTCGCCAAGCACAGCGCCAATTTGATATCGATTATTGTGTACAACTGGCGTTTGATAACCAGAATGCGCCAGAGCTTGAAGGCTACGGGGTAGACCATGTAGCCGTTGTTGAAGGCTTAGGTTGTAAGGCGATTCGAGTTCGTGAGCCAGACCAAATTGCGGCGGCGTTTGAGCAAGCCAAAGAGCTGATGAACAAGCACAAAGTACCGGTTGTTGTTGAGCTGATTCTTGAGCGAGTGACCAATATTGCGATGGGCGTAGAGATCAACGCTATCAACGAATTTGAACCGCTTGCCGAAAGCCGCGGTGATGCCCCAACAGCGCTAGCGTACAAGTAATCATTAAGTCATGTGTATCCGTAGAGCTGAGGTTTAGCTCTACGGAAAGTCTCCAATAGAGCGAGGCTTTACTACAAATAACCCAGATTTTTACAGATAAAGAATAAGGACAGAGTCATGGCAAAATTTGCAGCAAACTTGTCAATGTTATTCACGGAAGTTGATTTTATGGATCGCTTTGAAGCTGCCGCAGAAGCGGGCTTTCAAGGTGTGGAATATCTTTTCCCTTACGCCTTTGATGCTCAGGCAATCAAAGCAAAGCTCGACGCTAATAACCTAGAGCAAGTGCTATTTAACTTGCCTGCAGGTGATTGGGACGCTGGCGACCGTGGTATCGCGGTAGACCCAGCGCGAGTTGAAGAGTTTCAAGCGGGTGTACCTAAAGCTATCGCTTACGCAAAAGCACTCGGCTGTACTCAAGTGAATTGCTTGGCCGGGATTGTTCCGCAAGGTGTGACCCAACAAGACGCGCAATCGGCGTTTGTGATTAACCTGCATTATGCGGCGAACGCGCTAGCAGCAGAAGGCATCAGCTTAGTGATAGAAGCGATCAACACCCGCGATATTCCGGGTTTCTTCTTGAACACCACAGAGCAAGCCAAAGCGATCATCAAAGAGGTAGGGAGCAATAACCTTTCTATCCAATACGATATTTATCACATGCAAATAATGGAGGGCGATCTTACGCCGACCATGCAACAGAACATTGGCCAAATCGCGCATGTTCAACTAGCTGATAACCCAGGTCGACACGAACCGGGTACTGGAGAAATCAATTACCCATTCGTGCTCAATTATCTTGATGAGCTGGGCTATCAGGGTTGGGTTGGCTGCGAATACAAACCTAAAACGACAACGACAGAAGGCCTTGGTTGGCTGCACCAGTACCGTTAATTACGTCTGGTAACCCTCAAACGTTAAGGAGAACAACATGTCTAAAATTGCATTTATCGGAACTGGCATCATGGGTAAACCTATGGCGAGTAACCTTCAAAAAGCAGGTCACGATTTGATTCTGTCGGATCACTTTAATGCAGCACCTGCCGACCTTGTGGCAGCGGGCGCAACGGTCTGCCACTCACCAGCAGAAGCGGCTGAAGCTGCGGATATCATTATCCTAATGGTACCTAATACCCCTCAAGTTGAAGATGTCCTGTTTGGTGACAACGGCGTCGAGAAAGGTCTAACGGCGGGCGGTTCAGCTGGAAAACTGGTTATCGATATGAGTTCAATCTCGCCAATCGCCACCAAAGCAATTGCAGCGCGAATCAATGAAGGTGGTGCTTCATACCTTGATGCTCCGGTATCTGGCGGCGAAGTAGGCGCTATCAATGCGGCGCTGACTATCATGGTGGGCGGTGAGCAAGACGCCTTTGATAAAGCTCGTCCTCTGTTCGAAATCATGGGTAAGAACATCACGCTAGTCGGAGACAACGGCGCAGGTCAAACGTGTAAGGTCGCAAACCAGATCATTGTGGCACTGAATATTGAAGCCGTATCTGAAGCCTTAGTGTTTGCTTCAAAAGCCGGTGCTGATCCAGCACGCGTACGTCAGGCGCTATTAGGTGGCTTTGCTAACTCTAAGATATTGGAAGTACACGGCGAGCGCATGGTTGAAGGCACATTCGACCCTGGCTTTAGAATATCGCTTCACCAGAAAGACCTGAATCTTGCGCTAACGGGCGCACAAGAGTTAGGGGTTGCATTACCGAATACGGCTAACGCTCAAGAGCTGTTTGGCGAGTGTGCCGAAATGGGCGGAGAAGGTTGGGACCACTCTGCGCTTATTCAAGCGATTGAGAAACGTTCTGACCACTCGATTCGTTAATCTAATTAACGGTTCGTCTGTTTAGTGGTTAGTCAATCAACTGATTATCCATTAATTAATTCGGGCTGCTATTGATTCGTAGCCCACCAGTTTCAAACAGTTTGTTTATAAATCGCGTAGTTTCGTCTCCTTTTATACGCGTTCCTGATACGAGGCAGAGGTTGAAGTTGTTCCTTTCCAACTTGATCTTAGCAGGCACCCTTTGGCCTTGTATCGGGGTTCTTTTTTTCTCCGTCAACTAAGGAGTGGCTGATGGACATTGATGCTAAGCAGTTTCTACAAACCCTTTTCTCAAGTGCTGTTAATCAGGCGCTACCTAAAAATCACATCGAACCTTTTCTTCCTAAAGACATTTTTTATCGCTCAGCTAACCAAGCTGGGCGAACTGTGGTAATTGGCGCAGGAAAAGCCGCCGCGTCGATGGCCGCTGAGCTAGAGGCCGTCTGGCAAGTTAAGCAACAGCAAGATCTCGCACTGCGTGACCTTGAAGGTCTCGTCGTGACCCGCTACGAACACACTGCACCTTGCGAACACATTGAGGTGATCGAAGCGGCGCATCCCGTCCCGGATGCGATGGGCTTAGAAGTGAGCCAACGTATGCTGGAATTAGTGAGTGGCCTGAGTGCTGGCGACACCGTTATTTGTCTACTGTCTGGCGGCGGCTCTGCTTTGCTAAGTTTACCCGGTGGCGATATCAGCTTGGCAGAGAAGCAACAAATCAATAAAGTGCTGCTTAAATCTGGCGCAGCCATTGATGAGATGAACTGTGTTCGCAAACATCTATCTTCGATAAAAGGCGGTCGCTTAGCCAAAGCTGCTTATCCAGCAAGGGTTGTGTCATTGGCGATTTCTGATGTGCCGGGTGATGACATCAGTGTGATTGCCTCTGGCCCAACCGTACCCGACACCACCACGCGTTTTGATGCGATGGCAATTTTAGAACGTTATCAAATAGAAACACCACGCTCGGCATTTGAATGGTTAAATAATCCAGAGTCAGAAACCGTAAAGCCGGATGACGTCTGTTGGAAGAACGCCGAGCACCACATTATCGCGACCCCGATGTCGGCATTGGAATCCGCTGCAGCAGAAGCTGAAGGCTTAGGTATTCCGGCTTATGTGTTGAGTGATTGCATAGAGGGAGAGGCGCGAGATGTTGCGAAGGTTCACGCTGCGCTGGCTAAGCAAGTGGCCAATCACAAGCACCCATTTGAGACGCCTTGCGTGATACTTTCCGGTGGCGAAACCACAGTAACCGTTAAAGGCAATGGTCGCGGTGGGCGTAACTGTGAGTTCCTTTTAAGCTTGTATAACGAGTTAAAAGGGCAGGAAAACATATTCGCTCTGGCGGCTGATACTGATGGCATTGATGGTGTTGAAGATAATGCAGGTGCGTGGATCACGCCTCAAACATGGCAACAAGGTTCGAGCCTGTCGCTTAAAGCGCAGGACTACCTCGATGCCAACAACAGCTACGACTTCTTTAAGCAAGTCGGTGTGCTGTTGACCACAGGGCCGACGCTAACCAACGTGAATGACTTCCGCGCAATATTGATTCTTTAACCTGAACAGTTCGAATAGACTGAAAAACATTAAAGTTCAAAACGCATACTATTGAATGGTCGCTCTTCTCCACATAAGAGCGACCATTTTATTGCTATCAATGTTGTGACCTCGAGTTCTGAGATTATCTTCTGGACTAATGAAGCACGTTGATTACTATGGCTTTAGTAATGAGCTGTAAAGGATGCAACATGTCTAGGATCAGACAAAAGAATCAAGATTTAATCATCGAAGTCGCGTGTGAACAATTCGCTACTCATGGATATGCCGCAACAAAAATGGCCGATATAGCGAAAGCGGCCGACATCCCTAAACCTAATGTATTCTATTATTTCAGCTCCAAAGATAAGCTCTATAATGCCGTTTTAGAAACCGTCACTCAGCCCTTACTGGAAGCGTCACGTCCGATTGAAGAGCTCAGCGACCCTGTTGAAGCCTTGTCTCAATATATTCAAACCAAGCTGATCATTTCTCGCGATCATCCGCACGCCTCTAAGGTATTTGCTAACGAAGTGATGTCTGGCGCTAAAGTATTGCCGAAAGATATTGGTGACGAACTGTATAAGCAATCCCAAATGATCCTTGATAAGTTCTCAACTTGGTCAGCACAAGGCTTAATGGATGACGTTCCTGCACACCACCTGATGTTTACCATTTGGGCGGCCACTCAAACTTACGCCGATTTTGGCTGGCAGATTTGTAGCGTGATGCAGAAAGATCAGCTCGATGACAAAGATTATGAAGATGCCGCTGAATTCATCACTCAGCTGGTGATTAAAGGGTGTGGTGTTAAAGGAAAGGCGGAGTAGTTCATTCCTCAGATTCATTAATAAAGGACATCTCTCGATGTCTTTTTTTGTATACGCTGTTTCTTGTAAGAGCCGCTTTTGAATATACGCAGCTTTTATACATCGTTTCGAGAAAAGTTCGCAGTGCAGCCAGAGCTGTTTGATGTCGAGTTTGAATGCGCGTTATCGATCAGTGTTGATGTCCAGCCGTAACTGTCTCCGATACGTTTGACAATGATTAAACCTAGGCCGTGTTCTGTTTTAGTATCATCACTCAACCCTGCGCCAGTATCAGAAACGGAAATTGTGTTTGAGTTGATGGTCACCGAGATTTCACCTTGTATGGTAAATCGGATTGCGTTTTCAACATAGTTCTTCAACACCATATTCACCAAAGGTAATGGCATGTTAAGCGTGGTGTTTGGCTCAACGTTTAGCTCTAACGTGACACCTGGAGCCAACATCGTGTGGTACTTCGATAAATCGATAGCGGCTTCATCGATAGCCGTTAGTGTCTTTTCGGCGGAAGAGTTCTCTTGTTTGACAATGTTCAGTAGTACTTCAACGGTGGTGCTCATGCCATTGGCTGCGCCGAGAATACGATTACGTTGTTTGGTTTGAAATGCTAGGTCGCTAGGCTTCATTGCTTGCAGTTCGGCAGCGCCAGTCACAATCGCGATCGGTGTTTTCAATTCATGGCTCGCGTACTTCGCGAACATCATCTCTTGCTTTGATAGGCGGTCTTTCATCTTTGAGTAGCTATTGAGGTGCGAAGTGAGCAACTGCAGCTCATCAACGGTGTTGGTTGGGACGTGGAAATTATCGGACTCATGTTTGCTGAGCTGGGTGCTTAGGTTTTCAATTGGTGCCATCAGTTGGTCAAACACCCGCTTGAGGGTAATGCGTAACACAATGATCAACCCTAGCATCAGCAAGGTCGAGGTTGCCATCAATACGCCCCAACTGTCGTCCCACAAGTCCATGTCAAAGGAGCTGATGGCGATGTAAGTCGGAATGTTTTTGCCTTGGTCTTCGAAGGAAAAGTGATAGACGACCACGCCGGGAATAAGAATGTCTTCTTCAGAGAGTCTTATTTCAAAACGTTGGCGATCCACTGTATCCAGTGCCATGAGCGGTAGTTTTTTGAGTTGGTCGGTAAAGTCGCCTTCGCCATAATAAGCCGTCACATTGTCCGAGAGCTTTAGGCTACCTTCAGGTGAAAGGCGTTTGTAGAATTGTTCTGCCACATCTTTAAATGATTTCAGGTGGCTCTCGATTTGAGCTTCTTCCTGCCAAACTAAACGAAGCGAGAACACAAAAAATACCACGCATGAAGAAACCAGTGCGATGACAGCAAAGGTGCGCATGGTGCGGATCCTGACATCCTCGATGGAGTTGCCTAGCTTGGTTCGAATTTTCATGTTTATTGCGGCTCGCTTGCAGATAAAATCAATTGAAAACCGTGTTTAGGAATCGTCTTCAACATAGGGAACTTGAATGGTTTATCGAGGACGTTTCTTAACAAATAGATATGGCTACGGAGTACATCTTTGTCAGGAATGTCATCGCCCCAAAGCATGTATATCAAGCTTTCACGAGATACGACGCCGCCTTGAGCTTTCACTAACTCTCTTAGAATTTGGAACAAGATTGGTGTTAGGGTTAGGGTTTGTTTGTCTCTTGAGGCTGTGTGGGTTTTCTCATCAATCGTTACCTCGCCATAGCTTAAGATCTTTTGAGCAACCAAGCCTTTATTGCGTTTGATCAGCGCGCAAAGACGAGCTTCCAGCTCTGGAAATTTAAACGGTTTAGTGACAAAGTCATCGGCGCCGGAATCGAAGCTGCTTAATAGGTCTTCTTGGCCATTTAACGCGGTTAGCATCAAAATCGGTGTCGTTATGCCATTTTGGCGCAATTTAGCTGCCACTTGCATGCCGTTAAGCTTGGGCAACATGACATCGAGAACAATCGCGTCGAAGTCATTGTGCATGGCTAGATTAAGACCTTGTTCGCCATCAGAAGCAAAATCTGCGATTGCCTCTTTAACCTCTAAGAAGTCGGCAATAATGCCTTGTAGTTCGATATTGTCTTCAATGACTAGAATACGGCTGCGTTCAAGCATCGACTTGCTCCACTAAAATATCTGCTCTCATTAAAACGTCTGTTCCCATCAAAACAGCGACTCCCAGAAAAAATGTAGCCTACCTAAAATTATGTCGAATTTATGTCTAATTGATAGCGTTGATTAAAAAAATGGAGCTTCATCAGATTCTTTTTCAATGTCGAATCGACTTCGACTTTAATTCGACAAAGCCAGTTCAACAATAGTTCACATCAATAGGTGAAGGTTGAATTATGAAAACTAAAATTATCGCGCTGGCAGCACTTCTCGGTGTCTCAACGACTCAAGTACCATTAGCTCAAGCAACAGAGCTGATCGGTCACGTTCAAGGGTTAAACAGACACAGTGTTGTGGCTGAGGTGCCCGGTGTCGTGGAGATGAATAACCTTGAAGTGGGTGACGCCGTAAACCAAGAACAAATACTGGCTCAGATTAAAGCCGATGATTTTAAGTTTAGCGTGGATAAGGCTAAGGCCAATCTTACCCTTGCGCAGGCTGATCTAGCATTGCGAAAGGCTACATATAACCGCTATCAAGCTCTCATCAAAAAGAACAGCCTTTCAATGGGGGAGTTAGATACAGCACGTGCCGAGTTTCTCAGTGCTAAAGCTTCAGTTTCCGTCGCTCAAATCGATTACCAACAATCTCTAGTGGATCTCGAAAACACTCAAATTGAATCTCTTATCTCGGGCTACATCTCTAACAAACCCGCGCAATCTGGATCTTGGGTAAGTGAAGGAGATTTGCTTTATGAAGTGGTCAATATCGATAAAGTCACTCTGTCATTTATGGCGAGTGAGTATGACTTAAAGCATTTCATCGTTGGTCAGGAAGTCGTGGTGTGGTCTGAAACTAACCCAGAGATAAAAATGGAAGCGAATGTGCAGCGTATTGGTGTCGAGATGCAAAATTTAACCTACCCAGTATTGGTCGAGATCACCAACCAAGGGCATCAATTTAAGCCGGGGATGTCGGTTTACGCCTCGACAGATCTTTCGGTGACAAATATAACTACTGCTCAAACTGCATCGAACTTGAACCAAGGTAAAGGGCAGTAGAGATGAACTTTTTAGCATATTTCGCGAATCGTCAGTTTTTGGCTCGCATCATTACGGTAATGGTGTTGCTGACGGGGGCTATGTCGTTAATGCAACTCAAGTTGCAAGAGTATCCCGATGTCGCGATGGACACGGCGGAGATCGAAACCATCTATCCCGGCGCGACGGCTCAAGATATTGAACTGAATATCACGAATCCGATAGAGAAAGAACTTCGCTCTGTGGATGGCATTGCCTACTTTTCGTCTGAATCCTCAGAAGGGCGTTCTTTTATTGAGGTCGAATATTTGCCCGGTGAAGACGCGGCGGTGATCTTGAGAGATATACAACAAGCCATCGATCGAGTCGGAAACTTACCAAAAGATATTGATTCGCCACCGGTTGTGACTCAACAGAAAACCTCCTCTTTGGATGTGTACCATTTTGGTGTGAGTTTATCAGACAGCAACACCGATCTTGAGTCATTGCAGCACTACGCGTATCAGCTAGACAAGAGAATCAACAACCTTGGTGGTGTAGGTTCTATCAAGCTTTCTGGATTTAACGAACGAGAGTTTTGGGTCGAAGTTGACCCTGAGAAAGCACGCCGTTACCAAGTTGCTTTTGATGATGTGAGCACCGCGATAGAGCAGCATAACCTGTCTCAATCGGGTGGCTTTGTAGAGTCATGGAGCCAAGAGCAGAAGATCGTCACGATGACCAAAGTGGCTTCGACCAGTGATGTTTCTGATATCGTAATTAAGGCGTTAGATTCAGGTCAGGTCGTGCGTGTGTCTGATGTAGCAACGGTGATTGATACCTTTGCGCGAGCAACCGAAGATCCCGTTCTGAGTGGGAAACCCGCAGTGATTTTCTCAATCACAAACAGTGGCAGTGCGGATGTCATTACCACCATCGACAGCATTAAGGCCTTATTGGGCAAAGAAAGCGAACGCATTGGCGATCAATTTGTTTTCCAGACCAGCCTCGACCTTGGCAAAGACATGGGTGAGAAATTCACTATCGTGGCCACCAATGGTGCGATAGGTCTGGTGTTGGTTCTGCTGATCTTGAGCATGATCCTGCAACGACGCGTCGCCTTTTGGGTATCGGTTTCTATCCCGTTTTGTGTGTTCGGTGTGATGATTATTTTGCCGATTATTGGGCTTAATTTAGACAGCATCACATTGGCTGCATTGTTGTTGGTGATCGGTATTATCGTTGATGATTCAGTGATCATTGCTGAGAGTATTTTCCAAGAGAAGGAAGCGGGTAAAAAAGGTGTTGATGCTGCGGTGTCGGGTACGTTAAAGGTGATCAAGCCGTTGATGGCAAGCCTTGTGACAACGGCTTTGGTATTTATCCCAATGATGTTTATTCCAGGCACCATGGGCAAGGCGGTTGCGGTGATTCCAATTACCGTTATTGCTGCGCTCGTGTTCTCATTCATTGAATGTACCTTAACGCTGCCAGCGCATTTATCGTTGGCGAAAGAGAGCAACTCAAAGACACAAGAAAAAGATCGATTTGAATGGATAGCGAACCATTACCGTTCACTGCTCAATCTCGCTCTGAAACACAAGAAGTCAGTGATTGTATTGGCGTTGGTTGGCTTCTCCGTTTCTGGCTATTTAGTGTCTTCGTTGAAAGTGGATATCTTCCCAACAGAAGCGGGTAAATACATTGAGGTCTACACCGAAGTGAAGGCAGGCACGCCGCTAAGCAAGGTGCGAGAAGCCCATCAGTCGATAGAGAAAGCGATTGAATCCCTGCCGGAAACGGAACTGGTTAGCTATGAATTGGTTTACACATCACCTGTGTCGCAGGGCATCATCAACCTAACGAACTTTGACCAGCGCAGCCGTTCTGCAGAGCAGATTATCACGGCGCTTAATGAAGAGTTGAAAGTGGTGTCTGATGGCATGTTCATCAAGCTCTCGATTGATGCTGGTGGTCCTCCTCCCGGCGCCCCTGTTGAGGTACGTGTACTTGGCGGAACCGAGAGTGAACGTAATCAAACCGTGGATTTGGTGATGACTTGGCTAGAAGATTACAAAGGCGTGACCAGCATTAATCACAGTGAGGCACTGAAAGATCCTCAGCTGAATATTGTTCCTCAGTATCACTGGTTGGCGAAATACAACTTAACGGTGAGTGACTTATCGAATGCGCTGCGAGTCGGCTTTGACGGTAATAGCGTGACCTCCACTTGGCTTGGCGATCAAGAAGTCGATATCCGTGTTGTTCTGGACGAGCAATTTCGCGACATCGAGAAATTGAAAACGACTAAAATCTACACGGAAGAAGGGCAACAACTACCGCTCAGCCGACTAGCAACGGTTGAACCGATAGAAATCCCTCGTCTGATTAAGCACTATAACGGAGAGCGTGAAGTGACGGTGTCAGCGGCTTTATCTGACGAGAGTATTAGTTCAGTAGCATTAGCCGATGAGCTAATCACAGAGCTTACAGGTCAATATCCATCGAGCGTGACCATTAGCGTTGGTGGCGAAGCGGAAAGTACCAATGAGACCATGAGTGGCTTTATGGTGGTGTTCCCCGCGGCAATGGTGGCGATCTACTTTGTATTGGCGGTGATGTTCAACTCATTGTTGCAACCGCTGCTGATAATGGCGGTTATCCCGTTTGCGATTATGGCCTCATTAATGGCACTCGTGGTTCACATGCAGCCGATGTCTTTGTTTGGTTTGATTGGTGTTCTAGGCATGACAGGCGTGGTGGTCAACAACTCACTAGTGTTGATTAACCGGATCAACGAGCTAAGAATCGAAGGTTTAGATGCGATAACGGCAGTGACTCAAGCTGCGGTCAGTCGTCTGCGTCCGATTGTAATGACGTCACTGACCACGGTTGCTGGCTTGCTTCCTCTGGCTTATGGATTAGGTGGAACAGACGTGTTTATGGGGCCAATGTCGCTAACACTGGGCTATGGTTTGTTGTTCTCTTTGCCCGTTGTGCTCTTGGTGATTCCTGCAATGTATGCGTTGTTCTTTTCAAGAAAGTCGTGGCTGAAACCAGAATAAAGTGAAGATAACTACAAGTAAAAACGCCGATGTATATCGGCGTTTTTACTTAGAGAGAAGGTCTAGCTTTTATAATTTGAAGCGTTCTAGGATTTGTTGTTGTTTATCGATCTCGCTCAATTGCGCATCCATACCACTGCTCATTTCTACAGCTTGCTCTGCGATTTGTTGGCTCAATTGACTGATTTGTTGTGTATTACGATTTATCTCAATAGATACAGAGCTTTGTTCTTCTGCTGCGGCTGCTATTTGATCGTTAAAACCAGAAATATGGGTGATGTTTGCTTGTACAGAACTGAGTGCTTCAGTGGCTTTTTTAGCACAAGAAATAGCGTCTCTTGCACTTGCTTCACTGACGGTTATAGCTTGTGCCATTGAGCTAGTCCCATTCTTTAGCTGGTTTATTTTGGAATGTATCTCTGTTGTTGATTCTTGTGTTTTCAAGGAGAGTAAGCGTACATGGTCAGCGACTACCGCAAAACCTCGACCAGCTTGCCCCGCACGTGCTGATTCAATCGTTGCGTTCAAAGCCAGTAAATTGGTTTGATTAGCAATCTCACTAATAACATCCAAAATACTCGTAATGCTGTTTGTTGCTTCGGTTAGGTTGTCGGATTGAGTGGAGGCATGTTTAATACTGAGCGATAAGCTTTTGATCGTTTGTTCGGTTTTCTGAACAACATCGACACTCTCTACGACATTTTTTTCAGCAAAATTGGCACTCTCTGCCGCATCTTGGGCACTTTTGGCTGTATCGCGAGCAGAAGCCGACATTTGCTCCATGGCGGTCATTAAACTTCTTAACTCTGACATCTGATGATTTACATTGAATCCTGTATCTTGTGTTGTCTTTTGAGTTGTATCTGCTTGGCTTTTCAAGGTTGACGCCACTCTCTTTGAATCCAACATTTGAACCTGCAGGTTTTCAACAAATTGGTTAAAGTTCTCTGCCAATTCAGCAAACTCGAGGTCGTTGTCTGTTTTTAAGCGATGAGTTAGATCCGCTTCGCCAGAAGCGATGTTCTTGATTGCTGAATTTAATTCTTTGATCGGTCGGAACAGGTAACCAATCACCCAATACAAGAGAATAGAAATAACGATGACCGAAATTGAAGCCATTAATATTAGGTGGGAGGTTAGGTCATTTAGGCTAGAGAAAACACGTTCTTCATTTACAAGCGCACCAATATACCAATCTTCTCCTTTCACTTTTTGTAAACTGATCAGATGCAGTGCGTCATTGAGCATAACTTCTTTTACACCCGTTTCGAGTTCTACACCTGGAGCAAACTCGGTTAAAGGCTGACCGTTGTAATCACTGTTAGGGTGAGCAATCGTTGTGCCGTCACCTGTTACCATGAAAAGGTAACCTGAGTCGAATAGGTTGGTTTGATTTACTAGTTGTGCCATGGGGTTCAATGACACATCAAATACTACATTTCCCAAAAATTGATCATTGGGATCATTGATTGATGAAGAAACAGAAATGATCATATCGCCGGTAGATGAGTCTACATAAGGTTTGGTAACGACTATGTCATTTGATTGGCTCGCTGCGATGTACCAAGGGCGAGAGCGGACATCATAGCTTTCGTCAGGAATCCAACCATCATTCGATATGAGAAGACCATTATTCTCGTAGCCGATACCAACCGCTTGAAAGCTACTCTTCAAAGTCGAGGTCGATATTGCTTTGTACGCAAGGTCATGATTAGTAGCATCAATCATATTCAATGAATGGACTACTGAACCCACTAACTCACGGCTAGCGTTGAGTTGGTATGAAACTGTATAGCCGACGCTTTTGATTAGTTCTTGAACACTACGGTGTATATTTTCTTTAAAAGTATTGCTAGTGGCTTGTTGTTGAATTAAGCCGATACAAGTAATAACCGACAAGAACAGAAGACTGGTAGTGAGTATGATTTTGGATTGGAATTTCATTGAAAAAGTGCTGCATAGAAAGGTTGTTTTCAATGGTACAGGTCAGATGAGTGTATTTCTGTAATAAGCAATATAACCTTATATTCATTGACAGTGATCTTGCTTGTGGGATGAGCAAATTGATTTTAATACAAGTTTATACTTTGCGGGTGATGGGTTTCAGCATGTAATTTATAAGAATTTCAAAGGTCTATCATCCTAATGTTTGGAAAGATTAAGTAACCTATTCACGCAATCTAAAAGAAATCGAGCCATACATTTATGGTCGGAGATTAGAATGAATACTTATGTCGAATTTCACCAAAATTAAATGGCCTGGAACTTGGCTGTGTAGTGTTTGTTTTGTATTTCTGTGACCCGTTGTGCAATAACTCATTTATCTTGAATTCGGTTCGATTAGGTATGCCATTTTATTTAAATGACAGGTTATAGTATCGCGAAAATTGGCGGCACTTACTCTTCTGAAAAGCGAAAAGCGAAAAGCTGGAAACTTATAGATGAAGCCGCTAACAATATTACACGCACAACATTAAGGTTTAGCAATGACGCTTAAAAGTTTGGCATGCACCATCAGCGCAGTTCTACTGGCAGGTTGCGGTTCAACGGTCGCGACGCAAACATACAACGCCGATCTGATCATCACCAATGGACAGGTTCTCACCATCAATTCAGAAATGGATGTGATTGAAGACGGTGTTGTTGTGGTGAAAGATGACCAGATTATCGCAGTGGGCAACGAGGATTTGATCACTCAATATCGCGCTGAAAAGGTGATTGACGCCCAAGACGGGATTGTTATGCCGGGTATGGTCAATGCGCACAACCATTTACCTATGATCGCGTTCCGTGGATTAGGAGAAGAGGGCATCTCGAACCGCTTGTTCGCTTACTTCTTCCCTCTAGAAGCCGAAAAGCTAAGCCGTGAACTGATTTACAACGCAACCAAGCTTGGCTCTATCGAACTAGCACAAAGCGGTGTAACCACTTATGCCGATATGTATTACCACATGGATGAAATGGCCAAGGCGACCAAAGAAGTTGGCTTGCGCGCCGTGTTGGGCGAAACCGTGATTAAGTTTCCAGTGGTCGATGCTAAAGAACCTTACGGTGGGATTGAGTATGCCAAAGGCTTTATTGAGCAGTACAAAAACGACGAGTTAATCACACCTGCTTATGCACCACACGCGGTGTACACCGTGAGTAAAGATAAGCTGCAAGAAATCAACAAGCTGTCTGCTCAATACGATGTGCCGGTGCTGATTCACGTTGCTGAATTCCCGAATGAAGAAAAGCGCATCAAAGACGAAACCAAAGCGACATCGCCAGTTGAATACATGGATGAAATCGGTGTGCTTGATGAGCGTGTAGTGATTGCTCACGGCATCCACCTTTCAGAAAATGACCAAAAGCTTCTCAAGCAAGCTGACGCGGGTATCTCATACAACCCAATGGCGAATGCCAAAGGGGCGACAGGCATTGTGCCTGCTTGGGAGATGTATCGTGCCGATATGCGCATTGGCTTAGGAACCGACGGGCCAATGAGCTCCAATCAAGTCGATATCATGCGTACTCTAAGTTACGCAGCTAACATGCAGCGCTTAAAGCATTCAGACCGCACCATTATGATCCCTGAGCAAGTGATTGAAATGGCAACCTTAGGTGGCGCGAAAGCCCTACACATGGAAGACCAAATTGGTTCTCTGGAAGTGGGTAAAAAAGCGGACATCGTGATTGTAGAAACACAATCAGCGAACATGATGCCAAGTTACGACCCATACGCGACATTGGTTTACCAAGCGAACCCAAGCAACATCGACACCACTATCGTTAACGGCCAAATCGTAATGGAAAACCGCGTGATGCAGACGGTTCAACTGGATGAAATCCGCCAAAGTGTCGATGAGTTTGAAACAGATATCAAAGCGTTTGCCAAAGAGCTTTCTAAGAAGGCGATTAAGTCTAAGAGCTTGATGGATTAGGCCGTGAATCGGATTCTAAAAATCGAATAGAAGTAACAAGGCCGACATCATGTCGGCCTTTTTTTGTTACGAACTCTCTCCAGAACCTTACTCCTTGAACCTCAGTTCTTTGGATGACAGCAACACTTGGTTAATTGAGGTTGCACTTGGTTAGTTAGAGAAGATCTTGATTAATTAAAGTAACACTTAACTAATTAGAGCAACTATTGCCATTAGGGATACCGCTACCTAAGAATTCGACGCGAATCTGTTCGATATCTTTTAGATACTGGTTGTTCGCTTGCTCGGTTTTATCAAAGTTGTTAAGCGTGACATTCCATGAAGTGAATGGGGTGGGCTGGAAGTACGCGTATTCGAACTTATTCGCTACGGCGCCATCTGTAATGATGCTGATGTCGTTGGTGGTTGGATCATCAATGCGATAGTAGAACGCGCGTGACACGGGGTTAGAGCTGAACTGGTAATCTTGATTTTCGTATCGATCGGCATAGTTGCCTGAACTGGAGACACGCAGGTTGAGTTGCTTGCCATAAGGTAAGTTTTCACCCTCTAAGAACACTCGTACCGTGGATAGCCTAACGCGGTCAAACGAACAGAGTTGGACTTGCTCTAATGGAATAGAGAAGTTGAGCTGTCCGGTTGTTGCAAAGCTTTCGAGTTGTTCTGGGCTGGAAATGGTGTAGTTATCGATGGTGAAATCTTGTGGCGCGGGTTGGAAAGAAGACAGAGCATTCACATACTCACTTTCGATGGACGCCAAATCAAATTGGTAGTCCAAGTAGCTTTTGTTGAGAGAAGGCGTGATCTCGCTTGGCTTCAATGCCCAATATTCGTATGCCTGAACATAGTTAGATAAAGCAACGTACATCGGACGTTTGAAGTGCATCAATACTCTCGACAGTTCACGTTCAATCGAATCGAAGTTGTCGGTGTCTACTTGATAACCCCCAATTGCATCATTCAGTCTTTGCTGTTGATTGATGGTTACGTTATTGGTTAACAACAAGTCGACCAGCTTTGCTTGTTCCTGAGCAAAGTTAAGCTGGGTGATGTTAATTGCCTTACCCAGAAGCACCTGTTTCTCAAGCTCAAGTAAGTACTGTCTCGTCCCTTTTATTCCCAAACTATCAGCATATCTTAAGTTGCTGCGGATCTCGGTGATCATCAGATCCCACGCTAGATTACTTTCATTGATGGTTGGGATATTGAAGTTAAAGCCATCCATCGCTTCCGATATCTTCTGGAACTTGATAGTTGATTTAATATCCGCGGTGAGCTGAGAGATGCCAGAAATCGTTTTAGTGACGCTATCAATAATGCCCGTGACAGACTTGATATTGGTGACGAGGTTTTTCGCTTTTTCTAATGCTTCTGGGGTTTTAGCCAATTGCTCGGTTAGGTCATTGACCCCTGAAAGGTTGCCTGTGAACACGCCACTCACTGCACTGCCAATCTCGGCTATTGCTTTGAAAATCGCCAAAGCTGCGTTGAGTTGCTGCTGGGTTTTCCAATTCTCTACGCCAACTAGATAAGTCGTTCTTGCATCGAGAGTCACTAACTCCTGAGCTTTGTATTGGCTATCTACCTCGGTCAGGCTATCGCCTATCTTGTCTATGTTGGATTGGGTTTGTGTGATAATCGAGCTTTGAGCGCGAAGAACGTCTTCGATGTTAGCGAGCGCTAACTTAGCCGCTTCAATCTTGTCTTCAATGACCGTGTTTCTATCTTGAATAATGTTCCATTGAGCTTGATACGCGACCATCGCTTTCAGATACGCTTCGTATTTATCTTGGTACAACACCTTATCGAGATAAGGCACATAGTGGCTCTCTTTGGTACTGAAGCTAATGAATTGTTTGAACGCGACGGTTTGCAAGTAAAGGTCTGAAAGGATTGGATCCTCTTCTACCACTGAACCTGAGTAACGTAAGCTCTGTTCAACCCAGTTGATGAGGTCGAGGCTAAGCTCTGGGTTGGTATCGAACAAGCTAGCAGCCATATCAAAAGAACGATTAACAATGTCTGTAAAAGGCTCAGAAGCCAATTTCATTTGCCCTGTGATGTTCGAGTCGATGGTGGTTCTTCGGTAGTGCTCTCCTGCTAAGACAACGGATTCGCCATCACCGATTTTCCCTGTTAGAGCGTCTCGTGTAATGCTGCCATCGCTTTGGAAAGCGAGCACATTAATCGGTGTCTCTATCTCGCCCGCAATCACAGAAATTGAGGCAGCAGAGCCTTGTTGTCCTAGCACAAATGTCGGCGTGCCTTGACCAACGATTTTGCGTGCAAAAATCAGGATATTTTGGTTATTTACGAGCAAGTTGAAGTTTTCTGGAACCTCAATCGTATCTGCAAAAATGACAACTTTTGAAGGCTTAGTGACATAGAGGTTCTGCTCTGCAATCCAGTCACTTAGGTTGATGTGTAAATCGGATGTTGAACGCGATAGGACGCCAACATCGGAATAGGCAGATTGAACCCAGGTTGGGTATTCGGTTGAATTGGGTAAATTGTTCAATTCAAGCCAGTCGCTAGAAAAAGCCTGTGGAGAAAATGAAAGAGAAATAATAATAGGTAGAAGTCTCATATTTATGTCCTGTCGAAATTAGTAGTCACCAAATTTTGGGTAGCAGAAGCCGCCACCTTAATTTGCTTAAGGTGCGGCTTCTTATTCGGAAGGTAATTTGGCTATCTTGTTATATTTTTAGCAGTTTCGTTGCCGTGTATAGCGTTTCTGTATATAGCGTCGATTTTATCTGTCGCGCTACTTTTCGATAGGTATAGGGACTAATCCATTTTTTGGATATATGCATTGTTTGCGAACGCTTTTGCTTTCTCACTAATATTACTCCAGTTACTTTCTGCAACTGTTGTATTCGCAAGAGCGCCTATCGCACCAAGCATGGTATCGTCTCTCATGATATCGGCATTATCTTGAGCTTGTTCTAGTGCAACGAGCAGTGAAGTGAAGTCGGCATTCATTTTCTGCCAATTCAGTTTCAGCTTATTAATATGTGGAATCGCATTTTCAATTTGCTGAGAAATTATCTCGATACTCTCCGAAGAGCGATGATAAGAGTTATATATTTTTTGCGTGTAAGTTAACTGCTCTTGAAGCTCTTTTACTTCGTTTTGTAATTCGTTACGAAGTTTGCGTGCTTTTTCTGCTTTATCGCCGTAGACGCCCATAATTGGCCCTGCAACCAGAGGGAACCAAGCATAAGTCACTGCGGTAGAGGCGACCGTAACGTAGTGAGTGTAATCTTTGTTGAGTTGAGTGATACGTGCATTGATGTCATTCACTCGTTGCTGAAGCGCACTGCCATCATCGCTTAGATAACCGTTATGGGTACCTTCCAACACATCTAGCTGCAATTTTTGCGTGTCCAGTGTGGCTGAAAATTCCAATAGACTTCCGCCAACGTCAGACACTTCTTGTTGGTATTTCATGGAAAAGTTCTGCAGGCTTTTTAGGTAAGCAATCGCCATTTTTCTGTTGCGTTCTACTGCTTCTATATCTTCCGGCAGTGGCGAGAATGCTTTGGCCAACATTTCATTCAAAGCATCGCTCAAAGGGGTGAGCATGTAGTCTTTAATTTGTGCGTAATTGGCCAAGCTTAATGAAAGGCCAACGATGCTTGGGTAAAGGTCTTTTTTCCAATAAAAGGCAGTATCGTGAATGTTTGAGTATTGCTCGACCAGTGCTTGAAAATTAGAGAAAGGAATGTCGTTAGGAATACTTAAAGTCGACTTCATACTGGCTTCTGTCACAGGCAGTGCTAAAGCACCTTCGACATAGGCTTGGATCTGATACCACTCTTGCTGTTTGAGAATAAAGTTGTCGGTATCTAAATCAATAAAGACGCCATTCTCACCGATTATCGTATCGTAGGTGACTTGAGGTATGTTTTGTTCAGCTGACGCTTGGTTAACTTGAACTGGCGCTGCTTGAGAAGTGAAAGCAAAAGAAGAAAGTAGCCCAATTGAAATCGAAGATAGTACGAGTGTTTTAGTGATTTTTTTCATCGTTTAGCCCTGTTAGATTTGTTATTAGCTTTTTACAAAGACAATAATCCCCCTACCATTCGATGGCATTTTTAAATATTTATGAAGGGTTATTGAATAGTTTTATATTGTTATTCTTATAATTATTTTTTGTTTTTAAAATAGACCCCTTTAATGTGTTTTTTGTTTTTATAAGATTTGGTCAATCTATAGTAGATTTATAATGAAAAGTTCTATTTAGATCACATATTTGGATTCATATTGATTGATTGTTGATCTATTGAATTTAATGATATTTAAGTCACTACTCTTGTGTCTTTTGTCAGGCTAGGTATGGAAAGGTCTCGAGAGGTTTTTATTCTATTCATAAATGCGATAAGTGATAAAAGTATAATTATCCTCATAATTTCCATTATTACTAAATCTGTTGATTAATTTGATGAATATATAAATAGAACGAGCGTTTTAAATTTGATCTGTGCCAGATAATGTACGGGTTGCTTTATATTAATCGAAAGTTTAATTAGTGAATGTTTTATTAGTTAATATTAAATTAGATTGCATTTAATTAGCTTGTCTTCAATTAGTGAAGGTTTATATTTCGTTCTGATAGGGATGGAACTATTTAAGTAAACTGACTAATACATAGCCTGAGAGGCAATCATGCCTGCAGATTTTTGCGGGTGTTTTCGAATGTTTATGGGGTTTTAGAATCTTTGCGGATGTTCTGGGTGTTTGCCCATCAAAACCACTCACTTCTGCTTGCAGTGTTTGATGGGCAAGTGTCTTAGTTAGTTGTTATTCATCGCCAGCTTACCGAGCTTCATGGCGGCAGCATGGTGGCGGTGCATCAGTTGCTCCATGTCTACTCCAATTACTGCTCCATCGTTAACTCGCCATTTTCCGGCTACCATCACTTTATCCGCTTGTTGAGCTCCACAAAGTAGTAGTGCAGCCAGTGGATCGTGGCTGCCAGAGAAACGAATATCATCGAGTTTGAACATCGCGATGTCGGCTTGTTTTCCGACTTCTAGTGTACCGATATCCGTTCTACCCATTGCGCGTGCTGAGCCTGACGTTGCCCAGCGCAGTGCGTCGAAGTGTGAAACGTTGGCAGAGCCATACTGCAGGCGCTGTAAGTACATCGCCATGCGCACTTCTGCAATCATGTTCGAGCCGTCATTGGAGGCCGAACCATCAACACCAAGCCCGACTTTTACGCCAGCGGCTTCAAGGTCGTTGTTCTTACAAATACCGGAAGCCAGCATCATGTTGGACGTCGGGCAGTGGCTGATGCCAATGCCTGCTTTGCCCAATCGTTTGATCTCTTCTGGGTTGAAGTGAATGCCGTGTGCAAGCCAAGTGCGTTCATTCAGCCAGCCCACATCTTCTAGGTAATCGACAGGGCGTAGACCGAACTTCTCGATACAGAAGTCCTCTTCATCGAGCGTTTCGCATAGGTGAGTGTGCATCATCACGTTCTCACGCTCACTGATCTTAGCGGTCTCTTTCATTAGATCGGTGGTGACTGAGAACGGCGAACAAGGCGCGAGTGCGATTTGAATCATCGCCCCTTCATCGCGCTGGTGGTAATCGCGGATCAAGCGTTGGCTGTCATCGATAATGGTTTGTTCGGTTTGAATGGTGTGTCGTGGAGGTAGCCCACCTTCATCTTCCCCAAGGCTCATGGAGCCGCGCGTAAATATCGCTCTTACACCTAGTTTCTCTGCGGCCTCAACTTGTAAATCGATGGCGTGCTCTAGCCCGTTTGGCAGCAAGTAATGATGGTCTGACGCTGTGGTACAGCCTGACATCATTAATTCAACCAGAGCTAACTCTGTGGCAAGGCTCATCATCTCCGAATCGAGGTTGGCCCAAACTGGATAGAGGCTTTGTAGCCAATGGAAGAGTTCTTTATTCAGTGCGCCGGGGTAGGCACGCGTTAGGGTTTGATAGAAGTGGTGGTGCGCATTGATAAGCCCAGGAGTCACAACATGACGAGAGGCGTCGACGCTGTAATCTACGGGTAAGGTTGGCTCTTTGTGTTTACCAACCAGCTCAATGATTTTATTATCTTTAATGACAATACCGCCTTCTGCATCAGCCAGCGAGCCAGTGTAGATTGCGAGAGGATTCTTAATCCAGATGGTTTCCATTCATAGTAGTCCTTAGCCATCTCAGCCTTTTCAGGGAAGAGGGTCTTTATTGGTATTTGCTGTTGAAAGATAAATTCGAATCAGGGCGTTAAAACGTTCAATGCTCTAATCAGCCCTGATCCTACGGAAATCGGTTTTACGTTAGTCAGTGAACCAGCTAGTTCGTTTTTGGCTCAGGGTCATCTGATGCTGCTTGAACGTCTGCTTCTGTACTTGCTTGATGAATCTCTAATTGCTCGTCTGAGTGTCGTTCTTCTTCAGCTTGCTCTTTCATTTCTAGCTCAACTTGCGCTTGGCTTTCGGCCAGTGCTTCTTGCTCTTCTGCTCGTGAAGACTTTGGTAAAACAAGGTTCAATAGCACCGTCATGATGGTGCCTGTTGTAATGCCAGAATGAAGAAAGTTCGCTAGATCATGCGGTAAGTGTTGCAGTAATCTTGGTTCGAAAGTGACGGCTAAGCCAGACGCCAAACCGACACAGATTACCAAGGCATTTCGCTTGGTGTCTGCGGCTTTGATCAACATGCGGATACCCGCGTAGGCAATCATTCCGAACATCACAAAACCCACACCACCTAGAACAGGTTTCGGAATCGTGACGGCAATAGCGGCTAATTTCGGGAATAAACCGCCTAAAATTAGCAAACCACCGGTTGCAGCCACTACATAACGACTTGCTACACCTGTGATACCCACAATACCGACGTTTTGACTGAATGACGCCAATGGCATTGCCGTCAAAATCGAAGATAAGGTACTACCAAGTCCATCGCCCAATAGACCACGTTTTAAGTCTTTACCGCTGACTTGGGTTTGGCAGTTGTTGCCTAGTGCCATGAAGTCACCTGTTGCTTCGGCGATAACCACGATGTACACCAAGCTCATGCTGATGATGGCACTCGCAGAAAAGGTAAAGCCATATTTGAAGGGCTCAGGTCCACCGATCCAAGCGGCAGAACTGATTTGTTCAAGGTCGACCATGCCGAGTGATAGCGCCACAATGTAGCCGCCCGCCAAACCAATCACGATGGCTGAAGCGGCAACCGCGCCTTTACAGTAAACCGATACGCCAACCACAATCCCCAGAGAGATCAGTGCTAGAAACAGCTTTGGTAGTGTGGCGAATTGTTCCGTATTGGCAGGGGAGTCTCCGACCCAATTCATGGCAACCGGTAAAATGGTTAAGCCGATTAAGGTAACCACTACACCGCTTACCACGGTCGGGAACAGCTTCCGAACCTTGTCCATATAGAAGCTGGCACCAATCACCACGAACGAGCCGATAAGCGCTGAGCCCATGATTGCGGCGACACCGCCTTCGTTGCCGATTGAAATGGCGACGCCCAAAAAGGCAAAGCTCGAACCCATCACCACGGGCAGTCGAATACCGACAGGGCCGAAACCAAGACATTGAGCGACGGTCACAATACCTGACGCCAGCAGAGCAGCATTGATCAGCGAAACGATCTCGGTGTTAGGCAAGCCAATTGACGCGCCGACAATAAGGGGAACAGCGACGATGCCACCAATCGAGGCGAGCATGTGCTGTAATGCGAGTAGGAAGGTTAAGCCGTGAGGCGGTCTTTCATTTAGGGTGTACAGAAGTTTCATTTGATATTCCTCTGCCTGTGTTTCCGTTTACAGGCGATTGGCGGTCAAATAATGACTTCTACAAACTGCGTAGGGTCATAAAAAAGGTGCACTAACCGAGCGGATATTTGTGTGTTCCGCTGATTAGCACAATTAGCTTTTTCTTAAAAATGTTGTTTTAGCATGTGTCTTGATAGCTCGGCCTGCGAACAAGCCAAGCGATAGTTACGTTGGGTGATTAACCGATGAACACGAGCTTCGCGACAAAAATAGCCGCTAAGAAGTACATCGAAATCGAGACGTCTTTTGTTTTGCCTGTCGCCAGTTTCAGCACTGTGTAGGTAATGAAACCCAGTGCGATACCATTTGCGATAGAGAAGGTCAGAGGCATCATTAACGCTGTAATGGCTGCGGGAGCACCGTTGGTGAAGTCTTTCCAGTCAACGTGCTGCATGCTGCTCATCATCACGAACGCCACATAAATCAGAGCGCCAGAGGTTGCGTAAGCTGGGATCATGCCTGCAAGTGGAGATAGGAAAATTGCCGCTAAGAACAACACCCCAACCACAATCGCAGATAGGCCTGTTCGTGCGCCTGCTGCAACGCCCGCTGCACTTTCTACGTAACTGGTTACTGGCGGACAACCCACACACGCACCTGCCACACTTGAGATACTGTCGGCTTTCAGTGCTTTGCTTAGGCCTTCGATCTTGCCTGTTTCAGGATTAGTTAGGTTTGCACGCTCAGCCACGCCCATCAAAGTACCCGCGGTATCGAACATGTTTACAAAAAGGAAAGCCAAGATAACGCTGATCATTGAAACATCGAGAGCGCCCATAATGTCCATTTTTAGGAACGTAGGCGCTAAGCTTGGTGGAGCCGCGAAGAAGCCGTTGTAATGCACTAAGCCAAGCATCATGCCGACCAGAGTCACACTCAAAATTCCGATTAACACGGCACCAAATATTTTACGCTCACTGAGTACCGCGATGATCAAGAAGGCGATAGCGGCCAGTAGAGCTTCAGGTTTAGTAAAATCCCCTAAAGAAACCAAAGTCGCTGGGTTTTCGACGACGATGCCCGCTGTTTTAAGGCCAATTAGACCTAAAAATAGGCCAACGCCCGCTGTCATGGCATAACGCAGACTCACCGGGATACTTTCGATTATCCATTGACGAACCTTGTAGAAACTCATCCCGACAAACAAGATGCCGGAGATAAACACTGCACCCAACGCCACTTCCCAGGTGTAGCCCATTTCGCTTACTACCGTGAATGAGAAGAAGGCATTCAAGCCCATGCCCGGTGCAAGGCCGACAGGCCAGTTCGCAAATAGCCCCATTAACAAACAACCGATCGCAGCACCAATACAAGTCGCGACAAATACCGCTCCTGCATCCATGCCTGACGCAGCCATAATTTGTGGGTTAACGAAGATAATGTAAGCCATAGTGGCGAAGGTAGTCACACCCCCCATTAATTCATCTTTCACGCTGCTTCCGTGGGCCTTAATTTTAAAGAGTTTCTCTAAAATTCCGTTATTCGCGTCTTGGTTGAGTATTTCTGTTTTACTCTCACTCATGTCAGCAAGTCCTTTTATGTTGTGATCCATTTATTGAATACAGCGAGATTTCAATATTAAGTTTTAAGGTTTTTTCCTAGCCGTTATTTCTTTAGTTATCTGTTGTTTAGTCATCAACTCTCTAACTAATAACGTTGTTAGTATTTTTATATGAGCGTGTTTAGTGAGCGCGCATCATTTTAGATGCACGCACGAATCTGTTTATTATTCGATGGTTGAGCCTAGTTCTAAGTGCTAGGACACGGGACTAACTGCCCCGATAGGTTGAGAAACTGTAAGGCGAGACGAGAAGAGGAACGTGATAATGCGCGTCTGGATCATCTAAGCCGAAACGAATGACCACATCATCTAGGAAAGGCACGCCATCCAATTCCACACCTTTGCTTTTGTAATAATCCGCAACGTAGAACACCAATTGATATTTCCCTGGTCGGAAATCATTCCCTGCCAGAATCGGCGCATCGGTTCGGCCATCGGAGTTGGTGATCACCGTCGCCAGCTTTTCTGTTGAGTCTTCATTGACCTTATAAAGCTCTACTTTGATCTCTGTGCCCGGTAAGCCGTGCGTGGTGTCTAATACGTGTGTTGTTAATCTTCCCATAGTCCTTTAATAGCGCTTTTGGCGCTCCTCTGTTCCGTGGTTTATCTGTCTGTTTCGACCTTGCAAAGAATGCAACTGGTCACTTTGTTATCACTAACTATGTACGAACTGTACACAATTAGTAAAGCGAATTGTTGGAAAAATGTTAACCATTGTATCGTTTTTTCTGAATTTATAGATCTTGATTATCGTTTTTTGGTGAATGTCATCTTTGTTAAGTTGTTGTTTTTAATTGGTAATGGTGCGTAAATTTAACTTGAATAACAAAATCTTTACATTGAGATAAATAATTGTATACAATAAATGCACAGGGGTAAGGTTGCTCTGTTTATCGAGAATCCATTTGGTTGAATCATTTGGTGACTCACTTAAAGAGCGGCTAAGCCAACCACTTATGTTAGGAGTACTTGGATGAATAAGGATTATTCAAGAAATTTGATCGGTTACGGAGCTAACCCTCCAAACCCTCAATGGCCAGGTAATGCGCGCGTCGCGGTTTCTTTTGTATTGAACTATGAAGAGGGCGGTGAGCGTTGTTTGTTACATGGAGACGACGAGTCTGAAGCTTTTCTTTCAGAGATCCCGTCCGCACAGCCGATCAAAGGCGAACGTCACATGAGCATGGAATCCATTTATGAATATGGTAGCCGTGCGGGTGTATGGCGTGTTCTTCGCTTGTTCGATGAATATGAAATTCCACTGACTGTATTTGCGGTTGCTATGGCGATTGAGCGTCACCCAGACGTTGCCAAAGCCATGGTCGAAGCCGGTCACGAAATCTGTAGCCACGGTTATCGCTGGATAGACTATCAATACATTGATGAGTCTGAAGAGCGCGACCACATGACCAAAGCGATTGAAATCATCCAACAAGTGACGGGGCAACGCCCGCAAGGTTGGTACACAGGTCGAACGGGTCCAAATACGCGTCGTTTGGTTGCAGAAGAGGGCGGTTTTCTTTACGACTCGGATGCCTATGATGATGACCTGCCTTATTGGCACACCGAGACTGGTTATCCGCAACTGGTGATCCCATACACTCTCGATGTGAACGACATGCGTTTTTCAACCGCGCAAGGCTTCAACTCGGGTGAGCAGTTCTTCCAGTATCTGAAAGACACGTTTGACACCCTTTATATGGAAGGTGAAACCGCACCGAAAATGATGTCGGTTGGGCTTCACTGTCGTTTGATTGGTCGCCCCGGTCGTATTGCTGCATTAAGACGTTTCCTCGATTACGTCAAAGAGCACGACAGCGTGTGGTTGTGTCGTCGAATCGATATTGCTAACCATTGGCACCAACATCATCCATATCAACCAAATAACGCTAATCATCAACCGCAAAAGTAGCAGTGAAGCAAGGAGGCTTAACGTGACTGAATTTCGATCATGCCAACCAACAACCATGGACCGCGATGCCTTTGTCGCTCACTTTGCTGATGTTTACGAGCACAGCCCATGGGTTGCAAAAGTGGTGTATGACCAAGGCTTGAATACCGAAGACGATCATATCGAGAATCTTCATCTGAAAATGGCATCGACCTTGTTAAACGCAGACCAAGGCAAACAGTTGGCTTTGATCAACGCTCACCCGGATTTAGCCGGTCGAGCAGCAGTAAACGGCGAACTCACAGAGTCGTCGACCAAAGAACAAGCGGGGGCGGGCATCGACCAGTGCAACGCCGAAGAATTTGAAAAATTCACTTCTTACAACAACAGCTACAAAAGTCGCTTCAATTTCCCTTTTATCATGGCGGTGAAGGGAGCCAATCGTTACCAAATTCTTGAGTCGTTCGAGATGCGATTAGGAAATGATAGTGAAACTGAGTTTGCTACGGCGATTCAAGAGATCAACAAGATCGCGATGTTTCGTCTCTGGGATATGTAAGTTAACGGAGTTAACAGCTATCTCAGACCAGTCTTAGTGCGTTAAGAGCTTTGTTTATCAGAGCTAGAGCTTGATTTATCGAAGGCTTATTTATCAAAGCCTTATTGAATAAAGCATAAGCCACTAAGCTCTCATTTTATTATTACTTGATTAATTTCATAGGATTACACGGACATGACCCATAAATTTGAACAGTACATAAACCTTGCAGACGAAAAACTCGGCGCAGAAGCTACCTTCGCAACCGACGATTTTTTCGCGGATAAAAGCCGTCTACTCAGCCACGCAGCGCCAGAGTGGAAAGACGACTTATACGACGATAACGGCAAGTGGATGGACGGCTGGGAAAGCAGACGTAAACGCGGCGAAGGTTACGACTATTGTGTCGTTCGCCTTGGCCTAGCTGGCACTATTGCTGGCGTTGATATTGATACCTCATTCTTCACAGGTAACTTCCCACCTTCGGCATCAATTGACGCGTGTTATTCACCACAAGGTGAGCCAACTGATTCAACACAGTGGCAAGAAATTCTGCCTTCAATGGCACTACAAGGTGATCATCATCATCTTGAGGCGATTGAAAGCGACCAAGTATTTACGCACCTACGTTTGAACATCTATCCAGATGGTGGTGTTGCACGCCTACGTGTTTACGGCCGACCAAGCGTGGATTGGGAAGCAATTGATTCTCAGCAACAAGTCGACCTAGCATCGGTAGAACACGGTGGCCGAGCATTGGCATGTAGCGATGAGCACTACGGCAACAAAGCCAACATTTTAGGCCCTGGCCGTGGTGAAAACATGGGTGATGGCTGGGAAACAGCGCGTCGTCGTACACCGGGTAACGACTGGGTAATTGTGGCATTAGGCCACCCAGGTAACATCGAACGTATCGTAGTTGATACTGCCCACTTCAAAGGTAACTACCCAGACAGCTGCTCAATTCAAGCGGCTTACGTGAAAGGTGGTACCGACGATCAAGTAGAAACACAAAGCCTATTCTGGCGTGAACTGTTGCCTGCACAAAAGCTGCAAGCGCACGAGATTCACGAATTCATTTCTGAGGTGAACGACCTTGGTGCGATTACTCACGTACGTGCAAACATATTCCCAGATGGCGGTATCAGCCGTTTGCGTCTGTTTGGTACGAAGGCGAAATAGGTAAGGAAGTCAGATATGAGTAATGGAATACGTCGTTTATCCATCGAACCGTTAACCAAGCAGGCTTTTGCAGAGTTTGGCGATGTTATCGAGTCCGATAATAGTGATTTCTTCATGATCAACAGTGGATCAACACGTCGCTACCACAAGCTAGCGACAACGGATGTGCAAGACCAAGACGGAGAAGCGATCATCAGCATCTTCCAAGCCACACCGTTGAGCTACCCACTGACCATCAAAATGTTAGAGCGTCATCCACTTGGCTCTCAGGCATTCATTCCATTACTTGGTCAACCCTATTTAATTGTTGTTGCGCCAAAAGGCGACGATCCAACATTAGCCAATAGCCGAGCTTTCTTGAGCAACGGCCGTCAAGGTGTGAACTATCACAAAGGGGTGTGGCATCACCCAGTTCTTGCGCTTACTGATCAAGACCAGTTCTTGATCGTCGATAGAGGCGGCGAAGGGCACAACTGTGACGAAGTTTATTTCGACAGCGACCGAGTGGCATTGCATTTGGACGATCTGCCAACGGACGACAATAAGGAAGAGCAACGCTTAGCTAAAGCGTTGTGATACAGGAGTTTATTATGGATCCGCATATTACAGAGTGGTTGAACTTAGCAATACGCTGGGCTCACATGATTGTTGGTGTTGCGTGGATAGGCGCATCATTTTACTTTGTTTGGTTAGAGAACAACCTTAACCGGGTAAACCCAAAAACGGGCCTTTCGGGCGACTTATGGGCGATTCACGGCGGTGGTTTTATCACCTAGAGAAGTACAAACTTGCGCCACCAGAAATGCCAGAGCACCTGCACTGGTTCAAATGGGAAGCCTACTTCACGTGGATCACCGGTGTGTGTCTACTGGGTGTAGTTTACTACCTTAACGCTGAGATTTACCTGATTGCACCGGGCTCTGGTCTTGATTCAACAACCGCAATCGCGATTGGTATTGGTTCATTCGTTGCCGGTTGGTTTATCTACGACTTACTGTGTGATTCACCATTAGGTAAAACCCCCGTGTTGCTTGGTGTTGTGCTGTTTGTGCTGCTCGTTGCTGCGACCTATGGCCTAACTCAAGTGTTCAGTGGTCGTGGCGCTTACATCCACGTAGGGGCGATTATTGGTACCATCATGGTGGGTAACGTATTCCGCGTCATCATGCCTGCACAGCGCAACTTAGTGAAAGCGATTGAAGAGAAGCGCGAGCCGGATCCTGCATTGCCAGCGAAAGGCCTACTGCGTTCTCGTCACAACAACTACATGACACTGCCAGTGCTGTTCATCATGATCAGTAACCACTTTCCAAGCACTTATGGCTCGGAATACAACTGGTTGATTCTTGCTGGGCTAGCGATCTTCAGTATCTTGGTGCGTCACTACTTCAACACGCGTCATGGTAGCCAGAAGTTTGCATGGACAATACCAGTAGCAGCATTGGGTATGATCACGCTTGCGTTTGTGACCTCGCCTTACGCGAAAAAACAGATGACTCCGGTTGTACAAGCACCAGTGGTTCAAGAAGTGCAAGTAAGCGCGACTGAATCGACGACAGAAGAGGCTGTTTCGAACGGCACAGCTTCAACGACGACTAGTTCTCAAGCTGTACCAGCAGACCACGCAATGCAAACTGATAGCGCAGGCGTAAGCTTTGAGACCATTAATAAAGTCATTCAAGAGCGCTGTTCTGTGTGTCACTCATCAACCCCAAGCCACGCCGCTTTTGCTGCTGCGCCAGCCGGTGTGATGTTTGATACCCCAGAAGAGATTAAAGCCAATGTACCAAGGATTGTTGCTCAAACCGTAACAACCAAGGTGATGCCACTCGGCAACATGACTCAAATGACCGATGCAGAACGCGCACTCATCGGCACTTGGGTAGAGCAAGGCGCTACGCTTCAATAATGATGTGAATCCTTTACCTAAGAGCATGAGTCTTAGGTGAGGCTTGGGGAGAGTTTGGTTTCGGGCACGCACCAAACTCATCCCACCCTGTTTCCCCGGTTCCTATAACCGGGGCTTTTTGTTTTTCTAGGAGTGCTCAAAAGCATCTCGAATAGCTTTAATTCAGCCGCTACTTCCAAGTTGATTACTTAATAATCTTGCGGCTGTTACGTTGCCAACTATTTATCTCATCTTTCGTATATCGACTTGTCTTTTGTATGCGTTCAAGTTCATTGTGTGTGGTAATATATTTTCTTTTAAAATTAGCCAACTAAATGAAATCCTTGTTTGAACATTTTGCAAATGCTACGAGACATATGCAGAACGTTTACATTACTGTCTTCTTAACAGCAGTGGTGTTATTGAAAATCACATTGTCAATTTATACGTCTTCCACAGATACTACTTTGGCTGATTATGTTGCCGGAAACCTTTTGCCAGAGCTCTCTGGAATGATCATTGAGCTAGTGGTTATTCTCTTTGTCATTGATGCTATTCAAGGTAAAGAATTAAAGCGCCGAGAAGAGGCCGGCAGACTAGAAAGCTTGCGCAAGCAAATTATGCTTGAACGCCGTCTTCGAGCTCAATTGAGGTTTCTTACGAGACGTATTTTTAATGATGTTGAGCTTTCTGATGGAAAAATGGGGGCTAGCTTTTTGTTTCATGCCGCTGAACATGAGAAGAATCAACAGATACTTGAAGAGTTTAAGAGTTCTTTGGTAGAGGAACTTCATAGTGACTTGTTTAAAGAGAATCTACTTGAAGTATGCTTGACTGAGCAGCCTCTAATTCTTGCATTATCACCAGTTTGTTCGGAGCTTAGCGACCGCCATGTTAAGGCTTGGATGTCTATTGCTCATTATCTTCAGCAGATTAATGCTGGCAATAATATTACTCAAAACACAGACAGGTTGATTGCATGGATCGCGTTTTTTGATAAGCAAACCGTTAGCCAAGGTTTACTTGTTTAGGTATGGCTTTATAGCGTGATTTTTGTATCAACAAGATCGAGAGCTTTTGTTAAAGACTACTGCATGAGGAGTATGTTACTCATTTTTCGATGTAGCAATTAGGTTCTTAAAGGTTTACCACTAAAATTTGGAGTTTATGTATGCCGTATGAATTAAGTTCGAGGTTGGTTATTGGTGTTGCTTCTAGTGCAATGTTTGATTTGACAAAGTCTGATTCAGTTTTTCGTACAAAAGGCGAAGAAGAATATAGAAAATATCAATCCGATAATATAGATGCACCTTTAGATAAAGGGGTATCTTTTTCGTTTGTAAAACGACTACTCTCTCTAAACAATTTGAGTAATGATCCAGAGTCTGACCCATTAGTTGAAGTCGTCTTATTGTCACGAAATGACCCTGACACAGGGCTTCGAGTTATGAAGTCAATTAAACATCATAATTTACCTATTTCACGCGCAATTTTTATGCAAGGTAAGTCTCCGTATGAGTACATCCCTGCATTAAGTATCTCTTTATTTTTGTCTGGTAACTCTTTTGATGTCAAAGAAGCGATTGCGTTGGGTTACCCGGCTGGTCATGTAATGAAATCGACAATTATTGATGGCGATGATGATGACTTAAGAATTGCGTTCGACTTTGATGGAGTTCTTGCTGATGACGAATCAGAAACTGTTATGCATACCACAAATGATCTTAGCCAATTTCATGAACATGAAACAAGGAATGTTTTACAGCCTCATAACCCTGGTCCATTGAAGGAATTTTTAG
This sequence comes from Vibrio echinoideorum, assembly GCF_024347455.1. NCBI lineage: Bacteria > Pseudomonadati > Pseudomonadota > Gammaproteobacteria > Vibrionales > Vibrionaceae > Vibrio > Vibrio echinoideorum. The sequence goes on from NZ_AP025484.1 coordinate 164,594, forward strand.
TCAAGATATCAGCTATTCAAAAAATAGAAGAAAAGAAGAAGCAATCAGAACCAGATTATAAAAATAGACTAAGGGTATCAATTGTGACTGCTCGAAATGCTCCCTCGCATGAAAGAGCGTTAAACACGTTGAAAGATTGGGGAGTAATGACAAATGATGCGTTTTTCTTGGGTGGTGTTGATAAAGGGTTAGTCCTAGGCGTTCTTAAACCCCATATATTCTTTGATGATCAATCTGGTCATTTAAGTTCTACTAGTTCTGTAGCTCCTTCAGTTCATATACCGTTTGGTGTCAAAAATTCGGAGTCAGTTTTAGAAAAAGAGCTTGCGTAAAAGACATTAAAAGTACGAATAGGTGTTTATAACGATCATTCATATCGTTGGTGGGTCACCTAATTGATTATGTTGTTTCTAACATTAGGGAAATGTTTTTACGTAGGAAATTCAGTATAAGGTTCTTGATATGAATCTCTACCCATGGCACTTTCAGTCCCCATTGACTTTAATTAGGACAAAAAATGGAAGACTTAATAGTCGCGTATTTTAGGGCATTGAGCTCATTCTTTAGGTATATGTTTCAGTCGATATTGATTGAGTTCATTGGTTACGGAGCTGGCTGGATAGTTTGTAAAGTATTCACATTAGGGCGCTTCCCCCCATTGATTCCAACTGAAAAAGAGCGAACCAGAATCTCTTATATCGGAGCTATTAGCATCGTGTTGCTTCTGTTAGCAATTGGTGTGTTCAATAGTTTGTGATTCGGAGTAAGGATATATGAAATTTTACCCCGCGGAACAATACCAAGCGGCTTGCAACGAGCTGTTTGTCCGATACGAACGTGACATCAAAACGCTAATCCCTAATGCGAGAGTTGAGCACGTAGGCGCATCTTCTATTCCTTTTGCCGTGTCTAAGGGCGATCTAGATATCTTCGTAGGTGTTGAACTTGGTATGTTGTAATCCACATCTGCTGATGATGTGGCCTTGCAAGTGGTCAGTGTTATTGACTATGAGTGGAACTTAAATGTTGATAGCCTAGTGAAGTTAGACTACCAACATTTATTGATTATGATTCTGAAGATTCTGAAGATTCTGCTTTATCAAGAACTGAATCGTTATAAGCTTTGGTGCCCTTGTAACCTAGGAAAAGCGAAACTATCCATAAAATAAATGATACTGGAGAAGCAATAACGGTGATCGCGCAAACTACGATGAGAATTAAGTTAACAACTCCCCACATGACGCTCCCTGCATACATCTGAGCGCCTCCTGGTATTACAAAACCTAACAGTAGCGCTATCATAGGGTTTTTCATTTTGTTTTGTATGCGAGCTTGTTGAATTGCGTCATTCATAATTATGCTTCCTTATGCATTTAGTTGTTATTCGCGCACTCTATATCTATCTTATTTTTAGTCAAGAATTTAGTTAAATATTTGATTTGATTGATTGTTTTGTGATCTGATATTTACTGGGTTAATGAATCTTCCGGTTTTATTGTGTTTGGTTTATGGTTTGATCTGAGATATAGGGAGGAATATCGCTCTATTGCTTATTACACTACTTTTTGTGCTGTTTTTACTTTCCCCTTACACTCTTTTCAAATATCGAACCTAGTATCAAATTTCTCTTTGTTATACAGGCAAGTCTCTCATTATGAAGAACTTCTTTGATAGCGAACTCATGCTCTCTAGCTCCTTGAATTTCGTTTTGCTATCGCTTGGGCTAACGCTCCTTTTTCATCTTCCGATTTGGTGTGGGTTCAACTTGAGCCGACGAAAGTGGAAGCTTATGGATTATTTATGGCCGTTCTTGGCGGGTATCGGGATGCTGGGTGCAGTGTCTGAGATTCGTGCGAAAGTAGCGGGTGATTGGGTTGAAACCGAACAAACCAGAGCGGTGGCGATTTTAGAATCGGTTCAGCAGTTTTCTTTGGATAAGCTGCGAAGTGATACCTGCACCGGTCAACCATCTTTAGATAATCACGCTCAGCACCACGAAGCGTGTTTGTGGTATTTGAATACGGCGATCACGTTCAAAGATGTCGATTTCACCTTGTTACCCAACGCATCGGATTTTACGGTTCCTGCGCCTAGCGTATCGCTGGTTGAAAGCGATGCAGTATGGGTGGACGGTATGCTGAGTCAGTATGAGAAGCAGAAAAACCAATACATAAAAACCAGAGAAGCACAGGTGAAGCAGCCACTAGAAAGCCTCTTCTGGTATGTAAGTCCTTACTTAGTCTGTTTCGCTATTGCGTTGCGTTTGACGAAAGTGACCGCAGAGCTCAAATTAGATAAGTGCGCATAGTTTGAGTTCCTATACCCAGATAGAAAAGGTGAAGTAATGAATGTGAGTGAGTTTTCTCAGTTGGTGGGTTTGTCAGCCCATACGCTTCGCTACTATGAAAAAATCGGCTTGTTGAAAAATGTTCAGCGGAACAGTAGCGGTCATCGAGTCTATACATCGAAGGACGTTACCTGGATTGAGTTCGTGAAGCGCTTAAAAGACACTGCAATGCCACTGGATGAGATTCTAGAATACGCAATGCTAAGGGAGTTAGGGCCAGAATCGACTTCGCAGCGCCAAGTGTTGCTCGAACAACATCAACAGAATTTGCGTTCCCATATCGAAGAACAACAAAAGCATCTGGCTGCGCTAGAGCAAAAAATTAGTTTGTATCGAGATGGAAAAGTCCGTTGACTTAGAGTCGGCTCTAACTTGTAAGGTGTTCCTGTAAATCATAAAAAGGAACAAACCTATGAATCAATCACGTTTCGACATCGGCTTAGAAAGACTTAATCATATCGACGGAGAAGCAGGGCAACAGGTTATTGAAAGCCTGCAAGACATCTGCCCTGATCTTGCCAAATATACTATCGAGTATCCCTTTGGTGACATCTATTCACGCCCCGGTTTGGATTTGAAATCACGAGAGATCGCGACCGTCGCTGCCCTTACCGCACTCGGTAATTGTGCCCCTCAGCTTAAGGTGCATTTGAATGCGGCACTCAATGTTGGATGTAGCGAGGAAGAGATCAAAGAAGTGATATTGCAGATGTCGGTGTATGCGGGATTCCCAGCTGCGTTAAATGGCATGTTCGCATTTAAAGAGGTGCTTGCGGAGAGAGGCACAGCTTGAGATAAATAGAAAATATAGTCTGAAAAGGGAGCGTCAACTTTGCTAAGTTGCGCTCCCTTTTTATTGATTGGCTAAGTTTTAAAGGTCGTAAACCTGAAGGTTCGCGGGTGTTTAAGACGACATAGACAGCGCGAATGACAACAAGATAGGCAAGGTAACCACGCTTAGGAAGTTGCCGAACAACACCATAGATGCGACCTTGGGCGGCTCGACATTGAATCTTTCTGCGAACAGGTAGTTCATCACGGCGGGTGGCAGCATGGTGAACAGCACCATCATTTGTAAGTGCAGCGTAGGCAGCGGAATAAAGAAGTAGATGATGGCAAAGGCGATGGCCCCTGTGAACAGTGATTGAGCCGTACACAACAAGCCTACTTTGAGTCCGCTTAGCTTCAAGTTCACCATTTGCGAACCCAACGACAACAGCATGATAGGCACGGCTGCTTGGCCGAGTAGCGATGTTGCTTCGTAGATTGGATTCCATACTGCAATTCCAGACAGGTTGAGCGTCATCGCTAATGCTGCGGCTAAGAATATCGGCATCTTGAGGATCTGCTTGATCGGATTACCTTCACTCAGTAACGCCAAGCCAATACTAATATGGACACACGCCGATACCACAAACAGCAGCACTGCAGGGGCTAATGCGCTCTCACCAAAGGTATAAGTAAATAGCGGAATCGCGAGGTTGCCACTGTTGCGGAACATGTGTGGCGGAGCCCAAGCTTTGAAGTTGAGCTTAAAGATCTTACAGATTGGTATCATCAATAAAGCGGGCACCAACACCGAAACCAAAGAAGCGGTGATGAGTGGCAGTTGCTCGGTGTCGAGGGGCATGGTGGTCAGTGATGCAAACACCAAAGCAGGAATACACACATCCATGTTGATACGATTGATCGGTTTGAAATCGGGCTTGAGCCAACGACCTACCGCAAAGCCAGCACTGGCTAAAGCAAAAACGGGAAACAGAATGCTGACGACCTGTTCGAACATAGAATTCCTTTCTAGATTGGGTGCTTCCATTTAGCTGAGAAACGAATGTTTTAGAGAGACGCCAAACGAAGCATAAAGTCGAGATGTATAAACATTAACCTATCAATATAATTACTTGGCGTCACCGAAGATCGTTGTCTGTGAGCGGTTAATTTATATTTCTTTGAATGAAGCACAAAAAAGACCAGTGGCATCAGCAACTGGTCTTTAAAGGCTAGATAAATCTGGACGGATTTTTAATTAACGACGGCTTGTCGCTGTCTAGCGATTGTTACTCGGTTTTAAGCCTAACTAACGAGCTTTTTGTAATCTTTGAAATTCACGTCATAAGCTTTTTCGCCGTAGATGTAAGTCTCGCTAACGGTTCTGTCGTCACCTAAGCTCATCAATACAAAAAGTTTTTCTTCAAGCTTGGTGGTTTGTTCCATTCTAAAGCGCATCAGCTGAGTTGCGTGTAGATCCAACACCACGAAATCCGCTTCTTTTCCGACTTCCAAGTTACCAATCTTGTCTTCTAAATGCAGCGAACGTGCGCCGCCTAGTGTTGCCAAGAACAGCGACTTAGCTGGGTGCAGCTTCTTATGCTGTAACTGCATGATCTTGTACGCTTCACTCATTGTTTGCAGGATTGAGAAGCTGGTGCCTGCGCCTACATCAGTACCCACGCCGACACGAATACCGTGATCTTCCATCTCTGGTAATCGGAACAAACCCGAGCCTAAGAAAAGGTTAGAGGTTGGACAGAAAGCAATGGCAGATTCAGTATCCGCTAGGCGCTTACATTCGCAGTCAGACAAGTGAATACCATGGGCAAATACCGAACGTTTGTGAAGTAGTCCGTAATGGTCATAGACATCTAGGTAACTGTCGCGCTCTGGGAACAGCGATTTCACCCACTCGATCTCTTTCTCGTTTTCAGAAAGGTGAGTGTGCATGTACACGTCTGGGTATTCTTCTAGCAGTTTACCGACAGTAGCAAGTTGTTCTGGTGTGCTGGTTGGCGCAAAACGAGGCGTTACGGCATAGTGCAAACGACCGCGCTTGTGCCACTTTTCGATCAGCTCTTTTGAATCGGCATAACCAGATTCTGGTGTGTCGGTGAGGTAGTCTGGCGCGTTGCGATCCATTAGCACCTTACCCGCGATCATTCGTAGATTACGTTTCTCTGCTTCTTCAAAGAACACGTTGACGGACTCTTTGTGTACCGTGCCAAATACCAGTGCCGTGGTGGTGCCGTTGCTTGCTAATTCATCTAGGAATAGCTTCGCGACTTTGTGTGCATAAACTGGGTTTTTGAAGCGTTTTTCTTCTGGAAAGGTGTAGTTCTCTAACCAATCTAGTAGCTGCTCACCGTAAGACGCGATCATCCCTGTTTGAGGGTAGTGGATGTGCGTATCAATAAAGCCAGAGGTGATCAGCTTGTCTTTGTATTGTTTTACTTCGAGTGTTTTAGGTTGGCGAGCCAGTACCTCGTCGGCATGGCCTAAGTCGACGACATGGCCGTTCTCTATGACTAAAACACCGTCTTCAAAATAGTCGTAAGACTCATCGATACCGACGTCTTTTGGGTCGGCGACGCTGTGTAAAATACTGGCGCGATAAGCTTTGCGTTGCGTTGTCATGTTTACTTCCTTTTAATGACTTCAGCGACTTTATGGCCACTGAAGCTTTGCGACTTTTGTTAGGCGATCTTCTCTTCCAATGGTGGTTCGCCTACGTCGCTTGGTTGACTGTGTTGTTCGGTCAAATCCTGATTTCGATATTGTTTGGTTGGGCGCTTTTGTTCAAGTGCTTGGCCTTGATAGTGTGCGATCAGTTCACCCGCAACCGACACCGCAATTTCCGCAGGATGTTTGCCATTCACCGCACTAATGCCAATCGGGCAAAGCATAGTTTCGATTTGCTCTTGGCTATAGCCGCGTTGCTCTAAGCGGAAGTCGAACTTCTTGCGCTTAGTCAGAGAACCAATCATGCCAAAGTAACGGCTGTCTTCACGGTCGATAATGGCCTTAGTTAGGTCAAAATCGAGCTGGTGGTTGTGCGTCATCACTAGGTAATAGCTGTTCGGTGGCATGTGTTTCACTTCGCCAACCGGATCGTCTGAGACAAGCTTCTTCACACCGTGTGGCAGCGTTTCGGGGAACACTTCTTCACGCTCATCAATCCAGGTCACGCGGAAGGGCAGGGTTGCGACAATGTGCAGCAGCGCCTTGGCTACGTGGCCAGCGCCGAACAGCACAAGATGATTTTGCTGAGTGCCAATCGGCTCAAAGCTCAACGTTGCCATTCCGCCACAACATTGGCCTAAACGAGCGCCTAGGTTGAAGCGTTCCACTTTGAGCGATTTTTCACTGGCAATCAGCATTTCACGCGCCATTTTAGTAGCCACATGTTCAAGGTGACCACCACCAATCGTAGCGATGATTCGGTCACGAGTGACAAGCATTTTGGTGCCCGCATCGCGTGGAACGGAACCTCTGTCTTCAAGAACCGTTACCATCACACACGGTTCGTAGTTCTCTTCCAGTTTTGCCAGTTCGTGAATCCAATTATCCTTAAACATATGTCCTCCTAAATCCCTTCTATGCTTCCTAAGCTATTTATAGGTGCTCTAAGCTATTTATTGCGCCCTAAGCGGTCTATATAAACCGAGCCCTAAGCCGTTTCTGATTGAGCATCGACCGAAGTCGGAGCCGTTTCAGTGACTTCCTGAATCGCCATCAGAATACGTTCTGGCGTTGCAGGTGTGTTGAGCTTAGGAATCGCGCCATCGACGGCGACATAGCTGATTGCGTCTTTCAGTGCGCTCCATACCGACATACCCAACATGAAAGGCGGTTCACCCACGGCTTTCGAGTTGAAGACGGTGTCTTCTGGGTTGTTACGGTTTTCTAAAAGATGCGTTCTGAAATCAATTGGCATATCAGCAATCGCCGGGATCTTGTAACTCGCAGGACCATTGGTCATCAAGCGGCCTTGCTGGTTCCAAACCAACTCTTCCGTCGTTAACCAACCGACACCTTGCACAAAGCCACCTTCGACTTGGCCGATATCAATTGCTGGGTTCAATGAAGCGCCCACGTCATGCAAAATATCGACACGCAGAATCTTGTTTTCGCCGGTTAGGGTATCGATGATGACTTCTGAACAAGAGGCACCATACGCGTAGTAGTAGAACGGACGACCGCGTGCTTTCTCGTGATCGTAATAGATCTTCGGAGTGCGGTAGAAGCCAGTGCTCGACAGCGAGATTTGGTTAAACCAAGCCAGTTCAACAAATGAGTTGAAGGTCATGATCTCGTCGCGAATCTGCACCATGCCGTTCTTAAATACCACCTCTTCAGGCCACACTTTGAAGTGCGAAGAAGCGAAGTCAATCAGGCGCTGCTTAATGGTCATTGCGGCGTTTTGCGCGGCCTTACCGTTGAGGTCGGTGCCCGATGAGGCTGCGGTTGGTGATGTGTTCGGAACTTTGTCTGTGTTTGTAGCGGTGATCTGGATACGTTCGACATCGACTTGGAACTCCTGTGCAACGATTTGTGCCACTTTGATGTTCAAGCCTTGCCCCATTTCCGTACCACCGTGATTCAAATGAATACTGCCATCGGTGTAGATATGGATGAGCGCACCTGCTTGGTTCAAGAAAGTCGCAGTAAACGAGATGCCGAATTTCACCGGTGTGATAGCAAGGCCTTTCTTCAAGATAGGGCTCTGCTTGTTGAACTCAGCGATTTCTTTACGACGTGCGTGATAGTCACTGCTGCGTTCAAGCTGTTCGGTTATCTCAGGTAAAAAGTTGTCTTCAACGGTTTGGTAGTAATGGGTCACGTTACGGCCTTCTTCGCCGTAGTAGTTCGCCTTACGTACTTCCAAAGGATCTTTTTTCAGGTAACGCGCAATCTCGTCCATGATGTGCTCGATGGTCATCATGCCTTGCGGGCCACCAAAGCCACGGTAAGCGGTGTTCGATGCGGTATTGGTTTTGCATCGATGACCAACCACAGTTGCATCACCTAGGTAGTAGGCGTTGTCTGAGTGGAACATCGCACGATCGACGATAGAACTTGATAAGTCTGGTGAGTAACCACAGTTACCTGCAACGGTAATGTCGGCACCTTGAATCACACCATTGTCGTCAAAACCGACCGTATATTGATTGTAGAACGGGTGGCGTTTACCGGTTTGCTGCATGTCTTCATTGCGCAGCAAACGCATTTTGGTTGGTCGACCGGTGAGGTGAGCAATAACCGCAGCCATACACGCTGGAGAGGCCGCTTGAGTCTCTTTACCACCGAAACCACCACCCATACGACGCATATCAATCACGACTTTGTGCATTGGTACGCCAATCACTTCCGCAACCAGTTTTTGAACTTCGGTCGGGTTTTGAGTCGAGGTGTACACGATCATGCCGCCGTCTTCGGTTGGCATTACGCTACTTATTTGAGTTTCTAGGTAGAAGTGTTCTTGTCCACCGATCTCTAGGTCACCAGAGATCACGTGTTTTGCTTTTGCCAGCGCCGCTTTTGAATCACCACGTTGTTGAGTGTGGCTTTCTGTGACGAAGTGCTCTTTCTCTAGCGCTTCTTTTACATCAAGAATCGCAGGGAGTTCTTCATATTCAATGATTGCAGCGTGTGCGGCTTTGCGTGCGGTTTCTAAATCGTTAGCTGCCACGGCAATCACAGGTTGGCCGTAATATTCGACTTTGCCGTCGGCAAGCAGTGGGTCACCCGGAAGAATCGCGCCGATATCCAGTTCACCCGGTACGTCTTTCGCTTGAATGGCAATCGCCACGCCTTCGAATTCGTAACACGGCGATAAATCTATCTTGGTGATGTTGGCGTGTGCTTGCGTGCTCAGGCGTGCGTATACGTGCAGCTGATTTGGGAACTCTAGGCGGTCGTCAATGTATACCGCTTCGCCCGTGACTTGCTTGGCTGCACTGTCGTGTTTAACGCTTTTACCTACGCCAGTTTTAAGGTCTTGTTTTGCAATGGTAACCATCTCTTCGTGGGTCATCGCATTGCTCTTGTGACCAGAGGAATTTGATTTAGACATAAGACGTTACCCTTGTTTCGATTTGGTTGTTTTTGTTCTGTCGTTCAATGAAGTAGCGACGCAGCATGTTGGCCGCCGACAATGAACGGTATTCTTGGCTTGCACGGAAATCAGAGAGCGGCTCAAAGTCGTTATACAGTTCCTGCATCGCTAACTTAATATTAGCGTCTGTCCACGGTTTGCCTAATAACGTATTTTCACAACGAGTTGCACGCTTAGGCGTTGCTGCCATACCGCCGAAAGCGATACGAGCGTAAGAAACCTTGCCATCTTCAATTTGAATATCAAACGCGCCACACACCGCAGAGATGTCGTCGTCTAAACGTTTCGACACTTTGTAAGCTCGGAAGCTGTCGTTGGTTGGCTTAGGAATGATGATCTGTTCGATGAATTCACTCTCTTTTTGCGCCGTCACTTTATAGCTGATGAAGTAATCTTCAATCGGCATCGTGCGTGACTCGTCTCCGCAGCGAAGTTTGATTTTCGCGTCCAAAGCAATCAGCAGAGGAGGGGTATCACCGATAGGTGAGGCATTCGCCACATTACCGCCAATGGTGCCTTGGTTGCGTACTTGCAGTGAAGCAAAGCGATGCAACAGTTCACCAAAATCTGGGTAGTGCTTTTTCAGTAGTGCGTAAGAGTCACTGATAGGCAGGTTGGCACCAATAATTAAATCGGTGTCGGTTTCTTCGCATACCTTCATGTCTTCAACAAGATTTACGCTGATCAGCGTTTCAATCTCGCGATGAAACTGCGTCACTTCTAGCGCTAAATCCGTACCGCCAGCAACCAGCTTAGCGTTCGGATGTGCTTGAAAAAGCTTGGCCAGCTCATCAGTGCTTTTCGGGGAAAAAGCGGTGAGGTGACCAAGGCGTAAGTTGACTTCGGTGTCTTGAATGCCTTCTAGCTTCTTGATGGTGTTGCGTTCAAGTTCAGCAAATTGGTCGATCAAAGGTTGGTCTGTTGAAAGTGACATCGCAGCATCAACGATTGGTCGGTAGCCAGTACAGCGACATAGGTTACCCGCCAGTGATTCCATGACGTCTTCTTTGCTCGCATCGGGTTTGTTCTTGCCTAGGGCAAACATCGACATGATGAAGCCCGGCGTGCAGTAACCACACTGTGAACCGTGAAAATCCACCACCGCTTTCTGCACGGGGTGCAAAGAACGATCTCGGTTTTGTAGATCTTCTACTGTGATCAGTTGCTTGCCATGCAGCGCTGAAACGAACGTCAGGCAAGAGTTCACCGAGCGGTATTGCAGTTGTCCATCAACCACTTCACCCAGAACTACCGTACATGCACCACAGTCACCCGACCCACAACCTTCTTTTGTACCGGTTTTATTAACCTTGGTACGAAGGTAGTTGAGCACTGTCATATTCGGCGACAGATTATCTTCACGTCTTATTTCCTGATTGAGCAAAAAAGTAATCAAGAGACCTCCTTGTAAATCGACATATTTCCATGTGTATTCTTTTTGACTTCTAGGTCAATAATTATCCATCCTGACCCTGTGGTCAACTATTTATTTACAAAAATGCAACAAATAATCTTTTGTGGAGATTGTGTACAATTTTATTTTAACTTTAGTTGCTTGTTTTATAAGGGTTTGAATTAAAGGTGAACAGTTTTATGGCGTGAATGAATTGATAAGTATGTATACAAGATAAAGACAAGGTTTATGGCACTGTTGGAAGTGATTCTGTAGAGGCTAAGAGCGTTGTTGAGGCTAGAATAGGCAGTGTTTTAGATGGATGTGAGCCGATCGTCGTCTTTATTTTTAGGGGAGAGGGCACAAAAAAGAGAAGTAAACACTAAGGCTTACTTCTCTCCAATTTTGTTAACAAAAGCTGTTAACAAAAAGCTGTTAACAAAACGTTGTTGAATGATGGTTATTAATCACATGTTGAATCTTCTATGACTTGCTCTTAAGCAGATCTGAGAACACAACATGCAGGTCGCTCGATGCGGTGCTGCTGTCTAGGTTGAGCTTCGAACGAATATGGCTTAGATGTTCTTGCATCAACTCTACGGCTTGTTGTTCGTTGCCTGACTCTATCGCATCCAGTAAGCCTGAGTGTTCGTCTAGAGAACAGTTCGAGTGGTTGCCCGTTTCGTATTGAGCGATCAGCAGTGAAGTTTGCGATACCAAGCTGCGTTGGAAAGCCAGCAGTGGTGCGTTCTCAGCCATTTCAGCCAGCTTGATGTGAAACTCGCCAGACAAACGTAGGCCAGAGCCGTAATCACCTTGGTCGAAAGCACAGTTCTCTTTCGCGACTAATTTTCTGCATTCTTCTATTTGCGCTTTGGTTGCGTTTTTCACCGCTAGCTCAGTGATAGCAATTTCCATTACTTCACGTGCTTTAAATATCTGCTTGGCTTCATCAACCGTTGGGGCTGCGATCATGGCACCTCGGTTTGGACGGATCACCACAACTTGTTCTAAAGAGAGACGCAGTAAGGCACGACGGATAATGGTGCGGCTAACGCTAAAGATTTCTGCTAAGGCTTCTTCGCTTAATTTGGTGGCTGGTGGCAGCCTCTGTTCTAGTATCGCGTCGAAGATATGGCAGTAAACAACATCGTCTTGAGTCTGGCCTGTTACTTTCGTTTTTACACCTTTGGAGACAGAGTTTTTGAGAACTGTCATAGAGATAAGGACCCTTGTTTAGTCGAGTTGGGTTGGTCGAGAATAATTCATGAGTATTACTCTATATTGTATACATTTATCTATACAATGCCACCGGATGAAAGTGCGATGCACGCTTATTTGTTAATGACTTATAACATTTTGTTTGCAGGGAACTGTGTGCAATCTTTAGCTTCAAGCCATTTTTAATCCAACTAAACTCGATTATCACCGCAGTTGTAGGCAACGATCTGGCTGATTTCGCTTAGGCTACGACCTGACTGTTGCTGCCATTCGTTGAAGGCTTTACCCGCTGCCAGTTGTGCTCGCTTGGTGTTACGGCCGCTATCCACCACATCGGTACTGCGTAGGTGTGCTTCAACATCTGATGACAAGATGAAGGTGTCTTTACCCATTTGGCGCAGAGTGTAGGCACCAGTATTACCACCTAATCGCTTGCCGTGTTTTTTCAGGTAATCCCAAAGCTCTGTGATGCGCTCTGATGGCCAGTCGGCAACCATTTGTGAGAATGAATCGGCTTCACGCTTGGCATTGTGGATCATGGTGGCGTTGGCAGGGATGGTCATCACCTTGGTGAGGTGGCGAATAATGCGCGGGTCTTGTGCTTTCTGTTCCCACATTTCATTCGGCAGCATTAGCATTTTTTCGATATTGAATTCAAAGAACACTTCTTCAAATTGCGGCCACTTCTTTCTCACCACACTCCACGAAATACCACATTGGAATACTTTTTCAGTAAAGGCGGCCAACCAACGATCGTCGGTGATCTGTGATAACTCGGCTTGGGAAAGGGGCGCGCGAACAATCTTTTCGAGCTCGGCAGCTCCGCCTTTACGGTGAGCCGCACGTTGATAAATGGTGTCGAATTTTTCTTGGGTCATTGGAGGTTCCAAATTACATCTGTGTATCTTGAGTGTGTAGCTAATGCTTAATGATATGGGGTCAAATTTGGCAATTAAAACAAGTCTGTTAACTAAAACCAGTCTGACAATTAAAACAAACTAGCTGAGCTTTAATTCCATCTGATACAAGGGCCATGTTTTACCATTGAACTCTTTTACGCTCGGCTCTTTGTCTACCACCTGAAAGCCCGCTTTGTCGTAGCAGCGTTTTGCGCCGTGGTTTTGCTTAAATACGGCCAAGGAGATGGTGGTGACATCTGGTATTTTTTTCGCAGCTTCTAATGCACTTTCTATCATGGATTGCCCAAGCCCTTTGCCTCGTTGGTTTGGGTGAATCGCGACTCGGCAGAAACGAAGTTCGTTGTCTGACATGCGTTGAAATTCCATAAAGCCAAGTAAGTCGCTGGCGTTTGAGTTGGCGTTTGAATCGGTGTTCAGTTCAGAGTATGACTTAGATGCAGAGAAGATATACAGCTCAACCTGTGGCTCTTGAGAACGTTCGACGATTGAAGCGGCTTCTAATGGCCAACCAAATGTTCGTCCGCCCCACAGAACGTAGTCTTCTAGGGATGTAAACCAAGTGACGATCTCGTCGGCGTCGGATGCTTTAAAGCGGTTTATTTCCATATCCTTCTCTCTTCCTTATCGCGTGTCTCTTTTTTTAAGCCGTTAAACTTCGGCGCCCAATTGTTCAAGAAAGCCACGCATGTAGTCGGTGCGCTTGTTCGCTTCTAATTTGGCAGATTCTGTATTCATGGTTTCAGCGAGCTTGAACAGCTTCACGTAGAAATGGTCGACGCTGTAATGCTTGTCATCCAAGTCGCGATGTTCAGCGAATGGGTCTTCGTGGTTATAGAGTTCAGCGTTAAAGCTTTGACCCACGTATAGACAGCGTGCAATGCCAATTGCACCGAGAGAATCGAGGCGATCCGCATCTTGGACTATTTGCGCTTCCAAGGTTTCAGGTGTGATGTTAGCGCTGTAGCTGTGCGTGACAATGGCATGATGGATTTCATCAAGGTAGGGCGCAGGATACTCGATAGATTTGAGGAAAGAGATGGCCTTGTCTGCTGCCATCTGTGAGCTTTTGGCTCTGTCTGAGTGATTCTTAGGAAAGGTGAAGCAATCGTGAAGGTAAGCGGCGGGTAGAACGACTTCAAGCTTAGCCTGTTCTTGAGCACACAAAGCTTTCGCGGTTTTGACTACGCGCTTGATGTGGCTGATGTCGTGCGCCGCATCTTGTATCATTTCTTGTTTTGCAAAATCAAGTAGTTGGCTTTCAAATTTTTCTATCACGCGTCCCTTTCTCCATTTTTAGACGTTATCAATGTTGCTTATCGATCAGTGTCGTTTTATATCGACTGTAACAGTTTCAAGCGCGAGTTTTTATCTTTTATAAAAGGAGTACCCACAAAAAAACCGACTCTGTGAGTCGGCTTAATAGAGAGGCTTGTCTACGTATTTTAGGACGAGACAGATAAAAGCATTATCAACAGAAGTGACAGCCTAAGCGGCAGCTTGTTGAAGCTGCGTTAACACATGATGCAGAGAAGGGCTGATCGTGTGCCCAAGTGCTTTGACTTCTTCGCAAGGCTCAACCAAATCTGGGATCTGGAAGCTAATCATATTCGCTGCCATTGATGCGCGAATACCATTGTTCGAATCTTCAAACGCTAGGCAGGTTTCAGGGGCAACACCTAGGCGTTCAGCCGCTAGCAGGTAGATCTCTGGGTGAGGCTTACCATAAGTCACTTCACAGCCAGTGCTTAACGAGGTGAAATAAGAATCTAGGCCAGCCAGTTCAAGCTTCTTCTTCGCGATATCAAGCTGAGTCGAGGTTGCCACCGCGATTGGAATATCGTTCGATTTGAGCCACTCAAGAAGTTCGATGACGCCATCTTTTACTGGGATCGCTTGGTGCTTAACAATTGCACTGTAGCGAGTTCGCCATTCGTTGTTCAGCGCTGGGTAATCTAACCCTTCACCGTAGCCATTTCTAAAGATCTGTTCGATGGTTTTTGCGTTACAGCCAATGATGCCTAAGTAGACATCTTGCAAAAACGGAACACCTTGCGCGTGACATGCTTCTTCAAAAACCTGCATACAAAGTCGCTCGGTATCGAGCAGCAGTCCATCCATATCAAAAATAGCAGCTTGAAAATTCATATCCGTGGTTCTTTATGTGTTGTCATCATGAGGGCGAGTATTTTGACATAGTGTCTAAGGATAGGCGAGTCAGCGTTGGGTGATAATCAGCGGTGTTGGCTGTGTAATATGCTCCGGATTGACTTAAGGTGCGATTGTTTGGGGGTGGATTAATATCGTTTGGTTATGAGTTTGATGTTTTATAGGCCGTACCGGTCTAACCGATACAATAATGGTTATCGTACATAACAACTTTAAGTCGAGCTTCTGATTTACTATTACAATTCATAAACCTACAGGCTTGGTAGCGTGACCATAATCTTATAAAAAACAATTTGCGTGAGCCTGCAATGATAGTGTGACCAAGCAATAAGTAAATGGCTGAGCTTAGGGACAAAATATAATTAGTCCATATTTTTAGCAAGGTTGCTTATGTTGTATTTTGAGTTTCTATTTTTATTAGTCGTACTTTATATCGGGTCTCGGTATGGCGGTATCGGCTTAGGTGTTGTTTCTGGTATTGGTTTGGTTATCGAGGTGTTTGTCTTCAAGATGCCACCAACGTCTCCACCTGTCACCGTAATGTTGATCATCCTCGCCGTGGTAACCTGTGCTTCGATCCTCGAAGCGGCTGGTGGCTTGAAATACATGTTGCAAGTCGCGGAAAGGGTGCTGAGAAAGAACCCGAAACGCGTCACCCTGATAGCACCGTTCGTGACTTACTCGATGACATTCCTATTAGGTACTGGCCACGCGGTTTACTCCATCATGCCTATCATCGGTGATGTTGCGTTGAAGAATGGTATTCGTCCTGAGCGTCCAATGGCAGCGGCATCAGTGGCGTCTCAGCTAGCGATTACGGCTTCTCCAATCTCGGCTGCAGTGGTGTATTACCTCGCGCAACTTTCCGATGTCCAACACTCCATTACTCTGCTTTCCATTTTGATGGTGACGGTTCCTGCAACGCTGTTCGGCACACTTTTACTTTCTCTATATAGCTTGAAACGCGGTAAAGAATTGAACGACGATCCTGATTATCAAGCACGTCTAAAAGATCCTGAGTGGAAAAAACGCATCGAGAACACGACGGCGACGTCTTTGGATGAAGTGCTTCCAACTTCGGCTCGTAATGCCGTGTTGATTTTCCTACTTTCAATTGTCGTGATTGTTATCGTGGCGATGGTGCCGGAGATCAGAACTATCGTAGACGGCGACAAGCCAATCAAGATGTCGGTAATCATCCAAATGATGATGCTCTGTTTCGGCGGTATCATCTTGCTGGCAACCAAAACTGACCCACGTGATGTACCAAATGGTGTGGTATTCAAATCGGGTATGGTGGCAGCAATTGCTATCTTCGGTATCGCTTGGATGTCGGATACTTACTTCCAATATGCAATGCCTCAGTTCAAGTCTGGCATCGTGGAAATGGTAACGAATTACCCATGGACGTTTGCTCTAGCGCTATTCATCGTATCGGTTGTGGTGAACTCGCAAGCCGCTACTGCGCGTATGATGCTACCTGTTGGCCTTGGCTTAGGATTAGATCCAGCACTGCTTATCGGCTTAATGCCAGCGGTGTACGGCTACTTCTTCATCCCGAACTACCCATCAGATATCGCAACGGTTAACTTCGATGTCTCTGGCACCACCAAGATTGGTAAGTGGTACTTCAACCACTCATTCATGTCGGTGGGTTTAATCGGTGTGGTCGGTGCATGTTGTTTAGGCTACGCACTGGCACAGATTTTTATCGCTTAACCTAACTTCTTGTCGCGTAATCTACGAGCGAGATAAAACGAAAAACAGCGCCTATTTGGGCGCTGTTTTTGTATGTACTGTATTAATTCACTACTGTGCTTCGAAGTTAGGTTTCGAACTAATAACCAATATTAACGTGGCTCAAAAGCCAAAGACTGAATCGCTTCTTCGATAGTCAGGAAGTGGATCTTCATCAGGCATACTTCTGCTTTCTGGAACTCATGATTTCGAATCAGTTTCGTCACGGCTTCAACCGAATATTGCAGTGTTCGTTTAGCTAGGGATAGTTGGTTTGAACTCGATTGAAGCGAGTAGCTGTCGCCTTCAGAATCGATGAGGTAATCATCTTCGCCCAAGATCATGTCTGAGCATTCTGCTTGAAATTCGCGTTCGGATGCGACGTAAATAAGCTCATCGTCACCGTCGAGTTTTACCAAAGATGGCCAACTGATCATTACTGCCTCTAAATCATGGATGTTGAAGTTTGTGTCTCGACTATAAACATTTTCCACTGCTTGGTCATCTCTTCAAGCAAACGACTCAAAACGTTACTTACTTAAAGATCGTCCCAACGGAGCAAAATACCCCTGCATCGCATTGTAGATTTCCTCTCTATGTGTGAGGTCTGGATAGAGAGGGAACATATCCGGTTTGGTCGTGCCATCGACTAAGTAAGAATTCTCGATATCAGAGCAG
This sequence comes from Vibrio echinoideorum, assembly GCF_024347455.1. NCBI lineage: Bacteria > Pseudomonadati > Pseudomonadota > Gammaproteobacteria > Vibrionales > Vibrionaceae > Vibrio > Vibrio echinoideorum. The sequence continues at coordinate 181,945 of NZ_AP025484.1, forward strand.
GATTCAATTGCAGACTCAAAAGCACGTGCCATCATCTCCGTAGGTAATGAGAAATAACGGGCAGACGTTGCCTTGTCGGCAATAACACTTCGAGCCACGTAGTCGTGTTTATCCAGATTATTGCCGCTGAGCAATGTGGCGTCGAATACAGACATCAAACTCTCGTTTAATGGATGAGGTCGCACCTTTCTATCGTGTAGCCAACAATCACTGGCGAACAAGATGTGTTTTCGAGGGCCGGACATATCACCAATCTCAAACGCCTTTTCGGCAATGTAATGGTCAAACGCATGCCAAAACTCGTGGGCTAATGCACCGGCGCCAGCGTTCTTGGCGAGGGCTAGCTCTCGTTGGTTCGGTGCGTAGTGTGCTTGCACACCTTTCCTACCACCACTGCCAAAGGCTAAGCCTAACGTGCCGCGCAGGCCAATCGCTTCTGGCGGCAGAGCCAAGATGTAAGCCAAGTCTGCCAGCGAGTCGAATATCAGGTTCGCAGCGAGCTCTTTCTCTTCTTTAGAAACCCAAGCTCCCACGCGAATGCTGCCCATACCGAAGGTCTGTTTGATGTCCATGAAAGACACCTGATCGCCATGTCGGTAGTCTGGGCCTTTGCGTGTTTTGTATTTAAAGTGAGTTAACTTCAAAGGGGGACCTTGGGAACAGAATTAAGATTGAGTGAGATGCTCTTGAAGGATGCATACCGTTTAGTTGCGTCCTTATGAATCCTTTTTTGAGCTGCCTCTCTTGGAGTCAAAGAAAGTTAGCACTTTTGACGGAAAATTACCGAACAAAATGAGTTAGATTGAGTTCAAAAGCTTCCCATGAAGTTGGGTTACCTTCACGAGTCAGCGGAAACAAAGGTTCATGTGGTTTGGCATAACTTAAACGATGCAGCCTTTGAGTGACATGGTAGCTATCCAGTCCTGAAATCGTGACCAAGTCCAACGCTTCTAAATCAAGGTAGCCATCCGGCATCATGGCGCGTTTTGGCGCGTGAATCGTAATAACTTCACCAATCAACATTTGAGTTTGATTACTTTCTATTGTGATTTGTTCTTTGAAGGCCAAACCTATTTTTAAAGGGCTTTCTAAGACAAACGGAGCAGGGAACACATTGTCGTAATAAGGTGTGAGACCGACCGCGTTGAATTCTGAGATTGGTTTAGGGTAGCGAGCCGATGTTTGATGCGCCTTTTTAACAAAATCGGCACCAATACTATTAATCGTGAAGTGCTTAGTTTCTAGAATATTCTCTAGCGTGTGGCGGCGACTTTCGCAGGGGCGAACGATAAAACCAAACAGTGGTGGGTTCGATCCTAAATGAACTACCGAGCTGATAACAGCAAGGTTATCGAACCCCTGTTTGTCACAGGTACCAATAAGGTTGGCGCTTTTGAACCCTGACAGAGAGTTAATCAATCGAGTACGATGCCTCTGATCCATTGTTTGCAGATCATGTTTCGAAAGGCTGATGTCCTTCATATCTTCTCTTCTTCTCATTTTTGTTTATCACAAACTTGCTTACTAACGGATCAATATGTACGCAGTATCACTTTCTATCGATCAACGGGTTTGCCCTGAATAGCTATGTGGCACTGGTTTCGTCGGTATTTTTGCGAAACAGGTGCTTCTTTAAAGTGTGATTTTTTATGTGGTGCAAACTATTTGCATAGATTTACGCACTTTGACGTCCCTTTACATTCAAGAAACTAAAGTAAAGTTATAGTCTTTGAGAGCGTGAAAACATGAAAACAGTCCGCAATATCATCTGGGCAATGATTGCCACAATGTCAGCCTTTTGGTTTGCGATGGAACCGCAACTCTTCGCTTCAAACAATGTATTTGAATGGCGCTCCGCCATGATTCAGTACTCGGGTATTTTGTCTCTGATGTTAATGTCCATCACCATGATCTTGGCGATGCGTTTGCCTATGGTTGAAAATTGGCTCAACGGTATGGATAAGGCGTATCGCGTCCACAAATGGTTGGGTATCGGTGGTGTAGCTCTGGGTGTGACACACTGGTTGTGGTACCAGATCCCTAAGTGGCTAGTGATGTCTGGAGTGTTGGCTAAACCTGTTCGTCATGACGGTTCTGGCCCTGCAAGAGCTTTGTCTGGTTGGGAAGCATGGGTCAATGGACTACACGGTTTTGCTGAAAGCATTGGAGAATGGGGTTTTTACTTATTACTCGTTTTACTGGTGGCGTCGTTGTGGGCGGCCGTGAAATACAAACCGTTTAAATTGTCACATCGCCTGATGTCTGTAGCGTATCTTTTGATCGCGTTTCACTCGGTATTACTGCTCAAACATGCCTATTGGGGCCAGCCTATTTATTACCTAACGGTGGTATTTGCTTTAGTTGGGTCTATTGCCGCGATTTACAGTTTGTTGGGTTTTGTAGGGCGTCGTAATCGTCACTCTGCTGCTGTTTCCTCCACTCGATATTTTCCACAAGCCGAAGTGATGGAGTTGGTGCTAAAGCCCGATACATCTTGGCGAGGCCATAAAGCAGGGCAGTTTGCGTACTTGCGCTTCGGCAATGAAGACCCGCACCCGTTTACCATTGTGTCAGGTAGCGAAGACTCAGAACTGCGCTTCTTGATTAAAGAATTGGGTGACTTTACGAATGGTCTTTATGAACGAGTAAATGCGGGCGATGCTGTTACGGTGGAAGGGCCTTATGGGCGACTTGAGTTTGACCTAAGTAAGCCACAAATTTGGATTGCTGGCGGTGTCGGGATAGCGTCGTTTTTTGCAACGCTTGAAGCGCTCAAAACAGAGGAGACTCACTCTCGCATCGAGCTATTCTATTGCACTCGTGGTGTCGATGAGCATTTGGTGGATGAGTTATGGCACTTTGCACATCAAGTAGGAGTGAAGTTGAACGTGATAGACACCTTGCACTCACCTCGATTAAACGCTGAACGCATTGCTCACCAGTGTGGTGATTTAAACGATTATGAGCTGTATTTTTGCGGGCCAGAGCGGTTCTCGACATCGCTTAAAAAAGAACTGGATACGTACAAGTTCAACGTTGACCAGAACTATCACGAAGAGCTGTTTGTGATGCGTTAAAAAGACCGAATGAGGTATCAATAGCGTCAAGTTTGGCTCTTCGTTGCGGGGTTAAGGCAGCGGTTTGATTTGGCGTTATTGATACTTAACGACAAGCTCTAATTAAAAAGGCAAAAGTTACTCAATTTTTTATTGCAGCGGTTTGCTATTGAGCGATACCATGTACGGCTGTTTTATTGGTAAAGATTGCAAAATGTCAGATGAAAAGCTCGCGCTAGAATGGATGCGTCAACAAGCGCATAAAATTGATCCATATGTTATAAATCCATCATTTGATGAATGCGTTGAGTTGCTTGAGCCTGCCTTTAAGAAGGGCAAGAGTGTCGCGCAGCTAAAATATCTGTTATCAGAAGCGGATCGCCGAGCGGGTGCCGCAGAGCGTAAACACGCCGCTTTAAAGTTCGCCAAAGAAAAAAGCCCAAAGGCAGGCCAAAACCTTCGCCTTCAAAGCAAGCTTCAACAAGTTCAGTTGGCATTAAAGTTAGCGACGGGCGATAACAACATGACCATATCGCAGTTTTGTTCTGAGTATGACGTCAGCAAGCGAGACGGCAACGTAGCGTGGAATGAAAAGCTGGTTGAGCAGAATAAGAAGAAGTGATTTTCGCAACGTCTTGTTCCCTCTCAACTGAGAGCCGATAAGGTTTTATCGCTCAAATACCAATTTTAAACCCTACCAATAATGCCGTTCAACTGTATTTCAAAAGCCTGAAAAGCGTCTTTTCTTCTCAGGCTTTGCTAACGACTAGTGATTTCTCTCTTCCGTCTTAACGGTTAACCTCTGCTAAAAGTATCGACGAGCGATTACCAGACGCTAAGGTCGAATGTTATTAAAGCTGACCTTCTGCGTACCATCTCCAGTGTTCTCTAACTCCACTACATCACCTTGATAGTAGTAAGGCTCCATTGGCATCTCGCTATGGGCTGGCCTTGCGTAGTGAAGTACAGCGGGTTTACCTTCCTCTTGTCGAGCATACAAATAACCAATCAACGCATGTTCGAATTGATGATAGCCATTACCCCAATGGAAAGCCTTAGTTCGTTTAGGTTCAAGCCCAACGCCACCGTATTTGTGGTCGACCCATACATCATGAAAGGTCGGTAGGGTGTATTGCAGGACGTCTTTCATTGAACCATCGACCAGTGAAACCGTCATTGCAGCTTGGTCAAGTTCTGCCCATTCCCATGATGACGCCCAATTTGTGTTTGGTCTGCTTTGCCATCCAGTTATCTCTTGTCCTTTCCACGCATTCTGAAGTTGCTCACCAAAGTATTGAGATACGTTCACGAAGTCTTTCTGGTATTTAGCTTGCTCTAAGGTGTGTTTCATCCCTTTGATGCCAAACTCCGACCATTCAGAATTATTCAATGCATGACCGGTTAGATAGGTCATCCAATATGCTTTGATGGTGTGTCCAAAATCGTTGTGATTGGCATTCGCCATCATCGCAGCTTTATCATGAATTGCGCCGTAGAAGCGTTGTTCATTTTCAGAATGGTATTGGTCAATCATGGCTTGCGTGAGCCAATTCAGGTCATCAAGCCATTTTGATTTGATCGGCTCTTTCAGCAAAGGGGCGACTAACAGCATGTAACCGTTAATCTGATCAAGTTGTGCGACCAATTCACGTCGTGTGGCTTTGCCATCTTCGCCGTCAGCAAGTACCCACGCTAAGCCGCTGTTGTCGCTAAGTCGATATTTATCAAAGATAAAAGCTTGTTGGGCGATGAGCGCTTCTTCTACCTTTTTGTCTTGGGTCAGGTAGTAGTACATGGCAAGACCAACTAGCGCATACGCTTGATCTTGAGAGGTACGTTGCTGCCAATCCTGACCTGATTTCCCCTCTTTTGTGTAGCCAATAAAGCCACCATTTTGCTTATCTTCTAGCTGATCAATGAGGTAGTAGGCACCTTGCTTGGCAAGCGATAAAGCCTGCTTGTCTCCGGTAAGATGGTAGAGCACGCCATAAGCATAAGTTTGGCGTGACTTCATCCGTGTGAACTCTTTATCAAAGTGTGGCGTGATCCAGCCTCTGTCTAATTCAGGACACACATCAGAAACATCAAGCAAGGTACCGTCATCACAACGAAACGTCGGGAAATTGCCTATCGGTTCTCCCTGAGCGCTAGGCATCAGCCAATAAGGTGCCAGCCCTTCAGAGGCATGATTGAGCCAGTCTTGTCCAGTGGGAAGGGTGACATTGGCAGATACAGCGAAACTGGCCACGCTGAGTAATGCGATCGTTGCTCGTAACATGATGTTTATCTTAATAGTTTGAATTTAGTTGAATATAAACAATCAAGTCTGCACATTGTGATTCGGTGATCACAGTCAAGTATATTGGATCGATGGAAAGAATTGGCTCGACGGAAAGAATGAACCGTAGATTGGTGAGCTATGTTGGCGTTTTATTTGAAGTGTAACTTTGAAGAGTCTTTGTCTTTTTATCTTAGTCGCTTCAACCGTAATGGTTGAAACGACGATTTTTCAGAGCTGAGATTCGATGAAATCAGTACTCACTTGTTGTCATAGTCTTACTCTTACCGAGTGTGTGGAGTAAGTTATTGAGGAGGCTAGAAGCGCCAAAGCGATAACGCATATTGTTGGTAGCCCAATCGTTACCGAACAGCTCGTCAGCCATATCTAGGTATATTTTTGCATCGTCGGCAGTTTGAACGCCTCCTGAAGCTTTGAAGCCAACGCGGTTCTCGACACCTAACTCTTTAATCACCGACAACATCGCGTGTGCGGCTTTTGGAGTGGCATTAACAGGTACTTTCCCTGTCGATGTTTTGATGATATCAGCGCCTGCTTTAATCGAGAGTTCAGAGGCTTTTTTAATTAGCGCTGTCGTTTTCAGTTCACCAGATTCAATGATGACTTTAAGTGGGGTATTACCACAGGCAGCCTTACATTGCTTCACCATCTCAAAGCCGACATTTTCATCTCCAGCTATTAAGGCACGGTATGGGAATGTAACATCAACTTCATCTGCGCCGTACATAAGTGCCGCTTTGGTTTCTGTAACGGCAATATCAATATCATCATTTCCGTGTGGGAAGTTCGTGACTGTCACAACACGAATGTCTGGTGTGCCTTGCAAACGCAATTGCTTTTTAGCGATAGGAATAAAGCGCGGATAAATGCACACGGCTGTCGTGTTTCCGGCTGGTGTTTTAGCATTCTTACACAACTCAATAATGGTGTCTGCCGTGTCATCATCGTTGAGAGTGGTAAGATCCATCAATTTAAGAGCTCGTAGTGCTACCGTATTGAGATCGTTCATAATGAATTCCTATTAAGGTTGTTTGTCTTGAAATGGAAAGTGCGAGGATTATAGGAATTGGCTTGAAACTATAATAGATACAGAAATTTAGGTTTTAGGTATAACAGATTAGAGTAAAAGAAAGATTAGAGTAAAAGAAAGATTAGAGTCCTAAGTGAACGAATGTTGAGATGGTACCCAAATGGCAAAATATGAAATGCTTGTCGATCAAGTCCGAGAACAGATTCAAAACAATGTTTGGGTAGTGGGGGACAAACTGCCGTCACTACGTAAGCAAACAGAAACGACCGGTCTTAGCCTGATGACGGTTTTACATGCTTACCAAGTTCTAGAAAGCCAAGGCTGGATTGTCTCACATACACGATCTGGGTATTTTGTAGCCCCTAAAATTCAGAAATTATCCCCTCCAATCAAGCGTTCTTCAGTTACGGTATCAAAATCAGAAGGTATTGATATTAATGATTTTATTTTTGATGTTCTCAAAGCAAATCGTACTATTCATACCGTTGATTTTGGTTCAGTGTATCCAGACCCTAATTTGTACCCACGAAAATCCGTCAACAAATCTCTGACTAGTGCAATGAGCCATATGCCTACTTCAAGCGCTTTGGATAATTTACCTCCGGGAAACCAAGGGCTACGTCAAATTATTGCGAAGCGTTATGCCGCCGAAGGAATGAACGTGCATCCAAATGAGATAGTGATTACTGCAGGCGCGCTGGAAGCTCTAAACCTCAGTCTACAAGCGGTTACCAAGCCTGGTGACTGGGTTGTGGTCGAGTCTCCAACTTTTTATGGAGCACTTCAGTCACTACAAAGGCTTAATTTACGCGCCTTATCTATCAGAACGGATCCAACCGAAGGGATAGATTTGGAATCATTGGAGAATGCGCTCAAGTCTCATACAGTGAAAGCCTGTTGGTTGATGACGAACCAGCAAAACCCTTTGGGTTATACTCTATCGAATGAAAAAAAGGGACGTTTGATTGAGTTGTTGGCAAAGTACGATGTTTTCTTGATTGAAGATGATGTATACAGCGAACTGTATTTTGGTGGTAAGAAGCCTTTGCCTGCAAAAGCATTTGATCCAAAAGGGATGACAATGCATTGCTCATCTTTTTCTAAAACGCTGGTCGCTGGGTTTCGTATTGGTTGGGTAGCGGCAGGAAAAATGGCGTTGCCGATACAAAAGCTGCAATTAATGAGCACGTTATCAGCGAGTGCGCCGATACAGCTCGCTCTTGAAACCTACCTTTCCACACGTAACTATGAAAATCATTTACGCCAGTTGCGTAGAAAATTGGAGCAGCGAAAATTCGCTGTTTGGCAGACTTTGTGTACGCACCTACCTTCAAGCGTGAATATTGATTATTCTGAGGGAGGGTATTTTTTGTGGGTAGAGTTACCAGAGCGATTGGATGCGACGGTTTTGTACGAACTTGCATCTAAAGAGAACATCAGTATTGCACCTGGCAGAATGTTTTCACTAAATCACGAGTTTGATCATTGTTTTAGGCTCAATTCGTCATTTGAATGTACGGCGGTGCAAGAGAGGGCAATTAAACGGCTAGCAGAGTTAATTCAAAGCATGTTGGATAACTCAAACTAAACTCTTGGCTCGGCTCTCTCGCTTTACCAAGAGTTTTTCTCGACTGTTTTTAATTCGAGTTTTGAACCGTACGTTCAATTTATACAGGCTTGCCTGCCTCGTCCTCTTCAACCACATCGGTTTCTAAGCTCGCTTCTGCTAGCCATTTTTGTATTGATGGGCTGTTAAGCACGCGTTGTTGATACTGTGATGCCTTCTCTGAAAGTTTGATGCCATAGGTTTCTACGCGCAGCGCCACAGGTGCAAACATCGCATCGGCAATAGACCATTCACCAAACAACCATCCCTGTGGGTACAGCTCCACTTGCGCTGACCATATTGCATCGATACGAGCGATGTCTTTCAGTGCATCTTCACTGAGTGTGAGCTTTCGTTGTGCGCGGCAGTTCATCGGCATTTCATTTCTGACGGCAAAAAATCCAGAGTGCATTTCTGCGGAAATTGCTCGGGCATGGGCGCGTTCTTTCACTGAACTGGGCCACGCTGCACCGTTCAAGTGGGCGTCGTTAACGTATTCGAGAATCGCCAATGAATCCCACACCGCAACGTCACCATCAACTAGGGTTGGAACCTTAGCCGTTGGTGTCACTTTAGCCAGAGTGTCGTAGAAATTAGAGGTGAAAAGCTTGAGCTTGATGACTTCTGCATTCAGGTTGTAATTATCGAAGATTAACCAAGCGCGCAGTGACCAAGTTGAGTAGTTCTGGTTTCCAATATAAAGCTGCATCGTTGCTTCCTTGCGTTTAGTGGGTATGCTTTTGAGCTTAGGGGATTGTATTGCGAGGCACTAACGGATAATTTTGATGCAATACATTAATAAAAACGATGGGTGGTGATTTCAATATGGACATTGATGCGTTGCGAGGATTTCTCGCGTTTATAGAAACCAGCAGCTTCACGCGTGCGGCGAAGCAGATCAACCGCACCCAATCGGCATTCAGTGCTCAGATGCGAAAGTTGGAAGAAGAGCTCAATGTGACTCTTTTCCAGAAAGAGGGACGTAATTTAATACTGACTGAAGCTGGCTTAGCGCTGCGTTCTCATGCCGAACAGTTGGTCGCTCTTCACAATACCGCGCTAAAGCAAGTAAAGCGTTATGAGGACAAACAACCTTTAAGACTGGGATGCCCGGAAGACTATAACGACACCATTCTGCCGAAAGTGATTCGCCTGTTGCAGCAAGCAGAACCAACGTGCTCAATCCAAATATTTAGCCTGCCCAGCATTACGCTGAGAGAGTGGTTGGATGACGGCCGTTTAGATGCCGCAATTGTCACCCGAGCGCCCGACAGCGAAGAGGGGTATTGGCTCACCAGTGATACTGGGGTTTGGATAAGCAGCCCTGATTATGCGTTTGATGATTCCAAACCGGTGCCATTAGCTCTGTTCCAAACCGATTGTAAGTACCACGCTGCGGCCGTGAATGGCTTAACCAAGCAGGGTACGCCTTATCAACTGTTGGCGTGCAGTAATACGGCTTCTGCGCAGCGAGCAATTGTTAAAGCGGGTTTAGCGATTGGTGCTATGGGTAAGCTTAGCGTGACTCCGGATTTGAAAATTATTGAAGACATGCCGCCGTTACCAGCAGTGGATATTGTGTTGATCTTAGCGAGCAAACATCACCCGGTATTGGACAAAGAAGTGCTCAATCAGCTTGTGGAAATAGAGTCTGATTAGCTTTGTTCCGTAAAATTTAATAGATGAACTGCAATCGATGAGTTTGGAGCTGAGTGGGAATTAAGAAATGAAGAGGCCGAGAACATCGCGTTTCTCCGAAAACATGGTGTTTCTCGGCCTAGTTATTGTGAGACGTTGTTGGTAATTAAGAAAGCTTGAACTTGCTTAACTCACCGTGCAAATCTCCGGCTTTCACTGTCAGCTCATTACTTATTGCTACTGATGATGTCATGGTACCCATCACTTCCACTGCGGTGTCATTGATGATCACTACATTGCGGTTAATCTCTTCTGATACTGAGCTTTGCTCTTCAGCAGCCGAAGCTATCTGATTGTTCATGTCGTTAATCACTTCAATCGCTTGGTTGATTTCAGATAGTGCTAGATGTGCTGCTTGGGTTTCCCCTTTGGTGTCATTCGCTTGCTTCTGGCTTTGCTCCATCAATATCACGATAGATTGAGTCTCTTGCTCTAGGCGAGCCAACATCGAACGAATCTCTTCTGTCGAGCCTTGAGTGCGATTTGCGAGGTTACGCACTTCATCTGCCACGACAGCAAAGCCTCGTCCTGCTTCACCCGCACGTGCTGCCTCAATAGCGGCATTAAGCGCAAGTAAGTTGGTTTGTTCTGCAATGCCACCAATCTCGCTCAAGATACCCTGAATAGCGGTGCTCGAATCGACCAAATTTTGCGTTTGTTGCTGTGCGTCATTTACCTGCACAGCTAAGCTGTCTACTGCGCTGGCGGCATTGTCCATGCGTGTCATGCCATTGAGACTGTTGCTTTGTACTTGGCTTGCGGCTGCGGCTGCTTGAACCGCTGAACTTGCCACTTCTTGCGCAGTCGCACTCATTTCATTGATCGCGGTTGCAAGTGAGTTCACCTCGTTAACCTGAGAGTTCAACTGGTCACGTGAAACTTCAGCACGAGCTTGGCCTTCTGTTGCGTTTTTATCTACTTGGTCGGCCGTTACCATAACGGTAAGTAGCATCTCTTGCATACGAGATAAGAAAGTATTGAACCAGTGTGCAAGCTGAGCGGTTTCATCTTTTCCTTTCACTTCAATGCGGTAAGTTAAGTCGCCTTCGCCTTGCGCTGCATCTTTAAAACGCTCCACTAAGTTGTTCAGAACCTTGCCCAGAGAATTGGCAATGAATGCCATTGAGGCAATGCCTAGAATAGCTGCGATGAGCCCCGCCCACACACCTTTTTCAAGTGCTTTTGAATTCTGTACATCACTCCATTGCGTGTAGTCGTCGACGCTTTTTGTAAGGTGACTACTGGGAACCGACACCATGACTACCCATGGAGCATCACTGGTCTCAATTGCGGTAATTGCGTACTCATCGCCGCCGAAATTAACAAGACCAGCCCCTTCTCGCTTAGCGATAGATTGAATTGTCGACCATTCGGATTCCAATTCAGAAGAGACTCTTTTACCCACCATGTTTCCAGCACGGCTGTTGGCGAGAGTTATGCCTTTCCATGATGTAATAAGGATTTTTCCTTCGCCATCAAACAAGTTACGTGCAAATAATTCACTCTGGCTTTGAAGTTCGAACAAAGACAAGTCAAAACCAATTGAGCCAATGATTTTCCCGTCTTGTTTGATTGGTTGGCTGATGGTAGTGATGAGCTCTTGCTTGCCGCGAACTGGATAGAAATAGGGTTCCATCACAAATGTCTTACCGGTTTGGTATGGCATTAAGTGCCAGTCGTCTTTGCGCTCACCGTTGCTGTTGAGTTCGGTATTGCTGAAGCTCTCCATTGCGACGGCGTCAAAGCTGTTCTGATCATTTGGAGAGAAGAAAGGCGCAAGGTAGCCCTGACTGTTAAAGCCTAATTCGGTGTCCAAGCTGATCTCGTTATTCAGATCGGTTTGTTGTGGCCAAGTCTTGTTCTCCCACACCATGTAGCCCGCAAATACAGCTTTGTTTTGTGCTTCCAATGCGGCAGTAAACTGTTTAACGATAAGGTCTGCGCTTGCGCTGGTTTCTGAACTTAACTCAATAATGGATCGTGCTTGCTTAAGGTTTGCTAGTACAGGATCAAGTTGGTTGGCAATGTTCAAACCTTGTTGAATAGCTGTGTTTTGTAAATCTGTCGTTGTGGCGTCTGTCAGCTGCGTCTTTACTTTTTCAGTGACTTGTTTGTTCACATCGGTAAAGGCGCTGGTGGTCATGCCCATTGCGATCAACAGAGTGAAAGCCATTGCTCCACCTGCACTCACCGCAATTCGCGTACGTATACTGTTAAACATATGATCCCTGTAGCCAAATAGTGGTAGTTTTCCAGAGATTTTAAACAAGATAAGTGAATGGAAAATTCAAAATAATGAACACAAAAAGAATAGGGTGATCAAAATTATAAATAGGATTGCATAGTGATCAGATTTATATCTTGTGGGCGAGTTCTATAAGGCAAGCAAATGGCCGTAATTATTTCATTAGCTATTTGTATTCATTGATCTTTTAAATTTATTGATGATATTTATTTGTCGGTAAATCAAGAAGTTGTAGTTTGAGAGTGTCCTGAATATGGATTACTCATTACGTGACTTTGGTCACGCTTTAATTTAATCCGAAGCGCATTATATCCACTTGTAAAGTGTGTATTTATGCGTTGCATGTTCAATCTGAGGAACCAAATCATTGTGCATGTTTTATTGAAGAATCCCCAAGCTCTTTAGCTTTCGATAAATGGTATTGCGGCTGATGCCCAGTATTCGAGATGTCTTGCTGATGTTGCCTTGGTTGGCTTGATAGGTTTGCAGCAAGGTTTCTTCAACGGTACTTCTTAAATCGTTATTCGTTGTGCCTTTGATGGTATTAGGAGTCGTCAGTTGATGCTGATTATCTTGCGCTAATGACGTGAGATGTTGAGCAAGGTGGATAGGCACGTGCTCTAAGGTGAGCTGTGGTTCATCACTCGCGAGTAGGGCGGCGACCTTAAGTAAATTGTCTAATTCACGTATGTTGCCCGGCCAAGAATAGGCGCACAGTAAGCTCATTAAGTGCGGGCAGATTGTTTGCTCATCTTCGGCGTATTTACGATGAATGTGCTCGATTAAGGCGTGTTTGTCTTGTCGGTGTTGCAAGCTTGGCAGAGTAAAGGCCAAGCCATTCAGGCGATAAAAGAGATCTTGTCGAAACTCTCCAGTTGCGACTAACTGTTCTAGGTTTTTATGCGTCGCGGCGATGATCTGACAATCGACTTGGTAGCTCTGATTTGAGCCAACAGGCACTACGGATTTGTCTTGCAGAACATGCAGCAATCGGCATTGAGCTTCCAAAGGCATGTCGGCTATCTCATCTAGAAATAAGATCCCTTTATCTGCCTGGCGGATCTTGCCTTGGAAACCTTTGTGACTGGCGCCCGTAAACGCCCCCGGCGCGTAGCCAAACAGTTCAGATTCGATAAGATCTTTCGGTAGCGCCCCGCAATTTACTGCTACTAAGGGTGAAGATTTACGCTGGCTTTGCTTGTGCAGTGCTTTAACAAATTCGCCTTTACCAACCCCTGTTTCACCTAGGATTAATAGGCTGATTCCTTTGTCGATAACCTTGTTGGCTTGCTGCCAAGCGTGTTCTATCTGTTGTTCGCCATGGTGCAAATCGCACGATGCTGAAATGGAACGCGTGCGCTTGGTCGTTGTTTGTTTGAGATGCTGTTTCTCAAACACAAAGGGCGTGTCTAATGAGGTTCGGTTGAAGAGAGTGTCGATGCACTCGCCGACGATCGAGGTTTGATCCAGCAGTTGAGAGGCAACTTGATTGTGCGCCACTACCTCGCCAGCTTCGTTCGCTATCACTATCCCTTGCCAACCACTGTGTAACAACGATTTTTCACACGCGAGGTCAATACGAGTGGTGCCTTGTGGGATATGACTCAGTAGCTGATTTTCAACAAGCTGAACCATATTTTGAACCAGTAGCTGTACCGAAGTATCGTGTTGTTGCTGCTCACTGGTGATGTCCAATACGCCCACCATTTGACCTTGGTGATCAAACACCGGGCTCGCTGAGCAACTGATAAAACGATGCTGGTGGATGAAGTGCTGTTCGCCAATGATCGATACTGGCTTGGCTTCAACAATCGCGGTGCCAATCGCGTTGGTGCCTTTAAGTTGTTCCTGCCAACACGCCCCTGAGCTGAGTGCAATCGAAGTTAGTTTCTCTTTAAACCGCTCCTGTCCCCAACTCGCCAGAATCACTCCCTCAATATCGGTCAAAATCAAGCGGCTGTCAGTGCGTGCAAACATCTGATTAAACAGAGGTAGCGCATTGCGTTCGACGATCTGAATCAAGTCAGACGATTGATGACGTCGCTGCTTAAGAATCGATTGTGGTAGGCGAATGTCTTCGGGAAGTCGTCTCTGTTTTAGACCCGCTTCTGTGCTGCGGTGCCAAGAGGACGAAAGCCAATCTGAGGTGTTTGCTTGTTGAAGGTGCATGACTGTTCCATGTCGTAACAGTGAGGGTGTACCAAATTGGAACAGTTGAACATTGGAGTGGTTTCCATACGTCCGTTCAATGCCAACTCACTTTGGGTTGTAAACGTTTGGTAATCATAGTTTTACAATTTATTAACAACAAGTTTTGAAGTTCTGGCGTGTGATTTGCGTTGTTACTGTTGTGAAGAAAACACGAAGTATCAGTGTTTTAAACAGAAAGTATAAACATGGTGGCTCTCTTCTTACGAGCTTTCTTCTCACGAGATCTGTTCTCAAGGGAAGCCGCCATGCTAGCTCGACAACATAAGCTCAACAACGAATGAACAACGACTAAAAATTAAAGAAGGATCTAACTATGATTTACGCACAGCCGGGTAGTGATAACGCAGTGGTTAACTTTAAAGCGCAATACGATAATTTTATCGGTGGCGAGTGGGTGAAGCCTGTTAGCGGCGAGTATTTTGATAACATTTCCCCAGTGAATGGTCAGGTGTATTGCCAAGTGGCACGTTCAACCGAGGCGGATATTAGCTTGGCACTTGATGCGGCGCACGCTGCTCGTGCAAGTTGGGCTTCGACCAGTGTGACTGAACGTTCGAACATTCTGCTTAAAATTGCTGACCGCATTGAAGCGAACCTTGAAGAAATCGCTGTTGCTGAAACATGGGAAAACGGCAAGCCTGTACGAGAAACTCTAGCGGCGGATATCCCTTTGGTTGTTGATCACTTCCGTTATTTCGCGGGTTGTATCCGAGCACAAGAAGGCAGCGCAGCAGAGCTAGATTCAAACACCGCAAGTTATCACTTCCCAGAACCTATTGGTGTGGTGGGGCAGATCATTCCTTGGAACTTCCCGATTTTAATGGCGGCTTGGAAACTGGCTCCAGCACTTGCTGCGGGCTGTTGTGTGGTAATGAAACCCGCCGAGCAAACACCAACATCGATTTTGGTGATGATGGAGAAGATCGCTGACCTTCTACCAGCAGGCGTGGTCAACATCGTGAATGGTTTTGGTAGCGAAGCGGGTCAAGCGTTAGCAACCAGCGATCGTTTGGCGAAGCTAGCTTTTACCGGTTCGACAGAAGTTGGGCATCATATTTTGAAATGTGCGGCTGAAAGCTTGATTCCATCAACGGTTGAGCTTGGCGGTAAGTCTCCAAACATCTACTTCCCAGACATCTTTAACCATGAAGATGAATACCTAGATAAGTGTGTTGAAGGCATGCTGCTTGCGTTCTTCAACCAAGGTGAAGTGTGTACTTGTCCATCACGTGTGTTGATTCATGAATCGGTATACGACAAGTTCATCGCCAAGGTAGTCGAGCGTGCTCAAACTATTAAACAAGGTAACCCGCTAGATACCGATACTCAGGTTGGCGCACAAGCTTCAAAAGAGCAGTTTGATAAGATCTTGAGCTACCTAGAAATCGGTCGTCAAGAAGGTGCGAAAGTGCTAACAGGTGGTGAAATCGCTCAGCAACCAGATGATCTCGGCAACGGTTACTACATTCAGCCAACCATGCTGGAAGGGCACAACAAGATGCGTGTATTCCAAGAAGAGATCTTCGGCCCTGTTATCGCGGTAACTACCTTTAAAGATGAAGCAGAAGCGTTAGAGATCGCCAATGATACCGAGTATGGCTTGGGTGCAGGCGTGTGGACGCGTGATGCAAACCTAGCGTATCGCATGGGGCGCAACATTGAAGCGGGGCGTATTTGGGTGAACTGTTACCATGCTTATCCAGCACATGCCGCGTTTGGTGGTTATAAGAAATCAGGCATCGGCCGTGAGACACACAAGATGATGCTCGACCACTACCAAAACACTAAGAACCTGTTGATCAGCTACGATACTAATCCGTTGGGCTTCTTCTAATACAGGTTCGCTCTAAAAATATGAGAATGAATCATGGGTACAAAGAATAACTAACAACGCAGTTGGCTTAATTAAGAAAAACAAAAGCTAGAAACCAAAACGCCCAACTCATTTGAGTTGGGTGTTTTTATGTTTGAATAGCTCTAGCTTTTCGAAAAGAAGATTTCGGGCTTGTGGACAGGGCCATAGTTACCTTCTAGCTGAGTGAGTTCCAAACCTTGCTTTTCTATCAGAGAACCAACCAATTGGCGGTTAAACGGGTAACTGTCGGGGTTGTTAATATACTCTTCAACATCAATCCATTTAGCTTCTGCAATTTCATCAGTGTCTTGAATCGCGATCTCTTGAGTTTGAGCTATCAGGTGACAAATAAAGTAGAGGTTTGATTTACCGAATTGATAGGGGTGTCTTGTCGCCATGCCAACCACAGAAACGAACGTTGCTTCGATACCTGTCTCTTCCAAGGTTTCTCGAACTACCGATTCTTCAATGCCTTCACCCAACTCAATATGGCCGCCAGGTAACTTGTAGCCTGTCATGCCGTGCTCTTTGATCATCAGCACTTGGTTGTGTTCGTTAGTGATCAACGCGCCAGCACCCAAGGTGTGGGTAGGGATGAAAGGCACAAACTCTACAATCTCGGATTTGTGGATCAGCGTAATTTCGTCTTCTAGACAGTTGTGAAACACAAAGCCAAGCTCAGTCGCCACCGGAATAAGGTGCGAGAGTGAAATAGGTAAACTAATCCAAATGATGCCTTTGTTATTCTGCTTTGAAAATTCGGTGATCTCGCTGAGTTCGGCATTGAATGAGTCAGCATCGTGAGGGGCTGTTGCTGGGTCAATGATGATGCCGTTAAATTTGTCGAGCGTAAATTCCACGGGTGATCCTTTATTATTTTTGATTTATTGGGAGTCGAGCATAGGTGGAGCTTATCTTATCTCAAGAGCTTATAAAACCTGCTCTGTTGTAGCATTTTTAAGAGCACGGCAGTGGTGGGTAAAAGTGAGGGAGAGTGTAAAGCGGCGGCTAGAAACAAAAACTGCGCTTGGAAGCCAAAGCGCAGTCTGAAGGTAAATCTTATTTAAGGTCTATTCTAACGAATATAGTTTGCATCAACACTTACGTACCAGTGCTGAAGCTTGCCGTCAGATTTTTTGATCCACAAATCGTTGGTGTAGCTCTCAATCTTGCCGTTAACCGTTAAATTGAACGTGTTCTCGTCGAATTCGCCAAGTTTCACGAACTGGTCTGTGGTAATCAGAAACGGGTCCATGTCGTCCACGCCAACCACATCAGAAATCACATAGTAGTGGTAAGTCAGCGGCTTACTGGCATCATTCGGGTTGCTGCGATACGCCACAAGCTTGAACGGTTCCGTTAATGGAACGTCAAGCGTTTGCTTGTCCATGGTCGCTGGAATCGGGATAAACAGCCAAGCGGTAAACAGACCGCTCAATAAAACCATCAGGAAGAAAAGAGTCTTAATTGCTTTCATAGCAACCTTCAAAATAGGTGATGTTGAAGACGCTATGGTAACAGGTTTGATTTGCTGATTGTAAGAGTATGAATAAGTGAAGGCATCACCTGTCTGTTAGGAAGTTTGAACGAATTGACACACTGTTCATAACTTTTTGTTTTAAATCTTTGTTCACTACTCTCTGCGAACATCCCTCGGTTTAGATTGATGAATGTAAGCAAACCGCAGGCACAAAAAAGCCCACACCTCACGCTTTTGCAAGGTGTGGGCTAAATCGGTGTGACTACTTGTTTAGGTAAGCTGCGTGGAACTCAATATGCTCATCAATAAAGCTCGAGATGAAGAAGTAGCTATGGTCGTAACCTGGCTGCATACGTAGCTCTAAATCGGCATTGGTTACCTTAGCCGCTTCGACTAATTGCTCAGGTTTAAGCTGCTCAATCAGGAAGTTGTCCGCTTCGCCTTGGTCAACCAACATTGGTAGCTTAGTGCCTTTGGTTTTTAGAAGCTCAGAGGCATCGTAGTGTTTCCACTCTTCAATATCTAAGCCTAGATATTGGTTGAATGCTTTCTGTCCCCAAGGGCATTGCATTGGGTTGGTGATTGGGCTGAATGCCGAGATAGAACGGTAGCTATCTTCGTTCTTGATGCCAATCGTTAGGGCACCGTGTCCGCCCATGCTGTGACCCGAAATTGATTTCACTGAAGTCACAGGGAAGAAAGACTCAATCAAGGCTGGTAGCTCTGTCACCACGTAATCGTACATATGGTAATGGCTGTCCCATGGTGCTTGAGTGGCATTCACATAGAAGCCTGCACCTTGGCCTAAGTCGTAGTTTTCATTGTCGGCAACGCCTTCGCCGCGTGGGCTAGTGTCTGGTGCGACAATCGCGATACCTTGCTCAGCCGCGGCTTTGAATGCGCCGGCTTTTTGCATGAAGTTTTCATCGGTACAGGTTAAGCCTGATAACCAATACAAAACAGGAACTGGGTTTTCTTTGCTTGCGTTAGGCGGCAAGAAAATCGCAAAACGCATGTTGCAGTCAAGCGTTGCAGAAAAGTGGGTGTATTGTTTGTGCCAACCACCAGCAACCTTTGCTTGGCTAATGTTTTCGATTGTCATCTATTGTGCTCCGTTAGGTTGATGGTTTGGGGAATAACGTGTCTATATCATTTAAAGTTTCACCACCCACCGGGCAGGAGGTGGTGAAGACAGTTTGTTGCTTTTCCTTTATAACTTTGGCCTCGACACCTAAGTATCGAGACCAAGGAGAATTACTTATCCATATGTAGAACAGTACGGATAGATTCACCTTTGTGCATTAGGTCGAATGCTTCGTTTACGTCTTGCAGACCCATTGTGTGAGTGATGAACTCTTGAAGACCAAACTCACCCGCCATGTAACGGTTAACGATTTCTGGAAGCTCAGAGCGGCCTTTAACACCACCGAAAGCAGAACCACGCCATACACGACCAGTCACTAGTTGGAATGGACGAGTTGCGATCTCTTGACCTGCACCTGCAACACCAATGATGACTGATTCGCCCCAACCTTTGTGACAGCATTCAAGTGCTTGACGCATCACGTTTACGTTGCCGATACACTCGAAAGAGTACTCAACACCACCGTCTGTCATCTCAACGATAACGTCTTGGATTGGCTTGTCGAATTTAGTCGGGTTGATGCAGTCAGTCGCGCCAAGCTGTTTTGCTAGATCGAACTTGCTCTCGTTGATATCTACACCGATGATGCGGTTAGCACCAGCCATGCGAGCACCAATGATTGCAGAAAGACCGATACCGCCTAGGCCGAATACAGCAACGTTGTCGCCTTTTTCAACTTTAGCTGTGTTCAGTACTGCGCCCATACCTGTAGTTACACCACAACCTAGAAGACAAACTTCTTCAAGTGGTGCTTCTTTGCTTACTTTTGCTAGAGAGATTTCTGGAAGTACTGTGTACTCAGAGAAAGTAGAGCAACCCATGTAATGGAAAATTGTTTCGCCGTTAATAGAGAAGCGGCTTGTACCGTCTGGCATTAGGCCTTTGCCTTGCGTTTCACGAACCGCTTGGCATAGGTTAGTTTTACCCGATTTACAGAATTTACATTCGCCACATTCAGCGGTGTAAAGTGGGATAACGTGGTCGCCAATTTCAACACTTGTAACGCCTTCGCCGATCATCTCAACGATACCGCCACCTTCGTGACCAAGGATTGAAGGGAAGATACCTTCTGGATCGTCACCTGATAATGTGAATGCGTCAGTGTGACAAACACCAGTAGCAACGATGCGAACTAGAACCTCACCCGCTTTAGGAAGTTGTACATCAACTTCTTCCATTTTTAGTGGCTCGCCAGCTGCCCATGCAACCATTGCTTTTGATTTGATATGAGTTTGACCAGGTTTAATTTCGATTGTCATTGGATGCTTCCTATATATGTCAGTACAGCGGATAACTGTGCAATTAGCTTCAACCCGTTAAGAGTAGTTGAGCTTAATTATTTCCGCTCTCTCGTTTTGTTGGAGCTAGTATAGGTGTGAGTGCGAGTTTTGATAATCCCCTTAAATAGAAAATGATTATTACGTATTTGTAATAGTTAGTATAAAGATCTGCTCTCCGTTCCCAGTAATTACTTTATTCAGATCGAGTCGGGTTTTGATGGAGGACTACTTATCCAAATAGTCTGAATGCATAGTTGTCATTGATATTTGAGTGGTTGTGTTATGGCAGCTTATATATTAATAACTGATTCCTACGATAGAGTTATCAATACTTATAATCGTTACTAACTAATTGAATTTTAATGATTGAAGCAATGTCGCATAAGCACTCTGCATACGACGTTTTGTAAGATATCAGAAACAATAGTGTCATTTTACTCACCTAATCTCCTCGCCAAATTTTGAGTTCTAACTTTTTGGGAAGAGAAAATGAAAAAGAGTACATTGACCGTACTGTCAGGCTTGATAGCAGCAGATCTGGTTGGTTGCAATTCAAGTTCACCAAGTGATGACAGCGGCAATATGGATAGCGCAGTGCAAGTGGCGTTCATGCCTGATATCCATTTCCATGATGTTTACGGTGATTTTCAGGACGGCTCGTTCGCAGGGTTGCCGAATGCAATCAGTGGTAAGAATGCAACGATCAGAACGATGGAGTCTCAGATGAACTCTACTCGTCTATTCAACGAAAACTACTTCGCGATGATTGCGGCGTTAGATGATGTGGTTGAGCGTGGCGTGAAGTACGTAGCCCTGCCGGGTGACTTCAGTGATGACGGCCAACCCATTCATATGCGTGGTTTAGTAAGCATTTTTGATCACTACCGCGACACGTACGGCCTTGAGTTTTTTGCAGCACCTGGCAACCACGATCCAGTGAGGCCTTTTACTATCCCTGCGGGTAAGTCCGACTTTTTAGGTGAAGGGGGCAAGAACCAACGTATTTACAGCCGCGGTAAAGAAGAGTGTGTTGGCTATGAAGATGAGTGGACAACCATTCCTGGATCCGGTGACAACCTCGATACCATTTGTACTGAAGAAGTGCGTGAGTGGGGTTATGAAGAGATCATGAGTATCCTTGGTACTCACGGTTTCTATCCTCAGCAAGATTATCTCTACTTTGAAACGCCTTACAGTAGTGACCAAGCTCGTGCTAACTACAGCTATGACTTAGCTAAAGAAGAAGCGGCCTTTGACAAACGTATGTACGAGATCTGTTACGAAGGCACTGGAGGCAGTTACAAAGCGAGCGGTTACTCAAGCTGTTCTGAAGTGCCTGATACCAGCTACTTAGTAGAGCCTGTGAAAGGACTTTGGTTGTTGGCAATCGACGCGAATGTTTATCGTCCCAAAGAAGGTTCGTCTGATAGTTCTTTAGATGGAAATACGTTTGATGGCTCAAGCAGTGCTGGCTACAACATGATGCTGACCCACAAAGAACATGTGATCGATTGGATCTCTGATGTAGTAAAAGCAGCGAAAGAACAGAATAAGACTCTGGTCTCTTTCTCACACTTCCCAATGACCGATTTCTACAACGGTGCCTCTGAAGAGATTGAAGACTTGTTTGGAGAAGGAAGCCATCAATTGGCTCGTGAACCAGATGACAATACCAGCCGAGCATTGGCAGCGACTGGTTTAAACATTCACGTTGGCGGTCACATGCACTTTAATGATACGGGTAAGAAGAGCTTCAATATTGATGGTGTTCAACACACACTCTTCAACATCCAAGCGCCATCGCTAGCGGGTTACATCCCAGCTTACAAGCTGCTGAACATTCGCCCGGATAACCAAATCGAAGTTGAAACCGTCGTTATCGATCAAGTTAAACGTTACAACGAGCTATTCAGTCACTATGAAGAAGAGCATGAATATCTTACTCAAGCTGCAATCGGAGACCCAGAAGCACAAGCGAAAATCTGGAACAAAGATATTTTGGATTCAGAGAGCTACTACGAACTGACTGATTGGCATATCCGCGAGTTAACGCGTCTGCGTTTCCTTCCTAGTGATTGGCCAATCGAAATGCGTAAAATGATCATGCGCATGAACGGTGAAGATATGATGATCATGTCTCAGCTAGAAACCAATTTTACGGTTTGTCAGCTAGCTGATGAAATGAATTATCCAGTCGAGGGTTGTGTTGCAAATGGCGTAGAAGACTACGAGCAATTTAAACAAGACTGGCAAGCAGCGAAAGTTGAAGCTGACGCTATTGCATCTCAAGAAGGTCTAGTGCTTGAAGATTTCGCAACATGGGAAGGTGAAACTCTTGCAACCGACTTCTACCGACTACGTAATGCAGATGAACTGGCTTTCCGTGATATCGGTGAAACACAACTGCGCCAATACGAGTTGCTAAGTCGAGAGCTTTCAGAGTTTGATGGCACGGTGGATTCTGAACTGGGTGACCTTGGCCAATATACGGTTGGTGAAGTGTTCCGCTCTCGTTTTGGTAGCTTGTTCGTGATTCTTGAAAAATTCGCAACAGGCCAAGCGAGTGACCACTTCTTGATCGATATCGACCAGCAAACCTTGACCGATCTGAAAGGTGAAGTGAAGCGCGATATTTTAAGAGGCTCTACGTCAGTAAACTAAGCGTTACGGCTTGTTTTTAATAGACTAGCTACCTAGATTACTCAATTGAAAAAGAGCCTGTTAGCCATGTGTTAGCGGGCTCTTTTATTTTGTATAAAGATGAATTACCTAAGATCTATTCAGTGAATTTTTTGATTAAGACATTTTAGGGTACGTCATAATAATTGCTTACTGAAAATCGCATGAATTGGAAATAAAACTACAATATTCTGAGCGCCGTATTTTATTGTTGTGGACTCGAACATGCTTTTATCTCTCCCACCTCCAGTGATGCTGTCACTGGCCATCGTGCTTGAAGTTGTCGCAACTTCTCTATTACCTAAAACGCAGCAATTTACTTCTTTACCTGCTACTGCCGCGGTATTAGCTAGCTACGGCTGTGCCTTTTATCTGTTGTCTCTCACAGTGCAAACCATGTCCTTGGGTGTGGCGTATGCGATTTGGTGTGGGGCAGGGATAGTGCTAGTCGCAGCTTTGTCTTGGTTGGTCTACGGGCAAAAACTCGATATTTTCGCGATAATTGGCATCGCTTTGATTTTGGCTGGTGTGGTGATTATCAACTTGTTTTCGAGCTCGGTGAGTCATTAGTGGCCTCCAGGTTCTTTTACCTAACTGAAGCTCATAGCATTAATACTCACCAATTAAACATATAGCCTTTATTTATCAATGGATAACCATGAATAAGTCCACACTTATATTATCAACTGATTGTATAGCGCCATATTGAGTATTATGATGCATAGTCTTAATTTACAGTATGCATGATTTATAATGAAAAATTACCAGGTAAATGACGTTTTCACACCAGCTTCTCCTGCGAAAGTTAACTTCATAGAGCGCAAGCAAATCAATACGAGAATAGTTAGAGCTCTACAAACTAAAGGCAAACAAGTCGTAATTTATGGACATTCCGGTTCAGGAAAGACATCTCTAATCGAGAATAAACTAAAACAAGTCTATAGTTCACATATCAAAACTAACTGCATGAAAGGCATGACATTTGAAAATGTCATGCTGGATGCTTTTGACCAACTTTGTCCATATTATCTAGATGAAACTGTTCAGATTGAAAAAAACAGTGTGAAGGGTACCATCGTAGCAAACATTAAGCTTATTAAAGCTCAAATTGGTGGTAACAATGACTCATCAACTCAAGCTAAAACGAAGCGCGTTTTACCGCCTCAACTTACGGGGTCTAGTCTAGCTAAAATGATCGGTGAGGCTGGGCTTTGTTGGGTACTAGAAGATTTTCATAAGATTCAAGATTCGGATAAAGAACAATTATCTCAATTGATGAAAGTTTTTATGGACCATTCTGATGTTTACCCTGACCTAAAGATAATTGCTGTTGGGGCTGTAAATACTGCTAGGCAAGTTGTTCAGTATGACTCTGAAATGCGCCGTCGAGTATCAGAGCTTAAAGTTCCATTGATGAATGAAAAAGAGATCCATAAAATAATAGAACAAGGCTGTAACCTATTAAACATAACAGTTGAGCCTGACATATATGACGAAGTATGGAACCACTCGAATGGTGTAGCCTCAATTTGCCATCAACTTTGCCAACTAATGTGTGAATCCGAAGGTCTAACGGAAACTAACCTACTAGGGCGTCAAGATGATTATGTATTAGACTATTCTCATTTAAAGTACGCACAGCGCGAGTATCTAGAAATTGAATCCGATACTATAAAGCGTGCTTTCGACAACGCATTTAAAGTCAAGAACTCACAGGAAGTTCTATACATTATGGCGAAAATGGATAGTTATGATGCGGACATTAGTAAAATAGTTGATGCGTCGGTACTAAACGAATATTCACTCAAAAAAACACAATTAGCTAAGGCATTAGATCAGCTTTGTACAGAAGAGTTCGGTGAACTGTTAAAGTTTGATGAAGACTCTCATAATTACAGCTTTTCTGACCCATTCTATAAAACTTTCGCTCAATTTCTCATCATAGAGAGTCAAGATGCACACTCATCGAAGAAGAAGCTGTCTGATTCAGAAAGACAGCAGTTACTGAATCAAGCCTTCAGCTCTTTAGTTGGTACTTACCAAGATGCCCCAAGAACAACGAGCATTCCTAGTGGCGACTCTACTACTATTGTAAATGATGATTTAGATCCGTTTGAAGATGAGGATGATGACGTTCTTATTGCAGCGAAAGAGATTCGTAAACTGAAGCGTCAAGAAGAGGTTGTAAAATAACAAGTCTAATAATTTAATCAATGCTAACGTATTGGAAGAGCCAGGCTTTTATATGTCTGGTTCTTTAAATATGTATTTGTTTTTTGTCTTAGCATTACTATCGCAATCTTTAATAAATGTATCGAAGTGATTATCTTCAAATCATAGATTCAGGAATGTCAAAAAACGTGCTTGTCTAACCAACCTCCTCACACCCCAACACCTTCGCAAACGCATCCAAATACTGTTCTATAGTCAGATCCGCTGAAACGGGCGGTAGCTCCACGGTGATGCACGGTAGGTTTCTTTCTTGGCACCAAGTGCCGAATGAGCCTGGGGTTTCGTAATCGACGTCTTCGACAAGTGGTAGGTTGAACTGTTTGCCCAGCCAAATGGCGAGTTCAGATTGGGTTGGGTCGTCGACCATAGCGAGTGGTTCGTGGAAAGAGATGACGAACTTGGGTTGGCGCTGTTCGATGAGGTTGATAAGCGATTGCACTTCCGGTTCAAGCTGATCGGCTTGCCCCGTTTTTACTTTTACATCTCTGACTGGTGAGTGAGAACTCCAGCGATAGACAGTGCCGTTTTCTGTCCAGTTTTTAGTCGGAAAGGCGCGGTTTAAATCGACTTGGTTAGCGTTAGCGCGAGTGCCTAGTTGATTGCCATCTGGGTTCATCGACAGGATCACATCGTGTCGTAAGTTGGCGGCAGGCAAACTTCTTAGGGCGCAAGACAAACCTGCGATAGATGCGGTTTCATCACCATGTGTGCCTGCCAAAATTAGCCCGCGAGATTCGCTTTCTATTTGCGCGGGGAAGTAGAGCAAGGGTGCGCCCAACACCGATTTTCCATATGACAGCGGCTTTATCGAAAACGCAGCTCTTTCCGTTCTTGGAATTAAACTCACCTTAATCTCCTGATTGATCAAGTACTATCAAATAGTCACTACTATTTAGATGACCTCTATTAAATAAACCATAGCGTCAAAACTCGTCAACCGTCGCATTGTTAATTTTATTACTTTGCTTCAAAGATAGGCTAGGAGAGCAAAAAAACATGGATTTTAAGAAACATTCAACGGCTTTAATCATTTCATCTTTATTGACCCCTTTTATCTCAGTGACTGCCGTTGCTGAAACATTGCCTGCCGGAACTTCTCTGGCGAAAGAGCAACACTTGGTGCGCGCTAATGATGCAGAAGCGGCGACACTCGATCCGGCGAAGGCAGAAGGCTTGCCCGAAATGCACATTCTACGCGACCTATTTGAAGGGTTAGTGATTCAAGATCGTGATGGCAATATCACCCCAGGTGTTGCGGAATCTTGGGAAACCGAAGACAACCAGACGTTTGTATTCCACCTGCGTAAAGATGCTAAATGGTCGAATGGTGATCCAGTGACGGCCGATGATTTCGTGTATGCGATAAGACGAGCGGTCGACCCGAAACTGGCTTCGCCGAATGTTTGGTATCTTAAACTTACTCAAATCAGCAATATTGCTGACGTGGCGGAAGGTAAGAAGCCCGTTGAAGAGTTAGGTATCTCTGCTGTCGACAAGCACACGGTGAAGTTCGAGCTTGATAGTAAAGTGCCTTACTTGGTGGCGATGACAGGCCACACCTCAATGATGCCAGTTCACAAGACAACGCTAGAAAACAGCGACAAGCCGTGGAGCGATCCTAAGCAGTTTGTGGGGAATGGCGCTTTTGTTTTAGACGAGTGGGTGGTTAACGAACGGATTGAACTGAAGAAGAATCCTAACTATTGGGACAGTTCAGATACGAACCTAACTCAAGTGACTTACATTCCGTTTGAGAACCAAAATTCCTCGATTAACCGTTATGCGGTGGGCGAGGTTGATATCACTTCTGACGTACCAACACATATGGCGCAGCAGCTGAAAACAAAGTATCAAGACGCTTATACCGCCGTCCCTCTACTGTGTACTTATTACTACGCATTCAATACCACACGACCTCCGTTTGATGATGCGAGAGTGCGTAAAGCGGTGTCTTACTCAATGATGCGTGATGTGATTACCAATGGCGTCACTCAGGTGGGTAACTTGCCGGCTTATACCTTTGCTCATGAATACACAGCAGGCTTTGATGCGACTCTGCCTGAATACAGCACATGGACTCAAAAGGAACGTGACCAAAAAGCAAAAGAGCTACTGAAAGAAGCGGGGTACGATGCAGCTAATCCATTGGATTTCAAATTGCTCTACAACACCAGTGAGTCGAACAAGTCGATTGCGGTGGCGATTGCATCCATGCTGAAAGGCAACCTAGGCGCGCAAGTTGAGTTGGAAAACCAAGAGTGGAAGTCTTACCTAGTATCACGTCGCCAAGGTGATTTTGATGTAATGCGAGCGTCTTGGTGCGGTGACTACAATGAAGCGTCGACCTTCTTGAGCCTATTGCGCTCAGAGTCATCGGGTAATTTTGCGCGTTACAACAACGACAAGTACGACTCAGCGATGGACAACGCATTAGCCGCAACCAATGAGCAAGATCGCCAAGGTTTCTATGATCAAGCGGAGCAGTTACTGGCTGAAGATATGCCTATCGCGCCAATCTATTACTACATGCAGGCTCGCCTAGTGCGACCAAGTGTCGGTGGTTTTGCTAAGAACAACGTTGAAGGGCGCATCTATTCAAAGGATCTTTATATCAAAGAATAGATAAGCCTGATGCGAGCTCTGATATGACGAAGCGAAGGCATTACGTATAAAAATAGAAATAAGAAATAAAAGAAAAGGGACATTGATCATAAATATCTGATCAATGTCCCTTCGTCATTAATCTGTAACTAGAACCGCAAAAAACTGAAACCTGATTGAAGTATTTTTCACTTTTATTTCAATCAGGTGAAGCCATGTTACCCCCTCTACGCGCCCTTGTTGCGTTCGAAGCTGTTGCTCGTCTTGGTTCCATTGGCGCCGCTGCCCGAGAGCTTTGTGTGACTCAAGCTGCGGTTAGCCAGCAGCTCAAAAGTTTAGAAGCCTTTCTCGATACCACCTTGTTTGAACGCAGCTCTAAAGGCGTGAAGCTGACCTCTTCAGCTCAACATTATCAACCGATTGTTGCGGGCTCGCTTGCTCACTTGAAGCTACAGACTCAAATCCTGTTCGGGGAAAAAGAAACCGACGTGTTAAGCCTGCGCGTTAACCATACCTTTTGCCATAACTGGCTGTTACCTCGCCTGCCATCCTTTTATCAAAAATACCCTTTTATCAGGCTCGATATTCAGCTGGTGGACTGGCCATCAACTACCCCCTGTCAGAATATCGATATCGAACTGACCAATGGCAAGGTTGAAAGCGAAGACACTCATTGCGAGCGACTGTTTCAGGAGCATTGGCAGTTGGTGTGTAGCCCTCAATTCAAAGTCGCTCATCAAGAATTACTCAGCAAGCCCGACTTCGCTGCTCTGCCGACGGTTCAGGTGAAAGGCTACCGAGAGAACTGGCTGCAATGGCTTGGGCATAACCAATTCGAAATGACATTACCTAAGGTTTTGCTCGAAGTGAGTAACTCTTTGCATGCATTAGAGGCGGTCAAACATGGCATTGGAATATTGCTGGTGCGTTCGCTCGCAGTGTCTGAGTTGCTAAAGAAAAACGATCTTGTACTGGCGAGTGATTCGTCGATGCCTGCCGAGTCTGCCCACTATCTCATTACCAAACACAGTCGCAGCGCAAAGGTGAATTTCTTCTGTGATTGGCTCTATCACCAGATGGAAGACGGTGAACTGGAGTAAACATTTTCTTATGGATAGCCATAAAAAAAATGAAGGGCGCTCTTACTAACCTGTCATAAAAAACACTTAGTTTAACCGCATACAAATAAGGACGAGGTCACCATGAGTGCTTTCTCACAACCAATGAAAAACCGCTTAAAGGTACTGTTATTTACTGCTCCGTTGTTGGTGCCACTGTTTACTTTTTGGCTCGTACCATTTGGTTATTCAATTTATATCAGCTTCACCGATTGGGATTACATCTCGCCAGATTATTCGTTCATCGGTTTAGAAAATTACGAGTATATGGTTGAGGACTACGAGTTTATTCAAGCGGTGCTCAACACGTTTTGGTTCTCTGTTGGTGTGGTGATCCCCACCATCATTCTTGGTCTTGTGTTTGCCATGTTGCTGCACAAAAACTTCAAGGGTAGTCAGTTCTATCGTGCGGTGATCTTCTCTCCTTGGATCACGCCAACGGTCGCGGTGTCGATTGTTTGGTCTTGGGTTTTTGAAACTAAATCGGGCTTGGCAAACCACTTATTGGAGTCGGCAGGGTTTAGCGCGATTCCATGGCTAGAGAACGGTAACACAGCCTTGATTGCGGTGATTATCGTAACGGTGTGGCAAGCAATTGGTTGGACGATGCTGTTTTACATCAGTGCGCTCAACAAGATTCCAGAGTCACTGTATGAGGCCTCTTTGATTGATGGTTGCAGTAGCTTAACGCGCTTTTTGAAGATAACGCTGCCGCTGATTTCCCCAACCACATTCTTCTTAGTGGTGGTCAACATTATCACGGCAATGCAGGCGTTCGATCAGTTTCAGATCCTAACGCAAGGCGGGCCGGGCGGTGAGACTCGTACCTTGTTGTACTTGTTCTACCAACAAGCGTTTGAGCGTTACGAAATGGGACCTGCGGCCGCAACATCGTTAGTGATATTCCTGATTACTGGATTGTTGGCACTTATTAATACCTACATCGGCAAGCGCTGGGTGTACTACTAGTCGATTTTTGAAAGGACAGAATTATGACCACGCAAGTATTGGATGCCAATCAAGTCTTAAATCAAAGAGCGGCTGAATCTAAAGTCACAACCCAAACGAAAGCGGCCAAATCAGAGATTGCGTCAAAGAAAAGCTCAGTGGTTCGTCGTTCGTTTATCGCACTGGCTAAGCACCTGTTCTTAGCGACCTGCGGAACCATTATGGTGTTCCCGTTCTTATGGATGTTGTCTGGTTCGCTGAAAACCAATGATGAAATCTTTGCTAGTCCGCTGAACTTGATTCCAGAGCAGTTTCGTTGGGAAACGTTTGTCGAAACCTTTCACAGCGCGCCGTTTGGTTTGTACATCTTCAACAGTTTTAGCGTGGCTTTGTTCACTACGCTGTTGGTGATTGTGAACTCGGCGATGTTTGCATACGCGCTAACTCAGTTGAAATTTCGATCGAAGACAGTGCTCTATTTCATCGTGATGGGCTGTTACATGCTGCCGGGCGCAGTGACGTACATTCCGTCTTATATCACCTTGGCAAAACTGGGCTTGTTGGATTCACACATGGGATTGGTGGCGTCGAACGCGGCATCAGTTTTCGGAGTGTTCTATCTACGCCAAGTGTTTATCAAGGTGCATCCGTCGCTGATTGAAGCGGCAAGAATTGATGGTGCAGGTGAGCTCAAAATCTTATGGGCAATCATCTTACCGCAATGCCGAGCAGCAGTCGCAACACTGTTCCTCATCACTTTTATTACCAATTACAACAGCTACATGTGGCCGAGTCTGGTTATCACCACTCAGGATCTTAACCTGATTGCGACCGGGATTCGTCACTACTTTATTGCCGAAGGTAACTATGGATTGAACTGGTCGCAAATCATGGCGGCGAGCACCATTGCAGTATTGCCTTTGTTAATTCTATTCGTCATTTGTCAAAAGACGATTCTTTCAGGTATCGCCGATAACGGCGTAAAAGAGTAAACGGAAATGAAACTAAAAACTCTCGCACTAGTGTGTGCTGGCGCAGCAAGTGCGTCTATGTTCTCTAGCAGTGTTCTTGCCGCAACCGAAGTTAACTTTTGGTATTCCGGTGGTACTAAGCCACAGCAAATGATGACTAAGCTCATCGAAGAGTTCAATGCGAGCCAAGATGAGTATGTGGTGAAGCCAGCATTGCAAGGTAACTACACAGAAACCTACCAGAAACTGCAAGCAGGCTTGGCGTCGAAAACGGCACCGGAACTTGTGCTGCTAGATTCAGGTCGTGCGGAAGCAATGCACGGACGTGGTTTGAGCCGCGACCTAACGGCTTTCATGGATGAAGAGTTCAACTTCTCTGATTTCATTGGCGCGTTTAAAGATCAAGTGACGGCAGACGATGGCACCATCATCGGCTTGCCTGCTTACGGCACAACTCAAGTTTTCTACTACAACAAGCAGGTATTGGCAGACAACGGCTTTACTGAGCAAGACCTAAACACATGGCAAGGCGTGGCTAAGGTCGCTGAAAAAGTCACACAGCGTGATGAGAAAGGCAAAGTGACTTTTTATGGCTGGGAGCCGATGTGGGGTCAAGACAACATGATTGACG
Source organism: Vibrio echinoideorum (assembly GCF_024347455.1). Taxonomy (NCBI): domain Bacteria; kingdom Pseudomonadati; phylum Pseudomonadota; class Gammaproteobacteria; order Vibrionales; family Vibrionaceae; genus Vibrio; species Vibrio echinoideorum. The sequence continues at coordinate 213,029 of NZ_AP025484.1, forward strand.
CGGCTTTCTCTAACGGCGCGAAGATCATCAGTGATGATGGAAAAACAGTGTTAATTGACTCGGCTGAATGGGTTGAGGTGTGGGACAGCTTCCGTAAGTGGATCCACGATGATCAAATTATGCGCATTCACTACGGCGGTCAAGGCTGGGAATACTGGTACAAAACCATTGATGACGTGATGAAAGACAACGCACTAGGCTACACCGGTTCATCGGGCGACCAAGGCGACTTGGACTTCACTAAACTTTCAGCCACCACACAACCAGGTTGGGGATCAAACCCTTCTGCGCCACAAGCGGGTGCGCTGGTTTACGTGATGCCAAAAGGCACAGATGAAGCGGCAGCGAAAGGCGCGTTCGAATTCGTTGAGTTCTACACCAATGCGAAGAACACCGCAGCATGGTCAATGTTTACGGGTTATATCCCAGTGCGTAACAGCGTTTCTGAAGTACCAGAATACCAAGCGTTCACTAAAGAGAATCCGCAAGCTCTGATTCCTTTGAAGCAAGCAAACACGGCGACCAAAGACTTCCTAGACCCTACTAACGGTAAGATCATGGATGCGTTGAAAGTAGCCGCGGATCAGATTCAAATCCAAAATGTGCCTGCTGACAAAGCGCTAAAACAAGCGGCTAAGAAAGCGCAACGCGCACTAGACCGAGCTAATCGTTCTTAATCAGTAAACGCTCGTGATTAAAATTCGTCGCTAGCTATGAGCTTCTAGTTCCTAGTTATAAATAGCGAACAACGAACGATGAACTAACAAAGGCCCATCTTTTCGGGTGGGCCTCTTTTGACCCTGTCCTTCAATTAGGACGAATTTGGTGAAGACAATGACCCAATTTCAAGGTGAGCTGCCGTTTGGCAGAGTACGTATCCCTTTCGATGTGCCAACAGGTTCTCACAGCGTAGTGATTACAGGCACGACGGTGAAAAAAGGATTCTTGTACGCGGCGGCATACGATGCCAACCAAGCATTTCGTGGCAAGGTGCTGTTTGAAAAAGCGTACAAGTCACTCACTATCCAACAGCAAGACTCCGGGTTAGGCGCGATTGATGGTGCCATTTCATCGGGCGAGTGGTTCTTAGAACTTTACAATCTCGAAGGTGAGTTTCGCACCGAGCGCGCGATGCAATATCAAGTCGATGTGCTTTATTCTGATGAGTTAGTTAATCATTCTAATGAGCTAGGTACTGACGGAATTGAGAGTGAGTTAGAGCTGAACCCAACGGTCACCACTGATCACGATATCGAGTTCGATTACAGCCACATGCTGAGTTCTGACTCTCGCTGGTATCGAGGTGATTTACACGCCCACACTCAGCTTTCAGATGGCCATAACACCTTGGCAGCGGCTAAAGATATTGTCGAATCACAAGGGCTCGATTTCTTCTTCTTTACCGAGCACAACATCTGCCAACCTAAGCTGCCTGTATCAAAGCAATGCTTGTTCTTACCCGCGTTAGAAGTAACGACAGACCTAGGACACTTCAATGTTCATGGCCCAGTTAAGTCTTTAGACCTGAGGGACGTTGAACACAGCAGCCAAGCGACCATGGAAGCCGGATTAAATCTAGTTAGAAATGGACACAGCTCCCTTGGCATTAATCACCCAATGATGAAGCCGTGGCATTGGCATTACGATCAAGTGGATCTCAGCCAAGTGTCTACGTTTGAAGTGTGCTGCGACCCTACTTGGTCAACCTCGCCGAAAGCGACCGAAGAGGCGTTATTGGTTCTCAATGAAATGTGGAATTGTGGCCAGCGCATTACTGCGATTGGCGGCAGTGATTCACACCTTGAGCCTCATGAGCGTAATCCGAAATCAGATGAGCCTTCCATCTATGGCGACCCATCGACCTTCGTTTACAGCCACGGTTTGAGTGGCGAAGGCATCTTGTCTGGTTTGCGTAACGGACAAGTCTATCTGGAGCGCCGTTGCGGCTTGAAGTTTGATATCAACTTGGGAGACTTGCTGCCAGGTAACGACTCTCAAGGGCTGGCACTTACTTATCGTATCGCAGTCACTGATTCAGAAAGCCCTTACTACGCGGAGTGCGTAGTTGATGGCGAGATCGTAGATCGAATCGCTCTCAACGATGAACTGCAAAGTATCCATATCGAAGAAGGGTATCGTTGGAGCCGCGTCGATATTCGTCGTGGAGATCTTCCATTCTCAATAGGATCGAACAGCACTCAATCTTCATCGAATGAGAATGAATTTGAAGGCTGCATCAATGCCGTATTCGACGGTAAACAACCAGAATTTAACCAACCCCTAGTGCGTACTTGGGGAGAACTAATGGAGCGAATGAGCCGTGATGAAGTTTAAGGCGATGTTATTTGATAAAGACGGCACATTGTTAGAGTTCCACAAGATGTGGCTCAACGTTTCTCGTGGTGCTTGTGAGCGTGTGAAATCATACAGTGACCAGCATCAAGGTAATCAAACTGTCACACCTGCTGAGTTACTCTTGGCCATTGGTGTGGAAGGTGATGTGGTTGATAACTATGGACTATTAGCTTCAAACCCAGTGGAAGATACCGCGATAGCGTGGTTTAACATGCTGCAACCCAATGTCTCGCTTACTGAGTTTACCAAGGTGACCAAAGCGGCGTTCAATGACGAAGTGGAAGCGAACCCAGGCTGGATTGAAGCGCTACCGGGAGTGACTGAAAAGCTTGGTCTGTTCAAGCAACAAGGCATGATTTTAGGCATCGCGACCGCAGACACCAAAGACTCGACCATCTACACGCTCGAGCAATCGGGTTTGAGCGAGATGTTCGATTATGTCGGTTACTCCGATGGCGATATCGAACCGAAGCCAGCGCCCGCACTGCTCAATGCATTCTGTGAACAATGCGGTATTGAGCCACACGAAGTGATCATGTTTGGTGACACGGTTTCAGATATGGAGTTTGGACGTAACGCAGGCGCAAGCAATGTTGGCGTGCTGACAGGAACCGCACAACAGAGCGAGTTAGAACCTGTGGCGGATCTGGTTATCGCATCAGTTGCCCATTTTGAGCTCAATCAACTGCAAGAACGCAGCCTAAGCGTTTAACGACAGAATCTAAAGATAGTATTTAACGAATTGATTTAAGGACAGGTTATGGCTGAAGTCACACTGAGAGGGGTAGAGAAAACCTACCCAAATGGTTTTAAGGCCGTGCACGGTGTCGATCTGAATATTCGCGAAGGTGAGTTCATGGTGTTTGTTGGGCCGTCTGGCTGCGCAAAATCCACGACGCTTCGTATGATCGCAGGCCTTGAAGATATCTCAGAAGGCGATGTCTACATTGGCGACAAGCGTGTGAATGAGCTGCCACCTAAAGATCGTGGCATCTCCATGGTGTTTCAAAATTACGCGCTTTATCCGCACATGTCGGTGTACGAAAATATGGCTTTTGGCCTTAAGCAGCAGAAGCTGCCAAAGCATGAAATCAATAAACGTATTGAAGATGCAGCCAAGACGTTGGATATCGAACATCTGCTAAATAACAAGCCGGGTGAAATGTCCGGCGGTCAAAGGCAGCGTGTGGCTCTAGGTCGTGCGATGGTGCGCAAGCCAGATGTATTTCTGTTTGATGAGCCTCTGTCTAACTTAGACGCTAAGCTGCGTGTTTCAACGCGTGTCAGCATTGCGCAGCTACACAATAACCTGAAGCAAGAAGGACAGAATGCCACCATGATCTACGTGACACACGATCAGGTGGAAGCCATGACTCTTGGTGATCGTATCTGTGTATTGAATCAAGGTGAGATCATGCAAGTCGATACGCCGATGAATCTTTATCAGTATCCAGCGAACAAGTTTGTCGCAGGCTTTATTGGCTCGCCAGCCATGAACCTTATCAAGGTGAGAGTGGACGAGATTGACGGTGTGATGAACGTGGTATCGGAAAGTGGTGCACGTTGGACGCTACCACAAGATAAGCAGGCTATCGCTCGTGAAAAAGCAGGAGAGTGGCTGTGGTTTGGTGTTCGCCCTGAGCATATTCAATTGGCCAATCACGATGCTCCATTGTCTGAGGTGAATACTCAAACGCACAGGCTTGATGTTGTCGAGTCTATGGGTAACGAGCTTTATCTCTACTTTAAAGTTGGATCTGACAAGCTGGTGGCGCGTGTTCCGTTTGATGCGAATCGCATTGCAAACAGTGGCGAAGAGACCGTGCTCCATTTTAACACGCTACAGTGTCACTTGTTTGATTTGGAAACCGAAGAGTCGCTTGTTTCTCAAGTCTGATCAGACTGACGTTACAGAGCTCAAGCTTGTGACCAATTGTTTAGATAAACAAATCCCCATTCGCTGACAAAACGAATGGGGATTTTAGTTAGCAGGGGTAGTTATTTTATCAATAGTGGGCAATCATTAATTTATTGGTTATTTCTAAGTTATTTTAACCTTTAATAAATTATATGAGGTGCATAACGATATAACAATTTTTCCTCATTGCTCTGCAGCTTATCTCATTCTTTTCCGACTTGGAGGTGATGAAATTCTTATCTGGTTACCTAATTCGAACCTGGAGCGAGCCGCAGCCCTTTCAGAGAAATTACGCTCAGCAATTCAGAAGATCAAACTTGAGCAACAACCAACTCTAACAATTACGTCTAGTTTTGGTATTGGCTTGTTATCAGAAAATGAAAAGTGGAAAGACTGTGTCGATCGCGCTGATAGGGCGCTTTATCAAGCAAAGCTTAAAGGACGAAATACAATTGTGATTGAAGAGTCATATGACAGTTACTCGACATCAACAAAAGCGATTGGCAGCTCTTAGTTTGGCTAAGAGCTAATATTCACACAAATTGTTCTTGCCATGTTTTAGCCTTAAAAGGTTTTCGTCGCGCAGAGTGATGACGAAAATCGGTAAACAAAAGTTAAAAATAAAAACGCGAGCGGTAGATTGCGATTTATGTTGGTGCTACGTTATGAGCAATTTATAACATATAAGTCATGACACATTAGACTGAGAGATAGCAGCTAACGATGAACAAGACAAAAAGATATCCGGCCAACATAGTATTCAGTTACTTAATACTGTCATCTTTATGGGTTTTATTTTCTGATCTCGCGGTTGAATCACTATCAAATGACTTGCGAGAACACGCCTTAGCACAGACAGTCAAAGGCCTGGTATTTATCATTCTAACGTCTGCTTTGTTATGGGTAATGGTTCGGAAAAATAATCGAGATTTAGAGAGCGCTAACGATCTTGATAGTGTCACTGGGCTTCATAGCCCATCCGTTTTTTATCGATATTTAAACAAAAGGCTAAAAAAATCCCAGGCCAGTGACCATTATGTCCTCTTCTTACTCGACATTGATAACTTCAAATCTGTAGCTGATCAGATTGGGTTCGAAAATACGAATTTATTTTTAAAAGACATCGCCTGATCGATTGAACTTCCTATTGAGCATCAACCACTTTCGTCACGGGTACATTCCGATGGTTTCGCATGTTTAGTCAAACTCGATGATAAGGAAGATATTGAATCCTACATTTCTCTCGTACATCGTAGATTTAACCAATGTGCTTATCGTTATGATATCAACGCCACTTGTTGTATTGGCGCTGCTCTATTCCCCTCTGATGGAAATAATGCCAAGCAACTTATGGCATCAGCAATCCACGCCTTAACTGAAGCAAAAAAAAGCAAGAATACGATTGAGTTTCATGACCCAAAACTCACTGAGCTTGAACGTCAACGTCAAGAGATGGTGCAAGAATTACGTAAAGCGATTGATGACAAAGCGATTGATATTGTGTTTCAGCCTAAATACAACATTGAAAGTAAATTTGTCGCTGGCGTGGAAGTGTTGTCTCGTTGGACGCATGAGCGCTATGGTGTCGTTTCACCGGATATCTTTGTCGCGCTAGCAGAAGAAAATCATTTTTGTCGTGATTTGACTACGTTAGTTCTAGAGAAGACTGCGTCACAACTTAGGGCTAACGGTTTACTAGGGAATGAGCTTAATAGTGTCTCGGTCAATATTTCAGCGGTAGAGCTAAATAGCGTTGATGACATGAACCATCTGGATGAATATCTACGAAAGGATCCCGAGTTTGCTCGCTTACTTTGTCTTGAAATCACTGAAACCGCTATTTTGAAAGATATAGATCAGTGTGCAATCGCTGTTCAGACGTTAAAAAAACAAGGGGTGTCCTTTTCGATAGATGACTTTGGTGTTGGTTACACTTCTTTTGGTATATTTAGCAAATTAGATGTAGATGAAATCAAAGTCGACCGCAGTTACATCAATGGGTTAGAAGATGATTATCGTTCTAGAGCCATAACGTCTGGTATTATTGATATCGCGCGAGGGTTTGGCATTAATGTCGTGGCTGAAGGGGTTGAAAATGCTCAACAGTTGTCAATTTTGAAAACGTTAAATTGCGAACAAGCCCGAGGTTATTATCTAGGCTACCCGATGTCCTCCAAACAGTTAAAAGTAAGTCTTACCCCTGAAAAAGAACCATGTTCAACAACATAACGTAATATTTTTTCATCTAAGCGACAGGGATACAGATGACTTGTATCGAGAAGGATACTGTTAACCTAACTATAAAAAATCCCCATTCGTTGATAAACGAATGGGGATTTTAGTTACTAGGGGGTAGTTACTTTATCAATAGTGAGCATTCACTAATTTATTGATTCTTTTAGATAGCTTTTGGCTTTAGATAACCTTTGGCTTTAAATAGCGACCATAGTCGCGGCTTTCTTCATCGCTTCCTTAGTCGAGCATTCAATCACGTTCGCGTTAGCAAAGCGGTGTGCGTCTTTCACTTGAATATCGTGAGCCAAGATAACCAGCCTTGCGTTAGCCACATCTAGGTCGCTGATGCGGTTCTGAATACCGTTTTGACCTTGTGTTTCTACCTTAATCTTAAGGCCTGCTGCTAAACCTGCTTTCTCTAGTGCTTTTGCTGCCATGAAGGTGTGTGCAACACCAGAAGGACAACATGTTACTGCTACGATGTCGTACTCGCCTTCGCCTGCTACAGGAGCCGCTTGAGCTTGTACTGGCGCTTCAGCCATGTCTTCATCGGTTTCAACAGCCACTGGTTTCCAGAAGCCAACGATAACGGCTGTGGTTAGTGAGCCAAGTGCAATACCGACGACGTACATTGGAATGTTGCTTGATACTGGTGCCGTAATTAGGCCGCCCCACGGTGCGTGCAGTAGAACGTCTGTCATGAAGCCGAACACACAACCAACGATACCGCCGGCAACGATTGAAGGAAGTACGCGCATTGGGTCATTCGCTGCGAATGGGATAGCACCCTCAGAGATACCGATAGAACCCATGATTGCTGCTGCTTTACCTGCTTCTTGCTCTTGTTTAGAGAACTTGTTTTTGAATAGGAAAGTCGCCAGTGCCATACCTAGAGGTGGCGTACAAATCGCGATGCCTACGCCGCCCATTAGCCACGGTTGTGTGTCTACTTGAGTTTGAGCAAATAGGGTCGCTACTTTGTTGATAGGGCCGCCCATATCAAACGCAGTCATACCTCCAAGGATTGTGCCTAGAACCATCTTAGATGCGCCAGCCATTGAAGCTAAGAACTCGTTCATAGAAGACATGAACAGTTTGATTGGCTCACCGATGCCCCACAATACGATACCTGCAGAGATTAAAGTGCCTAGAAGCGGGTAGATGAAGTACGCACCCAGCGCTGTCATGTTCGCAGAAAGTGGGATCTTCTTAAGCTGGAAGACGACGCCACCGGCGATAAAGCCTGCCACGATACAGCCAAGGAAGCCGCCGCCCATGTCAGCCATGATGCCAGAAGAAATCATAGCAGGAGCTAGCGCTGGTTTATCTGCAATTGAGTAACCAATAAAGCCGCCAAGAATGATTGGGAAAAGAACAAGGCCTTTGATACCGATATTGGAGATGTCTGCTAGCAGGCCGTCTGCAGGTACAGCGCCTTTGCCTGATGCCATTACCGCTAAAGCCAATAGAACACCACCGGCTACGATGAAAGGTAGCATGTGTGAGGTTCCGAAAAGCAGATGGCCTTTCATGGTACTGAGGATTTTTTTATAGTCGCTACTATTATTCTTATTATTAGAATTGCTACTGGTATTGGTAGCTTGATTTGCTAGGGTGCTCATAATTTTCTACGCCTTATGAATTAATTAAAATATTAAGGATTTGTTGTTCGTCTTTTGCGTTATGGATATTTTGAATAAATTCATCGCTGAATTTTCCAAATAGTTCTTGTAGTACATAAATATGATGGTCAGCACCGTTATCTGGTGATGCAATCATAAAAAGTACGGTTGGGTTAATGCCGTCGTCATCGCCATACTCGATACCTTCACGCTTAACACCGACAGCAATTGCGGGTTCAGTGACTGCCTTGCTTTTTGAGTGTGGGTAAGCAATGCCGTCCATTGAGGTAATGCTTTGAGATTCACGAACTTCGATGTCTGCCAAGAAGGCTTCTTTACTGCTGATTCGCTTGTTCTCAAATAACATGCCTGCCAATTCTTCAAACAGTTCTTTTTTATTTTTCGCTTGAAGGTTGTTATTAATTAAGTTGACGTTAGTTAGCTGTGTGATCATTTATTAACTCATTCACTATTGAAGTTCTTGAATTAAAATTAATGGATTAACCCGATTCGCGAAATAGCAAATAAAAGCCCTTCACTGCATATTTGTACCAAGCAAAATTAAGTGTGATTTGCATCATTAATGCAGTGTGATACGGGTCATACTTAATGGCGTTTTGATTATGTTTTGATACGCCAATAGGCTTCGTAAAAACAAAAATGCCCCGCAAAACAGGGCATGATCAGTGTGAGTTTATTTAGATTTGCTCAGTGCTGACTAACTGTAAGCGCGTGCAACACGCCCAACACAATCCAGTTTGTAACTCTCAGCATAAGCGGGAATGAAAACCGATTGGCCTTTCTCTATCACACAGGTTTCACCGCATTGATGGGTGAGCACCATGGATTCATCGAGCGGCAGCAAGATCTCTGCGCCCTCAGTAGTGATCTCTCTCTTATGAGAATTCTGGACGATAGAGAACTTAAAATCCTCGACGGGAATTTGGTATTCCATTACATCACCTTGCTCAACTGGGCTTAGCAGTAACCTATCCGCAGGTTTTTCATTGAATTGAGTACAAGAGACTAGTTCATTGATATCCATGTACTTAGGTGTCAACCCGGCACGAAGCACATTATCGGAATTCGCCATGATCTCTAATCCAGTCCCTTTGATGTAAGCGTGGGGCGTTTCGGCATCCAAATACATGGCTTGCCCTGGCTTTAGGGTGATCACATTCAATAGCAGCGGGGCAAACAGGCCGACATCACCCGGATACTGTTGTTCCAACTCTGAAATCAACTGGAACACAGGTGTATCTGAAAGCTTCGCCTTCATCAACAACATGGTGAGTGCCATTCCTTTTTGTTCGCCTTCCAAAGACAACAGGCTTGCGAAAAAGCACGCTAATCCATTCGGTGTTTGATCGCCCGCTAAATCGTTGATCATCGAATGCAGCTCTGGAATATCGAGGTAGTGGAAATGTTCAAGGATCTCGTCGATCGACCTAAAACCATTCATCGCCGTGTAGTCGGTTAGGGCATACACCAGTTCTGGCTTGTGATTGGCATCTTTGTAGTTACGGTTGCCCGCCGTCATTGGAATGCCTTGCTGCTCTTCGAGTGCATACCCAGATTCCGCTTGTTGCTTATTCGGGTGTACTTGAACTGAGAGCGCTTTCTCTGCTGCTAATACCTTAAACAGATACGGCAGCTCACCAAAACGACTCGCCACTTTCTCACTTAGAAACAGGTTTAGGTTCTGAGAGATCAAGCTCGATAGGGTGGTCTGCTGCCCGTTATTGTTCACCATAGAACAACCATTGGGGTGAGCGCCCATCCAGATCTCCGCTTGCGGCTCGCCAGATTGGTTATCAATACCAAACAGTTGGCTAAACGAAGAAGGGCTACCCCATGCGTAGTTTTGAATCACATTAGTCATAGGGTAGAAAAAGCGTTGTACGAACGAGTCGTTCGCTAAAGAAAAATCAGACATCGAAATCACCATGAAGGGAAACATGGCTTGAGCTGTATTAGTTCCTAAAAAAAGGAGAGTAAAAGGGCTCAAGCCATTGGAGTTGAAATGGCTTAAGCTGCTGCTGTCGTTAGCTTGGCTTTGCGTAGATTTTTAAGCGCGATACAAGTCACCGCAGTCACACCCGCACCTGATGCCATGCACAGAAGTGCCAGCAGTGGGTAGTTCATTGCGCCTAGTAAAGCGACCACTGGACCACCGTGAGCAACGCTATTGGTGATACCAAATGAGAACGCCATAACCGCTGCCGTCATTGAGCCAAGTACATTGGCAGGGATAACCGACATCGGGTCTTGAGCTGCGAAAGGAATCGCACCTTCAGAGATGCCCACCAAGCCCATCGCACCTGCTGCCTTACCCGCTTCGATTTCAGAAGATTCGAATAGGTCGAACTTACGGCCAAGTCTGGTTGCGATAGCCATACCCAGTGGAGCAACAGGGATTGCACACGCCATCGCACCCATGAATTGAGTTTGACCGCTGGCAATCATGCCGACTGAGAATAGGAATGCCACCTTGTTGAATGGGCCGCCCATATCGAAACCAGCCATACCACCCAGTACGATGCCTAGCAGAACCACGTTGCCTGTACTCATGCTCGTTAGCAGTGCAGTAAGAGCATCCATCAGCCCAGCGATTGGCGCGCCGATAACAAAGATGAACAGACCCGCGATGAATAGAGAACCAGTGATCGGAGCGATCATGATAGGCACAAGCGGTTGAACGAATTTGTGGTAGTTAAACGAGGTAATCCACTTAACGAAGTAACCCACTAATAGACCTGCGATGATTGCGCCAATGAAGCCTGTACCTGCGTCAGCGCCGTAGAAAGAGCCGTTGTTGGCAATCCAACCACCGATAAGGCCAGGAGTTAGGGCAGGGCGGTCAGCAATAGCGTAAGCAATGTAGCCAGCCAAGATTGGGATCATTAGGGTGAAGGCAACCACGCCCACTTCTAGAATTTGGTTCCACATGCTGCCCGCAGGAATCGCCATGCCGGATTCACTTGGCTCGCCGCCAATGGCCAGTGCAAGCGCAATCAAAAGACCGCCAGTTACTACGAATGGGATCATGTGTGATACGCCATTCATCAAGTAACGGTAAAGGTCTGAACGCGCTTGTGAGGCTTTTTCTACAACAGATTGGTTGGTTGGAGCTTGTTCTGCTTGATAGCTTGGCGCGTTGAGTGCTTGTTTGATCAAACCTTGCGCGTCTTTGATTGGTGCTTTTACGTTGGTGCTGATGACGCGTTTTCCCGCAAAGCGCGCCATGTCGACCTGCTTGTCACAAGCCACGACAATCGCGTCAGCACGTTCGATCTCTTCTTGAGTTGGGCTGTTTTTAACACCAATAGAACCGTTGGTTTCGACCTTGATGTCGTAACCAAGTGCCGCCGCGCCTTTCTCTAGTGCTTCTGCTGCCAAATAAGTGTGTGCAACGCCTGCAGGGCAACCTGTAACACCAATGATGAAGCCTTGCTTCTCAACGTTGGTTTCGGTTGTTGATGGTTCAGGTTTAGTAAGCAGTAGTTCCAACGCCGCTTGTTCTGAGTTGGCATTCATGAAGCTTTCGATAAAGCCTTCTTCAATCAGTTTTGAAGAAAGCTCTGCTAGAACTTCGATGTGATGGTTATCGCCGCCATCTGGAGAGGCAATCATAAAAAAGAGTTTGGATGGCTGACCGTCATCTGCGCCGTAGTCGATGCCCTGCTTGTGGACGCCGATCACAACCGCGGGTTTGATTACCGCGCTACTTTTCGCGTGTGGAAGGGCGATACCTTCTTCAAAGCCAGTATTACCTTGTGCTTCACGCGCCTTAATATCGGCAAGAAATTGTGTTTTATCTGAAATTCGACCCTGTGCATAAAGCACGTCTATTAGCTCTTTAAATACGTCTTCTTTTGAATTAGCGCTAAGCGAAAGCTTAATCAAATCTTGATTGATCAATGTCGTGATCATAATGAACCCCTAATACGTTTTTATTTTGTAATGGGTATTCTGGAATTGATCACTCACCTTCTGTAGTGCAGAAAAAATGCATTTACTGGATGATTGTTGCGTTCTAAAAAGAGTGTGATTTTGATCGGTATAACCGTCGATTTTAGGCCTATCTTGACAGCATTGATAATGCAACGAGGCTTTTATTTATAAAGGTTGTGGCGTAGTGGTCTATTTTGAAAATGACGTTCTATATCAGTTTTTAGACTGGATATTTATTTCTATGACTGGATTTTTGTAACCTAGATCTCAAATTGTGATTTTGCTCAATAGCGCTATGTTTCACTAAGGGGTATATCTATTCTCGTAGCCTTATTGCTGCCCATCAGAGTACGAATAATGATATTTCATGACTTAATCTCCTCGGTGCTAAATGAGAGAGAACCGTTTCATAACATCTGGTTTGCTGGAGATTTTCATACTCCTTCAGCTTTTAGTTATCAGGTGAACTTTCCGCGTTTAGAGTTGGTTCTAGACGGAGAGTATATTAATGAAATGGAAAGTCATGATCGCAAGATAACTAACGTTATTGCCAAAGCCGGAGATGCGATTTTCATTCCGCCTAACTGCTGGAATAAGCCTAATTGGGATACCGATTGTTCTGTGTTGAGCATGTTGTTTGGGCGTCGTCAGCTTGGTTTAAGTTTGGTGAGTAAGCGCAAAGGGGAAGAGAGTTTCTATGATATTCAAAAGCACAGTATTCAGACTCGATCTGGGTTTGCGATTGATAACATTCTAGAGGCGCTTAGCTCACTAGCAAGAGAGAGCAACAAGCAGCCTATGGATGAGTTATTGCTACAGGCTCTACTGCAATACAGTAAGTCGATGTTGGATGCGCCGGTCGAGAAGTCTCACAGCCGAGTGCAGGATGTGTATCAGGGAATTTGTATCTACATTCAAGAGAACTTCCATCGCCAAATAACCCGAGACAGCATTGCCTCACGCTTTAGTATTTCATCCAATCACTTGTCACGAATGTTCCGCCAGCAGGGCCATATGACGCTGGCAGAATACATCACACGCGTGCGAGTCGACCGTGCCAAGTTCATGCTCAAAAAGTACAACTTCAAGCTCAATGAAGTGGCGGTGCGTTGTGGCTTCAAGGACGTGAATTACTTTTGTCGAGTGTTCAAAAATCGAACAGGAAGAACACCGACACAATATCGTGGGTCAATCTAATATACTCTAAAATTCCCTTTTCTGACCTGAGCTTATACGACCGAAATTTGTATGACTAGAGCATCACTGCTGGTTCTGAGCTGTGGTGGTCACTTACTTTGTGTTTTCCTCTAGTGTTTATTCCTACGCTTCATCTCTAAGCTCGTTTTTCTATTTATCCCACTTCACTAAATAACCCTAATTAATAACATTAAGGGTTAGATTTTCGAGTTGCTTATTATTTCCGCTCTCTATTAATTGAATTAAACGTGTGAGAGTTGATGTATTAACTCGATGCATTTAATGAATGTTAAGTAAATTAAAAACCACTTATCGAGACGACAAAATCTTGTTATTGCTGTCCGAGTTACTGATCGAAGTGTTTTTAAGTTGTTGATTTTAAATGTTTAATTTGTATCGGCTTATTCTTTATTTACTAGCGCGTAATTAATTCCTCGAAATCGAATATTCAGGTTTATATGCCCCATCACAATATTGACTTATAATACTACAAATTAAGATTTCTACGGATAATATGCTCTTCAGATATTAATAATAAAGAAGACTTATACATGGAACTCAATACTCTGATCGTAGGAATTTATTTCCTTTTCCTTATCGCAATAGGTTGGATGTTTAGAACGTTCACCAGTACCACCAGTGACTATTTCCGCGGGGGCGGTAACATGCTTTGGTGGATGGTTGGCGCAACTGCGTTTATGACGCAGTTCAGTGCTTGGACTTTCACCGGTGCAGCAGGTAAAGCGTATGCCGATGGTATGGCTGTCGCGGTTATCTTCCTAGCGAACGCATTTGGTTACTTGATGAACTACTTGTACTTCGCTCCGAAATTCCGTCAGCTGCGTGTAGTCACGCCAATTGACGCGATTCGCATGCGCTTTGGTAGCTTCAACGAGCAAGTGTTTACTTGGTCTGGTATGCCTAACAGTATTGTATCTGCAGGTATTTGGCTAAATGGCTTGGCGATTATCGCATCGGGCATCTTCGGCTTCGATATGACGACAACCATCGTTCTAACCGGTCTTGTTGTACTGGTGATGTCGGTGACAGGCGGTTCATGGGCGGTTATCGCGTCTGACTTCATGCAGATGGTTATCATCATGGCGGTAACGGTAACGTGTGCAGCCGTGGCTATTGTGCAGGGTGGTGGCGTTACTGAAATCATCAACGATTTCCCTGTTGCAGAAGGCGCGTCATTTGTTTCTGGTAACAATCTGAACTACGTAAGCATCTTCGGAATCTGGGCATTCTTCATCTTCTTCAAGCAGTTCAGTATCACCAACAACATGTTGAATTCTTACCGTTACCTAGCGGCAAAAGACTCAAAGAACGCGAAGAAAGCGGCTCTGTTGGCATGTATTCTGATGACAATCGGTCCAATCATCTGGTTCATGCCACCTTGGTTTGTTGCAGGACAAGGCGTTGATCTTGCGGCGCATTACCCAGATGCAGGTTCTAAAGCGGGCGACTTCGCTTACCTATACTTCGTAGAGCAATACATGCCAGCAGGTATGGTGGGGCTTCTCATCGCAGCGATGTTTGCGGCAACTATGTCTTCAATGGACTCAGGTTTAAACCGTAACTCGGGTATCTTTGTTATCAACTTCTACCAACCGATTCTTCGTCCAAACGCGACAGAGAAAGAGTTGATGGTTGTGTCTAAGTTGATGTCTTCGGTCTTCGGCGTCGCCATCATCCTTATCGCACTGTTTATCAACTCGCTGAAAGGATTGAGTTTGTTCGATACTATGATGTACGTAGGTGCCTTGATTGGTTTCCCTATGACCATTCCAGCATTTTGTGGCTTCTTCATTAAGAAGACTCCAGACTGGGCAGGTTGGGGCACGTTAGTGGTTGGCGCGATTGTGTCTTACATCGTAGGCTTCGTGATTACCGCTGAAATGCTACAAAACTGGTTCAACCTAGAGCCGCTAACGGGCCGTGAATGGTCTGATTTGAAAGTAGCGGTAGGCCTGATTGCTCACTTAACGTTCACAGGTGGCTTCTTCATTCTTTCGACTCTGTTCTACAAACCACTAGAAGCGTCTCGTCAGAAAGATGTAGATATTTTCTTCAACAACCTTGCGACACCTTTGGTTTCTGAATCAACAGCACAGAAGAAATTGGATAACAAGCAACGTCACATGCTGGGCTCACTGATTGCAGTGTCTGGTGTGGCAGTAATGGCGATGTTTGCTCTACCGAACCCATTCTGGGGAAGAATGATGTTCGTACTGTGTGGCGGTATCGTGTTTATCGTTGGTCTGATGCTGGTGAAAGCCGTGGACGACTCGGTGGAAGATGCGAAACAAGAGAACAAAACGGCTTAGGTAACTAAACCTACAAGATAAGCCATTTAGAATAGAACGGCTGAGCGTAATTGCTCAACCGTTTTTTATTGGTTATCAGCGGAGTTTAGAATGATTGGCAAGGCAAAAACCAATCAAAGCAAATTCATGAAAGGCCGATAGAACAAGATAAGGTTCGTTGGACGGGCTTAGATTAAATAAATTGCGATGAATGAGATGAAATAAAACGAGGAATCTAAATAAGAAGAGGCTAGATGAATTTAGATAAGACGTGACGAGATATACATCAGCAACGCCTGCAAATCGACACTGCTTCGGGTCTTTTGCAAACGCTCGTTAACCTGATCGTGGAGCAGGTTTCTGGTTAGGTTGGTGGCTGCTACAATATGTTCTCTTTGTGGTTTGGTTGGCAGTACAAGTGCGATGGCAACGTGTACTTGGCCAATTTGAGACGCCCAATCAATCGCTTCGTCATTGACGATGACTGCGATGGAAAGATCTTTGGTCGATTCAAACATCACATGAGGTAATGCGATGCCCGGCGATACACACGTTGAAGAGCGTTCTTCTCGCTTAATGAAAGCCAGAATAAGCTCATCAGGATCGTTTGGGTGAACTAAGTGAGCGAGTCCTTTTAAGCATTCGAATTTGGTTAATTGGGTTTGTGCTTTGGCATGATGCCATTTGATCTCGCAAGGTGGGCATATCTGCGGCATACGCTGAATCAAATCGTTAGAGAACTCATGGTTTACTTGCGATCCAACCATGGCGTAATGCTCGGCGATTATGTCTTTAAGAACAAAGCACGCCAGTTCCGCATCGATACCAACAGCGGTTATCTGACACAAATCACCACGAAGTAGACCGACTTGTAACATGGCGACAGATTTGGATAGATCGGCCGTTCGGTTTTGAGTGATGTTGATAATACGGATGTTACTTTTGAACTTCTTTGCCAAACGGGTGAGAGGCTGCGCAACGTGAGAATTAGCCGCTGGGTCGTCTACGAAGAAGGTGATCTGATATTCATTCATACCGAGGATTAGCTGCGACAAGGCTTCGTATCACGACAAGGTTTTAGGTCTCGACAATGCTTGATAAAGACCTTCTCCACGCTTAACAGTACTTCCTCCATTGAGATCAACACGGTTTTCGCAGGATCAAATCGGTTTGGTTGTTCAATGTCGATATCGGAGACGATCAGGATTTTATCAGCTTGCACGATGTCGTGATCTGTTAGTAAGTTTTCAATACCCATAGCACCTTGCGTTTCAACCTTGATTGAAACGTTGAACTTAGGGGCAGTTTTAATTAATGCATCCGCTGCCATGTAGGTATGGGCAATGCCTGTAGGGCACGCAGTTACCGCTACAATTCTCATTATTATTCTCGGCTTGTGTGGATCAGATATTATTATCCGAATCTGTGGATTTTATGGATTGCCGTTTTTAATTCAAAGGTGAAAGTCACACTCTGAGTTCTTGGTTACAATAATCCAGTTAATGCACCTTTCGTCCTATATATTGAGAAGCCTTGCGTCGTTAATCTTTTCATCTCATTAACTTCTTTAGCTCATTTACTTAAATCGGCACTCGTACGAGGCAGCATATGGATATCACTAACATTATCGAGCCAGAGATTATCTGCTTGGAATTACAGGCAGACTCGAAACAGGCGGTATTTGAAGAGCTTGTTGAACTGCTCGACCGTGCCGGTAAGCTCTCGAGTAAAAGTGATTTCCTTGATGATATCTGGAAGCGTGAAGCTATAGGTAATACTGGATTTGATGATGGTATTGCGATTCCACACGCGAAAAGTAAAGCCGTAGCTAAACCTGCTGTCGCCGTTGGTATCAGTCGTTCTGGAATCGATTATGGGGCCGACGGTGGTGAATTGTCGGATGTGTTCTTCATGCTCGCTTCACCCGATAACAATGATGATCACCATATCGAGGTATTGGCTCAAATATCGACCAAACTGATTGAAGATGACTTTGTTACAAAATTAAAGGCGATGGAGTCGGTAGAGGAAGCTTTAGAGTTGTTTCTCGAAGCCAATTCTGACTCTTTCGACAGCTACGCCTCCAACTATCATGAAGTGTACATCGAGCCGCTCAGCCCTTGGGCTCAATCTCTCAATCGCCTTAAAGAACACTTGTTGTACGGCACTTCACACATGATTCCATTCGTGGTCGCGGGCGGTGTTCTGTTGTCTTTATCTGTGATGATGTCTGGTCACGGTGCCGTTCCAGAGAGCGGCGTTTTGGCTGACATTGCACAAATGGGTATTGCGGGCTTAACGCTTTTTACCGCCGTGCTCGGCGGTTACATCGCGTATTCAATGGCAGACAAACCGGGTTTAGCACCAGGCATGATTGGTTCTTGGGTGGCGGTTAATCAATACAACACTGGTTTCCTTGGTGCGATTGTGGTCGGCTTTTTCGCAGGCTTTGTGGTTAATCTACTTAAGAAGATCAAGCTGCCAGACAGCATGATCTCGCTGAGCTCTATCTTCATCTATCCGCTTGTCGGCACTTTTGTTACCTGTGGGGCTGTGATGTGGGTGATTGGTGCCCCCATTGCGCAGGTGATGCTTGAGATGAACCAAATGCTGACTGGCATGGCCGGCTCAGGAAAAGTGGTACTGGGTAGCATTCTAGGTGCAATGACCGCGTTTGATATGGGCGGCCCAATCAACAAAGTAGCCACGCTGTTTGCACAAACTCAGGTGAATACTCAGCCATGGTTAATGGGGGGGGTTGGCATTGCCATTTGTACACCCCCATTAGGTATGGCGCTGGCGACTTTCTTATCGCCGAA
The DNA here is from genome assembly GCF_024347455.1 of Vibrio echinoideorum. Lineage (NCBI taxonomy): Bacteria > Pseudomonadati > Pseudomonadota > Gammaproteobacteria > Vibrionales > Vibrionaceae > Vibrio > Vibrio echinoideorum. The sequence continues at coordinate 231,438 of NZ_AP025484.1, forward strand.
GAAGTTTAAACGAGACGAACGCGAAGCAGGTAAAGCAGCAGGTATTATGGGAATGATTGGCATCAGTGAAGGTGCAATCCCATTTGCAGCGGCCGATCCTGCGCGTGTTCTGCCTGCGGTTGTGGCTGGTGGCATTGTCGGTAACGTGGTTGGCTTTATGTTCCATGTAGTAAACCATGCTCCTTGGGGAGGCTGGATTGTTTTGCCTGTGGTTGATGGCAAGATTGGCTACATTGTTGGGACGTTAGCGGGTGCACTGACGACGGCTGCGATCGTGATACTGCTTAAAAAGAATGTGGTTGAAGATGAGTCTCGCTCTAATCAATTTGCGGGTGGTTCGGTAACGGAAGAAGGGCAAGCTGATGTACTTGCTATTACTTCTTGCCCGTCAGGTGTCGCGCACACTTTTCTGGCGGCTAAGTCTTTGGAAAAGGCGGCGCATCATCTTGGGGTTCGGATAAAAGTCGAAACACAAGGTGCAAACGGGATAGGCAATCGCATTACACAAAAAGATATTGAAAAAGCTAGGCTAGTGATTTTTGCTCACGATGTGGCAATCAAAGAAGTCGAGCGCTTTGCGAACGTTAAAACCTTAGATGTCAGCACCAAAGAAGCGATGCTTAATGCACAGGCGTTAATCATGAGGAAAGTATAAAAGTAATCGGCTCTTGAGATTGGCTGAAAAGCGATAAATAAAAAGACGCCCAAGTATTGATAATAATACTTGGGCGTCTTTTTATATGGTCTGAACTTATATAAGTTCAGCCTCTAAAAAGGGTGGTACTTAAATACGTCCTCAACCATCGAGTTGAGTAATTCGATGTCGTCGCATGTTTTCGCATAGGTACGCAGACCCGCGATCTGAACCTGAACATGACGAGCAAGCTGAGCGGGTTCTCGCTCTTTGCTTATCTCACCTAGATCTTGTGATTCAGCTATCAACTTGGCGAATTCACCTTCCATGATCTTTAATGATTTCTTCGCTTCTGCTAATAATTCTGCGTGCTCGTCAGTTAGTTCAGCAACCGTTTTAGCTAACATGCACATGCCGTTAGGAGAGCTCTGCTTAGATTCGACCACGGCGCGCTTCACAAAATTTTCGAGCGCTTTAATCGGCGAGTCCGTTTCACTGCGGAAGCGGTTCAGATTAAGGATGCCAAGCTCGGTATAACGAGCAAGCGTTTCCTTAAATAGGCCTTCTTTACTGCCAAAAGTCGCGTAGATGCTGCCCGGACGCATATCAATCACGTCTTGTAGGTTGCGCATAGAAGTCGCGTGAAAGCCCTTTTCCCAATACAGGTTAGTTGCTTTATCTACTACATCTTGTCTATCGAACTTCGCTGTCTTGGCCATAACATCTACTTCATTAATCTGAACATATGTCCAATATTTTATGCTGAACGCCCGTTCTAGTAAAGAAGAGCCAGCAAGAAAGTAAGTCGCTTAGTTTAGTTATTTGCTAAGTATTTGAAATAAAGTGGTCAGTTTGTCGCTATAAGGCTGTAATTTACGCGTCGACTACTTCTACGGTTTTATGTTGCGCGCCGTAATAAGTGCCTTCATCAATGGTATACATTAGAGTTTCATCGCATTCTGGGCAGTTGAATTCTTCGTTGGGTTCAATTGCTGCCTCTTCTACCCACTCCCATCCAATGTTTTCTTCGCAAGCAGGACAATTCATAAAACCTCTAATTATGCATCTACGTTAATTTTAAGAGCTCGGCATTATACATATTTGATGTTGAATTTATAGATGATCGCGAGTGCATGGTTTGGTAAGGATTATACTGCGAGCGCCGATCTACCTCTTTATGGTTATGCAAAAGCTGTCAATTTTTAGTCACTCCGCCAATAAAATGTTGTTGCACGCATTTGTATGGCTACTAAGGTTGCATAGCTTGCAGTTTTATAAATAAATCAATGAGTTTTGTAAGGTTAAGTGTTAGATTTATCGATTGCCGTCGATATAGAACGGTAATTGTTAAAACTGAATAATTATATGATCTCAACAAGGGCATGCCGGTTTAGAAGTGTGTCTAATTACATGACAGATAGAGATTTGTTAGCTGCTAGGGAATAAAAATGAAATTATCCGATATGTCTTTTAAGCAAAAAATCATTGCTTTGCTTATTTTGCCGATCTTAGGGTTTCTATGGCTCAGTGTTTCTGCGATTTCAAAAGGCGTAGAAACGACGAGTGAAATGTCATCATTGAATCAACTGACACGCTTGTCGGTTGTTTACAGTGAATTGGTACATGAGTTGCAAAAAGAGCGAGGCATGACGGCTGGCTTTATCGGCTCTCAAGGCACTCAATTTGTGAGTGAATTACGTTCTCAACGTACTAGTGCGGATAGTCGACGTGATCAGAGAAACGAATACTGGCAGTCGGCTGATATCGATCTGCCACAGATCAATCGCTTGAACAGTGAAATAAGCCAAAGCCTTAATCAAATAACCACGATTCGAAACCGAGTGGATTCTCAATCAATTCCACTCTCTGAGGCGTTAGGTTACTACACAAAACTGAATGCAAAACTGCTTAGTGTATCGGCTTTGATTGCGGAACTGAGCTCAGACTCGACGATTACTACTGAAACCATCGCTTACTACAATTTCTTGCAAGGTAAAGAGCGAGCAGGTATCGAGCGTGCTGTCCTCAACAACACCTTTTCTAAAAATGAATTTGGCCCAGGTATGCTAGTGAAATTCATCTCTTTGGTGACAGAGCAAAATACCTATTTTTCGAACTTTAAAGTGTTGAGCACTGCCGATAATGTTCGTTTCTTTGAACAACAATTGAATGATCGATCTGTAGCGGAAGTAGAAAAACTTCGACAGCTAGCAGAATCGAAAATGAGTGGTTTTGATGTTGATCCTGTCTATTGGTTCGCGCAATCAACGGCACGTATTGTTCAGCTGAAGAAGACTGAGAACCAACTGGCAGACTCTCTTATTGCATTGACTGATCAGAAAACTCAGCAAGCTCAATCAGCAATGATGGGCAGTATCGCGATGTTTGTTGTGATTACTTTGTTTGCAACCTTTGTCAGTTTCAAAGCCATTACAGACCTAACTACCCGAGTCAAAGACCTGAATTTGGTGCTTTCAAAGGTTCGTGATGACAATGACCTAACGGTTCGCGCAACTTACTTGGGTGAGAGCGAGCTTGGTCAGATATCTTCATCGCTTAACGAAACGTTAGAGAAGTTCTCTCAGGTGATCGATAACTTGTCTCAATCAAGCTTAACACTTGCTTCGGCAGCAGAAGAGACGGCGCAAACTTGCCAATACAACTCCAATACCTTGGTTGAGCAACAAGACCAAATTGGGCTGATTGCAACGGCAACTGAAGAGCTTTCGGCAACCGTGAATGAAGTCGCGGCTAAAACGCAGCAAACGGCAACTTCGGCGAAAATGGTGGATCAACAGTCACAAGAGGGCTTGAGCACAGTTCAACACTCTTATGAATCGATTGAAATCTTGGCATCTGAGATTAACGGCTTAGCTGAGAAAATTACCCACCTACACGAAAGTAGCAATAACATTAACAGCGTTATCGATGTGATTAAGTCGGTTGCTGATCAAACAAACTTGTTAGCACTAAACGCAGCGATCGAAGCGGCACGTGCTGGTGAACAAGGTCGTGGTTTCGCCGTTGTAGCTGATGAAGTTCGTACATTGGCTCAGCGTACGCAAGAGTCGACGTTAGAGATAGAGGGCTTCATCAGTTCGCTACAGTCTGATGTACAAACAGCGTTCAATGTGATTGAGAACAGTAAGAAAATGTCATCAAGAGCGGTTGAAGATTCGCGAGAAGTAGAACAAACGCTACAAGATATTTCTAGTGCTGTGAGCGAGATATTCAGCATGACAGAGCAGATTGCAACGGCAACAGAAGAGCAAGCGGTCGTGACACAAGACATTGCTCAGAACGTGGTGGCGGTTGAGCAGAAGTCGACCGAATCGACGACGGGCGCGACTCAAATTGCAGCAACAGCCAAAGAACAAGCAGAATTGGCAACATCACTGAAAGAACTCTCGAATACGTTTAAGAGTTAATCTTTCCGAGCTCATGGCTAATAGCTAATAGCTAATAGCTAATAGCTTAAAGTTAAGAGCTATCTATCTTATATAACGAAATGTCCCGCTTAATGCGGGACATTTTTTTAGGATTTGAAGCGACTAAGACTGCGCTTTATAGAAACGACAAGTTAAAGCTCAAACAATACGTCAGTACGAATAATGTATTTAGTGCCAGAAAGTATCGGTGCTGAGCCGTGTATACAATGAGCAGGGTGAGTACCGTGAGGAAAACACAGGACACTACCACTGGGTGTTCTAACCGATTCTATATCTGCACTCTCATGATGATGCCCTTGACGACGAGCAGGCTTACTCGGGTCATCATGGCTAACCATGAATTGAGTTTCGCCACCGACGAAATCATCACTCAAGAGAAGCAAAAAGGTATACATGCTCCAACGGTCGCCAAAAGAGTCATCGATCAGTTCTCCATCGACAACTTGACTACCGGGCCAAGAGCCATCGGTGTGCATTTTAAAGAAATCCCCTTCATCGTAGCGATAAAATCGAAAACGACCGTTGATTCCAAGTGGTTTCACACCAGAAAAATGGTCGTACTTATCAACGAAATGATCTTTGCAACGCTTCCAAATAATGTCGAGGGTTTCAGTATCCGCGATCAAGTTGAGATTCTGATTGTGACGAACTTCTCTCGGTAAAGAAACTGCGGCATCTTCTGTAAAACCAAGTTGGTTCGCTTCATTAAGTATCCGCTTAACCTCTTCAGGAAGAAGTACATCTCTTAGTTGGAAAGCACCTGGTACATTGTTTACTTCAACGCGTGACACTGCATTCACGTTGTTATCAAGTGCAAATGGATTAGCCGACTTTGGTGCCCAAACGGGAAGGTCACTGCGCTGAGTACCAGACTCGCGTCGAACGACATAAAAATTTTCTTTGTTATTCATCATCAACCTCTATCTTGAAACCACTTTTACTTGTGCAAACTGACGGTGCCCGTCAACCGAGCCGTGGTAACCGAGGCCACTCTGTTTCGCGCCAACCCAGGGAGCATCACCACTGCCGCCTTGTCCTTGATTAATGCCAACCATGCCAGCATCAAGTTCGTCAGCAACGTCATTGACACCTTGGTTTCCGAACACCACGGCACCCAACCCATACTCGCTGTTGTTAGCGCGCTCAATCGCATCTTCAATGTTTGAGTAACGACTGATCGCGACCACTGGCCCAAAAGTCTCTTCTGTTTCCAGCTTCATTTCTGCTGTCATTCCGGTGATAACAGTAGGGCGGATATAACGCTCTGGTTGTTCAATCCCGCCTAGAAGGAAAGTTGCCCCTTTTTGTTGTGCGTCTTTTAGTTGATCCGAGATTTTTCCATGTTGCGTGGCATTGATGATTGGTCCTATGTTTACGTTAGGCATATCCCACGGGCCAATCTGGTACATATTGGCGATCTCAGTAACACGTTGTTCGAATTTATCGGCGATTCGCTCATCAACATAAATACGTTCGATGGACGTACACATTTGCCCTGAGTTCTCAAAGCTACCCGCGACGGCAAAACGTGCTGCTTGCTCTAAGTTAGCATCGCGCATCACTATCATGGGGTCTTTGCCGCCCAGCTCCATTACAAGGCGTTTCACTTTGCTTGCTGCACGAACCATGATGTCTTGGCCTGCTGCTTTAGAACCCGTGAACGCAATCATTTGAATATCACCTTCAACTAAAGCCTTACCCGTTTCGCGGTCGCCATGCAAAATTGTTAATACGCCTTCGGGTAGGTGTTTCTGTAGCTCACCAAAGAATGCTTGAGCGATAAGAGGGGTCTCTTCAGAAGGTTTTAGAATCACGGTATTACCCGCGACTAATGCAGGCACGATGAGGTTATTTGCCATCATCACCGGGTAGTTCCAAGGAGATATAACTCCGACAACACCTAGTGGGCGGTATTGAAGTTCTGTTGAGCCGGACAATTTTCGAGTGTTGAGTGCACGTTGAGCATCTTCTGCATAATGCTGACCCATATAAATCGCGCCTGTTGCTTCGCCAATCGCGCGACCAATATCTTTACCCATTTCGCGGGCAAGTAATTCTGAGAAGGAGTCTGCATGCTGTTCAAGGTGTTGGTAAGCTCTAATAATGGTTCGCACGCGCTCATTTATCGGGAGTTTTCTCCATGCTTTTTGTGCTGCCTTTGATTGGCGAATCGTTTGAACTACTTCATCTCTAGAGGCGTTATTGACCTCACCAAGCAGTTCTCCATTACTAGGATTAAAAGATTGAATAGACTTGCTCATGTTTACCAACTCCGTTTAATTTTTCGTATATTTTTCTATTTAATGGCACATCTGAATAGCTAGATATCGAGAAATATCGATATCTAGTCTTCTGAAAATAGATAAGATTAAAATGGGCGGCGTTATCCACCCAGTCTGTTTTGATTCTGCTTGTTAGAGTGAGTTAGATAACTCTTTTAAAAACGTCTCGATGTATTCGTCATTACGCTTGTAGTACGTCCATGAGCCAATGCGTTTTGAAGTAACCAACTTTGCACGCTGCAGGTTCGAGAGGTAAGAAGAAACGGTAGATTGAGATAAGCCACTCTTCTCTTGAATAATGCTGACGCATACCCCCTCAACATCGGTATCAACGAGTTGTTTCTCTAGGTTAAAGTGCTCTTGAGGCGACTTAAGCCAATGAAGAATATCTCTGCGTACAGGGTTGTTGATTGACTTTAAAACTTCATTCATATCTGACATGGCGTTTGGCTGCTGTTTTCGATTAACGTGAAATATACTCTTTAAAGTAAGATATCGCAATATCTCGATATATTGATTTGGCTGCATTGAGGTAAGAATGTCATTCACGTTTATCGTCGGCGTGTTGATTTTCATCGTTAAGTTCTAGGTTCTCGTTCTATGCTTTAAGAACCAAGAACCAAGAACCAAGAACTAAAGCGCTTGTCCGTTAACCGACAATTTCACATCAATGTTGCCACGAACTGCATTTGAATATGGGCAGACTTGGTGAGCCGTTTTCACAAGCGTAACAGCTTGTTCCTGATCTAAATCGAGTTCAACGGCTAGTGAAACGGTTAAAGCAAAGCCACCATTCTCATTTGGACCAATGCCTACCGTTGCAGTCGTTGGCGCTGATGCGATCTTAATCTTCATCTCTTTCGCTACATGAAGCAACGCGTTTGAGAAACACGCAGAGTAGCCCGCAGCAAACAGTTGTTCAGGGTTGGTCGCTTCACCTGTACCGCCCATCTCTTTAGGGTAGCTCAACGCCACTGAAAGCAGGTTGTCATCAGTAGAAACTTGGCCGTTACGGCCTGCCGTTGCTGTTGCAGAAGTTGTGTAGAGTGTTGTCATTGTTTTAGTCCTTACTTGAATTGTGTAAAATTAAATTGCGCACAACTTAATTTTAAAGCTAGCTTAATTGATAAAATTTGAGCGCGCAAGTATATTGTGCACAATTTAATTTATTGGTGAGGTGATCATGAGCGACCAAGATGACTATCTAAAGCTGGATAATCAGGTGTGTTTTGCGTTGTATAGTGCGTCGAATGCAATGAGTAGGGCGTATCAACCTTTACTGAAAGCGCTTGATCTTACTTACTTGCAGTACATTGTGATGATGGTGCTTTGGGAAGAAAAAGAGATAAATGTCAAAGCGCTAGGCGCAAAAACGCATTTAGATTCTGGTACCTTGACGCCACTACTCAAGCGTTTGGAAGCGAAAGGTTATGTGCTTAGAACTCGCAGTGCTGAAGATGAACGAGTTCGAGTTATCACGTTGACACCTGCAGGGGTCGATCTCAAAGAACAAGCGCAAACCGTGCCAGTCGAAATGCTGTGTCTCTCCAAGATGAACGAAGATGAGCTTAAATCATTAAAAGCACAGTGTGAGCAATTGCTTGGTAACTTGACCAAATGAGAGAGGGCTTTTAGTTCTCGGCAATGATAATCAGAAAATGAAAAGCCCATAAGCCTTTACTACTAATTAGCGGTCATTGCTAATCCAGAGTAATGCTCACGGGCTTTTTGGTATCGACTACCGTTGAAATGGTCACTTGATATTGTATTAGTTTGAGAATTAACCCATAAACCAAGAGATAAAAATCAACGCACCAAAACCAAATGTTGCGATAAGTGCCGTGTCGCCACCGGCTGCAGTATAGCTGCCTTCGGTTTGTAGGTGAGGGAAGTCAGGTCTACGAACCTTAACCACCATTGCAAGTGGTCCCCAGATAGCTAGGAACACCAATACCATCCCTGCGTAATCCAGCATGCTGACAAACTGGCTAGCGAACAGCTCTGCTAATGCCAAAGGTAAGATGAAGGTCAACGCATAAGCCAACGCTTTGTTGTTGGTCACCGCATCTTTGTTTTGGTCGTAAAGCGCCATCGACACACCAAGGAAAGAGGTTACCAATGCCAGTGCTGAGAACAGCGCAATCACCACTTTCAACCAAGCAGATTGGCCGCTGAACGCAGAGATCAACTCAGAGATATTGTGGAACTGACTGATCGCGTCTGTGCCAAGGTTGCCAATAATTGCGAACAACCAAGTTAGGTAGCAAATTAATGGAATCACTGAACCAAGCAGAATCATATTGCGGATCTGCTTTTGAGTCGCTTCTCGGTTGTAGATAACCAGTGACGGGATCACCACCATAGAGGCAAAACTGGTAAAGATAACCGCGCTGTATTGCACCACATCATTAGCGGTGTATTTGCTGGTTTGAGTCAGGTAATCAAGACGAATATTACTAAACAAAGAGGCAATCACAATAAGCAGCATCACCACCATCATGATGAATAAACCGCGATTTAATTTGTCGATATACGACTTACCCGCCACCACAATCACACCCATCAATAGGCTGAAAATGGTATAGGCAACCGATGTAGACACATCGACACCAACGTCGAGCAGTAGCTTGTGAATAATGTCACCGACACCCAAGATATAAGCGATCAGCATGCATACCAGCAACAGGTAAAAGAGTGCATTGATAAAGTGTTTACCTTTACTGCCAAGCGTTAAGTAAGCAACGCTGCTCATGCCACTGTTGTCTTTCGTTTTTGTACACGCTTCCGCTAGTAGAAGCGCAGAGTAGGTGGTGCCGATAAAGATAAGTAGCATCAGTACTGAGCTGATCATGAAACCAAATTGAGCCAATACCATCGGAATGGCCAGCATGCCTGCACCTAATGCAGTCCCTGAAAGGATTAGGGAACTGCCGAATAATTTCATATTCAAGAAAACAACCTCGAAGTATCCAAATAATTTTTAGTTGGATTGTAAATATTTGTTGCCAAGACTAACAAATTACTCAGTAAAGTTAGGGGTTAATTTCTAATAAATTTTGAATTTTTCTAAAAAAGTTACGAAGCAATTTGCGAGGAGTATGGTTGGATTAATTAGGTGTTAGGCAGGTGAATTGTTTTAGCATTTTGATAACCTTTGTAAATTAATCGACGTTCAATAACTCGCACTGCACCTCTGATTAAGACATGCCTTTATTTCAGAAAAACTCAGTCCAAATCTTGCTTATTTAGTGAATCTCTGTCGGATTTTTATATCTAGCACAGCTCATTTGATGAGCTCCAATCAATAGACTTCTTAGGAGAGCGTGGGGGTTTGTCGTAAATGGAAAGATCTGTTGTCGTAGATGCCACTCGGTAGTTTTGCATTTCGCTCTTATTATCCTCACATCAATTATGTGGGGGTGTTATGTATCGTTTTCTATTTTGTAGTTTCGCACTTGTGCTTTTGTATCCAACGGCCATTGATCTGTATTTGGTTGGGTTACCTCAAATCGCCGCGGACTTAAATGCCTCTGAGGCTCAGCTCCATGCCGCGTTTTCTATCTATCTGGCCGGTATGGCAACGACTATGTTGTTCGCGGGTAAATTTGCCGATAGCGTAGGGAGGAAGCCCGTCGCCATTTTCGGTGCAATTGTTTTTACTCTCTCGTCGATCTTGGGCGGGGTTGTTAGCAGTGCTGAGCCGTTTCTTATTGTGCGTTTTTTCCAAGGTGTTGGTGCTGGATCTTGTTATGTAGTGGCGTTCGCCATCTTACGAGATGTCTTAGACGATAAAAGGCGTGCCAAGGTGCTGTCGATGTTAAATGGCATAACTTGCATCGTTCCGGTACTCGCGCCTGTGATTGGTCATCTAATCATGACGGTTTACCCGTGGCCGAGTTTGTTCACGACCATGGCGGGCATGGGTGTAGTGGTGTGCTTATTGTCTGTGTTGGTGCTAAGAGAGACTAAGCTCAACATCAAAGATAATGGGTTAGCCAAAGCCTCTCTCTCTGAGAAATCGCGCTTACCTGAGAAACCTGTAACCCTACATTCGACTTCAATCGAAACGTTTAAAGAGCCGTTGTTTATTAGCCGAGTGATCATGACCAGTTTCGGCGTGACCACAATTCTCACTTATGTGAATGTCTCTCCACTGTTGATTATGACAGAGCTTGGCTTCGATAGAGGTCAGTACTCTTACACCATGGCATTAACCGCCTTGGTGAGCATGTTGGTGTCATTTTCAGCCCCATTTGCATTGAATGTGTTTAAGCAGAAAAGCTTAATGCTGACCTCTCAAACGTGCTTCATTGTGGCTGCTATTTTGTTAATAGCCTCGATGGATGGTGGATTAGGACATTACGTGACATTAACAGGCTTCGCTTTCGTGTGTGGCGGATTCTCGTTAGGCTTTGGTGTCGCGATGAGCCAAGCATTGAGCTGTTATTCGCAGCGGGCAGGTGTGGCTAGTTCGATTCTTGGTGTTTCTCAAATATGTACGTCGGCATTGTTTATTTGGTTTATGGGCATTATTGGGCTAAGTGCATTGAATATGTTGGCATTTATACTAGCTGTTGGTGGAGTTATCAGTATTGCTCTAATACTATGGGTAGGTCCCTCTCAAGTTAAAAGTGATTATGAAGAAGCCACTAGCCCGTCTTGATCTGAACCTGTTGTTCACTCTGCAATTGCTTCTGCAGGAGCAGAGTGTTTCAAAAGCTGCGAAAAAGCTGAACGTCACGCCTTCTACTGTGAGTAAATCACTCACCAAGCTTAGAGATTGGTTTGATGATCCTTTGTTTGTGAAAACGCCAAGGGGATTAACGCCAACGCCACTTGCACTGAGCATGGTAAAAGATCTTCAAGACTGGCTGCAGATTGGAAGCCAAATACTGACGACTCGTGGTGACGAAGCGCCAAAAGATGTGCGTTTGAATCTAGAGGCGGAGTCTCCTTTATCTCTGATCATGCTTAACGAGTTGACGCAAAGCGTGTCTCAACGTTACCCCAACGCGAAAATCAAAATGCGTAACTGGGACTACGATTCGATAGATTCCATCGTACGTGGCGAATCGGATATTGGATTTTCAGGGAGAGAAAGCCATCCACGTTCGAAAGAATCCCTAGACTCACTACCTTATTTCATCGACTTCGAGGTTCTGTTCCACGACTTGCCGGTTGTGTATTTGAGAAAAGATCATCCCGCCTTGAAAGAAGAGTGGAATCTTGAGGCTTTCCTTAAATACCCCCACATCAATATTGTGTGGGAGAAAAGTGAAACATGGGCGCTAGATGAAGTGCTTACTGACCTACAACTAGACCGAAATATCGTACTGACTTTAGCTGGTTTTGAGCAGTCGTTATTTATGACAGCTCAATCAAACCACACCATGACTACCGTTGCGCCGAATTACTGTCGACGTTACGTTGAACAACTCCACCCTAATCTTACTTGTCTACCCATCCCTTTAGATGAAGAAAATGTCAAAAAGCTGCTGATCCCGTTCACTATGATTTGGCACAAACGCAATGCTTACAATCCCATCGTTCTATGGTTAAAAGACACGCTCAGAGAGCTTTACCAATTTGAAGGGAAAAGTGTCTAACCTTGTGATGAGATTAGATGTTCTGAAGGCTTGTGCCATTAGCATCGATCGTTGATTGAAATAAGAATGCAGACTTATAAGCGAGCTCGCCAGTTGATACCTGGCGGGTTTTCTATTTTTAATCATGGGGTTAGGGTTGGCCCCTCAAAATAAAATCGGTTTTTCTTAATTGTTTATTCGATAAATAGACTGAAATTGAACGAATGTTCAAAATAACACCTGAACGATCGTTCTAATTTGATCTATATTGTTGTCACACCAACGGAGAATAATGATTAATTGCTCCGTGATTGAATAACTTTAGAATCATAAATTGATAGGGATAAAACAATGAGCAACTTCAAAATTCATTCAGTAGAATCAGCGCCAGAGCAAAGCCAACCTATTCTTGAAGGTGCTATAAAGCAAATGGGCAGAGTACCGGGCTTATTTGGTGTATTGGCTGAATCTCCAAACACACTTAAGGCTTACACTCAGCTTCACCAGGCGTTTAGTGACTCATCTTTCGATGCTGAAGAGCTAACGGTTGTTTGGCAAACCATTAACGTTGAACACGAATGTCACTACTGTGTTCCTGCACACACTGGCATTGCACATTCAATGAAGGTTGATCCTGTAATCACCGAAGCACTTCGTAATCGCACGGCTCTACCTACTGAAAAGCTGCAAGCACTGCATGACTTTACGCTGAGCATGGTACGCAACCGCGGCAATGTACCTGAAAGTGAAATGGCCGCATTTTTCGAAGCGGGCTATGGTCAGCAACAGGTGTTAGAAGTGATTCTTGGCTTGTCTCAGAAAGTAATCAGCAACTACGTAAACCGCGTTGCCAAAACGCCAGTAGACAAAGTATTTGAACAGTTCGCTTGGCAAGGTTAATTGCTCTTAATTAAGCTAGATATGATAATGATGAAAGCCCCACTCAGTAGAGTGGGGCTTTGTTGTTTGGAGCGGGTTACGATTTCTAGTTACTTACTTATCTACAACTAATGCTACTTTAAGTCGTACCAAAGCGTCTGCTAATACTTCTGCAGGACATCCTAGATTCAAGCGAATAAACCCTGAACCTTCTTCGCCAAAGGCACAACCCATACTCGGTACAATGCCGGCTGCAATGAGTTTTTGCTCAAGCTCAGTATCACTTAGTTTCATTGCACGGCAATCTAGCCATGCAAGATATGTCGCTTCGGGTTTAGTGAAACGAATATGAGGTAGTTCTGCTTTCAAGAATCCATGCAGCGTTTCGATGTTACCTTGCAAGTATTGCTTTAAGTCCGCTAGCCAAGTATCACACTCTTGGTATGCTGTGGTCGCTGCAGACATGGATAGGCTGTTGAAGCAATCCATGCCATGAGCATCCAAACGGCGAACAAACTGCTCCTTCAACTCCGAATTTGGAATGATGAAGTTTGAGATTCTCAATGATGACAAACCAAATGTTTTACTGGCCGCGGTCGCCACAATAAGTTTGTCGGTTAGCGAACTTGGCAAGCTTAACGTCGAATGGAATACATTAGGTGTTAGCGTTAGGTCGCTCCAAATTTCATCACTGATCAACCACACATTGTGTTTCTGGCAAAGCTCGGCAATTTGCATGATCTCTTGCTCGTCCCAGGCTCTACCGGTTGGGTTGTGTGGGTTGCAGAAAATCAACGCTTTGGCGCCACTCGCAAAGCAGTCTTCCAAATGTGCAAAATCAAGCTGGTAATGACCTTCTGATTCTATCAACGGGTTGTTTAACACCTTACGATCATTCAGTTCGATGATCTTACGAAATGAACCGTAGCCAGGACTTTGAATAACGATTTGATCGTTCTTTTCCGTGAGCATTTGCAGTGCCATCGCGATACCAGGAAGTACGCCATGTACCGTGGTGATCCACTCTCGTTTGATTTCTGTTCGATGTTGGTTTCTAAACCAATCGATCGCGGCTTGGTAGTAGTTATCCTGACGTTCTGAGTAACCAAAAATACCATGCGAGATATCTTGAGCTAAGCGATCTAATACTAGTTGAGGTGCTTGGAAATCATAGTCAGACACCCACATTGGCAGTAAATCGGCGCCTTCTAAGCCAAGCTTCTGCTCCATAAAGTCCCACTTTACCGATCCTGTGTTTCGGCGGTTAATCGTATTGTCGAAAGAATGCATAGGAAGCGAGCCTTATTTTGCGTTGTTAGCGGGTGCAGCGTTGTTAATAGTAGAAGTTTGTAGCGTGTCTTCTGCTTGTTCTGGCTTTGCACGTGCGATACCAAATCCAGTGAAACCATAAATCAGAGCGAAAATGACCCCGGTGTAACATTGGATTGCCCAAGGTAGGTAATCTAGCGTTGCAACACCTAGCGTACTCGCCATGTAAATACCTGCAGCAGTCCAAGGAACCAGTGGTTCGATGATTGTGCCTGCATCTTCGATGGTTCTAGATAGATTTTTAGTGTCGAGTCCCATCTTGCGGTAAGCGTTCTGGAACAGTTCACCAGGGATAAGAAGTGCTAATTTGCCGTCAGAGGTCGTGAATACAACGGTGATGGTTGCAATAACGGTTGATGCGATAAGTTGACCTGTTGAGTGGATAAGGTGCAGGAAACGACCCAGTACTACATTTAACGCGCCCGTCAGGCTTAAGATACCTGCAAAAGAGAAGGCACAGAAAACCAGTAGAATGGTGCTCATCATTGAGAACAGGCCACCACGGTTAAGCAGTTTTGATACGTCTGGGATTAGCGCATCGATCGCTGTTCCTTTTGCTTCGAACAATGAGACATTGAAGCCGTCAACATAAGCTTGGAAGCCTTGTTGTAGTGAGAAACCTTGTAAAACCATACCCAGTACAATCGCTAGCGCTGAAGCTCCTAACATCAGTGGTAGAACGGGTTTCTTAGTTAATGCTCCCCAAAGGATCATAATTGGTGGGATGATAAGGAAAATGCTGAAGTTATAAAGGCTATCTAGCCCTGCAAGGATTTGCGTTACTTTCTCTGGCTGACCAATGTTTGCCACATCAGCGCTTTGTCCTGCAAAGAAGAAGACAACTGAAGCAATCACAAAACCAGGCAGCGTAGTGTAAAGCATGTGCTGAATGTGTTCGTAAAGTGTGGTGCCTGAAACGACAGGCGCAAAGTTTGTTGAATCAGAAAGAGGCGAGATCTTGTCGCCAAAGTAAGCACCGGAGACAACAGCACCTGCGGCAGCAGCAAGTGACACATCTAAGCCTGCGGCGACACCCATCAATGCAACACCAACTGTACCTGCAGAACCCCATGAAGTACCAGTACATACCGAGACGATAGAAGTTACGAAGAATGCGGCGATCAGGATGTATTCAGCACTGATGACTTTAAGCCCCCAGTAAACCATGTATGGGATGGTGCCGCTGATCATCCAGCTGGCAATGAGGCCGCCTACGGAAACTAAAATCAAAATGACGGGCATGGCTTTAGCCAGTTTCTCAACAATGGCGTTGATGATGTCATCCCAGTTATAGCCCATTTTCCAAGCAATGCATGCAGTGAAAGTTGCAGAAATCAGTAGTAGAACTTCAATGCGAAGTCCTAAAACACCGTATCCAATAGCAAGCAGCGCAAACATAACGGCTATAGGCGCTAATGCTAATCCGAACGATGGTAGAGGCTTTGAGTTATTCATATTTGTTGTCCTCAGGTGAATGTAGGGTTTGTTCGGAATGGATAATAAGTGGGCTCTAACAATGAAAGTGCGACTTCAATATTGTTTTCATTTAAGCGGTTACATGAGGTTCGTACATGAGATTTCGGTCACGTTTTGTCTAATTTTAGCGCTTGATTGTCTTAACGGTCTGCCTTTCAACCAATGTCGCTTCGAATTTATGTTGCTTGGGAGGCGCGTATCCTGCGGCTTTAAGTTTTATGGCAAGGTTAGCCGCATAAGTCGACATCTCGTCGATAGGGTTGTGCATGGTGGTTAACCGAGGGTAAAGGTAGCGAGCGAGTAAAACATCATCAAAGCCGATGACTGAAATATCGTTGGGAACCGAGATACCTTGATCTTGTAAGCTCGTCATTAATCCGGCTGCCATAACATCATTAAAGGTGACGGCGGCTGTGACCTCTGGGCATTGGCTTACCAAGATGTCGCCTGCAGCTTCACCACCTGATTCACTAAAGTTTTGGTTGATGATCCAGTTTGATTGTATTTCGATATTGGCCGCTTTCATGGCTTCTTGGTAGCCTTGCAAACGGTCTGTTCTATCTTGGATTGGAAGGTCGCTCGAGACATAGGCAATTTTTCGATGTCCGAGTGTAATCAAATGTTGCACCGAGACTTGAGACCCGAGTTTGTTGTCTACCCACACTGAGCGATTTGATATCTGAGCAATAGTGCGATTGAGTAGCACCATTGCTGGCAGTTGAGAGGAGTAGCGAAGTAAGGTCACGTCATCGAGCATTTTCGAGTGAACCACCATTGCCTCACAGCCTTGGCTGATTAGGAAGTCGAGGCCTTCTTTCTCTCGCTGAGCATTGTGTCCGCCACTCACCACAACCAGCTGGTATCCGTTTGTTCTCGCGACTTCTTCAACGCTCTTGGCAACAAGCGCAAAGAAAGGGTCAGCTAAGTTGCCAGTCAATAAGCCTAACGTGTTGCTACTTCGACTTGCTAAAGCCGTGGCACGTGCATCTCGGTGGTAGTTGAGTTCTTTGATTGCACGTTCTACGCGCTCCAACGTGATAGGTTCGACATAGCAGGTACGGTTCATTACTCGTGAAACGGTTGCTGTTGAAACTCCGGCAAGTGCCGCTACATCTTTGATAGTTGCCACGTCGAACTCCGCTAGGCATAGAAAGGCTGCGAGTTTAGCGAATCTTTGCTGTTGAAAATGTTAATAAGGTCAAAGCTTGTTAACGCCAATTCTATGAGTTTAGCTAGGTCTCGCGACATTTAGCACGTATGCTTAGCGATTATCTTCGCTAATGTCACAACTCCTTCTTTCCACTCTTTGCTCTCTTCAATATTGGCGACAGTGAAGCGCAAGCAGTGTTTATATTGGTCATTCGTCCCAAACACAGTACCGGGTAAAATCCCTAACTTGTGCTTTAAACAATCTTGGTAGACGGCATAACTATCGACCGACTCAGGCAATGTTATCCAGTTTAAAAAAGAGCCTTCTGGCTTCGATAAATGATAACGCCCTTCAAGATGAGGATAGCTATCCAATGCTTGTATTAACAAGCTTTGAAACTGCTTTTGGTTGGTTTGGTAGAGTCGTTTCATTTTCGAAAGGTGACTGCGGTATTTTCCTGTTGTGAGGAATTGCCCCACAGCGGATTGCATCAGGTTTGAGCTGCCCATGTTGTCGCATAAAAGGTACTTTTCGACCAAAGGTTGGTAGCGCCCCGACAATAACCAACCGATTCGCAAGCGTGAGTCTAAGGTTTTAGACAGTGAGTTGACGTAGATGACTCTATCTTGGTCATCAAGCTCTTTGAGGCTAGCGATTGGTGTATCGAACGCCAAGCTACCGAACACATCGTCTTCGATAATTGGTAAAGATCCGGTGATCTCCAGTAATGCTTTTCGATTCGCCAATGGCATTCTTGAGCCGGTTGGGTTAGTAAAGTTTGGCGTTAGCAGTAAGGTTTTCACTTCCCATTTGTCCAACGCACTCTGTAGTGATGGGATATCAATACCGTGGCTAACGCTGCTTGGGATTTCAAGGGCTTGCAAGCCAAGTGATTCAAGTAAAAGTAGATTACCGAAATAACAGGGCGACTCGACCGCCACGATGTCACCGGGCTTGGTGAGCGCACGTAGTGCCAAACTGATCGCCTGTTGAGCGCCATGAGTAATCGCAATCTCTTTCGATCCCGCAGGCACGCCTAGATCATGGGTGATCTTTAATAATTGCTTTACTAATTGCTCGTCGCCGGGAGGTAATTGGTAATACCCAGGCAATTGAGTTTGTAATCGACTGTGGCGGCCAATCTCGGCATACAAGCTACGAATCGCAGGGTTGTTTATGTTCGGGTGCGCAGAACCTGCCAACAGTTTCAGACGACCTTTCGGGCGAGAGAGTACCGATTTGGTGACAGATAAGAGGTCCACTTTTTGAGGTTGGCTCGATGAATCCCAGCTGGTGGTATTGGGCGCTTTCACGCGATAGCCAGATTTAGGTACCGAGTAAACCCAACCCGTTGCTTCGAGTTCTTGATAGGCGCGAATCACGGTATTTTTACTTACGCCAAGCTGTTCGCTTAGTTGACGGATTGAGGGAAGACGATCGTCTGGGTGAAAGAGCCCTTTATCAATTTGAGCCTTAATATGTTGTTCGGTAGCAAGATATTTATTGCCGCTGAGTTCTGCTTCCACGTTTTTCTCCCTCGTTGCTCACTCTCAATCTGTAACCATTTAAAGTGTTATATCTGTGTCTTTATTAGTTATCTGTACCCAACTAAGGTAACAGCATTGATGAAGAGTTGACCAGAGGTTTGTAATGCTGATTAAAATGATTCCGTTCGTGTTTGTAATATTGTGGTCGTCAGGCTTTGTTGGCGCACGTCTTGGTGTGGAATATGCCGAACCCGCAACGTTACTCTCACTGAGGATGGTGGCCAACGTAGCGCTGTTCTTGGTTTTGATTGCAATCCTTAAGCGTCGTATCCCTCGTGGTCGCGCATTCTTCCACGCTTGTGTGGTTGGCATCTTGATTCATGGTTTTTATCTTGGTGGCACCTATCTGGCGATTGATATGGGTATGCCTGCCGGGTTAAGTTCTCTACTGGTTGGCTTACAACCGATTCTGACTGCCTTGATTATGATCAGCTGTACTTCACAGCGGTTTAACTTCGCACAATGGCTAGGATTAGCGCTCGGTTTTGCGGGTATTAGCTTGGTGTTGATGGGCAATATTGAATGGCAGTCAGACGACCAAAAAGGCCTGGCAACGTTATTGTGTTTGGTTTCTTTGGTGGGTATTACCTGCGGCACTCTGTATCAGAAGCGTTTCTGTCAGGGGACAGATATGGTCGGCGGCGCGATGGTGCAATACTTGGCTTCTGCTGCGTTGTTTCTACCGTTCGCAATGCGTTACGAAACTATGCAAGTGAACTGGACTGTAGAATTCACGCTAACGCTGATTTGGCTGGTGGTGGTTCTGTCTTGTGTTGCCATCCTTTTGCTGCTTTACATGGTAGAGCACGGTGCATCTTCAAGTGTGGCGTCGGTGTTTTACTTGGTTCCACCGACGACAGCTATTCAAGCTTGGCTTATCTTCGGTGAATCGTTCGATATCTATGGCGCAATGGGGTTTGCTCTGTCGGCCGCTGCGGTATATTTGGTGGTCAAAAAGCCAGAGCTATTCAAGTCTCGAAGACACGCTGCATTGAATCGCTGAGAATCGCTTAACCGTTAATAGTGAGCAAACATATAGCTTCAGCTATTGGATATAGGCTGAACGAGAAGTGTTAGGCCTAAAACTGACATGATAGATATGAAAAAAGAGCCTGAATATTCAGGCTCTTTTCGTTTGGATCATTTTTTTCGTCTATGAACTAGCGCTGCATCAAGCAAGCGTAAGCCGTTGTAAACGGTGCTTCTTGGTATTGCTTAAGGCCAGTTTCTTTAAACTTCATCATAAGAGGATTGCGCTTTAGGCTCTCTTTGATGTCAGCAGGTGATACAACTGTTACGTCTAGGCCGTCGATCAGTTGAATTGCTGCTTCTAGTTTGAAGCCAAAGCCACCGCCAGCAAATTTGCCTTTTGTTTGGCGTTGACGAATCACAACTTTGTCTACTTGGTAATCTTCCATCAACTTTGCAAAAGAGAATTGAAAGTCTTTCATATTCTGCGTGTCGTTTGCGTCGCTAAT
Source organism: Vibrio echinoideorum (assembly GCF_024347455.1). NCBI lineage: Bacteria > Pseudomonadati > Pseudomonadota > Gammaproteobacteria > Vibrionales > Vibrionaceae > Vibrio > Vibrio echinoideorum. The sequence continues at coordinate 251,247 of NZ_AP025484.1, forward strand.
CGCAACCTTAGAAACTCGGCAATCAGGGATATTAAATACACCATCTGACAGAGAAAGAAGACAGATGACTGCATCGTTACCTTTGATTTCAACACCACAAATTTTCATGTTCATACCTATTTACTTTTGAGCCGTACATTATGGTGCTATTTCCAATACTTCTCCAGTGTTTGAGCATGTCTAGGGTAAATAAGTGCGATATTTGCTTTCTTCAGATCTTTTTCAAGTTGACGTTTGGTTAAGTATTCGACAGTTGATTCAAGGGTAACGTTTGCTATGCGACTAGGCTCACAAACTTTTAGCTAGCTTTTAAATTGATACTGTATATTATGCGCGCGTCCCTATTTACTGTGTGGTTATAAACCCCCTTATGAGTATCAACAACCTCTCAATTAAGAGTAAAATTGTGATTGAAGCGGCGCGCGCAGGCGAACAAGGTCGTGGTTTGGTCGTCAACCTGTCATGAGTAGCGAGAATCGAAATAGATTGATCAAACCGAATTGTCAGAAAAAAATAGCTAAAGAAGAATAAATCAAAAAGCCCGCACTCTATGAGTGCGGGCTTTCTTTTTATATACGGACTTTTTTGTTGAGATACAGGCTTTCATTTTAGACACGCAATGTGCTTTGCCGATCTAGTCAATAAGTCTGGGTTAGCTGCTGCGACCGTCTTTGTATGTGTAACGGTAGTCAACTTTTACATTCGCTTGGTAATGGATGTCGCCACTCATGTTAGTGATTTTTTTCACTTCCATATTCGCGTCATCAATCTTGAACGAATCGTATTTTGTTGTTTGTTGGAACTGTGGCAGTTCTCTAGAAAGCTCAAAAGGTGTCTTTGCGCTTAGCTCATCCATAAGGTTTGTTCCTGCATCGTATGCTTCCGCTTCAGTAACAAATGTATCAGATTTTAGCGTTGTTTCTTGAATCGTTGTTTTGGTTGCTGCAAACGCTGTCGTGCTGAGTACAAGAGTTGATGCAAGTATGATTAATTTTTTCATAGGAGTACCTTACTTTGTTGAAGTACCTGTGTTCCGGTACAGAACTAACATACCAATGAAGTGGTAAGATGAGTGTCAGAGGGAATGCTAAATTTGTTAGTGTTCGGTGAGGAATATTGAGAAATGTCAGGGCTTGGTTGGAATGATTTTGAGCGATTGTAGATGGTGAAGATTTATGCACAGAGCATAGCAAGCCAGTGACACTGATTTATAACTTCAATACACTGTATGGGTAACCATCGTTCAGAATAAGGTAAAGGTATGGCTAATTGGGAAGGGGTCAGTGAGTTTGTTGCAGTAGCAGAGCGTGAAAGTTTTACAGGTGCAGCGCAGAAGCTTGCTACGTCTGTGGCTCAAATCAGTCGCAGAGTGGCGAATCTTGAAGAGCGCTTAGCTGTGAAACTACTCAATCGAACGACTCGTAAGGTTTCCCTAACAGAAGCTGGCCAACTCTATTATCAGCAATGTAAGTTGTTGGTAGAAGGCTTAGAAATTGCAGAGTTAGCAGTAACCCAGATGCAATCTACACCCAAAGGTTTGCTCAAAGTGACCGCACCTGTGACCTATGGTGAGCGTCAACTAGCCCCAATACTCCATCAATTTTTAAAGCTTCACCCGCAGGTAGAACTTGAGTTGATGCTGACCAACCAAAAGCTCGACCTTATCGATTCTGGCGTTGATGTGGCGATTCGCCTTGGCCGATTAGAAGATTCAAGCCTCGTGGCCAAGAAGCTGTCTCAACGACAACTCTATGTATGTGCCAGCCCTGAGTACATTGAACGTTATGGTGAGCCGCATACGCTTTCTGAGTTGAGCAATCATCAATGTTTAGTGGGTGGTTTTGAACATTGGCGTTTCAAAGAGAATAATCGCCCTCGTTCGGTTCGTGTCAACGGGCGTATTAGGTGTAACAGTGGTCTAGCCTTGCTGGATGCAGCGAAGCAGAGCATTGGCTTGGTGCAATTACCAGAGTACTACGTGAGTGAAGACCTTGATTGTGGAGAGTTGGTTGAGGTGCTATCGGATTACCGAGACGACAAAGAGGGGATCTGGGCGCTTTATCCTCAGAACCGTAACTTGTCTTCAAAGGTTCGCTTATTAGTCGATTTCCTATCTGAGCAACTGGATTAGTTCTATGACGCCAAGCCACCGTAATGCAATCAGTCCAAACGACTTGATGCTCAGAGTGTTCGATACACTTGAGCAGCACTATGGCTATTTTGATTGGTGGCAAACGGATGCTCCTTACCAGGTAATGCTTGGCGCTATTTTGGTTCAGAACACCAATTGGAAGAATGCAGAGAAGGCGATAGATAACCTTGGAGAAGACTGTAATCCGAAAGCCGTTGCTATGATGGATATTGATGAGCTTGCCCAAAAGATTCGTTCTAGCGGTTACTACAATCAGAAAGCCATTAAGTTAAAGGCAGTGACGGAATGGTTTTCGAAGTACCAATACGATATGTCGGTGGTTCGTAAGCAGGACAAAGATCAGCTGCGAAAAGAGTTACTGGAAGTCAAAGGAATCGGCGGTGAAACGGCTGACGCGATTCTGGTGTACGCGATAGGTAAACCTTCTTTTGTGATTGATGCATACGCAAGAAGGATCTTCACTCGCAACGGGCTTGATGTCCCTAAATCGTATGAGAAATTCCGAGCTTTGATGGAGAGTGTGATTCCGTTGGATACACAAAGGTATGCTTACTATCATGGTTTATTGGTAGAGCACGGCCAGCAGTTTTGTAACCCAAAGCCCAAGTGTGAACATTGCCCACTGAATCAAGGTTGCGCTAAGGCAGGAGTTTGACTTTAGTTCGACTCAACGAGTTTACTGTATCAATATATCATTGGAATAAAAAACGGGCTTCAGAATCGTGATTCTGAAGCCCGTTTTTATGTAGTGCGAAAAATTTTATAGTTAAGTAGCGTTTGCTTGTTATTAACTAGACTGAAAATGTATTAAACCGTGAAGCGATCCACTAAGTGGTAAAGCTCATTCGCGCGGCTGTTTAGGTTCTGGCTACCTGTACGGTTTTGATTCGCCAGTGATGCCGATTGTGAGCTTTGATCTGAAATCACGACAATACGTTGTGATATCTCTTGGCCTACAATGTTTTGTTGTTCAGTCGCGGTTGCAATAAGCGAGTTCATGTCCATGATGGTATCAATCGACGCCTGAATTTTCGCCAGTGCTGCAGCAGCGGCATTCGCTTCTTCTACGGTTTGAGCACTTCGATTTTGGCTCGAATCCATGGCCTTTACGGCGGCATCTGAAGCGGCTTTTAGCTGTTGAATCATTTTGTGAATATCGCCCGTACTTTCTTGAGTACGACTTGCCAGTTTACGTACCTCATCCGCTACCACCGCAAATCCACGTCCTTGCTCACCAGCACGTGCGGCTTCAATCGCTGCATTCAGTGCTAACAAGTTGGTTTGCTCTGCAATATCTTGAATGACTGTCAGTGAAGACGAGATGTTTTGTACATCACCTTCAAGTCTAGATACCACAGTGTTCGCTTCTGATACTTCGCTGGCAAGGCCTGCAACCGAGTTTGCAGCCGCATTAACAATCTGTTGAGCTTCTTTGGCGTTGTTTTCCGCTTGTTTGGCTGAGTCTGCTGCTTGGCTTGCATTGCTTGAAATCTCTTGTGCCGTTGTGGTCATCTCGGTCATTGCCGTCGCGACCTGTTCTGTTTCTTCACGTTGGCCTGTGGCAATCTCGTCAACCTGTGCGGCGCGAGAAGACATGCTGCTGGTTTCTGATACGACTTGCTGGCCCACATCACTTACGCTACGAATGATGGTTTGCAGGCTAGCAACGAAGGCATTGAAGTTTTCGCTGAGCTTAGTGAACTCTGGTGCTTTGAACGCTTCCATTCGTGCGGTTAAATCGGCTTCACCACTAGCAAAGGCGCTAATCGAACGGTCAAACTGCTCAAGTGGCTGCATGATCGTACGATTAACAGCAACAGCGAATACAGCAACGACAAGAGCAATCAATCCACAGAAAATTGCGATAGCAGTTAATGAGCTTTGTAGAGCGACATTCGAGCTCTCTTTCATTTCTGCAATAACAGCATCGATATCATCGGTATAGAAGCCAGTACCAAGCATTAAGTCCCACTGTGGAACAAATACTGAGTAGCTTAGCTTTGGTAGCGCGACAGATTGCCCCGGTTTTGGGAAATAGTAAGTCGTGAATTCACCCAATTTGGAGTTCTTAATGAGGTCGCGGATTAAGTAGTTACCTTTCTTGTCTTGTAGGTCGAAGTAGTTGTTACCAATGCCATCGTTACTTTGCCCAACAACAACTCGGACACCTTTAGAGTCATAACCAAAAATATAGCCAGATTCGCCATATTCTAATGTTCTTAGTGTTGGTAGAGCTTCTTCAAGCGTTGCCCCTCTGTCCAAAAATGGGCTTATCGAAGAGTAGGCCATTTGGAGATACGCTTTGAGTTCCTTTTCTTTCATCGTCATCATATTGCTACGCGTCGATTCTACTTGCTGAGCCGTTAGCTCGGTGCTCTTCATATAAGTCACGCTCATCATCCCGATCGCCATTAGCAACAAGGGTATAAAGGAGAGAATATAGAGGCGATTCTTGATGGTTAGGGTCATGTCACGGTTCCTGTGCGATTGTCCAATGCAGTTTTCAACAGATTATTAATGTGGTTTCAAAATGTAAATGAACTTGTTGTTTAATTGTTACCCTAAATGGCATTTGTTTTGTAAATATGAAGGTGGTTCTGTTTTATTGCTCGCAGGCCTATGTAATCAAGGGCAGTGCGCATAACTATGAGGATCGTTTATGTGCTTTTGAATTGGACGTTGCTTTGTTAGAATGCGACGCTTTGTAGCACCCTGCTATGTCTATTCGTTAAGTGAGAAAATTCATGAACAAAAGCCATGTGACTATTGGTTTAACTAACCCAAAGAGCCCGACGAATGTTGGTGCTGTTATGCGTGCGGCTGGTTGTTACCAAGTCGACGAAGTTAAATACACAGGGCAACGCTACGAAAAAGCCGCTAAATTCCATACCGATACTAAGAGTGCAACGCGCACTATTCCGCTGACTAGTGTCGAGTCATTTTTAGATAACCTTGATACAGAAACACAAATTGTGTGTGTGGAACTAGCAGAAGGCGCAACGCCATTGCCGCGTTTTAAACATCCAGAAAATGCTATCTATATCTTTGGCCCTGAAGACGGTTCTATTTCTCAAGATGTGGCAGATAGAGCCGATCACGTTGTGTATGTACCAACGGTAGGCTGTATGAATTTAGCTGCGACGGTCAACGTGCTACTTTATGATCGCCTTGCGAAATCGGATGAAATGGACGAGAGCAACGAGCTGATTAAGAAAAGCCGTGATAATCGCAACCACTTATTAGTCAAAGAAAAGTAATTCTCCGCTTCTAGTGTTATCTATCCCTCATGCAATCGGATATTATCTGAGTTCACCACCAGATAATTGAAGGGTTAGATAACACCATGGAAGACAAGCAATTACTTGCCGCGCTACAACAAAATCCTGTCCTCGATTTATACCAGTTATTCCAAGAAGTCGGTCAAAACCACTCTTTATATGCTTTATTAGAGCGATTATCTTCCCTTAAAGAACAGCATCAATTGAATACTCGTCTTAGCCCTTTCAAGCCTCACATTGAAGGATTATTGGCTCAATTCGATAGCACCACGTCTGATAGTGAAATCCTCGAATCGGTCGCAATCCAGTCTGAGATTCAACAGCGAGGCCACAGCATGAGTCGCTACATCATGACATCAGATAATCACCGTCATTTTTCGCCAAAAGCGGATCTAGTCGTGTTTGGTGATTCGATCACTGAATGGGCTCCGTGGGCGGATATTTTCCGTGATGTCTCAATGGTCAACCGTGGCCTTGCGGGCGATACCACAACGGGCATGTTGCGCCGTATTGATACCACGTTGAACGTGAAGCCAAAGCTGGTGTGTTTTATGGCGGGAATTAACGATCTTGCACAAGGTTACAGCGTTGATCATATCTACCAAAACTATGTTGAGATACTGACAACATGGAGAGCTCAAGGTATTACTGTTCTTGTTCAATCAACGCTGCACGTAGGCAATAAACTACAAGGGTTGAATCCTCAAGTTTCAGAACTCAATAAAAGACTACAGGCTTATTGCCAACAACATGATATCGAGTTTTTGGATGTAAACCGTGTGCTAGCACCGAATCAATTACTATCCAATGAATACAGTTGTGATGACTTGCATTTGAATGCCAAGGCTTATCAAGTTTGGGCTGAGATTCTCCAACCTAAGATAGAAGCGTTATTAAAATAAACTCGCTCAGGTAACGGATTAGATAGCTGATTAGATAAGTGATTAAATAGTTAAACAGTTAAACAGTTAAATAGTTAAGTGAACCCAAAAGGACATTGATTTGAACCTAAGACAGTTGGAAGTCTTTTACGCCATCATGCAAACTGGCACCGTATCTGGAGCCGCACGTAATCTGCATGTGTCACAACCTAACGTGACGCGTATTCTGGCGCACACAGAGCAACAACTCGGCTTCGGTTTATTCGAGCGTGTTAAAGGGCGCTTAGTACCAACAGTTGAAGCGAAAACTTTGTTACCGGAAGCGGAGAAAGTCTACCAACAACTGGGTCAATTTCGTTCTTTGACCAACAAAGTCAAGCAAGGCCATCAGCACCTGCGTATTGGTGCACCACCGATTCTGGCGACCAAATTACTTACGCCAGTGATTGCCAAAATGTCTCGTGAGCAAGAGCTCTCTTTTGAGTTACTGACTGCCAACCGCGATGAACTCTGTGCAGGGCTGTTAAAACATGAGTTAGATATCGCTATCACGTTTGGCGATGAAGCGCCGCCTGCCATACTAAATGAAACGCTCTTAACCGAATCACTCAAGGTTTTGGCTCCTTCCAATACGGTTGATCATTTACCCGTCGAATTAACCCTCGATGATCTGATCAATTATCCGTTGCCAATCATCGGGCTCGATAGCCGTGACCCATTAGGGCTGCTGTTACATCAAAGCCTTATTGCGCGAGATGCGCATTATCACCATCCGATATCTGTACGTGGATACAGCGCGGCTGCGGAACTGGTGAAGCACCAAGCAGGGTTTGCGATTGTGGATCCGTGGACGGCGGGGCAGTATCAAAATGACGACTCGGTTTGTGTGTTGTCACTACAGCCGGATATACCATTCTCGGTATCGATGCTTTGCGCAGAGCACACCCCTCAGTCGATTTCCGTTAAGCAATTTATCGCTTCATTGAAGAGCCATACTCACCCTATAACTTAAGGTTATAGGCTCGCCATAAATAGGTATTCGGCAGCTACCAATTTCTTAATTAAAGTAAATCCATACAAGGACTTATTAATTAGGAACGCTCATGTCTATCGCTCAACCTTACCTTCTTTTTCTTGGGGATGTTACTGACCCACTCGCCGCAAAAACAGCTCGCGGTATTCACAAATGGCGACCAGAAATCTGTCTAGGCCAACTGCGTTTAACTGGCGATACCGTTTCACTCGGCTTAACGGACATGACGTTGCAAGAGACGCAAGCGCAGGGGGCGAAAACGCTAGTGATTGGCACGGCAAACTCTGGTGGCGTTATTCCTGACTCATGGCAGTCAACCTTAATGGCAGCTGCAGAAATGGGATTTGAGATTGCATCTGGCATGCACCAACGATTGAGTGAATTTTCACCGCTTGCTGACATGCAGCAACAAGGATTGACTAAGCTTCATGATGTACGCCATTTTGAAGGTGATCTCAAGGTAGGCAACGGTAAGCCTCGTCAAGGTAAGCGTCTTCTTACGGTCGGAACGGATTGTTCAGTCGGTAAAATGTTCTCGGCATTAGCCATTGAAAAGTCGCTTAAAGAAGCGGGTACATCAGCTCAGTTTAAAGCGACAGGGCAGACAGGTATTTTGATTGAAGGCTGCGGTATTTCGATTGATGCCGTCGTCGCAGATTTTATCTCTGGCGCGGTTGAAGCGATTAGCCCCGATTTTACCGACCATGATTGGGATATCATTGAAGGGCAAGGTTCATTGTTCAATCCGTCTTTTGCTGGTGTAAGTTTGGGCCTTTTACATGGCGCGCAAGCCGATGCCTTGGTATTGTGCCATGAAGTTGGAAGGCCACATATTCGCAATCTGCCACACGCGCAACTGCCAAGTATTGAACAGACTATTGAAGCTAACTTGCAAGCGGCGCGATTGACTAACCCAGATGCGAAACTATTTGGTATCTGTTTGAACACCTCGTCGATTAGCGTTGAAGATGCTGCGGCATTGTGCCAAGAATGGACCACACTATATCAAGTACCCGTGACGGACCCTGTGCGTTTTGGTGTACAACACATTACGAATCATTTGCGACTTCATCATTTCTACGTTTCCATTTGTTAAAGCGAACATCAACCGAGTGAAATTATGAAGATTACAGCAGAACCCATTACTATCGCGATGCAAACGCCGTTTCGCATCTCTCGCGGCAGCCGAACAGAGTGTCATGTTGTTCGTGTTCACATCGAACACGACGGCAAACAAGCTCAAGGGGAATGTACCCCCTACCCACGATATGGTGAGTCGTCGGAGTCTGTGTTAGCACAAATCCAACAAGCGTCTAGTGCGCTTGAAGCGATGTTTGAGCGAGGCATTACCGATTCCGCAGAGCTAAGAGATCATCTTCAGTCTTTATTGACTGGAGGGGCAGCGCGAAATGCTGTCGATTGTGCGCTTTGGGAACTTGAAGCCAAACAACATGACCAGGTCTTCCCGAATAGCCTGTTTGAGCTGCCAACGCAAATCATCACCGCGATGACTGTCTCAATTGGTACGCCAGAAGCGATGGCGACCCAAGCGCGAGATTATGTCGCAAACGGCGCAAAACTGCTGAAAGTGAAACTTGATGGTGAGCAAGTGGTGGAGCGTGTTCGCGCAGTCCGAGAAGTTGCGGAAGGTGTGACAATTGTATTGGATGCCAATGAAGCGTGGACAGGGTTGAATCTCGAAGAATTGTTTAACCAACTGACTGAATTTGATATTGCTATGATCGAACAGCCTCTGCCACAACAGCATGATGCATCATTGGCACACATCAAGCACCCGATTCCACTTTGTGCTGATGAAAGCTGTCATACCACTTCGCAACTTTCATCGTTGTTAGGCAAGTATGAGATGGTTAACATCAAGCTAGATAAAACCGGTGGTTTGACCGAAGCCTTGGTACTTGCTGAACAAGCTCAAAAGCTTGGCTTTACTCTGATGTCTGGTTGCATGCTCGGCACCTCATTGGCGATGCGCGCAGCACTACCTATTGCGGTTCAATCTGAGATTGTCGACCTTGATGGTCCGGTGTTACTTGGGCAAGATGTTACGCCAGCTTTAACTTATCGAGATGGGATGATCATTATCTAAGATCGTTCAGTTTCGGCTAGTTGATGGACATGACATAATAAATGAAATCGCATCAGTGAAAGCTTGTGCGATTTTTTAGATCTCTAAACCTTAACTTATTAAATAATCAAAGATTTTCCCTGATTGATTGAGAGTACTATTCGTATAATTTAAGGGCTTATTGATAAACTAATCACGTTTCTGTCGGTGGGGTCACTTTCTATTATCGCAAAACAGACAACCTAAGCTTTATAAAATAATTGTTATGATATCTTATGTAAAATGTTAATGATTACTCTTCATTTAATAGTTTCACTAAAGCTATCTGATGTGAGGTTGAGTAAGGTGTAAGCCCTAACTATTTGAATCACTGGCTAATTCATATTGGTTTTTGATGAGAATAAGGTGGGGCGAGTGAGTAGTCATGTCTCCAAAGCAATAGAGAATAAGGACAGTTTCGAACGCCCGTTTTCGATCAAAATTCCACGCCGAAAGTGGTTTGGTTGGAAAGGCATTGAACTACGGTTAGTGTTGGCATTAGCTATGCTATCAATGACCACTATCTTCCTTTCCGTGGTTTCAAGCTTCACTTTTGATGATTTAAACCAACGCCTTGTCGAGTTAAAAGAAAGTGAAATTCCTGCCTTAGATAATGCCGCCCGCCTCAATGATATGGTGCGAGTGATTATCACAACGTCGTCCCAACTCAGTGGCGCAGAATCCAATTTAGAACGTAAACAGGCGATGCTAAAAATTGAAGGTGCTATTTCAGAAATGAACAGCGTCATGGTTCAATTTCCTGATTATCACTCCTATTTTAAAGATCTTATTGCTCAAGTTAATAACAGCCTTAGCTTGTTGTATCAAAGTGAAATTGAGTCAGAACAGCTTAATCGAGAACTTCGTAATTTGCTTGAGGGCTTTTATCCTCTGTTGCAGCAAGCGAGTGATTCACTTGATCGTTTACCTGAGTCAGCCAAAACTCAAATCCAGTACACACAGTTAAAGTCTTTACTTTATTACCAATTAGGTTTGGTCGAAAAGCTGTATAACGACTCCAGTTTTAATGAGTTGGATTACACCAGCTACCGACTAGAGCAAGTAGGTGAAGAGTGGTGGCAACTCTGGGTCAGTGGGGATCTGAGACGTGACTTCCCAAAATTAGATCATCAATTAACCGTTATTTATAACCTTGCATCTAGCGACAGCAGTTTGTATGAACTCAAGAACAAAGCGCTCGATCATCTTTATCAAGAACAGTACTTTCTGCAAAATAGTCGTGAGCACCTGAATCAGCTCACCGTACAAATTGAAAGTAACACCAGTAAGGTGAACAGCAATATTGATCTGTCGATTCAGCAAGCGCAGCAGTCTTTGCAATCCAACCAACGTCTCTCTCTTTTTCTTTCTTTGTTTAGCGTATTGGCCGCCGCTGCCATTTCATGGTTCTACGTGCGAAAGAGTATTTTAGAAAGGCTGTTACAGCTGAAAGACAACATGTTTGCCATATCTACCGGCCATTTAGATACCGAAGTGTCCATTCGTGGCAAAGACGAAGTGACGCAAATGGCCAAGTACCTAAAGGTGTTCCAAACCACGGCCAAAATCGTTAAGCAAACCAATCGCAAATTAGAGGCTGAGGTTGAAGAACGAACCTTAGCAGAAGCCAAACTACGTGTTACTCAAGACGAATTAGTTCAAGCGGGAAAACTGGCCGCGTTGGGGCAGTTAAGTGTCGGGATCACTCACGAGATCAATCAACCTCTGACTGCCGTGAATAGCCATGTTCGAAGTGCTCAGCTTTGGTTAGGCAAACAAAGGCCAGACAGGGCGGAAGAAAACCTGAAAAAGATCGAGGTTTTGCTAGAAAAAGTAGCAGCGATCACTCGCCACTTGAAAGCGTTCTCGCGTAAGAGCGATGGCAAGATTGATAATGTGGAATTGGATAGGGTGATTGGTGATGCCATTGATCTCTTTGAAACCAGGCAGAGTACGGTCTCGATTCAGTATTCACCGCAAAGCTGGCTGATGGTGCGAGCCAACAGCATACGCTTGGAACAGGTACTGGTGAACTTGATCAGTAATGCATTGGATGCTGTTGAACATAAAGGCCAACCTCAACTCAATATTGCCACGAAAGATCTCACACACACAATTCAGATCTTAGTCAAAGACAATGGATTAGGGATTGCTGAAGAGGATATACCGCATTTGTTTGACCCCTTTTATACCCGCAAAACAACAGGCAAGGGGCTTGGGCTAGGCTTGTCTATCGCCTACAACATAATAAAAGACTTTGGTGGCTCGATTCACGTGGAATCGATTGAACACCAAGGCACAACATTTATCGTCACTTTACCAAAAGGCACAAGCTCATGATTTCAGACAAACACATAGTTCTCATAGACGATGAAATAGATGTCGTTGAAGCCGTGAGTGAAATGTTAGAGCTGGAAGGTTTTAGCGTCACCACTTTTACTGACCCGAACCTTGGCCTAAAGTCCCTTAAAGCGGACAGTCAGTCGGTGGTGTTGTGTGATGTACGCATGCCCAAAGTGGATGGGTTGACACTGTTAAGTTCGATTCAACACCGAGCGGCCAATGTTCCTGTGCTGCTGATGAGTGGTCACGGTGATATTCCGATGGCGATAGAGGCGATGAAGTTGGGTGCATTCGATTTTCTAGAAAAGCCCCTTAATGCGACTGAATTGGTGGAGAAACTCGATCTCGCGTTGGCGCAATGCCGGCACAATAGCCATAAAACATCAGGCGATAAAGAGAACATAGATCTATCCATTGAATCCGTGGTGATTGGCCAGTCAAAAGCGATGGACACCATACGTCAGCAAGTGCTCGCTTTGTCACATACCGGCGTCGATACCATCATTAATGGTGAAACCGGAACGGGTAAAGAGGTGATTGCTCGTGCTTTGCATCAATTTAGTCGTCGCAAGGCCAAACCGTTTGTGGCGATTAACTGCGGTGGTATGACAGAGAGCATTATTGAAAGTGAGCTGTTTGGTCATGAAGCGGGTTCGTTTACCAGTGCCAACAAAAAACGTATTGGCAAAATAGAACAAGCTAATGGTGGCACTTTGTTTCTTGATGAAATTGAGAGCATGCCGATTGCTGTGCAGATTAAACTGCTGCGCGTGATTCAAGAGCGAATGATCGAGCGTGTTGGCGGTAATGAATTAATACCTGTCGATATCGTGGTTGTAGCAGCCAGTAAAGCGGATCTCGCACGCCTTAGTGAGTCGGGTGGGTTCAGAGCCGATCTATTCTATCGCTTGAACATTGCGAGCTTAAACCTCCCAGCGCTGCGCCATAGAAAAGAAGATATTCAGGTACTTTTTCGACACTTTGTAATTCAAGCAAGCCAAAAATATAAGACACGCCCATCAACGATTTATCCTGAACAAATACAGCAGTTATGCCGACACGAATGGCCGGGTAATGTGCGCGAATTGCGTAATGTTGCCGACCGATTTGTGTTGGGTATTGTTGGTGATGGCTTTGATCTGCAATCACCGATTTGTGAAACCTTGGGTGAAGACTTTGCATTTGAGAAACAGATGGAGCAATACGAAAGAAACGTATTGACCGAAGCCTTAATTGAAAGTGCAGGCAACATCAATGAGGTTTCAAGCAAGCTGAACCTACCGCGCAAAACGCTTTATCGAAAAATGAAGAAACATCAATTGGATAAAGAAAGTTTCAAGGCTTAACCGGCTCAGTCGTTTAATGAAAGTAAAAAGTAAAATCACAAGTAAAAGCACAAGACAACAATGACCCATTTGGTTTAATTACGAATGATGAACTGTTTCAAGTAATTGTAATAAAAGAGCTTTAACATTTGGCACAATGCGTGCAATCCCTACGTTGTGGCATACGTTCACATGAGGTTATCCGGTGTTTGTCTGAAGGCAATACTTCCAGTTCAAATACGGAATGATCGAATAAAGGAAATTAGAAAAATAATTGCTTGTTGCAAGGAGATACAAACATGAAGCAAATACTGAAGGGTTCTATTGCTCTGATACTAGGCGTTAGCTCAATGACGGCATGGGCCGCTGCAGAGCCTGCAAACTTAGGACCTCGTCCCCTCTTTTTAGTTAACAATATGGATGAGAGCCCCTTGAAAACCAAGCTACTGAGTTGTAGCGAAGGACCTTTCCATCGTAGTGATTTTTCTATCGGACACCGTGGCGCTGCAATGCAGTTTCCTGAGCACACCAAAGAATCCTACTTAGCCGCGATTCAAATGGGCGCGGGTGTCGTCGAGTGTGATGTCACCTTCACGAAAGATCAGGCGTTGGTATGTCGTCACTCACAAAGTGATCTGCATACAACAACAGATGTATTGGCGCGCCCGGATCTTGCTAAGAAGTGTTCGACTCCATTTAAGCCAGCGAACCTGGCGACGGGTGAGGATGCTCAAGCTGAGTGTCGTACTTCTGATTTCACACTTGCGGAATTTAGGACGTTAAAAGGCAAAATGGACGGCGCGAACCCGAAAGCGACCACGGTGGAAGAGTACATGAATGGCACTCCGGGCTGGAGAACTGACCTTTACAGCCAGAGTGGGACACTGATGACACACGCTGAAAGCGCGGCGTTGTTTAAAGAACACGGGGTGAAGGTAACCCCTGAATTGAAATCGGCTGCTGTAGAAATGCCTTTCAATGGCTTTAGCCAAGAGATGTACGCGCAAAAGCTGGTGGATGAGTTAAAAGATGCCGGTTTCAAACCTGCTGAAACTTACTTGCAGTCGTTCAACCTTGACGATGTGAAGTACTGGATTAAGGAAACGCCTAAGTTCGGTAAACAGGCCGTTTATCTTGATGACCGTGTTTATGAGCAAGCGGACTTTGTCGCCTCTGCTGAAAACATGAAAGAGCTACACGACGCTGGTGTGAATATTATTGCACCACCTTTGTTTGCTCTGGTTGATTTAGACGAGAAAAACGAACTGGTTGCGTCAAACTACGCGAAATTGGCGAAAGATGCAGATCTCGAGATCATCGCATGGACATTAGAGCGCTCAGGCCCACTTGCTCAAGGCGGTGGCTGGTATTACAAGAGCGTGACAGACGGTATCAATAATGATGGCGATATGATGAAAATGCTCGATGTACTGGCGCAAGACGTGGGTGTGATGGGCGTATTCAGCGATTGGCCTGCAACCGTGACTTACTACGCTAACTGTATGGACAGCGATGCCTAGGCGTTGACGGGCTATCGGTTTTGACTCTTGATCGTTAATCGAATCGTTCAATCAAGAAATAATAAAAGAAAAAGCAGTGAACCAAAGAGCCTTCGGGCTCTTTTTTTACCATTAAAATTACTGGGACATAAATGACCCAAATGTCAGCTTTTGAGTTGGACATGAATGACACAAAAGTAATTGTCGAAAATTGAATTTATATTAACACATTGATTTTAAATGATTTAAAAGATGGCACAAAGGCTGCAATGACCAAGGTGACTTTCAACGATAAGTAAAAATAAGGTTTGAATATGAAAATCAGTGTTAAAGGACTGTTAATCGCTAGCTCATTACTGCTTCCTTCAATGGCTATGGCAAGCGAATGCTCTAGCCGTGGTGTGTTAGACGATCGATACTGTGACGAAAACCAAGATTTGGTGGCCGATTCACCAAAGAATCCAGACGAGTGGAATGACCCAAGTACGCTTGTGTTTACCTACACTCCGGTAGAAGACCCAGCGTTGTACAAAGATGCGTTCGCGGACTTCCAAGCACACTTAAGTAAGGTTACCGGCAAGCGAGTGATTTACTACACCGTGCACTCGAACTCAGCGCAAGTAGAAGCGATGCGTTCAGGTCGATTGCATGTTGCTGGTTTCTCTACAGGCCCTACGGGCTATGCGGTAAACCTTGCGGGTTACGTTCCAATTGCAGTGAAAGGCGATGAGTCTGGCTTCCAAGGCTACAACCTAATCACGATTGTGCGTAAAGATAGCGGCATTAATAAAATGTCTGATCTTAAAGGGAAAAAAGTTGCACATACTTCTGCATCATCAAACTCTGGCAACCTTGCTCCTCGTGCGCTATTCCCAGCGAAAGGCTTAGTACCAGATGAGGATTACAAAGTTCTGTACTCAGGTAAACATGACCAATCTATTCTAGGTGTATTCAACGGAGACTATGATGCAGCACCTGTGGCATCGGATGTGTACGATCGTATGGTTGCAGCGGGTCGTGTCGACGATTCTGAACTGAAGATCATCTATCGTAGCCCTCGTTTCCCAACCTCTGCTTTTGGTTATGCTTACAACCTGAAACCAGAACTTGCTGAGAAGATAACCGAAGCTTTCTTTAGCTACCGCTTTACACCTGAAATGAGTGCATCGTTCAAGGGCGCAGATCGTTTCTCACCGATTAGCTACAAAGAAGAGTGGGATGTGATTCGTGATATCGCACATGCAACAGGTACGGCTTACACCAAAGCTGGCCTAAAGAAATTGGCAGAGAAAGACGCAGCGAAGCGTGCTAAGAAAAAGGCAGCAGAGCTAGCAAAACAAGCCGATAGCCAGTAATTCCCTTCGTTAATTAGCTACTTAGCTATTACGTTATTTAATCATTTAGCTTATTCACTGAGTAAGCTTATTTAAAATCTATGCCCTCACGGGTAGGGCATAGATCATTTTAAAATTCGCACAAGGAAATGCAGTATGGCCGTAGCAAGCTATGAAGGAATAAAGATAAACAACCTTTTTCATGAATACGTGGCAGGCAAGCCAATCCTTAAAGGTATTAATATTGATATCGATGAGCCGGGAATTATCGCAATTATTGGCCCATCGGGTACTGGTAAAAGTACACTTCTCCGTTGTATCAACCGCCTTAATGACCCAAGCCAAGGCGAGATTATTTTTGATGGTGCCGATCTGACCCAATTAAAAGGGCAAGCGTTACGCAGACAGCGCCGTCATATAGGAATGGTTTTTCAAGAATATAATCTTGTTGAACGTTTGACGGTTATCGAGAACGTGCTGAGTGGCCGTTTGGGTTATATGACAGCTTGGAATGCATGGCGTCGTAACTACTCTCCACAAGACTTAGCAAAAGCCTTCGAGTTGCTTGAATTTGTTGGCTTACAGGACTTTGCAAACCAACGTGCTGACAGCTTATCGGGTGGTCAGAGACAGCGTGTCGGTATAGCTCGCGCTGTTATGCAAGACCCATATGTTTTATTAGCAGACGAACCAACTTCATCGCTTGACCCAAAAACTGCGGTTGAGATCATGGAGCTCATGGAAACATTTGCAGAGCAGAAAAATATCCCAGTGTTGGTTAACATTCATGATGTGAACTTAGCGAAACGTTATGCCAAGCGCATTATTGGTATGTGTAATGGCAAGGTGCATTACGACGGCAGTCCTGAAGGTATCTCTGAGGACGACCTGAAAATTATCTATGGGGGTGAGTCATGGCTGGATTAACCCCAAGTTCATCGCCAAGCGTACCGTCAAACCAGTCGCCAGCGAAGCATGAAAATCCGTTTAAAACCTCTTGGACGAATCGCGCGATCATTGCAGCTATCGTTGCTTACCTGTTCTACAGTTTTTCGACGCTAGGACTAACTTTTGATCGCTTGGTCATCGGTTTTGGCGAAAGTGAGCGGTTACTATCACGAATGTTTCCGCCAGATTTTTCACGTACCAGTCTACTATTGAGTGGCTTAGCCGAAAGCTTACAGATTGCCATTATCTCAAGCTTTTTTGGTATCGTAATTTCATTGTTTCTTGGCTTACTTGCCGCAAGAAACATGATGCCCTCAATTGTATCAACGCCAATTCGTTGCTTCATCGCACTGTGTCGTTCTTTTCACCCAGTGATCATTGCCATCCTATTTGTAAAAGCGGTGGGTTTTGGAGCTTTGGCCGGTATCTTGACCTTGGTCTTCGCATCAATTGGTTTTATCGCCAAGCTTTTTGCTGAGGCAATTGAAGAGATCTCTTTTAAACCTGTGGAAGCGATTAAAGCAACGGGCGCAAGTTTTACTAGTGTCATCTTGTATGCCGTTATGCCTCAGGTATTTACCCGTTTCATTGGCTTTGCAAGTTACCAGTTGGATTCAAATCTACGTAATTCAACCATGGTCGGTATTGTAGGTGCTGGTGGCCTTGGTGGTACTCTTTTCTCGGCATTCCAGCGTTTCGACTATGACTTTGTCGCGGCTATTTTGATGACTATTATCGCTCTGATTCTTGTGGGTGAATTCCTTTCCAACATTGTTAGGAGGATCTTCTAATGACAACTGCATCTATCGATAAAGAGTGGCAACGCTTTACACCTAACGAACGCATTGCTCGTTTTGCCGTTTATCTCAGCTTAGTGTGTGCCATCGTTTGGTCTTGGCAGACGGTTGAAGTGATACCTGAGTTTTTATACGACGCACCTGCACAGTTTGTCGACATGTTTGAGCGAATGGTGCCAGTGGACTATGCGTTTTACCCTGAGTCGATTCACGCAGCGATGATCGAAACGTTACATATCGCCACCTTAGGGACACTTTTTACCTTGGTGTTTGCGATTCCTTTGGCGTTAATGAATGCGCCAAATATCACACCCAATAAAGCGCTGAACTGGATTGCTCAATTCTTTCTCGTGTCTTCACGCTCTGTGAACTCATTGGTTTGGGCGTTGTTGTTCATCGCACTGTTTGGCCCCGGTGTGCTCGCAGGCATTATGGCGATTGCCATACGCAGTATCGGCTTTGTAGGGAAGCTGTTAGCGGAAGCGATTGCCGAAGTGAACATGGGGCCAATTGAAGCTCTGCGCGCAACAGGGGCTTCGTGGATGAGTGTTTTGCTCAAAGGGTATTGGCCACAAGTGATGCCAGCGTTCTACTCCATCGTATTGTTCCGTTGGGACATCAATGTACGTGAATCTGCGGTACTGGGTTTGGTGGGCGCTGGTGGTATTGGCGTGGTGCTTAACGATGCGCAGAACCTATTTGAGTGGCAAAAAGTGTCGATGGTATTAGTGAGTATCTTCGCGGTAGTTATCGTTGCAGAAGCCGTAGTGATCCACATCCGTAACAAACTCATATAGACAGATTGTTGTGTGGCGCGTTCTGTGTGGTATGTGCTGCGTGAAAGTTGAGAGCTTATATCTAGCACTTTGAAGCTCAAACGACCCTAGGTACTTCGGTCTACCTAGCGGTCGTTTTTTTATCTAAAAAGACAAATATGTTGGAATGGTGAGTGCTTTTTTAGAAAATACAATGCTTGGCAAAATCACCGGCTTCGTTAGCCGTCCAGTCACCTTTAGGCTTCTCTTTCATATCAACACACCAGGCTTCACTGCCTACTTCTGTGCAAGCCATAAGTTGAGAGGCTAGAAATAGAATTAGCGCGACTTTTTTCATAGTAAATATCTCTTCATTGGCTATAAATTACCGTCCATAACTTTGCTCAGTATTACAAGTTATTGCTAGGATCGCCAAACGTTTATACACGTTTATCTGGGGAGGTACTTCGAGGCTGAATTTAAGAAAAATAGTGCAGGGATAGGTTAGAGAAATCGAAAAAGCCAGCAACAAGTGCTGGCTTTGAAAATCTTAATGAGCGTCTATTACTATTAGTTAGTACGCTTCAACTACTTGAGTAATTATACCAACTTCATCTCTTGGATGATGTCTGAAGCAATCTCTGGCTTCGTACTGGTTGGTTTCTCGTGTAGATCGGCTTTTAATTGTCCCTTACGGTTACTTAGTCCTACTTCAAGTTTTTTGAGTGCTGAAGCGATAGCTGGATACATAACGTCATTTGTTGCTTTTGCTGTTACACGTACACCTTCATAGTTGGTGAAAACTTCAACCTGATGTTGGCTGTGTTCTTTTGTGATGATAATGTCGCAACTAATCAGTGATGGGAAATGGTTAGATATCTTCTCGAATTTACTTTCGATGTCTTTACGTGACTCGTCGTTAATTGATACGTGATGTGTTTGAACATTTATTTTCATAAATCATACCTTTCCAATGACTGTGTCATTTAAACGTAGCAAACATCGGATGGATTGACCAACCGTGAAATAGCACATGTGTGATTAACTTCAGTGTTATCAAATAATCTCTCGTTAGTCCCTTGAAAGTCCGATGTACAGAGCGCATATTATGTTTCGTGTTTTCAATACATGTTCAAAAAAACTCCATCCTTGATTATTTACTCTACTCTTGACTTCAAACCTAGAGAATTTCTCCGCCTTGGTTTTATAATTCCGAACTTGTCACTCTCTTGCACCTCTCGTTATTCGATAAATAAACACCTAAATAGCGCCGATTTATAGACACTCAACCGCCCATTCCATATTTAAGTGAAACTCACCAGCCGTCACTTGTGATTCGGGTATGGCAATTCGTGCTTTAATTTCTACTTCTTGATTTGATGCAAGATGCTCGACGGGAAACTCAACTCCCTGACGCCAATAATCAATGTCGCCTTCATAGAGAACAGGCGTTTCGACTTTAAATCGAACGAGTTGTGAAAGGCGAGGTTCATTAGTAGAGCCTAGGTCAATATGTTGGAGTTTGAGAAGCAATCGCGAGTCTTTACGATTGGATTCCAGTCTTAAGACGATCGCTCGGCCATCGTAGTCTTGCCCAAAGCTCATTTCGCCTTGATTGTTGATCACTTCTAACCCACAACGTTCTCTTACGTGCTTATTAAAGCTCAGAGTTGAGTGATTATTGAATGCCAATGTACAACTGGATAAGCTGATTAGGATGAATGCGACAATAAAACGTAGCATGTTAGTTCACCATAACGCGGACGATAAAATCCGTGACCGCTTGCTGAGTGACAGCGACGTTGCTGATGGTCTGCTTATCCTTTAGTGATACCTGATAAGTTGAGCTTAGGACAATGTCGGCGTGGTGGTATTTGTACTCGACAATAAGGTCACACGTGACGCGATCTGTTTGTTTAATCTCGACAGTAGTATCGGTATAGTTAACACGACTCTCTGTACCGACTAATTCGATGCTCGACCAGTCGATGTATTCTGAATTTGAAAGTGCATCAAAAATTCGACGTTGGTGGTTGTCTGAACCATCCACACACATTTGATTGAAATGCTCGACCTCTTGCCTATCGAATCCTGCGCTCAAAGCATAGGGCGCGATAAACAGTATCGAAAAGAATAATAGTAAGGTTTTCATAAGGCCTCTGAGTCAGTAAGCCCTCTTTGAAGAGGGCTTGCCGTGTGAGAGTGAGTGGGTTAGTTACACTCGATCTTCCATTTTGTTTTTACTTCGTAGTCGTCACTTGCATCAAGATTACTTTCATCAATAGCAACACGAGCGTATAGATTCATATTATTGTCTTCACGGATTTGATCTCGAGTGATGTCTACCCCCGACTCCCAACCTTCAGCTGATTGGGAGATATCCGTTGTCCCCGTTGATTGGAAATACACATCGCTTTTTTGAATTTGGCCATCGAACGATTCCAATTTGATCTCTTCCGCTCGAACTTTAATTCCGTTCCTGTTACTCACCAGTTTCACGGTCGCATAGGATTCATTGTAATTTTCACCAAAAGCCAAATCAGCCTTGTCTTCCGTGGCTTCTATCCCACATTGAGACTCCACAGATGCTGAGAATACAACATCACCTGTTTTGTCATCTTGATGATTTGGCGGTACGGCAATCGCCGGTCCAGTTACGAAAATAGACATGGCAACTAGGCCAAGTAATGGTTTTTTATTCAGCATTTTTTACTCCGAAAAAGTGGTGTTGCTTTGTTTCATCTTCAGCAGGCGATATTTTTCTGCTTCGATTTGTAATAGCTTTAACTCATGCTCCGCTTGAGCTAGCTCTTCTAAACGTTCTCGCTCACGGAGCTCGAACTCGTAGAGTCGACGACAGTCAACTCTATCTTCACCACCAAATTGGAATGTAACAGCTGCGTACACGCCTGCCTCATCCTGATTCTGGTAGTAATAATTGTTGTAATAGCTGTCACTATCTTCATTACCGGTTGACCCATAAGTACCGAACTGTACGGTTTTTCCTGTAGAGATAGCCTGCTCACAAGAAGCGCCTTGAGAAGTGCGAACTCGGTCGGTTCCTGATGGGTTGGATACACTCGGTATCGGGTTTGCCAATGCCGGGCTTGTTAGAGAAAGGCTGGTCAATGAAGCGATAGCCAGTGCAACGACAGTCAATAAAGCTCTGCGTAGCGTGGTTATGATTTTGTGCATCGTGAGTACCGTTTGAATTTGATTAATACCGTTTAAATTTAAGGTTCGTACACACTTCGTAGCTGTTCGGAGAGTCCGTTACCATGCGTGTGCAGATCTTTTTCTTGGTTGTTTGAGCTGCTGGTGTCTTAACATTGATGTCCAGTTCTAACTCTTGGTTCGCATTCAGTGTGATTTTGTTTGGGAATTCTTTGTCATCAATTCGCAGGTAGTAATCCGCTTGTTTGGTGTAACGGTTTACTAATAAAAACCTCACCTGCGTTTTATCGGAATAGGTCTGAAATTCGGTATTTTTCCATTTGTGCACGTTTGCATTTGCTAAAGAGCTGCTCAGCAATAAAGCTGCAGTAATGATGTAAATAGCCTTCATGAGAACCCCAAAATGATGATCGAGGTCTCATTTTGGTTTTTTTCGAACGCAGGACTTACCATTTTGCGCCACTGACATAAGGCTGACAGTACGGTAAAAATGGTGTCGGTTTTTTATTTAAGATAGTTTGTTGTTTGAAATCGAAGAAGAGTGGAATCTTTGAGAGGGTAGAGCGAAGGTCAGTTATGGTAGTGATTTTTATCAATTCGTCATTCAGCATCACAATTACTGATATAGAGAATAGTTAACCGTTGAGGCGACGATTAGTACGGGATACTCTAACAGCATCATTATATTTGGATCCATCACTATGAAAATGCCTGTTAAATTCGCTGCAATCGCGGCTTCCCTTTCTTTCGCTTTTAATGCTTTTGCTGCACCTGTTGAGTTTCAGAAAATTCCAGAAATCATGCAGCAATTTGAAACCGCCGATCTGTACGTTAAGAAATCCGTCACTTTAGGCCGTTTGCCTGCGGAGTCTGAAATTGGCGTTGATTTTCCTACTTATGTTTCAGATGGTAAGGGCGGTTACAGCTTAGAGACAAACAATGTAATGACGGGTGATGTAGTGATTGCAAGCATGCCTAAAGCGATTGTGGATGACATTTTCAATCAATGGCTAGTACCAAAAGAAACCTGGATCAGCAGCTATGGATCATTGCCAACATCGACCACTGAATTTAAACCGTTTAAGCGTATTAAAACCATCAAAGCAATTAAGATTGACGATGAAATGCTCGAACTGATGGGCAGTGAAGATGGCAAAACGGCTGTGATTAAAGTCAGCTGGGATGAGAAAGGAATGAAGGTTTATAAGGATGGTTACTTGGCTGATTATGAATACGGGATTGCCCCACATGAGATGCAAGAAAACTACGAACTAGCACCTAAGTAGCCTTTTCTGTATTTAGAAAGCGCTCTGTTTTTATAGGGCGCTTTTGTTTTTGCACAACACTTTTGTTTTTCAGCGCACTTTTAGCTAAATAGACAGTTCTTATGAACACTGAATTACGGGTATTGAAAAAGGCAACGGAAGCTGCCTTTTGATAGTGTGATTTAGTTTTGTTTAAGGTTATGACTTATTAAATTCATAAGAAGAGGGCACCACAATCACGCCTTTCTTTGATATATGAAATCGTTCTGAATCCGCTCTACTATCAATACCTATTTGGGTACCATCAGGCACTTTCACATGCTTGTCGATGATGCAGTTTTGTATATGACAATTTTTCCCAATTTCAACATCTTCAAAGAGAATACTGTCAATCACAATGGCCGCGTTGTTGACTTTAACTTTTGGGAAAAAGATGGAGTTCTGCGCTGAACCACCTTCTATCACCACACCATTTGCGATCATCGAGTTGATGAAGATCCCTTGATTCCCTTCAACTGAAGCGATGGTTCGAGCGGGTGGTAATTGAGGTTCGTAAGTGCGGATTGCCCAATCGGGTTGGTATAAATCGATAGGGGAAACTGGCTTTAGTAAATCCATATTGGCTTGATAATAAGAGTCGAGGGTACCAACGTCTCTCCAATAAGCATCTTGTGTAACTCTGCCTTCGGTGTCTCCAAATTTGTAGGCATAAACGCTTTTATCCCCGACCAATTTAGGTATCACATCTTTACCGAAATCGTGGCTGGAATTTGGATCTTCTGCATCCGCCAATAGTGCTTGTGTAAGCACTTCTTTATCAAAAATATAAATCCCCATTGAAGCCATGCTTCGTGTTGGTCTTCCGGGTACGCAGGCAGGATAACGGGGCTTTTCTGTGAAGTTGTTTATCTGATGCGATTCGTTAATTTCCATAACGCCAAACTCTTTGGCTTCATCAATCGAAACTTCCATACAAGCCACCGTTAAGTCGGCTTCGCTCTGTTTATGTTGTTTGAGCATTGGCGCGTAGTCCATACGATAGATATGGTCGCCTGATAACACCACCACATGTTTCGCTTCGCTGCGAGAAAGCAAATACAGGTTCTGATAAATCGCATCTGCTGTCCCGCTATACCAGCTATCACCTGTGCGCATTTGTGGGGGAACATTGGTGATGTATTCGCCAAGCTCGGGGTTAAGCACCGACCAACCATCTCGTAAATGTTTTTGCAAAGAGTGAGACTTGTATTGAGTCAGCACCAAGATCTGACGAAGTCCAGAATGCAGGCAGTTCGCTAGAGTGAAGTCGATGATTCGATATTTTCCACCAAAAGGTACCGCAGGTTTTGCACGGTTATCGGTGAGGGGAGAAAGCCGAGAGCCAACACCGCCGGCCAGAACGATCGTTAGAGTGTCTTGCATGGTCAGAACCTCATGTATTTATGATTATGAACATACACTTGCAAGCACTAAGCCAAATGTAACCTATTGAATATTAAGCAAGGTATGAGCTAATAATACGAGACCGCACCAAATTGATGCGCACGAAATGTTGGCTTGCTCCATTTTGATCCAAAAGGTCCGAGCAAGATTGAGGCGGTGAGTTTAACGGCATGACGCACGGGAAAGTTGCATTACAAAATTGTCAATAAAATGAGGCAATAAAGTGATCGAGTCGATATAAATTTACATAAATAATCACAAGTTTTCACAAATTGATTTCCATCAATAAAGTAGGGTTATTGTATGCTACCTTGCACGCAAAATAAGAAATGATTACTCATTCACCAATAAAGAATTAAGCCCTCAAAAGGAAATTATAATGAAAAAAACAGTATGTGGTATTGCGGTTATTGCGGCTCTTATGTCAACCAATGTTCTTGCTCATAAAGAAGGTGATTTCATCATCCGTGCAGGTGCAGCAACAGTATCTCCAAACGACAGCAGCGGCGCTGTACTTAACAATCCAGACCTAGAGTTCTCGGTTGATTCTGATACTCAGCTTGGCCTTACTTTCGGCTACATGTTTACTGATAACATCAGTTTTGAAGTATTAGCCGCGAGCCCATTTTCTCACAGTATTTCTGTTAATGGTTTAGGTAAAGTTGCTGACACTAAACACCTTCCGCCAACGTTTATGGTTCAGTACTACTTCGGCCAAGCGAACAGCGACTTCCGCCCTTACGTGGGTGCGGGCATTAACTACACTGTCTTCTTTGATGAAGAACTTAATGGCACTGGTAAAGATGCAGGCTTGAGTGACCTGTCTCTTGATGACTCTTGGGGTCTTGCTGCAAACATCGGTATGGACTACATGATCAATGAAGATTGGTTCTTGAATGCGTCAGTTTGGTATGCAGACATTAGCACTACAGCGAAATACAAAGCGGGTGGAAAACAGTACTCAACAGACGTTGATATCGACCCATGGGTATTCATGATCGGTGGTGGTTACAACTTCTAACCCTCCCTATTAGTTTACTAAAGGCGCTCAAGCACCAGCCGCTTGAGCGCTTTTTTTTTGCTTGCTTGTTAATAGAGTGCTCATCTTAACTTTCTGTTGTTATGAGTAAAAGAAACCTATTGTCGTCATTTATTGTTAATAAAAGAGAAAGATAACTGTCATAACAGCCCTCTATGATCGCGGTTCTAATTATGGAGGATATATGAATCGTAAATTTAATAAGCTGACTCTATTACTGCCTATCGCGGTAAGTTCTGCTCTGGTTGGGTGTTCTCAGTCAACTTCAACGTTGGTAACACCATCAACGACTGCAACATCATCTCAAACGTCACTTGATACTTTTAGCCTCCAATGCCAGTCCATTCAACAACCGAACATGACAGATGCCACTGTTTCTGGGATTAGTCTGGTTGGTCGTGCTATTGCTGACGCCCCGTTTGATACCTCTGCAGCCGAAATCGTCAGCTACGATTCATGTACCGACAAGCTTTATGTGGTTAACGCTCAAGCACAGAAAGTTGATGTGCTATCGATGGACGCTGACAGCGCACCAACCTCTGAGGGCTCTATCGACCTTCAATCAGCCGCTGCGGCTTCTGGTATTACTATCGGTGCTGCGAACAGTGTATCGACTCATCAGGGTTTAGTTGCTGTCGCGATTGAAAACGCCGACAAGCAACAAAATGGCATCATTGCTCTGTATCGCTCAGACACGCTAGAGCTTATCACCACTTACACAGCTGGCGCATTACCAGACATGGTGAGCTTTTCTAAGGATGGCCGTTACATCGCATCAGCAAATGAAGGAGAGCCGAATGCGGATTACAGCATTGACCCTGAAGGTTCAGTAACGTTGGTGGATCTAACCAATGGTCCTTTGCAAGCGAAAGTCACGCAGATTGATTTTAAGGCATTTAACCAAGGCCAGCCACGCCATGCAGAACTAACCGACAAGGTTCGAATCTCAGCGCCTAATGCAACCGTTGCTCAAGACCTTGAACCGGAATACCTAACGTTTGCTGATAACGGAAAGCTTTACGTAGCGCTGCAAGAGAACAATGCATTGGCAGCAATTGACGTGGCGAGTGCAGAAGTGGATGCGATTCTGGGATTAGGTGGGAAGCCTTGGGATACCGCTCAGTTAGATGCGTCGAACAAAGACAAAAACATCGGTAATCTACAAAGCTACGCAATGTTAGAAGGCCTTTACATGCCAGACAGCATCACCAGCTACAGTGTTGATGGGAACACCTACATTGTGACTGCGAACGAAGGTGATGGCCGTGAATATGGCATCAAGACGACACAACAAATGTGTGATGACAAAGGCTTTGAGTGGGATGGTGACGATTACCAAGGCACCGAAAACTACACCACAGAAAAAGACTTTTGTATTGCTTATATCGATGAAGTGCGTGGCAAGAAGCTAGACGTTGACGCGAACCACCCATTAGCTGGTGCATTGAAAGACAATAAGCAACTTGCTCGTCTTAAAGTGATTAAGCCACAAGGGACACTTGCTGCTGATCAAAAGGTTCAAGCATTCGGTAGCCGTTCTTTCTCTATCTGGGATGAGTCTGGCGAGTTAGTATTTGATAGCGGTGATGATTTTGCTCGAATCGTACTTGAGCAAGATCCTGCAAACTTCAACAGCACCAATGATAACAACCAGAGCGGTGATGATCGCAGTGATGATAAAGGGGTAGAGCCTGAAGCTATTGAAGTCGCTGAGATTAACGGCAAGCAGTATGCCTTTATTGGACTTGAGCGCCAGGGTGGCATTATGGTTTACGACGTAACGCAGCCTAAGAACGCAAGTTTCATCAGCTATCTAAATAACCGCAATTTTACTCAACCTGTATGCACTAAGGTTGATGAAGACGGTGATTGCGACAACGAGACTTACAACTCGAAAGCGGGTGACCTAGGCCCAGAGTCAATCAAGTATTTCACTCGCTCTGGTAACCACTTTATCGCGGTCGGCAATGAAGTGAGCGGCAGCACATCAGTTTATTGCGTTGAGTTTTAATCACGGTTACTGCGTGTAACTAGACTCAACAAAAACAAAAACAAAAGCGCCACTACTGAATAAGTAGTGGCGCTTTTTATTTATGCATCACAAATATATGCGTGATAATTAACTTCTATGGTTGTTGCTTAGTTGGCGCTAGAGCAATTTCACGGATACAAACGTTCTGTGGTTGTTGGTAAGCGAATGATACAGCGCGAGCAATATCGTCAGCTGCCAATACGCCGCCCATGTCTTCTTTCCAAGAATCGTAACCGTCTTTGATCTCTTGAGAGGTAGTGTGAGACAGAAGCTCAGTTTCTACAGCGCCCGGTGCGATAGTCGTAACACGAACGTTTGAAGCGGCAACTTCTTCACGAACGTTCTCAGAAATAGCGTGTACCGCGAATTTAGTACCACAGTAAGCTGCGTGGCTTGGGAATGTTTTCTTACCTGCGATAGAGCTGATGTTGATGATAGTACCTGTATTACGTTCCATCATCGGAGCAAGTACAGATTGCATGCCGTTTAGAAGACCAATCACGTTTACGTCGAACATTGTCTTCCACTCTTGAGCGTCTTGAGTATCGATTTGACCAAGAAGCATTGCACCGGCGTTGTTGATAAGCGCGCCTACAGGGCCAAATTTCGCTTCACCTTGTGCGATTGCTGCATCAAAAGACGCTTTGTCTGTTACGTCTACTTTCACTGATAGTGAGTTTGGTAGGTTCAGCGCTTCAAGGCGGTCAACACGACGAGCTAAAAGTAGCAGAGGGTGACCTTCATCGCTTAGACGACGAGCGATTGCTTCACCAATACCAGAGCTTGCACCTGTAATTACGATTAGTTTTTTCATTTTATTTCCTCTGTACTTTTATTGCGTCGGTTGGCTACGACGTGCTGTTTAAGTGCATTCGAATCAAGTGCTTGTTGCCTTGCTTCGTTGCGATGGAGGTATATTAAGGAAAATAGCATTGTTGATATATAGCGCTTTACTTGAAACACTGTTGCTGTGGTGCAACAATAAAGATGTTCACTTTATAGATTTATAGATTTATAGCGTCATAACTCTATAGCTTCATCACTTTTTAATTTCACAAGTAAGCTGGCGACCATGCTCAATCAAATTAATCTGTCAGATATTCGCTCTTTCGTGCTTATCGCTCGTTTAGGTAACTTCACTAAAGCAGCGGAGGAGCTTGATGTCTCGCGCTCCCATGTGTCGCGCCAAGTGAGTAGCCTAGAAAAACAGATGGGAGTGACATTGTTTATCCGCACCACTCGAACCTTGAGGTTGACGCACGCAGGGCAAGATCTATACGCGAGATGCGAACAAGCCTTAGATAATATAGACCAAGCATTGATTGCTGCTGTGGACGATGTCGAAGAAGTGCGTGGCGACATAAAAGTAAATTGTGTCGGGGGTTATCTTGGTGAGGTGATCATCGCGGATCTAGTGAATGAGTTTATGCAGCTTTACCCAGACATCAGTATTAGCCTTGATTTCAGTAGTAACCGAGTCGACCTGATTGAAGACGCTTTCGATATCGCTTTTCGCATGGGAAGCTTAGAAGACGCGGGCTTTATCGCAAGAAAGCTATTAGACATCGAGATGGGAACACTCGCGAGCCCTGAGTATTTCGTTCGTAAAGGAAAGCCAAGTCATCCTAAAGATCTGATCCACCATGACTGCTTAACGGGATCGGTGCGCAAGTGGAGTTTTCAAGCTCTGGACGACACCAAGAAAACGGTCGATGTGCATGTGACGGGCAGACTGCAATGTAAAAATGGGCGAGTGTTGGTACAGGGCGCGAAATCAGGCAACGGAATTATTCGTGTTCCAACCATCTATTGCTTACAAGAACTCAATGGCGGACAACTAGTGCAGGTGTTTGATGAGTGGGTGGTGCCGAAAGTGGACTTTTCAGCGATCTACCATCGAGACCGCTATCAACCAAGTCGAATTAGAACCTTTATTGATTTTGTGAAAGGCCGTTTTGAGCAAATGCCAGTCAGCTAAATGGCGCGGCCTACCTTCCTCTTTCTTTTAGCAATAGTTGGACAGGCTTGGGCTTACATCTCGTCGATTTCGTTTTGTAGGTTTTCCAGCTGGTCTAGAATCAACAAGAACTTCTCGCCGAACGGCGTCACTTGGTATTCAACTCTTGGTGGCAGTTCGTTGAACATCTGCTTATCTAAAATCCCAAACTCCACATTTCGCTTCAAGCATTCATTCAATACCTTGGTCGATAACCCTTCAACCGAGCGCACCATTTCACCAGGGCGATTAATGCCATTTGCCAGTAATTGGTAAACCGTTAGCGACCATTTACAGCCGTAGATGGTTTCTACCATACGAGTTGAACGCCCGGGTGCTGATTTTCTTGAAAAAAAGTTTTCCTGATTTTTCATAAAGATGTACCAATAAGTACCTACCTAACCGATTTGTACTTACTATTCATAGTGTTAGTTCAAGGCCTAAGATTACCACGTTCACATGACTTAGGAGATAACAAAATGAACTTCACTAAAAATGGTATTGCAGTAGTAATCGGTGGCACGAGTGGCATGGGCTTTGAAACAGCGAAGCAATTAGTCGCTCAAAACATCCATGTGTTGGTTGTCGGCAATAACCCAACTAAGTTAGATAAAGCGGTGTCAGAGCTGCAATCGTTAGGTCACGCTTCAGGCTGGCAAGCTAACCTTTATGATGATGCAAGTGTGTCTCGCCTTATCGAACACCTTGAGTCGTTAGATGACGGTAATGGTTACCTTGTTAATGCTGCGGGTTACTTCAACCCTAAAGCGTTTATTGAGCACCAAGAATCTGATTACGAGCAATACATGCAGCTTAATAAAGCGACTTTCTTCATCACTCAAGCGATAAGCAAGTTGATGATCAAGAACGGCGGTGGCAGCGTAGTTAACGTTGGTTCTATGTGGGGTAAGCAAGCAATCAAAGCGACGCCATCTTCTGCCTATTCAATGGCTAAAGCTGGCCTGCACGCATTAACACAACACATGGCAATGGAATTGGCTGAGCATAACATTCGTGTGAATGCGGTTTCCCCGGCTGTGGTTAAAACGCCGATTTACGAATCTTTCATTAAGCCGGAAGAAGTGGATCAAGCGTTAGAAGGCTTCAACGCGTTCCACCCTATTGGTCGAGTAGGTTTGCCGAAAGACATCGCCAATAGCATTTCTTTCTTATTATCAGACAGTGCAGATTGGGTAACGGGTGCAATCTGGGATGTTGATGGCGGTGTGATTGCTGGTCGCAATTAATTAGGATTCTTTTTAGGCGGCTGTCGCGTAGACAAAATAGCAGCGAGATGGCCTCCTTGATGAGTATTCGCGTAGAATAGAAACTAGAAAGACAACAATAATAATTAAAACGATAACAAGAGTAAGGTCGCCATTATGTTCAACATGGACTTTTCAAAAAAGCTGGTTATTGAAACCGAGACATTAGATTGGATCGCGAGCCCTGCCAAAGGGGTATGGCGTAAGCCGCTAGAAAGAGAAGAGAAAGAATCGGGCCACACGACCAGTGTGGTGAAGTACGATCCTGAATCTTCGTTTTCTGAGCACCCACATCCACAAGGCGAAGAGATCTTCGTATTAGAGGGTGTTTTCTCTGATGAAACTGGAGACTTCCCTGCAGGTACTTATATCCGTAATCCGCCGGGCAGCGCGCACTCTCCATCAAGTAAAAATGGCTGCACGATTTTGGTTAAGCTAAACCAGTTTGACGTGAGAGACTTAACTCAAGTTCGCATCAATACTCTAGAAACGGAATGGCTTGCAGGTATCGGCGGCTTACAAGTGATGCCACTGCATGAATTCGAACACGAGCATGTCGCTTTAGTTAAGTGGCCAGTTGGCGAACGTTTTCAGCCGCATCGTCACTTTGGCGGTGAAGAGATCTTTGTGTTGTCCGGTACCTTTAAAGATGAACATGGCGAGTATCCAAAACACACATGGATGCGCAGCCCTCATATGAGCGAGCATTTTCCATATGTGGAAGAAGAGACCGTTATCCTCGTGAAAACAGGTCACCTGCCATTGGGTTAAAGGAATGCTCAATATAAAGATGAGAAAGCCGCATTGTTTTGAACAAGCGGCTTTTTTAGTTTTTACATATGAGCTAACTAGTAAGCGACACCAATACGTTGGCGTGGGAACTTGCCTGATTCTAGTTCGTCAATCATCGCGATAGCGTAATCGCTGACGGATATTTTGCTGTTGCCATCTTCGTCGGTGAGTAATTGGTCGCCGCCTATGCGGTAGGTTGACAGTTTCTCTCCCGGGAAGATTTCTGCCGCTGGGCTAATGAACGTCCAGTTAACCTGGCTATCAGACTGTTTGAACACTTCAAGAGCTTCACCTTGTGCTAGCGCTTCGTTTTTATGCTCTGCTGGAAAGTCCGGAACGGTAACTAACGGTACGTTTGGCGCCACTTCTAATGAGCCTGCACCGCCAACCCCAAGTAGGCGCTCGATACCAAGGCTTGGTAATGCGGCTAACAATTTAGTCGCAGTATTTTTTACGATGTCGTGATTACCTAGAGCACGTCCGCCAATCGAAGTAATTACTGCATCAACGCCGGATAGCGCGGTTGCAAGGCTTGCTGCTTCATCTTGTAAATCAAATGAACGAACTTCAACACCTTTGGTTTCTACTTTGCTTGCATCTCTTACTACTGCAACCACGTCGTGACCACGAGATTGAGCTTCTTGAGCGATGTGACTACCAATCCAACCTGATGCACCTAATACTGCAATTTTCATAATGTCTCTCCAATTATCGAATTTATTGAGTCGTTTTCTCGACAGCCATTGCAGTCTAATAGCTTACTGGGTTGCGATAAATATCGTAAAATGATGTAGATTGTATCTATATAGTGATCTAATAAGATTCGGTTAGCTGCTAAACAGCTCAAGGAGAGTGCGATGGATAGGTTGACGGCGATGCGCAGCTTTGTCGAAGTGGCAAATTGTGCCAGTTTTACGCAAGCGGCAGAGCATTTGGACATGAGTCGATTACAAGTGTCGCGCCACGTTCAAGAGATCGAAGCGTGGCTAAAACAAAGACTTTTGCATAGAACAACTCGAAAGGTGAGTTTGACGGCGGCAGGGGAAATCGCATTACAACGCTGTGAAAAAATACTCCATGAGACCGCAGAGCTAGAGGTTACTGCGCTTAATCAAACCGATGATCTTTCCGGGACAATTCGAATCGCAGCGCCGATTGGGTTAACTCAAAACATGTTATTGGATGTGGTCGAGCAGTTCACTGAGCGTCATCCAAATATTACGGTAGAACTCTTTGCTTCGGATCGTTTTACTCAGTTGGTGGATGAGAGGATAGATATTGCACTTCGATATACCGATCAACCTGATGAAAGCTTAATTGCCAGAAAGCTAATGGAAATTGATTCGGTTGTGTGTGTATCTGCTGCTTATCTAGACAAGCACGGTGAACCTAAAACGATTGAAGAACTTCGACAACATAATTGCTTTCGCCATTTGAGTGTCTCTAAGTGGGATTTTGTTAAGGATAACCAACATTATTCGGTTGAGGTGTCTGGCACCATTAAAGCCAACGATGTTGGGGTGTTAACCCGCGCCGCACAACATGGCAAAGGGATCGTGCGATTACCGTGTGACTTAGCGAATCCATTGATTGCTAATGGTAAGTTGAAGCGGATTTTGGAAGACTTTGTTTCACCGAGCAGTGTGCTTTGGGCGGTGTATCTATCACGCAGCTATCAACTCCCTGTTGTACGTCAGTTTATTGATTTTGCAGCAGAAGCTTGGTCTAACGATATTAAATCTGAGGGTGTTTGAGGTTATATATCCTAAGTACACAAGTACACAAGTGCACAAGGCATAAACATATAAATACAAAAATCCGATATCAAAGGTGATATCGGATTTGAACTCAATAATTCAGAGTTCCAGCACGCTCTCCTCTCACGAAGTCTTTACATGTAATGATGTACGGATAATCGGGTGTCTATTGCCTTTTCGTTAATGTCAGGTAAAGGTCGATACAAGCTTCTAGTAATGTCCGTCAATACTTGGTCGTATACTTTTGAAACGACGGTTGATATATCGCTTGTTAATTCGTACATGCTATCTGCCGGTTGAGTTGCTTCGGTACTTGATGCGATCTCGGTGAGTGCATGCATCGCACGTGTGCAAATGGGTGACCCACTGCTTATAGGACAGATAATCGATAATTGGTTAAGTTTTCTGTGTGTCTGAGAGGCGTAGAATTTGAATCTCGCATACTCTTCTGGCTTCTCCATATCAGGGATACACATTCGTAACTTGGTCAAGATCTCCATGCAGTCCAAGATCTGTTGCCAATTCATATGGTATTCGCTACTCATGTCTTCTCGTTCAGATTGGATCAGCCAGATGATCATGACTTCATCCATCAAGAACATGCTGTGGCGAATGGTTTTACCGTGAATAGATTGGTTACGCACCAAGCTACGGTTTTGCCAATCGCTGTGCATTGCGATGAGTTTTAGATGGTAGATGCGATACATAGGACGGCTATCAAACGACACATGAGATTGAAGCAGTTCAGACACCTCAAGTATGTTGTCGTAAATATCATTCACTTTGCGAATCGAGTCGCTAGACAGCTTATAACCAAGAGCATAATGCGTTGCGGCGCGATGTTTGCGTGATAGCAGCAATAGTTCTCTGAGTAGAACTAAGGTTTCAAACCTATGTGATAGCGCCGTTTGTCTCTTTTTGGAAAAATGAAATAGGGCAGCAAGTACTGCTATGGATAAACCAACTGAAATAATTACAAACATATTTAACTCCTAATATGTGCATACCTACTTAGTGGTAGTGCAGACACCGTGCCAAAATTAATAAGTGTTATATTTCAGTGGTTTATGTTTTTTCTTTATTTATGGATGATCAATGATGGTGCATGACTTCACCATTCGAGTGAATGTTTCTCATATTTTGCAGTATTTTTTGAGAGGTTACGCTTTTTTTGTGATTAGGCTGGGGAGGTTTCGATAGGTAGGGACACTTCGGCGGTCAATCTTTAGCTCGTCTCAAAGTACGGAAATTAAAAAGGCCTCATTCTTTAATGCTATTAACTAGAAACAGCATTAAAAAGTGAGGCCTTTCAATATTTACTAGCGATCCAATTATCGCCAGCGCGGGACACTGACGATTAAACGTTACGCAAGCTTAAGGTCGAACTCAGTGCGGTACATCACCATATCTTCAATGGTCAGTACTGGCATGTTGTGCATTTTACCGAAAGCAACGATCTCTGGCGCTTTTGCCATCGTGCCGTCTGGATTGGTTACTTCACACAGTACACCTGCCGATTGAAGACCTGCCATTTGCATAAGATCCACAGTGCCTTCTGTGTGACCGCGGCGAGCAAGTACGCCACCTTTGCGAGCACGCAGTGGGAATACGTGGCCAGGGCGAGCAAGGTCAGTAGGCTTAGCTGTTGGGTTTGCAGCTGTCTTGATCGTTGTTACACGGTCAGCGGCAGAAACACCTGTTGTTACACCAACTTTTGCTTCGATAGTTACGGTAAACGCAGTTTGGTTTGCGCTGTTGTTATCAACAACCATAGGTGGAAGTTCAAGTTGATTTGCTTGCTCGTCGGTTAGACACAGGCACACAATGCCGCTGCATTCACGGATCATAAGCGCCATTTGAGCATTGGTTAGGTGTTCTACTGAGTAGATGATGTCGCCTTCGTTCTCGCGATCTTCATCGTCAAGTAAAAGTACGCCACGACCTTCGCGTAGAGCTTGCAGTGCGTTTTCAACGCGAGTGATTGGTTCGCCAAATTCGGCAAGTAGTGAAGACTGATTCATGGTTAAACTCCTAAAATATCACCAGAATCAGGGCTGTATGAGGGATCTCAACCGAGCACAACAAAGCCAACTCATTACAAGAGGCTTTAGCTCATTATGGTTTTATCCAAAACGAAATGCACCCGCCTAAGTTGGAGGCATGAACCCAATAAATAGGCACGCCTTTCCAACTTAAACGAGTGTGTTTTCATTCTCTCTCATCCGGACTATGACCGTCGGCTCTGGCATCTCACCAGATCTGCTGACCTCGACGAATCGAGCGCTCGCGGGCTTATCTTTAGATTTTGCTAAGGACATACCGCCGGTGGGGAATTTCGCCCCGCCCTGAGAATAAAAATTAATAATTTGTTTTGCTTTGAAAGCAGACCAGATGGTAATCCTTTCAATAGTGGATTTAAAGGACTGACAGCAAAGTTTTTTAGAATCTGCTCTTTGAATGCGGTAAGTGCTCATTTTATCAACGAAACAGACATCACTTGGTTTGCATACACAGTTGTGCGTAGATTTTTGATGTTTGAAAGGATTTTTATGTGTCTATGAACATGAGTGTGTGTCCAATTCATATCGTTGATAAAGCAAATGTTTATCAAATGAATGCTAACGTGGCTTAATAATTCAATATTGTTACACCATGACGTCTTACTGACCGTTTTGACATAAAATTGATATTAGCGCTGCTAAGCTGCGATAGCATCCGGACACTTTACCTAAAAGATCTTAGCCATGACTTCTCTGTTCTCTAACAAATCCAAAGGCTTATTACTTCTCGTTCTAAGTTTGTATTCTCTCGTACCTTTTTTGATCTTTGGATCGAACTTTGACCTTGGAAGTGCGGTTTTGCCTTTCTATGGTGCCTTCATGACGTTCGTGACGTACTCAGCAGGCAATCAAGGATTCTTGGTAACGCTAGCTGTTTTGTCTCTGGCATTGCTCACGATGAAGTTTTCCAAAGCTAAGCTAGTCAGCCTGTGTCTGCAGCTTGGCCTGTTGTTGGTTCTTAGCTTTACAGCGAAAACCTTCTTAAAGCATTCAACAGAAAGCCCTCGACCTTATTCTGAGTATTTGGTGACGCAAGAAGTTGTCGAAATGCCAGAAGTGTTTTATGAACTGCCACTGGTAGAAAAGAACGCAGCGATTGCATCTGTGCAAGATAAGGTGAGTGAGTGGCGAACGCGCCACTGGTTGGGTGAGACTGACTATTCTTTCCCATCTGGACACATGATTTTCGTCGGTGTGTGTTTGGCGTTCTTCGGTGGATTGTTTTTAGAAGCGAAGCGTTTTTATTTGGTAGGTGGTTTACTGGTTTGGGCTGGTGGTGTCGCTTACAGCCGAGTTTGGCTTGGCATGCATCGCCCAGAAGACTTAGCCGGGTCTATCGCTTTTGCAGGTCTTATCTATTTATTGGTGCCGCTTATCTCAGAGCAAAAAATAGAACGCTATTTACCTGCATTTTTGAAACAGACTTCCTAGGGATCCTTTCTCATTCCGAAAGAGGGCTCAGATTAGCAATACGTGATAAACGTTATTGATTGAGCCCTAGTTCTGCTTGTTTCTTTTTGGTTAGCCCTAATGAAACAATTCGGTGTGATTCAGTGATGTAGTATCTCAGCTCCTCATCCCTTTCTGATGTGCTTTCAAAAAGTTGAATCCACTTCATTCCGCGCGAAGCAAAGTAGGGCGCGGGTTTATAGCCCAGTTCCTCCTTCAGAAAGTCGAAGTTCTGATCGGATGCCTTAAAGATAAACGCAGGCTCGTCGTTAGGCCCCCAACCACCAATCGCAAACACCTTCCCACCTACTTTCCAAACGTGAGAGTTATTCCACTGCATCACATAGCTGGTGGCAGGTAGTGACTCGCAGAATGCATTGAACTCGTCGTATGTCATAGGAGTGTCCTTTCAATAGATGGGTGTGTTGGAACGGTTCTTATTTATCAGTGTTTTCGTTATGAACTAGCCTGCTAAGCCCTGCCAGATAGCAGTAAAGCCACTGATAGAACATAACAATAAAGAACCGATACGTATCTTCTCTTTTGGAATGCTTTGCGTTGTCATTAACGCCACTTTGTAACCCAACCAAGCCGCAGGAAGCAACGGGATTGTGATAATCAAATGGTGCATCGTGAAGAAGCCAATTGGGATCTGTACCAGTAATGAAATGATAGAACTAAACACGAAAAACGCAGAAAGGTTACCACGAAGTTGATTGGCATCTTGGTGCTGAAGTAGTAACGCCATTGGTGGACCACCAATACCTGAACTGGTGCCAAAGAATCCTGAGAAGAATCCAGCAATGCCCATCTTGGTCGGTGTTGGCTCTAACCTAAACGGCAGCAAGCTGACAATCACCGCAAATACCACTAATAAGCCTAACCACAGAGACAACACGCTCGTTGAAACCATCACTAACAAAGCACCACCTGCAATAGACCCCGGAATGCGTCCAAGCAGTGCAATTTTTAATCCGCCGATAGAAATGTTTGCTCGGTGTTTAAACGCATTGAATATAGAAATGAACAGGCCAACGAGACAGATAGGCGCGGGTACGTAGTCAGGTGAGACTAAAAACAGCAGTGGGGCTGCCACAATAGCCAAGCCAAAGCCGATTGCGGTTTGCACAAACGAGCCGACAAAAATGAGTGCCATCGCGATAAGTACTGTCTGATCTATGTATTCCATAAGCCTGCGGATTAATTTTAAAGGAGCTAACGAATACTATAAATTAAAACGAAAAGAATAGTCTTATTATTCAGTGAGGTTTATGCAAATATCGACCTTTATTATTGTCGATATAACGGGCAACGAAAAAGAGAGCGAATACCTCAGGATGTTATCCTTCAATACTCACTCTCTTTATTGGAATGACTGTTGGTTTTTAGCTGATGGGGGAGTCAGCGTTAAACGTTAAGCCATTGCCAATTTCAGGCGTTCAATAGGCTTGTCATTAATTGGTAAATGGATAAGCGCAGCCGCAAATGCCAGTATCACTGTTGACCACCAGATTGGCTCGTAAGATCCGTAGTAATCGTAAATACGACCACCAACCCAAGCGCCTAAGAAACTACCCACTTGGTGAGTAAAGAAAACCAAACCGTACAGAGTAGATAGGTAACGCGCACCGAAGATCTGACGAACTAGTCCAGAGGTGAGTGGTACCGTTCCTAACCAACAGAAACCAATCGCCGCACCAAAGATAGCAGCCGTTGATTCAGTTACTGGAAGAGTCACAAACGCACCAATAACTACAGTACGAACTAAGTACAGTGCCGACATTACATGACGCTTGCTGAACTTATCGCCCATCACACCCCAGAAATAAGACCCGAAGATGTTGAAAATACCCA
This sequence comes from Vibrio echinoideorum, assembly GCF_024347455.1. Lineage (NCBI taxonomy): Bacteria > Pseudomonadati > Pseudomonadota > Gammaproteobacteria > Vibrionales > Vibrionaceae > Vibrio > Vibrio echinoideorum. The sequence continues at coordinate 289,843 of NZ_AP025484.1, forward strand.
CATAAGCCAGTGCCATTGCTGCACTGCTCGCGGGTAGGTTTTTGTCGGCTAAGTAGCTCGGTAAGTGCGTTGCGATGAACATCACGTGGAAACCACAAACGAAGAAGCCTGCGTGAATTAACCAATAACTTTTGTTCGAAAATGCTTCAGACAGCGCTTCTTTTAGTGTCTGAGTGTCTTCTACTTGTTTATTGGTTGCCGACTTCGGCGCTCGCATAAACAGGGCAAAAGAGATCATGAAACAACAAAGCACGCCAAATACTTGCATCGCACTTTGCCAGTCGAATTCGTTCAACATGTATTGTGCACCTGGAATCACAGCGAACATGCCAAACGAACCTGCTGCTGTGGTTAAACCAAATGCCTTAGCCGCGTGCTCTGCAGGTACTACTTTTGCTACTGCACCTAACACGATCACATAGCTTGTCGCACTCAATCCAAGGCCAACGAGTGCGCCCAATGAAACGTAAAGCATGCTTGATTCGGTAGAAATTGAGGTAAGAAGTAAACCCAAACCGTAAGCACATGCGCCAGCAATAATGATGCGTCTTGCTCCCCATTTGTCTGCGGCCATACCCACAAAAGGTTGGAACACACCGAACAGCAGGTTTTGTAGAGCAATAGCGAAGCTGAAAAACTCTCGCCCCGTGCCGAAATGCTCTGAAATTGGCATCATGAAAATGCCGAATGATTGTCTGATCCCTAGACTGATAATAAGTGTGCCGATCCCAAGCCATACCAGTAAAGGAAAACGGAAAATGCTCATTCTAATACTCTTAAATTAATGGTGGTGATGTGAGTGGTCTTGCGCTGACATGTGTTGGTCAGTCATCTCATGGTGATGTTCGTGTCCAGAATGCTCATGCGCTGACTGCTGGTGGCATCCACTGCTCACGGCATGCTGAGCCAAGAGATCAATCAATGGCTGACTGTGATGCACAATAACCAAACTAATGACGAGGAATAGCGTCATTCTGGCCAGTTGGGCAAAAAGAGATTGTGAAAACATAAGGTGTTTACATGCGCTCAATGTTGTAAGAAGTCGCGCATCATAATGACGAGTAGTGTATGTATCAAATGACCTTTTGTGATTTAGTCTATGCGTTTTATGCATAGATTTAAGCATCGTTAGAATTAGGGCGAAACGTGACCAATAAAGAGGAAAACTCGAAGCTCACTCATTCAGTGATAGAAACATGCAATTAATAATGAGAGCCTGACTTCAGGTTTTTAACTATCTGTTTAATTGAAGATTTCACAAAACTGTAAAAACTAATATACAAACTAATCACTAAGTAACATTGGCCGTTCACTCGACTTATCTGTCAAACATCGTAAATTTGGGCGTAAATCGTTTCAAAACTACTGAAATGCGATGTTCAAAGATTCAGGGAGAGTCATTCACATGGATAAAGATCATAATCTTCGCGAAAACTTACTGGCACTGCTCTTAGGTAGCGCACTGGTTTCACTTGGCGTTATCTTTTTCAATCAAGTCGGTTTGCTCACCGGAGGCACGGCTGGTCTAGCGATCTTCATTACCAAAGTAACAGATCTAAGTTTTGGTCAAGTGTTCTTCGCGCTCAACTTACCTTTCTATATTTTGTCGGTTGCTCGTATGGGCTGGCGTTTTACCATCAATACCTTTATCGCGGTTTCGATTGTTTCGTTCGCTGTGGACCATTTGTATCACGTGATTCAGATTGCCGAAATTCATGCACTGTATGCAGCTTTAATCGGTGGTGGCTTGATTGGTACCGGCATGCTGGTGATCTTCCGTCATAAGATGAGTTTGGGTGGCTTCAACATTTTGGCGTTATTCTTACAAGAACGTTTTGGTATTCGAGCGGGCAAAGTTCAGATGGCGTTAGACTGTACGATTGTAGTGCTTTCACTGTTTATTGTTGACGTGTCACTGGTTCTATTGTCTGTGCTTGGTGCGATAGTCACCAACTTGATTCTAGCGATGAACCATAAACCGGGGCGCTATCAACCGGTCGTCAAAGCGGAAGCAGCGTAGTAAGTGGAAGCAGAGTAGTTAGGTTCGCTCAAGCACTAGGTTAGCTTAAGCAAAGTGATTTGCAGATTATAAAAACAACAAAGCCAGCATCAATTGCTGGCTTTGTTCATTTCAATAACTATTTCGATGTAGCCATTAGCAGTTGCTGCAATCGTTGTCTGGCTTGAGCTCGCAGTCAATCACATTGCCTTGTTGATCAAGTGACAGGTTACAACACTCTTCAAACAGGTTTTTAAGATCCCCGCGACTTTTCTGAACACGAGACTTAACGGTCGAGTAGCTGATGTTTTGAGCCTCTGCGATCTCTTTTTGGCTTTGGCCTTTGATGTCGACAGCAAGCAGTAATGATGAACTTTGTTCAGGTAGCGCCTGAATAAAGGGTTCAATACATAATGAAAGCTTCTGTTTGAACTCAGAATTGTGGTCTAAATTGGTAAACCATAGATCTTCAGCATCAATTTGGCTGTCACGTTGTTGTCTAGCATGCTTACGATAGAAGTCGATAATGGTGTGATTGGCTAATTGGAATAGCCACGATTTTACGCTGCTTGTATCTTGGACTTTGTCTAGGTTTTGATAAGTCTTAATCAAGATCTCTTGAAGCAAGTCGTCTACATCGGCGGTGTTGCTCACCTTAGAATGCAAGAATGACTTTAACGCTTGCTGATACTCAGCCCAAACCTGTTCTAAGTCCAAAGATGCCCTATTCAAAGATGCCCTATTCAAAGGTGCTCCGTTCAAAGGTGCATTAGTTGCACTGTTCATTTACGCAACACTCGTCTTGTAAGAAATCAATCACGCCTTCTAGACATTCATACTCCGCCACGCAGAATAACGTTCTTCCTTCTCGTCTTTGGCTGATTAGTCCTGCCGATGCCAAGCTTGATATGTGGTGAGAAAGGGTAGACCCCGGAATTCCGAGCTCTTCTTGTAAGCCGCCAACCGCAATGCCTTGGTAGCCAGCTTTAACGACACTCTTATAAATAGTTAGGCGAATAGGGTGACCCAACTCTTTAAGTGCTTTCGCAACGACTTCTAAGTTCATATTAACTCCTCAAGATTTAATTTCGATATTAGTCGAAATATAGTCCGAATACAAATGTAAAAATAGTGATTCTATAACTTATTGAAAATTATTCCTTTTAAAAGTTAATTCGATTTTTATCGAAATAAATCTTGATCTGTTATGAAATATTTCTATAATTCGAGAATATTCGAAATTAAGGGTTGGTTACTTTCCTCATAGAGTCCCGCCTTAAATCCAGTTTGGAGTTATTATGAGCAATGAAATGTTAACAATGCTAAAAGACGCACTTGATATGTTCGCTTTCTTAGCAGTAGAGCTAATCATCCTTTTTTTGGCGATCAGCTACATTGTTGGGATTCTGCAAGAGTTTCTTACGCCAGAAAAGATTCAATCTATCTTGAGCTCACGTAACGGTAAGGGCTATGTGGTTGCAGCACTATTGGGTGCGATTACGCCTTTCTGTTCATGTTCGACGATTCCTTTCCTAAAAGGATTGCTGCGTGCAAGAGCAGGTTTTGGTCCAATGATGGTGTTCCTATTCGGTAGCCCACTCTTGAACCCGGTGATCATTGGCTTGTTCGTGATTACGTTCGGCTGGCAAGTAGCTGTGTTCTACTTCTTAGTAGCAATGACGGTATCGGTAGTGGCAGGTTACGCACTTGAGAAGCTTGGCTTTGAGCGTTACGTAAAACCTGAAGCTTATGAATCGACAAGTTCTTCTTCAAGCTGTGGGACTAGCTGTGATGATTCTGCTCCTAAGAAAGCAGCGCCAGCGAAGGAAGAATCTTCATGTGGTACAAGTGCATGTGGTGAACCTGCACCTGTAATGGCTAAAGAGACATCTTGCTGCGATTCGAAAAAAGAAGAGCCACAAGTTACTGTTTCATGCTGCTCAACGGATGGAAGCGCGACGGCCGAAATCGTAGAGAAGAAAGAACCTAGCCGTTGGATGAGAATTTGGTTCTCAACTTGGAAAGACTTCAAACAAGTATTCCCTTATCTAATGATGGGTATCGCGATTGGTTCATTCATCTACGGCTTCATTCCTACAGACCTCATTGCACAGTACGCTGGTGAGGGTATGTGGTATGCGATTCCTGTAGCGGCTGTGATTGGTATTCCACTGTACATTCGTGCTGAAGCGGTAATTCCATTAAGTGCTGCTCTAGTTCAGAAAGGTATGGCGTTAGGCTCGGTAATGGCATTGATCATTGGTAGTGCCGGTGCAAGTTTGACAGAAGTTATTCTGCTTAAATCAATATTCAAAAATCAAATGATTGCAGCATTTCTATTCGTTATCCTAAGTATGGCGATGGGTGCAGGTTTCCTATACAGCTTTATTTTTGCTTAATAAAAAATAGCAAAATAGCAAAATAGAAAGATAGATAGCAGAAAAATTAAAGAGCTCACGATTGTGAGCTCTTTTCTATACCGGTGACCTATATAGAACAGGATAGCGCTGCGGATATGCCTTTGGTTGCGAATGCATTAGCTGAAAGTACATCGCAATGATGACGGTTAACAGTATCTCCGTAACTGTTGGTTATGCCTGGAAACTGGAATCGATACATAGGAATTCCAAATCGTCTTTCCTTTTGTTGGCCAATCCTATTCTTACCAGTCCATAACACTCGGTTCTTAGCGGTGTAAGTGATTTTGTGCATTGCATCAAAATGTTCTTCATGACGTTGCATTTGATCGTACAACTCGACAACGCGTTGTCTGGTGAAGTTTAAAGTAGTCGATGGTTTTAGCTTTGTTCCCCAACCAATTAATACTTTCTCCATAAAGTCTCGGGTGACCAATCCCGGCCCTGTGAGTAATCCACTGCCTTTGCTACCGCCAGAGGTATTTGCATTGCCTACCAAAGTTGAATGTCGGCCAGGCATAAAAGTGGTGTAGTACTTGGTTGAACTATCTAGTCTTGGCATCCGTGCTTTGAATGCGAGTGAACGTTCATCTTCCGCAAAAACACACACCAGTTGTTTTACATTCTTACCGAGTGATTTGTAGTCTTTGAATGAGTTTAGTCCGCCAGGAACAGGATCACAGGCAAAGATGTTGACGGAGATATCGCGAAGCTTCGGGTCTTTTAGCATGCGATTGGCAAGTTCGAAACAACTGACACCACCACGACTCCAACCGACAATGTTTACCTGACTGATTGGTTTACTTTGGCGCTCTAGAGCTAAGTTTTGTTGTCGAGCAGCAAGACCGTGTTTTAAATCTGCTGCGAGCACCTTTGATTCTTTTACCCATTCTTGATATTGCTTGTTAGCGGCAAACGGCCATGCTGATTTTTCAGGACGAGTTTCACTGAGTAATCCTTTCGCTCGTGTTACGTAGTCGTTTTTATCTTTTTGAGTCCCGCGCATAATATTAAGTACATGACGCATGTTGCTATCGATGCCTTTGCCTTGCAGCGTTCCTCTAATCGTTGAATACGTGTCGTCTTTGGCTTGCTTCAACCATTCGTTTTGGTTCCCACTACCAACTCCATCGACTTGAATGTAGTCGATCATATCTCTGCCCGTTGCATTCTTCGCGAGCGTCGAAATCAATTCGCCAGAAACATAGTTTTTATGATTGTTGTCTTCTGAGTTTGAGCCTGTGCCACAGAAGAATACGGTTAATACGCTCATCCTTTGCCTTTAACGCGATTAATTAAGATTGGAATCAGTATAGAAGTGATATGAGAAATTTATAAGATTGAATGAGTTAGAGAGAGGCATTGCTCCGAAATTCGATGCAACGAAGTGGAACTCGACCTAATAATTACAGGGAACTATGAAGTAAACGGAAAGGAAATTGAGAACGTTATGGAATGCAAACAAAAAGCCCGACAGAATGCCGGGCTTAAGAACAAGATTATGTTTGAGGTAATGATTAAAAATCAAAAGCCTCTTATATCTAGCTCATTGTTGATCAATACAACACACTGAGAAGCAAACAGCATGTTTGGACCTAAGCTGATTTTCTCTGTCCCTAAACGCTTTAAGCTGTTGTAGCTTTTCTTCGGCATAGGGATATGGTCAGTTAGAAGGAAACATGGGTTTTCCGCAATCTCGGCATCACGGATAAAATCGCCTTTCTTATCCATCATGTACAGCTGATGGTCTTCAGCCAGTTCTTTAACCAATTTTTCAAAGCTCATTGTACGAACAGTGATGCCAGCTTCAACCTGACGTGTCTGTTCTTTTGTCATACCTTGAGAAGCGTCAACCGCTCTTACTACCGCTGATAACAATGCCGATTCATGAAAGCCACCAATGTTGGTGATCTCGTTTGAATCGAATGTAATGGTACGTGAAAAGTCTTTAGTACTTTCTAACACAAGGTGCACGGTCACATTCTCACGGTGAGATTGAGCAACGAAGATCGTGTTCATCAGAGTATGAGCCAGAATCTCGGTATGAGCATCTTGACCAACACCTTCTAAGATAAGTTTACTCTCTGTAGGGGCTGCGCGAGCGCGTAATACAAATGAACGCATGGAATGTACCTTGTCAGTATGTGATAAAGTGAAACAGGCTTTATCAACATGAATTGATGAATAACCAAAATTTATGGCGGTATGTAACTCTTTTCTATTAATGAAGTCAAATGGAGTTATGTATAGTACTGATCAGAAGAACTCTACGTATTAAATAGAGAGTGACCACATTACAAGATGGTAAAGGTTGAAGCGACCCAAGGTTTACATAGATAGTATGCGCAAATTATCAGGTGACTTACATAAGGAAGTAGTCGATGAAGTTACAGAAGATTAATAAAGAAGAATATAAAAAGAAGATGAACCTACTGTTGGTTTCATTGGTTGGGTCACTCGCCTTGTTTGCCATCGTATTCGGTAGCATTCTGATTGAACTTTTTGGTTCAGTTGGATCAGTTACTGGGGAAGCGACAGGCAATTTCCATTTGAATGTACTCGGGGTGTTTTTATCAGTCGCACTGAATGCCTTTATCGCGAGTCGTGTGAAAGGGCATGATTACTTTAAGGAAGCACTTTATGTGTGGAACCTTAAACAAACTCACAATCAAATCTATCGCAAGCTCAAGCGTATTCAACCGAAAGCTGAGCAAGGCGATCGAGAAGCACTGACGATCCTTTACTTCTATTACACTACGCAAAAACAGGTATATGACCTAGATAACAATACATTGACGATAAAAACGGTTCAGCAATCGCTAGATAACATAGTGGAGCTGAGTGAAAAGTGGAGTATCGAACTGGATATAAAGGCATTTTCGAAAGATCTAGTCGCGAAATTCTAAGTTATATGCTCTTGATTGTATTAACTTTGGCCTATGAAAGAGGGTTTTGACGTAAAAGTAGACGCTTAAGCAACTTTTTTGAATTTTTATCAAAAAATGGGTTGCCATGTTTACGATGATCTCTATAATGCCGCCTCACTGACACGGCAGACGCCACAAGGCTTCAGCGGTAATCAGTAAGACGGAAAGTTCGAAAGAAATTAATTTTAAAAAGTGTTTGACACTTAAGATTAAATCGCTAGAATTCACGTCCGCTTTCAAGGGTTTCTTTGTAAAAAGAAAGTTTCGACAAGCAAAGCTCTTTAACAATTTAAACCTATCAATCTGTGTGGGCACTCGTTGATGAATATCAAAACGTTTTATCCTTTGGGTAAAACAGTTACTTCGGTAACAAACTTGATTTCAATGAGCTGAGTGACCAATACGAATAATTACTTTCTATATAGAGAGGGGTTATTTGGCACAGTCAATTCATTACCATTCTGTTGGAATGGTAATAGCTTTAGAATTACATGTTCTTTGTTTATTTTCGAATAGGCGAATGAATATTAGTTTTGAAGTCAGTATTCGTTGAGTCACAAAATCTTAAATTGAAGAGTTTGATCATGGCTCAGATTGAACGCTGGCGGCAGGCCTAACACATGCAAGTCGAGCGGAAACGACACTAACAATCCTTCGGGTGCGTTAATGGGCGTCGAGCGGCGGACGGGTGAGTAATGCCTAGGAAATTGCCTTGATGTGGGGGATAACCATTGGAAACGATGGCTAATACCGCATAATGCCTACGGGCCAAAGAGGGGGATCTTCGGACCTCTCGCGTCAATATATGCCTAGGTGGGATTAGCTAGTTGGTGAGGTAATGGCTCACCAAGGCGACGATCCCTAGCTGGTCTGAGAGGATGATCAGCCACACTGGAACTGAGACACGGTCCAGACTCCTACGGGAGGCAGCAGTGGGGAATATTGCACAATGGGCGAAAGCCTGATGCAGCCATGCCGCGTGTATGAAGAAGGCCTTCGGGTTGTAAAGTACTTTCAGTTGTGAGGAAGGGTGTGTAGTTAATAGCTGCGCATCTTGACGTTAGCAACAGAAGAAGCACCGGCTAACTCCGTGCCAGCAGCCGCGGTAATACGGAGGGTGCGAGCGTTAATCGGAATTACTGGGCGTAAAGCGCATGCAGGTGGTTCATTAAGTCAGATGTGAAAGCCCGGGGCTCAACCTCGGAACTGCATTTGAAACTGGTGAACTAGAGTGCTGTAGAGGGGGGTAGAATTTCAGGTGTAGCGGTGAAATGCGTAGAGATCTGAAGGAATACCAGTGGCGAAGGCGGCCCCCTGGACAGACACTGACACTCAGATGCGAAAGCGTGGGGAGCAAACAGGATTAGATACCCTGGTAGTCCACGCCGTAAACGATGTCTACTTGGAGGTTGTGGCCTTGAGCCGTGGCTTTCGGAGCTAACGCGTTAAGTAGACCGCCTGGGGAGTACGGTCGCAAGATTAAAACTCAAATGAATTGACGGGGGCCCGCACAAGCGGTGGAGCATGTGGTTTAATTCGATGCAACGCGAAGAACCTTACCTACTCTTGACATCCAGAGAAGCCAGCGGAGACGCAGGTGTGCCTTCGGGAGCTCTGAGACAGGTGCTGCATGGCTGTCGTCAGCTCGTGTTGTGAAATGTTGGGTTAAGTCCCGCAACGAGCGCAACCCTTATCCTTGTTTGCCAGCGAGTAATGTCGGGAACTCCAGGGAGACTGCCGGTGATAAACCGGAGGAAGGTGGGGACGACGTCAAGTCATCATGGCCCTTACGAGTAGGGCTACACACGTGCTACAATGGCGCATACAGAGGGCAGCAAGCTAGCGATAGTGAGCGAATCCCAAAAAGTGCGTCGTAGTCCGGATTGGAGTCTGCAACTCGACTCCATGAAGTCGGAATCGCTAGTAATCGTGAATCAGAATGTCACGGTGAATACGTTCCCGGGCCTTGTACACACCGCCCGTCACACCATGGGAGTGGGCTGCAAAAGAAGTGGGTAGTTTAACCTTTCGGGGAGGACGCTCACCACTTTGTGGTTCATGACTGGGGTGAAGTCGTAACAAGGTAGCCCTAGGGGAACCTGGGGCTGGATCACCTCCTTATACGAAGATAGTCACGATGAGTGTCCACACAGATTGATTAGGTTTAGAAAAGCAAAGAGAAGAAGAACTCCCAAGGTTCTTCAAAGTTTGTTTCTACTTTTTAAAGTAGAGATAAATTGCAGTGTCCCGTTCGTCTAGAGGCCTAGGACACCGCCCTTTCACGGCGGTAACAGGGGTTCGACTCCCCTACGGGATACCACTTCCTTCAAGAAGTAAAAAGGGTCGTTAGCTCAGTTGGTAGAGCAGTTGACTTTTAATCAATTGGTCGCAGGTTCGAATCCTGCACGACCCACCATTTCCTCCCAAGGAAATAAAGATTTGGGGCGATTAGCTCAGTTGGGAGAGCACCTGCCTTACAAGCAGGGGGTCACTGGTTCGAGCCCGGTATCGCCCACCATTTCCTCCCAAGGAAATAAAAATATGGGGCTATAGCTCAGCTGGGAGAGCGCCTGCCTTGCACGCAGGAGGTCTGCGGTTCGATCCCGCATAGCTCCACCATTCTTTCTCCATGAAGAATGGCTTTTATTTTCACTTTTTGAAAGTGAAGACAAAAGAACTATCATGGGCGATTAGCTCAGTTGGGAGAGCACCTGCCTTACAAGCAGGGGGTCACTGGTTCGAGCCCGGTATCGCCCACCATCTTTAAACATTCTTTGATGACAACAGTCTAATGAGAGTTTTTAAAAATGGTTTTGAAAGTTTAAAACTCGAAAAACTCTTGCTCTTTAACAATTTGGAAAGCTGACTGATTTGAATAACGAAGTTATTTAAATCAAATTTAAAAGTTCTCAATGTTTATCTGCTCTTATTTAATAAGAACGGCATAAACACAACAAACACATTCAAGTGTCTTGTATTCGAATGATCAGAAATGATTGTTCATTTTTTGATTCTACTTTTTATTAAAAAGTGGAAACAAGAAGTAAATTGAGTCCGGCAAACAGTTATCAGGAATTAACCCTTCTTGATGACAACCAAAAACCTTGGTTAGTTGCCATACTAGTTTGTTTTCACTTTTCAAAAGTGAAAGTAAAACAGAGACCCTTTCGGGTTGTATGGTTAAGTGACTAAGCGTACACGGTGGATGCCTTGGCAGTCAGAGGCGATGAAGGACGTAATAACTTGCGATAAGCCCAGATTAGGTAGTAATAACCTTTTGAGTCTGGGATTTCCGAATGGGGAAACCCACGTGCATAAGCACGTATCCTGTTGTGAATACATAGCAACAGGAGGCAAACCGGGGGAACTGAAACATCTAAGTACCCCGAGGAAGAGAAATCAACCGAGATTCCGAAAGTAGCGGCGAGCGAAATTGGATTAGCCCTTAAGCTTTTAATGATGCAGGTGAAGAGTCTGGAAAGTCTCGCAATAAAGGGTGATAGCCCCGTAACCGACACATCATAATCAGTGAAAACGAGTAGGGCGGGACACGTGATATCCTGTCTGAATATGGGGGGACCATCCTCCAAGGCTAAATACTACTGACTGACCGATAGTGAACCAGTACCGTGAGGGAAAGGCGAAAAGAACCCCTGTGAGGGGAGTGAAATAGAACCTGAAACCGTGTACGTACAAGCAGTAGGAGCACCTTCGTGGTGTGACTGCGTACCTTTTGTATAATGGGTCAGCGACTTAATTTTAGTAGCAAGGTTAACCGTTTAGGGGAGCCGTAGGGAAACCGAGTCTTAACTGGGCGTACAGTTGCTAGGATTAGACCCGAAACCAGGTGATCTAGCCATGGGCAGGTTGAAGGTTGAGTAACATCAACTGGAGGACCGAACCGACTAATGTTGAAAAATTAGCGGATGACTTGTGGCTAGGGGTGAAAGGCCAATCAAACCTGGAGATAGCTGGTTCTCCCCGAAAGCTATTTAGGTAGCGCCTCGGACGAATACTACTGGGGGTAGAGCACTGTTAAGGCTAGGGGGTCATCCCGACTTACCAACCCTTTGCAAACTCCGAATACCAGTAAGTACTATCCGGGAGACACACGGCGGGTGCTAACGTCCGTCGTGGAGAGGGAAACAACCCAGACCGCCAGCTAAGGTCCCAAAGTATAGCTAAGTGGGAAACGATGTGGGAAGGCTCAGACAGCCAGGATGTTGGCTTAGAAGCAGCCATCATTTAAAGAAAGCGTAATAGCTCACTGGTCGAGTCGGCCTGCGCGGAAGATGTAACGGGGCTAAGCTATACACCGAAGCTGCGGCTACGTACCTTAGGGTATGTGGGGTAGGGGAGCGTTCTGTAAGCCGTTGAAGGTGGTCTGTAAGGGCTGCTGGAGGTATCAGAAGTGCGAATGCTGACATGAGTAACGATAAAGGGAGTGAAAAACTCCCTCGCCGGAAGACCAAGGGTTCCTGTCCAACGTTAATCGGGGCAGGGTAAGTCGACTCCTAAGGCGAGGCCGAAAGGCGTAGTCGATGGGAAACGGGTTAATATTCCCGTACTTCTTACAATTGCGATGGGGGGACGGAGAAGGCTAGGTGGGCCTGGCGACGGTTGTCCAGGTTCAAGTATGTAGGCGGGTGGTTTAGGTAAATCCGGACCACTACTAACGCTGAGATACGATGTCGAGCTACTACGGTAGTGAAGTCATTGATGCCATGCTTCCAGGAAAAGCCTCTAAGCTTCAGATTGTAAGGAATCGTACCCCAAACCGACACAGGTGGTCGGGTAGAGAATACCAAGGCGCTTGAGAGAACTCGGGTGAAGGAACTAGGCAAAATGGTACCGTAACTTCGGGAGAAGGTACGCTCTTATCAGTGAAGTCCCTTGCGGATGGAGCAGACGAGAGTCGCAGATACCAGGTGGCTGCAACTGTTTATTAAAAACACAGCACTGTGCAAAATCGTAAGATGACGTATACGGTGTGACGCCTGCCCGGTGCCGGAAGGTTAATTGATGGGGTTAGTCTTCGGACGAAGCTCTTGATCGAAGCCCCGGTAAACGGCGGCCGTAACTATAACGGTCCTAAGGTAGCGAAATTCCTTGTCGGGTAAGTTCCGACCTGCACGAATGGCGTAATGATGGCCACGCTGTCTCCACCCGAGACTCAGTGAAATTGAAATCGCTGTGAAGATGCAGTGTACCCGCGGCTAGACGGAAAGACCCCGTGAACCTTTACTACAGCTTGGCACTGAACATTGAACCTACATGTGTAGGATAGGTGGGAGACTATGAAATTGCGTCGCTAGATGTGATGGAGTCGTCCTTGAAATACCACCCTTGTAGTTTTGATGTTCTAACGTTGGTCCCTGAATCGGGATTACGGACAGTGCCTGGTGGGTAGTTTGACTGGGGCGGTCTCCTCCCAAAGAGTAACGGAGGAGCACGAAGGTGGGCTAAACACGGTTGGACATCGTGTGGTTAGTGCAATGGCATAAGCCCGCTTGACTGCGAGAATGACAATTCGAGCAGGTGCGAAAGCAGGTCATAGTGATCCGGTGGTTCTGAATGGAAGGGCCATCGCTCAACGGATAAAAGGTACTCCGGGGATAACAGGCTGATACCGCCCAAGAGTTCATATCGACGGCGGTGTTTGGCACCTCGATGTCGGCTCATCACATCCTGGGGCTGAAGTCGGTCCCAAGGGTATGGCTGTTCGCCATTTAAAGTGGTACGCGAGCTGGGTTTAGAACGTCGTGAGACAGTTCGGTCCCTATCTGCCGTGGGCGTTGGAAAATTGAAAGGGGCTGCTCCTAGTACGAGAGGACCGGAGTGGACGAACCTCTGGTGTTCGGGTTGTCATGCCAATGGCATTGCCCGGTAGCTAAGTTCGGAATCGATAACCGCTGAAAGCATCTAAGCGGGAAGCGAGCCTTGAGATGAGTTTTCCCTGGCACTATAAGTGTCCTAAAGGGTTGTCGTAGACTACGACGTTGATAGGCAGGGTGTGTAAGTGCTGCGAGGCATTGAGCTAACCTGTACTAATTGCCCGTGAGGCTTAACCATACAACACCCAAGGGGTTTTGTGGACTCAGATGTACCAGACCTTGAATGCGTTTGAAGAGATATAACTTTTAAATAAGCTTTCCAGATTATTTTTCCTTCAGTTTTTAAAAAACTGAAAGTAAAAGCAAAATTTGCTTGGCGACCATAGCATTGTGGACCCACCTGATTCCATGCCGAACTCAGAAGTGAAACACAATAGCGCCGATGGTAGTGTGGGGTTTCCCCATGTGAGAGTAGGACATCGCCAGGCTCCTATTTATTTTCACTTTTTAAAAAGTGAAGACAAAAGGTATCGTTATTTGCATAGCAAGTAACAACTTCAACAGTGCACAAATCTGTTGATGACAATTTGTTGGAGGGATGGCTGAGTGGTCGAAAGCACCGGTCTTGAAAACCGGCAACCGTTAATAGCGGTTCTAGGGTTCAAATCCCTATCCCTCCACCACCATTGAAAAGCCCGTTGAGAAATCAGCGGGCTTTTTTACGTTTTAAATTTGGTAAAAGAACGTTCGAATACTTCGAAACAGCAGATTATCTGTTGATTCAACATCTGTGTCTTGTCGTTAAGCACTAAAAAAGCAGAGCGTAATCACTCTGCTTTGGTGTTTGATCGAGTGTTTCTTGGAATGTGTGGGTAAAGTGTGCCTATTTCGCTACATTACCAGCCACGTTTAGAGCATCCCAAGTACGTGCGAATGGTGGAGCGTAGCAGAAGTCCATGTAACCAAGCTGTTGAGTGGTCATCTTCGCGGTGATAGCGACAGCAAGAGCATTGATACGACCTACCGCTCCTTTCTTACCCACGATCTCGCCACCAAGTAGAACCTTAGTTTTTGGGTGATAAACCAGTTTTACGTTGATGTCTTCTTGACCTGGATAGTAATCGGTTTGGTTTTTATCTGAAATGGTCGATACTTTCACATCTAAGCTGTGTTCTTTAGCTAGAAGTTCAGATACGCCAGTACACGCTAGTTCATAATCGAGTACTTTCAAGCAAGACGAACCTAAGAAGCCTGATATATAAGTGTCTTTACCTGCGAGCTTGTCTGCCATCATGCGTGCTTGCTTATTGGCTGTGGTTGCTAATGGTACATAAACTGGTTTGCCTAGTGCCATATGATGGACAACTGCACAGTCGCCAACAGCGTAGATGTAAGCGTCTTCAGTAGCACCATATTCATTCACTAACAGAGCGCCGTTTGTTGTTTTTGGTAATTCAAATGCTTCAGTGTTTGGTTTGAAGCCAAGTGATAGGATCACGATGTCAGCCTCTACAGAACCGTTATCTGTTTTTACGATGTAACCACCTTGCTCAGCATCACGAATAGCAGATACGCTGCAACCGGTTTTAAGCTCTGCTCCTGATTCACGAATCGCACCTTCGACTACATCAATGATTTCTGGGCTGAACTGACGGCTCATGATGTGCTGTTCACGCTCAATAATCGTCACTTGCTTGTCTAAGCCATGTGCCGCATCAAACACTTCAAGGCCAATAAAGCCTGCACCAATAATACATACTCGCTGCTTGTTATTGTCCTTTAATGCTTCTTTAACTGCTAAGCCGTCTTCCATGCTTGTCAGCGTATATACGTGTTCTGGATTGAATTCACCGAATGAAGGCACAATTGGACGTGCGCCTGTCGCAATCACCAACATATCGTAATCGATAGTGCTCTCTACGTTTTGGTGACGCACCGTAATTTGTTTTTCAGTTCGGTCGAACGACACCATTTCCGTTTCTACACGAACATCTAAACCAGATTTGATAGCTTGCTCTGGCGTACGAGAGATCATTCGTTCTGTATCATCAAACATGCCGCCCGCAAAGTAAGGTAATCCACATGCACCAAATGAGATGTAACTACGCTTATCTAGAACGATGACTTCGTCTGATGGCTGATTACGTTTGTACTTTGCTGCGAAACTCATACCAGCGGCGCTACCGCCTATAACAACAACTTTCATATTTACTACCTAAATAACCTGAACTCAGGAAAAACAGAAGAGCACTCAAGTGGAATGCTCTTAATTAAGTTTGAGAATTATACTGCTGCTTCTTTTGCTGTGGTTGCACTCACGTCAGCGTCGTATTGTTCAGTGTTTAGTGAACCGTTCTTCTTAGCCGTTAGTACACCAGACAACATAGAGCCAGAGATGTTTAGTGCAGTACGCGCCATATCAATCAGTGCTTCAATAGACACTAGAATCGCAACCACTGTGATATCTAGCCCCATGATGGTTAGTACAGCTACAGCTGCGAACGTTGCACCGCCACCGACACCTGCGATACCGAATGAAGCAATTGCGATAACAGCTATCAGTTGTAGGATGAAGCTTAAATCTACAGGCATACCCATGACTTGTGCTGCCATAATAGCGAGCATTGCTGGGTAGATACCCGCACAACCGTTTTGGCCGATACTGGTACCAAATGTCGCTGACATGTTTGCGGTTTCTTCATCTACACCTAGGCGCTGAGTTTGTGTTTCAACGTTTAGCGGGATAGCTGCCATGCTTGAGCGAGAACCGAAGCCGAACACCAACACTGGCCAGATTTTCTTCATGAACTTAGCAGGAGAAAGACCGAACATTGACACCATGACGAAGTGGATGCCGAACATTACGCCAATTGCTACGTAGCTTGCTAGAAGGAAGCGGCCCATTTCAGCTAGTGCGAATAGGTCATTCGTCATCATGAACGTGGTCATCAGAGCGAATACACCGTAAGGCGTTAGCTTCAGGATTTCACGAACCATTGAAAGAACCACTTCTTTTGCTGCATTGATGAAATCAACGAAGTTTTGTACTTTCTCTGGCTTACGGTTTTTCACTTGAAGGATACAGAAGCCTAGGAACATACCGAACAGTACAGTCGATAGCGTAGAAGTACGTTGAGAGCCGGTTAGCATGTCGAAGATGTTGGTTGGAATGATAGATAGAGCCATACCAGACAGGCCACTACTTGCCATTGCATCTTGTGTTGCTACCAGTGAATCACCACGAGCTTCAATTGCACTGTTTGTGCCGATAGTGCTTACTAGCGCGTTCGCATCGATACCAAATAGGTAAATACTTGCGATACCAACTGCTGCTGAGATTGCACAAGTGAAAAGTAGAATACCGATGATTTTTGGTGCAATACGAGATAGCGCGCCGCCGCCTTCAACGTTCATGATCGAAGAGATCATCGCCACAAATACTAGCGGGATAACGATCATTTGTAGAAGTTTGATGTAGCCTTTACCGAACACGGAAATCAGTTCAGCAAAGCCTGAGGTTGCTACGTTACCGACACCGAAAACAAGTTGAATTGCGCCACCGAACAGTAAGCCAGCAGCAAGCGCACTCAGTACGCGGAAGTTAAAACTTTTCTTTTGCTTTTTGAAATTCGACAACAGTGCGTAGAACCCAAAGAACAGTATGCTTAAAGCAATAAATGAAACGCTCATGAGAATCTCCTATGATACCCATTAATACCTAAGTCGGTTATTTTCTGTATGCGATGGCTTCAACTTCAACCAGTGCGTCTTTTGGTAGTCGTGCTGCTTCAACACAAGAGCGAGCAGGTGCGTTCTCTGTACCAAACACTTCGGTGTACACTTCGTTAAAGGCTACGAAGTTTTCCATGTCTGATAGGAAGCAGGTTGTTTTCAACACTGTGTCTAATCCCGCATTGCTGGCTTCTAATACGGCTTTTAAATTTTCAAGAGACTGACGAGCCTGCTCTTTAATACCGCCCTCAACAAACTGCATGGTTTCTGGAACGAGAGGTAATTGACCTGATGTATAAACCATGTCGCCGTAAGACGTACCTTGTGAGTAAGGGCCGATAGCTGCAGGTGCTTGTTCAGTGGCAATGATCTGTTTCACGATGTAACTCCTAAATTATTGGTTTTATTCTGATTTAAATTCACGGATAAACTTGTAAACCGCCTGTCGGCTGATCCCAAGTTGCTCTGATACTTGTGTAGTCGTCTCTTTTAGCTCAAATACGCCGTTATCAAATAAACAACGAATGATGGCTTTATTGCGACCTTTGGAAGAAACCGACTCGTCTTGATCAACCTCTTTAATGGTTGAACTCAATGCTTGTTGAATCACGTCGTTCGCATTGTTGCTGAATGTCTCGCTGACAATGGCTTGCGGCACATTGCATTGCGGCATCAGCGTTTTGACGATTTCTGGGAATGGGAAAGATAAGTTCATGTTGATACACAGCATGCCGATCGGCTTTTGTTGCGGACCAGCCAATACACAGGTAGTCGATTTCAGTAGGGACCCGTCTGCTGCGTTGGTGAAATAGCTTTTTGGAGAAACTTCGCCAGTTTTCTCGAATGCACTCCACATGCGTAAACCTAAATCGGTGATCGGTGAACCAATTTCACGCCCCGTATGATGACCATTGACGATCTTCACGACTGAGTTTTCTAAGCTTTCAAATGAATGGATGACTACTTCACAGTAGGGGCCAATCAAATCGGCAATCGTGTCTGCCAAGCGGAAGTAATTGCTTAAGCACTCTCTGTCTTCATCGGTGAATCGAACTTGTTTTACATTCATGATTTCGGTTTACATTTTTGAACTCAATGACTGAAATCTACTCCTTTGGTGGTATTTCGGCAAGATGCAGTAAACTTCTGTAAACCGACAAAAAGCGTTCAAAACATCAACAAAAATCAAAATTAAGACCTAAATCAAGAGTGGAATTTGAACAAGATCACTTAAGGTAGCCAAATCAGGTTTAATTTCTTAAACCCTATCAAAGTTTACATATTTAAAACCAAAGGCTGCGTTTTTGAATGTTTAGATGATCTAGAACAAGTTCTAAAGGGTGCTTAAAAATTGGCTCGATTGATGTTTTAGATGAATGGCAATTAAGCATTCGTTCCGAGAATAAGATGATGGTTGATTGGAATTTTGTTCAATTGAAAGCAAGGCTGGATTAGAGAGGTTATATTCGTAAAAGGTGGTCATCGGAAGGGATGTAAATTAGAACTTAGGTATTAAAAAAGCAGCCTAAGTGGCTGCTTTTTCGTTCAATAATTTTCTGGTGGTTTAGCTGGTAAGCCGTTTAGTTCGCTAACTGGTTAATTAGCAAGTTTAGCCTCGACTTGCCCAAGTGCGCGTTGGTACATAAACCATGCACATGTTCCGGCAAGCACATTACCTACCATTGCGCCCCAGAACAGGCCTTCAATACCAGCAAGCTGCGAACCAACCCATAAGCAAGGTAAGAAGAAAGCGAACAGGCGTAGCGCTGAAATCGTCAAGGCGGTGTAAGACTTACCCAGAGCGTTCGAGACAGAAACCATCAGCATACAGATTCCCAGTGGCCCTAAGCTAATAGGCACGATCAGTAGGTGATAGTTCAAAATCGTCGATACTTCGCTTTCACTGGTCATAAGGTTTGCTAGCCCACCAGAGAACAACCAAGTCACTAACGCTATCACCAACTGGAAACCCAATACGAACATCACTGCAATCTTAACGAGCTTACGTATGTTTTCGAGGTTGTTCTCTCCTAACATGCGGCCAATCATTGGAGGCATCGACATAGTAAGTGCTAACACGGCGACAATCGAGAAGAATTCAAAACGTGAACCCAACGCCCAAGCAGCAACGGCAGCGGTGCCATAGCTAGCAAGCAGCTTAGTGGCAAACATTGATGAAACGGGTGGCAGCAGCTGACTGATCATCGCTGGTCCCATGATGTTACCAATGGAGCGAACACTCTTACCAATGTTGAGATCGTGCCAGTCAAATGTCATCCAATGTTTCTTAGTTACCTTAGGAGCAACGATAAAGATGCCCGCACCGAACGCTAAAATGGTCGCAATGGCTGCTCCATTGATGCCCATGTCGAAAGTAAAGATGAAAATCGGATCCAATATCAAGTTGATGATACTGGTCGCGATCATCATTGAACCGGGCAGCATGGTATTACCATTGGCACGACACACACTGTAGAAAAAGTAGAGCAGTGCACCTGTCCAAGAGCTGGCTAGCCAATAGATCCAATAAGAATCAATGATCGGTAATACCGTCGGTGGCGCATCCAACAACTGTAAAATTGGCCCCCGAAGCAGATAAATGATGACTGAGAAAAGCGCGACACTCACGCTGCCCATCGCAATCACTAATCCACCAAGCTGCTTAGCGTAGCGCGTTTCATTCGCGCCAATGGCTCTTGCAATTACCGCGGTTGTTGCGATTCCTAGCCCGACCTGAATACCAATGATGATCATCTGTATTGGAAGTGTAAAACCTTGAACAGCGAGCGGCAGCACACCCAGTTGGCCAATAAAAGCACTGTCTACAAGCTGGAAGCTCATAAGGGAAAGCACCCCAAACAGCATTGGCCATGTCATTGTATAGAGTTGTCGGCCAAGAGAAGGCGAGGGAGTTGCGGTAGTAGAATTCATAACACTCTTATCGGTCTTGAAGTTAGGTTTGTGTTGGTGACAAACTTCTCAATGAAGAATTGCGTAAAGGATAACGTAAGGTCAGCCCGATACCAATAATTGTTACCGGATCTCGGCATATTACTTAACTTCGAATTTGGCAGAGTTGGTGCATTCTGTACTGTGAGTTTAGGGAAGCATCTCTCAAACCTTATTTATTTTATAGGCTTATCGTTGTTAGCTAATGTAATTATCAAATCCATAAACTAATATCGTTGGAGAGAAAGGAATTGCGAGTCAGCAAATACAGTTTTAAATGCATATTTAAGAGGGAGCTAAAATATGCCGACAACAGAAGAAATTCAGATCAGCCAAGATCAAATCAGAAAGAACAAAGCAAACGTACTCGCTAAGATAAATCAGCAAGGGATCATGTCTCAAGGGTTTCGTTTGGTTAACGTCAAAGATTACCAGCAGAAACTACAAGCACTGAAACAGAAAGTGGAAAACTTCGAGTACATGAATGCCGCTAACCAGCAGCAAGATCAAGTTATCCTCGACATCATGACTCAAAAAGAGAAGATCCATAACTATTTGGATGAATCATCGAGTCAAAACTTGGCCAGCGGAAACCTCGATTTTGGTTCTCGAAATCAAGTCGCCAATGCCACGCTCAAGAAGAAGCAGCTTTTCATGATGTTTATGGAAACGGTCGAAGCTCAAGAGGCTCTAAAAGAATATGCAGTTAAAGTGGCCTCTGTATGTAATGGAACTGTAAAACAGCCTCCGGGCGCTTACCTAGGGGTGAAAGATTTTCATGGTGCGCTAGACAAAATTACCAATCGTAAGCGTAACTATGATATTGGTGATCTGAAAGACGCGGCGCGTATGACGATAGTGTTTGAAACCTCGCAAGATATGGTCGCTGCAAAATCCATTATCGCCTTGTCGACAGAGTTCGATAAATTAAAGCACCACCAATCAGCAATGAAAGATCGTTATGGAACCAGTAAGGGTCAAAACGCTAAATTCAACTGTGGGGCGACAGACGCAGGTTATAAAGATATAAAGTTCTTTCTAGAGATGGAGAACGGACATATTGGTGAGCTTCAACTTAACACCAAGAATATGATGGTAGCCAAAAAGAATGGCCATATTATTTACGATATTCTACGTGACGGCGGGACGTTAGATAAGCCTTTCACTATTACTAATACGGAAGTCTTAGCAAAAGTGTCTCGGAATATGAATGAAAAATGGTTCAATTTCATGAATACCCGAGTTCCAAAAGCGAGAGAAGATATTGCAAAAGTTCGACTGTTGGTAGACCGTCTGAATGGTAACCTTACAAAAGGCATAAACTCTTTGCTCGTTAACTTAGACGATATCAAAACACTTTCTGCCGTTAGTATATATATCTATGAGCAGGGCGATAACGCTAGGGCTTTACTTGATTAAGTAGCCGAGTCGTTGTGGTTATTCATCGCATAGAAAATCCGGATATAAAGCCGGATTTTTTACGTTAGAGCATGATGGGATGTTTCTTGCCTTTCTGCTGATTTTTGGAGAGAGTGGCTGCGCCTGTACTCTGGCGCTGTGATGCCAACCCAACCTTTGAAAGCACGATTAAAGTTGCTCAAATCACTGTAGCCAACTTGCCAGCTGATCTCTTGCACCGAAAGATCTGTTTCTTCGAGCAACTGTTTGGCTTTCTCTTCTCGAACCTGTTCTTTGGCTTTTTTAAAGAAGATATTTTCACTCTTTAGATTTCGTTGCAGTGTTCGTTTTGTCATTCCCAACATGGTTGCAAACCACTCTATGTTAAACCAAGGCAAAATTGCGTAGGTCTGGATTAACGTTTCGACTGACTGGTACCAATTTAATTCGCTGTCTTGCTCTGTTATTGCACGATAGTCATCAGGTAATGGAATCGTAATCGCCCCATATTGTTGTTCAAACTGAATATCAGAATTAAAGAAGTGTTTAGGTAATTTACGAGCCTTGTTGTTTGTAGAAACAAGCTTAGCGTGTGATGGCTGCCATCTGCTGTCTATAAATTTACGGCATAAGCTAATTACAGTAAGGGATCTAAACCACTCGGATTGTTCAAAACCAGATGTAGATGGGTGATAACAACTTCGATGGCATAGCCACCACAAGCCGTCTCTATACTCAGTCCATATAGTGACGTGGTTGTTCAAACTAGGCATTTCAGCGATCAAACAACGAATGGCTTGCTCTAACGATGTGCATTTCTCTATCTCATGGTGTAGCTGTGGTGACAGTTGTTCCAGAGACGTTTTACGACCGACCTCAATCCCTATCGAATAACCAAATTGACGCTCAAGTCCATGAATGAAGCGAATCAAATCTTGCGTAGGAAGCCACTGATTAGATTGTGTTAGCTCAAGTGGCAAACCACATTCTATAGCGACACCGCGCCAATCAAGTGCTTCTTTATCGCAATACGCAATGTATGGGGCAATATTACTGGTAGAGCTCAATAGTATGTTAGTGGTGCGCGATGATGCTTTCATTGTTGTTAGTGCTTACCTATAAATGTCACCAAATGACCTAATTAAGTGTAGCGTAACTCAATATACTTTTCCCAACCCAAAGAGGAGAAGAATATGAAACTTACACCCATTGCCCTAATTATTTCATCACTCACGATTTCATCGCTTGCTGTGTCATCACTTGTCTTCGCAGAGATGGCTTTTGCAGAAAACCCAGTAGAAGCCGCGCTTAAGATTGAAGGCGCGCAGGTTATTCTACCTGTAAAAGATGCTCACCAATCTTTTTCTCCTGACTTCGTTGATTCTGCCCGCGAAAACTTCAATAACTTCCATTGGCAAATGGGTGGAGACCACAGTGTTTACTACAACATGCACATGAGTGAATTCATGCCGACAGCTTTTGCTGCCCCGAATGCTGAATACAAACCATTGGTTAAAAATATCGATTCACGCCTTGCTAAATTAACGGTAAACACCGAAACCAAAGGTGAGTTGACGATGGAGCAATACCTAGCGGACGAGCAGTTCCGAACTCAAGGTTTCATGTTAATTCACAAGGGTGAAATTGTTTATCAGGCTTACCCAGGAATGAGCCCAACAGACACCCATGTTTGGGCATCAACAGCAAAGACGACGGTAGTCGCAGTAGTCGCAATGTTGGTTGAAGAAGGTAAAGTCGATCCTGAACAAGACATTACTTATTACATCCCTGAGTTAAAAGGGAGTAATTGGGAAGATCTCACTGTCCATCAAGTGCTCAACATGTCGACTGCGTTAGACAACGAAGAAACGCTTGAATCGATATTGAATCCGGACTCTGACGTAGTACGTTTTTTTGCTGCGTCATTCAATTCACCAAGAGCAAAAACCGGTGAGATGGAAACATGGATGAATGTTGCAAAAGGGGCTCAGAAACTGGAGGGCGAGAAAGCAGGTGATCATTTCCGCTATGCCTCAATCAATACCATGGTTTTGACCAAGCTAGTAGAAAACATTGAAAACAAGACTTGGACCGAAGTCTTTGAAGATCGTGTTTGGTCTAAGGTACATGCCCGTCAGCCTATGCAGTTCAACCTAACGCCAGATGGAATGGCGATTGCCGTCGGTTTGGTTTCGACAACAGTAGAAGATATGGCGCGCTGGGGCACTCTGTTTACGCCAAGCTGGAAAGCGGTGGCGGATGAGCCTGTCATCTCTCAAGCCGTAATTGATCGTATTCGCAATAGCGGGGATCCAAAAGCCTTCGTAGGCACTAGCAAAGAGAGCGGTTCTGTTCATGCTTTTAACGAAAAGGCCGACTATAACGCTTATCAATTCGACTATATCTTCAATGACGGTGCGATGTCGAAAAGTGGCAACCTTGGCCAGTTTATTTATATCGATCCAGATCGTGATTTTGTAGGCGTGATGTTCTCAACCAACCCATACCATTCAGGTTTTGGTGAGAATAAAGGCCCGGCACTAATGCGCTCAGCAGCAAAACTACTTGCTGACAAGTAATCTATTTGTTACCTAACAGGATGTTCCAGGCTTCAAGGAGGAAGCAAGCGACTTTCGAGAGATATAATGAAAAAGTTTGCTCTATTAATCCCGTTGAGTTTAGGTCTAACCCTTCCTGCACATGCAGGTTCAGATTCCGAACGTGTTATCGATCCTGCTGATGTCACTAAAGTTTATACTCAAGCTGCATTGATGTTGAATGGTAGTTCAGATATCCAATTTCAAGGGCAAGTTTCTGGCGGTTTAGAAAACGGTCAACAGTTTGCCCTATTGGCTGAAGGGACGTTTGTCGATGAAAGCAACACAGCGCTTCGCGATCCAGACAAATTCGGTACAGAGTATAGCAACTCTAGAATCCAGTACTTCCACGTCTTTGAAACGGGGACTAAAGCTACGCCTAAAGTGGGTCTTTCATTAGATTATATTAATACGCGCAACAGCATTAAAAATGACTTATTGTCGGTTGGCGGTGTTGTTGCGATTAACCCAGCTTATACCGGTGGATTTCTTGTATTTCCAAGAGCAGGGTTGATGACAGGTAGCATGGAGATCCCTGGTGTTACTTCATCTAAAGATGATTTAACGGGATACTCGCTTGGTTTGATTACCGCGAAGCATCTCGGTGACTCTGGCGCCTATGTGTCTTTAGTACCTGAGTGGCAGGATCTGTCTGGTGATGATATTGACATGCAAAACTTCTCATTTAAAACATCGTTAAATGTGCCTATGAACACTGCAAGAACTTGGTGGTTGAATACGCGTTATGACATTACCAAAGCGGATGTTGATGTGAAAGGTGTGTCAATGCCGAATGGTTGGCAAACCGAGGCTTGGGTTGGTGTGAGATACTACTTCTAGCGATCTAATTAGCAAATAACCTAAAAAAGCCAGTCATCGTGACTGGCTTTTATCGTTTAGGTACGCGTGAAGCGTTACTTATTGGCGACGTTACCAAGCTTCAACCACGTGTCGATAACCGTATCTGGGTTTAAAGAAACAGAGCTGATGCCTTGTTCCATTAACCACTCGGCTAGGTCGTCATGGTCAGATGGGCCTTGGCCACAAATACCTACGTACTTACCCGCTTTCGCCGCTGCATCGATAGCCATTTTCAGCATCGCTTTAACTGCAGGGTTACGCTCGTCGAATAAGTGAGCAACGTCGCCTGAATCTCGGTCTAGGCCAAGTGTCAGCTGTGTCATGTCGTTTGAACCGATAGAGAAACCATCGAAGTACTTCAAGAACTCATCAGCCAAAATCGCATTGGATGGAAGCTCACACATCATGATGACTTTCAGACCTTGGTCGCCACGACGCAGGTTAAACTTAGCCAGAATGTCGATAACCGATGCCGCTTCGCTTGGAGTACGAACGAATGGAATCATGATTTCAACGTTCTTCAATCCCATTTCGTTACGAACACGTTTCAGCGCCTGAGTTTCAAGCTCGAAACAGTCTTCAAAGACTGGAGAGATGTAACGAGATGCACCACGGAAGCCCAGCATTGGATTCTCTTCATGTGGTTCAAACGTTTTACCGCCAACAAGGTTACTGTACTCGTTCGACTTAAAGTCAGACATACGTACGATTACACGCTTAGGCCAGAACGCAGAAGCGATGGTCGCGATGCCTTCCGTTAGCTTGCTTACGTAGAAATCGATAGGATCTTTATAACCACGAATGCGTTGGTTGATTTCTGCTTTGATCTCATCCGTTTGCTCATCGAAGTTCAGCAGAGCTTTAGGGTGAATACCGATCATCTTGTTGATGATGAATTCAAGACGAGCAAGGCCAACACCTTCGTTCGGGATTTGAGCGAAGTCGAAGGCACGATCTGGGTTACCTACGTTCATCATTACTTTAGTTGGCAGCATTGGTAGCTCATCAACCTCAGAACGCTTGATCTCAAAGTCGAGTTCACCTTGATAAACGTAGCCAGTTTCGCCTTCAGAGCATGATATGGTCACGATATCACCATCGTTCAGACTACTTGTTGCTGTCCCACAACCTACTATTGCAGGAATACCTAGCTCACGAGCAATGATTGCCGCGTGACAAGTACGGCCGCCACGGTTAGTCACAATTGCAGAGGCTTTCTTCATCACAGGTTCCCAGTCTGGGTCTGTCATGTCTGTTACCAGTACATCACCTTCTTGAACCAATGACATTTGGTCTAGAGAGTCAACTAAACGAACCGGTCCAGAACCGATACGTTGACCGATAGCACGGCCTTCAACCAAGACATCGGCCTTGTTGTTTAGCTCGTAACGCTCGATAACGTTTTGGTCGCTTTGAGAACATACGGTTTCAGGACGAGCTTGAACGATGTAAAGCTTGCCGTCGATACCATCTTTTGCCCACTCGATGTCCATCGGACGTTGGTAGTGCTTCTCGATGATCATCGCTTGTTTTGCTAGCTCTTTGATCTCTTCATCGTTCAGTGAAAACTCGTTACGCTCTTGAGTATCCGTGTCGATGATATCAACTTGTTTACCGATCTCTTGGTTGGTTGAGTAGATCATCTTGATCAACTTAGAACCAAACGTCTTTTTAACGATAGGGTAGTGACCCGCTTCTAGCATTGGCTTGTGAACGTAGAACTCGTCTGGGTTCACAGCACCTTGTACAACCATTTCACCTAGGCCCCAAGAAGAGGTGATGAACACTACTTGGTCGAAGCCTGACTCAGTATCAAGCGTGAACATAACGCCTGAAGAAGCTTTGTCTGAGCGAACCATACGCTGGATGCCCGCAGACAAGGAAATGCCTCTGTGGTCAAAGCCTTGGTGTACTCGGTAAGAGATAGCGCGGTCGTTAAACAGAGAAGCGAATACGTGTTTAGTCGCTTCGATAACCGCATCGATACCTTTCACGTTAAGGAAGGTTTCTTGCTGGCCTGCAAAAGAAGCATCTGGAAGGTCTTCTGCCGTTGCAGATGAACGAACCGCAACAGACAATTCTTCGTTGCCTTCAATCAGTTCGCGGTAGTTATCACGGATATCTTGCTCTAGTGATTCTGGGAATGGTGCGTCTAGAACCCATTGTCGAATTGTTGCACCTGTCTTACGCAGTGCGTCAACGTCTTCAACATCAAGCTCATCAAGGAGTTGGTGAATGCGCTCATCAAGACCTTTGTAGTCAAGAAAGTTGTTAAACGCATAAGATGTGGTAGCAAAACCATTAGGTACTGATACGCCAGCGTTGGCTAGGTTAGAAACCATTTCGCCAAGTGAAGCATTCTTACCGCCGACTTTGTCGACATCTTCCATGGAAAGGCCATTGAACCATAGGGTGTTATTTTGCATTTATTTCTCCAGAAACATAGCAAGCATTGTAGGGATTTAAAGGCAAACGATTACGTATCAGTTTAAAAAAATGTAAATTATTTTCAAAAGCTGTGGGGGACGTAATAGTCAGCAGGGTTTTGTTATATATATTATGGTTACCATCCTACTCAAAATAATTTTAAATATTAAATAAAAAATGCAAATTGATATTCAAAGTCGTGATGTATTCTATGTTTCTGATGGAACGGCCATAACATGTGAGACTTTAGGGCATGTTGTTCTAGGTCAATTTCCTTTCAAAGCTAATGAAAAAACCTTTCCGTTTGTGGAAAGTGAGGACAAACTTTCTGATTTATTAAAAGAGATCGAAATTTCGTATCGTGATACCGGGTTAGAACCGTTGGTGTTTTTTTCGATTGTGATTCCCGATATCAAAGCGAAATTGCTTAAGGCACCAGCTCACTGTTATGACGTGTTGGAGAGTATCGTTCAAAAGGTTCAGGATGATATCCAGATGGCACCGGTTCCTAAGCTACAGCGATCACGCAGTGTGAATAAGGATTCGGTAAAGTATTTCGATCGTATTGCCGCGATTGAGTACACGCTGGCTCATGATGATGGCATCACGCTGAAAGGGCTAGAAGAAGCCGATATCATTTTGCTTGGTGTTTCTCGAAGCGGTAAAACACCGACTAGCTTGTATATGGCGATGCAGTTTGGTTTACGCGTGGCGAACTACCCATTTATTCATGATGATTTAGCGCGCTTGAAACTGTTGCCAGAGTTTGAGATTTATCGACATAAGCTGTTTGGCTTAACCATTGATGCCGAAAGGTTGACTGAAATTCGTGAGAATCGTTTAGCAGGCAGTGAGTACGCGAGTGACTCGCAATGCTTGTATGAGTTACAAACGGTAGAGGCGATGTTCCGCCGAGAAGCGATACCTTACATCAACACGTCCTCGTTATCGGTTGAGGAAATTTCGACGAGAATCTTGGAGCGTACAGGGTTGAGAAGACGCTTGCTCTGATAAAGGGGATTGAACCTTTAAAGAAACGAGAATCTCATTCGGTGAGATTCTCGTTTTTATTTATTTATTACTTGTTATTTTTTAACGAATTAACGAATTAACGAATTAACGAATTAACGAAGCAGCGATAGCTTAAGAGCTTCGCTTTGCTGTTCTAACCAACGTTCAAGCGCTGGTGGCCATGTGATGCTTGGTTCAACACAGAAACCGCGCAGCATGGAGAAGTACACTGCTTGATCAATAAGCGGTAGCGACGACTCACCATTTTCTAAGTTCAGCAGAAGCTCGGCATCTTTCAATAATGGATTAATCTGTTCAACGAATTGCGGTGTTTGCTCAATCAGTTTGTCGAAGTTGAGTTCTTCCGTCTCTTTGCTCGCGCGCCATGCAGCTTTACTTGCTTCGGATTGGTATTCAGCAAGATCCAGTTTCCACCAACGTGGCAGACCGATGCGCTGACTTAATGGGAATGCACGGCTTTGGAACAGAGTGACTTGTTCAGATGGTACACGTTGTTCATCACTTGATTTCAAGTCCATGAAATAAGCGATGATATCTAAGCTTTCCGCCATGATAGAGCCGTCGTCTTTCTGTAAGACTGGCACCATCTTTTTACCGATCAAATCGATAAGGGTTTGGGCATCATCATAATCCACAGAAATAAGATCGATATTCAAGCCTAGAGATTGAGCGATGTAGGCAACTCTTGCACAGAAAGGGCAGTGGTCGTAAATGTAAAGCTTCATAGCTTCCCTCAGTTCATGGTCATTATAAGTATAAGATGATGCTAATGTAGCAGAAGTCCGAGCCGACAATAAGAGCTTGGCTTAAATAGTCATTGATTAGTTAGGGCGACCATCGTTACAAGCGTCTAACCCGATGGTAAATGAACATAGCCGGCAAGGGGGAATTACAGGCACAAAAAAGGCTTTGGCTGCTCACTCTAATGCAGAAGAGTGAAGCTAACCAAAGCCTTAATTTTGTTACCTTTAGCAGAGTGACAACTAAAAGAGCAGAGTGGTTAAACTATGCTTTTTTAAGGTCTTGCGCTGGGTAAGTAAGCGTCATTGCGCCTTCTACCGTTGTAACGTGAACGTAGCCACCACCAGCACTTAGGCCAGTCACTACCATTTCACCAAGATCAACACCTTTTGTTGCTACAACGCGATCGTCAACTGAAAACACTTTACACACCTTCAATAAATTAAATAAGTACGACAGATATCGAAAGCGGATTTAAACAGATGACTTTCGAATCAACTAATCCGGTTATTTGTCGTAAGGATTAAATTTGGTTGTGAGTAAATTGCGATGTCTTAAAAATCAGCTTGTTAACTTACCAAAGGAGTCTATTTATCCGCAGGATAAACGACACCAACTTGCTGGCGCATCTCTGTAATTAACTTGGAAACGGTTAAAGTACGCTTTGTTGTTTGAGCCTTGGTTACTTGATCGCCACGAATGCAATCGGCAAAAGCTTGCGCTTCGTAGCCCATCGAATTCTCACTTTGGTGTTGAGTGAGGTTTTCAACACTGCCGTCTCGGTAGCGGATTTTTACGTCTGTGCACTCGGCAATATGATCGATGATGATCGCTCCGAGTTCGCCTTGGATCTCACTTGGCGCGTAAGAGTCGCTGACTTTGGAGTGAGCAAGCGTCACGTCAAATTCAGGGTACTGGAAGATCGCGCAGCCATGAGCATCAACACCTGACTCCAACAGCTTGGCTGAAGCTTGTGCGTTTTCGGGGTTACCAAACAGAGCAACCGTTGCTGCGACGCAATAGAAGCCAATATCGACCAATGAGCCGTTAGAGAAAGTTGGGTTGAAGGTGTTTGGGTTTTCACCGTTAAGGTATTTCTGATAACGAGATGAATATTGGCAGTAGTTGATGTGCGCTTTATGCACCTTGCCGATTTTTTCTAATCCGAGTTGGATCTGTTTAAAGTTCGGTAGGAACTGAGATTTATATGCCTCAAACAGCACGACGCCGTTTTGCTCCGCGACTTCAAACATTCGAGTCGCTTCATCAATATTCGACGCGACAGGCTTTTCACAAATGACATGCTTGCCGTGCTTCATCATTAAAATCGATTGCTCACAGTGCATTGAGTTTGGAGACGCGATGTAAACCGCTGTTATTGTGCTGTCACTGGCTAATGCGTCGAGTGAGTCATAAGTCGTTTCAACGTCAAATTCTTGGGCGAACTGTGCCGCGCTGTCTAAGTTTCGTGAATAAACCGCAGCAAGTTGCATCGATTGAGTTTCATGGGCAGCTTGAACAAACTTTTGTGTAATCCAATTGGTTCCAATTACAGCAAACTTAATCATATAGGTATCCAGTCGTTAGTGTATTGATTCTGCAGAGATAGTAGCACTCACGTCATCGAATGTGCTCGAGAATTGAGGAACAATTGTTATCCAAAGGCTGCCTTATATTAGCAATAGGGTGTAATTTAGCGTACTCGGAATCGGCTACGACGGTGCATAATGAAGGCATTTTTGCTAAGGTATTATGGAATTCAAACAAGGTAATGATATGCAAGTTCGGACAGCCAAGGTAACTGATATTCGCTCTATTTTAGCGCTTTCTGAGCAGATAAACCGCCAACATCATCTTGGCGCACCTATGGTGTTTGCACCACCGTCACGAAGCTTTGGAGACAGTGAAGAGTATTGGTTAGGGCTGATGATAGACCCGCAGGGCTCCTTCTTTGTTGCGGTTAAAAACGAACACGTTGTTGGTTTTCTTGCCGGCAAAGTGACGCAGAACAAAGGGGTGAGCTTTATTCAATCGCATAAGGTCGCGCGGGTGAATACGATTGTGGTTAGCGATGAAGCTCAGAGTCAAGGTGTCGGTAAGGCGTTGATGAAGTCATTCAACCAGTGGTCACAGGCTAGAGGTGCGATAGAGCTTCGTTTGGAAGTGATGGAGTTTAACCAGCAAGCTCAGAGTTTCTATGAGTCGTTAGGAATGGAAACTCAATCGCGAACCATGTCTATGAGCTTAGAGGAGATTTAGGCGTGCGGTTGTTTTTATCTCTATTTACTTACTTAGTTTTGTCGACGCAGGTTTTATATGCCGCGGCGCCTCCAGCCTTGGATGAGTCTGTCATTGGGCAACAGTTAATTGTTGAAAAGATTGTTTCTGATGCAACGGCCATCGAAACGATTGTGTTTGAGTCTGCCCCTTCTCAATCTGAGCGTGTTCCAACATCCCCAGTAACCTCGAATTCTTTTGCTGATGGTTTTCTTGAAAATGATGCTATTGAAGGTAAAGTTAACGAACAAATCGCCCTGCAATCTCAAGGAACATCCCGCCGAATTTATACGACTCCAGATATCGACTCTGCAATAGATCCACAGTTACAAATGGTAACTTTGGTTAAGGTCGATAAATCTAAACGTAGGATGTATCTGCTTAAAGGGGATGAGGTCATTCAGGAATTTCGCATCGCGCTAGGCAAGAAGCCCAAAGGACACAAACGTTTTGAAGGGGATAACCGCACGCCAGAAGGTCAATATCAACTTGATTACATTATGGAAGATTCTGAATTCTATCGCTCAGTACACATTAATTACCCACGTTCAACCGATAGACAATGGGCAAAGAAACACGATGTCGACCCAGGTGGGAATATTAAAGTTCATGGTATTAAAAATGGTGAATTGCGTTCACCTAGTTTTATCCAAAGCTTTGATTGGACGGATGGTTGTATTGCACTGACCAACCAAGATATGGATCAGTTTATCGAGTTAGTTAAAATGGGTACTCCTATCCATATTGAATGGTAGCACCCAGATTGTTTTTACTCGTCCAATTTAGACTTTTACTAATCTAACTTAAGTTTCACTTACCGAGCTTAGATTAACACTCGCCCTGCACTGAATATGGCAATCACCAAAAGCAATGCAATAGTGACAGGCTTGAATTTCTCTCCGCCAAACCTTTCGAACAATTTAGATCCGACATAGCCACCAAACATGCTGCTTGGCAAAAGTACAATCGTAATCCAGACCACATCACGGTCGACTAAGCCCGCTATCGATGCTGAAACAAACGCACTCGAATCTGCTAATACAAAGAACGCGATAAGGCCAGCTCTGGCAATGTGAGGCTCTACTGGGCTTGCTAGTGCATGCGTTCCAACCGGAGGCCCAGACATTGAAGCCGCGCCGTTCATTACCCCAGCAAGGCTGCCGAGAATATAGGGCGCAAACCTAGGTTCGCTTTGATACTGAAAGCCTTTGTAGATCATAAGTGCAGACGCAAAGATAAAAGCGCTGATGATCAAGATGATCGTGTCTTGGCTAACCGATTTGAGCAAGAGTAAGCCGACTGGAGTGAAGGCTAAACAAGGGATAAACACCTTTGAAACCCAGCGCCAATTAACCTGCTTTCGAACCTTTGGCAGCAATTGAATATTGCCGAGAAGGTCGATCAACATGAAAACAGGGACCAGTTCGATAACAGGGACGAACAACGCGCTTAATGGCAATGCCACTAAGGTGAAACCGAAACCTGAAAAGCCACGAACAATAGCGGCGAAAATGAAGATTGCACCCAAAATTGGGAAGGTTGGACTAAAAATGAGATCCATAAATTAAGTAACCAATGAAGCTGTCTGTATAGAGCGAGCTAATGAAACCAAGTGAGTAGCGGAATGTACTCCTACTCACTTGTGTTTGCTACCTAATTTTCAGGTTTATTGGGGTTAATTTTGATGTCTCTTGAGGCGTGCTTTTGCGGTATTTACGAGGTCAATTTATAAAGTTGAATTGATTCGGAAAATCAGTAAATACAGCGTCTACTTTTGATAAAAGTCTGAAGTGAGACGGATCATTGACGGTGTAGCACCATGCTTGAATGTTTGCTTGGTTGAGCGTATCGAGATCGCTCTGGTTCACATGTTCATAGTTCATGTGGCAGCTGAACGCTTTGACCTTATCGATAAGCATCAGGTCGGCTTGAGTCAATTGTTCTGTGATCACGCCAACTCGGTATCTCGATAAGTGGTGAGCCATTTCAGCAACGACTTGGTGACTGAAGCTAGACAGTAAGATCCTATCGGTATCCAGCGTTGAGCGGATCAATTCTGTGTGCAGAAGATCGACCACATGAGGTGCTTGGTGCTTACTATCGACCTTAATTTCCAGGTTAACACTAAGATCATGCGCTTCAACCAAGCTCAGCAGTTCTGTTAGAGTCAGTATTTTTTCACCTGCAAACTGTTCCGATTTCCAGCTACCAAAATCTAACAGACGCAGCTCTGCCAAGGTGTGTTCATCAACACGGCCTTTACCATCACTACAACGTTCTAGTGTGTGATCGTGACAAACGACAAGTTGGTCGTCGAGAGTGACTTGAATATCCACTTCGACCCATTTCAAACCGAGTTTAACGGCCTGTTCAATGCTTGCTTTGGTATTTTCTGGGTGAGTACCTGCCACACCACGATGACCTACGATGATAGACGACATAATTAATCCTTCTTTAAGACGCATCGTAAATATTTATTAAATATCAGTTTTCTCTATTACGCCAGAGCAATCGTGAAGCCAAATAGCCGTGTTGTGACTCTGCTAATGAAAGCGGTTGATTAGACTTGTCACTTATTGTGATTCTTATCTACGAAAAAGCCTCTCGATGGAGAGGCTTTCGATGAAATAGGCTCTGGATAAGATAGAGATTGGGTTGGCTTAGCTTAGTGTGCGATGTCCAATTGGTTGTCTTTCACGCCGTTAATTCGGAACCAACCAGCTATACTGAATCGCTCTGTGTTGGTTGGCAGAACCTCGTGTGGGAACTGTTCAGACAAGAATACCAACAGTCGACCACCCTTTGGTGGAATGGTCGCAATGTGATTGTCTTTTAGATCGTAAACCACGAGCTCTCCTGCGTCTTCCTCTGACCATTCGTCATTCATGTAGAACACGGTAGTTAGACGGCGGTTTTCATTGCCTTTGAAGCAATCTAAATGCTTCTGGTAGAAGTCGCCTTTTTCGTATTTCGCAAAGTGCGCTTCGTACTCGAACAGACCCAGAAAGAACGCTTGGTTTGCTTCTAAACGGATTTGTTCCATTTTGTCTAGGAACAAAGATGCGGGTTCGCCCATATCGCGGCGCACCCACTGAATTTTGTCACTACGAATCGTTGTTTCTCTTGCTACTTCATCATTACGGCCGATCCTAGCCTTTTTCCAGTTCTCTGGAATGCAATCCCTCAATGCCACCACTTCTTCTTGAGTTAAGAAGTCATCCCAAACGAAATAACCTTGGGTAGAAAGAGCATCGATTAATTGGTTCATGTATAGCACTCAGACAATAAAATAGAGGCGCATATATAGTCCGAATAACTCGTGCTAACAAATCACGTATTTTGTCGTCACGACTAATGTTGATAGTTTGCTGGTGAAGATAAGAGAGAGGATCAACCGAAAAGAAAAGTGAGCCAATTTAAAGGCTCACTTCTGTTGGATTATCGTCCGGTTGTTCCTTTAGCTAGTGCTTTGATTCGGACGACTTCGAATGGTCGAGTACCAGTATCTTTACCGTTGTTTAATGCAGCCGTTCGATCAAGTTGATTGACCGTTACGTAAATATAACCGTCAGGGCCAAATGACATGCCATCAGGCCAAGTTTGGTTGTCTGATAGTGTGGCAATAATTCGGTACCCTTTTGGTGTAGATACACCAATTGCATTACTCTCTATATCAGTAATATAAACGTTCTGATCACTGTCTACAGTAATGCCATCTGAATAAGGTTTATCAGCGTATTTTTTAATATTGGTTGCGACTGTTTTACCATTATTATCAAACTCACTCGCTTTAACACGGTAAATTGTATGGCCGTTGACAGCGCCGAAATAAACCCATTCATAAGATGGATCAATCGTGATTGGGTTTAACGCAAAACCGGTTTTACTGTCAGCTCTCATAGACGGGTGATTTTCTG
Organism: Vibrio echinoideorum; assembly: GCF_024347455.1. NCBI lineage: Bacteria > Pseudomonadati > Pseudomonadota > Gammaproteobacteria > Vibrionales > Vibrionaceae > Vibrio > Vibrio echinoideorum. The sequence goes on from NZ_AP025484.1 coordinate 324,951, forward strand.
CTACTCGTACAGCTTCCCCAGTATTGAGGTCAACGGTTACAAAGGCTGGAATGGCTTCACTTTTTAGATCGTTCTGGGTCATATCAGCAATGATAATACGTTGTCTTTTTTGGTCTAAAGCAAAGTCTTGTAGGAAGCTTGTCGGTTTTAAAACTGAATCCGGTATTTCAATCGTTTTTACCAACGTTTCATTGCGAGTATCCCAGCCCGTTACGGTATGAGTTGCTAGATCGAGAATCCATGCGACTCCGTTGTCATCGGTACGAATAGCAATGACGGCTTTAAATAGAGAGTCATTACCTTGTGCATACTTCATCGTTGGGTATGGGGTCTGATTTCCTGCCACGCTTAATTCGATTACTTTGGTCGAAGGGTGGTCGAGTGGATGAACGCTCAGTAATAAACGTCCATCCGGTGTAATTGAAGGGTTTCCCGGACGTTCAGTCATGGTCGCAACAACCGTTGCTTGTTTTAGTGTTGGCATGAGTTCTGTCGCAGCTTGCGCATAAGTGGATAAAAGAGTGCTCGCAAGAATTGTGTTGATTATTGTTTTTTTCATTGTGTTCCCCTTGATAATTGACGCAAATGTTACCAATGGGTTAATAATCATCAACAGTGCTGCATTTGTTACACTTTCAAAATTATTTTGATAATAGACTTAAATTTCTTCTTTAAGATGCATAGTGTTTTCAAGAGTGTTGTGAATTTAATGCTTTAAAATCAGCATGATTGCAAATTCTCCTGTCATTTAAGGTTTTTTTTATTCAAGAAGTAGGCTCGTCTTTTGTTATCTGTATCCGTAATTCTGCGTTCAAAAAATCATATTTTATTTATCTTTGCTATATTCTGGTTAGACCACTTGTTACTGGATTGTTAGTTCTATCCAGTAGGCAGGGATAAAAAATAGGAATACCGTTTGCAACTTCATACCATTAAAGGCTATATCCAAGACATATATCTCGTAGAGTACCCAGACAAGTTGCTCTTGCTAGATGGCGCTTGTCGGGCAGATATCCCTCATCTCAGATCTTTCATTGAAGACCAGCTCAATCGCCAATTTAATGATTTACATACAGTGGTGGTCACGCACATGCACCCTGACCATGCAGGGGCAGCGCACAAGCTCAGACAATTGACTCATTGTAATTTGGTCGCAGCGAATCGAGATAGGGATTGGTATCACGGTGTTGATGGGGTATTGATGCACCTTGCGGACCTTGCGTTGGCTCGATGGATGGCAAATCGATTGGGAAAACCTAAAGCGAATCTGTGGTATTCAAGAAAGTTGAAGCCGGATTACAAGCTGTCGGATGGAGATAGCATTCCGGGGTTTGACGACTGGTTAGTTCTGGAAACGCCAGGCCATACCGACAGAGACCTTTCCGTCTATTGCCCATCGCACAGTGTCGCGTATGTGGCTGACCTGATGGTGGACGTTAAAAAGAAGTTGATTCCACCTTTCCCCATTTTTCATCCTAATAAATATCGAAAATCAGTATCTCGTATTTATGACCTACAGGTCGATACCTTGCTGGTGGCACATGGTGGGCAAGTGGATTTCAATGAAAAAGCCTTTGAACACTTACTGATGAGTGCTCCAAGAAGACCTGTTACTCATTGGCGTGTGACTAAAATCAAACTTAAGGGCTTGATTAAATCGGTTTGGCGGTCTGGTTATAAAGATAAAAACAGTCGGCACAAATGATAAAGGCCAGTCTTTAAGACTGGCCTTTATGTTTGCGTTGTTGAACCACTAAAGCCGTGGAGCGGCTAAGTTAGTGAGTAAGTAGAAACTCACCCGCTGGATCAACAATCACTTTGTCACTCATACCCTGACGACCAAGCAACATCATATAAGTCATATCTTGACGGTTACTGAGTGTGAGGTCGATAAGCCATTGCTTACCGCCAATACGCAATAATGTTTCAATCACACAGCGAGTTTCTACTTCACCGTTGGAAGACTTGATATTCTTGCTCGCTTTCAATTTAGCCGTGCAACGAATCGTCTCTTCTAGGTGATAAACATCTGGGTGCAAATCGAATTCTACGAAACGCTCGCCATCTTCTTTAAAACACAAAAGGTTGTCTACGTGTAGAGAAGACGTTTTAGCCCCCGTATCAACACGTGTATGTAGTCCAGTTATCCCTAACTCTGGTAAGCAAAGTGCTTCAGTATTCCCTATGATCATTTTATTGTTCATGTCATTTCCAATCATGAGTAAATGGCTGTTAATTAGCCTTTTCCACGAGTACGGTTAGCGTTTGGTTTTGCATTTTTTTCGATACATTCGAAAATCATGTTTGCTACATCTTTGCCTGTCGCTTTCTCAATACCTTCTAAGCCAGGAGAAGAGTTAACTTCCATTACAACTGGGCCATTCTTAGATTGTAGAATATCAACGCCACATAGGTTTAAACCCATGATTTTCGCAGCATTGATTGCTGTAGCGCGCTCTTCTTTGGTTAGTTTAACCAGTTGAGCTGTGCCTCCACGGTGCAAGTTAGAGCGAAATTCACCCTCACCAGCTTGGCGTTTCATTGCGGCAATCACTTTATTGCCAACAACAAAACAGCGAATGTCGGCGCCATTTGCTTCTTCAATGAACTCTTGAACCAAGATGTTCGCTTTTAAGCCCATGAATGCTTCGATAACGCTTTCAGCTGCTTTGTTTGTTTCTGCTAGAACAACGCCGATACCTTGAGTACCTTCAAGAAGCTTGATGACCAGTGGCGCGCCACCTACGTTTTTGATCAAGTCTTGAATTTTGTCTGGGCGGCTAGCGAAACCTGTTTTTGGTAAGCCAATACCTTTACGAGACAACAATTGCAGTGAGCGCAGTTTGTCGCGAGAACGACTAATAGCCACTGACTCATTGATACAAAAAGTGCCCATCATTTCGAATTGGCGAACAACCGCAGTGCCGTAAAAGGTAATGGAAGCGCCAATACGTGGGATTACAGCATCGTATTGAGGTAGCTCTTCACCCATGTAGCGAATCTTCGGATTGTTACTCGCGATATCTATATCACAGTGCAGCGTGTCGATAACATCGACATGGTGACCACGAGCTTCACCTGCTGCTTTTAAGCGAGAAGTAGAGTATAGATTTTCGTTGCGAGAAAGAATTGCGATACGCATGGCGTTTCCTTAGTTAATACCTGATTGGTAACTGCAAATAAATGAGTTGTTAGCTGAGCTTTCAGTTTTTCTGAGGCTCTTTGCTTGCTTCGGGGCGAACCTTAAGGCTTTTCGTTTAACTAAGAAAACGAATTAAATTTGTCGAGTCGATAACGGAAATTTATCAAGTGTGTGAGCTATTGGTACAGCAGGGTTGAGAGGGTGTTTGGAATGGAAAAGCGAGTTGAGACCTAACTCATATTGGGGGTAGGAGCCTATTAGGTTGCACTCAACTCGCGTTAACTCGGTGCTAAAAAGTGTACTAATAACGCCAGTTACATAGCTCTATAAGTGTTCGTAGTGCTTCTCTTTCGAGCTTGCTACAGGTGCTTTTTAGCTTATTAAGATAGTATTTTCTCATGATGATTACTTCTCTTGTATTAGGCTTTGGTAGGAACTTTGAGTTCCTTGCTGACCTACTAATTATGGTTGTTTAATAGGAAGTAATAAACAGATGGGTTTTTATTAAAGCGTTCCTATTTTTGTCTTTTATCGTCACTTTAAGACAAATGTGTTTTATAATTGGCTTTATGAGGAAAGGTTATTTCTAAAAGGTTCATTATTTGTCTGATCTAAACATGATGCGTTACTACACAAGGCTGGATTCGTTCGAGCCTAACATCTCACACTCGGTTACCTTGACTGAGGTTGCAGACAAGCTGTTTACTAGTTTGCGCCATGCGCGAACCTTGTTAGGCAAGATGCATCAGGCTGAGTGGGTAGTGTGGGAGCCTAAAGTGGGACGGAATCAACGTTCTAACCTGACATTACGTTTTAGTAATCAAGAAATGACTCAACATGTTGCCAGTAAATTGATAGAGCAGGGCAAATACGAAAAAGCACTTTCTATTTTGGAAGATGACCGGGCTGTATTTGGCGCTCTTCTCCAAGAAACTTCCGGTGCGACGATTCGAGAAGGGTTACTGCACGTTCAATTAACTTACAAACGTAAGTTTGAGGACTTGTTCCCGCATCATATTCACCGCAGTAGTGAACGGTTTTTGATCAGGCAAGTGTTCAGTTGCCTAGTCACTTGTAATGGCAAGGGGAAGTTGAAGCCTGAACTTGCACATCATTGGGAATATGATTCTGAGAAGTTGGTTTGGACTTTCTATTTGCGCCCCGGTCTCACTTTTCACGATGGTCAACCCGTCGACGCCAAACAGCTAGTATCGTTGTTTACCGCTTTACAACCGCTACCTTTCTATCAGACAGAGCTAGCTCATGTTGCTTCGGTTTACAGTGAGCAGCCGTTAAGGATCAGCTTCCAACTGACCAAGGCCGATACTGGTTTTGCTGGCTTGCTTGCTGGCGTTAAGTATTCAATTCAACCTGCTGCCCAAGTGACCCGTGAGCCATCGCCATTAAATTCGGTATCTCATGCTGTTATTGGAACAGGGCCCTTCAAAGTGGTTGAGACCAATAATGAACGTATCAAACTCGCGGCATTTGAACATTATTATGGCTGTCGTTCTTTAACGGATGAGGTCACCATTTGGCAATTTGAAGAATCAATGTCGGGCAGTGCTCGTTTTGATGACAGCCAAATGCAAGTGTCACCTTATGAAGACTCGTCTTGTTTTCATCAACTCGGAAAAAGCGATGCGGAGCTGGTGTCTGCAGAGACTGATGGCCTTCGTAGCCGGATCGAAGATGGCTGTTTGTTTATCCTGTTCAATCAGAACTCAACGGCAAACTCGTTGAGCGATGAGCAGCGTAAATACCTCTCCGGGCTCGCCAGTCCGCAAGCTATTTTGTCTCAATTGGAACAAAATCAAGGGTTGTTCAGCGTGTCTTTAGCTCAGAATATATTGCCAAGCTGGCAAAAATTGTATCGAACGCCGTCGAAAGAAGTTCAACTACCTAAAAAGATGACCATAGCCGTTTACAATTACTACGCCCTATATAGATGTGCTATTTGTGTATCTGACATATTGAAACGATATGGTGTCGAAGTTGAGGTAAATACCTACAGTTTTCGAGAACTGGCTCAGCTATCTCAGAGTGGTGACCTTAAAGAAGACTTGGTGTTGTGTAACCTCAATCTCGATGACAATGCACCTTCTTCACTGTTCTCGTGGTTGATGAATGATCCTGTTTTGCACTCTGCACTAGGAGAGATGAACAGCGATTGGCTGAAGCAGCGCTTAGATCATCATAAGGCATCGGTTGAACTGCCGAATTACTTGGCAGAGTTGGAGCCCGTTGCATCGACGCTGATCTCGGATTATTGGTTAGTGCCTATGTTCCATCACCTACAAACCGTGCGTTTCCAAGGTATTCTGAAGAATGTAGCCATCACGAACTGGGGTTGGCCAGATTTCAAGAATGTATGGTCTGCGGATTAATATTTCTAACTAAATAGATTCACTATTCTTTTCTAGCCGATCTCGGCAGGTCCACATATAGCCAAAATATAAATTACACTAACCGGTTTACTTTTTCGTTTTGCTATGTAAACTAATCAGTGTAGTTTTTGCGTTGGGATAGACCCAATGATTAAAGAGATACCAATGAAAAAATATCTATTACCGATTTTAGGAGTACTTGCCGTGGTCGCTATCGTAAGCACAGGTTCACAATCAAACGACAATCTAGATAAGCTTCCGAAGAAGTTTATTAACAGTGAGTTGGAATACAAATCGGGTATGTCTGATATTTTTTCAATCTTGAAAGCTTACGTGACTGTGGAAAGGAATGAGCCGGTGCCACGAGCTGCATTGCCTCTGAAACCGATGACAGCCGAGCAACTGATCGAAGAACAAGACGATGTTGCTTACCGCTTGGGTCACTCTAGCGTGATGATGAAGCTGGATGGCAAGCTAGTGATGACTGATCCTGTGTTCAGTGATCGCGCATCGCCAGTGCAATGGATGGGGCCAAAGCGCTTCCATCCAACACCAATCTCATTACAAGAACTGCCTGATATTGATGTGGTAGTGATCAGCCACGATCACTACGACCATTTAGACAAAGGTGCCGTAAAGGTATTAGCAGACAAAGTAGGGACATTTTTGGTGCCACTCAGAGTCGGTGCTCTACTAGAAAAGTGGGGCGTGGATAAAGCAAAGATAATTGAGTTGAACTGGTGGGAGTCGGCAACCGTTGCTGATATCGAGTTCACTTTGACGCCGACACAACATTTTTCTGGGCGTGGCTTACTTGATCGTGACCAAACACTGTGGGGGAGTTGGGTCATTAACGCTTCAGATAAGAAAGTCTTCTTTAGCGGTGACTCTGGTTACTTCAACGGCTTTAAAGAGATTGGTGAGCGTTTCGGACCGTTTGATTTAACCATGGTTGAAACGGGCGCGTATAATTCACTCTGGGCGGATATTCATATGTTCCCAGAGCAAAGCGTTCAAGCGCACATTGACCTTAAAGGTAAGGTGATGATGCCAATCCACAACAGCACGTTTGACCTTTCTATGCACGATTGGCAAGACCCAATGGAGCAAGCACTGACGATAAGCAAAGAGCGAGACGTGAAAATGGTGAGCCCTGTGATGGGTGAACGCCTAGTGATCGCAGAGCCAGTCCCCGTTCAAGCGTGGTGGAAACTAGCATCGAATTAGAGCTGTTACCTAATTAGAACTGGCATCTAATTAAAACGGTCATCTAAGTTAGAGGTAGCCATACCGCTAATCTATATCAAATCAGCTCATACAAAAAACGCCACCGATCGTACGATTCGGTGGCGTTTTTTTCATCTTTCTAAAGATCGGCTTTGTTTCAAAGAGCCGATCTATTTCTAATCACTCATTCTCTAGATCAGTTTTCTAGATTGTGAGCCATCTTGCTCGCGATCTTTCGAAACTGTTCTAACTCATCGTCGGCCATGCCTTTGGTCATTCTCTTCAGCATTTCACGATCAATATTCGCGACCTTATTCATGATCTCTTGACCCTTATCGGTCAGAACCAATAACTGGCTGCGCTTGTCTTCGGGATTAGGCGATTTCTTCACAAGTTCCTGACTGATCAACGCGTTAACGAGCCTAGTGACTTGCGCCTTATCGCGGTTTAGGAAGTGTGCAATATCAATAGAAGTACATGGAGACTTCTTGGTAATGATCTTCATTACACGAATATTCATTGGCGCGATGTCAGAGTCCAAACTCTCAATCTGTTCACTCATTTGACGTTTCAAAGAGTGTACCAAACGAAAGATGGATTCTAGCGATGTGTTATCAGACATAAACGATCCTTAGAAATCTAGTTGACAATATCAACCACTTTATTTATAGTTGACATTATCAACTTAATTGTTCGTAAATTCAAGACAGGAATATAGATATGACGATTCAAGCAACATTAACGCCAACTCTTCCTGAGCAAAAAGCCACGCCTGTATTGCACAAAGCTTTGGTCATGATGAGTTTAATGCTGACGATTGGCGGCAGTTTAACAGCGGTTATGACTTACATGAATGTTGGATTCGGTGAGGCATTCATCGGCAATTGGCTATCATCGTTAGCGCTTGCTGTCGTGATTATGATGCCAATCGGCATAGTGATGATGACTTTGGTGACTAAAGTCACTGCTAAGGCGTTGCCCAATTACGGCGAGAAAGCTCGCAACCTAATCGTGGGATTGATTATGGCTTTTATCATGGAGTCCATCATGGCATTTGTAACAGCGGCAAATAATATTGGATTTTCGGATCCATCGGCGTTTACCAGTGGATGGTTTAATGGATTTATTGCTGCGCTTCCTATTGGCCTTACGATCATGGTCGTGATGTCGATGACGGTTAAACCTAAGCTCGAACGATTCATGAAGAGCTAGCCAAAATAATTTTTAAGCATTGCAGGAGATCCACATGACAGCACTCACAGGCAAACACAATAACTACCGTATCACTATCGAAGAAGTGAACATCAAAGAAGATCGTGAACTGCAAACCATGCAGTTTGAAATTGAAGACAGAGAGAATATGTTTGCGATTGTTGAGAAGATCAAACAAGACAGCGGCTTAGACGAGCAATCAGCAACGCGACTAGGGGTGAGCATTCGATTACTCGGCCCAATGATGATGCAAGACAGAAAGCACCCTCTGTTTGTTGATTTCATGCCTCATTTCAGAAACTTCATGCAGAATCTGAAGAAGACGTTAAAAGGGCAATAAAGCCTAGTCATCAGTAGTACGCTTAGAAAGCCAGTAATCAATTTACTGGCTTTTTCCTTATTGAAATCAACATAGTTTTATGTAGTTACGTTTAGAATATGCGAAAATTGATGGTTGAATTTTCGGTGTTGGTTCGTTGTTTAATTGTCTATTCAAGCTTCAAGAAATCCGATATTATACTGGTCATAAAACTAAAGGTGGTATTATATGACAAATGTATTTGAGCAAGCAGCTGAAGAACTGCTGAGTCGCCGCGTCGCGGGAACTAAAGCACCAAGATTGGACGAACAGTATCGTCCGAATAACTTGGAAGATGCGTTGAAAATTCAAGCATCAATGATTGACCTTCAGAGCGATAAAGTAGGTGGGTGGAAGTGTTTACTGCCTCTTGCTGAAGAGAAGTTTATTGTTGCGCCTATCTTTTCGGGCAGTATTCAACAAGGTGAGGTTTGTGAACTGTTTGCAGACAACAACGTTGTTCGTGTAGAACCTGAAATTGCTTTTACTCTTGCAAAGAGCCTGCCTGCAAACCCAGAAGGTTACAGTGAAGAGCAAATCAATGAAGCGATTGGTTCTTGCCATATGGCTCTTGAATTAATGCAATCTCGCTTTGCTGATGACAGCGGTGCCGAGTTCTATGAAAGACTTGCTGACGGCCTAGTAAACCAAGGCTTGTTCATCGGCCCTGAGATTGATCGCGAAAAAGCGTTCACCTCTGCTGAGATCAGTATTGAAGTAACTCAAGGCGAGCAAGTTCAAGCATTTGACGGTAAGCACCCGAATACACTGCCACCAAGCCCAATCTACTGGCTGATTAACTACATGACGCGTCGTGGTGTTGATTTCCAAGCGGGTGAAGCAATCATCACGGGTTCTTACTGCGGTATCGTAGAAATGGAATTCGATAAGCTAACGACATTCCATTACCAAGATATTGGCGAATACCAAGTAACGTTTAAGCAGAAACGCTAATTACGTTTACCTGCTAAGTTTACAAAAACGCTAGCTTCTATTGGCGCACTATCTATTATCGAAAGGCTATTTACTGACTAGTAAATAGCCTTTTTTATTAAGTGATGTTCAATAGGGTTCTTATTACTTTGCATTTAATTGGGCGCTTAGACGTTTAGACGTTTAGACGTTGACAAGTTCTAAGTGTGACATTAGTCTCTCTTCTCCCTGTTCTATTGCGTTGTCGTTCCATGTCTAATTCGAAAAATTCTAATGCTGTAATTGCACCTTCTGCAGTTGCACTTATCCCTCTGATTGTTTTCCTTTCGCTGTTTATTGGCGTAGGTACGTACTTGTCCTTGCAAGGCGTTGACTTTGCGTTCTATCAGCTTCCAGCTCCGATTGCGGCTTTGCCTGCGGTGATGTTGGCGCTGTTACTAAGCAAAGATAAATTGAACCGTGCTATCGAGCAATTCCTGAGTGGAGTCGGTCACAAAGACATTATTGCAATGTGTATGATCTACCTATTGGCGGGTGCTTTTGCGGCTGTGGCTAAAGCGTCTGGTGGCGTTGACGCGACCGTAAACCTTGGCCTATCTGCTATTCCAACCAGCATGATTCTGCCGGGTATCTTCCTTATTTCTGCTTTCATCGCAACAGCAATGGGCACTTCGATGGGTACCATCGCTGCGGTTGCACCTGTGGCGTTAGGCATTGCAGATTCAGCAGGCATGAGCATTCCACTGACAGCAGGTGTTGTTTTGAGTGGTGCGATGTTTGGTGACAACCTGTCTATCATCTCTGATACCACCATTGCCGCGACACGTTCGCAAGGCTGTGAGATGAGAGATAAGTTTAAAGAGAACATCCGCATTGCACTTCCAGCTGCTCTTATCGCGATTGTTATCTTTGCTTTTAACAGCACTGCAACTCAGGTTCCTGAAACAGGCCCAATCGAGTGGCTGAAAGTACTGCCGTACATCACTATTTTGATTCTTGCTGTATCGGGCATGAATGTGTTCGTTGTGCTGACAATTGGTATCTTGCTGGCGGGTGGTGTAAGTCTAGGTTCTGTTGAGAACTACGGTTTGACCGATTACGCTCAAGATATCTATGCTGGCTTTGGCAACATGCAGGAGATCTTCTTACTGTCGATGTTGATTGGTGGTTTGAGTGAGCTAATGCGTCGCCAAGGTGGACTGGCGTTTCTGACTAACTTAGTGAGCGGTTTGATTCGTGCGTTTGGTTCTTCACACTCTAAGCAAGCCAATGGCAGTGCGAGTGAGCTCGGTATTGCTGGCTTGGTATCAATGGTGAACCTATGTACGGCAAACAATACGGTAGCGATTATTGTATCTGGCAGCGTGGCTCGCCAATTAGCTGAAGAAAATAACGTGTCTCCACGTCGCTCTGCCAGCTTATTGGATATCTTCTCTTGTGTGATTCAAGGCGTACTGCCTTATGGTGCGCAGGTGTTGCTATTAGGTTCAGTATTTAACTTGTCTCCCTTGGATATTGTGGCTAACTCTTACTACTGTTTTGCTCTTGCGATCGTGGCTGTGTTTGCCGTGTTTATCAAGCATCCAGCGCGCCAAGTAGCTAAAGCTTAGTACCAACTTATCAAGCTTAGTCATCATTGATTTCGATAGAAGGCTCCGCAAGGAGCCTTTTTTGTGCCTGTTCTGAATGGGCAGACAATTAAGGCTTGATTTGAGGTTAAAGAAAACCGCCTGTGAATGAAGGCGGTTTTGAATTTAGTTAAAGCAGGTTCTCAAGTTCATTCGCGGACGCGACATTTGCATAGCCAAAGCTAAGAGCAACCATAAATGCAGCGTGGACATGCGCTGCTGACACGGTAATGCCGTTGAATTCCATATCTAACGTTGTGCAAGCGTCGTGCGCTACATGGCACTCATAGCCTAAATCGGTAGCTGCGCGAGTTACAGCATCAATACACATGTGGCTCATTGCGCCGACAATGATCAGTTTTTCAATTCCTTTTGCCTTCAGTACTTCGTTCAGCTCTGTTTCTCTAAAGCTGTTTATTTGATGTTTTACAATCACAAGTTCACCTTCTTGAGGTGCGACACTGTTGTGGATTTGAGCACCGTTTGAGCCCGGCTGGAAGAAGGGCGCCTCATTGGTTGGGAACTCATGACGAACATGAACAATAGGAAGCTGTTTCTTTCTAAATGCGGTTAGTAATTGAGAGCCTTTTTGGGCTGCTTTTTCTGTCTCAGACAGCGGCCATTTCGCTCCCTCGTATGAAGGGAAGTAGTCATTTTGAAAGTCGATAAGTAGTAGTGCAGTGTTTGTCATAGTCCATACCTTTGTATTTAGTGTATTGCGGTGTAGGAATATTATGAATACTCTGTATTTTTTATCGCACGTCAAAAATGACAGACTATATGGCAATAGTGACAAAATCAGTAATGGTCGAAATCATCGACTATCCAGGTTCTCTTCAGAGTGCAGTGTTCGGGGTGAAAGAGTTTCTTCAGATGGCCAATAGCCTTGATCCTTCCAATGAACAGGTTCAGTTTCATGTTGAGATTAAGCCTCACGATGACTTGGCTTGTTCAACCGGCCATTCAATAGGCACCTTACAAGACAGTTCAACCTTTGGTTCAAAGGCCGATATCATTTTATTGCCGCCAAACTTAGATGGTCGCTACTACCTAGAGCCGGATGAAAGGCTGTTAGATTACCTTGTTGAGTCTCATCAACGAGGGTCGATACTGTGCTCGGCATGTGCGGGCGTGTTTATTTTGGCGAAGACGGGGCTACTGCAAGGTCGAACCGTGACAACCCATTGGCAAGCACAACAAAAGTTCTCGGCTCTCTATTCGGACATCGATGTCGATATCGACAAAATCTTGATTGATGACGCTGACATCATCACAGCTGGTGGTTTGATGTCGTGGATGGATCTGGCTTTGTCTATCCTGACAAAATACACGACTCCGACCAATACTCGTAATCTAGGTAAGTATCTCGTACTTGATACTGGGTTGAGGGAACAGCGCTATTATCAGAGTTTTACGCCGAATTATGCTCACGGTAATGACAAGATTGTATCGGTGCAGCACTTTATTCAGAAAAACTACCACTTATCTTTAACTCTTGATCAGTTGGCTGAAGAAGCGTTCATGACCCGAAGAACTTTTATCCGTCAATTTACTAAAGCAACTACCTTTACGCCGATCAATTACATCCAACATGTGCGTATTCAAAGTGCCTGTGAACTACTGGAAAGTTCTCATAAACCGGTAGATCAAATCAGCTATTTAGTCGGCTATGAAGACGTAAATAGCTTTCGAAAAGTCTTTTTGAAAATCATCGGCTTAACACCATCAAGATTTCGTTCTAGATTTCTCGCCGAGGAATGATTTACCATGGATTGATAGTTAATACCTATCGTTCAGGTTCGCGTGGTCGTTTTGTTCGTATCTGCCTGCGACTTGATATTTAAATTATTTTTCCTCGAACCTAAATGGAACTTTGATGCTCGCGATTCCTTTGCCATTCGTTGCTGCTCTGCTGTTATTCATCACGGCCGTTTTACTTCGATATCGTTACCCACAAACAAGTCAAAAATCATTTTTGTTTATCATGTTGTGCGCGTTAATGATTACTGTTGTTGGGTTACGTTGGACGGTGGATATCGCATTGTTTCGCTTCCTACAGCCAGTTCTAGGGGCAAGCGTACCTGCAACAGCATGGCTTTGCTTTGCGGGGGCTCACCGAAGTAAACCCAGCGCACATTTTCATTGGTTAGGTCCAGTGGCTGTTCTGATTGGCTCACTTTTTTATCAACATATTTGGGGTGGGGCGATAGATATATTGCTGATCTCGCTATATTTTGGCTATGGCTGCTTGTTGTTGAAATCATCGTTTAACTTTCCAGAGCACGTTAGACTGAGTGATGTATTGAATGTGTTATATGCTGAGCGTGCGGCTGGTGTAGTTCTGTTGTTTTCAGCTCTAGTGGATGGCATTATCTCGTATGATATTTTGCTGCTCAATGCGCAACACACTGATTTGATTCTATCCGTTAGCTACTTAGTTCTTATCCCCGCGATTGTAGGGGCTGTGATTGTTGTCAGCACTAGTACGTCTCCTGATCTGGAACAAAACCAACAGCAGAATGAACGTCTAACGTTGACTTGCTTAGCTGAAGACGCTGGTACGCTTGTGACATCATCAATAAGCTTAAAGGAAGGTGAAGAAGCCACACAGATCGTCGCTAAGTTTGATGAGTTGATGAAAGATCATCAGGTGTTTAAAGATCCTGATCTGTCTCTTAACCGATTGGCGAGAAAGCTCGGTATTCCGGCTCGGAAAGTATCGTATGCGGTTAATCAAATCCACCACGAGAACCTTTCGAAGGTGATCAACACCTATCGAATAGAACATGCCAAGACTCTATTGAAGCACAGTGATAGAACGATCACGGACATCTTTCTCAGTTCTGGCTTTCAAACTAAATCTAATTTCAATCGAGAGTTTTCGAGAATAACGGGGCAAACTCCGAGTGAGTATCGGAGCTTGCCAAAAACATCAGCTTGAGCGCGTGTTTACTGTTCTAGAAAGCTAACGATGTCAGATAACACCTGTTGATGAAGTTTTTTGCGTGTGGTCTCTACGCCATCTTTACAAATAATACCATCGCCAGGGACTTCTTCTTCAAGCATCGCTTCTGCCCCAGGTTTGCAGCTTTGAATGAAGCTGAAATGGGTAGCGCTTTCATAGACCTTATAGCGTCTTAAATTAAGGGGCATGTGCTCTGCAATGTAGCCAGACTCCAAGGCTTGAGGTAAGTCCCCAATATCAATACCAGCGGCCAATACTAGGGTTGGTACATTGACGTCATTTAGGCTGCGTACTGAAAAACTCCGCGCAAGCCCTAAATCAAGACTTACAACGCGCTGTATTCTAGGATCTGAAAGGTCTTTATTGTTTGGCTCTGTAACTTGAATTTTTGACAGCCCTAACTCTGCAGAAAGCCCACAGGTACGCGGGTTAGGGTATTTTAGGCACTCAACCTCTAAAGCTGCTCTATCGATTTTCGCCCCCGCTAATTGCATCACTGTCCAACCTCCCAATGAATGCCCGATTGCCGAAATTTGGTCAGTATTAATGGCGTGTTTCCACTGAGCTTCGGTTAGTAGGTGATTAAGGATTCGTGTGATATCGCGAGGCCTTTCCCACCATTTGGCCGCCTGCTGAGGCGATTGGTTATAAGTCGTGGTTCCCGGATGATTAGCAGCAGCGACGATGTATCCGCGATGGGCAAGCTCTGTCGCTAACCAATTTTGATTGCGCCAGTTTCCTCTATAGCCATGCGACAACAGTACTACGGGGAATTTTCCTTGTTGGAGTTTGGCTCCTTTTATGACCTTGGTACCGATAAATGCTGGATTGTCCCCAATAAGAACAGTGTCTGAATCGTCTAAAGTTGGATACCAAATTGCGGTGTTGAGTGGGCGTTCTAGATTATTAGAGGTATTGGGTAAGGTGATTTGGGTGAATCCAACACTAGAAGCGAGGGCCGAAGTGCAAATAGAAAGTAGAATTGCGAACAGTAAGTGTGTCCATTTCATGGGGTTTGCTCCAATTGAGGTCATTGGAGCTAATATGCGTTAAAGCTAGGTATAACGAGACCTCAAACACGATCGAGGACGCCCTAAATCGTGTTTGAGTACAAACTTAGCTATTTTGGATGTGCCTAATTCAGTTTCTTAGTCACGAACTCTTTGTTTCTGACCATTAGCCACATTAATCCGCCTAGAATTCCCACCGATAATTGGATAAAGCCTAGGTTTTCAATTAGAGAATCTGGGCGTATTGAAACCAACACCATGCCAAGTGAGCCACAAATCATGCTGAAGAACTGGATCAGTGCGACGGCAGAACCTGTGTCGTGATCTTGCTGATTTAGCATTAAATTAGTGCCGGGCACTCTCATTATGATGGCCATTAAAGTGGCGGGAGCTGCGATAAATGCGAAGAACCAAGGTGACAATCCACCTACAGTTAGCGTGAAGATTCCTGCGATTGCCAGTAGAGCAAAACACCCTGTAATCACTTTTTGAACTGGCATTCGATAGGACAACTTCATATAAATGGTTGGCCCGAATGAGGCGCACAACGCATTAAATGCGAAAGCGTAGCTGAATTGCTGCTCGGTTAATCCGAAGTCATTGATGTAGATATAAGAGCCGGCGGCCAGAAAACCCATCAGTGCCATTGGTGTGATAGAGAAGATCACCAGCAATTTGACGAAAGATCGGTTTTTCATGACCACGCCCATTCTTCCCCATGAACGGAACATAGAACCTTGGTACTTGGTTTCGAGCGTCTCTCGATAGCAGCAAGCTAATACTGACGCGAACGCACCAAAAACAGCGAGAGTGACGAACATCATTCTCCAAGACGCGATTTTCAGTAGGAACGCCCCAAATACCGGCGCGACCATTGGCGCGATGATCACCAGTGACATGATGGTCGCCATGATCTTTTCACGTTCTCGGCCGTCATAAAGGTCTTTCACGATGGCGGTTGCGATAACGGTGATGGCACTGCCCGCAAAAGCTTGGAATATACGAGCACCAATTAACTGCTCGATGCTATTGGTCATGGCACATATTACACTTGCCACCATATAGCTCGCTAATCCAATCAATAGGATCGGCTTACGACCAAACTTTTCGCTGAGCGGCCCCCAGAACAACAGACCGAAGGCATAGGTAACGAAGTAGCTGCTCAGGGTTAGATTGACCATCGATTGGTCAGTGTTAAACACCTCTACCATTTGTGGTAGTGCAGGTAAATAAAGGTCGATGGTCAATGGAGGAAACGCACTGATGATGACGAGGAAAAATAGCATGCCGGTTTTACCCAGTACTGGTTGTGGTTTCTTCAAGGTATCTCCCTGTTATCCAAGAAAGGCGTTTATTCGATAGGATATTGGTTTACAGAAGGTTTTAAGCACTTCAGACATGAAGGACGGATTCACTACAGAATGTAGTGAACAGACTTTAAGAGCTTGTCTTTGTGCTTAATTGTATTACAAAATATTATCACTTTTATGGATAACGAGTTCAACCAGTTAGTGGTAGGGATAGGCTGTAATAGTCACGGTACATTTTAATTACTAGTGACCTTGTATTCGCTAGTGGCCTTGTAATAGCTGGTGACATTGTAATGGCTAACGATATTGTAATACTCAACGAAACCACAATGCCCAACGACTTGGCTTGTTATCTTTTCTTTGGGCGTTTTTCGACTAAGCCGTTGCGCTCTAGACCACGTCTTACGCTGCTGCAAAGTTTTCCAAAGCGACGCAGTTCTTCGAAGTTAGGGCCTTGGCCAATCAAAATGTTGTGTTCCCAATACATCAATTCGCTGTCGACCATTTCTAACAACTTTTTAGAACAACCAGAGCAGTTGCCTTTTGGCCCACAGATAAACGTCTCTGATTCATATAGAGGGAGTTCGTTTTTAACTTCTTCAATCAAGCTCAGCATTGCAGAGTTTAAGTCTGGCTTTTTAGTGATGATTGGTTGTAAGCCAGATGCTTGTGCAGTAGCTAAAGGTGTAGGTGGTGTGTTCGATTGCAAATTCAAAGCAGCTGATGACATATCAAAGGCCTCAAGGAAAGAAGAAGTGGAGCATGCTACTCGTCACAAGAAAATGAACCTTGATGTAGTGCAATAAGCGTGGATAACTATCCGAAAGAGGTAGGAGTCACAAATGGTTGTGACTCCTTTCTATAAAGCGCGGAACTGCCGAAACTAATTATCAAAATGTGCAGGTGAGAACGCGTTATTAAGGAAAGCGAGAGCGTTTAGAACTCTGCGTCGAACTGGAACACCATCCACTCTTTTGTCACTGGGTGGTGCAGAGCAAGCCTTTCTGCATGTAAGTGCAGTCGGTCGGCTTTGTTGCCATACAGTCCATCACCCAAAATAGGCATGTTAAGCCCTTCTTCATGTGAACAGTGAACACGCAATTGGTGCGTACGACCCGTTTTCGGGTGCAGATAAACCTTGGTGGTGTCTTGGTTTCGCTCAATCACTTCCCACTTGGTTTCAGCGTGTTTGCCATGTTCAAAGCAAACAATCTGACGAGGACGATCGTATAAGTCACCACGCATTGGCAAGCAAACATAACCTTCATCTTGATCTAAAACGCCTTCAATCATTGCTACGTATCGCTTCTCAACTTCACGAATAATGAATTGCTTCTGTAAGCTTTTGTTCGCGCGTCGTGTAAGAGCGAATATCAAGATGCCAGAGGTGGCCATATCTAAGCGGTGGATAACAAATGGCCCTTCTACATTAGGGTGCATTTCTTGAACACGTGTGTAGGCCGAGTCTTTAATTGTTTTTCCCGGTACTGATAGAAAACCTGCTGGCTTATGTACCACGACGATGTGCTCATCTTGGAACAGAATATCGAGGTCTTTACCTTCTGCTGGGTTTTCTAACAATGGGTTTGGATCCACCTCAAGGCCTTTCATCATATGGCCGAGAATCGGAACACATTTACTCTGACAAGAGGCATAGTATTTCTTGTGCTTGCGGATTTCTGATTTCGGGGAACGCCCCCACCAAAATTCAGCCAATGCCAATGGTGTGTAACCGTTCAAATACGCGTATTGCAGAAGCTTTGGTGCGGCACATTCGCCAGAACCTGCTGGTGGTATCTTGTTGGGGGTGTCTTCAAAGATCTGGTTAAGATCTTCAATGTTTCCTTCCGCATTCTGGAAAGCGTATTGTGAAAACAGTTTGTGTTGGAGCTGATGAGAAAGGTGTGCTCTTTGCTCTTTGAGTTCTGCCAGTTGAGTGGTGAACACATCAACTTTAGTTTGCAGTTCATTCAGAATTTGTTCCCAGTTGAGCTTAAGATATTTCTGCTGATTTTTGTCGGCAACACTGGCCTTGTTTAACTCGTTATTCAGTTGTTCAAAGGCCTGCTCATCAAGGTTTTCTTTACCTTGCTCACGTTGTTCTTTGCGTGTTTTTCGGCCTTCAATAATCAATAGACGTTGAGCTTCAATTTCTTGCTCTGCCTGTGCTTTCTGTTGTGCTAATTGTTCACACAGCTCAAGGTATTCAGCGTTCACTTGCAGCGCTTTAAATTTCGCATTCACAGCCATCATGTCGGCCGTGTCTTGATGGAAAAAGCTATCGCTACTTAACATGTCAAATACAGGCGGTACAAAGTGAGGCAATAGGTTTTGGTCGGCTATTTTCCCTGAAAAAGCAGAGAAATACCCCAATTCACCTTCGGGGCTTTTCACCAATAACACACCAAACATCTTGCCGCGGCCAGCGTCAGACTCTAACCCGAAGTCATGTTGCCAATCGGTTTGTGTCTCTAGGTATTGTTGAAGCTGGTGTGAGGCGAATTCACACAATGGATGCGGCTCGTAATAGAACGGGAAGGTGAAACGCTCAGGCAACGAATATGACTCGATCGGCTGTTGAAAGCGAGTGAAGCAATCCTCAGGTGTGTGGCTATTGTCTGAAGCGTGCGTTGGTTTTGATGAGTGCATATTATTGTCGTCTTACTACTTATATCGTGGTGATAAATGGCTGTGAGTCTACTGTGTATGATAAAAGAGCTCTGAAACACAGTACAAGGCGGCGATTCTACTCTTTATCGAAAAGCGCCTCAAATAAGAAATGGCTCAATGACTAGATACAACAACTATGGTCTGCAATGCAAAAATCACGAGTAAGGCTTGATAACCATAAATTGATGGGTGGCTTCTCGTTTTTAATCATAGAAGACAATTTAGAAAAAGAACGATGTTAGCCTTGCCGCTTTCTTGTTCCAACTAAGGTAACGTTATGATTCCACTTAATACTTCCATCGTGGCTGGTGTCGCTCTTTCTGAGATCGACGGACAAACGAAAATGCTATTAATGAAGCGTGTGAAAGGCGAATTTTGGTGCCACGTCGCAGGCTCGATTGAGGCGGGTGAAACAGGCTGGCAAGCCATCGTTCGTGAGTTTGAAGAAGAAACCCAAATTGAAGTGGAAGCCCTGTATAACGCGCAGTTTCTTGAGCAGTTTTACGAAGCTCACGTTAATGTGATTCAGTTGATCCCTGTTTTTGCAGTGATATGCCCACCGAATCAAGAGGTAGAGCTGAATGATGAACATACCGAGTATCGTTGGTGCAATTTAGATGAAGCGAAAGCGTTAGCACCGTTTCCAAACCAACATGCGGTCTACGATCATATCTGGTCGTATTTTGTCGATAAGACAGTCAATCCGCTTTACCGAGTGAAGCTGAATTAGCGTTACCCAGTTAATAGGTCAATATGCCAACTGACCAAAAACGACGAGTTAAGACTTACCAAGATACGGGATTAGAAAGGCACTCACTTGTGCTTGGTATAACCCTACATCAACCTTCACGCCATGCGACTCAAGTATCGCAACACCACGACCATTATTACGAGGGTCTGGATCTAGCATCGCCACTACAACATGTTTGACGCCTGCTTTAACAAGAGTGTTGGCGCAAGCGGGTGTTCTGCCTACAAATGAACATGGCTCTAATGTTACGTAAGCGGTAACGCCTTCCATTTTTCCATCATAGTGATTCAAAGCTTCGACCTCGGCGTGGTTTCCCCCGACCTTTTGTGTGTACCCAACAGACACTACCTTAGCGTTCTTAACCAAAACACAGCCCACAGGCGGGTTTGGTTGACAATCGGGTAGGGCTTGGAGCGAAGCTTCAAGAGCTTGCAGCATGTATTGTTGGTTCATGGTCGTTACTCAGTATGACGAGAGAGCGCAGCAGTTAGTGACCGCGTGCGGTTGATGACTTGGTTAGTTACTAACTTACTAAGCTAATAAGTAATAAGTAATAAGTAATAAGTAATAAGTGGGGCATGTTCGATCTGATTGGGCTTTTAGTCAATGGTTTTAGCTGTAGAGTCGACCGATTTACCGGAGAAGCCGAACTCGATTTACCTGCGGATATTATTGAGTTAAGTGAGGCTCTACTCAATATTTAATTTTGGCCAATGGATTAGCCAGTTTTTAGATTGGACTCTTTGATCAAACACGGCGCGACTGCGATTAGGGTTCGGTGTGATTTTTAAATCAAACAAGCTCTTTAAACCAAAAGCAGAAATACATTCGATCTCCCCTGTGAGATTTTGCTGTACGGCAACCGCTGTCTCTTTTTCAGGCCAATAACTCATCGCATCTAATGAGCTTGAGTAGGGTTTGTCGCCATTTCTGATGTGCATGCTGGCTTGATTGCGAACTTGCCAATTTAGTTCAGGTAACCGTTGTTTAAGCAGATCCTCGTATCGAAGACCCGATTCGTAGGAGGTATCAATGGGATCAAAGTAGATCACATCAATATCATTGAGTGGAGTCGGGGAGTCAAAGTCATGCAAGTGATCCCAAACGAGATTTCTCACAAAGCCTGCGGCGACATAGCACTGTGGCAAACCCAGTTGACATACACACCCTAAAATCTGCATTCGCAAGGGATCTTGTTTGGTCAACCTGACAACGCTGTTAGCGAATGGCTCGGACATTTATGAGGTGGTAACGTCGGTTATTTGATAATGACGAGTCACGTTCTTTGAGATGTCACCCCACTCAGAAGCTTTTACGCGCTGTTGATGGGCTTCGAATGCCTCTCTACTGACGAATTCTTCATACACTTCAAAACGATGAGGTTGAAGTGTGCTTTGACTGACTCGAAACACGATACAACCAGGTTCTTCCAGTGTCAGTTCTTTGTGTACAACCAAGGCTTGTGTGACGGCTTCGAGGTCTTTGTCTGGCACTAGAATATGCCCTTGCAGAATTACTTTACTCATAATTACGTCCATTTAATTTTATTCATTACGGCTTTTTTCTATCAAAAGCTCTATCCGTTACAAACATAATCCCATTTTGATGTTGTGACGTACAGGCTAATGTGGCGATTATTTGTTCGCATTGAATACAGTGCTGGTTACAGCGTAACTTTAGAGGCGATGTGAGCAATAAAAAATAAGACGTTGGAACTAAATCCGCGTTGGTCCGGTCTATTAAATACGTATCATTGAACTGTATTGATACTGAAATGAATTTGTCATCTGAGAGAACTAATCTAAATCTCGAACAACGGCTTAAGATATTAAATTGAGCCATAGTTGATAACTAGGTCATACTTTAATGTAAATGGTACTCAAAACTCTATAAATTTTGTGATTTGTATCATTGATCTGGACATCAAACACCGTTAGATTCGAATGGTTGGCAATAAAAATAGCTCATGAAGAGCAGTTAAAGAAAAGGAAATATCCCTTATGAAAAAAATGAGAAGAGCACAGCTTCATCGCGTTCGTATCCAATACTGGAAAGACACAGCGAAAGAAGCTTCAAAGAAATAAGCTTTAAATCATAAAGCTTAAAAATAAAAAAGCTGAAAAGCTTAATCAAATGTAAAACGTAGCAAATCGATTTCATTAGCACTCTCAAGGACCTTCATCTGGTCGGCGACTAAAGAAATCATCCCCCAAAGAGCTGACAGGCATTAATAATAATGCAATTCAATGTCAGCTCATTAATACCTCCTCTTAGATTCTCTTGTTGCTTCACTCTGTTACTCCCAACTAAAACCTCTTTGTCCCTTTGTTCTTGTTACCCATCTCTGTATTCGCAAAGTCGTGATCAAAAAAAGCTCCCGATTTCTCAGAAGCTTTGATTTTAGATTTAGTATCTGATGTTATCCGATAAGGATAGATGACTCTATCGTTGGAACAACGTCTTCAAGCTTACATCGTCCGTTCTATTCAATTTAAGGCTCAGTAGATAACCACCAACACCAATCAATGCGTAAATACCTAAAGATAAGATAGGCGCTTCTGCAATCGCGCTGAATGGGTTGCTTGCTATGAGCACATTCATTGGTAATGACGCGATAAGAGATAGGAAGTCATTGATGCCATAGAACCCAAACACGGCGACAGAGAGGAACTTAATCGCATAGCTTGAGATGAAAATGACAAGCAGCGGAGAGTTCACCAGCTGCGAAATAGCTAGAGTGACAGTTGCCAGTGGCAATAAAACCAGTGCAACTAACATCATTCTTCCAAAAAACACGACCCAGTTACTCAGCACATAAAACAGAGATTGCTGCTCAACCAATAGTGCCAGTTGTTGCTCACTTGAGACGTTCAATATCCAGAATAGAAAATCTGCGAACAGTACTAACAACGCACAGATAGCCGGAATAACCACTAAACCGAAGCCTAGCTTCACGCCGTGAGTCATTGCGTTGGATACCGGCATACTTCTCCAAAACATTGAACTGCCTTCTTGGCGTTCTTTACGTAGCGTTTTAGGGATATATAGCGTCGACAGGATCAGTGAAATAAGGCCCGCGCCGAAGTAAATCACTGAGTTGAGATCTTGTGCGAACTCTCTGTGGATGTCGCTCACGTCACCGTTCACTTGCATTTCGAAGAAAAACTCATGTTGCGCTGCGCCATTAAAGAACAGACCAACGAACAGTAAGAAACCACATAATGCGACAAACAAAGGCAATCGAGTGTTAACTTTATGCTCGATGAGTTCTTTTTCTAGCATGTAAAAACTTGGATGCATTATGCCTTCTCCGTCTGTGTTGCAAGGAATAGATCTGCGAGACCAACGTTATAGATGTTACCCAGTGATTCAACCTGCGCTTTGTATTGACCTTCTAATAGCCACTTAGTCGTCCCTAGCCCTGATTGTGAGGTCAGTGGGTTGAGTTTTTGAATCTCGCTTGAATGGTTGTTTGCGACTTCGATAATGAAATAGTCGTGCTCGATGTCTTCCATGCTCTTTTGTAGTACACAATGACCTTGCTTCAAAATCAGTACATCCGTTAATAGGTGTTCAATTTCTGAAACCTCATGGCTCGCAATGATCATGGCGCGTTCGCCATCGTGGAACCATTCTAATAGGTGGCGATAAAAAGTATCGCGGTACAGCAAATCTAAGCCCAGCGTTGGCTCATCTAATATCAACACTTGAGTGTCAGTCGCGATGATGATCGCGAGATGAAGTTGAACTTTCATCCCTTTAGAAAGCTGTTTGATCTTAGAAGAGAGCTTAATGTTGGTGCTGCTTAACGTCAGCTCTGCTTTTTGTTTGTTGAAGCTAGGGTGCACACCTTGTGTGTATCTAAGCAGCTGTTTAACGGTCATCCACTCTGGTAACACGTTAACATCTGAAATATACGATAAATGCTGCATGAGCTCTGCGTGCTGGTGGATAGGGTGGTAGCCGTTTACTTCAATCTCACCTTGATAGTTGTGGCCACCAAGCAGTGATTTGATCAGTGTAGATTTACCCGCGCCATTGTGGCCCAGAAGCCCAAGTACTTGCCCTGGCTTTAACTCGAAGTTGATGTTCTCGACACCCACTTGGTTCGAATAGGTTTTGGTTACGTTTTTCACTGAAAGTAAAGTACTCATGACTTGTCCTTTATATGTTGTGCTAGCTGTTTCACGAGTTCTTCGACACTCATATCAATGATGCGTAGCGTCTCAGCGATGGCTGGGATCTGGGTGTTGATGAATGATTGGTGCGCAGACTCTTTCAATTTTTGAAGTGCCCCTTCAGCCACATACATGCCTTGGCCACGCTTTTTCTCTACCAAGTCTTCATCCACCAGTAACTGATAGCTTTTCATGACAGTAAGGTGGTTGATCTTGAGATCAGCGGCAACAGCACGCACTGAAGGTAACGCTTGTTGCTCTAACCAAACACCTTGAAGAATTTGGTCGCTGATCTTTGTAGCAAGCTGCCTAAAGATCGGTTGATCGTCTTTCCATTCGGTCATAATTAAAACTGCATGGTGTTATACATGTGTATAACACTAACCTATTTGTTAGAATTGGCAAGCTCTTTATTGGTCTTGAGAAGGTAAACCTATTAGAAGTATTTGATGGTAGAGGCTTGGAACGAGGAGAAGATGTTGAAGTACCTGTCATTTCACTTCGACTTATCGTTTGGTTATCATTTCGATAATCTGTTGTCGCTTGATGAAAGGTTAGGCATATTTCCTGTGAGCTCTGAAGCAGTCGCCTTTAGTACGTAATTTCAGTTGGCTAAATTGAGCTCACAGGTAGTTAAGTTTGACGAAAGTGATCAGTTCGTTGTGCTTTGAGGTCTGCTGTATAAGTAACCTTGATGTAAGTTGTAGCCCAACTGACACAAGATATATTGTTGTTTGCGGGTCTCTACACCTTCGTAAATCATCGTGATGTTTGATAGTCGCCCAATTTCTGAGATGTTGAGTAACACACCTTGATGGTGCTCACCCGATTCAATGTCTTTGACGAAACAACGATCCAGCTTCAAGTACGTTGGATCAATAGCACTAATGATTTCGATGTTATTGTTTCCTGTACCAAAATCATCCAATGCGATTGTAATACCTAATTTTTTGATTTCTTTGATGTTATCGATGACTTCGCATCCGTAGCCGATATTCGAGTATTCAGTGATTTCGACAACAAATTCGTTCGCCTCCATTGCCATTAGATGTTCTTTAACCTTTTCAAAGTTGGTACCGACTAATGAACTTGGACAGACATTGACACCATAAATTTCGTGGCTGTTATGCGACTTGGCATTTCTGACCGTTTCAATGATCAAAATAGTATGGAAGGTGAGTAAATTGGTACGTCTCATGGTATCGATGAAACTCAAGACTCCGACGTTACGCACTCTAGTTAACAATTCATAATATAAAACGCTGTTGTCTTCAGTGTTGATGATCGGCTCTTCTTCAAAAGAAATGTGTCTCCAACGAAGCATATAAACGACGAAACCAACAATATAAGAGTGATAAAGCAGTGTTGCTAACAAAAGCGAGAGTGCGACCCACAGTACAACAATGTCATCGCTGTAAAATGTGATAGTTGCACCAGTAGGTAAAGTGGTTTGATAAATCGACTGACTGTTTTCACCTAAGTAAAGAATATGAAAACCATTCTTTTGGATGGCAACTGAATCTACAAGTAGTGGTAGCAATGAATTCCTGTAGCGGGCTTCGATAGCGCGTTTAGATATACGTGCGATGAGATCTATATCTTCTTCAGGGGATGAAAAGCGCGAATAAGCAAAATCGAGACTGTCGTAAAACTCGTCAATTTTATCGAGGTCTACCATCTTTGAGCGTGTAGTGGAGATGTAGCATGAACCGCGTGGGGTTGTCATGACAAGCGAGTCAAGGTTGAGTGAGTGTCTCATCGCGTGCACGGCACCTTCGCTTTCGCAGCCATAACTCATGACTTCTTCCGCTATTTGCTTAGTATTTTCACTGTATTCGTCTGCAATTTTCGTCGTATAAAGGATTTGGAAAAGGTAGACAACGAATAAGATAAACGAAGAAACAGTGAACACGAGAATCAAAGCTCTGATGAAATCTCTGTGGTAAGTGTTAAGCATCAGCTTTAACATTTCGATGTGGTTAGGCTTGAATTGATTGATGTTGTACTTGGGGGCGATGCGGTTTGTTGAGCTTTTATCGAGGTCAATGAAGTAGCCAACCTTATAAAGGTTAGATATAAGTTCATTATTGTTATTAAATTTTGCTTTCTCACATAGACTTCGATATTTCTTCCGTATAGAGGCAATAATATTTTTCAATGCGTATAAACTGAACTCTTCATCAAAATGTGCTTTAAAAGATTCCTCTACATCTCTAGCAGATTGCGGGTTTGATATTGATGAGTTTTCAATTAAGTATTTAAAAACAAAGCTCTCTTTACTATTGAGGCTTTCCTCTGATATCTTATTACTGTCGATCTTGATATAAATCTTTTCTTCATTATAAATCAGTTGCAAGCTCTCATTATTGTTGTTTATATTGAAAGAATAGTGCATAGCTCAACTCCTAAGCGATAGTTATTATATTTACGTGATTGATATGTAATGACTGGGATTTTAAATCAACCCAAGAGTCCTTTCTAAATAACATAACTAAAATGTCACTATTTCCTCTCAAGATGTTGATACTAATCGCAGAATTTGGATTTCAATTAAAGGTTATAGAGATGCTCATCCAAAACTTGAATTTATAAATGAAAGTCGATGATTTACAAGGGATAAAGGGGATTTATCTCTTTGTTTTAGAATTTATCCATTTCACACCTTACATTTCATAGCTTTCACACTGAAGTTTAGGGCTTGCTAATGTAGGGTTTGTTTTTATTCTTTAGGTCTATTGGTATGTGAGATTTATCAGACGTTTTCAAGATAAAACCAAATTGTTAAGAATGACAACCTATTCATAATATATAAATGATCTTATAATTTGATGGAGAGGTAAGTCGATATTTATTGATGTAAATATTAATAGCGAGTGGTGGAATGATTTTTTATTTGGATTTTTTGATGAAATCGATTGGTTTGTCTATTTAGCCCGATTTATAGTGATATGAAGGAGAAAGGTTTTTCCATTTTTACGTAAAGTATTTTTTGGATGTATTGTTAACAGTATATTTTTTAGTATTTTAAGAAAAACCTCCCCCATGTTTAATGTTTTGGACTTTTCCCATATTTAATATATTTGGTTACCTTTTAATTAAATAATGGTTTTGTCAGTATGTCGCTATTTATATTGGAGGGTAGTCACAGTCTTTGAGTTAAGATCTGTTGCTTAATTACTGATTAACATGCTCCATCAAGAACAACAATTTGTGGTTCTTTTTCTGGTTGGTAAAGAACCTGGCAGAAATCCCCTTCAGGTGAATAGGTGTAACTGTCGGTATCAAATGAGATAGCGGCTACCCTCTCAGCGTTGCTGTCTGGAACGACTTCCTTGTTTATCACGTGAAGCTCGGTTCTATCGATGTTTAACAACCTTCTCAATGAGTCGACATAGGCTATCGGATAACCATGACAAACGTAGTAGGTTTCAACTTCTGTTTTCTCAACATAGTTACATTGACCCTCGACACCCGCAATGGCTGACTTAGCGTAAATCATGTCGATACCAGTACGCAGGTTACCTGCCACATCGTGAATTTTACTTGCGCGCGCATTTCCTTGTATGCCTAAGAACTTCACCATCGCAGCGGCAGAAACTAGGCCTAGAATGGCTAAGCAGATGATAAGTTCCAATATAGTGAAGCCGCGCTGTGTTCTCATGTTGACTACTTTTGTTAATACTATTAAGGACTTGGCATAGAGTAATCGAAAACGTTATGCCATTACAGTTTGTAGGTATAAGTGCCGTACAATATTTCTATTGGTTATTTTAATTATTTTCATTTAAAACAACAGGTTAGGTTTATTTTCAGTGGCTTTATCACAAATGTAAGCTTGTGTAAGCATCTGTGCTCATATCTAAATGGTAAGAAGCGTTATTTATCATTGCTTTAAGCCTTGATTTTCGGTCAAAAATTGGCTTTCCACTTGGTTTGAAGGAATAGCTTTGCTGAATAAAAAACCTTGTAAGTACTGATAACCACATTCGATTAAGAAAGCTTTCTGCGTTTCTGTTTCGACTCCCTCTGCAATGACTTTGAGCCCTAATTTTTCACAAATTGCATGGGTAGCTTGAACAATCGCTTTACTCCCTTTGTGTGAGCCGTGGACAAAGCTCTTATCGAGCTTAACGGTGCTAATGGGCAAGTCATGGAGCATCGAGAGTGACGAGTACCCCGTGCCAAAGTCATCAAGGTGAAGTTCAACCCCTAGTTTAGAAATGTCACTTAATGCTTGTCTAACTTCACCGTGTTTAAAGATCATTGAAGATTCTGTGATCTCAAGAGCGATACTTTGAGGTTGTATATTATAAAAGTTGAGCATCGCTGATAGCTGTTGGGCGAAGCTGGCGTGCATCTGGATACTTGAGATATTGATGCTCATCATTAACTGGTTATCAAACTCTCGATGCCACATCGATAGCTGTTTAAGTGCAGAATTGAGAACCCACTTTCCAAGCGGTACTATCTGCCCGGTCTCTTCCGCCAAAGTAATGAACTCATCTGGAGCTATGTTACCCAAGTCTTCATCGGACCATCGGAGCAGAGCTTCAAATCCTTTCACTTTATCGCTGTTGGTGTTCATGATCGGTTGGTAATGCAAAGTGAGGTCATCATTTTCTAAGGCTTGGGCCAAGCGATGACGGATTTCAACTTTGCGATGAAGAGTTTGCGCTAAGTCAGGAGTGAATGTCTGGAAGCGGTTTCGACCGTTAGCTTTGGCAATATGCATCGCCATACCCGCTTGCTTCAACAATGATTCTTGATCGACGGCATTATCTGGGAAATGTGCGGTACCGATACTGCACCCCACAGACAGCGTGCCAATACCACTGATGTGGAAACTTCGGTTTAGTGCGTCAATAATGCGAGAACAGAGTAGCGGGATATTGTGGTTACGGCAGTTATGAGCGATTACGATGAACTCATCGCCCCCAAATCGACCGATCATGCAGGTTTCGTCGACCAGTTGTTTAAGACGTTCACCAACTTGTTTGAGCAGTTGGTCACCTGCACTGTGTCCGTAGGTGTCATTGACTAATTTGAAGCCATCAAGATCCACAAACATTAATTCAAATGGCGCACGATAGGCGATGCTGGTTTCTAATAAGTTAGTGATACCCCTGCGATTATACAGTTCGGTTAAACAATCGTGTTCAGCGTTGTATTTTGCTTTTATTAGGCGCTCTTTCTGCTTTGTTGTGCATGTAAGGTTCAACAGTAATTCACTTTTATCGAATAGCCATTTGCCTTGAACATCAAAGTGATGAGTCTTTTCATCAATTTTGCAGCTGACTTCCTCTAATACCTCGCCTCCCTTACGTGCGTAAAATAACCACTGTGCAGCAATCTCTTCGCTTGAAACGAAATCAGAGAGGGTGGTGAACGGGCAACCATAGTTTTGATAAAATGCTGAGTTAGCACTCACTATCTTCCCCGACTTATCAAATAAGAGGGATAGATTCGCACCGTCAGAACATGCCAGATCATGCTTGAGGCTACCTTCTTCAGCAATGACTTGAACCAGCATTCCAGTGCGGCCATCGGTCAATGGGATTCCTGAAAATAAACACAATGCCCGCTTAGAAATGTATTTGGGCGTAAAATTCCACCATGTTTTGATGCTTTCATGACGTAGAAATTGTCTTTGGTATTCTTCCAATGTCGCTTCGATCGCTTTAGACATCTCGATGCCGAAATCGCGAGATGTTAGTTCAAATAAAGATTCAGACTCCCAGAGAGGGAGGGCGCTGCTGTTTGCCCAAGTTATTCTCTTATTATCAATGTCATATATCCAAATAGGACACTTGAGATGTTCGAAAGGTTGATAACTGGTCATCATGTTGAACTCTGCATACTGATATTCTGGTCGAACGACGTTTACTGAGCTTATCCATTCAGTTGGTCGCTTATCGAATTGGATTCTGACGTTTAATAGCCAGTAAGAAACCGTGTGTTAATGAAAATAACGTCTTAAAGAAAAACATTATTTTCAACAAGAAACACGTGTTAAAGGCTTAGAGATCGGATGATCTTGGTCACTTTACCTTTTGGACTGGTTTTAATGACATAGCCTTTCTTGTCTTCAAACATCTCACCATCGATGAAGTGCCATCCATTTGCGTTTTCTATGATTTCTTTGGGGAAGTTATCGTCGAACATAGAATGGTTTGGGTACACCGTTTCAATGGCTTCGAACAACAGTTGAGCTTCATCTCGATTGGTAACCACAAAGCCCTCTTTTAGGCACATAGTTAACTCTGGCAGAGGTTGAGTGGTAAAGGGTTCTGTCATTGAACCTAATACACCGTTATGTGAGTAAAATCGATATGAGCCAGAGCTGCTCTCGCTGCCGTCTGGTGATTTAATGTAAGGTGTCGCGTTATAGAAATCACAGGTAAAGGCCATCTTTTGAATAATGCTGCTTTGTGGGACGACTTGAATGTCTATCCAAGACCTAACTTGCTCTTGAATCTTGTTGGCCATTTCTTGCTTATAGGTATCAGCCACTAAAGGTGTTGAGACGAAAGCAACAGCGGTCAGTAACAATGGAAGCGATTTTTTCATTTTAAAGTGGCCCAGTGAGGAAAGTAATGATTGCCAGATATTGGTTCTACTTATTATTGGGTTGGATGTTACTTGAAGAATATATGGCTTAACAGACTCCACCTTACGTTCAGCAATCTAAAGCACTGCTTCCAAGTTGAAGCAATCGTTTTCTTTATGTTTTGGTTGTTGTTGGTTAGCGTTTTAATCTTTTAATGTGAGGATTTCTAGTGATATTAACCAGCATATCATTAGTGTATGGATGGTTGGTTCGAACGGGTTTTGTAAACATCTAAAATGTAAGTGTAAGTAAGAAAATAAAGCAAATGTAAGGGGCGTAAAGCCACTTAAAACTGGAGAAGATATTCGCTCTGAACTGCGATATTTACGTAAACTAGGGCGAACTGATAGCTCGTCGCTATGTTTTGTAAATGTATATTTACAAAAGCGATCATTATGTTTTGCGTACGGTAAAATTAATGCTCTAATAACAGCATTGAGGATATATGAGCAGTATATATACTGCCTTCGCTTTTAATAAATACGGGTGATAGGAATGTCGAAAACCAAAGTGCTCATTGTCGAAGATGACCAAGAGATAGCTCGTTTAACCACACTTTATCTCGAAGCTGAAGGTTACAATGTTAGCGTGGTTCATGAGGGGAATTTGGCTCTTGATGCAATCCGAAATATCGAACCAGATTTAGTTTTATTGGATTTAATGCTCCCTGGTATGAACGGTGCACAGATTTGTCGTCAAGCTCGTGAGTTTTATAATGGAATGATCTTGGTACTGACGGCCTCTGCTGATGAAATGAGTGAAGTAAGTTTATTCAAATTTGGTGCCGACGATTACGTCGCAAAGCCAATTCGTGGTCATGCCTTATTAGCGCGAATTGAAGCGCTGTTACGTAGAGCTTCCCCTGTTATCACCGCTCAAGAAATAGCCCCTGAAAAGCAATGTGATATTGTGATCAATACGACCGCCCAAAGTGCCACTCTGTATGGTCAGAACCTCAAACTTACTTCTGCTGAGTTTGAAATCTTAAATCTTCTGGTTAATAACATCAGTCAAGTCGTTACTCGAGACCAATGTTGTCAGCTATTTAGAGGGATTGATTACGCTTTTAATGATCGTTCTATTGATATGCGAGTCTCCGGTTTAAGACGAAAACTACGCATTCACGCAAAAGACAAACAGTTGATCCGTACGGTTCGCAATAAGGGGTACATGCTGGTTGCGTAAGTTCATAACGGCGAAACTTCGTTCTGTTTCGATGTTTGCTCGATTGTATCTTGGGATTGTGGTTGGTATGTCGGCAACGATCTTTTTGTTTGTGAACCTAGGTGAAGGGCACATGCGAAGAACCGAGATCGAAACTTTCTTAAATGATGGTATTTACTTCGTTGAGCAGTATACCCGTCAGCACAATCAATATAATTCACTGTATAAAGAACTCGATAGAACAGGCTACCAACAATTTTATATCTTCAATTTACGCCTGTTAGATAATTGGTCGGGAGAGGCTCCCTGCCAACGATGCGAGTTATTTACCACTTTAAATGGTGTACCCATATATCTCAGTGATAACGATCTGTACTCGGCGGTGTTTCAACTTCCAAATTCTAAATTTAGTTTCGCGTTCAGTGAGGTAGGGGATTTTTTCTCTCCTGAAATTGAATGGTATGAAGATTCAGAAAGAAACTTTCTACTTGGGCTTTTGTTCGCCATTATTGTCGCGATCGGCGCAAGTGTTTACTTACCTGTGAGGCGTTTTCAAGAAAGAATCGAGTTGCTGGTTGAGAAGCAAAAACAGTTTGGTCGAGGGAAACTCAGTACTCGTTCTGATCTAGACGACATTCATCCTGTGTCAGATTTGGCCAGCAGCTTTAACTTCATGGCTGAAGAGATCGAGAGCAAAGTGAAACAAAGCCACATCTTTGCTCAAGCTATTCCACATGAGGTGCGCACCCCGCTCAGTCGTATTCAGCTGGCGACCGATATTCTAAGAAGGGGAGCCCCCGACCATCATCAGGCGCTTTTCGATGATATTGATACCTACATTGAGGATATCAACGATCTCACTTCAGAAATTATCATGCTGTCGAAGTTGAATGTCATGGATAACTCATTCTTTGAGCTCGTTAAAGTGACCTCTGACCTTCATGAGTACTGTCTCGATCGTATTCGTTACTCTCAGTTAGATAATGTGCTCTTTGAATCCAAAGTAGGGCAAGATTGCAAGATTAAGTGTGATTGCTCAATGGCACGTTTGGTCTTCGATAATATTCTCAAAAACGCGGGTAATTACACGCGTGATGAGGTGTGGATGACACTGGATGAGAATTCAGAAAATTGGTTAGTGGTTATTGAAGATAATGGTTCTGGAATTCTAGAAGACAGTCGTGATGAAGTGTTTCTTCCGTTTTCCCGTCTAGATTCAAGCAGAACCTCAACAACGGGTGGTTTGGGGTTAGGCCTTGCTATTGCTATGTCGGCCGCTAAAAAGCTTGCTTGGGATATCAAAGTTGACAATAGCAACTATGGCGGTGCTAAGTTCAGTATCGTGATTTCGAAGGTACAGTAAGCGGGTCTATTTGCAGACATTTACTCGCGAGTAAAGATTGTATGTTAGCTGATACTGTTCATATACAAGTTTCCAACGTTGATATACTCGTTTCTAACGCTAATATATTAGCTTCTAACGCGTATGTATTAGCTTCTAACGCGTATGTATTAGTTTCTAGCGCTGATGTATTAGCCTTCAACACCTATCTATCAGCGGGTAATGCTTAGATAAATGAAAGCCACGGTTGATGCCGTGGCTTTCATTTATGTTCTACATAGAAATGGCGAGTGTTGTTATCGCTTCGAGCGATGAAGTCCATAAATAGCATGGTCTATGATGCGACCATTCAAGTTCTCGTTACAAGTGATGATGCCTTCCAGTGTGAAATGTAAGCGCTCACAAACTTTACGGCTACTCATGTTCTCAGTGGCGGCTGATATCTCAATCTTTTCCATATCTAACTCATTGAAAGCAATATCAATCAGTTTTTTAACCACACGAGTGACGATGCCTTTGCCTTGTTGAGTCTGTGACACCCAATAGCCAATCGTTACCTTCCTGGTATTGTGGTCGATGGTATTGAAACTGCAGTTACCGACGATCTTCCCTTGATACACGATGGCACATGTCATGCTTTTCCCTTCAGCATAATCGTGTAACGAACGCTGGATAAAAATCCTAAAGTCTTGCTCTGTTTTACAGTGCGGTGGCCATGCTAACCATTGGCTAAGGTATTCATTTTGGCTTTGTGAATAGTCAGCGTAATGGGTAGCAAAGCTTTCTTCGACCAATGCGATGGAGAGTTCTTCGTCTATAACAGTTTCGAACATACGTGTTTTTGTCCTCGGTTGGTTTGAAAATGTACGATTAACAGCAGGATATAATGTCGCATAATAAACAATATGCAACAACTTGTAGCGCGAATATTACGTGATACGTTAGTTCTATCACGAAACTCGTTAAACCTTACAATAGTTGTGTATATAATCATTAGCTATGCATTAGTATTGGCATCCTAAACATATAAAAACTATAAAAATGCTAGGCTTAAATAATGATTCAACATTGCCAGAATGTAACCGTAGACCTTAGAAAGGCTCTATTTGGTATTGCGAAGGCGCTTGATAACGTCGGTTTTGAAAGCAAAAATCATGGACAAAGGGTGGGCTACATCGCGTATCGATGTGCTCTGAGTGTCGGATGGGAAGAAGAACAGGCGCAACTTGCGTTCTCATTGGGGTTAATTCACGACTGTGGTGTATCGC
The DNA here is from genome assembly GCF_024347455.1 of Vibrio echinoideorum. Classification (NCBI taxonomy): domain Bacteria; kingdom Pseudomonadati; phylum Pseudomonadota; class Gammaproteobacteria; order Vibrionales; family Vibrionaceae; genus Vibrio; species Vibrio echinoideorum. The sequence goes on from NZ_AP025484.1 coordinate 359,103, forward strand.
AAATTGATGAGCAGCTCAGCCTGACTTCAGGGTTTGTTCCAGATGCGAGCTATCACCATTGTCAAAAGGGTTATCAAATCCTAAAAGAGTGCCCGGTTCTTTCTATATTCGCTAAGCCGGTGCTTTATCACCATACCCCTTGGGTTGAGCTTAAGGCGATGCCGATCAGCGAGTTAGAAAAGGAGTTGGCTGCGATTGTCATGTTAGCAGACCGGGTCGACTACCTTTACGGCATCACTTCTTCAGATCGGTATGGGAACCTGACTCCAGATGGCAAGGCGAGCATTATTGAATGCTTGACTGAACAAGTGGATGAAATGTTCGAAACCAACCTCGTTCAACATATGTGTGAATTGGTCGATCTGGATGATTTTTGGTTTTCGATGGAAATACCCTACATCGAAAATATGAGGGATAACTTTGAACCGGTGCCCTTCTTTTCTCAACAAATGTCATTGGATGAGACGGTTGCCTTTGCTGAATTTATTGCCAATGTTGTTGATACAAAGAGTTCATTTACTTTTAAGCACTCCTTAAAGGTAGGCCAACTCTCTGAGTACTTAGCCAAGCAACTGGGTTATTCATATAAAACTCAACGAAAGCTCTATTTAGCAGGGTTGGTTCACGATATAGGTAAACTGCAAACGCCAAATAACATTCTGCATAAGCCGGATTTACTGACTGAAGAAGAGTACTGTTGTATTAAGCGGCACGCGACGGACACTCGATTTGCATTGCAGGAATTATTTAGTTCTCCACAAATTTGTCAGTGGGCATCCAATCATCATGAACGCTTAGACGGTTCTGGCTACCCTATGGGAAAAACGGCTGAAGAGTTAGACCAACCGAGTCGGATCGTCGCAGTGGTAGATGTGTTCCAAGCATTATCTCAATCACGCCCTTATCGTGCAGGTATGACGTTAGAACAGACGATGGCTATCTTGAGGGACTACGTCGATAATTATAAGTTGGATCGAGAAGTGTTTGAGTGCCTTGAAAAACACGCACAATACTGTTTTGAATTATCGACTGATAAAAGAATGTTTGCGTTTTAACGCTAGTGAATGCTTATTGGTTGTGAGGCGTTGGTGTGATGCACTTGTTCGCCATGCGTTTTCAGTCATGTTGTTAGATAAATGACTAAGCACCAGAAAAAAAAGCGATAGCCTCGGCTATCGCTTTTTTAATGGGGGCTTTCAGGAGCTAAACATCAGCAAGAGCTAAAGGTTAAGACCTAAAAATTGAGCTAGTATCGCTTTAAGATCTCGATGATCTCTTGTTCTGTTTCCGCTGCGATGATGGCATCAATGTCTTCATCATTTTGGAACAGCTCTGAAAGCGCCATAATGGTATGGATATGGCTATCGGAATCCATTGCCGCCAGAGTAATCGAGAGGTAAACGTCACCGTTGTCTTCTGATTCTAAATCGACACCGTTTTTGAACACCGTCAACTGAAGAGATGCTTCGTTTACGCCGTCTTCTGGGCGAGCGTGAGGCATCGCAATCTTTGGTGCTAGAACATAGTACGCGCCAATGTCTTTATGCTTTTGCTTAATCGCTTCAACATAGCTTGCTTCAATTTTGTTACTTGCTAGCAGTGTTGAACAGGTCACATCAAGCGCAGCATCAACCGTTAGGTTCTCTTCAGAGTTGATGATAACGCCTTGGTTACCAATTAAATCGAACAGGCTCATGAAACAATCCATCCTAGAATCAGACCAACGACACCGAAGTCAAAGTCAGCAAATGTTGTTGCTTCAAGACCGAGGCCACCAAGAACTGGAAGTAGAAGCATTGGTAGGAAAGAGATACATAGGCCTTGAGTGAAAGAACCTAAGATAGCACCACGTAGACCGCCAGTTGCATTACCGTAAACGCCAGCTGCACCACCTACAAAGAAGTGTGGAACTACGCCCGCTACAATGATTGTCCAACCAAGTGCGCCTTGTACTGCCATTGCTAGTAGACCTGCTGCGAAAGAACAAAGGAAGCCGATAAGTACCGCGTTTGGTGCTACAGGGAATACCATTGGGCAGTCTAGAGCAGGTTTTGCGCCTGGTACTAGCTTGTCTGAAATACCTTTAAATGCAGGTACAATTTCAGCAATCAACATCTTCACACCTTGCAGTACGATGTAGACACCACCAGCAAAGATAAGAGACTGCATGAAGGTGAATACGACCCAGTTTTGACCGCTAGAAACCGTTTCTACAAACTCGCCGCCAGCAATAATAGATGCAAGCATGAAGAAGATAGCCATTGTTGTTGCAACAGCAACCGGCGTATCACGTAGGAACATTAAGCTTTTTGGAACTTGGATATCTTCTGTTGTTTTCGATGTGTCACCGAATTTGCTACCAATGAAGCCCGATACGATGTAAGAAAGGGTAGAGAAGTGACCGATAGCAAGTTGGTCTGTACCCATTACTTTTTCAGTGTACTTCTGGCCCAATGCAGGCATCACAACCATCAGTGTGCCGACAAGAATTGCACCAATAGCCACTAAAACGGTTCCTTCGATACCAGCTGAAGACAGAATAACTGCCACTAGCATCGACATAAACATGGTGTGGTGACCCGTTAAGAAAATATATTTTAAAGGAGTTAAACGAGCCAATAAAATATTCACAACAAATGCAAAGAACATGATTAGAGCCATTTCATAACCGAATGCTTCTTGTGCTAATGCAACAATCGCTTCGTTATTTGGAATAACACCATGTACACCGAATGCTTCTGTAAATACAACTGAGAAGTTATTTAGAGCGCCAACAAGAGCACCAGCACCAAAACCTAAAATTAGGAAACCCATTACAGTTTTAATGGTGCCTTTTAGAATGGTAGAAATATCGGCTTTCTGAGCAACAAGGCCAATGAAAGCAATTAAACCTACCATGATTGCTGGCTCTTTTAATAAGCCGAGCATGAACTCGAAAAAGTTTTGCATAATTTTGACCTTACATGAAAGTTTTTAGTTGTTCTTCGATTGATGCTTTGTCAAAAATATTTTTAAGGCTGATGATGTTTTCTTTTCCGCCTTCTTTTAGTTGGTTTGCAATGTCTGTTGCTGCTACCCAAATATCAGCGTTGCTTGATGCTGCAGATGATAGATCTTCATGATCAATTTCAGCTTCGAAGCCAATTTTTTTAGCCACTTCTTTTACTGCCATTTCCATCATAAGTGAAGTACCAAGGCCGTTACCGCAAACTACAAGGATCTTTTTCATAATATTTGTCTCAATTGGATTTTAAGGGTTGAGAAACTTTGTTCTCTTATTGTGTGGAATCATAGTAATGGAAATATTGGCATTTCAATAAGATCTGCATCACAAAGTCAAAATGAGATTGTGATGAAGATCTCGTTAATTTGTAGCAAAGATACAGAGTGAGACTTTGATCAAATTTAACTTTTCACTCGAATATGCAACGTATTTTATTGTGAATGGTGTGCTTAATTATTTGAGGCGTTAGGGTATAAATGTCGAGAGGATTTATTGAGGAAAATGAGAAATTAATCGTATCTGCCGTAATCGGTAAGCATTTTCTTAAGCATGCTATTAACGTCTTTGGTCTTCTTACTTCTTTTTGTTAATTGGCTAAGAGAGGTTGGTTTTGGTGTTTCAATTTTTTCGTTATCAACATATTCAACTTTGTCTTTCATTTTTTGTACTGCAGGTAATAGCATGCGAATCTCTTCGTTATTAGAGTTCGTCAGTACAACAATATTTTCAGACTCGACTTGCGCGATAGTCAGAATACCATGTTTTACGGATTCAACTTTTTCCCCAATCATAATTGACTCAGGAGCTATTGAACGATCGGTAAGTTGACCTGTACGTAATTTAGCCGCACTGATAGCGCGGATATTTCCGGTATTTTCAAACGCAACAATAACAGTATGAGTATTATAATATTCAACTACTGTCACATAGCCATGTCTATTTGTTTTGAATCTAGCTCCATTGTTCATGTCGTGCGGAGCTTCCATTTTTTTCACGTGTGTCCTCTCTTAGTCTCGATGGCTGTTATATCTAATCAGCTCTATTAGTTTTTATAGATAATGAGTTGGTGAGATCATACAAAGTATATACGTATCTAAACTTAAGATGAATCTTGAAGTACCGTGAAATGAGGCAGAGCACAGAAAAGGGATAAGAATCACACAGAATTAACCGAATGATTACGTTCGTGCCTTTAAAGGCTTAACAACCCAAATTCAAACTCATACAGCTTGTTTACAGCTTATGAAGCACGTAAATGATGATAAACACCGCGTTTTGTTTAATCCTTGACCGCGCGATCGTTTGCGTTAAAAATGTGATGAAAGTCTCACTTAACTGTCTATACTTCTCTTCCGGTTTTAAGCCGGTGCTTAGCCAATACAAGCCGTCACATGGATATGTGAATGACCCCACGGACCGGACCAGCTACGTTCCACTGCTTGTATAAGGTGATCTTTACATGAACAACTCGTTGTTACATTCGCTAACGTTGTTAGCTCCTTCATCGCGTAGCGTTTTGCTTGCGGTTCTTTGTCCTATTCCTTTGATGTCATTCGTTTGGCTCATGTTTACTCTTTAAGGATTACTAGGACACATTATGAATATTCTATTTGGTTTTGTCGGTGTTCTTTCACTGATTGCTTGTGCGTACCTGTTATCTGAAAGTCGCTCTTCGATTAACTGGAAAACAGTGTCTCGAGCATTACTACTTCAAATCGGTTTTGCCGCCTTGGTATTGTACTTCCCGTGGGGACAATTGGCGCTAACGAGCATGAGCAATGGTGTTTCAAGCCTACTTGGTTTTGCGGATGCTGGTATCGCTTTCCTATTCGGTGATCTGGCTACTGAAGGTTTCATTTTCGCGATTCGCGTACTTCCAATCATTATCTTCTTCAGTGCTTTAATCTCTGCGCTATATTACTTAGGCGTCATGCAAAAAGTGATTCAAATCTTGGGTGGAGCAGTGCAAAAACTGCTTGGGACAAGTAAAGCTGAATCGCTGGTAGCAACCGGTAATATTTTCCTTTCTCAGGGTGAGTCTCCTCTTCTTATTCGTCCATTTTTAAAGTCTATGACTCGTTCTGAACTGTTTGCGGTAATGGCAGGCGGTATGGCATCGGTAGCTGGTAGTGTGCTTGGTGGCTATGCTGGCCTTGGTGTTGAGCTTAAATACTTGATCGCAGCAAGTTTCATGGCGGCTCCGGGTAGCTTGTTGATGGCGAAGATCATTGTTCCTGAGCGCAGTACGCCTAGCGACTATGAGCATATCGAGCTTGATAGAGCAGACCAAAGCAACGTGATTGACGCATTGGCTAGCGGCGCGATGAACGGTATGAAAGTCGCAGTAGCGGTAGGTACTATGTTGATTGCATTCGTGAGTGTGATTGCCATGGTGAACACGGGCCTAGAAAGCCTAGGTGAAACGTTCGGTTTTGCTGGCATTACCCTGCAAGCTATCTTTGGTTACCTGTTCTCACCACTAGCATGGTTAATTGGTATCCCGAGTGATGAAGTGTTAATGGCAGGTTCTTACATCGGTCAGAAAATCGTAATGAACGAGTTTGTTGCTTTCATCGACTTCGTTGAAAATAAAGCGCTGCTATCTGAACACAGCCAAGTGATTGTGACTTTTGCTTTGTGTGGTTTTGCTAACATTGGCTCTATCGCGATTCAACTGGGTTCGATTGGTGTTATGGCGCCAGAGCGTCGTGCTGAAGTGGCAAACTTAGGCTTGAAAGCGGTGGCGGCAGGTACGTTAGCAAACTTAATGAGTGCTTGTTTAGCGGGTATCTTCATCCTGCTTTAAGTCGCAGTCAGTGATTTAGCCCACTGACACAAGTTACAAAATAGAAAGCGGACACATTTCTTGCGGATTAAACGTAAGAGGGTGTTCGCTTTTTTGTACCTGTTGATTAAGCATAACCAAGCTTTCGTTAACCATTGTCGCTTGTTATGGCGAGTAAAAGCTCACTCTGAAGAGTAATAGAGCCAGTGGCTTTTATCCGATATACTTGAATATCATTAGGTTGCGATTAATAGCATTCGGCTTCGATTAAGAACTCCGGTTTCGATTAAGAATATTCGGTTTCGACTAAGCACATCCGCTTTCGACTAAGAATAATGGCAACCAAGCCCAATAAATCAAAGGTTTCCCCATGAACATGCGCGTTCTCATCGGTCTTATTGCCACCTTCATTGGCTTGTTTGCGATGGTTTATCTTATTGCTGGTGGTACTCAGTTTCCTGTCTACCAGTGGCCACAAGAGGCTTATCTCGGTTTGGTCTTCAGCATCGTATGGGGCACTGGCGTCGCAGCATCGGTGGCGTACTTCTTCTCGGCATTGGTGTTTGTGACTATCGCGGTGGTTTGCTATGCGATTGGTTATAAGATCGGTGGGCTCTTTTCTAGCAAGTCAGAAGCATAAAACAGAAGTTTAAACGTACACTTTTGCATTTTCTTTTAGGGTTAACGTTCGCCTTAACCCTCTCTTAACCTCAAACTCGTTATCTTGTCTCCATTCTTACAGGAGACAAGAAGATGAAATTGAATCTTCCTTTAAAACATTCCCTTATTTCACTTGCTCTGATTGGTTTGATCGGTTGCACCACAACCAGTCAGGCTGATTATGTTTCGTTAGCTGAACAGAATACCAATCAGACACAACAAACACTGCTTGCGCAGTTGATACAGCAAGCATCAGCCGAACAAGCCTTTAATAAACAAACCTCTAATAAACAAGCACTAGAGGCTGAGAATCTGCAACTTACCGATTTAGTGAATACCCCAGAGCTTGATCTTTATATCGAGCGTGCGCTTCAAAACAGCCCGAGCCTTCAACAAAGTATCACTGCCTTAAAAATAGCGTACGCGCAACAAGGTGTGACGTCAGGCGACCGCCTACCGACTGTAGATGCGAGCTTTTCTGGTAAAGCTGACGAGGGCACCAACGGCTCAAGCACGACTGAAACCTACACCACCGAAGTGACCGTCGGTTGGGAATTGGATCTGTGGCAGAAGTTAGCAGACACAAACAACGCCGCATTAAAAGATATCGCGACGTCTCAAGCTAACCTTCAGGGCGCTCAAGATCTTTTGGTCGCGAGTGTGATGAGAGGTTGGCTTGATATCAGTTTGAAGCAGCAGCTCGTCGATATCGAAACGCAGCGCTTAGTGATTCTAGAAAACAACGAAGAGCTTGTTCTTGAGCGTTATCGCGCAGGGCTAGGCAGCCTTGAAGATCTTGATAACGCGAAAACAAGCAGCGCATCGACTCAGGCAACTTTAGCTGATTACCGCGAGCAGCTTGCACAAAGCCGACGTGAATTGGTTTTGTTAACCGGGCAGTGGAGTGGTGAATCTGATCAAGCTTCATTAGCTGAACTCGGTTCATTTCCAACCATCATTAACCCGCTAGACAACATGCCGACGCAAGATCTAGCAGGGCGTCCGGATCTGCAAGCGGCTTTCTTTAATATTGAAGCGGAAACACTACGTGCCGATGCCGCATACAAAGCGATGCTGCCGTCGATCAGCTTATCTGCAAGCCTAACCGATATGGCGGAATCTCCGAGCGAAGCGCTGCTTACCGGGCCTTTGTGGAGTGCGCTTGGCCAAGTATCGGCACCACTGTTTCAAGGTGGCAAGCTGAAAGCCCAAGCAGAGATTGCTGACTTAACCACAGAAACCAGTTACTGGGCTTACCAAGAAACATTGCTTAGTGCGGTAAATGAAGTGGAGAACGCGATGGGTCAAGAGTCGTCATTAACGCTTCAACAGCAACACCTAACGAATGCCTTGGTGAGCGCACAACGCAGCTTCACCAGCTATGAAGAGAAATACCGTCAGGGTTTGGTCGACATTTTTGATCTACTTACTGTTCAGCAACAAACCTACGACCTTGAAGCGCAGCTTACACAAACCATTTATAACCGTCTCGTAAACCGAATTGATTTAGGCCTAGCTCTGGGCTTGGGAGTATCTTCATGAAACTGAACACCATCACAATTGCCATCACTCTAGTGGCTGGTTCAAGCATCTTTGCTGCCCTTGCTTACAACGGTTCTCAAGTGGCTCCTGCTCCTCAAAAGGCGAATGAACTAACGGTTTCCGAGCCTCAGGCTATGGCTGTTGACACTAAGTCTATTGAAACTATGTCTGTTGACACTCAGTCTCTCGAAATGACGCCTGTTGAAACGACAATTTTGTCTGCATCGCAACAGCAACAAGTGTCAGTGGTACTTGCCACTCTTGGTGACTACCAAGCAGAGGTCGTGGGCTACGGAGAAGCGAAGTCGCGTTACGAATTGATGTTTTCAACGGAAGTTGGTGGCCGAGTAGAAACGATCAGCTCGCAGTTTGAAACTGGACAAGTGATTAGCGAAGGTGACGTGATCGCTAATATCGATTCGACCAGTTACCTACAAGCAGTGACGCAAGCAAAGGCCAATGTTGCTCAAGCTCAACTGGATTTATTGGAAGAGCAAAGACAAGGCGAACAAGCTAAGTCTGAATGGCAACGCTCTGGTTTGTCCGGCGAGCCTGATTCGCCTTTGGTATTGCGTAAGCCCCAATTAGCACAAGTTACCGCAGCTCTAGAAAACGCCAAGTTAGAACTAGTTAAGGCTCAGCAAGACCTCGAAAAAACAACATTAGTTGCCCCTTTTGATTCGTTGGTTGTGAGCCGTGATGTTCAACCGGGAAGCTATGCACAAACGGGTACCCAGATAGCTACTTTATACAGTATCGATGAAGTTGAGGTTTCTGTGCCCCTGTCTGAAAGCCAATGGTTGAGCTTACCGAATAGCGATAACACGCAATTGAAAGTACAACCGTGGTCCGTAACGTTGTCGAGTTCTGATGGTCAATACCAATGGCAAGGTTATGTTGAACGAGTTGAGCAACATTTGCAGCAAGATACTCGTCAACGTTCGTTGATCGTGAAAGTCGATAATCCTTTGGAACAACAGAAAGATCTTTATCCGGGCACATTCGTTAAAGCAACGATCTCGGGTAAGCAACTCACTCAATTGTGGGAACTGCCCGCGTCTGCAATTTCACAGCAGGGCGACCTGTGGTTTGTTGATGCAAATGGTCAACTGTCTAAATTGAATGTGGATGTTGAGTTTGAGAAGGGCGGTTTGATTTATGTTGATCCAAGTAAATTAAGTAATCAAACAATATCAAATGGCAACAGTATTCAAATAGTAAAACGGCCTTTGAGTAGCTTCAAAACTGGCATGACTGTGCTGGCTAAGGCTGAGGGCTAATCATGTCTAATGAGCTGAAATCTAACAACCAAGCGAATAGTAACCAGACGTCGAACAAGCCGCATACGGGCGCAATCGCATGGTTTGCAAATAATTCCGTGGCTGCGAATCTATTGTTAATCGGCGTAATTATTATTGGCGTGTTATCGCTTAACTCATTACGTAAAGAAGCGTTCCCAAGTCTTGAACCCGATGTCGTGACTGTTTCTGTTACTTACGACAGTGGTGACCCAGTTCAAGCCGAAGAAGGCTTGGCAATCAAGATTGAAGATGCGTTAGAAACAGTGCCTGGAATTAAGCGTATAACGTCAACCTCTGATGCGAATGGTAGCCACATTTCGATTGAAAAAACGAGCGCCTACAATCTCGATACTTTGTTGACTGACGTGAAGACCAAGGTTGATGCGATTAACAACTTGCCTGCTGACGCTGACAATCCTGTGATTGATAAAGCCCGAATGCAAGATCATGCGTTGTGGGTTCAGCTCTATGGTGATGCTGACAGGGCGACACTACAAAGCTTAGCTGAGCAATTGAAGTCTGACTTATTGAGCCAGTCTGCGATTAGTGATTTGGAAATCAAGGCTAAGGCCGATCCAATGATCTCGGTCGAGGTCGATGAGAATAAACTACAAGCATATGGCTTAACACTGACTGACGTATCTGAAGCTATCAATGCGGAATCGTCAGCTGCTATTTCAACGAGCCTTCGTAATGGTGAAAAAACCGTTCGTTTGAAGGTATCTGAGCAGGCGTATGAACTGCAAGATTTCAATGCAATTCCGGTTATGACGGCGGCTGATGGTACGCAAATAACATTGGGTGACATCGCTGACGTTGAAGACATGTTTGCTGACGATACTTTCGTTCTATCTCGTTACAACCAGCAAAACGCTATGGCAATTGAGATTGTAATGGATGAGTACGGCGATGTTGTTAGCATCGTTGAGCAAGCTCAGCAAGTGGTCGAACGTTGGGAAAGCAACAACATGTTGCCAAACGATGTAGAGATCGAAACGTGGTACGACAAAAGTACCATGATCAAAGATCGTTTAAGTCTATTAGTGAAGAATGCACTAACGGGTATTGCGTTAGTGTTCATCGTGTTAGCCGTATTCCTTAATGTTCGTGTCGCTTTCTGGGTGGCTGCAGGTTTACCGTTTGTATTCTTTGGCACCATGTTTTTCATGACAGATACCTTCATGGGTTTAACCATCAATGAAATGACGACCTTTGGTTTCATTATGGCGCTCGGAATTGTGGTCGATGACGCGGTGGTGGTAGGAGAAAGTATCTATTCCACACGCAAAGAAGAAGGGGACTCGATAGGCAGTACCATTAGAGGAACCATGAAAGTGGCGTCACCAACTATATTTGGTGTGTTAACGACCGTCGTTGCCTTTCTAGCATTGGCCAATGTTGAAGGTAAAATGGGGCAGATTTATGCTCAATTTGGCACCGTCGTTACTATTTGCTTGTTGCTGTCATTGGTTGAATCAAAGTTCATCCTCCCATCGCATCTGGCACACATAAATACTAAGCGTAGTGACAAGAAGGGATTGTGGGCTCGCATTCAACATGCCGCGGATTCCGGATTAGGTTGGTTTAACAAACGTATCTATTGCCCGGCTATTGAATGGGCACTAAAACTGCGTTACGCCGTGGTAATGGTTTTCTTGTCGCTGCTTATCTTGGTTGCTGGGCTACCGATGACGGGTGCGGTTCGTGTGGCTTTCTTCCCTGATATGCCGGGTGACACCGTTACAGCTGATATGTCGATGCAGAACGATGCCAGCTTTGGTCAAACACAGCAAAACTTGTTAGTGCTTGAAGCGGCAGTGACGGAAACTGATGAAACACTGAGAGCTCAATATGGCGCTCAAGGTGAACCATCAGAACTGCTTAGCCTTCAAGTTATCGCGGATGCAGATGATTCTGGCCAAGTGAGAATCGAATTGGATGGTGACAGTGTTTATACGTCGAACGAATTTGCAGATTTGTGGCAAGAAACCGTTGGTCAAATGGAAGGCGTTAAGAAACTTAAAGTTTTGTCTAAAATTGAAATGGTCGACAACTTCAAAGTTGAGCTGAAAGCGTGGAATGAAGAATCGGTCACGGCTGCGGGCAATGAGTTTTTAACCAAACTTCAATCGATTGACGGTGTCAGTGGTATTGATCATAACTTGGACCTTGGTGAGCCGCAGTATCGCTTTGAATTAACACCACAAGGCCGTGCATTAGGTTTTGATACCGCAAGCCTTTCACAGCAAGTACTGCAAGCGTTTGGCGGCGATATTGTTCAGCAATTCCAACGTGGTAAGGATGAAGTGAAAGTTCGAGTTCGCTATCCAGAATCTGATCGTCAAACCATTGCTGATATTAAGCAATCTAGTGTGAGAACCAACGATGGTACGGTTGTGCCTTTGAGTACGGTTGCTGAAGTACATTCAGATTACCAAGTATCAGAGATCACACGTATTGATAGCCAACGCGCGGTTTACATCAGTGCAGTATTGGACAAAGACGTCGTTGCACCTGCAGAATTGGTTCATCAACTGCAAGATACTTTGGTTCCCGATTTAGAAGCGCAATATCCAGGGTTAACGGTCGATTTTGCAGGTGAAACCGAAGAGCAAGAAGAGACGGCCAGCTCAATGATGAGCATGTTTGTACTCGCGATGATTGCTATCTATACCTTACTTGCTATCCCATTGAAGTCTTACATTCAGCCAGTGATCATCATGACGGCAATTCCATTTGGTATTGTGGGTGCAATTTTAGGACACTGGTGGAATGACTTAACAATCAGTATCCTATCGTTAAACGGTATCCTTGCGTTGAGTGGCGTGGTGGTGAATGACAGCTTGTTGTTGGTTTCTCGTTTCAATGAGCTAATCAAAGAGCAGGGCAAGTCGGTTCACGATGCAATTGTTGAAGCGTGTTCTGGTCGACTAAGAGCCGTGTTACTCACATCGGTCACCACGTTCGCAGGTTTGACGCCATTGTTGAGCGAAACGTCTTTACAGGCTCAGTTCCTTATTCCAGCAGCTGCTGCGTTAGGCTATGGTATTTTGTTTGCTACGTTCATTACGTTGATTTTGACTCCAGCGTTATTAATGATTCAGTGCGAAATTAAGTCACTGATACTTAAAGTGACTCATCGAGTTAAAGGCGTTGAACAAACCGCTTAATAAAGGCTAGGCTAGATGCTATTAAGATTAAGATTAAGATTAAGATGATATAGCTTGGTGGCATCTAGGTTAAAGGTATTTGGATTAATGCTTGCTGGCTTACTCTAAGCGGTATTAGCCTGTTTATATTCACTAAAGGTTACCCCATTACAGGGAATAATAGAGGTCGTCATAATGGCAGAATCCGCCACCAATAAACTCACAGATAAACTTCAACTGCTTTTGGTTGAAGACGACCTCGATTTGGCTACTGCGGTTATTGATTACCTAGATCTGGAAGATATTCAATGCGACCACGCGGCGAATGGATTAGCTGGACTCAATCTCATTGAAACAAACCGCTATGACGCGGTGATCCTCGATCTTAACTTACCAAAAATGAACGGCTTACAAGTCTGCGAAAACTTAAGGTCACAAGGCATTGATACGCCAGTATTGATGCTCACAGCGCGGGATACCCTTGACGACAAGCTGACCGGTTTTTCCAAAGGGGCTGATGATTATTTGGTGAAGCCGTTTGCAATGGAAGAGCTGATTGTGCGAGCACAAGTCTTGGCAAAACGGCGCAGTGGTCAGGTAAGCCGCTTATCCGTTTGTGATTTAGACATCGACCTTAAACAACATCAAGCTTGTCGTGCTAACTCCCCTTTGAAGCTTTCACCGACAGCTTTGAAAATATTAGAAATATTGATGCGATCTAGCCCCACCCCAGTTTCGCGAGAGACGATCATGCAAGGTGTGTGGGGGGATGAACAACCGGACAGCAACAGCTTAAAAGTACATATCTTTAATCTGCGTAAACAAGTGGATGGCGAGCAAGAGAATAAATTACTGCATACCATTGCTGGCAAAGGATTTGCGATTAAGGAGTTACCAGAAGGATGAAGATTAGGCCAAGTTTAAGAATCTACGTTTTGCTGGCGATTCTGGTCACGGGAGTGACGACCATTCTGGTGCTATCGGCATTGAGCATAAACTACTTTATCTCGGGTATGGATGTGGCTATGCGTGGCTCTATGATTGCTCAAGCTCAGCAAGAGGTCGTGAAGCCCGGTAAGTCGGTGACCAATCAAGAGTTTACGGTTGCAACGCAATGGAGCGATTTACCACAAGGTATTCAATCTCATATTGAGCAGAGTAATGTTGAGTTAAACGTCATCTCAAAAAAGGTTCTTGGCAAGTCAATCTTCGCACCGCCAAAAGAGGGTTACTTTGTGATGAAAGTGATGAAGGGAGATGAAGAACGCTATGTTTCAGCTGTGTTTGACCAAACACGGGATCATTTCTTAGAAGACAAAGCGCTTCCTCACTTTGTCACTATCTTGTTGACTGCGTTAGCCGCGATTGTTTTGTTCTTTGCCATTTTAGTTTTGATACTTCGCAAGGTCGCATCGCCCGTTGAACAGCTAAAAAATTGGGCTAAGTCGTTAGATAAAGATAACCTCAACGAGCCAACCCCAGATTTTCATTTTAGTGAGTTGAACACCTTAGCTAATATCATTCGCGATAGCTTAAGCTCAGTTCAAAGTGGTTTAGAGCGAGAGCAAAAGTTTTTGGGTTATGCCAGCCACGAGTTACGCACACCCATTGCGGTCACAAGAACCAATAGTGAGCTGCTAGAGAAGTTGATTCAAAAGGGCAAGAGCCCAGAAAAGCAGCTTGAAGTGATAGACCGAATCAAGCGCGCTGGTTTCACCATGACAGATTTGACTGAAACCTTGTTGTGGTTAACTCGACAGCAAGATAAAGACCTGCCCGTGGAGAGCACTCATCTTGGTGAGCTACTGCAACAGATTAACCACGACTTAACCTACTTACTGAGTGGAAAGGCTGTGATTGTGAACCTTGAAAGCGACGATACGCGCTGTGAGTTACCACTGGGGCTAACTCGCATTGTGCTGACCAACTTGATTCGAAATGCCTTTCAACACACTGACAGCGGTACTGTGGATATCGTCCAGTCGGGTTCTAAAGTCACTATAGTTAACCACAATACCGATGGCACTATAGAAGATAATCATTTGGGCTTTGGCTTGGGTCTTGAGCTAACTGAAAAGCTGCTCGCGCAATATCAATGGCAATACCATAACCAAGAGTTGGCTGGTGGACGTGAAGTGTGGGTGGATTTCTCGTAATGCACTGGCGCGACCGTTTTAAGGTGTATTGGTATCATCGAAAGCAGACTAATCGTTGGCAGGGCGATAAAGCTAAGTCTTTAGGTTGGACAAGCGAAGAGAGCCAATTATGTCGCTTCGAAGTTATCGCTCGCTCGGCCGATTTTGAGAAGAAAAGTGTTTTGGATTTGGGCTGTGGTTATGGAGAGTTGTTTGAACTGCTCGATAGTATCTATCGCATTCAATCGTACACTGGAGTTGATCAACATGCAGACTTTCTTAAGAAGGCAAAGCAAAACTACACCGAAGCACGCTGCGAATTTTTATCGGGTGATATGAGTAACATGAACCTACCAGCCCACGATATTGTGGTCGCCAGTGGTTCACTGAATTACATATCACGTGACTCTGACTACCTGACCAATATGATTACTCGTATGTTTGGATTGGCGAATCAGACCGTGATTTTTAATCTTCTGAATTCAAGCCAATATCCTTCTCGCAATACCTTGATGAGTTACCACCCTCAAGGTGTCTATCGTTTCTGTAAAACGCTCTGTGAGGATGTCTCTTTAATAGAGGGCTACGCAGAAGGGGACTTCACAATAGTGATGAACAAAATTACGCCCTGAGCCTGAGCCTGAGCCTGAGCCGAGTGATGTTGTAGTAAGCACTAAAAAGCCGCAGGCCTCGAAAGGTATGCGGCTTTTTTAGCTTCTATAGACCACTTAGGTATCGCTGCTTATTTAAAGCACGTTATTTGCTCTACCGTTGTTACTTATTGAGCGATTGGTTTTTAACGAGTCCGTAAGGGATGTTAGTAAACACTTTAGGGTTGCCTTCATAAGTCGGAGCCTCGTTCACTTGCTGCCAATCGAGTAGCATGATTGCTAACACGTTGCGGTGTTCACCGTATTCAAGATCAAAATCGCCAGTGATCGAAGGGATCATGCCGTGGTCCTTGTCGATAGATGCTTGGATTGCGAGGCGGGTTTTCTCTACAACTGGATCATCTTCTAAGCCAGCGAGTAAGAAGGTTAATCCAACCTCAGCAATCACATCTTCTTTAGCGCGCAGCAGAATCGTATCGATGTTTTCTCTAAAGTAATCGTAGATCCATTGGTGATCGTGTTCGCTCACTTGATGCTGATAGTACTCTGAGTCGCCAAAGATGACGTGTGTCATACCATAGAGTTTATTGCCGTATTGCTGGCTTGAAAGCTTCTTGTCTTTTTCGTCGGGGTACGCTTTTTGGAAGGTGTCGATGAACTCATCAACGACATCTTGTTCTCCCAGTTGGCGCAACCAGTAAACTTGATTAGCTAATTGAGCCGCCCATGCCTTTATCATGTCTTCATTCGTCACGTATCGAGAAAAGTCATAACGACGAATGATTTCACGAAGCTTGGCATCGTTGTTGTGTTCTAACCCGTATTCATTGGCACGCGCCATAGAGCCAAGGAGATCAACACCAAGATAAAGGTATTCTGGCATGTGCTTGGTGATGTTGTAACGTCGAACACTGCGTTCATCGTTGTCGCCAACATAGGAAGCAACTCGTTTTTCTGAGTACAGTACAATTTGTTCGGTGGTTTGAACATCATTCGACAGGGTGCTGAGCTTACTTGCTACGCGTGCCATATCACTCCATACCGCAGCCGAATATTTATCGTCTAATGTTTGTCGATACATACGCAAACCATAGTGACCCTCTTTGAAGGCGGGCAGGGTATAAAGTTGGCTTTCGTAGGTAGTACGAATGAGGTCTGCAGATTGTTTGAAAGACTGTTGCTGAGAATGAAGATAATCAGCTGGTGATTGAACACTTGGTACGCTTGTTGCTTGGTTATTCTCTTGTATGTTAACAGTTCGCTGTGTGTCGAAAGCCGCTTGCGTATCAGAAGTAGCTTGTGCGTGAACCGCAACTGTAGCTGAGGCTGATAATAATGTGCACAGAGTTAGCGTTTTTAGCTTCATGTTCGTAATGTACCAAGCTGATTAGTGGTAAGTATAAAATAACACTGATGAATCCATTAATGTAAGGTTTGGGTCAACACAATGTTAGCTTTATAAGGTTCATTAAGGATTTTTGATTTAGTAATCAGTGTCATTAATTGGCTATGGAGTGATGAATAGCTCAATAATGAATGGAGGCCTGACGTTAAGTATGGATTTTTAACGACTGGGCGGCATACTTAAAGAGTAAGCCAGAAATGAGCCAGTTAAGGCAGTAAACAGAACAAAAGTGTTAGAGGTTCGTGAATGCCAAGTCGTTCTAGCAAGCAGTGGCCTGCCAAATTGTTATCTTTGTTGTTTTTCTTATCGGTAGTGAGTGCTATCGAGTTTTTTCACGCCAAGCAGTTAACTTTCCTTAAAAATGAATCCTATTCAGAGGCAAAGAAACAGCTATCTATTATTCGATCTCGTATAGAAGCGACGATCGTCTCAGACATGTATGTCCTCAACAATTTCTCTACTCTTGTGACCATCAACCCAAATGGTGACCAAAAAGGTTGGGATCAGATCGCGCAAAATATTATTCGAGATGGCTTTCATATTCGATTGATCGGCCTAGCCGAAAACGATGTACTTAATTTCGTTTATCCAATGGAAGGCAATGAGCAGATCCTCGGTATTGATTACCGTGACTACCCAATTCAATGGGAGTCGGTTGAGATCGCTCGTAATATCGGTAATACATTTATCGCTGGCCCATTTGAGTTATTCCAAGGTGGTCAAGCGTTGATTACACGTACACCTATCTTTAGAGATCCTCCCTTCAACCAAGATTATTGGGGTGTGTCGAGCGCCGTGATTGACTTAGATGAGTTGTTTGAAGATGTCGGTGTTGGCAAGATTGAAAAAAAATATGAATTAGCAATACGTGGAGCAAATAGCGCAGGAAAAGAAGGCGCCGTTTTCTATGGCAAGCAAGATGTGTTCAATAATGCTTTTACGACTGAGCAAGTAAACTTTCCATATGGTGGGTGGTACCTTGCCTTATCCGGGAATGAACATGTTCTCATGGATGTGCCTTGGTATCGAATCCAAATTGTCAGGCTAGTGGGTTATACCCTTATGCTTGTTCTTGCGATGGCTTTCTTTACCATCTATCGACTTTATCGCATTGCAGATAGTCGCTCAATGCATGATGAGTTGACAATGTTGCCTAACCGCCGTTATTTCATGTATAGCCTCAAGCAAGCGTTCAAAACAGTCAAAAAGCAGAAAACAAAATCCTTTGCTGTGGTTAACATTGATCTCGATGGTTTTAAGGCGATCAATGATACTTATGGTCATGTCGCGGGCGATAAAGTTTTAATTGAATGCGCCAAGCGAATAAAGAGTAAATTGCGTACTTCTGATATTGTCGCAAGGATGGGCGGAGACGAATTTTTAGTGCTGTTACCTCGCATTGTCGATGAGCAACATGTGGCATCGATTACGAAGAAACTGCAATGTGCGATTTGCGAAATGCCGGTTGTCTATGAATCACACTCGATCTACCTGAGAATCAGTGTCGGTTGGGTGAGTTATGACGATAGCTTCAATGATGTGGATGGTCTTTTGAAAGCCGCTGATGACAAAATGTATCAACAGAAGCGTCAAGTTATCTAAGTTGAATATGGTCAATGATTAGAATTTAGTTGCTGAATGTGGGGAAAAGCCTCAGAATACCGCGCTTTGCTTCGTATCAATGATTTGATAAGCAAAAGCTGCAGCAATACGCCTTCACGGGGTGTTGCTCATACTAAATGTTATTCAACTGAGAAAATAATTTATGAGTTTTACCTCCCTTGGCCTTTCTGAACCGATTCTTAAAGCTATTGAAGCACAAGGTTACGATAAGCCATCACCAATCCAAGAGAAAGCCGTACCAGCTGTCCTAACGGGCAAAGATGTTATGGCCGCTGCTCAAACCGGTACAGGTAAAACTGCAGGCTTCACGTTACC
This sequence comes from Vibrio echinoideorum, assembly GCF_024347455.1. Taxonomy (NCBI): domain Bacteria; kingdom Pseudomonadati; phylum Pseudomonadota; class Gammaproteobacteria; order Vibrionales; family Vibrionaceae; genus Vibrio; species Vibrio echinoideorum. The sequence continues at coordinate 377,633 of NZ_AP025484.1, forward strand.
TATTCTTGAAATGTTATCAAAAGGCCCTCGCGTACGTCAGAATCAAGTTCGTGCATTGATATTAACACCAACCCGTGAGCTTGCTGCGCAAGTGAATGGCAGTGTAGTTAAGTACGGTATCAATCTACCTCTGACTTCTACGGTTGTGTTTGGTGGCGTGAAAATTAATCCACAGATGCAAAAACTGCGTAAAGGTAGTGATGTTCTGGTGGCAACACCGGGTCGTCTACTTGACCTATACAACCAAAATGCAGTGCGCTTTGATCAGCTAGAGATCCTTGTGTTAGATGAAGCTGACCGCATGCTAGACATGGGTTTCATTCGCGACATCCGTAAGATCTTGGCTTTCTTGCCTAAGAAACGTCAGAACCTATTATTCTCAGCAACTTTCTCAGATGATATTCGTGGCTTGGCGAAAGGTTTAGTAAACAGTCCTGTTGAAATCTCGGTAAGCCCTGCGAACTCAACAGCACCAACTGTTGAGCAAAGCATCTACCCAGTAGATAAAAAGAAAAAAAGCGCAATGCTAGCGAAGCTGATCAAAGATAATGATTGGCGACAAGTGCTCGTGTTTAGCAAAACGAAACATGGCGCGAACAAGCTTTCACACTTCCTTGACGAGCAAGGCATCTCAGCGGCTCCTATTCATGGTAACAAGAGCCAAGGCGCGCGTACTAAAGCCCTAGAGAACTTCAAGACGGGTAAAGTACGAGTATTAGTCGCGACAGATATTGCAGCTCGTGGTATCGATATTCCACAGTTGCCTCAAGTAGTGAATTTCGACCTTCCAAACGTATCAGAAGATTACGTTCACCGTATTGGCCGTACTGGCCGTGCTGGTGAAGTTGGTAAAGCAATTTCATTGGTTTGTGCTGATGAAGTGAGTGAACTCTTTGGTATCGAACGCCTTATTCAACAAGTGCTTGAGCGTCGTGAACTTGAAGGTTTTGCACCAGTAAACAAGTTGCCTGAATCTCGTTTGGATGCACGTCCAATTAAGGCTAAGAAGCCGAAAAAGACACGTGAACACTCTGATGGTCAACGTTCTGGTGAGAATGCTCGAGGTCACAAACCAGCAGGTAAAAACAAGCGTCATGTCTCTGGTTCAGGTTCTGCTCCTAAGCGTAAGCCAAATGCGAACAATCCTAACTCAAGCAACAAAGCCTCTGAAAGCAACTCTTCAGTCTCAGGTGATGATAAGTCTTTAAGAAACAACGGCAGCAACTATAAGCGTGGTAATGCTGGTGGAAGCGCTGAGAAGAACACTAACTCAGGTGGTAAAAACGGTGCTGGTCAACCTAAGAAGTCAGGTTACGGCCCAGGACGTTCATCAAACAAACCGTCTGGTAGTCAGCCATCTAGAAATCGTTCTAAGCCTGCGGCTCAAAAATAGAGACGAGCTCAGTTTAAGTTGATTATTGCGAAGGTCGTTTTTGAGAAAACCTCCTTCTGTAATTAATAGTTAGAAGCTATAAATTAGACGTTAGAAGTTTTTAATAGAACCCAATGAAACGCGAATGTTGATATTCAATGTTCGCGTTTTTTTATACGTATAATATGTCAGTGCTATGGGTTTGTAGGTTCGAGATAAGCTAGGTAAATGGAAGAATGCAGGTCCAGAGAGGATTAACTAAACCTTAAGAATTGTTTAATAACAACATAATCACTAGCGTTTTTGTTTTATTTTGCAATTTGCAATTCCACTTTGCAAAATAAACAGTAATTTGTGTCTAATACGTGTCCAGATGCGTAGTAAATACGTAGTTGAAAAGTTGGCACGCATGCTGCATTAGTAATGGTGACCCTTCTTAAGCCGAGGGTCACCTAGCCAACTGACGTTGTTAGTGAACCCATATTGTTCACACAAAATATATGACCAATCACCTTTATTGTGATTGGTTTTTTTTTGCCTGAATTTTGAGTTCTATTAGCTTTTACTAAGCTCATGAATCAAACATAGCAAACAAATTAACTATGTTTTTATTTGAGAGCGTGTTTTGATTTGAGAGCATATTGTTGCTTTGCTGCATTAGACTCGCTAGAAAGTCGTTAATCCCCACCACATTTTGAATAGCAGCTTGGTTGGCGTGGACATTCTCCTCCTCTGGAGCAGATAAGCCTAGCCTCTGTCTCTATCCCACGTTCAATCCAATTTATATTTAGAATTTTGGCTACTGTCGTGAGATCTTTCTTGATGTTACGCGGTATTACTACCGAACCACCATTGCTGACGCATGACGCTTTAAGCTGCTCTGCGATGTCTCTTGAATTACCACCTTGAGCATCAATCGCTGGGTTTAAGTCTATACCAGCACATAACACGCGATTGTTACCCGCTGGATCCGTCATATTGATGGATTCACAGCAGTAGATTCTTGGCTCATCTCCCACATTTAAAATGGAGATCTGAGCTGAGCTACCCGCTCGAGGCTCTGATAATCGACGGAACACAGCCCAATGTTGACATGGGTCGGCGACCGTTCTCATATTCCCCCAAGGCAGTGGAATCCCGTTCCCGCGGTATACCGCCTTGAGTTTCCCCGGCCCATAAGCATCAAAGTAGTGCCAGTGAGGGTAGGGCGATACTACCGTCATTCTTCGCATCGCAACAGAGGGGGAAACCCCTGCTCTTTTGTGAACGTCGATTTCGTAACCAGTACGATCAAGGAGTTGTCTAAATGGGACTTTCGGACACAACAATGCACCAGCAAAGAAGCTAGATTCAAAGTCTCGCCACGCCTGTAGAATATCTTGAGAGTTCAGCTGTGAAGATCCTGAAACCTGGTTGTCATCCCATGTGTTGTTGTTACCGACCGACAACACACTCTTTAGGCCTTCTTTGCTATGCAGAATGCAATGGCCGATATAAACCGAGAGATCGTATTTCAGACGAGTTGGGTACTCTTTGAGAATTTCATTCAAAAAGATTGTACCTGGAGGTTCAAAGAATGAGGTGACCAACTGCTTAGCATTAATTCCGAGTTCATCGACAACGTCTTGCGGTGTGCGTGTAACCCAGCGAATGTTTATTCCAAGGCTTCTAGCGATGTCTATGAGGTCCTCTACGCTGAGATTAAGGCGTTTTAAGCCTACCTCTTCTGCGGCGCGCTCAAGGTCAGGGAAGTGGTTCTGGTTGCTCTCTTGGTGTGCTCTAATCAATAGGTGAGCAAACTGGCGACCAGATATGCCAGTTTGTGACAACATCTCAGGTATCGCAATTTGCAATATGTCATTGGAGAAAAGAAAGCTAGGCTCAAGCGCCATACCACTTATCCCACCACGGTTTCCTTTGTCAGGGGCGATGGCTTGTTGTTCAGATTCGTCGTCGAGGAACCACATTGGACTTTTCTGAAAAACTTGTGCGATCACCTCCAACATATCGATGCTTGGGACTCGCTTTCCACGCTCAATCATTGAAAGGTAAGAAACGGAAGGTGCATATTCTGGGTCGATTCTAATACAACGCGCAGACAGGTCTTCCATCGTTAAATGGTTACGTTTTCTTAGGTTACGTATTTTAGTACCTAGGAAATGCGACTGACGAACTAAACTTTTTGACAAGGCCATATTTGTAAAATTCACATTGTAAAATTTTTGTTGTGAAATTGTATGTAAAAAAGCGCTAATCTACAAACTAAGCAATTCACAAAATAACAAATAAATTAAACGTTAGTTTGGAATAATTGCTCTAGGACACATTTTTGCTGTAGAAATCGGTGGTTATCACCGGACTGGTCAAGAGGGAAAGACTATGAATATGCTTACATTCGATAAAACAGAAATCCAAAAACAATCAAAACCATTTATCGCTGAAGCTGTCTTTGCCGTAGAGACAATCAGTGCAAACCAGCAAACTGAGAAGCAAGTTAAAGCAAAACAACTTCTTGATCGATTATTCCCACTAGAGAATGGATCGCACCAAGACGTAACTAGCTACGTAGTCGATTACCGCCATATCATGGCTTACTTTAAAGATGGTCAGCACAGCGGCCTAAAGCATCCTAAACAGTTTGTAGCGTACATGGGTGAGAAGAATGACCCAGATTCAATCTTGTTTCGAGATGGCAGTGGAAGCCACCTAGAAGTGATGTTTGGTTGCCATAAAGGGACAGGTTGCATTGAATTGATAGAGATTGATGATATTCAACTTGAGTCTTGCACTACCTTTGGTCAATCACCAATGGAAGCAACGACTACAATGCGTGAAGAGACCATTGCTGCAATGCGCCACTGGATAAGTTTGATTCAAGGTGATGCGAAGGGTAAGCCAAAAGCGTGCAGTGAAGACAAAGAGTTTAGAGCAAAGAGCGGTGAAGATTACTGCTTGAATTACTGCTACCAACTTTAATGGTACACACTAGTCGTTGTTAAAACCGATACATCCTATCAACAAAAAAGCCCCAAAGATTAACGTACTGGTTAGTCTTTGGGGCTTTTTGCTATTTTTCACGCACGCATAATACGTCACTGTCTTTATTTGAGTAGAGTTGTACTCAAATCTTACAGAGGCATGACTCGGTTACGGCCAAGTGATTTAGCTTCGTAAAGTAACCTATCAGCTCGTTCAATCAATGATTGGGCCGACTCACCTGGTTGAAGCTCCGCTACCCCAAACGACGCAGTAATATTGCCGACCGATTTTCCACTGCGGCGATCTTTAATCGATAGCTTTTCTAGAGATCGTCGGTTGGTATCAGCAAGCTGGCGAGCAATGCGCAAAGATTTGTTTGGCACGATGAGAGCGAATTCTTCACCACCAAATCGATAGGCAGAAATACCTTCTCGGCAACTTAATTTCAGTTTACGAGCAATTCCTTTAAGGACCATGTCGCCAAACAAGTGACCATAGGTATCATTGAAATTTTTAAAGTGATCGATGTCGAGAAGAATTAAACACAGAGATTGCTTCGCTTCACATAAGGTTTCTATATCACGATCGAAAGAACGACGGTTGTATAGTGTTGTTGTGCTGTCAAAGAGTGCATCTTTCTGCACTTCAACCAGCTGAGTTTTAAGCTTAGTGATCTCTGATGTTGCCGTGTTCAGTTGAGAATTTAGAAATTGGGTTGAGTGGCGAATATTGCGAGATTCTGAAACAAGCTGACGAACCAAAGACATAACTTCATCGATAGACAAACTGTCATTATCAACACGAGCCAAATCCTCGAAGCTTTTATCGATCATGTCGGAGAAAGCTGAGGTGTCGGTGAGGGTATCGTTCATTGAATTAGAAACTTCAGAAACTAACAGTTCCAAATTAGCGCGAAGATCGTTGATGTTAGTTTCTGATTTGCTCGCAACATAATTGTTGTAAAGCTGCTCACCAACAGCAGGGGGACAAATGCCGTAGTGTTCTAAAATACCATCCATGTCTTGAGTCAGCTGTGGGATAGCATTATCGACATAGGTGTACCAAAGTGCGTAATTTGCAGGTGTGGTGGACACCCTGTTCTTCATCATAAGAGGCACCGCTTTTTTTAGATTAGCGGTGGATTTCTGAAATTCGTCTTTTTTCATTATTTTTACTGCAGATACCAAACTAGCTCAAGCCACTTGCGGACAAGGTTAGCGGATTTCGATGACCTTTGCTTTAAAAATTATATGATTAATGGATGAGGGTTGGATAAATCACTCATTTTTGTTATGAATATCGATTGCGCATTGATAAGCAGCACGTAATGGATTGTTCTTTAACCATATTTTTGCTCGCTTATTTTAGGACAAAGATCGGATTTTGTTCCGTAACTTTAAGTAAGCATGAGTATTGGGCTCATTTAGCCTTGAAGACATTAAAAGGTGAGTGTTCGAATAGATTTACGTGCTGATAGTAAGAGTAAATTGAAGGTAGAGTTTTGATTAGCGAAGCTTGAGTGGTTAGGAGTATGCAGATTGAAGCTTATATCGAAAAAGGAGGACAGGGGAGAAAATATTTATGAGCGGATATATTATTTATGAGCAGATATAGAAAAGCGCCGATAAAAATCAGCGCTTTAGAATTTTTTTAAGCTAAAAGCTTAATTAGCTAGCAACAACGTTTGCTGCTTGTAGGCCTTTTTGACCGTTTTCAACTTCGAAAGAAACCTTTTGGCCTTCTTTCAGAGTTTTGAAGCCTTCAGACGCGATAGCACGGAAGTGTACGAATACGTCAGCGCCGCCGTTGTCTTGAGAAATGAAACCGAAACCTTTCTCTTCGTTAAACCATTTTACAGTGCCAGTATTTGTGTTAGACATAATTTGTCCCTTATTCATAAATTTTTTAATTGTTGATTGCATTACTGCAATGCGCTGATAATTGAATTATTTAATATTGCTAAGAAATAAGGAAAAACTACTTACAAAAACGGGTAACGATTTTACATGTCAATTTTTTACTATTCATCTAACTTAAATAACTCCGGCTAACAGAGCGAGTGCATGTTAACACAGTCTTTCGCGATGTACACACATAGTTTTAAATTTATGTGTTTTTTTGTCATATCGTGCGAGCCTACAACAAACACACTGATTTAGTGATGGTTTTGTCATCTCGTCAAACATGATAGAAGAAAAGGAAAATATCAGTTTCCTCCTCTTCATTAGTATAGACGATATTAACGCTTGAAGTTGATATCTTCTATTTGATCCAAATTAATTTTTGTTCTCGCTGGTTGAGTCTCAGCGATCACCTTACCGTGACGTACAGAATACTGCACAGGTACTTGGCGGCGGACAGCATCAAAACCATTGTCAGCAGGAAGAATCAACAAGCTACCAGGCTTACCTTCTTCAATGCCGTAGTTGTCTTGGATATTCAATGTACGAGCAGAGTTTGTGCTGATTAAATCAAGTGAGTTGTTGATTTGGTCGTAACCCATAACCTGTGTTACGTGTAGCCCCATGTGCAGAACTTGAAGCATATTTGCGGTACCCAATGGATACCATGGGTCAAACACATCATCGTGGCCAAAACAAACATTGATATTAGCCGCCAGCATTTCTTTAACACGAGTCACGCCGCGACGTTTCGGGTAATCGTCGAAGCGACCTTGTAAGTGAATGTTCACTAAAGGGTTTGCAACGAAGTTGATACCAGACATCTTTAATAGACGGAATAGGCGAGATGCATAAGCACCGTTGTACGAACCCATAGCCGTGGTATGGCTCGCGGTTACCTTCTCACCCATTTCAAATTTATGAGCTAAAGCTGCAAGTGTTTCAACGAAACGAGATTGCTCATCATCGATTTCATCACAGTGAACATCGATTAAGCAGTCGTACTTGCGAGCAAGCTCGAATACATAATGCAGAGATTCAACACCATACTCACGAGTGAATTCGAAGTGAGGGATAGCACCGATAACGTCAGCGCCGATCTTCACTGCTTCTTCAAGTAATTCTTTACCATTAGGGTATGAAAGAATGCCTTCTTGAGGAAATGCAACGATCTGGATATCGACCCACTCTTTCATCTCTTCGCGAACTTCAACCATCGCTTTTAAAGCGACTAATGTTGGGTCAGACACGTCGACGTGAGTACGTACGTGCTGAACGCCGTTGGCAATCTGCCATTTTAGTGTTTGTTTCGCACGAGATTTTACGTCTTCAATCGTTAGCAGTTCTTTACGCTCAGCCCAACGCTCAATACCTTCAAACAAAGTACCAGAGATGTTCCAATTAGGTTCACCCGCCGTTTGCGTAGTATCTAGGTGAATATGCGGTTCACAGAAAGGAGAAACTGCAATGCCACCTTCAGCATCAAGGATCTCACCTTGATGATTGATTGGCGCGTCATTATCGAGAATGCGAGAAAATTGACCATTTTCAATCAGGATTTTTTTCAAGCCATCTTGGTCTTGAAGCTTCGCGTTCTTGATTAATAAGGTTGTCATAGTGTGTCCTTAAGCGGCCTGAGATTTCAGAGCGTTTTTATTCAATAGAGGGTTAAGCACGAGGTAACTGATCGCACCACCAAACACGGCATTCAAAGGAACGATGCCAGGAAGGAAGTGACCAGCGGCAACGCCTGTTGCTACCGCGATAATGCCAGCCCAGTTAACGGTTTGGAACTCTGCTTTTGCAAAATCTTTGTAACGTTTACGGTTCGCAAAGAAGTCGGCGATGATTACCCCACCAATGGGTGGAATTGCCAGCGAAAGGAAGGTTAACCAACCGACGAAGTTGTTGTACAGCCAAAGCGCGAAAATCGTACCCACGATGCCGTTGATGATAGACATTGTAGTACTTGAGCGGCCAGTGATGTTGGATAAACCAAGACCTGACGCATAAAGTGCGTTTTCATTGGTTGTCCAGATGTTCAAGCCTAGAACGATGATGGCTGGAAGCAGAAGACCTTGTGCGATCATGACATCTGAAATGTCAGCATGACCAGTTGCCGCTGCACCTGCAGCACCAAAGATAAACATCAGTGAGTTACCAATAAAGAACGCGACCATTGTGATTAACACGGCGCTCGCTGGTTTTTTACCAAAACGAACGAAATCGGCAGTTAACGTACCCGCACTGACGAATGAACCCACAACCATTGCTAGCGCCATAGAGAAGTCCATTGGTGTTTCTGGTTCAATCAGCTGCAACTGTTCCAAACCACCAACACTGTCAACGGCTGTTAACACGGAATAACCACCCAGAATCGCAATCGCAGGAACGGCAATCGCTGAAAGCACCATGAGCGCTTTAATACCGAAGTACACCGTACCCGTCATTAACAGCCCTGACACAATGATCAAGGTGTTGGTATCAATCCCTGTCGCTTTTTGTACCGGAATGGCAAACATAGCGACGCCCACACCAAACCAACCGATTTGTGTGCCACCAAGTAGAGCTGAAGGAAGCCATGAGCCTTTAGTACCGAATGAGAAACGAGCGAGGAGGTGAGTAGAGAGGCCAGTAGAAGAGCCGATGTAGCCAAGACAAGAAGTGTAAATACCAAGAATTAGGTTACCGATGAGAACGGCGAGGAAGAAGTCGTTGAATGAAAGACCAGTCCCGAGTGAACCACCTGTCCACATACTTGCAGAGAAGAAAGTGAGTCCAAGCATTACCATGGTCAGTGAAGCGACTCCTTTTCTCGCCGATGTAGGAACCGGCCCTAGACTGTAGTTATTATCAGCAGCCATTTTTTACCTCCGCAAATGATCAAAATTAGAATTAACGATCGCCGTATTGCAGGCAAACGTGCGCATTATGGTGATATAAATGACGCAGTCAATGCTAATTTTGTCAATAAAAGCAGTTTGGAATCAGTTATTGAACTAAAAGTAATATAAAACATGAGTTTATAATTTGTATTTTTTTATTAAAATAAATAGAAAACGTTTTCTATAACGCATCAGGTATCTGTTGTTTATGGTTGGCTATGAATGTTGATTATTATACTTATGAATGGGTGTCTGTATATTGGGCGGGCGATATTTCTTAAATTGCAGGCAAAAAAATGGCCAATCGCAATAATCGCAATTGGCCTATATATATCGTGAACAAGAAAGGTTCACTAACAACGTCAGTTGTCTAGGTGACCCTCGGCTTAAGAAGGGTCAATATATACAATGCAGTTAGTGTGCCAACTTTTAAAACGACGATAAATGGGTGTTTTATAGCAATCTGGTGCGTATTTAAGCGTTTATTTCGCGTTTTTGTAATGCTCTGTTGCGTTTTGCAATTGCGTTTTGCAATTTGTGGTAATTACGTGAGGGTAAGGTTGGTGAAGCGATTACCGAATGTTGCTTAATTTTTTGACTTCTGTGGTGTTCTTCTTGCAATTAATGGTGAAATAAACAAAAAGCCCGTGCGATCTCAGATCTCACGGGCTTTGTATTGTTGCATCTAAGAGAAGTGTTAGATGGAGTAGAAGAAGTACAATTGAGACTTCATTCGAATGATGATTCCTCGTATTACGTCTAGGAATGCCATAAAGCTAATTGGCTTCTCACCGCTGACCCAAGCTAGTCCAACAGAGCCGACAGGAATATCGTAGTCTTCCGCTTCGTCAATTCTTAAGCGAACAAAGTGATGCTTGTTCTGAAGGTTTCGACCTGTGGTTACACGAACCTGTTCATCAATACCTAATAAGCTAGCTTGTGCTTCACCTGTTGCTTCAACAATGCCTTCAACGGTTGCTGAGAATATTTTTCCTGGGTATACCGCAGTAGCAAATTCTGCGGGCTGGCCCACTTTAATATTACGAATTGCTTGGTGATTGACTCGCATCAACACGTACTTTTCTTCGGTATACATCTGGATACGAGGCATCATTGAGACTCGTTGACCCTCACGAAGGATAAAGTTCGTCACAAAGCCATCGGTCGGCGCTGTTACTTTGGTGCTGTTAAGGTCCCATTGTGCTTGCGCCAGTGTTGCCTTGGAAGAATCGACCTCTGTTTGTTTCTTGCTAACGTTGGTTTCAGCTTTGTGGATGTTTAATTTCGCGCTCTCGGCATCGACTTCTTTTTTACTGAGTTGAGATTCCAGCGTGGTGACATTGTGAGTCGCTAAGTCTACCTTCGCTGTTTGTTGGTCGATGTCAGTTTCAGTAATCGTATGTTCTACGACACTATTTTGTTTCTGGTAACGATCGAGAGTCTTAGATTGCAGTACTAAGTCCGTCTTTGCTGACTCTATCTGTGCAATAGAAGTTTTAATGTCTTCAAGCGCCGACTGATAGCTAATTTTAGCAATGCTGACTTCTTGGCGAGCAGTGTCTAAAGCGACTTCCGTTGATTCAAGTTGAACGCTTGCTTTGTCTCTCGCAATCACATACTTGGTGTCATCAATTTCGTAAAGAAGTTGCCCTTCAACCACATCTTGGTTTGGGCTGATGTGAACCTTGGTGGTTTTCCCTGTGACTGCTGTTGAGTCTGGACGTAATTGAATATGCGGAGATTGAACAACTGAACCACCCGAGAGATCCATAGGAGTGAAGTTGATTAATCCAACCCAAACAAACATTAACCAAGACGTGCCCCCTAGATAAGCAAACGCTTTGGTACCTTTGTTCCAAGGCATACCTACCAATCTCAGTAAGTAAATGAACAGTGCCCAAATAGCTAAGCCTTCTAACATACTTGGTTCTCCTCATTTTTATCACTTTGTTCTGGTTGAACGTCAGATTTAGTGGGTGATTTCCATGTGTCTCTTAGGTTAATGATGGCTTTTTCCATATCGACAAAGGCCAAGATAACGGCAAGTACCCATACCCAGTGCCATATAAAACCAATCCAAGTTAATGCGGTGATTAAGCCGAGTTGTTGGTGCTCTTTGCTATGAGCTTTATTGATTGGTAATTCATGCACACGCCAGAACCCATAACATGCAGCAGCGATAGTTGCGATCAATACAACGCCTGCTACGACGTGTAGAGCGGTATCGGCGCCGGTTCCGACAAATGGGACACTTACTAAACTCATTGATAAATCCTAAGTTAAATGATGCACCGAGTGTGATGGGTGTAGGATTTACAAGTTGTAAATTTACTAATTACTTCGATAATGCTATCTATATGATTTGATCTGTCATTGAATTTATAAAGGTCTGCCATTAATGAGTAATTGTAACTTCTTAAGAGCGTTAGGGATTTTGGGAATCTATCGGTACGCCGTGACGAATCCTATGGTTAATGCGGACAGTTTGGGTATTCCGAAGTCTGTATTTAATAATTCAATGAACCTTATTCCAGTTAGTGAAGTCGACAAATGGTTTGGCTTGTTGGAATTACAAACCAATGATCCGGATATCATTTTGAAATTGGCTGATCGAGTTGATATTGAAAGGTTAGGCCCGTTAACTAATTGGTTTTTTTCTGGGCATGATCTTGCTTCGACGATCCGTAGAGTCAACATCGGACTTCATTGTTTGCAGTCGGGTGCTTTCTTATACGGCGCGCAGGTAGGGACAATGATTAAATGGTGCTACGACAACCCTGCGTACTCAGAAACGGGTAAAGTGCATGACTCGATAAGAGTCGCAATTTTCATTATGAAGATTTTACGTCGATATTTAGGTGATGATTTTAAACCCGTAGCGGTTTCAATTGCAGGTCGTCGAGAGAACGTTGACCTCTACCATGAATATTTCGGCTGTACGATTCAATGGGGGCAGCCTCGCACAGAAGTTTGGATCCCTAGTGAGTCGAGGTTATCCATCAATCAATCACCATCGAATAGTAAAACAAATCTCGCGATGAACTTTCATGACTTGGATAACTATCTCAACATGCCCGACGCAGAGGACGAGCACAAGGTGACCTACGAGATGATTAATTACAGCCGTCATTTCGGGTTGCCAACTCTACATAAAGTCTCCAGCTTGCTAGGATTGTCGGAGCAGCAATTCCAACGAAAACTGCATAAAGCTGGCGTTAATTTCTCAACAATTATGGGTTATGCGTTGAGTAATGTTGTCGTTGAATTGTTGATGTATTCAGTACCGATAGATGAAATTGCGAAGAGGTTAGGTTACACCAACGTCGCGAGCTTCAATCGAATGTTTAAAAAACACCGAGGCTTAACGCCAAAGCAATATATTGAGCGTTTTGATAGTGAGTGCTGATCATCACTTCATTCGTCTTTGGCTCGCTTTTTAAAGTGAGTGGCTAGGTAAACGATAATCCAGGTACTGAGGATAAAAGGAGCTGTCAGCGGCAGTAGTGACAACTCATGAAAGCCGAGCGTGATGAGACAACTTAGAAGCATTCCTAATAGGATTAAGGCCCATGGGATTCGTGGATACAGTACAAGCGCAAGAGTTGCAAGGATGGCGTTGTACCCATAAAGACCTTGGGCTACCAGTTCGTTAGAAGCACCAATCATCTTACTAAAAATGGTGCTCATTATTACTGCTAGCACAACCCAAGTGGCATGCTTTAGGTTGTTAAGCGCGATGGCGATTAAGATAACGAGCCCTGACAACGCATTTTCGATGAAGCTGACTTGGCTTATCCCTTTTAGCCATAGGGTCACTACTGACGGCAGGTTGAACCACGAGTTTGTCTCAAAACTGATTATTGGCATCAGTGTGGAGTTGGATGTAGAAAATGCCGACAGGTCGAAGATTGATTGGGTCGCATAAATAAGCCAAGACGTAATAACAAAGGCACTGGTGTAACCGCGATACTTCTTAAAGCTAAATACCACACTGGCAATGGGTACGGTAAGTAATGCACCTAATATTGTCACTAGAGTCAACAATGGTGTGACACCAAAGAAGTTCCCGATAAATAAACCAATTAAAGCCCCATTTAGCGCATACATACCACTATCAATATCAATATCGTCAGCTGGTTTGTTGGTGTTGATAAAGGTAAAGATATAGAAGGCCAATGCATAGCTGCAACTGGCGCCAAGCAGGGTAAGGAAAGCCAGTGCAAGTGATTCAATAGAGATAGCAAGAAACAACAGAAGTGACGTCATGATAGACGGTGTGAAATAGACTTGCCCAATACCATTGACCAAGCCTTGAAGTGGGAGAATGTCCTTATTCTTCTGCATTTTCTGACTATGTTAAATTTTTGACAAGTCAGATTGTATACAATTTTATCGCATTGACCATTATAGAATACTAATTCTGATACCAACGTTCGCCATAGGCTGCTTGGTAGTCAGGTTTATCGACAAGACCTTCCTGTTCTGGAACCGTCTCTAATGGCCCAACAACGGTGCGATAAGGCAATACGCCTGCCCAAACAGGGGTATCCATGTCGGTTTTATCATCATTAACCCCATGCTTACCAATTTTGACGGAGGCTTCTGTTAACGGTATCGCTAATAGTTCGGTCGCGGTGAGCTCTTTCTCATTACTGAGCCTGACTTCATCGGTTCTGCCCGGTGCTATTTGCTCAATGAAGATGTTCAATAAGCGATCTTTTTCTTGGTTGTCATCAATTACAGAGAAAGACCCGAATACCACCGCTGAACGGTAGTGCGCACTATGATGAAATGCAGAGCGAGCCAACACCCATCCATCAAACAAAGTGAATGTTAGGCAGGTTGGCTCTCCCTTTTTTAGGCCTTTCAATAATCGGCTGTTTTTAGCGCCATGGATATAGACTATGTCGCCCACTCGCCATGCGAGCATTGGGATAACCATCGGACCTTGTTCACCTTGTAATGCGATGTGTGCGATTAAGCTCTCGTCGATGATTTTATGCAGCTTCTCTTGTTCAAATACGGCCTTATGAGCCCCTTTTTTAATCGTGGTTCTTTTCGTGTTAGATAACATAATCGCTCCTTAATCATTGCCTTTTGATTAATGTAGCGATTAACTGGTCTATTAAATAGAGCCACTTTTAAACACTATTTGGATCCAGTTATGCAGCCTATTGATGTCGGTGACCTAAAGTTAGACGAGCAACATGACACGCGTCAAACCGCCTTATTTCACGCGATCAGAGAGAAGATCGTTCACGATTTATGGAGTAAGGGCTGCAAGTTACCTTCAACGCGTAAGCTAGCCGTTGAGTTATCGGTGAGTCGAAATACGGTGATTTACGCGTATGAACAACTGGTCACCGAAGGCTATATCGAGAGCAAGCAAGGTTCGGGCTTTTATGTCTCAGTTGAACAACCGGAGCACTTCCTAAGTTTGTCTCATCTGAGTAAACCTATGCCTTTGGATACACAAGTTACTCTAGACGCGCAGCCTAATACGAAAGTTAATAAAGATGCGAGTTAGTCAAGTGGCATCAGAACCGTACCTAATGACATCAATCGCAATTTTGCACCGGGTGTGCCTGACCTTGATGCATTCCCTTTTGCTAAATGGCAGAGGCTGCTGCAACGTCACTCGACGCGTCAGAACATTGCGGGCAATCAAGATGTTCAAGGGAGTTTGGCTTTGAGAGAGGCGTTAAGTGGTTACTTGGCAAGTAGTCGTTCGGTTCGCTGTCATGCCGATAGAATTATTATCACAGCAGGTGCACAGCAAGCAATCTCAATAGGTTTAATGGCGACCTTGGGGATGGGCGATAAAATTCTTATGGAAGAGCCTGGTTACCGACAAGTACATAAAATTGTCGATTTATTGAAGCTTGAATTAGACGGTGTAAGTGTCCGAGAGAAAGTTGGGCTCGATATTGAAAAAATTCTCGCCTGTGATGCTAAGGCTTTGTATGTCACTCCTAGTAATCAATACCCGATGGGCACAACGCTCAACACTGAGCAACGGCTTAAACTCATCGATTGGGCCAACAAACATCAATCCTGGATCATAGAGGATGACTACGACAGTGAGTTTCAGTTTGCTCATCGACCTTACACCAGCATGCAAGGCTTGGCAGGCAAGTTAGGGTTCGATGACCGAATTATCTATGTTGGCTCAATGAGCAAGGTGATGTTCAATGGCCTTCGTTTAGGCTACTTGGTGGTGCCAGCGCAATTAGTTGCTAAGTGTCTGGAGATTAAAGACGCGCTCAGTGGAGACACGGCGTCTCATACACAAGAAGCTTTGGCGGATTTTGTTCGCGAAGGCGATTTATTGCGTCATATTAGAAAGATGCGTCGTTCATACAAACTCAAGCATGAAGCGATGATAGAAGTGATTAAAAGTGAGTTTCATGACGATCTTGAAGTGATTAGTCAAGCGGCAGGGCTACATGTGACCGTGAAGTGGTATCAAGGCATATCTGAACAGGAGTGGAGTCGTAGAGCGGAGCAAGAAAATATAGTGATTCGACCGTTTGATTTTTATGAATATGGGTCGAGTACTGCGCGTGACTGGAATGCCGTGGTATTGGGTTTTGGTAACATCCGTTTAAATGATGTAAAGCCGAAGATCAAAGAGATCGCTCGGCTTTTTTACCAATAGTGTTGTGAGCTTTACCAATAATTGCTATGGGTTTAACGGTAGTTTTTGTGGTTTTACCGATATTTGTCGTCAGCTTTATCTTACAACTTGTCGATAGAAACCGTCGGCTTACCCAACCATTTACGCCAAGGGAGTGACAATGTCACAAAAACAATGACAGCATAAAGCATCGACCAACTTAAGCAGATAAACACCAAAGTACAGATAACCAATGAAACCATCGCTGTGTATCTAGAAACGCCAGTGAGTAATCGGCAAGCCGCTAACATTGCGAGCAGATAAACTAAAACAAAAATACCGTTAGCGAGCTTGAGAAAGAACTCCAGATCCAAATCAGATAGTTCGCCAATTACGCACGAGATAAGCGCAATAAAGCCAATGGCTAAGGTTGGGTAAAGAGGTACGCCATGGCTGTTAAGCTTTGCCATTCGACTTTCAGGCCTGTGTTGACGAGCCTGAGCCCAAACCATACGAGACAAGCTTTGAGTGTAAAGGTTTAGGCTTGCAAAACATGCAAAGAATCCTAGGACACTGATCACCGTTTTAAATCCATTTCCAAACAGTTGCTCGGTCACCCATGGTATTGAAGTTGCGTCAAATTCAGGAGAGCCATAAGCGCCCACTTTGATGATCACCACTGAGCACGCCCAGTAGACGATACCCGCAACAAAACACCCTGCAATGATCGCGATTGGAAAATCACGTTGTGGATTTTTAAATTCTTCCCCCATGTGAGCAAAGGCTTCTATCCCTACAAAGCACCAAAACATCACCGCAAGCGCCGCTCCAATTGACCATATTGAATCTGATGTGATGGCTGGAATCTGGATGTCGGCCGGTGTAATGTCTGCTTTCCAAACGAAAGCACTGACCAACGCAAAGATCGAGAGTGCAATAATAGTTTGGAGTCGGCCAGATGACTTACTGCCCATAAGGTTAACCACAATAAGCAGTGCAACGGTAAAGAATTGAGCTCCAAGAGGCGTATCGAGTGGCGCAGGTAATAACTGTTGAGCGAAACCTCCGGCTAAGGCAATTGCGGCTGGGATTCCTACAGGAACAACACTCACGAATAACCACGCCACGCTGGTTTCTAATCGCTCGTTGAAAGCCTGGCGAACAAAATACGCTGTGCCACCTGCATTGGGGTAACGCTTTCCCAATGCTGCAAAGGTTAGGGCGATTGGACAAATGGCGATAAACAGAATTAACCAAGCTAACAGTGATAACTGCCCTGCGATTCCTGCTGCGATAGCTGGAATCATGAATAACCCGGTACCTAACAAAGTGGTCGAGAGTTGTCCGATTCCTGAGATCAACGTGATCTCTTGTTTGAGTTGCGTCATTCGCTGTCCTTGCTGGTAGTGCGGTGTTGTCGTTACTTAAAATGGAGGTGCAGAGTGCATACTCTGCATTGTGTTTGAAAGCATACATTGTCGCTATCAATAATACAGCTAGCGAAACGTCTTAAGACACCGTCATTTTAACGGTATTAACTCGATTGAACGTGAAAGTGTTGGCTGTTCTATCGAGGGGAATTGTGTCAAATTAGTCTCTATAAATAGAACAATAATGGAAGTTATCGCAATCATGGATAAATTTGATCGCCAAATTTTAGATATCCTCAAAATTAACGCTCGATGCTCGGTGAGCGATATTGCTAGAGATGTGAGCCTTTCTCGCTCTGCAGTCAATGCCAGAATCAAGAAATTAGAAAACGATAAGGTGATTACAGGATACTGCGCGCAGATAGCAGAACCTGATCAGCCTAAGAATGTGTGCGCTTATATTACATTGAAGTTTGATCTATCGAGCAGTGACCATAGTTGTGAGTCTTACGCGAAACGTATCCAGAGTATTGATGGTGTCCAGTGGTGCCATTCAATCAGTGGAGAGACTGATATGATGTTGTACGTTGAAGTGGAGAGCATGGAGCGTTTGAATCAAGTCCGCGATCAATTGCAAAGCTACTCAGACCTACGTCACCTCATGACGCATACAGTTTTGACTGAGTTTTTTAACAAACAGAATTCGCAAGGTCATCCATGTTAGGTCTTATCCATTATGCTAGGAACTTTAATCTTGTTAGGATCTTTAACCTTGTTAGGGTCTTTAATCTTGGTAGGAGCCTAAATTTTGCTCGGGAATATTAATTTAAATTTGCTGCGTTCTCTGCATGTGCTTCTTGAAGAATGTCATGTAAGCCGATCTGCTCAGCGCTTGCATATCACGCAATCGGCGGTGAGCCGTCAATTAGCTCAGCTTAGGGATTTATGTGGCGATCCTTTGCTTGTTCGTGATGGCAACAAACTGGTTCCTACCAACCGTGCTCTGTTGCTTAAAAGCAAGCTCGATGACTTGTTGGGCGAGTTCGACCATCTATTGGATGATAAACCCTTTGAACCACAAGACTGGCAGGGTGAATTGGTGTTGTCTTCCAGCGATTATGTTGCTCAGTATATCCTTCCTGTCATTGTCTCTGAAGTCTCCAAAGAAGCCCCGAATATTAATTTAGCTTTCCGTTTGTGGCAGCCCAATTATCTTGAAGCACTGAACGAGTTGGGTATTCACTTAGCTTCCAGCATGTTTCCCCAAAAGCCAGAGCACGTATCGAGTATTAAGCTTGGTGAAGATAAATCGGTATGCTTGATGCGCAAATCTCACCCATTAGCTCAGCAATCGATTTTGAGTGCAGAAGACATCGTTAAGTACTCACACATTAAAGTGACGGGTGGGGGAGATAAAGACAGCTACGCGGACATTGCATTAAAGAAACAAAGTCTCAAGCGCAGAGTTGCTTTGCAGGTTCCGTTTTTCTCGTCGGCAGGCACGGTGTTGATGCAAGACGATTATTTAATGATTGTGCCTGAACATATCGCTTATAACTTGGGGCGACACCTCGATACTACTTACTTTTCTTTGCCGTTTGATACTGAAATGCATACCTATTGGTTAATGTGGCACCCCAAGTATGACAATGACTCTGCACACAAATGGGCGCGAGAAAAGGCATTCCAAGCCATGCAAAAGTCGAGTTACAATATCAGTATGATTTAAAATCATGCCTATGATGAAAATCTTTGATTTCAAATTATACCTGCTGCGAATTATGGTAAGTATTAAGTATTAAGTATTAAGTATTAAGTAATAAATGTAGAGCGTTCAGTTGGAACGCATTGTTTTACTAGGAATGGAATGATGACAGTAACAATTTGGTTTTCTTTATTAGCGATCTGCTTATTGGGTGCGATGTCTCCAGGCCCAAGCTTGGCAATGATTGCTAAACATAGTTTGGCTGGTGGTCGCATGAATGGGCTTATCGCAGCTTGGTCACACGCTGCTGGCATTGGCATTTATGCGTTCGCAACGATTGTCGGTTTAGCGGTGTTACTTGAACAATCTCCGATGTTATTTAAGGGAATCAGCTTAGCGGGTGCCGCGTATTTACTTTATCTTGGCGTGAATGCGCTACGTTCGAAAGGTGGCGTTGCAGCGAAACTGGAAGCGGGTGAACAGATGAGCTATATGCAGTCTGCTCGTGAGGCTTTCTTGATCTCTATCTTGAGTCCAAAGATCGCGCTGTTTTTTATTGCTTTGTTTAGCCAGTTCGTAGCTTTAGGTAATGAACTCACCAATCAAGTTATTATTGTTTCAACACCACTGATTGTTGATGGCCTTTGGTATACCTTTATCACACTGGTGTTATCTAGTCCGCTTATCGTAGAGCGTATTCGCTCGAAAGCGCAGCTTATAGATCGACTTTCAGGTGTGGTTTTGATCCTGCTGGCTGTTCGTGTTGTCTGGATGATATAGCGACAGCTAACCTTATATCGAAAAATGATATTCATTAAAAAGGCTCACTAGACGTTATCTAGTGAGCCTTTTGTGTATTTAATCAAAGAGCTTTTAACCTTCAGAGTTCAGTACAGCATCAAGCTTAGCCATTGAATCCGAAAAGTAAGGGTTGTAGGTTAGGCGAGCATGGTTTTTCCCATCTTCAATGTATCCCCACGCTGAGTACCAAACTTCACTTGTCGCGTTGCACTGCTCTTCAAAGCCTTCAGCCTGCCCATTAGAACAGATCTTCTCACTACCATTGACTCCGTAGTACGGATTGCTAGGTGAGAACAACAAGCCCATGTGAGAACCATTTGAGATACGTTGCTCTGGAATCTTCATGCTGTATTGAATAGCGCGAGGATCCTCGAGTGCGGATTCTCCTTGCCAAACCAACACATTGTTTGGGTTAGGCATCGACTTAGTAAAGGCCTGTTGAACGAAGTTGGTGTCAATCACACTGTCGCCTTCACTCATCATAATAAACACCGGTTTATCGAAGTGCTTATCCTGTAGATCTTCGCGAACCACTTCTGATGTCTCGTAGTAAACGGACGCGCCGTTCATTGGTAGAGAGTTATAACGCAGTATATTGTCTTCAGGATCTTGATCAGCCCAAGTAACAAAGTAGCTTGCTAGCCCCGCGTATTGCACGGCTGATGAGCTCGGTTGAAACGCAGGAGAGAACAGTAATAACCCTGATATTTTTGGATCATTCATCGCCTGTGACGTTACGAGGTTCGCACCTGTTGAGTAGCCACCAAGCCACACGGAATCGTATTCTTGTTCTAGCAGCTTAGTATGATGAGCGACCACACCTTGCCAATCTTCCAAGCTTGGTTGCATTAAGTCGCCCACACGACTGCCATGACCGGGAAGCAATACCGTTCTCACAAGGTAACCTTGTTCTGCTAGATGCGTGGCGATGTCTTTAAATGAGTAGGGTGAGTCACCTAATCCATGAACTAACAACACGGCCTTCCCGTTCGGGGAAGCGGGTTGATATTCTGTCGGAGAATTAAGTTGAATCTCTAGTTGCTTATTTTCGGTCATGAACACGCGGTTTTTCAGCAACCAATCTTGAGTGTCGTTCACGTATGCGTCAAAAGTCTCTTGCTGATATTCGGGCAAGTTTGGAGAGGTTTCGTAAGCGGGTTCAATGGTCTCGCTGGAGCAGCCAACGAGACCGAAAGTTGTTAAGGCAATAAGCGTAAGAATTGTCTTTCTTGGCATTGTTTAATGTTGTCTCTGTCGTGTTTTGTCCTGAAGCAAAAGCTTAGACTATTTTTTGTTTGAAAGGTCTTCATATTCGCCTTCAATAACACCGGCATCATTGGTTGATGACTGACTAGTGTTCATATGAGCTGTGAAGCCTTGCTTTTTCATTTGATTCTGAATGCGCTTGCCAGTGATTAAAGCTGCAATAGCTAAAGGAATAGCAAGGATCAAGCTAGTGAATAGCGCCAATAGGCCAGTAAACAACGCAACAATCGTAACTAATATATTTTTCATATTCATTCCTCTTTTTCTATGTTGCTACTATATCGCTTCTATTCTGAACGAAACATGAACACTGTTAATTAATCTCAGAGAGTCACTATGACTCAGGTGTGTGTGAATTGAGGGTTTATATGTAGTCACAATCACGCACTAAAAATATGGATTTCAACTAAGTCATTTAAAATCAACAGCTTAAAAGTTGGCACGTTTGATGCTCTATAGAGTTTGGAATAAGTTACTGTAAGCAAAGTACTTACAGCTATTAAAAAATTACTGGGAGCCCCTATATGTTCTGTATTCAATGTGAACAAACAATTCAAACGCCAACCGTAAAAGGCTGTTCTTTCGCACAAGGTATGTGTGGAAAAACGTCGGAAGTATCCGATCTTCAAGATGTGTTGGTGTACTCTCTCCAAGGTGTTTCTTTTTGGGCTAATTTAGGTCGCGCTTGCGATGTTATTGATACTGAAATTGATGAGTGGGCACCAAAAGCGTTCTTCGCGACATTAACTAACGTTAACTTCGACCCTGCTCGTATCATTGAATTTGCACAGCAATCTCATGAATTCAAACAACGTTTAGAGCAAAACGTTCGTGCTGCTGCAACCTTGATCGGTTTTGAAATTCCAGCGTTATCTTCAGCCGCTCAATTCGAACTTCCAACAGATTCTTCAGAGCTTCTCGCTCTTGCGCCTCAAGCTGCGGTAAACCGTGGTCATGACTCTCAACATGAAGATGTGATTGGTCTTCGCCTTCTATGTCTATACGGTCTAAAAGGCGCGGCGGCTTATATGGAGCACGCTCGTGTTCTTGGCCAAACTGACAACGCTATTTTTGCTGAATACCACGAAATCATGGCATTTCTAGGTACTGATCCATCAGACCTAAAACAGTTGCTAGATACATCAATGCAGATTGGCTTGATGAACTACAAAGTAATGGAAATGTTGGATAAAGGCGAGACTGATACATTTGGTCACCCACAGCCAACAACTGTGAACGTAAAAACTAAGAAAGGCCACTGTATTCTTGTTTCTGGTCACGACCTGCATGATCTAGAAAAGATCCTTCAACAAACTGAAGGTAAAGGCATCAACGTTTACACTAACGGTGAGATGCTACCTGCACACGGCTACCCAGAATTAAACAAGTACCCACACCTTGCGGGTAACTACGGTAGCGCTTGGCAGAATCAGCAAAAAGAGTTCGCTAACTTCCCTGGCGCAATTGTAATGACGTCAAACTGTCTATTGAACCCTGATGTAGGTACTTATGCTGACCGTCTATTTACTCGTAGCATCGTAGGCTGGCCTGGTGTTGCTCACCTTGAAGGTGATGACTTCAGCGCTGTAATCGACTGCGCGCTAGAGCAAGAAGGCTTTAAACATGATGAGATCGAGCAAATGATCACTGTCGGTTTTGGTCGTAACGCACTGATGGAAGCGGCTCCTGCAGTCGTTGAGCAAGTGAAAGAAGGCAACATCAAGCACTTCTTCCTAGTGGGTGGCTGTGACGGTGACAAATCTGAGCGTAGCTACTACACAGACTTCACAGCACAAGCGCCAGAAGATTCAATTATCCTAACGCTAGCGTGTGGTAAGTTCCGTTTCAACAAAAACCAATTTGGCGATATTAACGGTATCCCTCGTCTGTTAGATGTTGGTCAATGTAACGATGCTTACTCAGCGATTCAGCTTGCTATCGCACTGTCTCAAGAGTTTGATTGTGGTATCAATGAACTGCCACTAACGCTCGTTTTGTCTTGGTTCGAGCAAAAAGCGATTGTTATCTTACTGACATTGTTTGCTCTTGGTGTTAAAGGCATTTACACGGGCCCAACGGCACCTGCCTTCCTAACTGAAAACCTACTAAAGATTATGCAAGATGAGTTCGATATGCGTTCTATCTCAACGCCAGAACAAGATCTTAAAACAATCTTAGCGGCTTAATTTAGGTCAATCCCAAGCCTCGTTGTTGTTTCGGTTCTTTCTAAGAACATACAACGACGGGGCTTTTTAGATTTAAATCTTCAGTCATTTAATCATTTAGTCATCAGCAAGGTGCGCGAACTATGTATGCATGGTCAGATAGCGATTCAATTAATTTAGTATGTTTAAAGAAATGGCATGAGACTGCAGATACGGTCAGCTTTGAGCTAGGCAGTATTCCAGAAGACCTACATTTCAACTTTAAGCCTGGGCAATTCATCACCCTAGGTTTAGATATGCCGACAAAAACTGACTATCGTGCATACTCTGTTGCTTCTTGTCCCGAAGATAACCGTTTGAAGTTGACAGTAAAGCGTGTTGACGGTGGTTTAGTTTCCAACTTTATTGTCGATGAGCTTGATGAAGGCGATGAGGTTTCAGTATTGAAACCTGCAGGCGCGTTCAACTGCATCGACTGCGTGCCAACAGAAACTAAAAAAGTGACGCTAGTGAGTGCTGGTTGTGGGATCACGCCTGTAATGGCGATGGTGAAATATTGGTTGTCTCAAGACAGTGGTATCGAAATCGACTTTGTTCATATGGCGCGCAATAAGCGTGAAACCATATACTTTGAAGAGCTTCATCAATTGGATGAAACCCATGCCAATTTCAACCTTAAGTTGTTGTTGAAAGACAATGAGGGTACTACGGTTCCTCAAGGTCGATTAGATAAGAATTGGCTAGTCAAACTGAGCCCTGACATCTTAGACAGAACCGTTTACCTATGCGGCCCTGTTGGCTTTATGCAAGATATCGAAAGCTACCTGAAAGAACTTGAGTTCAACATGGAAAATTTCTACCAAGAAAGTTTTACTCCCGCGACTCAAAGTAATAATTCACTAGCCAATAGCAATACTGCCTCAGAAGAATCACAAGCAGAAGCGTCTGCGGATTCGAATAGTGTCGTTAAGGTATTTGTACCTGCGTTCGGAGCTGAAGTTGAGGCGGAAGCTGGCACACCATTAGCAGATTCATTAGAAAAGGCAGGTGTTCCAATTATCATCGCTTGTCGCAGTGGTATTTGTGGTTCGTGTAAGTGTAAAGTTACTAAAGGAACGGTTGAGTCAAGCAGCCAAGAAACATTGACGCCAGAACAGATTGAGCAGGGTTACGTACTCGCATGTTCGAGTTCGATCCAATCAGATGTTGAGGTTGAGCTGTAACAGATGTGAAGTCTAGCTTTGTTAGAGTGATGAAGACAAGGTTGGCGGAATAGAGATCAAAATTAAAGTAACAGATGTAAAAAGGCCACTTAGATCAGATAGAGAGAGCAGATCTAAGTGGCAACCTTCCTGTTTATACGGGGGAGCAAAACAAGAAGGATTGCAAAGCCCATTACAGACTTCGCAGATATAATTATTATGTTGTGGAGCTGGTTACCTAAAACTGTTTATAGAATCTAAGGAAGTAATAGAATCTAAGCAATTTATACTTCAGGATATGTCTTGTAACGAACACCCATCATCTGCTCCATACAGTGAACAACTTGGCAGCTGTAGCCAAATTCGTTGTCGTACCAAATGTAGAGAACAGCGCGGTTGTCTTGCGCGATAGTTGCAACACCGTCAACCACGCCTGGATGACGAGAACCAACGATGTCTGTAGATACAATCTCAGTCGAATCTGTGTAATCAATTTGCGCAGACAAAACAGAAGATAGCGCCATTTCACGCAAGTATTCGTTCAACTCTTCTTTGTTTGTGCCTTTCTCAAGGTTCAAGTTTGCGACTGCCATTGAAACGTTTGGCGTCGGTACGCGAATCGCATTACCTGTTAGCTTACCTTCCATTTCTGGCATCGCTTTCGATACGGCTTTCGCAGCACCTGTTGATGTCAGAACCATGTTCAGCGAAGCGGCACGGCCACGACGATCACCTGAGTGGAAGTTGTCGATCAGGTTTTGGTCATTGGTAAATGAATGAACCGTTTCGATGTGACCAGATAGAACACCAAACTTGTCATGCACCGCTTTCAATACTGGCGTAATCGCGTTTGTTGTACAGCTTGCAGCAGAGATGATCGTGTCTTCTGGTTGAATGTCATTTTGATTCACACCAAATACGACGTTCTTGATTTCACCTTTGCCTGGCGCAGTCAGTAGAACCTTCTTCGCACCATTACACGCAACGTGTTGGCTTAGGCCTTCAGCGTCACGCCACACACCTGTGTTATCAACCACAAGTGCATTCTCGATGCCGTAAGCGGTGTAATCCACTTCTGCTGGCTTGTTTGCGTAGATAACTTGGATAAAGTTACCGTTAACGATGATCGCTTTACGTTCTTGGTCTACCACGATGCTGCCATTGAATTGGCCATGAACAGAGTCACGACGTAGCAAGCTTGCACGTTTTTCTAAGTCACCATCTTTACCGCCACGAACAACAATTGCACGTAAACGTAGTGGGTAACCTGGGCCACTTTTCTCGATCAATAAACGAGTCAGCAAGCGGCCAATACGACCAAAACCGTACAAGACAACATCGCGAGGTTCTGTCATCGCATCGCCTTCAAGCGATTCTAAAAGTGCAGTTTGTAGGAAATCATCCAACCCGTGTGTGTCTTCGCGATCTTGCCAGAATGTATGAGCAAGGCGACCAACATCGATACGACATGGAGACAAGTCCATAGTGAGAAGGTGTTGAATGATTGGTTGAGTCTGTTCTGCGGTTAGCGGGGAACCAGTGTAACGTTTTGCGATGCGGTGAGCTTTGATGATGTCGATAGTTGTCGCGTTAACTAGGGTCTTACCGAAGAGGATAACTTCTACGCCTTTTTGGCGGTATAACTGACCTAAAGTTGGAGCGATGGATTCAGCAATGGTTTGACTAGTTTGCCAATCTAGGAGGTGCTTTTCGGGACTCATCTTTACTCGGGACCTTTCACGTTATTTTTGTATTTATAGCGAATGTAGGGTTGCTATAAATACAAGGGGGAATTGAGCTATACAAGCTATAGTGGTCTTTAATGCCACTTAGAATGTGCTTGATATACCTTGTGTGTAACTTGTGATTTTTATGTGGCAGGATTGTAATGTACGACTGGTTATTCTGCTAGGAAAATTAAATGCAGACAAATTAGCTGTTAACTTGCCATTATATAGCGATAAGACGTGGTTTTTATACTGAGAAAGACCATTGACTTTAACAATCTGTAGCACTTAATTTTCACCAAAAAATACTCAAATCAAAAATCAATATGTAACAAGTATCAGTACATCATTAAAAGTGTGACATTTGACTTAACTTCCACGAAAAAAGTAAACAACAAATAAGGAAATGGACGGAGTTGGTCGGACAAGTCTTTAATGAAGCGAAATCAAAGCCGAAAAGTGGATTAACCGTAGGGTTCATTCTAAAAAATGGCTTAATTTAGTCTCGCTTGCTCAATGGTTTTGTTTCGTTTTCTCTATGGTGACGAGAATTACCTCAATATTGGGCCTAATCTGATTATTTAGGTACGTTGTCGATCTTCAATATCGGCGTCTGGGTAAAGATAAATCTTTATTCTGGACTCAGAATATCGTTTGTCATATCCAATTTGATCAATAAGTTCTGTTAATGTCCTATTCTTAGTTTGGGCTAGGTAAAATTACTTGTGGGAAGGGAGTCGTTATAAAAATGATAAACATGTCAATTAGATGGCGTCTTATTTTTCTTTCCACGGTTTCTGTATTCATCATGCTTGGATTTACAGTCAATGAAGTGTTAAAGAACGATAAAAAAATGAGTCACCTTGAAACAACACGTATTAAGGTTGAAGCGCTTCAATCTTTTAATACTATTTCAAGTGATGCTTATCGATGGTTGGTTCTGTCTAATGATTCCCCCGAAAAAAGTCAGTTGCTTTCAAAACTACAAACTGAATTAGATAGGCTATCTCGGTTCGAGACAAAACTTCAATCGCTCGACATCAATTGGAATGTCGAATCGCAACTGGTAGAGCTTAAGAGTGTGTTGGTGAGCCTTGCTGGCGCAGGGCAAAATATAGACGCAACGCAAAGCAGTGATAATGCACTGCTGACAGAGCGCGCCTTCGACTTGCTAGAAAACGTATTAATGGAGCTGTCTGAATATCGCATTAACTTAGTGGATGAAAATATCATTCAAGCCGATGCGATGTTTATCAACCTGACTAACTATGTGTTTTGGACTCAGCGAGAAGCGTGGTTAAGTTATCGCTTGTATCGTTCTCCAGAGCTGAAGAATCAATATTTGATGAGCTATGTGGGTGCTTTAGAAAGGCAGCAACAGTTGTTGGACACATTTTTTCGCTCGGGTAGTCGCTCGCCTGAAATTAGAAAACTGTTAAATACGTTCTCCAAAGATGAATTTCAAGACAGTTTTACAGCTCGAATCCTCAAAGGAGACTTCTCGTCACCTGAAATATATGAACATGTTGAAGGTCTAGAACGAAAGAAGCAGGCCATTTCAGAAGCGGTTAGCGCTTACACAAAGCAACTTCAATCTGATTTAACAAAAAATATTTCATTGCAGAAAAGACAGGCACTGAGCATGACATTGCTGATTCTTGTCGTTTCAGGTGTTTTGTTATGGTTGGGTATCGCGACGTCTTTGCGTTTAAACAGAAACCTGTCACTGATACTCAAAGGGGTTTCTGAATGTGCCGATAGTTACGGTAAGCCAACGGTTATTCAAGTTACAGGCAACGATGAGCTTGCAGAGTTCACTCAAACTCTAAATAGAGTGATGGAGCGTAACCATCAACACAACAAAGAGTTAATAGAAGCAAAAGAAGACGCGATTTCGGCAAATAAGGCCAAAAGTGCATTCTTAGCAAACATGTCACATGAAATACGTACCCCGCTTAACGGGATTATTGGTATGGCAGAGATTTTATCTCTGAGTCAACTGAGCGCCAATCAAAAAGAAGTACTCAGTGATATCGAATCGTCTTCACATTCGTTGTTGGTGCTACTGAATGACATTCTCGATCTTTCTAAGATAGAGTCGGGTAACTTGATGTTGTCGCCACATAACGCTGATTTACGAGAAGCGGTTTATGATTCAGTGAGCGTGATTTTGTCGAAAGCGATAAGTAAAGATATTGAACTTGATATCAATATCGATTCTCACACTCCACCACAACTGTTTTTCGATGAGTACCGTGTTAGGCAAGTACTCACTAACCTGCTGTCTAATGCGATCAAATTTACGTCAAAGGGAACCATCACAACAGATATAGCTTATACACCGATGTCTTTGGGCAGAGGGAAGCTTGAGTGCAGCGTCTCTGATACAGGGATTGGGATTGAGCAAGAGAAATTGGAATCTATTTTTGAGCCTTTCACCCAAGAAGATGGCAGCATTACTCGTCAATTCGGTGGTACAGGACTGGGGCTTGCGATCTGTCGACAACTTGTTGATCTTATGGGTGGATACATTACCGCGCGCTCGGTGAAAGGAGAGGGTGCGACTTTCACTTTTTGTTTGTATGTTGACGTCGTTGAAACTGATGTTCCAACTTTCGATAATTTACGTAGCGCGACTATCATCTCGAACTCTTTCAACTATCTCGATCAACTAATTAAAGAGTGTCAGCGCTTAAATCTCAGCCCAAAGGTCGTATCATCTATATCGACCCTCGATGAAAGCTTGAAAGAAAGTGATTTAGTACTTTATTGTCATACGCTGCACCATTCTATGGAGAATGACCTTGCTGCGCTGAAAGAGTTATATCCACTCACTCGCGTTATTGTATGCCAGCATCACCTATTTAAAACCAATCTAATAACAGAGACGGTTCACTCGACCCACACGTTGCCATTTTTAGGTAGACGCTTTCTAAACAGCCTGAAATCTCTTGATGTAGATGAAGAACAAGCACCGCTAGTGGAGCCAAAGGATGAAGAAGTTCGTTCTCTGAATCGACGTATTTTGATTGTTGAGGATAATCTGATGAATCAGAAAATAGCTAGCTTCTTCCTTGAGCAAGCCGGTTATGAATATTTGATTGCCAGTAACGGGCAAGAAGCGGTAGATGTGATA
Source organism: Vibrio echinoideorum (assembly GCF_024347455.1). Taxonomy (NCBI): domain Bacteria; kingdom Pseudomonadati; phylum Pseudomonadota; class Gammaproteobacteria; order Vibrionales; family Vibrionaceae; genus Vibrio; species Vibrio echinoideorum. The sequence goes on from NZ_AP025484.1 coordinate 406,758, forward strand.
ACTCAAGGTGCTCAGTTTGATGCGATCTTAATGGATTGCATGATGCCTGTTATGGACGGCATAACGGCGACTCGTGCGATTCGACAATGGGAACTCGATCAACAAACCCCGCCACTGCCGATCATTGCCTTAACCGCCAGTGTTTTAGAAGAAGACATCAAAGATTGCTTTGAAGCGGGCATGAATGCTTATTTACCGAAACCTTATAAGTCTCATCAGCTTTACGACCTTTTTAGTAGCCTTGATATCGTTTAGCCATCTCGTTACTAGGTAGATATAACTTGAACTATCCACTAGTGAAGCGTTGGCTTAGAAGGCTGTATTCAGGGTCTTAATTGTTCTCTTAATAAAGACATAGAGCTTCACGAGTTAATAGAAGAATAGGTTGGACCACTCTCAAATGGCTGCTCAGTCTCTAGCGTACTTCCAATCCAAGGTTGTATTGTGCAAGACAACGACCTACGTAACTAATTTTGAGTAATGCGGCGACTAATATAGTACTGATGTGTGCGACGATCTGAATGGGCAGAGAGAAATGATCTGCCATAGGGTAGGCAACAATAATACTAAGTAGCATAAGTAATGCGGTAATCGCTAGACTGAAGTTTGATACAGAAAGTAGAGTTTGAAAGCGTTGAGTCATAGTCTTCATATTGAATTCCTAATTGCTATTAATAATTATGATACTTGTTATCAATAGCAATTAGCGTTCCACTTGTTCTAGATCAATTTTATCAATGGCTTGCGTTGGTTTTATGTCTTAATGCGTCAAATTGACTCTGGCACATTAGTTGTCAATATGACTCTTTGGTGTGTTAATGATTACCATTGTCTAAAACCGCAAGTGTCGATATGAAAGCGAACTCCTGAATATAAGCCCAGCCCGACATTATTTTTTTGCCCAAACTCGGCATGAATCTTTTTGAGTTTAACGTGCAGATCTTCACGAGATATGCCATTAGCAGGGACGAGATCTAAGGCGCAAAATTCCAAATGCTTGCTTCGAAGCGCTCCGCCAGCCTGTTGGTTATAGATCTTAGAACGTTCACCCGAAACAGGGATAACAACACCAATTTCAGGTTCAATATATTGTTGTATGTATTTCAAAGTATTGATCATGTTAGGCACGTTTTTCTTATTGGGAAGGGTAAACAAAGTGGTGTTACTCATTGCCCAGTCTGTTCCTTGAAGTAGCACTAAATGCAATGGCATGCTTTTGGTCACACCAGCATCTTTGAGCTGTTGCCCAACTTCCTTTACTTTATCTTCTGCATGATTAAGAAGCATCCAACCTCGAAATGCCGATCGAGTCGGAACCTTGTAACCATGAACATCTACTACGAGGTCGTCGTAAGTGATTTCCGTCTCTTCAGTGTAAAGTCTCTCAAATTCTTCGGGGTAGGGCTGAGTTGATGATAGCGCTAAGGTAATCAGAATACTTGCGTACATAGGGTCACTCCATTGCTTGCGTTTACTTAGTAACTTACCTTCACTTGATAACTTGATAACTTGATAACTTGATAACTTGATAACTTGATAACTTGATAACTTGATAACTTGCTGTCACCAAATCATTTACGTTCAATTAAGTATAGACGCTAGAATTCAGGTACAAAAAAACCCACTACAAAGAGTGGGTTGCTAACATTGTTGCAAGTCAATTAACTAGGCTAGATTATTTCTTACCTTGGATTTGCTTGTCTTCTTCTGTTAGTTCACGAATACGACGGCTGATATCGCGACGTGCTTTAGAAATCTCTGCGCTCTTAATGATGTGGTCATCAACACGGTCTTCGTAGTCGGCTTTCATGTTTTTGATAATGCCTAGGATCTCGTCATGAGTCATTTCTGGCTTGATGTAATCAAGTAGGTTATCAAGAAGGTCGACACGCTTGCGGTTGTCACGAACTTTCTTTTCGTTGTCTAAAAGTTCACGCTTAAGTTTGTTCTTACGTCGTGCTTGGTTAACAATTTCAAATACGCTGCTCATAGATTCCTTTTCCTAATCGTCAAATACATTGTCTGGTTCTGATTAAAGCACATCAATTGATGATGTAACAGTCTTTAGATCAAAGCAAAAGTAAGCTTGTATAATTATTCGACACTCACGCTGATGTGTGATTGTTTTTATCTAAGTGTTCACGTTAGTATCCAGTATAGACATGGCATTGATGCGAAATGTGAAATGAAACAACAACAATTAGAAACAGAAGATTTGGGTGACAATGTGACTGAATCTTCAGCAGAGCAAAACAAGCTGCGTGATGCGTATGTACAAGAGCGTACTTATTTGGAAATCGTGGAAATAGAGCTAAATCGTTCTAAGATCATAATGATTGACGAACAAGGCAGAAAGAAACGAGTACCGATTTTGTCTGAGCACTAGTCATCAGAGACTGCATTGTTAGGTGTTGAGATGGAATTATCAAAATAATAAAAAGGAAAAACGATGAACACAGTACTTTCCCCAATTGAAGCGAGAATCATTGGCTGCTTGATCGAGAAAGAAGTCACGACTCCTGATCATTATCCGCTGACATTAAATAGCTTAACAGCGGCTTGTAATCAGAAGAGCAATCGTGAGCCTGTTCTATCGCTATCAGAATCAGACGTTTTAGATGCGGTTGATGGCTTGATAGCGCGTCGCATGGTGAGTGATGAAAGTAGCTTCAATAGCCGCGTAAATAAGTATCAACACCGCTTCTGCAATACTGAATTTGGTGATTTGCAATTCACAGAACAAGAACGCGCAATTATCTGCTGCATGTTACTTCGCGGCGCGCAGACTCCCGGTGAACTTCGCACTCGAACTGGACGCCTAGCGAGTTTCAGTGATGTGAAAGAGGTAGAAGCGACACTCGAGAACTTAGCAGTAAGAGAGGCGGGCGCTTTGGTTGTTAAGCTACCACGCGAAGCCGGTAAACGTGAATCTCGTTACCAACACCTGTTGAGTGGCGAAGTTGATGTTGAAGCGTTTGCGACGGCATCTGTGGGCGCGGTGGCTCCATCCGCTGCGACTAACGAAAAATTTGAAGAGCTCGAGTCAGAGGTTGCAAGTTTGCGGGCTGAAGTCGCAGAGCTTAAAGAGTTGGTTGAATCACTGCGCTAAATGACGACGTCTAATAACAATGCGGATTGGGTTGTGTACCTGATCCGCAATAAAAACAACGCGCTCTACTGCGGGATTACTAACAATTTAGAGCGCCGATTTGAACAACATCAGCAAGGTAAAGGTGCTAAAGCCCTTAAGGGTAAAGGTCCGCTTGCGCTGGTTTGGAGCTTTAGTGTTGGGTCAAAAAGCGAGGCGTTGAAAACCGAGTACGCGATCAAACAATTACCAAAATCACGTAAAGAAGAATTGGTATCACTCAAACTCATAATTGAGAGGCAGGAAGGCAAAATTCTATATATCGAAGTCTCATAATTCATAGCTAAAATGTTCGCTATGGATTACACATTAAGAATGTAATTCCGCTCATTTTTCTTATTAAGTTGTTGAGTAAACTAGACTATTCATTTCCCCTTTACCCGAGCGAGATCCTCGTAACAGTCGTCAATTTCAATCTTAACTCTGAATTGATATGTTGCTCATTTAGAATGTCGTTCTAATTAGTTCTAGATGCTATCATTTATCATCGTTGTCCTACATAATATATTTTATCCATACGAAGATATGGTGTCATGCTAGGTTAAAAAATGAGCCAAAGTAGCTCATATAGAACGAGAAAAATATGAAACGTTTATTGATGTTGTTTGGACTTGCCGTATTTTCTGCATCCGCGCTCTCCCACGGTACCCATGTCCTCAATGGGTATTGGGAGTACCAAGATTACCTTTCCAATTATCCAGAGCAAAAAACATTGACCGATAAAATGGTCGAAGCTGTGCAAAATCATCCTGTGCCATTGAGACGAGTTCAAGATAAGCCTATTACGATTTCAGTCGTGTATCCGGGTCAACAGATCTCTGATTATTGGGTTCGTAATATCCAAGCTTTTGAGAAACGTCTCGATAAGCTGAGAATTCGCTATCAAATAAACCAAGTGTTTACACGTGTAAATGCAGATGTTTCTCAGCAGAGCATTTCTTTGCAAGAGGCGATTGAAAACAAGACGGATTATTTGATTTTTACGTTAGATACGACGCGTCATCGTAAGTTTATTGAGCACGTGTTGAACTCTACTGACACCAAACTGATTCTTCAAAATATTACGACCCCAGTTCGAGCGTGGGCTGATAGACAGCCATTCATGTATGTGGGTTTTGATCATGCGACCGGTAGTTTGAAACTGGCAAATTATTTTAAAGAAGTGAGCCAACCAGCCAGTAAATATTCTGTTTTATACTATTCGCAAGGTTACATCAGTGATGCGCGTGGAGATACCTTTATCCATGAAGTGAATACCGATACTCACTTTGATCTTAAGTCTTCGTTCTACACCAGATCAGATAAAGAAAGTGGTTATCAAGCAGCTAAAATCAGCATAGCGAACGATAAGGATCTAGACTTTATTTATGCGTGTTCAACCGATGTCGCTTTGGGCGCAGCAGAAGCCATTCGTGAATCTGGTCGAGATATCTTAGTGAATGGTTGGGGAGGCGGATCCGCTGAACTTGAAGCCATTGCAAGGGGTGACCTAGATGTCACTGTCATGCGAATGAATGACGATACGGGTATCGCGATGGCAGAAGCTATCAAATGGGATCTTTCAGGATTGGACGTTCCTACTGTCTATTCTGGAGAGTTTGAAGTTGTGACCAAAGAAGATTCTCCAGAACGTATTTCAGAACTTAAGAAGCGAGCATTTAGGTACTCAGGTCAATAATGAAGAAAAGTTACGCCAGTACACCTAGAAACACTTTAGCTAAACTCATTACGCGTATCATTATTTTAGTGATAGGTGTGATGGCACTTGGCGTGCTTATTCATACTTATGAAACCAGCAGCACTATCGTAAAGCAAGAGACGAATCGAACGGTTAAACAAACCTCAAGCCTCATCCAAAATATGTTTGATTATCGTTTATCGGTGCTACAAATTCACCAAGACAGTAGCTCACACAGTGAAACTCTAAGAGAGTATTTTGCTACTGGCAATGAAGAGGCTTTGAGCTACTTTTTCTTTGGTGTTGACCAAAGTGAACCTGATCATGCTCCGGATTTGCGTTTTGTGTCTACTCATGATGGTTTGGCTTGGGACGATGGTAACGGCCAGTTTTATGGATTGGATCATGCTTCATTAGAAAGTATCTCCAAAGAGGTGTCGTTTAGTAGTAATTGGCACTTTTTGAAGCTAACGACCAATATTGGTGACCGTCATTTATTAGCGCGACGAACACCTGTGATTGACAGCACAACCGGTGAGGTTCTGGGCCAGTTGTATATTGCTATCGTACTTGATAATAACTTCTCGCTCGCAGAATCGATCCAACAGGGAAGCAATTGCGAGAACATCGTCATTGAGGCCCATGGAACTCCGGTCACATCGACATTCAGTGGTGACGAAAGCTATACCATCACTGACATCCTCCACTATCAAATGTATGAGCAATTACCTCGTCATTTCGTCACCATCGCAACGATTAAGATCAATGCTGTTGAAACCCCTCTCATCATTCGAGCTGTCCAAAAGAACACGAACTTCATTGCGTTAGAAGAGAACTATGAGCGTGCGATCATTGTTGTGATTGTGGTGATCATATTGATGTCTTTCTTTGCGCGAGCTTGGATTCAAAGAAGAGTGGCTGCTGAGCTAAATAAACTGATGAGCTTTACTCGTTCTGCGAGTGGTAATGATGAGTACAATAAGTTTGATGGTTCTAATATTTTCGAGTTCCACCATATCGGTTGCACGCTTGAAGACACCTTTGAACGGTTATCGGAACAGAATCAAAAGTTCCAAGATCTCTTTAACTTTGCTCATTCACCTATCTTGGTTTGGTCTGATAAAGGCGACTTGATTCAGATGAACCCTGCAGCCCGCATGGCGCTTTTTGATGCCGACGATACCTATGGTGCAATCGCTCAAGAATTTGAGAGCCGCATGTTGCCAAATATTCAAATGGTGGTTCAAGGGGCGAAACTGACCGGGATTAATGTACCAATCGGCGAAAAGGTTTTTCGCTGGAATATGTCTGCTATTCGTGTTGAACACGGTATTACAGGTGTTGTTGTTCAAGGGCAAGACATCACCAAGCTTATTGAAGCGGAGAGACAAGCTGATCGAGCAAGAGAAGAAGCTGAGCACCTTGCGAATTTACGTGCTGACTTTTTGGCTAAGATGAGCCATGAGATTCGTACGCCGTTAAACGGTATTTTAGGTGTTTCTCAGTTACTCAAACGCTCTATACAGGGCGAAGACAATCGAGATCAGGTCGATGTACTTTGTAACAGTGCTGAACATTTACTGGCGGTGCTTAACGATATCTTGGATTTTTCCAAAATCGAACAAGGTCAGTTTAATATACAGAAGAAAGATTTCCGTTTGGGTGAGTTAGTCAATACTTTGGATAGTATCTACCGTCCTCTGTGTGAGGAGAAATCTGTTGCCTTTAGCATTGTAAATCACTTGGAAGATGATGTTGATATCTACACTGACCAAGTTCGACTTAACCAGATTATGTTTAATCTATTGAGCAATGCTCTTAAGTTCACTCACCAAGGGGCGATTTCTGTCAGCTTTGAGCTCGAAAGTATTTTTAATTCAGATAAAGCCAGCTTGATTGTTCGAGTGAAAGATAGCGGGATTGGCATTGACGAAAATAAAATTGATGCTGTATTTGAACCGTTTGTACAAGCCGAAGAAACGACCACCCGTGAGTATGGTGGCACAGGTTTGGGGTTAACGATTGTAAAAAACCTGGTGGAAATGCTAGAAGGCGATATTCAAGTCCGCAGTGTCATAGAGCATGGCTCAGAGTTCATTATCGAAATCCCAGTGGAATTACATTCCAAGCCATTGTTGGGTCATAAACCACAAGCAGATATCGAGCCTCAAACTCTATTTAGTCGGTCTTTGAACGTTTTACTCGTGGAAGATAATCATACCAACGCGTTTATCGCTCAAGCTTTCTGCAAAAAGTATGGAATGGTTGTTACCTGGGCAAAGGATGGCTTAGAAGCGTTAGAAACAGCAAAGGTGAGTACGTTTGATCTCATTTTAATGGACAACCAACTGCCTAACTTAGGTGGGGTTCAAACCACTCTACAATTACGAGATGAGATTGGAGTATCGACACCTATTTACGCATGCACCGCTGATGCTCGAAAGTCGACACGAGACAGTTTTCTGGCCGCAGGGGCAAATTACGTGATTGTAAAGCCGATCAAAGAAGAGTCTCTGCACCAAGCTTTTGTGCATTTTAAAAACTCTTACTGGAACGATGTGAGTCGTTAACAGTGAACTATCTAACGGATAACCATCTATCTAATAGCAGGTCGCAGATAACTATTAATATAATTCGTAATTCGTAATTCGTAATTCGTAATTCGTAATTCGTAATTCGTAGTTCGGGTTGTTCAAGGTTGTATCGAGGTTGGGTTAGAATTGGCGGGTGCATACATAATAAGTCACTCACCATTTTCTTTATCAAATTACAGATCGATATTGTTTTTTTTGCTGAACTTTATACTAAAAGCAGTAAGCAGTTATAAAAATCCAGCGACAAAAGCTTGTTCTAAAAGAAGTGTTTTCAATTCGTCGCTCATATCTAAATGCTCTGGGAATTGGATGCCCAATAGCCAACCTTGGCCTTGTCTTTTCTTACTCACCACTTTATAAACAAGTTCGCCATCCAAATGTTCACTTAAGATTGAATTGACTTTGATCTTCCAACCGATATCTATATCTGATTGCTGAGCTATATAGACGCCACAACCTGAGACCGAAAAATCGATCAGCGTTGCGTCAAGTGACAAGGGTAAGCGTGTCATGAACACCGCATTCTAATCTTTCAGCACGAAGAATAAGATCATCTCTCCAACCCAAAGGAGAGTTGAAATGGCAAAACGACGCACCAACCTAGAATGGCAATCACTGTTTGAACAATATGAAAGTAGCAGTGTTACTCAACGCGCTTTTTGTGAAGAGCATGGACTGAGTTTATCCACGTTCTTCGCCAAACGGCGTCAACTCCAAACAGCAAACCAATCGGAATCTGTCGGATTTGTTAGAGCCGAAATCGTTGAAAAGACAACCAAGTATCAGGCCCAGATAGCTACGGCGAACATGACACTTCTCATCAATGATGTGGAGCTGAGCATTCCTCAAGGCACGCCAGCCACCTATCTTGCTGAACTCATTGGAGCGTTGTCATGAAAGGTATGCTCAGCGCTCCAGACATTTACCTTTATCGTGAAAGCGTCGATTTTAGAAAGTCCATCAACGGCCTTACAGCGATTATCGAAAATGATACTGACTTGCCTCTTGGCAGCGGTGCGCTGTTCCTGTTTACCAATAAACAGCGCGATAAGATTAAAGTGTTGTACTGGGATAAAACAGGCTTCGCCCTCTGGTATAAACGCCTTGAAAAAGCCAAGTATAAGTGGCCTTCAAAAGAGAAAAATCAGGTGTTTACCCTCACTCAATTTGAGCTTGATAGACTGCTTTCAGGCTTCACAATTATCGGCCACGAACCCATCAAAATAAACGATTTTACAATGAGTTAATCGAGAATAAAGCCTTATTCTCCAAGCGTTAACGGCACGATTTTAGTATAATCAATGCTATGAAAAAGACGCCAAATATCAACCCAGAAAGCCAAGATGTTGCCGAGCTACAAGCGATGGTAGCTGCTCTGATGTCGGAGAAAAATGAGTGGAAACAAGAGCGCCAATCGCTGCTTGAACAACTCAAACTCGCCTTCGACCGTCAGTTCGCGAAACGCTCGGAGGTATTAAAGCCTTACGATGAATCACAAGGTGACCTCTTCAACGAAGCGGAGTGTGAAGCCGTTAAAGAAGACGAGGTTGAGGTGACAACCACGACCACAACGAAAAAGCGCGGTAAACGTAAACCTCTGCCTAAGACCTTGCCTCGTGAGGTTATCGAACTTGATGTAGACGACCATGAAAAGCAGTGCGCTTGCTGCAATCATAGCCTGCATAAAATCGGTGAAGACCGCAGCGAGAAGCTAGAGTTCACGCCAGCGGTACTCAAAGTGTTGGAATATGTTCGTCCTAAGTACGCTTGCCGCCAGTGCGAGAAAACAGGTGACAGCAGCCGTATCGTTCAGAAGCCATCCCCTCAGAGTCTCATCCCTAAAAGCTTCGCCACAGAAAGCTTGCTGACCAACATCATTCTTGGCAAATACCAATACGCGATGCCACTTTATCGCCAAGAATCGCTGTTTACCCAGTCGGGTATCGAGCTATCACGCACCACCATGGCAAGGTGGGTTATCCAAGTCAGTGAGAAGTTCGCCCCGCTGTATGCGGCCTTGAAGGATAACCTGCTTCAACAAGTGGTGGTTCAGGCGGATGAAACGCCGCTCAATGTGCTCAAAGAAGAGAAGAAGTGTTATATGTGGCTCTACTGCTCAGGCGCTGACTCACCCGAATCGGCACTGCCGAATGTGAAAAATATTGCCTTGTACGACTATCAAAACAGTCGCGCGAGGGCGTGTCCCGTGGACTTTTTAGGTGACTACAACGGTTATCTACAAACCGATGGCTACGCGGCTTATGATGGTCTGCATCACGTCACCAATGTAGGGTGCTTAGCGCATGCTCGTCGCAAGTTCATGGATGCGAAGAAGCTTCAAGGGAAAGGTAAATCAGGCAAGGCTGATAAGGCGCTGGCTAAAATCCAAAAACTCTACGGGATAGAATCACGCTTAAAAGGTGCGCCTGCCCAAGAGCGAAAAGCAGAGCGTCAAGCGCTTGCCAAGCCGATACTGGATGAGCTTTACCAATGGATGACGACCCAGAAGGTGATTGGCTCTAGCCCACTAGGCAAAGCGATAAAATATACGCTTGGGCAGTGGTCAAAGCTTATTCGTTATATCGACGATGGTCACTTATCTATTGATAATAATCGCGCTGAACGCGCAATTAAACCACTGGTCATTGGCAGGAAGAACTGGCTGTTCTCTAACACACCAAACGGTGCTGATGCGAGCGCGATGCTTTACAGCATCATCGAGACCGCGAAAGCCAACGGTCTTATCCTCTACGACTACATGGTCAAGTGCATGAAAGAGCTGGCGAAAGCTGAGCCTGATATCGACGCACTCCTGCCTTGGAACTTCAAACACTGACAAGTCGCCCCGTGGGTTCATGGGGCGGATACTGACAAGGTATCAAAGGTGACTTCACAATCGAGGCGCACTTTGTATCTTTCATGTTCGCGGATCGGCTTGGTCGCGAAATTAGAAGGTGGGCGAAGGAATATAAGATGCGCGGGCGAGGTGATATGAGCCAGTACATTAGTCTTAAACGCAATAATATGTCCAAGCTCTGTATCAGTGATAGCACGAACAATAATATCAACGTTGGAGAGCTTTCTAAGTGTTAGTGCTTCAGTCGCTTTCTGTGATAACTCTAAGATCAGGTACTGATCTTCTTTGTGCCCGATATACAGTGTACTTATTTGGATTGAGTCGTCTGGGCCAAATTCCAATACACCTGCTGTTTTTGTACCCGGTTTTAGGTATCTGAACAGTTCTAAGTTTTTATCTTTATGCATATTCATCAATGAACAATGTTGACCATCTATTGAAATGATAATAACGCCCTGATAAGACTATGTCATTAGTTTCATTAAGGTAATTGTCAGTGTTGAGTTAAAAAGCGAGTTGCTTTCCTAAGTAAACAGCAGCTTACTCTTGCCGCAAAACAAGGTAGACTGTTGTCAGTTATGTCATTGATGGAGAAATCGTAAATGGAACTGGAAACCTTGCTAAATACTCTGGCTGAAACGCCTGAGAGCGTTCAATTTGAAGAGACAATGCAAGTGATAGAAGCTAACTATGACTTTTGTGAGAGTGAGTTTCGCAATGGTGATGTGGTCAATGCTGCGGGTCAAAACAATGGATCGTGTAAGATTTTTGCATTTGGTTTAGATAAAAAACTATCAGCGGAGCAAACATTGGCTTGTTTTGGTCAATTTTATCGCAATGACGTACTTGGTTTCCCTGAGAATACCGATCACCAAAATATTCGTAATTTTATGACGCATGGTTGGAGTGGCGTTGAGTTTTCTCAGCCAGCGTTAGTGGCTAAAGCTAAATAACTTTCTTTAAGGGCCAAATCTTTAAAGATTAAATTGCTTTAAGGCTGAATACCGATCTTTAGAAGCGAGTAAACCATCACTCGCTTCTTGTCTGTATTGGGTATAGAGCTTCTTGCTTTATTAAGCAGATCGCTATTACGTATATTGCCATCTGCCATCTGCCATCTGCCATCTCGAACGGTTACTGGACAGGTAATGCTGACAAGCACTTTCTACACATACAAACACCTGCTTTTGGAATGCTGTCGGTATCACGCTTCTCTAACTCGAAACACCAACATGTCTCTTTTCCCGCACTGATATCGCATTGTGCAGGCTCACTGCATTGTGGACATTGGTGAGTTGAGCTAATGCCACTCAGATTGTTCATCACTGATTCTCTTTCGCTTTCAGATAACCCTTTCCAACCTATAATCTCGTCCATTGTTCGATGGCAGCCACTGCATATACCACCATTATTTTTACAAGCCGCTCGGCAAGGTGTTTTCATTTATCTGACCCGTGATTCATTTGTGCTGAAATGTAGCATATTTGTTTCCCTTTGCAGAGCCCTGTAAACCTCGAAATGACCCAGTAAAATTAACAAATGACCTCGTAATTTTTAGAATTTTCATGTAGCATCTCGCCCCTTTTGTCGAATGGGGGATATTATGTTTATTGGATTTGATTACGGAACGGCGAACTGTTCTGTTGCTGCAATGGTTAATGGAGAGCCAAGCCTGTTACCGTTGGAAGGTAACAACCACTATATTCCCTCAACCGTATTTGCACCAACTCGTGAAAGTGTTTCTGAACATCTATTTCGCCATTTGAATATCAAACCGAGTGATACGGTTGGTGAGCAGGTGTTGCGACGAGCTATCGCATTGAACCGCGAAGAGAGTATTGATTTAGTGCCAGAAGATATGGCATTTGGCCAGGCTGCGTTGGATCTCTACTTAGAAGATCCTCGTGATGTCTATTATGTGAAATCACCGAAATCTTTTCTTGGCGCGAGTGGGCTGCATGATGTTCAGGTGAGTTTCTTTGAAGATTTAGTATGCGCCATGATGGCGAATATTAAACATCAGGCCGAACTCACGACTCAAGAACAGATCAAACAAGCCGTTATCGGTCGTCCGATTAATTTTCACGGTCGAGGTGGCGAAGAAGCAAACCGACAAGCCGAACATATTCTTTCTCGCGCTGCTAAGCGTGCAGGTTTTACTGATATAGCCTTTCAATTTGAACCTGTAGCAGCGGGGCTTGATTACGAAAGTACCCTAACTGAAAACCAAACGGTCTTGGTGGTGGATATTGGCGGTGGTACGACCGATTGCTCATTGTTAGAAATGGGGCCAACTTGGTCGGGTAAAGCAGATCGTACTCAGAGCTTATTGGCTCATAGTGGGCAAAGAGTCGGTGGTAATGACCTTGATATCTACCTGGCATTCAAACAATTGATGTCACCTTTTGGTATGGGTAGCAAAGGCACTTCTGGTATCGATATGCCGTTGACTCAATTCTGGAATCCAATTGCGATTAACAATGTTGAAGCTCAGAAGAACTTCTATTCACGTGAAAATCTAGCGGCGTTGAAGTTGCTTCGCAAAGAAGCTTCAGAGCCACAAAAGTTGGATCGCTTGATGAAGGTTTATCACGACACGTTAGGTTATAGCATTGTGCGCAGAGCGGAAGAAGCTAAGATTGCGTTGGCGGAATGCGCTCAATATCGAACTGCGATTAATGTCGCTTCTGAGTTAGTTGAAGTCGACATCTCAGTTGAGCAGATGGTGGATGCTATCGAAACTCCGAAATCAAAAATGATTGAGTTGGTGAAAGAAGCAATCCAACAAGGCCAGAAAAAACCAGACGTTATCTATATGACGGGTGGTTCTGCTCGTTCTCCAATACTGCGTGAAGCTGTAGAGCAAGCGGTGCCGAATGTGCCGATTGTGAGTGGTAACTATTTCGGCTCGGTAACAGCCGGTCTAGCTCGTTGGGCTGAGGTTTGTTTTAAATAAGAACGAAAATTATGAGTTATTGAGGGCAACCAGTCGCTGATTGGTTGCCTTTTTTTGTGTTTGGCTTTAATGAATTTTCGCGAAGGTACTTTTTTATTCTCTAAAGTGGGAATTGTTTCACACGATTAAATATTTCAATGAGATTCTCAGTGTTACAAAATGTTTCAAGGTTAAGATTTTTTCATGTGATGGTCTGACGAGTAAATTTTAATTTTGATTTTTAATGTTTACTTGATGACTAGAAAATCAAAAATATTGATAGATTCATCTCAATAAATACCAAGTTACGCTTGTGGTTTTATTTGTATGGTATTGTTTATAAAGGTTTTTTTGTTTTTTATGGTGTGATTTTTTTTATTTTATATATTTTAATGCAACTTTCTTGTCATTCGTATATTAGTGTTTGCCTACTTGTTAAATGCAGGTAACAACTTCTCCGTAAGCACGAGGTTGTTAGTGAATAACTCACCCAGTTACATAATGGATATGACAATGAATAAGAAACTTTTAGCGCTAGCAATTTCTGGTGCAGTATTTGGTACACAGGCAGTTGCTGTAGAACTTTACAACGAAGACGGCACAACATTCTCTGTTGGTGGTCACGTATCAGTTGCAGTTGGCGACGTAAACAGCGCTGACCGTCAAAACAGCGATGATATCGGTGTAGAGTCTGTTTCTCCACGTATCAACTTCGGCGCAACTCACGATCTTGGCAACGGCTTTACTGCTGACGCTAAAGGTGAATGGGCGCTAAATATGCTTGACGGTGGTGATGAGTCATTCACAACTCGTCTTGGCTACGTTGGTCTAACTCACGATGACTTAGGTCGTGCTGCGGTTGGTACTCAGTGGGCACCTTACTACAACGTTGCTGGTGTAGCTGATATGCCAATCGCATTCGCGAATGACTTCATCTACGAAGACCACGGTAACCTAGGTACTGGTCGTGGTGAAGAGATGGTGAGCTACGGTAACGCTATCGATTTCGGCAACGCAGGTTCTCTTAGCGCAGCTGTTGCATGGCAAGGTCGTAAGGCTGATAAAGACAATGGCAACGATTATGGTAATCGTGGTCAAATCGCTTTGAACTACGCTATTGCTGATTTTACTGCAAACTACGCGTACAACACAGGTGACGTAGACTACGCTGTTGTAGGCTCACAAACTGCTGATTCTCACGTATTAAGTGCAACTTACGGTTCATACGGCGCAGAAGGTCTTTACCTTGCTGGTGTATACGCAATGAACAACTACATGAACTCTGCGACTGTAGGTAGCTTCACTGGTGTACTAGAAGAGTCTGTAGCAATTGAGCTATTGGCATCTTATGCACTATCTAACAGCCTGAACCTAAGCGTTAACTACGAAGCAGTAGAAGACGACAAGAACAGCGAAACTGTATACAGCACAACAGCTCTACAAGCTGAATACAACTTCACATCTCAGTTTGTAGGTTTTGCTGGCTACCAGTTCGATCTTCAAGGTTCAGGCCTTTACAAGAAAGATGCTGACGATCAATGGCTAATGGGTGCTCGTTACTACCTATAAGTCGCAAACTAATTTAGCATAGTGTTTACTCCTTAAGTTTACCTTTTAGGATACTGTCCTAGACACCATGCTAAGCCCTCTCAAGCCTTTGGCTGGAGAGGGCTTCTTTCGTTTTAATGCCTTCAATTCTATTTATTATCTCTGCGCTGACTAATCCATCCCTTTTTATTTAGCTGTGAACCTGACAGGTTGGCTCATCAATCCTTACTTATTACGATCTGCTTATAAATGTTTACAAATCATTTAATTGAGCTAAAGATCAGAATTTAGAGATCGGTAATCATCTTGTCGAAGACTCTCATTTTATGATGCGCTAAACTCTGCTCTCTAAAAATAGTTCAGGGACAAACTATGAGCAGCGTTGTAGATCAGGAACAATTGATGAATTCAAAACGAACAGCAACACCGACCAAAGTGCTGTGTGTTGGGCGTAACTATGTTGATCACATTGAAGAGCTCAACAATGCTATCCCTGACTCGATGGTGGTTTTCAACAAACCGAATACGAGCGTTACTTCCACCTTAAGTTCTTTTCATCAAGAAGCTCTACACTACGAAGCTGAAATCTGTTTTATCGTTGAAAAAGGCGAATATTCAGCCGTGGGGTTAGGGTTAGACCTGACCAAACGTGAGCTTCAAAGTAACTTGAAAGCAAAAGGTTTACCTTGGGAACGCGCCAAAGCGTTTGATGGTTCGGCTGTGTTTAGTCGCTTTGTTCCAACTGATCACTTAGACCTCACTGACTTGAATCTAGAGCTATTTATTAACTGTGTCCGCGTTCAAAAAGGACACGTTGAACAGATGCTATATTCCCCGAAAATTATCCTCGAAGAGTTGTCTTCTTACACGACATTACTCGACGGTGATGTGGTGATGACGGGTACCCCTAAAGGCGTTGGAGAAGTACACCGCGGTGATATCTTCCTTGGTCGTCTTAAGTGTGGAGAAACCACATTGATTGAGATCGAGTGGGTAGCGAGTTAATCACATTGGTTTTTTTAGTTAATCACATTGGTTTTTAGTTAATAAAGTGGCTTTATTAACTAGTAATGGTTGTTAATTCGAATGATTAACCATCAAACAACTGATTGCATCTGGAAGGGCGTTTGTAATTGATATAAAATCCGGCTCCGTTTTTATCAATACTGAAACCCATGATCGACTTAGCCATCTTACCTGTTTACTTGACTGCCGTTGTTGCACTTCTCCTTTTACCTGGTCCTGATATGTTACTGATCGCGAGCTCAAGTATGAGCTATGGTCGTAAGGTCGGTGTGTTTGCGAGTCTAGGTAACGCGACTTCTGGAATTATCCTGACAGTATTGGCGGCGATGGGTGTTTCGGCATTGATTGCGATGAGTCCTATTGCGTTGAAAGCACTGCATTTATTAGGCGGGACATACTTATTGAAAATGGGGTGGGACTGCCTTCGAACCGATCAGGGAGAAGCACCCGAACTCAGCGACAATGCTGCCGCTAAGTCGTATTACCAAAGAGCGTTAATTAGTAACCTGCTTAACCCAAAGGCGTTGGTTTTCTTTGTGATGTTTTTGCCTCAATTCGTTTCTACAAATATTGAAGCGACCTCAGGTGAACAAATGCTGTTTTTGGGCTTATTATTGAACGTGCTTGGTTTAACGTTTAATTTTCTTCTTGTGGCTTTGGTGGGCACTATTGGTAAGTCTCTCGTAGAAAACGCAAAGTTTCGTACTTATCAGCAGAAAGTGATGGGCGGCGTGTTTATTGTATTAGCCATGTGGATGCTGTCTTCTTTCTTTATTTCATAGACACCTCAACTAAAACATATTCTGGCGGTTAGCCGCTGAGATAAAAAATGGACGCTTAGAGCGTCCATTTTTATTGTTGAAGTTACCTGTTTGGATTCTAGTGTGACGTATTAACTCGTTAAGAGTTCAACTCTTTTTGGTGCTGTTCAATCAACTTTTCCATGTACTCTTCACCACGTAGACGAGTGTCATCGTATGTTTCTGTCCCTTCAAACTTTGTCACCGTCTCATAGTAGACTTTCACTTTTGGCTCTGTCCCTGAAGGGCGGACGATAATACGTGAACCATCTTCGAGGTGATAAATCAACACGTCACTCGATGGCAAGTTAATGGTTTCAGTATCGCCACCAACGACGTATCGCAAAGAAGATTGCAGGTCTTCAATAACAGAGACAGTGACATCACCTATCAATTTGGGTTGTGTCGCTCTGAGTTTAGAGCCAATTGACGGTGAATCGGGGTCAAGGGCAATACTTCGCTGAGCGTTAGTATGAACACCATGTTCAAGTGAAATCTGAGCCAATAGATCCCAAACGGTTCGACCTTGAGACTTTAACTCTTCAACCAATTGGGCAAAAACAACGATAGCAGACAGCCCATCTTTATCACGAACCTGAGTACCAATCGTGTAACCAAGTGCTTCCTCATAGGCGAACAAGAACTCATTGTTTTCGTCTTCCAATTGCATGCCAATATTGGCTAACCATTTGAATCCAGTCAGCGTTTGGAAATAAGTTGCACCATGGGACTGAGCTACTTTTTCAAGCAAGGTTGAAGATACAATACTGTTGCCAACTAATTGGTTTTTGCTGTGAGGCTTTGATAGTAAGTAATGAGCAAATAAAACACCCACTTGGTCGCCCGTTAGCATCTTATATGAAGCATCATCGGTTCTAGTTGTATCGTCAGTTCTAACCGCAACGGCAAATCGGTCTGCATCTGGGTCATTGGCGCAAGCAATGTCGGCATCAACACTTTTTGCCAGATTGACCACAAGATCCATTGCCCCTTTTTCTTCTGGGTTCGGGAAGTTTACGGTTGGGAAGCGACCATCAGGGTCTCTTTGTTCCGGAACACTGAAGACTTTGTGGAATCCAGCATCATGGAGAAGGTCTTCTGCCATTTGCGCGCCTACACCATGCATTGCCGTGTAGGTAATGGTTGTTTTCGCTGATTCGATACTGTTGTTTACATACGGACTCTGATTAATCGCAGCGCGATAAGTTTGATAATAGCCCTCGGTTAGCCAAACTAATTTACCTTGTTTCTCTGCATCGCTTAGACTAAGCAGAGGAATAGGTTTCGTCGAGGCTATATCAATTTCAGCCGCAATGCCTGCATCGTGGGGTGGAATGATTTGCGCGCCATTCTCCCAATATACTTTGAAGCCATTGTACTCTGGTGGGTTGTGGCTGGCCGTCACGACAACAGCGGCAGCAGCATTGAAATGCTCAATACCAAAAGCAACGATAGGCGTCGCGGCTACATTTGACGTTAGGTAGACCTTAATCCCCAAAGCTGTAAGCACAGAAGCGGTATCAATGGCGAACTGCTTTGAATCTAAGCGCCCGTCATAGCCAACAACGACGCCACGGATGGTGGCATTGGCAACATGTTCTATTAAATAGTGACCAAGCCCGGTCGCAGTTTCTTGTATCACCAAGCGGTTCATTCTATTTGGACCGCATCCGACTTTGCCTCGTAAGCCCGCCGTTCCGAATTCCAATCGTTGACTAAAGCGGTCTTCTAATTCGTCGTGCATTCCCTCATCGATGAGGTGTTGAAGCTCTTCACGAGTTCTTGGGTCTGGGTCTCTCGCTAACCAGTTCATAGCATCTTGCATAATTACTAAACCTTTTCATATCGGGATGTCTTTCTGTTGATTTAATTTAAGTGATATTGATTATCATTTCCATGAAAGCAATCGTAAAACTCGATTTAAAATAAATTCCAACAGCAAGGGAAGGGCATATGGATAAAGCAACTTCAAATAATTGACTGTTTAGTAAGTAAACTTACCTTGAACAATTGGATATCACTAACTAGCCTTTTACATAAATATAACAAAATTTAACAAATTCGCCGTTTTTGAATCTTTCATGGAAACTTCCAACGCTTATGAGCCGTATTCACTCTTAGGTTGAGATGAGGTCAGCAGCCCGTTTACAGGCTAGTTCCATGTGAGTTGTAGATTGAGATTCAGCCTTTCATGTGCAGCTGGAATAACAATGAATGTTGTTCAGCTCGCAATGACATGTAGCTCGTAGTGAAATACAGCTCGCAACGAATACAACTCGTAATGAAACACAGCTCACAACGACATTTAAGTCGCAAGTATCCAATTAGGAAGGATGAGGAGAGATCTTTTGAGAAGATTATTGGTCAGGCTAGGGTGGCTTTTGAATAGTTTTGTTGTGGCTTTAGTATCGCCATTGGTGCATGCGACGAGTGATTACAACATGACACAAGGCGTCACTGAGATCAGCGGTAAGGTGTATGAACTTCATATGTTGATCTTCTACATCTGTTGCGCGATCGCTTTCTTTGTTTTTGGTGTGATGTTTTATTCGATTCTGAGACACCGAAAGTCGAAGGGCGCGGTTGCTGCTCATTTTCACGAAAGTACCAAAGTCGAAATTCTTTGGACCATCATCCCTATTATCATCCTCATCGCTATGGCCATACCAGCCACCAAGACCTTGATCGCGATGGAAGACACCTCTCAATCAGAACTCACCGTTAAAATTACTGGGTCACAATGGAAATGGCATTACAGCTATTTTGGTGAAGACGTCGAGTTTTTCAGCCTTTTAGCGACCAGTGATAAAGAAATCGAAGGGATTGAAGTGAAAGGTGCGCATTACTTACTAGAAGTTGATAAGCCATTAGTACTGCCTATCAATCGTAAAGTCCGCTTTTTGATGACTTCCGATGATGTTATTCACTCATGGTGGGTGCCTGCTTTCGCGGTTAAGAAAGATACCATTCCCGGTTTCATCAATGAGGCGTGGACAAAGATCGATGAGCCTGGCGTTTACCGAGGTCAGTGTGCTGAATTGTGTGGTCGTGCTCATGGCTTCATGCCGATTGTGGTACGTGCCATGGAAGAAGACGATTTTGACGCATGGTTAGCGGAGCAGAAAGAATTGGCGATAGCCGCACAACAAGCGGCGCAAGATGCACTAGATGCGTCACTTTCCTTAGAAGAATTGAATGCCATCGGTGAAGAAGTTTACAAAACCCGTTGCGCCGTTTGTCATCAAGTCAACGGAGAGGGTATTCCCGGCGCATTTCCTGCCATTAAAGGAAGCCCTATAGCACTTGGTGATTTGGGTGTTCATATCGATACCATTGTTTATGGTCGCGGAGGCACCGCAATGCAGGCATTTGATAATCAATTAACTGAGAAAGAGATTGCTGCGGTAGTGACTTATCAAAGAAATGCTTGGGGTAATGACACTGGCGATGTGGTTCAGGCTTCAGATGTGAACGCTTATAAGGCGAAGCAAGAAGGTGGGTCTGACAACGAACAAAGTGAAACGAACAGTGAACAAGGCTCAACGGATGGAACGCAAGGCTTAATGGATGAAGCACAAAACGATGCTAAGGAGCAGTTATGAGTTCGCCAATCAATAAGCCGGTGAAATCGGCTCCCGCAGAAGATCAAGCACTGAGTCATTCAGCTGAAGGTTCATTGGACAGCCATGATTTACCTCATGATGATCACGACTCACATGCTGCTCCCAAAGGTTGGGCGCGTTGGCTTTACTCAACCAACCACAAAGACATAGGTACACTTTACCTTTGGTTTAGCTTTGCCATGTTCTTAACAGGCGGTGCCATGGCGATGGTGATCCGTGCGGAGTTATTCCAACCGGGGTTACAGCTCGTTGAGCCAGACTTCTTTAATCAGATGACTACCGTTCACGGTTTAATAATGGTGTTTGGTGCCGTGATGCCTGCATTCACAGGTTTGGCTAACTGGATGATCCCAATGATGATTGGCGCTCCAGACATGGCGCTGCCGAGAATGAACAATCTCAGTTTCTGGATTCTACCTTTTGCTTTTCTAATCTTAATTGGTTCTTTGTTTACTGAGGGAGGCGGCCCGAGCTTTGGTTGGACATTTTATGCGCCGCTCTCGACAACTTATGGTCCAGATAGTACGGCGCTGTTTGTATTTTCTGTCCATATTATGGGGATCAGTTCGATCATGGGGGCGATCAACGTTATCGTAACCATAGTGAACATGCGCGCGCCGGGAATGACTTGGTTCAAGCTACCGATGTTCGTATGGACTTGGTTGATTACCGCTTTCTTATTGATAGCCGTGATGCCCGTGCTCGCGGGAGCCGTAACCATGGTACTGACGGATAAGTACTTTGGGACGAGCTTTTTTGATGCTGCGGGAGGCGGGGATCCGGTGATGTTCCAGCATATATTCTGGTTCTTTGGACACCCTGAAGTATACATCATGATTTTACCGTCTTTTGGTATTGTCTCTGCGATAATCCCGGCATTCAGTGGCAAGCGTTTATTTGGTTATCACTCGATGGTGTACGCAACATGCAGTATCGCACTGCTGTCATTCTTAGTGTGGGCGCACCACATGTTCACTACCGGTATGCCAGTATTTGCCGAGCTTTTCTTCATGTATTGCACCATGTTGATCGCCGTGCCTACGGGAGTGAAGGTGTTTAACTGGGTGGCGACGATGTGGCGGGGTGCTTTGACCTTTGAAACACCAATGCTGTTTGCTATTGCCTTTATCGTTCTATTCACGATTGGTGGGCTATCTGGATTGATGCTCGCTATCGTACCTGCCGATTTCCAATACCACGATACCTACTTTGTTGTGGCTCACTTCCACTATGTTCTGGTGACAGGTGCTGTGTTCTCAATTATGGCCGCCGCCTATTATTGGTTACCGAAATGGACAGGGCATATGTACGACCACAAGCTCAGTCTGTGGCATTTCTGGACATCGGTAGTATCGGTCAATGTGTTGTTTTTCCCAATGCACTTTTTAGGGTTAGCCGGAATGCCGCGTCGTATACCGGATTATGCGATTCAGTTTGCTGATGTTAACCAAGTCGTGTCGATAGGTGGCTTTGCCTTTGGTTTGTCTCAGTTGATCTTCTTATGGTTAGTTATCAAGTGTGTGAGAGGCGGGGAGACTGCGCCAAGCAAGCCTTGGGACCGAGCTGAAGGTCTAGAGTGGACAGTTCCTAGCCCTGCCCCTCACCACACCTTTACTCATCCACCTAAAGTTGATTAAAGGGAAGAGCCATGAGTGATAAACAAAGCGACCTAAATCAAGAGAAGCAGCAGCCAAAGCATCCGTCTAAGAAGCGATCGACTAAGAAGTTGACAGGTTATTTAGTATTGAGTGTGGTTGTGATGTTTGGTTTCGGCTTTGCTTTGGTGCCGCTCTACGATGTGATGTGTGATGCTTTGGGGATTAATGGCAAGACTAATAGCGTTTCTGTGGTTCAACCTCAAGGAATGCAGCCTGACTACTCTCGTACTGTTCGAGTGGAGTTCATGTCGCACATTAAGCCAGATATGCCTTGGAAATTTTCGCCTGAAGTTCGTGTTTTAGAGGTTCATCCCGGTGAGGTGGTTCAAACTAACTACATTGCCAAAAATCTTTCTGGATCCTCATTGGTTGGCCAAGCTGTACCATCGGTTTCTCCAGGTATGGGGGCAACTTACTTCAATAAGATGGAATGCTTTTGCTTTAATCAGCAGCCATTGGACGGACACAAAACCGCTGAAATGGGGTTGATATTTTACATTGAGCCCGATATTCCAGAATCGATACATACGCTTACGCTCTCTTACACGTTGTTTAACATCACGAGTCAGGTGAGTGGAGAGGCAAGTAAGCCTGAAGTGAGTACATCAACATCGAGCACACTAAAATCTGGCTCACCAAAAGCGAGCGCACTCGCAAGTAACTAGGGATTTACAGAACCAGTATCAACATAA
Organism: Vibrio echinoideorum; assembly: GCF_024347455.1. Classification (NCBI taxonomy): domain Bacteria; kingdom Pseudomonadati; phylum Pseudomonadota; class Gammaproteobacteria; order Vibrionales; family Vibrionaceae; genus Vibrio; species Vibrio echinoideorum. The sequence goes on from NZ_AP025484.1 coordinate 429,317, forward strand.
GGAGTTGAGCGATGAGTTCTAAAAAGGAAGTTTATTTCGTTCCACATCAAAGCCACTGGCCATTGGTGGGTGCCGTTGCATTGTTTTTGGTCGCGGTTGGGGCCGGTTTAACGGTGCAAAACATGGGTACCGATGCGGCTGGTGGTGTGTTTGGAAAAGCAGTGCTGTTAGTTGGGTTTTGTGTGTTGCTTTACATGCTCGCAGGTTGGTTTAGCAATGTGATCACCGAATCGCTAAGCGGCCTCTATTCTGAGCAGATATCTCGTTCGTTTCGACAAGGTATGAGCTGGTTCATCTTCTCTGAAATTATGTTTTTCGGTGCTTTCTTTGGCGCACTTTTTTATGCTCGTATGATTTCTGTGCCTTGGATTGGTGGCGCAGGTAACAATGCAATGACTCACGAAGTGCTGTGGCCGATGTTTCAGTCGATATGGCCGCTGACCATCACTCCAGATGGTGTGACGACGCAAGCAATGCCTTGGCAAGGTATTCCGCTAAAGAACACCATTATCCTACTGCTTTCCTCTGTGACGCTGCACATGGCACATATCAGTCTTGAACAAAATAAGCGTATGGCTTTGATCGTGTGGTTAGAGATAACCATTGTTCTGGCTGGCTTCTTCCTGTTCTTCCAAGTTGAAGAGTACCTTCACGCTTATCAAGAGATGGGGCTGACGCTTCAATCCGGCATCTACGGCAATACCTTCTTCTTACTGACCGGATTCCATGGTTTGCATGTGTGTTTAGGAACGATTTTTTTGATTGTGTTACTGGCGAGAGTTGCGAAGGACCACTTCACTCCGAAAGACCACTTTGCGTTCCAAGCGGGCAGTTGGTATTGGCACTTTGTCGATGTGGTTTGGTTAGGTCTGTTTGTGTTTGTTTATGTGCTCTAACGAAATATATCGGTCTAGCTGTTAGGTTTGTATGGGCTTAATAAGGGCGAGGGTTGGGAGTTATCATTCCTGAACCTAACGCCAGTAATAACAGTAGCACGACAACGGCTGACCACATGACTCGACGACCCAAGAAGTGACTCAGTCTTTTGCCATTGTGTTTACCTGAGGCGATTTGGATTAGCCCTTTCATCAGGTTGAAAGCGATAAAAAACAGCAAAGCGACCAATACAATTTTAAACAACAACACAAAGGTAGATGACGCCATAGTGATAACTCCAAACCGATTGATTGATGATGAACACAAGTTCCGCAGTAAAGGTTTTTGGATAGCGGTTGTTTTAACTGTGGTTTCAGTCGGCATTTTAATCAAGTTGGGTTTGTGGCAGTTAGACAGAGGTAACGAGAAACTACGTTATGAACAGCAGCTATCAGAAAGAGCGCAGCAATCACCTAGGTCATTGGATGGGGTTATCTCTGAATTGCAGAACTCGCGTACACAAGCGCAAGATTTATCTGAACAGCAGTCTTTAAATGGTTTGAAGGTTGACGTGACATTGGAAACATCAAGTGGTTTGGTGATCTTGTTAGACAACCAGATTAACCAAGGAGCGGTGGGGTATGTGATTTACATGTTGGGGGAAGTTCAAGGCCAAGGAAAGCAGTTCTTGCACAAACATCAACTACTGATAGACCTTGGGTTTGTTGTGGCAAGCCGTGACAGAAGAGAGCTTCCACAGCTAGGAAATATCACATTACCAATCAATATGTCAGGGCGTTTGTACACTCGTTCGGTGAACCCTCTAAGTCATGAGTTGGCTTTAGAAAACACAACGCCTAAAAGAATTCAAAACATCAACATCACAGCGTTATCAGAGTATACAGGGCAAGAAGTGCTGCCCTTTGTCTTCCAACCGCAAAGCTTAGAATCGTGGCCTTATGAGTTGTTGTGGCGACCAACGGCTATGAGATCTGAAAAGCACTTCGGTTACTCATTTCAATGGTTTGTAATGGCAGCGGTACTTTTGTTTTTGATGTTGTTAATTGGCTATCGGTACCTAAAAGCGACACCTATCACGGAGAACAACGATGGATAAATCTCAAGCACAAGTGAACAGGGAAAGTACCGATGCAAACATGGTTGAGTTTAAAAAGCGTCGCACTAAGGGGCGTTTAGTATTAATCGGATTGGTTCTAATTTTTGCTCTGCCAGCGATTATCGCCAAAACCGTATTGGAACAGAGCTGGTATACGTCAGGAGTAACCAACTCAGGAGAATTGATTGAACCAAGGGTCACGCTGAAAGATTTTGGCGTAACGGTACCCATGGCTGGAGAGGGTTGGTTAGTAGGTTATATCGCCCCTACAGAGTGCGAAAGCTTGTGTGAACAACAGCTTCATTATTTGAATCAAAGCTACTTAGCGTTAGGGAAAAACAAAGAAAGAGTGACCGCTGTTGTTTTCGTCTCAGAAGGTAACTCGTTGTCGGGGGCGCTCAACAAGCCTGATTTGTCGTTTTTAGCTGGTGGTGATCAATTAAGTACTGAGTTTGCGCCTGCTTCAATCGTCATTATCGATCCTCTTGGGCAACTGGTGATGGAATATAAGAGCGTTTCGGACTCTTCGGAGTTAGTCAGCCAATCGAAAGGCATGATTCATGATTTACGAAAACTACTCAAGCTGTCGAGAGTGGGGTAATGGCGAGTAATCATTAGGTGTTGATGGTTCGTATAGGGAGATAAGCGATGCAAAAAGGAGCTCCAAAGTTACTCATGTTTATTATGAGAGTGACTATCTTGCTAACTCTGACTGTTATTGTGCTCGGTGCTTACACGCGTTTGTCTGATGCTGGTCTTGGTTGTCCAGATTGGCCGGGATGTTATGGCAAGATCACCGTGCCTTCCGATGCATTAGCGGTGAATGAAGCGAATCTACAATTTCCAGAACGAGTGCTTGAAGCTGAAAAAGCCTGGATCGAGATGGTACATCGCTACTTTGCAGGATCGTTAGGAATTCTTATCTTCGTGGTCGTTACTTGGTGTATCCAGAAAAACATTTCACCGATGGGCCTTCCCCTAGTTATCTCCGCAACTGTGATCTTTCAAGCTTTGCTTGGAATGTGGACGGTGACTCTCAAGTTGATGCCCGTTGTCGTTATGGCGCATTTGATGGGTGGTTTTACGTTGCTGTCCCTTCTTTGCTTGCTCTATTGCCGTTTATCCAATATTCAGAGCCGTTTTAGTGGACCTGTTTATCCGTCAAAACTTAAAGCTTGGGCGCTGCTTGGGTTGATAGTGGTCGTTGGGCAGATCTTGTTAGGTGGGTGGACGTCATCCAACTATGCCGCTCTTGTGTGTACGCAATTACCCATTTGTGAAGGGAACTGGACAAGTTATCTCGATTTCAAAAATGCTTTCGATTTTGCTCAACACGGACATGATAATTATGAGTTTGGTGTGTTGGAGTATCCAGCAAGACTTACCATACATGTCATGCATCGTTTTGGCGCTATTGTTGCCACATTAACTGTGTTGATGATTGTGTATCAACTTTGGAAGTTGGGTAAAGCACCTCAACAGAAGCTGAGTATCATTGTTGCGATGGTGTTGTTTGCTCAAGTCAGTTTGGGGATTAGCAATGTCTTGTTCCACCTGCCGATATCCGTTGCGGTTTTGCATAACCTAATGGCGGCAATGTTGCTTGTGAGTATGGTTGTGACTAACTTTGTGGTGTGGCAGTACAAACCAAGCGAGTGTTTGGCTAAGAACAATGTATTACAAGGAGGTAATCATGGTCAGTAGAACGTCGACACAAAATAGAGTGATGGTTCAAGGTGGAGCATCAAGCAATGAAAGTGCGACCAATCATAGAATTTCTTCAGGAAACGAAGTGGTTTCAACAAGTGATTTGGTCTCGAAAAGTAAAGCAACTTGGAAGGTTTATTTAACGCTGACTAAACCCAAGGTAGTGGCTTTGATGCTGCTGACGGCATTGGTTGGTATGTGTTTAGCGGTACCCAATGGATTGCCCTTACAACAAACTCTGTTCGGAATGATTGGGATAGGGCTGATGGCCGGTTCGGCAGCTGCTTTTAATCATTTGATCGATAAAAAGATCGATGGGCAAATGACTCGCACTAATCGACGACCTTTACCGTCGGGTGAACTGAGTAGTGTGCGTGTGTTCAGTTTTGCGTCTGGTATTGGCTTACTTGGTTTTGTCACGCTAGTGGTGTGGGTCAATCAACTCACAGCTTGGTTAACTTTCGCGAGCTTATTAGGTTACGCGGTGATTTATACCATGTATTTGAAACGAGCGACGCCGCAAAACATCGTGATAGCCGGAATTGCTGGCGCTATGCCACCCTTATTAGGCTGGACGGCCGTAACCAATGAACTGCATTCAAACGCTTGGTTGTTGGTGATGATCATCTTTATCTGGACGCCTCCTCACTTCTGGGCATTGGCAATTCATCGTCGTGATGAATACGCTAAGGTGAACATTCCGATGTTACCTGTGACCCATGGTATTGCTTACACTAAAACATCGATTCTGCTCTATACCTTGCTGCTAAGCATCGTATGTATATTGCCAGTGTTGGTCGGCATGAGTAGCTGGATATATTTGAGCGCTTCTTTGGTGCTAAACGGCGGGTTTGTTTATCACGCTTGGGTACTTAAATATCGTGACGAGCCTAATATTGCGATGAAGACCTTTAAGTTCTCCATTTATCATCTCATGATCTTGTTTGTTGCTCTGTTGGCGGATCACTATCTACTTTGATAACTGATGCTTCAGCTGTTACAGAATAAGAAAACGGATGCGCTAGGCATCCGTTTTTGTTTTGCTGATTACTAGAGCGTACCTACTAGAAAGTAAGTAACTGGCTAGTAATTAGTCCACTTTGTTCCAAGCATCTTGCCAGTGTGAACCAACACCTGGTTCGTACTGAGTTGCTGTTGGAGCCCATTGAACACAGTAACCAGAGTATGGGAACTCTTTACACTGATAAACGCCGCCGTCGCTGCTCAGTACCTTAGTACCTGCTGTGTAAGACTCAATGCTTTCTGGGAACACGAAGTCGTAGTCGCCTGTTGGTGGCGGTGTTTGCTCGTCCATTAGATGGAAATCAAGCGTGTTCTGATCTACTAGGTTACCTTGGTCATCTTTCGTCACGACCACAAGCATGTGGTGGCCTGGTTCCGACTTAGATAGAGTGAGTTGAACATCTTCAACTTGTCCATCTGATAACTCAGATTTCTGAGATGCAAGTGCTTCACGGTGATGGTTGTAAACGGTCAGTTCTGCTTGAATATCGCCAGTTGCTGCTAATGTAAGATCAAGCTGTGTAGGTTGGTTTTCATCAATAACATACTCAGACTCTAGGCCTGTGACTTCTAACTCATGATCTGGCTCTGGAGTATCAATCTTGTAACCGATCTCTACGCTCTTAAAGCCTGAACCTGATTTTAGATAAACAGGGTTCGTGCCGTACACTGGCGCGAAATCGTTTTGATCGTTTAACTGGCCCGCTTTGATTTGCGTTTGCTCTTGATTGATCTTAGAAGCAAGCGCGTAAGACCAGTTGTTTGCTTTACCTTGCTCGTTGCTCTCAATCACTAGCTCTGTACTGTATGAAGCGTTCTCACCAGATTGGTCGAATACGCGAGTGTAAACAGCGTCACCTACATTCAGGTTTTGCGTTGGGTTGATTTGACCGCCTTGATCCCAATCAGGAATGATAGGGCCGTCGCCATCAAACTTCACATCGATAACATTGTAGAAAGCCGCAGCAGTGTCACCTACATCCCATACCGCAAGGATCACTTGATAACCTTCACGCTCTGGTACATTACACAAGTGGCTGACTTGCATCGGTGGTTGTTCCATATTGCCTTCAACGACGCAGAATGGCGTTAAATCAAAAGAACTGCGTGCCAAAGGTTGGTTTGGGTTCCAATCTGGTTGAGTAATGTAATATTTCCAATCACGGGTTTTGTGGTTCGCTGTGAACGTCCACTCAAAGTACTGAGATCCAGATTTGATAGGGCGCTTAACCCAGCGGTCTGCGGTTTGCTCGTCTAGCGCTGCCGCTAAAGAAGATTGTGCACTAGCGATTTTTCCATCGGCAGGGCCGCTTTCAGGAAAGCCCTCAGGGCCTTCTACACTTTGTGGTTCATATTGAATACCACCACAGCCTGTGTTTTTTTGTTGTGTATCACTCGCTGGGAATTTACACAACGCGACACGGCTTTCTGCTACGCCATTATCGTATGCCGAGACATAACCGTGACCGAAGCTTGCTCCACTGACACTAAGTAGCGATAGCGCGATGAGCGATTTTTTTGGGAGTTGTTTCATTATTTGTCCTTACTGTATTTGGCCGACAAAAAAGAGAACACTCCGGCATGCATTTACACTTAAATTCTATTAAGTGGCGGCCCCGCTATCATAGACAGAATATATGTCGACAGACCGGTGGCTTTGCGTCCTATTCTTTCAAATAGTTTGCCAGAAGTGAGTTTGAGCAAACGAAATGTAGCCAACAGCTTTTATAAATGCGACACAATAGATTTAAATGTGGAATGCTAATCTCGAACTTATAATTCTTAATACAAATTAACTTGCCATATGTGTTCCTAGGTAACATATAAACAATTGATATAAATAAAGAAAGTAATTGCTCTAATTGTTTCTGTGAATGATTAATGGTTATTATTCTTTGTTCCGTTCACCGATTGAGCGCATATCAAAACCAAACCTTTGGTTTCCACTAACCGAACGCTGACATGCTGTGTATGAAAAGCCGGACAATTGATTGGTACGAATTATATAAAGGAGTCGGTATGGAATTTACAGAGCAAGACAGAGATGCGTTGTATCAAACGTGGATGTCACAAAAGTCGCGAATGCGAATTACGCAGATGGAGTTTTCGAAGAAGCTAGGCATGAACCAGGTTGATTTCTCAAGAGTGCTAAGAGGGGAGACAGCATTGACTATGTCTTTCATTAGCCACTTTTGTCGCTTACTTCACTTAGAACCTAGGAATGTGTTTCCTTCGCTTAAAGAAGGTAACAAGTCAGGGCCTAAAGTCGTTTATTTGAAAAGTAGAATGAGTGTTGATGGTGAAATTCAAAATGCTTACATCGAAGGAAATCAAGTAATCGTAGAGTATGCACACACCGTTCAGCATGATTAATTTTAGATCCAGCTTTGATTTTTAACTCCTTTTCTACAATCCTTTCACTTAGGGTATGGCATACTTGGTTGAAATATTGAATTTAATCTAAGTGCGCTATGAAACCTTTAAAATTTCTCTTGTTTGTCGCAACCTGCATTTTCATGTTTGGTTGTGCCGGCGGCCCGATTAAAACCGCAACCAAATTTACTACTTATGAAGATTTTCGACCTGGACCTGGACCTGGTGGCGGTGTCGATTTAGTGTGGGCAAGAGTTGGGCTACGTGACGAACAACGTTTGAAATCCAAGTTGGATGACTATGACTCTGTGGTGATCGACCAAATCTTTGTTCTTGCAGAAGAAGGGACGTTGAATCAAGAAGAGATTCAAGAGCTCACTGACCATATGATTACCCGTTTGGAAGAGAAAATATCGCCTCACAAAACGATTGTTGATGGGCCTACGGGTAAAACGTTACGTTTAAGCATTGCCTTGAGCAACGTTGAAACACCAAATCCTATCCTAGCCGTAACCAGTAGTGTTCTACCATTCGGTCTTGCTATATCGACCATATCTAAGGTGGCAACTGGTGAGCACACCAATGTGGGTAGCGCTAGTGTCGAACTATTGGTAAGCGATGCTCAAGAGGGTACGCCATTATTTGCTGCCATCGACCGTGAAGCGGGTAATAAAGATTTTTCGACGATGATTGATTCGTTGGACGACGCCAAAGACGCGATCAACTATTGGGTTGAACGTTTAGGTGATACTCTACAGAACATCGACGATGCATAGAAAGAGCACGTAATGCTAGAGAAAGAGAACCTGATTAAACTTGCTAGAATGCAGATGCCATTTGGCAAATACGCTGGTCGCACATTGATCGACTTGCCTGAAGAATATTTGCTGTGGTTTGATAAAAAGGGATTCCCTAGCGGTGAGCTAGGCGACTTATTAAAACTGTGCCTTGCGTTGAAAATCGAAGGGCTTGATAGTGTCGTCAAACCTTTGAAAAGAATGTAATTTAATTGAAGCTCACGCTAATAACGTGAGCTTTTTTATTTTAGATTATCATTAGATATTACGTGTATAGTGGGATTTGAAAAACAATGGACCTTATCCCGAGATAAATTGCGCAATCGATAGCGTGTAAATAATGTTATACGGGGTGTTTTAAATATAAAACACAAAAAAAATTGCGTTTTTTTTGAATTAGTGATTGAAACTAGAGTTTTTACTAGTTAAGTTACAGGGAACAAGAAGATAAGTGCTGATGGAAAGTTACGTGAGATAACCTACATTCAGCTCAAGGATAGAAAATAGGAAGAAGTAAGCGATGTTTCAGACTGATGATGTAAGAATTAACAAAGTAAAAGAGTTATTACCACCTGTTGCTGTTTTAGAAAAGTTTCCAGCGACAGAAATTGCTTCTTCTACAACCTTTGAAAGCCGTAAAGCGATTCATAATATTTTAGAAGATAGCGACGACCGCTTACTTGTTATCGTAGGCCCATGTTCTATTCATGACACAGAAGCTGCACTTGAATATGGCAAACGCTTGAAAGTGTTACGTGATGAACTAGGCGACAAACTTGAAATCGTAATGCGTGTTTATTTTGAAAAACCACGTACAACTGTTGGTTGGAAAGGTCTGATTAACGACCCATACATGGATGATACGTTCAAGCTAAACGATGGTCTTCGTCTAGGACGTAAGCTACTGCTTGACCTAACTGATATGGGAATGCCGACGGCAAGTGAATTCCTAGATATGATCACGCCTCAATACGTTGCTGACCTAATTAGCTGGGGTGCAATTGGCGCACGTACGACTGAATCTCAGGTTCACCGTGAACTTGCTTCAGGTATATCTTGCCCTGTAGGCTTTAAGAATGGTACTGATGGCAACATTAAGATCGCAACCGACGCGATTCGTTCAGCGAGTGCTTCTCACCACTTTTTGTCTGTAACTAAGTACGGTCACTCCGCTATCATTGAAACTGCAGGTAACCCTGATTGCCATATCATCCTACGTGGTGGTAAAGAGCCAAACTACAGTGCAGAGCATGTAAGCAAGATTAAGGAAGAACTAAAAGCTTCAGGTCTTCCAGAGAAGGTGATGATTGATTTCAGCCATGCGAATAGCTCTAAGCAGTTTAAACGCCAAATTAACGTATCTGATGACGTAAGTGCACAGATTTCAGGTGGTGATAAAGCTATTTTTGGTGTGATGATTGAATCTCACCTTGTTGAAGGTCGCCAAGACTTGGTTGACGGCAAAGCAGCGACATACGGTCAGTCTATTACCGATGCTTGTATTGGTTGGGAAGATACTGAAACAGTACTTCGCCAACTGGCAGGTGCTGTTGAAGCTCGTCGCAACAAGTAAACTAATTACAGTCAGCGACTAAGCGACTGAAAATTCAAAGCCCTTATTAGCAATCGCTAGTAAGGGCTTTTTTGTGGCTCTTAGTTGAAAATTAGTTAAAAACTGGAAGTGCTTTGTATTCTTAAATGAAAAAAGACAGTAGCTCGTCGACTTTAAGCGACAACAAAGCTTTATCTTGCTTGGTTTCGACGTTGAGGCGTATCAACGGCTCTGTATTGGACTTTCTTAAGTTGAAGCGCCATGTCCCCATATTCATGCTGAGCCCGTCTGTGTGATCGATCTCAACAGCATTATCTTGATAGTGCGACAACACATAAGCCATGACTTGTTCTGAGTCTGAAACTCTGCGATTTATCTCTCCGGAAGAAGGGAATCTATCCATACTTGCGCTGGTCAATTGGTGAAGAGATTGTTGGGTTTTCGACATCAGTTCTATCACTAAGAGCCAAGGAATCATTCCTGAATCGCAGTATCCAAAATCACGAAAATAATGGTGCGCACTCGTTTCACCACCGTACACAGCGTTTAATTCTCGCATCTTCTCTTTGATGAGCGCATGCCCAGCTTTGACTGCAACAGCCTTCCCATCAAGCTTATTGGCGACTTCAATCGTGTTCCATGTCATACGCATATCGTGCAACACTGTGGCGTTAGGCTCTTTTAACAAAAATGCTTCAGCGAGCAACCCGACAATATAGTAACCCTCAATGTAATTGCCATTTTCGTCAAAGAAAAAACAACGGTCAAAATCACCATCCCACGCAATGCCAAGGTCGGCAGAATGCTCTAAGACTGCATCTCGAGTCGCTATTTGGTTGTTTTTGATCAATGGGTTGGGAATGCCATTAGGGAATTTCCCGTCAGGAGTATGGTGAACCTTGATGAAGGTGATAGGGGCACTGAGTTCGTTAAATTTCTTCTCTAAAGCATCAATGACATGTCCTGCAACGCCGTTTCCTGCGTTAACCACAATCTTCATGGGTGAAAGTTTAGACGGTGTTATGTAGGAGAGTAGGTGGTCTACATAGGGAGCGAGAATACTGGTCGATATGCCTGAGTTATTTGATTGAACATGAACGATCGGTAAATCGGTGTTCAGCTCTTGATTCAGTACTTTAATGCTTCGTTTGACTTTATCTAAACCACTGTTTTTACTGATGGGGCTAGCATCAGCACCGACCAATTTCATTCCGTTGTAATTGATTGGGTTATGGCTGGCTGTGATTTGTATTCCGCCAATCGCTTTTAGGTGACGAGTCGCAAAGTAGACTTCTTCAGTGCCAGTCATACCTAGGTCTATGACGGCTATCCCAGACTCGATTAAGCCTTTGGTCATGGCTTCTTGTAATGAAAGGGACGTTTCTCGGTTATCACGACCAATCACCACTTGAGCCAAGCGATCTAATGAAGTTTCAGGTGTCGTGGATAGGGCGTACTCGCCAAATGCCTTTCCGAGCAGATAGGCGAACTGCTCGTTAATTTGAGAGCCAATAATGCCGCGAATATCGTTGTTCTTAAAGCAGCTAAGATCTAATGTTGGTTTCATTTGATTGTCGCCGCTTCTATTTCGATTTTTTGTTCCGAGACGAAGAAGCTTGTTCGCTTCGAACGTCTCGCCCATAGCTGTCTTGATATCGAATGATATCGTCTTCACTTAAATGGCTGCCGGTTTGAACTTCAATCATTTCAAGAGGTGTCTCGCCAGGGTTCTCTAGGCTGTGGATGTGACCTAAAGGGATGTAAGTCGATTGATCTTCTTCGACGAGATAGGTTTTCTCATCGTTGGTCACTTTCGCAGTGCCAGCTACTACTACCCAATGTTCCGCTCTATGATTATGCATCTGTAGTGAAAGCTGATGACCCGCTTTTACGGTGATACGCTTAACTTTGTCTCGCTTTCCTAAATCAATTACATCGTATTTACCCCAAGGTCTAAATACCTCACGATGATGAATATGCTCCGTTCGACCTGCTTGACTTAGTTGACTAACAATCGATTTAACACCCTGAACCTTGTCTTTATCTGCGACTAATATGGCGTCTTTGGTCTCGACAATAATCAGGTTATCGACACCAACAGTAGCAACTAGCTTGTTTTCAGCATGAATGTAGTTGTGTTGAGAGTCGACAGTCAACACGTCACCTTCAATAACGTTATTGTGCTCGTCTTTGTCGCTTACATCCCATATAGCAGACCATGAGCCAATATCATTCCAACCGACATCCATTGGGATCACAGCTGCGTGCGAGGTCTTTTCCATCACGGCATAATCGATAGAATTGCTTGGGCTGCTTTTGAATGCTTCAGCGTCGATACGGATAAAATCTAGGTCGACATTTTGCTTTGCAAGAGCGAGTTTACAAGCGGCCAAGATCTTTGGGTGATGTTCGGCTAGCTCTTCAAGATAGCGTGATGCCTTGAACATAAACATGCCGCTGTTCCATAGGTACTGTTCTGAGCGGATGTATGCTTCTGCGGTTGCTTTATCGGGCTTTTCTACGAAGCATTCAATGGCGTAAGCATGATGAATTATCTCCCCCATAGCATCGGTCTTTGCTAGTAAAGTTGAGGATAGAGGTTGCCCCTGTTTGATGTAACCATAGCCAGTCTCTGGAGCATTTGGGGTTATGCCGAATGTGACCAGTTTACCTTGTTTGGCGTAATCTAGACCACGACTCACGGCTTGTTGAAACTCCGACGTTTTGGCTATGTGATGATCGGCAGCTAGTACCAGCAAGATTGGGTCATGATTTTCTTCTGAGCTATCTGTGGCTGTGCTTAACGCTTGCAAGGCTGCGAGTGCAATAGCGGGCGCAGTATTTCTGCCTACAGGCTCCAATAGAATGCCACTGTGTTGAAGCTCTGCATATCGAACTTGTTCAGCTGCGATAAAACGATGTTCTTCATTGCAGATGATGAAAGGAGCACCGCAATTGATATCAACGACAAAGTTTTCTAAACCATCAAGGCGCTGCAGTGTTTGCTGCAACATTGAATGCTTGCCAGCAATACTTAGAAATTGTTTAGGGTAAAGTTCTCGAGACAATGGCCAGAGGCGGCTACCAGAGCCGCCAGCTAAGATGACAGGTAAAATCATAAGGTGGTAATCGGTTGTATAGGGTTACTACCACCATATTACCACGCCTCACGCTTATTTCTTATCGACCTTAACTATCGATGAGCTTCAGGATGTGAATTGATGACATATTGAGACTGGCTGACTTCCTGAGAGTCTATTTTGAGGGTCTGAGTTGGGAACGCGATGTCTGCATTGTGTTTATGAATAATCTCCAGAACCTGTAACAGAACGTCTTGCTTCACTTTGTGGTACCTGATCCAGTTGACCGTTTTTGTGAAGGTATAGATAAAGAAGTTCAGCGTTGAAGGTCCAAATTTATCAAAGTTAACGATCAGCGTCTGTTTGGCATCAATATCAGGGTGGGTCTCGAGCATGGTTCTGACTTCATCAACAATGAGCGCTAATTTGTCTGCATCTTGATAACGAAGACCAAAGGTTTCATTGATTCTGCGATTTAGCATTCTGGATGGGTTCTCCACCACAATACTACTGAACACAGAATTTGGAACGTACAAAGGGCGCTTATCAAAGGTGCGAATGATCGTCATGCGCCAGCCAATGCGTTCTACGGTTCCTTCAATTTGACGATCGGGAGAGCGTATCCAATCACCGACTTTAAAAGGTCGGTCGAAGTAAATCATCATGCCGCCAAAGAAATTAGACAACAGATCTTTAGCCGCCAAACCGACAATTAAACCACCGACACCACCAAAGGTGAGTAAGCCAGATAAGCTGAGCCCAAACGCCTGCATGATCGTTAGGCCACCCATAACCATGAAGAACAGTCGAGCAACCTTTGCGATAGCTTGAACTGTGGTTTCATCTCTGGTTTTTTGTTCTAAAACATAGGCCTCTGAGTTAGTAATCATTCTCAGAGTAAACCAAACAAATGTACATATAATTAATATGTGTTTAAGCGTTTTTAACCAGTTGATTTCATTGCCAAATTGGTCTTGAAGTATCAGGCCGATAGATACCATGCCTGGCCAGCACCAGATCAGGGTGCTCACTGGTGTTTTTAGGGCATCTAGAATTAGGTCATCCCAGTGGAACGGGGTCTTCTGAACCAGTATTTCTAAGCGATTATGGACAATTCGCCAAATCACCCAAGCAAAGAAACTTGCAATGGTGATAAACAAGACGCTATTTCCCCAGCTATTGTGGCTCTGGGTGATGTAAGTTTGAACTTGGTTTATGAATTCATTCATAGTGTGTACTGCCGCAGAAATTATGTGTTCGAAATTAGCAGAAATCACTTTTGTTCTCTACCTTTATAAATCAAGCGATTAGCTGACAATCGTATCTATCTATGGATATATAGTCGTTTTTTTGTATGAAGACAATTTAGTTATTTGTTTTCGACGTTACGTAGCTTTGCAAGTGGAGCAATGAATGAGTGACAAACAGTTTGCCGTTATTGGGTTAGGGCGATTTGGCCTTTCTGTGTGTAAAGAGCTTCAAGATTCAGGAGCTCAAGTTCTTGCTGTTGATATCGACGAAGATAAAGTGAAAGAGGCTGCTGCTTTTGTGTCGCAAGCGATTGTTGCCAATTGTACCAGTGAAGAAACGGTGGTTGAGCTTAGGTTAGACGATTATGACATGGTCATGGTGTCAATTGGAGCTGATGTTAACGCCAGCATCCTGGCTACATTGGTCGTCAAAGAGGCCGGGGCTAAAACGGTTTGGGTAAAGGCCAATGATAAATTTCACGGTAAAATCCTTTCGAAAATAGGTGCTGATCATATCATCATGCCGGAACGAGATATGGGAATACGTGTCGCTCGAAAAATGCTAGATAAACGCGTCCTGGAATTCATAGATCTCGGTAGCGACCTAGCGATGACAGAAATCGTAATAGGACATAAATTCTTAGGAAAACGACTCTGCGATTTAAACCTGTGTAAAGAAGCGGATGTACAAGTCTTGGGCTTTAAGCGCGGTCCTAACCTAACCAAAGCACCGTCGTTGGATATCAGTTTGGAGATAGGTGATGTCGTTATTATTGCAGGACCGAAAACTCTCTTGGCTCATAAACTCAAAAACTTATCGTAAGGTGAGTATATGAATTCGTTAAAGCGAAGAGGGCTGTTTTACGCTTTAGAGCAAGATAACAAGCGTAAAAAAGGCTCTGAACCTAAGGTTATCCTGACGAGCTTTCTTGCGGTGCTTATTCCTTCTGCGATATTGCTGACTCTGCCTGTTTTCTCGGTTACAGGATTAAGTTTTACTGATGCATTGTTTACGGCTACATCAGCGATCAGTGTGACAGGATTAGGCGTGGTCGATACTGGTGAGCATTTCACCTTGTCTGGAAAGATCTTGCTGATGTTTTTGATGCAAGTTGGTGGCTTGGGGCAGATGACGTTGTCTGCGGTGCTGCTCTACATGTTTGGAGTTCGGCTAAGCTTGAAACAACAAGCGTTGGCGAAGGAAGCGCTTGGACAAGATCGTAAGGTTAACCTCCGAAAATTAGTCAAGAAGATTATCATCTTTGCATTGGTTGCGGAGTGTCTTGGTTTCGTGTTGCTCTGTTTCCGTTGGGTTCCTGAAATGGGTTGGGCAACGGGAAGCTTTTATGCGCTTTTTCATGCGATTTCAGCGTTCAATAACGCAGGCTTTGCCCTATTTTCAGACAGTATGATGAGTTTTGTCGATGATCCATTGGTGATCTTTACCTTAGCGGGCCTATTCATTTTTGGTGGACTAGGTTTTACGGTGGTTGGCGATCTCTCGAGTAATTGGCGTAGAGGATTCAAACACCTTCATCTACACACTAAGATAATGTTAACGGCGACACCGACTTTATTGTTAGTAGGCACAATGATGTTTTGGTTATTGGAGAGGAATAACTCAACAACGATGGAAGGTTTGTCTATCCAAGGTCAGTGGCTTGCGGCTTTTTTCCAGTCTGCTAGCGCACGTACTGCTAGTTTCAATAGCGTGGATTTATCGCAGTACACACAACCTGCATTGTTGGTGATGATAGTACTGATGCTGATTGGCGCAGGCTCAACTTCTACAGGGGGCGGAATTAAGGTATCGACCTTTGCCGTGGCATTTGTTGCGACCTGGACTTTTCTACGTCAGAAAAAACATGTGGTGATGTTTAAACGTACGGTAACGTGGCAAGCGGTAACAAAGTCATTGGCCATTATTGTGGTAAGTGGGGCGTTATTAACCACTGCGATGTTTTTGTTAATGCTTACTGAACAAGCGGCGTTTGACCGAGTTATGTTTGAAGTGATTTCTGCTTTTGCAACGGTTGGGCTAACAGCTAATCTTTCTGAACCTGGGAAATACATCATGATTGTCGTGATGGTAATAGGGCGGATTGGTCCTTTGACTTTAGCTTATATGTTAGCTCGTCCAGAACCGTCCTTATTGAAATACCCAGGAGATACTGTGTTAACGGGTTAATAATGTTAACAGGCTAATAAACAAAGTTTTGTTAGTAATAAAAAAGCCAGCGATCTGCTGGCTTTGTTGTTTATGCTTGGATTTTATGCAGAGCTATTTAACCCTCAAACATTTCCACGTATTCCTCATAACCTTGTTCTGCTAATTTATCGGCAGGGACAAAACGCATAGCAGCTGAGTTCATGCAGTAGCGTAAACCTGTTGGTTTTGGACCATCTTTAAATACATGCCCTAGGTGAGAGTCACCAAATTTACTACGAACCTCTGTTCTTGGGTAAAGCAGCTTGTAGTCAGTAGTCGTTACGACATAAGCCTCGCTGATTGGCTGTGTAAAGCTAGGCCAACCTGTACCTGATTTGTATTTGTCTTTTGAAGAGAATAGAGGCTCACCCGTCACGATATCAACGTAAATACCTTCTTGTTTGTTATCCCAGTATTTGTTGTCAAACGGACGCTCTGTCGCGTCGTCTTGTGTGACATCGTATTGCAGTGAAGTTAGAGAAGCTTTGATCTCTGCATCAGACGGCTTGCTGTATGTCTTAGCATTAGCTGTCGCATTTTTGCCATCGATGATCTGACGGATGGTTTGCGGGTTTTCTTTTCTATCATCGCCGAAGATTTTATCTAGGTACTGATCACGACCAGAAGCGTAGCGGTAGTAGTTATAACGAACCTTGCTCTTCTTGTAATAATCTTGATGGTAATCTTCCGCTGGCCAGAATTTTTCAAATTCAATCAGTTCTGTTTTTAGTGGTTCACCAAAGATCTGAGCTTTGTCGATCTCCATCATGAAGTTTTGAGCGACGTCTTTTTGCTCTTGGTTATGATAGAAAATAGCAGGTCGATATTGTGGACCTCTATCAACGAATGAACCCTTGTCATCAGTTGGGTCGATATGTCTGAAGAATTGGTCAAGCACCTGTTCATAGCTAACCACATCAGGGTTATAAGTCACGTTGATCACTTCGATGTGGCCAGATTTACCCGATGAAACTTGCTTGTAGGTTGGGTTTTCTAATTCACCACCAGAATACCCAGAGATAACGTCTGTCACGCCTGTCAGTTTTTCTAGATCGGATTCTGTACACCAAAAACAACCACCAGCCAGTGTCGCGATTTCAGTTTTACCTGAATTAGCCGTTTTATCCATTGTATTGGCAGTGCCAGTCTGGCTTACAAACAGCGAAATCAGTGGCAGTGCAACCACGAGTGATACCAATATTTTAGATAATTTATTCATAGATACCTCATCTTGACGTTTTTCTCATTCGATTTTGAATGTACGAATAGAGACAGGTTTTAGATGGAAAAAATTGCATTATTCACAAAAAAATATGTCATTGAGAAAATCTTGCTCATAAATGCCGCCAGTAGTAGGGTGTAGGCATTAATATAAATAATAGATAATGATGACGTTTACGTACATCTAAGGAACAGCATGCAAGCAGAAGTTAAATGGGTCGAAGGCTTTAAATTTCTAGGTCAATCTCAATCAGGCCATTCTGTCGTTATGGATGGAAGTGGTGGTGCTACCGCGCCAAGCCCTATGGAAATGGTGTTAATGGCTGCTGGTGGTTGTAGCTCTGTTGATGTAGTTGATGGCTTGAAATCTGCTGGTCAGAACATCACGGGTTGTAATACAAAACTAGAAACGACACGTCGTGAAACCGCGCCAAAAATCTTTACCGTGATTAATATTCATTTTGAAGTGTCTGGTGACAACCTTGACCCTGAGCTAGTAGCTAAAGTATGTGCTGATTCATTAGAGAAGTATTGTTCAGTATGCCTGATGCTGGGTGCTGGCGTAGAGATGACCCACAGCTGGGAAATCGTCTAGTCTTCTGATTGTATAGCTTGGCGTTAGGCTGTTTTTTACGGCTTACGGGTTAAAGTTTACGAATTATGGACAAAGACAGATAAAGAAAAGGGCGGAGTACTTGAAAGTGCTCCGCCCTTATTATTTCAGTTATTGTCGAGAGATCTTAGTTACTGTAGATAGCTTTTATTGAGCAGTTTCTACGATAACTTCTTCAACTTGTACTTCTTGCTGGTATTCAAAACCAGGAATAGTTGCGTCAACACGACGGTTTTGAGAACGGCCTTCTGCAGTATCGTTTGTTGCAATAGGGTTCTCTTCACCTTCACCAGACGCTGAAATGCGGTCTGCTTCAATGCCTTGCTCTTCGATGTATGCTGCTACAGCTGCTGCACGCTTCTTAGAGATCATCATGTTGTATTCAGCTGCGCCTGTCGAGTCAGTGTGACCAACAACATCAACTGACGATTGAGGATGAGCTTTAAGTACTTCAACTAATGGCATTAGCGCAATTTTACCATCTGTAGACAGTTCAGTACTGTTAGTCGCGAACATTTCTTGAGAGTAGCTCTCTGTTTGCGCTTTAGTCACAACAACGGTTGTCTTCTCTTCAACAACAACTGCTGGCTCTGTGATTGGCTCAGATGGCGCTTGTGTTACTGCTACCGCAGAAGCTGTAGCCGCCGCTGACGCTGTTGTGTTACCTGTACCGAAGTTGTAGCTAACACCAACAGACAGTAGATTTGAGTTTAAGTCTTGAACGTAGTTGTCGTCGAAATCATCAAAGTATTGATATTCAACACGCAGTGCCCAATCAGAAGATAGTTGCTTCTCTACACCGATACCAGCAGAAAGAACAACGTCGTCTTCACCACCGTGTGAAATGTAAGCAGGACCTGCTTTGAAGAATACGTCAAACTCTTGTTGCACTGGCAGGCGGTACATTGGCGTTAGTGATATGGCGATTAGAGGGTCGCTGAATGCTGCTGTTGAACCATTCTTAGAAAAGCTTGTTTTATAATCACCTAAGAAATCAGAGCTTAACTCGATACCAAGTCTGTCAGTGAAGTTATAACCAGAGTAAATACCGGCACCAATTGCATCATCATCACATTTAGCACCGCTTACACATGCGCTGTCTAGCCAGCCCACGCCCACTTTAGCACCAACGTAAGTAGTTGCAGCAATAGAAGGAGTTGCTGCTAGGCCTGAAGCCGCAACAATAGCACACATGATTTTTGACAGTCTTTTCATAATCTTATCCTTGGATTAACTCTTATTGTTATCTGAACCTACCAGGAAAACGATTACTTATTGGGTATGACACTGCTTACAATAAGTAAATCAAGGCGTTGGTTCAGCTGGATCTATTTTTTACTTAGTACTTATATTGTTAATCTGATTGCGTATTGTAGTCAATGAAATTGTTAAAAATTATATATTTAAGGTGCTATTTACTGTTTTATTTGTCAATAATATGTTGTCTTAAATGTTGGAATCGGATGAACCTCGTATCACCGACGTAGTTTTACAAGGTTTTGGTGTTGTTTTTTTATACAGAGTGCAGATTTATTGAGCTGGCTTATAGGTTTATGGGCGCTCACCTGCAATTAAACGTTTTTCAATATCGGCAATGACACCTGGTAGATCTGCAATAGTATCGATCAAATAGTGCGGGTTTGACCTATTTAGCTTCACACTTGCTTTCTCTCGTGCTGTTTGAAGTGTTGCTTCTTCTGCATCCAAATATTCTTGGTACGTCAAGCCAGCTTCGTTACCTGATAGAACAAGGCCAACTGTCCACATGCCTGCGTTATGACCTTCTTCAATACCGGGTGCTGCGTCATCCACTTTCACACACGCTGCAACGTTAGTTACGCCCAAATCAATCACGTTTTTAAGTGCCATGAATGGAGCAGGGCGACCACCTTGCGGTAAGTCATCAGTTGCTACTACGTTATCAGGAAGGTAACCGTAATCAGCGGCTGCAGGAATTAAAACATCCATCACTTCTCGTGGGTAACCAGAACAAGAGCCTATTTTTACGTTCTTCTCTTTTAAGTTATTTACAACTTCAATCGCGTTTAAAATTGGTGCTGCGTGGTCTGCTACTTTCGCTTTCTGAAGAGGCATAAATGCCGCGTAGATCGCATCAACGTCTTCACTGGTCATCGAGCGTCCGAATTGAGCATTCCAACGAGCGTTAACAACTGGGATTCGACCGACCGCTTGGATGTGGTCCCATTTGCCAATACCCATAGGTTCACGTGCTTCTGCTAGGTCGATATCAAAGTCGAAACCTTGCTTGAATGCTTCAACAAAAATACTGGTTGGAGCAAATGAGCCAAAATCAACGATAGTGCCAGCCCAGTCAAAGATAACCGCTTGGATAGGTGATGTCGTGTTCATAGTAGTGTCCTATTTTTTTCTCCCAATTCAGGTAGTTCTGGGAGATGAATAATTGTTTTAGGTTATTGGTTGCTTGAAATTATTGCTTCAAGGCATGCTTTCAACGGTGGTTCAAAGGTATTCAAAGTCTTTGCTGACTTTGGCTATCGCTTTTTCGAATACAGACAGAGCGACTTCTAGCTCGCTACGGCTGATAATCAATGGTGGGCTCAACTGAATCACGTTACCTTGTGACACCTTAAAGCTCAGGCCATCGTTCAGACATTGATAAAGTACTGCTTCTGCTTCATCGAAAGCTCGGGTCTTAGTGATATGGTCGGTGACCAACTCCACGGCCCAAAGCAGGCCGATGCCGCGAACGTCACCAATAACTGGGTATTTCTCTTTCATTTGAAGCAGTTGTTCACGCACGAATACGCTGTCTGCTTGCACTTTTTCAAGTAGATTTTCTTGCTCAATCACTTCCATGGTCGCGAGTGCTGCTGCACAGCCAATTGGGCTTTTCTCATGGGTGTAGTGCCCAAGAGATACCTGCGCTGCTGTGTTGTATTTGTCTTTGGTGACCATGGCTGCAATTGGAACCAAGCCGCCGCCAAAGCCTTTACCGATACATAGGATGTCAGGTTCGATATCAAACGCTTGGTGAGTAAACCATTCACCGCTACGACCCATGCCATTTGGGATGTCATCAATGATCAACATGACGTTATGTTTGTCACAGATCTCACGGATACGTTTCCAATAAGCTTTGCTTGGCACTTGAACGTCCGTATTACGAACAGCTTCGGCAATGAAGGCACCGATGCCACCTTCTTTTTCAATGACGTACTCAAGGTAATCGGCATAGTGCACATCACATGCAGTTTCATTGTCATCGCTTGCGCTATTTCCACTTAACGGAAAACTATCGCGAAGCGAAAAAGAGTCACGAAGCGGGAAAGCACCACGATAAGAGACTGCCGGAGGAATACGTTCTACGCCTGCCATTAACGGCCCCATACCTTCGCGGAAGCAAGCTTCACCACCGACAGAAATCGCATCGAGTGACGCACCATGGAATGAATCCCACAATGAAACGACTTTGAAGTTGTTGGTGACATGTCGCGCTAATTTGAGAGCCATGCCAATCACAGATGTACCTCCGGGAGCAAACAACACGCGATTCAAATCGCCACCACAGATCTGGGTGAGCTTCTCAGCACACTGAACAGCCGTTTCATTGGTGAAGCGACGCGGTGAAAATGGCAATGACGCCATTTGCTGAGTCACTTTATTAATAATATGTGGGTGGCCATAACCTAACTGGTGAACATTGTTCCCGTGAAAGTCCATGTACTTCTTGCCCGTCGCATCTTGAATGTAGATGCCTTCTGCGGCTTCAAGCGTGTCTAGGCAAGGTGTTGACATCGCTTGATGAAGAAACACGTCAGCATCACGCTTTAACATCGCTTGAGTCGCATCATCGTTTAGCGATTCGTTCCATTTTTTGCGTGCTGGCGTGGTGTTCACATCGCCTTCGCTTCGAAAGTGCGTTGCCTTTAGATCTGGCTCTTGATTGGTCGTCGTCATTATTTGATGTCCCAATACATAGCGTTTTTCACCGCACCGATGAGGGCTTTAATGTCAGACGGGTAAACCTCACCGATGTTGCCGATACGGAAGCAGTCTGCGTTTGAAACCTTGCCCGGGTAAATCACAAAACCTTGTTCTTTCAAACGGTCATAGAATTCCTTGAATTGGTAATCGCTATGAGTTGGAGAGTAGAAAGAGGTGATGATAGGTGAATGAAGCTCATCATTAAGCAGTGGTTCAAAGCCAAGAGTTCGCATGCCTGCAACCAATGTGGTTTGATTGGTTTGGTAGCGATTGTGACGAGCTTCGATACCGCCTTCTTGTTCCAACTCATGCAGAGCTTGGTAAAAAGCACGCACTGTGTGAGTCGGAGAGGTGAAGCGCCATTTACCATGGTTGCTTTCCATGCAGTGCCATTGGTCAAACAGGTCAAGGGTTAATGAGCGAGCTTGGCCTTTACATTTCTCAAGTTGCGACTGTTTAGCAATAACAAAGCCGAATCCAGGTACACCTTGAATACACTTGTTTGCTGAGCTGATCATGTAATCGATACCCAAGTCAGCAATATCCATAGGGATACCGCCAAAACTCGACATCGCATCAAGAATGACGGTTTTGTTGTGCTGTTTTGCCAATTTGGCAATCTCTTCAATTGGATTCAGCATGCCAGTGGTGGTTTCACAGTGGACAATCGCCACGTGGGTAATGTCTGAATCCATGGCTAATGCCGTTTCCATTTCGTTCAAGTCAGGCTGTGATGTTTCACCTGGGGAAACGACATGGCATGGAATGTTTAAATATTCTGCGATTTGAGCAATACGAGCACCATACGCACCGTTATCAACCACAAGAAGCTTACCGTTGTTAGAGATAACACTACCAATCGTTGCTTCAACTGAAGCGGTACCGCTGCCTTGCATTAATACGCTTGTGTATCCCGGCTGCTTAGTGGCTAAAGTCACTAGCTTGCTACGAATCACTTCAACAACGTCTTTGTTGTATTCATCATCCCAAGTACACCAGTCTTTTAGCATCGCTTGGCGGACGGTTTCAGAAGTAGATAGAGGGCCTGGTGTCAGTAGTAAGTATTCGTTTCTCATGTTCAATTCTCGTGATTTTTATTTTGGACTATACCAATATTTAAGGTTACTTTAACAACCAAATTAAACGGTCGTAAATAGCCCAAACGTCATTTTCACAAAAGCTTCATATTTAAAACTGACCACTTGTCTGAGATATTCTCCGATCTTGAAACTGCCATTTTTTGTTCATTTAACCGTCACAAAAGTCGATTAGGTTAATACTCGTTATCTGGTACATACCAAGTTGTGGGTGTGTGCTAACAACCTAAATGAATTTATGGATATAGGTGCCTTTTAATGAGGCTTCTAGCTTTAACAACCTTAACCTTGGCAATTTTTAATTTTGGCAACTTCTCATTTTAGAGTTGAGCCTGACTGGAGAAAATGATGAAAAACCGCTTTATGAAAGGATCACTTGCAGCATTAGTTACGCTATTAGCTGGTAACGCTTATGCAGCACAGGAAGTGACGGTTTACACTGCTTTTGAAACTGACATTTTAGCTAAATACAAAAATGCTTTCGAAAGTGAAAACCCAGACATCAACATCAAGTGGGTACGTGATTCAACTGGGATCATGACGGCAAAATTATTGGCTGAGAAAAACAACCCTCGTGCAGAAGTAGTATGGGGACTTGCGGGTTCTTCTATGGCTCTGCTTAAAGAAGAGGGCATTCTGAAACCTTACACACCTCAAGGTGTAGAAGCGTTACGCGCTAACCTTAACGATCCACAATCTACTCAAGCTTGGTACGGCAATGATGCATTCTTTAATGCCGTTTGCTTTAACGAAATAGTTGCTAAGCAACTGAACCTGCCAGTGCCTAAGTCTTGGGATGATCTAACGAAGCCTATCTACAAGGGCCACATTGCGATGCCAAACCCAGCGTCTTCTGGTACGGGCTACATGCAGGTTTCAGCTTGGTTACAAAACATGGGTGAAGACCAAGGTTGGAACTACATGCAGAAGCTAGACCAAAACATTGCTCACTACACACACTCAGGTTCGAAGCCATGTGTTCAAGCGGGTATGGGGGAAGTGGCTATCGGAATTTCTATGGCGAGCCGAGGTGCGAAGCTAAAAACTCAAGGTGCGCCACTTTCTGTGATTACGCCTGAAGGTATCGGTTGGGAATCTGAAGCGGTAGGTCTTGTTAAGCCTTCCGATGCAGCACAACGTGTTATCGATTGGTCAATATCTAAAGCAGCGAATGAACTTTACATCGAAATGTACCCAGTTGTTGGTCACCAAGATGTAACAGGTAAAGCAGAGAACTTCCCGAACGTAGAGAAGAATATGGCAAAAATGGACTTCGCTCGCATGGGCAGCGAACGTGCAGATGTTCTGAAAACATGGTCTGAGAAGTTTGACGCTAAATCAGAGCCAAAATCTTAATCGACTGAGATCTTTAGTCTATTAGCTACTTGGTTCATTAACTACTGAGCTTATTAGACACATAGTTTATTAAGCACATAGTCCATTAGATATGCAGCTCATAAGAAGTTAGAAATCAGTAAAGGAAGGCTTCGGTCTTCCTTTTTTTGTTTTACGCCTTTAGGTTTTTAGTAAGGTACAACAAATGAAAAAGCACTACTCATATTGGTTCAAGCAAGCATTGGAACAGGAATTTGGCAGCATCAACGTGGGACTAGAATCCGCTAAACCGCTGCAAAAAGACGTTGACTGCGACATCGCCATTGTCGGCGGTGGTTACACAGGGTTATGGACGGCAATTTTAATCAAACAGCAGCAACCTCAAAAGCATGTTGTGGTGATTGAAAAAGGCTTGTGTGGCAGCGGTGCTTCTGGTGCGAACGGCGGATGTATGTTGACGTGGTCGACTAAGTATCCGACGCTGAAAAAGCTTTACGGAAAAGAACAAGCGAAATGGTTGGTTAAGGAATCGGAAAAGGTTATATACGAGATCGAAGCCTTCTGTAACGAACACAAGATTGACGCGCATCTATATCGAAGCGGTACTTACTACACGGCGACCAATGAAGCTCAAAAGGGTGGAATGGAGCCTGTCGTTAACGAACTGGTTAAGCAGGGCATTAATAGCTGGAAGAAATGCGACAATTCTTTGGCTGGTAAAGCGGGATCTGATCGCCACATTGAGGGTTATTACTCAGAAGCTGCTGGTAGTGTGCAGCCAGCGTTACTAGCTAGAGGTTTACGTCGAGTGGCTCTCGATTTTGGTGTCGAAATTTACGAAAATACAGAGATGGCTTCTCTTGATTACGGCTCCCCAGCTCGTATCCAAACTAAGGGCGGGGCTGTGTTTGCAGACAAAGTGATCTTAGCGCTCAATGCATGGATGCTCGATCACTTTAAAGAGTTCAAGCGCAGCATAGTGGTTGTCTCGTCTGATATGGTGGTGACCAAGCCTATTCCAGAAAAGCTCAAGCTGTTTGGCCCAGAGAAAGGGGCGGCGGTGGTGGATTCGCGTATTTTTGTCCACTACTACCGTGACACCCAAGATGGACGACTCATGTTGGGCAAAGGCGGCAATAAATTCTCGTTTGCGAATCAAGTCGAAAGCATGTTCAACCAGGCCACCAACTATCTGCCGATTCTCAATCAATCATTCCAAAAACTGTTCCCTAAGTTGGAGCAAAGTGAATTCGATTACAACTGGTCAGGCGGCTCAGATCGTTCGGTCACAGGTTTGCCATTTTTCGGTAATCTAAAAGGCCAAAGTAATATCTATTATGGGCTTGGTTACTCTGGTAATGGCGTTGCTCAAACCCGTATGGGCGGGAAGGTTTTGTCAGCAATGGCACTCGATATCGACAACGATTGGACACGAAGCGGTTTAACTAAAGGCCCGTTAGGACACTTCCCGCCAGAGCCATTCCGTTGGGTAGGTGCCATGATGGTTCGTGATGCGGTACGAAGAAAAGAGAACGCGGAAGATTCGGGTAACACGCCTTTGTGGCTAGATAAACAGTTATCCAAACTCGCAGGTGCGGCGGGTAAAGCCGACAAGGTTGAATCATAGATTAATCTAGCGTTTAAATTTAGAAGTTTACATTTAGGCTCTCAGTGATTTATAGGCAAGTCACTGAGGGTTTTCAACGTTGAACTAACTTTTAGTGTTGAACAAGTAGCAATCTTTAATGCTTATTATATCTGCAATATAACTGTCATTTAGCTTCTATAAATTTGTCACTCAACTGCAATATTCTCAGTTTAAATTTGGTATATACCATATGGAGAGTGCTGTAGTATGAGCAACCAAACTTATTTGAATATTGAAAACGTTGTAAAGCAATTTGGCCAATTTACAGCGTTAAAAGACATTTCCTTATCAATAGATAAAGGCGAGTTCGTCTGCTTCCTTGGCCCATCTGGCTGTGGAAAAACCACCTTATTACGTGCGATTGCAGGTCTAGATTTACCAACTTCAGGCTCTATTGAGCAGAACGGTAATGATACGACCTTCCTGCCACCAGAAAAGCGTGACTTTGGTATCGTGTTTCAATCTTATGCTTTGTTTCCCAATCTCACAGTGGAAGAAAACATTGCGATTGGTCTGAAGAATCAAGGGATGTCGACCAAAGAAGCTCTGGAAACAGTAGAGTCTTGGTTAGAAACGATTGGTTTACCGACGTCTGGTCAAAAATATCCGAATCAACTGTCTGGTGGACAACAGCAGCGTGTTGCTCTGGCTCGCGCACTGGCTCTTTCTCCAGGTTTGTTGTTACTCGATGAGCCGCTTTCAGCGTTGGATGCGAAGGTAAGAACACACTTGCGTGATGAGATCTGTCAGCTGCAACGTAAACTGGGTATTACGACCATCATGGTGACGCACGACCAAGATGAAGCCTTGACGATGGCAGACCGAATAGTGGTGATGAACCATGGTGTCATTGAGCAAGTAGGTGCCCCACAAGAGATCTACCAAAAACCAGTCAGTCGTTTTGTGGCTGAGTTTGTTGGCAGTATGAACTTCATTCAAGCTTCTGTCGCAGCGCAAGGCAAGATACGTATTGCTGAGTCGATGTTACCGTTGCCGGGTTTAGATAACCTCACTCCAAAACTTGGTGATGTTTTCGATATTGCCGTTCGTCCAGAACAAATTCAGTTTGTGGATCGTTTTAGTGAATCCTTGCCAGTGAGGATTGTATCAAGCGAATTCTTAGGGGCGTTTTATCGTGTTGAGTGTCAATTGCAACATGACTCAACGGCGAAAGAGATCATCGTTGATGTATCAGTCAAAGAGTTCAATCGATTGAAGCTCCGCCGCAGTGATATTCGTTATGTTGCGTTTGATCAAGATGGCCTGAGAGCTTACCCATCGAAAAGCCTGCAAGTGATGGAAGACGAGGCGGCGTAAACAATCATGGAATCGACTCAAATGATGCAATCTAAACTGTTAATTCAGCGACGAGTACAACCTTTCCTTGCTCGGTTAAGTAAAGACAACGTAATTCTATTTGGGCTGTTGGCATTTTTGTCTGTAGTCATGACACTGTTTATTCTGATGCCACTGTGGGCAATGTTGAAAAAGAGCGTTCAGAACGCAGACGGTGAATTTGTAGGTTTACAAAACTTCGCAACTTACTTTTCTTCTCAAAGCCTTTGGCAATCAGTAGGTAACACCTTCACGTTGGGCTTGTTGGTTACTACAGTGGTTGGCGTTTTAGCGTTTGGTTATGCCTATGCTTTGACTCGTTCATGCATGCCTTTCAAAGGGCTTTTTCAGGTGTTGGGATCAGCGCCGATTCTTGCTCCTTCATTGCTTCCCGCGATTAGTCTTATCTTCCTGTTTGGTAACCAAGGTATTGCTAAGGAAGTATTAGGGGGTAATTCGGTCTATGGTTTGATTGGCATATCATTGGGCTTGATATTCTGGACGTTTCCACATGCCTTAATGATTTTAACTACTTCATTGAGAACCTCTGACGCTCGTCTTTATGAAGCGGCACGAGCCTTAAACACTTCACCTTTGAAAACCTTCTTTATGGTGACGTTACCAGCAGCAAAGTATGGTTTGATCAGCACTTTGATCGTTGTGTTTACATTGGTAGTTTGTGACTTTGGCGTACCGAAGGTGATTGGTGGTAGTTACAACGTGTTATCTACCGATATCTTTAAGCAGGTAGTAGGGCAACAGAATTTCTCGATGGGTGCAGTGACCAGTATCATCTTGCTGTTGCCTGCATTATTGGCGTTTACCGTTGATCGCTGGGTTCAAAAGAAGCAGAAGAGCCTATTTGATACTCGCTCTGTCGCGTACCAACCAGAACCAAGCACTATGCGTGATGGGTTGTGCTTTCTTTATTGCGCCATCATATCGGCGGCTGTGATTATTGTGTTGGGTATGGCGATATACGGGTCAATGGTCACGTTCTGGCCTTGGAACAAGGCGTTAACACTAAATAACTATAATTTTTCTGAGATGAGTACTTACGGTTGGACGCCATTCTTCAACTCTTTAACGCTAGGTGCATGGACAGCAATTGTCGGCACGGTATTGATTTTCTTGGGTGCTTATTGCATTGAGAAAGGCAGAGCGTTCGGCCCTATTCGTCAAGCAATGCAAATGCTCAGTGTGGTGCCTATGGCCGTTCCGGGTATGGTACTTGGTTTAGGGTATATCTTTTATTTCAATGATTTAAGTAACCCTTTAAACTTCCTATACGGAACAATGGCGTTCTTGGTTATTAACACTGTGGTTCACTACTACACAGTCGGTCACATGACGGCGTTGACTGCATTAAAACAACTACCTGATGAAATTGAAGCGACCGCAGCCTCGGTGAACTTACCGCAATACAAGCTGTTCTTTAAGGTGACGGTGCCAGTTTGTCTGCCTGCGATTTTAGATATTGCGACATACCTGTTTATTAATGCACTTACCACGACATCTGCGGTAGTATTCTTGTATTCTACCGATACGATACCTGCGTCAGTTTCAGTACTGAATATGGACGATGCAGGGCAAACGGGTGCAGCAGCTGCCATGGCGGTGATGATCATGATATCGGCAGCGAGCGCGAAGTTGATTCATATGTTAATCAACAAGTTATTCGAGAAGCGCACCCAAGCTTGGCGTAAACGCTAGCAAACCATTTTATATTGCAGTTGGCCAAGGAGTGGCTGACGACAAGAACAAGAATAAAAGGAAATGAAGTGCAGTACGTAAAAATCAAAGATGTCATCGTAGAGCAGATAGAGTCGGGGATGTTAACGCCACGACAGAAACTGCCTGCTGAGCGTAAACTGGCTGAATCGTTCGATACCACACGTGTTACGTTGCGTGAAGCCTTGTCTTCACTTGAAGCGGAAGGGCGTATTTATCGAGAAGATCGACGTGGTTGGTTTATCTCTCCTGATCCGCTTCGTTACGATCCTACGCAAACGTTGAACTTCACTAACATGGCTTTGTCTCAGAACCGTAAGCCGAAAACAGAGTTGGTGTCGGCGAAAGGGATGTTAGCAACCAAGGAAGCGACAAAGCTTCTTAATCTTCAACCGTTCTCAGATGTTTATCGAGTGGACAGAGTTCGCTACCTTGAAGACAGACCGGTTGTGTATGTGACGAACTACATTCGACCTGAGCTGTTCCCTAACTTGCTTGACTACGACTTGTCTAAATCGTTGACTGACATCTACCGAGAGCACTTTGGTGTTGTGTATCAGAAGATCCGTTACCGCGTGAGTACAACGTCTTTGCTTGGCGAAACAGCACAAGCACTGCGTGCGACCTCAGGGTCTCCGGCTATGGTGGTCGAGCGTGTTAACTACAATCAAGATGGTGATTTGATTGACTGCGATATTGAATATTGGCGCCACGACGCGATCAGTATCGAGTCGATAGCGCAGTTAGAACGTTAAATGTGCTAGTTACTCCTTAGTTTTTATAGATTCATTGGAAAGCCTCTTACTCGGAGGTTTTTTTATCACTTGTGTTTAGCCATTCGCTGATCAATTAATAGAACAGGAACGAAATGGAAGTCTCTGCCATTGTTATCGTGATTATTTCAGCTTTGCTGCATGCGGGTTGGAATGTTCTAGGCAAGTCTAATCAAGGATCGGGTTCGTCTTTCTTTCTGGCTTCTGGCTTTGCCGCTGCCGCGATATTGACGCCTTACTTGATCTGGTATGTTCACAGTGTTGGCCTGTCAAATATCTCACTTCCATTTTGGCAACTGGTTTTCTTGAGCGGGATTTGCCAAATCATCTATTTGATTGGGCTAGGGACTGCCTATAAACAAGCCGACATCGGCGTGATTTATCCAATGGCCCGAGCTCTTCCGGTTCTAATGGTTGGCTTGGGTACAGTGTTGATTGGTTATGAACTGTCGTCTAATCAATGGATTGGGTTCACCTTGATTACCTTGGGCTGTTTGTTTGTCCCGTTGAAGCAATTCTCTGAGTTGAGGCTTAAGGCCTACCTAAACCTTGGCGTGTTGTGGGCGCTCATCGCCGCAATAGGTACCACGGGTTACTCGATTATTGATAAAGAGGCACTTCTATTATTGGAGCCTCTAAGCACGCCTAGTATCACTAACAAGCACACCGCGATTTTCTACCTAGGTATTCAGTTTTGGGCGATTGTGATTCCGCTGAGTATTTGGTTATTCGTGACCAACCAAAGAATCGAGTTTACCAACGCATGGATACTACGCAAGAAAGCCACTGTTGCAGGCATCATGATGGCATCGACCTATGGTCTGGTGTTGTTTGCAATGACCATGACAGAAAACGTCAGCTTGGTTGTGGCACTTAGACAAGTAAGCATCATCTTCGGCGTAGTGATGGGGATCTACTTTTTAAAGGAAAAGTGGCATACCACTCGCGGTGTAGGCGTGGCTTTTATCATTGCGGGCTTAGTTATTTCACTGACTTAAAAGTCATATTGAGGTCTTGGAAGTTTGAGTTTTTGCGTTAGAAACTAAAACGCCCTTAACTATATTACTGTCGTTAAGAGCGTTTAGTCTTCGATAATTAACTTTAGCCAGCGAGCGCCTGAGCATCTTGTTGTTTTAGCGCTTTGTGGCCATCTTCAGTGACGCCACGTTTCCAGTAGCTGCTGATATAGATATTTTCTTTGGCGACTTCTTTTTCGTTGCGGAAGTATTGTCTCAGCTCGCGCATGCTTTCAAATTCACACGCTGTCCAAATCGAAACCTGACCGTCTAACCACTCTGTGTTACGCACTGTTTTTGACAATGCTTCTTCAGTTTCATCTTCAATTAACCAAGTGACCTTGATCCCTTGAGGTACTTCAAGTGTTTGCTTATCTGCTGCTGAATTAATCTGAATGACAGCGTGACCCGTTGCTGTTTCTGGAAGTGTTTTCATTTTTGCAGAAAGTGCAGGCAGTGACGTCATGTCAGCAACCAAGAAGAACCAATCAGATTCAAGGTTCAGCCCTTGAATTAAGCCTGGTCCTGCCACTGAAATCGTGTCTCCGACTTCTGCATTCATTGCCCACCTTGCGGCAAAGCCACATTGCAAATCTGTGGTGATGTGGCGAACGAAATCAACCTCTATCCATTTTTTTACAGGGTTGTACTGACGAATGGTGTAAGTGCGCATGGTTGGGCGCTCACCTTCGTTCAGTTGGCTTAAATCAGTGGTGCCGAGTGGCGAGAACAAAAGCTTGATGTAGCCGCCGGCACATTCGGTTGGGTATTTACTTAACCCTTCACCGCTCAGCGTTATACGCTGCATATTCGGTGTAATTGTTGAGGTTTGAGTAACGGTTAATGTGATAGGGCTAGGCTTGCTCATATAAGGCTCTCTTAGATTTTGATTTTTACATCATAATCCTGAATAAGAAAACACTCAATACTAATAGTTATCATTTACCTTTATTTACACAAGCGCAGCGTCAGTCAAATTTCTTATCTATATGGCTAATAAAAAAGCCCTTTAGAAAACTAAAGGGCTTGATGTATCAGATTATTAGAACGTGATTAGCTGTTTGCTTGCTTTAGTTCAATCGTTTCTTCAGCCGCTTTCGCTGCTTCTAGCATCTTGCGAATGATGAACGATGCAGCCATTGCGATACCTACCATCACTACCGCTAAAACGGTTAGCATTTGGAAGTAATCGCCGTAAACCGTCTGTACGATTTCTTGCGTGATTTGTTGACCTTTCTCTAGTGCAATAGACGTTGAGAATACCGCGCCAACAATGCCTGATAGTGCGATTGCAACAGAGAACAAGCTTACTGAGAAGTTCTCGATGTGCTTAGGTGCTACAGACAGGATGAAGGCTACAACCATTGAACCAACAATAACTTCACCAAACGCTAGGAAGAAGTGAATAGCTAGGAACACTTCTGGGCGAATCAGTACATCGTCACCAACGGTAGTCACAGCCATTGTTAGAATACCGAAAGCAATCGCAGTAAGGATGAATGAGAAACCTACTTTCGTTGCGGTAGAAAAGTTAATGTTTTTCTTTTCTAGGTTAGAGAAGGTACCCGCGATGATAGGGCCAGCAACCATACACCAAAGTGGGTTCATTGCCATTGATGCTTCAGGAGCTACAGGGATGAAGCCGAATAGGTCACCACGCATTGTGTTGATCGCTACCATTGTCATCGAAGTCATCATCTGTCCGTAGTACACGAAGAAACATGTCGTCAGGAATGTGATGATTAAGATAGTGCCCATTTTCAACATGTCTGATTTCTTCGATTTCATCATCAAAGAAACAAAGTACATGATTGCTGCGCCGCCAATTGCGTAAACGATGTTTTGGCCAATATCCATGTTAGAGAACATGAAGAATACCAGGCCAATCATAGCTGCAGAAAGACCAAGGAATGCAGCCCAGTTTTTAGTGCTTACAGGTTTTTGATCGATTTCAGCACTTGCTTCAACAAGACCTTTGCGAACAAAGATCATCATTAGAAGCGCTGCGCCAGCAAGAACAGCTGAAAGAAGGAAGCCACCGTGGAAACCCACAACAAGCACTAACATAGGGAACAAGTATTGACCTAGAAGGGCACCAATGTTGTTTACCGAGTAGTTGATTGGGTAGCAGTTTTCGAAATCTTCTTGAGTTTTGAACGTGCGTTTGTAAAGACTTGGGTAAGAAGGAGACATCAAACCACGTGCATAACTTGCTAGAGCAATACCACACAATGCCATTGGCACATTAGTAGCGGCTGCACCTAGCACGAGTAAAACATAACCACTTGCGAATCCAAGAAAGGCAATGGTTAACGATCGGTATGCGCCTAAAAACTTATCAGCTATAAAGCCACCGGCGATAGCAAATAGCGGACCGATTGCAGAGAAAGCACCAACAACCATCATAGTGTCGGCTTCATTGTAGTTAAGATCTTCAAGGAAGAAACGAGTCAAGATCACCATGACGCCATAGAACGAAAGTCCAAACATCATTTGGCAGAACATCATTGATTTGTTTAATCTATTCCACATTATATTATTCTCACTTTTATATTAATAGATAGTGTAATCACCTAATTATAATATCATTAGTAGCAAGACATAAAATGAAACATTTACCATAACCGTTACTTTGCTCTCTTTATCTTTTCTTATCTGAGGATTCATATTTCTCATGTATGAAAAATGAAATGTTAGATTTTGCTAATGGATATATAGCTGTATGAAGTTTGACCAATCTCATTTGTGGCTAAGTAATGAACTATTAAAGGGAAAATTAGCGACGATCATCTTGTAAAACTTTTCAAGTGAGTATCACTTTCAATTGTTCGTTAGAATTTAGCCATGAAAAAAGCCAGCTTGGCAGCTGGCTTTGTTTGGATATTGGAAACTAAGTTTTTAATAATGCGGCCTGAATGAGAGCTCTTTTAGTCGAATAGCTTCATTGCACTTCACTATTTGTAGTATTTCACTACTCACTTCATCGCATCTCAACTATTCACAAGGTGGCGCCATGTGGATCACCGCTAAACCACCTAAAGAAGTCTCACGGTACTTCTTGTTCATGTCTTTACCTGTTTGGTACATGGTTGCGATAACCTTGTCTAACGAGATAAGACACTTGCTGGTGCGTTTTAGCGCCATACGTGATGCATTGATCGCTTTCATTGCACCCATTGCGTTACGTTCGATACATGGCACCTGAACAAGCCCACCGATCGGGTCACACGTCATGCCCAGTGAGTGTTCCATTGCTATCTCAGCGGCAATACAGATTTGCTCGTTGCTACCACCGCGCAAGGCCGTTAAACCTGCGGCTGCCATTGAAGAAGATACACCGACTTCACCTTGGCAACCTACTTCAGCACCAGAAATCGAAGCGTTAGTTTTGTACAAGATGCCAATCGCACCAGATACTGCCAAGAAATCTTTCAGTTGCTTAGTGTCTAACTCTTTGATGAAACGATGGTAGTACATTAATACTGCGGGAATAACGCCGGCTGCACCATTGGTTGGTGATGTTACCACTTGGCCGCCCGCTGCATTTTCTTCACTTACAGCAAAGGCAAACAGATTGATCCAATCCATGATCTCCATTGGATCGTTTTCAATTGAGGCATTCGCTTCTAACTTTTTCAAAAGAGCAGGTGCTCGACGTGTCACTTCTAGCCCGCCGTCAAGGATGCCTTCGGTGTCAAAGCCACGTTGCATACACAGAGACATCACCTTCCAGATTTGGTCAGCTTTCTGGTCAATCACATCCATATCTTGGAAAGAAACTTCATTGCGCAGGATTAAGCCACCAAGGCTAAGTCCTTGGTGTTCAGATAATTCAAGTAATTGATCGGCAGAAGTAAAAGGGAATTCAACTTGTGTTTCTGACTCTGATTTGCCGTTTTGTAGCTCATCAGCGGTCGCTATAAAGCCGCCACCGATAGAGTAGTAGGTTTCCATATCCAACAGGTTACCGCTTACGTCGAAGGCAGAGATCGTCATGCCATTCTCATGAAGTGGAAGGTTGGTTTTGTGGAAGAGTAGGTCGCTTTCTACATCGAAATGAATGTCGTGGTTGCCGCTAACCATTAAAGACTTATCTTCAATCGCTTTACGCATGGCTAAATTAGCGCTGGTTATTTTGATCGTATCAGGGCGATTACCAAGCAAGCCTAATAGGGTCGCTCGGTCTGTGTGGTGACCAATACCTGTTAGTGACAGTGAACCGTATAAATCGATTTGAATACGGGTAACTTGTTCAAGTACCGATTCAATCTTTTGGGTAAAATTAAACCCAGCAATCATTGGTCCATTGGTGTGGGAGCTGGAAGGCCCGACCCCGATTTTGTAAATGTCAAAAATAGACAGCATAGTAACTTCCTGTGAAGACGGTTCGATGAACGAACTCTGTGTAAAATTTGTATTTCGTCAGTTTCACTTTGTTGAGTGTTCGTGTTCTCTGGGTGAAATAGTTCTTTGATTGAGCTTGTTCTTTGCTTGAAACGTCTCTTTTACTGAAACTCGTGTTAACAAGCGTAGAGCGATGAAATCCAAGATCGTGCTATTTTGTTTTACAGCTGCACGTTGACTCTTGTGTGGCTTATTGTGTTGCTATCAATAGTGAGCATTATTGCGAGCAACCGATAAGAATTTCAAAATACTTTTGTTAATAAGTATTGTATACATAATTCACTCCATCTAATCATAAAAACGAGACTTGAACATAAAATGAGCATTAATCACCTCCTTATTGTGCTGGGTAAGCGACTTAATGAGAATAAATTGACTGATGAAGGAATCAGTCGTGTTGATGCATTGGTTGAATATCTTGCGGAGCTTTTGGTAGAAGAGTCGAATCAGCAAACTGCTGTTGCATTTTGTGGTGGGGTGATAAAAGGTCAAACAACTTCTGAAGCGGATGCAATGCACCGGTATTTTCGAACTCTGGAAAGCCAGCGAGAATATCCGTTTTCCTTGGTAGCGACTTTGCTTGAGCAGAGCTCGACAAATACGGTTGAGAACATTCAGAACTTAGCTTCAGAGATGATTGAAAGTGGACTGTTTACCCGTGGGCAGAGTCTCAAGGTGACGTTCGTTTCGAATGACTACCATTTACAACGTATTTTCGAGATCCAATCACTAATGGACGAGCAAGGCTTGCTTAAGATTTTGGTCGAGAAGTGCTCTGCACTTGGGGTGGAACTACAAATAGATCGTCAACTAGAAGCTCATGTCGCGGTGCCATATCCTCATCAAAATACTCAAGGGCAATTGTTTCTGTTGATGGATGTGCTGACAACCTATCGAGTTTATCTTGAAGGTGTTTCTGCGGGCACATTTAAGCGAGATTTGGAGTTAGTTAGGGGAGAACCTGAAAGACTATCGTCGGAGGCACTGATAGCTGTAAAGGAGTTAGTAGAGGGGGCCTCTCACTTTGACATCGTCGACAGCTTACTCCCAGTATTGGAGCGCTGTATCCAGCA
Organism: Vibrio echinoideorum; assembly: GCF_024347455.1. Lineage (NCBI taxonomy): Bacteria > Pseudomonadati > Pseudomonadota > Gammaproteobacteria > Vibrionales > Vibrionaceae > Vibrio > Vibrio echinoideorum. Next base: position 465,513 of record NZ_AP025484.1, read on the forward strand.
GACTTCAGTGGGTACCGACATAAAAAAAGTCAGGGAGTACCTAGCATTATTAGATACGAACCTGACTTTATTGAATCGATATTTAGACCCAGAATCGGACCTCACGCACCGCTGGTGGCGTTAAAAGGCTATTTCTTTCTCGTGATACCAATAACGGTCTTTAAACTTGCAAAAGCAATCAAACAATAAGCTAGAAGTTCAGTGCCTTCTTCAGCGATGTTTTTAACCACACGAACGTAATCATCACCCATAACATTGTGCCAAAAACTTCCCATGCCAAACAGGCGAGAAAATACCAACAAGATCATTAGGCCAGTAACCAGCAGGTTCATATGAGGAGAGGCTAGAATCAGCGCCAATTGGTCAATGGTACGCTTACCATTCCTAATAGCATAAAAGATGGCGCTACCAGCTAGAAAAATAGCCGGGTAAACCCACGCGCCGTGTACGATCTTGTCAAACCAAAAATCCATTTCACGAATAAACATCACAGCGAAGAATGCACTAATGAGTAGAGCCGCATGTTTAACCTCGCTTTTTTCTCTTGCGAGATAAGCAAAAGATCCAGATGTGACAATAAGCAGCAACTGCTGCAGCATTTCAGTCACTGAGATTTCACCGACATTGCCATTCAACAATACAAAATCAATGCGAAGTGCAAGGTTCGCAACAATACTAATTGCTAGAACGACTAACGCTGTTTGGCATCGTTTATAGATCACTTGAGAGGTCGACTGCGAAAGAGTGAACTCCGGGAGTTCAAATGACATATGTTTTTGCGTTTTAGTATCAGACTGGTTTTTCATAAATAATTCTGTATGTAAATATGTGTAACAGGCGGGCATTCTATCGGGCGGCAATTTGACAATGTCAGAGAAATGTCAGAAATAAAACAGTGTGCAATTGTTGGGTGTGCGGTAAACCGCTGCCATAACAGCAGACAGTTTACGTAATTTAGAGAATTAAACGAGATGAAACCTTCAAGGTGAGGCTTGGTATTGCAGCGACTAACTTTGTGTTTCTGTTTCTTGTTCCTGATTGTTACGGTAGTACTCCCACTGTTCAATGCGCTCACCGTCTTCGAATACACAGTAAGTTGTGCGTTGATCGTTTTCAGTGACAGTATCTAACTCACCATCCTGTTGAACACAGTAAACCGCAGCCGGGTTAGCGACTGATACACGTTGGCCTTCGCTATATTCTGCATAGTCATTTGCACAACCGCCTAATACAACGACAAATACAGCCATCAAACCAATTTTCTTCATGTTTATCTCCTACGTGATAACTCTAAAAGTGAATGCGTTAAGTTCTACAGAACCAGTTTAGAAGCTCTATGAAATGAGTATATTTTAGATTTCAGAAAAGGTTGTGCTAATTTGGTCAAGATATTGAAATAGGATGATATTTCTTCATGTTTAACTGCTTTTTGAGTGTTGGGTCAGCTAAATTAATTGGCGCGATAGCTAGACTGTGCTCGTTCGATGAATGGCTCTGAGTTGATTATTCTGCACCGATAACCATGAGTTAACGTCGGTGAAATGGAGAGGGGATGTGTGTTTGTGGTTGGTTATGAACCTCGAATCTATTAAAGGGTATGGTATGATGCCGCCAAATTCAGTTGAGCAGTCAGACCCATGAGACATCTAAAAACCACTATCCACCCTGATATTGAACACCTAGACAATAAAACGGTATATAAGCGTAATGCTGCCCGTGCCATTGTTTTAGATGGCGAAGACATCCTGATGCTTTATACAGAGCGCTACCATGACTATACCATCCCTGGTGGCGGTTTAGATGACGGTGAAGACGTGATCGCAGGCATGGTCCGTGAACTGGAAGAAGAGACTGGCGCAAAGAATATTCACAGCATTAAACCGTTCGGTATTTTTGAAGAATTTCGTCCTTGGTATAAAAATGATGCCGACATGATGCACATGATCTCTTACTGCTACTCGTGCAAGATTGATCGTGAGCTTGGTGAAACGGCTTACGAAGACTATGAAGTAAAAAACGGTATGAAACCGGTTTGGATGAATATCCATGAAGCAATTGCTCATAATGAAAAGACCATGGCTGAGAGCCCTAAAAAGGGCATGAGTATTGAGCGTGAAACCTTTTTACTGCATTTAATTGCTAAAGAGATGCTTTAGATTAAAAAGCTTTAGCAAAAAAGCTCTAATACCCATTCAAAATGAACGGTTGTCTTGAGTTGTTCAAAAACTAACTGCTTAACAGTGAAGTACTTTAGGCAGTTTTTTCTAATCATGAAAACTCATACGACTTTTCAGAATTACCTCCTTTGGCTCATCAATATTAATTTATCCTCAGATTATCTAGCGACGATTGTTTGTGTTTATCCCCTTAACTCACGCTTTTGACTTATTGGTTTTCAAGTTGACTTGTATTCCATCAAATTGATTCCTATTTTGAATATTCTCTCTATTTAACTCCCATTTTTATTCCTTATTTGCTTTTTTGTTAATTATTTCAATTGTTTATTGTTGTTTTTGTAAAGGTTAAAAACTTGGCGCTTCTTTTGCTTTATCTACTGAGCAGCTCGATTTGTCGGCACCAAAATAACAAACCACTACCTAGGCTCTCCGAAATCCCTAAGGAAATGGAAAATCATTATTTAATCGTCGTTCAGAGTTCACATACTTTTTTTCAAGGAATTCGCTCTGGCGAAGAAGAAATAGAGGTTTACTATGAGATATAAGCAAGTTATTTCACTTATAACGGTAGCGGTCAGTGTCCCTGTCTACGCAGCGACGGTAGATTTGGATTTTTCTAACCATGTTGAATCAACGAACGGCAGCAGTGGTTGGGCCGGGCCTACCTATGATGGGCCTGACATGCATTTTCTCAACGTCGGCACACACGACGGAAAAGTAATTGACGCCAAAGTATCAAGTAGTGTTTTTGGAGATGCTTCTTTTGTATTCCATGCCCCTAACTACAAAGTTGGTGCAATTCAGCCCTCTGGAGATATCGGCTTTCTCTATCAGACCAACTCTGCCGGGGCTGCAGGCTTAATATACACTTTTGAGTTTTTTGACGGAACAGACGGTTTATCGGGTACGTTTTCTGAACCTTACACGATTCCCGAATTTGACATGATTGGTTACGACATAGATGGGGAGCCTGTGCAGTCAGAGCAAGTTCGAGTTTTTAAGAGCGAAGGCTTCTATAGTTATCAGCTCGGTAGTGCTAGTGCGAGTTTGACCGCAGAAGAGAGTGCGGATGGAACTTCAGTGCTCTTCACTGGACCTGGTACTAATTACTCCGAAACAGACACTTCAGGTGCTGTTAAATTTACCTATAAAAACACTTCAATCGTTACTCTACAATTTGAAACCGTAACAACAAGTGGTAGTTCTTTCCCAAATCCAATCTTCTCTGCATTCGACGGAAACTGGGACCTGTCAGGGTTTACAACGCCTATTGAAAGTTCTGACGAATCTGATTTTGGCGACGCTCCCGATAGCTATGGAACATTGCAGGCGAATAATGGGGCTGAACATGCCATTTCTTCGACGCTTTATTTAGGAGTTAGCATTGATGCTGATACCGATGGTCAACCAGGTGCAGCTTCCAATGGTGATGACCTAGATATTGGTGGCAACGATGATGACGGTATCGCCTTGTTGTCCAACCTAGAGATCGGCTTAGACAGTCTAATCAACGTTAACGTAGTGGGCAGTGGTTACCTTCAGGCTTGGGCTGATTGGGATATGGACGGGACTTTCGATGATGATGAACAAATATTGAAAAACCATTCTGTAGTCAGTGGAAGTCAGGTTGTTGCGATTCGCGTTGGAGATGAAGCCTCCGTTGGTTTAGTGCAAACTCGATTTCGTTTAGCGAGTAGTCCTAATATTCCAAGTGATGGTTATGTTGGCGATGGTGAGGTAGAGGATTACGTATTTAACGTCACTGACGCAGGAACTACGGTTCAACACTCTAATTACTACACTGCAGCCTTTGAAGATAACTGGCCAGAGGTTGGTGATTTTGACTTGAATGATGTTGTGGTTTACTACCGCACGACCATAATCAGTAAAGATGATGTTGTGCTTCGAATGGACGTAACAGGAACCATAATGGCTTATGGCGCATCTTACGGCAACGGGTTGGGGTGGAAACTAAATGGTTTTGACGAGTCAGATGTCGATCTTCAAACGTCTAGAGTACAAAGAAATGGTGTGACTCGTGTTGATATCTCTCCGTTTACTGGAGAGGACAAACAAATTGCATCGCCGGGAGGTGATCTCGTCGTGGTGGCTTCTTTGAACCTCAAAAATGATTTGCCTATTCATGGTGAATGTATGTTCCACCGTACTAACCCTTCTTGTAGTCCGTCTTTGGAATCCGAACAAATGACGTTCAGTATTTCGTTGCCATTTATCGCTGGAAGTGAACCAACGGTGAGTTCACTGATGCCGTTGAGTGGTTTTGACCCGTTCATCTTTGGAGCAGGAGAAGGTCAATACCATGGTGATAGCTTCGCTACATCTCCGGGCAAAGACTTAGAAATACACACAGCAGACTTCCCTCCAACATCTAGAGGTACGTTGGTCAGCGACTTCTATGGCATCGCACAAGACGACTCTGATCCTTCAAGTGACAAATATTATCGAACCACGCAAAACATGCCTTGGGGAATCTTGATTTCATCGCCATGGAACCACCCGTCAGAATATATTGATATCAGTGAGGCATACCCAGAGTTCGCAGAGTGGGCTACATCCGGTGGTGTTTCTAAACCAACGTGGTACCAAAACCCTAACGCCAACAAAACTTGGTCAACGGAAGACTAATCAGGAGGATTTATGAAAACAATCAAACTAATTTTGAGTGGTGTGACCCTTATGTTCCTTTCTGCTTGTGGCGGCGGCGGTGGCGGAAGTAGCGCTTCATCCCCAAGCTCTGTTGTTCCACCAAGCAATACGCCAGCAGCGGGAAATACCGCTGTAACGTCTGCATCAATGCCGATACAACAATCTTTGAAATCGGTTGAGCTATCTATACCTGAAGGCTTTGATTTTTCTACCGAGAGAGAGGTTTCTGTTAAAGTTGATGTGGCGAGCTCGCAAAGCACTCGAGGATTCATGACTATCTATACTGAGTTCAATGGAGATGTTGTCGACTACACATCACAAGTGTTGAGAAGCCCAATCAATGAAGACATTGAATATTCAACGACGCTTCTGATACCGAATCATGTTCAGAAGGTTTGGGTTGAAATCTGGTACCCGTCGGCAATAGGAAGCGAAGTAAAACGTTCGGTAGACATTGTGAATAACAACGTAGAAGTTCTTCTTTAGTCTTTATGGATTGCTAAAATTATTTGCCGCCATTAAGGCGGCAAAATTGTTTCAGAAGTCGTTCTTTTTCGCCAGTACCGATATTCATAATGTCCTAAGGAATCGACAAAAATGAATGTGGTTGATATTGTCAACTAAGTGTTTTTGATGTATCTTTACCTCAATGATTGACCAATCTCGCCCGATCAAATGATCAAGCATCAAATAAAAAACGGTTAAATCACCGTGAGCCTGCCCTTAACAAAGAATACTATGAATAAAAGACAGTTTATTGCCCATTACCTGCGCATGAATCGCACCTCTTACTTGTTGGCGGTTGTGTTCATTTTCCTCGTCAACTGGTTACAAGTTGAGATCCCTCGTTATATTCAATTAGCCATCGATTTGATTGATGATGCCTCTTCAAGTGGTCATCAGCAGCTTCAAACCTACGTCTGGATCGTGGTTGGTATGTCAGTCGCCATGGTTGTGGTACGTATTCTGTCTCGTATTTATGCGCTTAATCCCGGGCGAATCACAGAGGCTGCACTTAAAAGTACGTTACTACAAAAGCTGAATCGTTTGCCGAATAGCTTTCATGAACGTTTTGCTTCTGGTCGGTTAATATCCATTATTAATAATGACCTTGGCGGGATACGCTTGTTGTTTGGTGTCGGGTTCCTTCAGTTCTTTAATGCGCTGCTTGCATTGTCACTGACACCTCTTTACATGTGGCGTATATCCCCGGAACTCACGCTCTACTCGATTATCCCTATCTCAATCGCTTTTGTGATTTTTCGAGTGGGTTTTAAGCGTATGAAAGCGCTGCATTTAGAGCACATGAAACGTTTACAAAACCTGTCCGCTCAGTTGATGAGTTACCTGTCAGGGATTGATTTGATTAAGAGCCAGCAGATGTCACCTTGGGCGAAATCTGAAACCGAGAAACTCAACCAGTTATTGCTTGAATGTCGTTTAAAGATCACTCGTATCCAAGTCTTCTTCATGCCTGTGCTTGATTATGCCAATGACCTGATGAAAATCATAATTCTTGGGTTGGGTGGTTACATGTTAATGAGACAAGAGTTAACTCTAGGTGAGATAACGGCGTTCCTGACTTACTCGGTTTTACTCGCAATGCCATTGATGCAGTTAGGTAGAATCGCAACGATTTATCAGCGTGGCATGGTGGGTATTCAAAGTGTGCAAACTATTCTCAATGCGAAAGTTCCAGAGCTTGATGAAGACAAGCTGACTGAACTCGATGTGAAACCTCTGAAGGGAAAAACGTTTTCTATTCGTAACCTTAGCTTTCGCTATTCTGGTGAAGAACGAACGATTCTCGATAACATCAGTTTTGATATTCCAGCGGGTAAGAAAATCGGCGTATTAGGGGGGATTGGTTCGGGGAAAACGACATTAGTAAACTGTTTGAATCACCATTTGGATGTTCCTGAAAGTTCTGTTTTTCTCGGTGACAGAGATGTAACCAGTTTCTCACGCAGCGATCTGCGTCGCTATGTTAAAACCGTTACTCAAGACCCTTATCTGTTCTCCGCAACTGTCGAAGATAATATTCGTTTTGGTAGTTCTGACACTGAATTAGCGAAGAGTCAGGTTGATGAAGTTTTAGAACTGAGTCAGTTAGCCAATGATGTCACACGTTTTGAACATGGCGATCAAACCTTAGTCGGTGAGAAAGGCATCATGCTGTCCGGTGGACAAAAGCAACGCCTCAGTATTGCGCGAGCTTTGCTGCAACCAACTGATTTAATCATCATGGATAACGTTCTATCTGCGGTTGATTATGAAACCGAGAGAAAGATCTTAGAAGGTTTGTTCACGCGCTTAGAGAACCAGTCGGTTCTTGTAGTGTCACACCGTGTCAATGCCCTTGAGTATATGGATGAAATTATCGTGCTAAATGAAGGCAAGGTGATTGCAAAAGGTGACCACACCACGTTATTAAAAACGTGTGCTTATTATTATGAAACATGGCAATTACAGCAGAATGAAACGGAGGCCGCAGCATGTTAAAAGGTGTTGATCTTAAGTATCTTAAGCACTTTTTTAAGTTTGCTAAGAAATACAAAGGTTCTGCGATTCTGGGGATCGCCATGCTTCCATTCTCAGTCATCACTAGCTTGTTGTTTCCGTGGTTAATCATTCAAGTGATCGATGTTCATCTGAGCCAAGGCGATATGGATGGGCTGCTCGAGTATGTTTTCTATATGGTTATTGTTCTTGTGGTTAGTTATGTAGTGGATACCATCTATTCGTATAATCTGCGTAAAACGGGCCAATACACGATAACAGACATGCGATCTGTACTGTTTGCTCGCGTGCTCAAATTGCCGCGCAGCTATTTCGATAATACGCCTATTGGGGTAACGCTTTCCCGCCTTACGAGTGATTTAGAAACCATTGGTGAAACGTTTATTCAGTCGGTCGTTGGGTTAGTAAAAGACAGTATCAACACAATAGCTTTGCTAGTAATGATGTTCTTCATTGATTGGCAACTAACACTGATTGTATTAGTTATCATGCCGCCAGTGATGTATTTGACGGTGTACGTGCGTAACCGACTCCGGGCATTGTATAAGGTTACCCGCTCTACGTTAGCTCGTGGTATTGGCTTTTTACAAGAAGTCTTGTTTGGCATGAAAACTGTTCAGATGTACCGAGCGGAAGAGCAAGTAGAGCAACGATACCAAAGCTATACGGACGAGTTTCTTAGAGCGCAGAAAAAGATTAATAAATACGATGCGATTTTGTTTTCGTTTATTTCAGGTATTACCTCAATCACTATCGCGATCATGATTTGGTATGGATCTGAGCAAGTTATAGAAGGGGCATTGACTCTAGGCGTGCTGATCGCTTTCATCAACACCTTGGAGAAAGTGTTTGTACCGATTCGTGATTTTACGTCGCAGATTGCTTCAATTCAGAGCTCATTTGCCGCGTTCGACCACATTGAAGAGCTGTTTGTTGAGCCGACTGAAGAAGAAGGGCGTAACTTATTGCCATCGAACAAGGTTGAACAACAGTTAAAAAACTTTGTAAGCCTTGAATTTAAAAACGTGAGCTTCCGTTACAAAGACGATTCTCCGTATGTTTTAAAGAGTGTCTCTTTTATGCTGGAGAAAGGGCATCAAATCGCACTTGTGGGTTCGACTGGTTCGGGTAAGTCTACGATTTTACGCTTGATATCTAAAACCTACCAAGACTATGAAGGTAGTATTCTGTTGAATGGTATTGAACTGTCACAGATTTCAAGCGAAGACTCTGCGCATCTTTTTTCGATGATGATGCAAGATGTCCACCTATTTGAAGAGACGATTCAGTTCAATATTGCATTGGGTAAATCACACCTATCTAGAGCTGAGGTTGAACAGGCTGCTCGCTATGTTTACGCCAATAAGTTTATTGAACAATTGCCACAAGGGTATGACTTCCAATTAGAGAAGAACGGCTCCAATTTGTCTGTTGGGCAAACACAACTTATCTCATTTGCAAGAGCGGTCGCTCAAGGTGGGCAATTGATGATGCTTGATGAGGCAACCAGTTCGGTGGATTCCATAACCGAAGATCTCATCCAAAAAGCGATGCAGCGTCTGTTTAAGGAAAAAACCGTGATTGCGATTGCGCACCGTCTGAGCACCGTTCGCCACTCTGACACGATTCTAGTACTGGAAAAGGGTGAAATTGTTGAGCAAGGCAGCCATCAACAATTGGTAGCTCACAATGGAATTTATGCTGGGTTGTTGAAGGAATCGATTGTAGAAACGAGCGATTACCAAGTTACGGAGGCTTGAAATTAGGCGTCGTTTGATGAGACGGATTGCTCTGTCCATGCTTTAGCCGTTTCTATTGTTCTCTAATATTCCCAATAGCTTAGGGAAAATAAAACATATTTTACGATTATTAATATGTTATGATCTCCCTACTACTAAAGGGGTGTCTTTGGGCATCAAAATGTATGCAAGCAAAACGTAAGTGCTTGTGTCAGTCACTTTCTGGCGAATATGGAATCGAAAATGTTGTTGGAAGAAGTTGTAGAAATTATTGAATTAACCGACTCAGACCATTTATCTCAAGCAATGGAGCTGTTTAACGAGCATGGTTTTGTTGACGCTGAGTCTTTGCCTTTTATGAACGTTGTTTTTGAAACGGCACCTGATCAACTTGCGAAGAAGCTGTCGCAGATTGGTTTTAAAGGGTTAGTGAAAGTCGAGAAGAGTGAAGACGCATCTGGTTTCATCATTGTAGATGCTGGGCGTATTCAGCCACAAAACTCTACTCAGTTAAAAGACTCTGTTCAACAGCTAGACTCTATTCAGCTAAGTAAAAGTGCGTAATCAAAAAACGCCTATTCAGTCATACCAATAGTGATTATTTGAGGTAACACCGTGACAACAGCGACCGTATCATCAACAACTCAACACATTACCAATGAACATGCGCTTTTAGGTGCATCGCTATTAGCGTCTCAAAAAGTTGAGTTGGCTCTGTTCAGTGTTATCTCTAAATTAGCTAAAGCACTATCAAAAGAGCAGCAACAGTCATTAGGTTTGGATTTGGATACCTTTTTAAGGGAGAAACCAAGTGAGCAAGCGACAACGCTGAGCCACTACGAACAGGCGTTTGGTGAGCTACTTCCTTTGAAGGCAAATGAACTCAGTGATTTCATTTACCACAGAAACTTGGTAACTCGTGGTTTTTGGCGAGTGACAGGGGCTGATGTTAAAGGCGGTGAGAAGCTTGCGAACCCAGAGCTGTATTTAAAAGAGTTCTTGGCTAAGTGTGAATACTGGCAAGTGATGCTCGATACTCAAGCCAAGTAATCGAATCGAAATAAGAAAGCCATAGCGAACATGCTATGGCTTTTTTGTTTGTGTAAATCGTGCTGAATTTTTTAAAGCAGATGATTGCATTGAAGACTCAACACATCACCGCTATTACTTTCAGTTTCCCCCAAAACTTAAAGCATCATCTTCAATACATAGTTCCTAGAGACATAATGATGCTTAAGCGCGGCGCTAATATGCAAAACAATTAAACAGGCTAGGGCAATACAACTAGCACGATGTAAATAGAAAAAGAAACTATTGATTGCAGGGTCGGTAATTAGATTATTGACCGTCGTTAACCAAAATAGAGAGTAAGGTTCCTTTAGCATCAAATAACCGGTGCTGAAAACCATGAACATCACTAGGTACATCAAGGAATGAGCAAGTTTGGCTAAACACTGTTGTCCTGTTGGTATCGAGACGGGCATGGTTGGTGATGAGCGAAAGTGGCTCCAGATATAACGTATAACGAGCAACGGTGTCGCAATAGTCGCCAATGACATATTGAGTACCGACAGAAAAGAAAACAGTTCCGGATGGCTGGTGACATAGTGCATCACATACCCTGCGACTGTAGCGTAGATGATGACGGATGCCATGACCCAATGCAGCACACGGCTCATTAAATCGTATCGTGGATTATTCAAATTAACCTCGCTCTGATTATTATAAATATAAGACTCAATTGGATGCTATAAATCAACCATTGGTATATTCGCATCACGAATTAATTATATAGAACAGTAATACTTGGTATTTTTCTTAATTAGAAATTAATGATGTTGCTTCAAGTGTTTTATAATTATCAATGATGTTTTAGAGTGTTAATTCCAATACGAAGAAGACAAGTCGGCTGACTTCCTAGCTTGTCTTGTCATTACGAGATACAGTTACACAAAGATTAAATATATAAGGAATGTATAAATGCTTCGAATCCTATTGATTGCGGTGTTCTCACTGGTCACAACCATGAGCTTTGCAAGCGAGGAGGTTAAATACTCAGAAAAAGAGTATATAGACCGACCATTGATGGAACGATACATCTTAGATGAATTGAAGCAGCTGCGAATGGAACAGCAAGATCTTGAAAGACGCTTAACTATTCAGATGACGGATCGAGAGCTTTCAGTGGCCGATAAATCGCTGAATTACGCAAACGTAACCGTGACTTATTTCTTCTACATTATCGCAGGTGTTGCTTCTCTTATCGCGTTAGTGGGGTGGCAATCACTTAAAGAGCTCAAGCACACCACCAAAGAAATGGCCGATCAGCGATTGAATTCGATTGCTCAAGACTATGAGAAGAAATTCAATATTCTTGAAAGGGATCTTAAACGCAAGACCCGAATCATCTCGGAAAACAACCGAGAGATTGAGATCATCAATGAGATTCATAACTTATGGTTGAGAGCGCAAAATGCGCAAACGGCAGAGCAAAAAATTGAAATCTACGATGAGATATTAAAGGTTCGTCCTGGGGATCTTGAAGCGTTAACCTATAAAGCGGATGCTGCGATGGACATGCAGGAATATCATTGGGCAATGAGCCTGTGTAACCGCGTACTAGAGGTGGACGATCAAAATGCTCATGCCTTGTACCAACGCGCTTGTGCTTACGCTAGATTAGGTGCAGAAGGTCAAGCTATCGATGACTTAGAGCGTTCTATTCAAGCGAGTGGATCAATGAGAGAGCTATTAGCTGAAGAGCAAGACTTCGAGATGCTACGAGGCTTAGAGCGTTTTGAGGCTCTTTGCGAAGAGTAATTCTATGTAACATGTTGGGCTACGTTAGCCCAACATATTTTTACTGTAGATACAGAACGGTTTCTTACATTACGTTTATTCTTTTCACTTAATTGTTATGTTATAACATTTAAATGAGTTCATTATTATAAACCGTTTAATCTTTTATGAAGTTCCTTCGCATCGGCCTGATCATCGTAGCTATCAGCGCATTCTCACTTTCTGCTTTTTTGTCTTTTCAATCCGAATCGACAGAAGAGATCTCAATTCAAATAACGCCTTATCAAGGCTCTCAAACGCCTGATAAAGGCAACATCAACCCGAAATCTAGCTCAAGTTCACTGGTTAAAATTCATTACTTTGTGAAAGTAGGAGACACACTCAGCAATGTTTTCTCATCGTGGAGCTTACCTTATGAGACGGTTCAAAAGGTATTAGAAGCAGATTTAGAATCTTTGAAATTGGATACCATCAAACCTGGTGATCATCTAGAGCTGCTTTTAGATAGTGAATCTAAACAGTTGGTAGAGCTGATCTACCACGAGAGCTTAGTGGAGCAGGCTGTTTATACAGAAAATGATGACGGCAGTTTTCGTTATCAATTCATAGAAACACCTGGGGAATGGAAAGAAAAACTGTATGAAGGCACGGTACAGGGGAGCTTTTCGATGTCGGCTCATCGAGCAGGATTAACGACTTCCCAGATAGCCAACATCACTCGAACACTGAAAGATAAAATCAACTTCTCAAAAGAGCTGAGAGCGGGTGATAGCTTTAATGTGTTGGTTAATGAACAGTACACGGATGACCACTTAACGGGTAAAACCGAGATTCAAGGGATATCAATTAAGTTGCGAGGTAGAGAAGTTGCAGCGTTTCTAGCTCCTGATGGACGTTTCTACGATAGGAAAGGGAACAGCCTTGAACAAGCTTTCAATCGCTATCCAATAGACAGTCAGTTCCGAAGAATTACTTCGCCATTTAACCCGTACCGTAAACACCCGGTGACAGGACGTATATCTCCGCATAATGGTACTGACTTCGCAACACCCGTAGGGTCGCCAGTCTATTCAACCGGCGATGGTCGAGTTGTGGCAATTCGTAATCATCCGTACGCAGGGAAATACTTGGTGATAGAACACAACAGCGTTTATAAGACACGTTATTTACACTTGAGCCGTTTCTTGGTTAAGAAAGGCCAACAGATTAAGCGAGGTCAAAAAATTGCGTTGTCTGGTGCAACAGGCCGTTTAACCGGACCTCACTTGCACTTTGAAGTGTTAGTACGTGGAAGAGCAGTCGACGCAATGAAGGCTAACCTACCAATGGCAAGTTCTATTCTGCCAGAAAACAAGAAAGAGTTTTTGGCTAGAATTGCTTCATTTGATGGCCTTATTGCGGATCAACAAAGCCGTGCTAGTTGATTAAAAGCCGTGCTAGCTGATTAATAGCAAACGGTAATCTAATCAATAACCATCTCTATCGATAGCTTGTTTAGTCGACAGTTTATTTCGTAGCTCGCTTATTGGCGAATTAAATAGATAAAAACGTTATTGACTCTGTCTTTCCCCCTTGCCATTTGACGAGCAGGGGGAAAAGCAGGAAGCGTGGATAAGTTAAGCCGCCAGTTCTCGTTTACTCTATTAAGTAATAGAGCAATAAGGTAATTGAATAACTGACTGATAAATAATTGAGCAACTAAGCAATTGACCAACTAAGCAATTAAGCCACGATAACCGCTGTACCGCTCGCCGATACCATTAGCATGCCATTACCCGTTCCTAGTACCTCGTAATCGATATCTACGCCCACAACCGCGTTCGCGCCTGCTTCAATGGCTTTTTGTTCTAGCTCTTTGAAGGCGTAGTTACGTGCTTTCTCTAGTTCTTTTTCATAAGTGCCAGAACGCCCACCAACAAAGTCGCGGATTCCTGAAAACATATCTTTGAAAACGTTAACGCCTAGAATGGCTTCTCCTGCGATAACCCCTTTGTAATCGACAATGCGCTTGCCTTCGACTGATTGTGTGGTGGTAATAATCATAATAGCCTCTCTTGTCCGCTTGTTGAGCTTCTACTCGCTGCATGGATTGATAGTTTGGTCTTATTCTTGAGTATCATCGCTCAATGTTGTCTCTGAGTGTGTGAATTCATGCCGTAACCATGCTCTCAGTTTTAGCACACTTTCTTGTTTTAATTTGTTTTTTGGGCAAACAAAGTAGAAATCTTGGTGTGGATTAGCGACGGGTTCACCCAGTTCCACTAACATGCCGTGGCTGATGTCATCTTTCACAAACAAGCGATGCGTAACCAACACTCCAAGAGAACGAATCGCAGCTTGCACGGCTTGAATGGATATATCGAATGTTAGGTTGCTATGAAATGCGGGCATTGGGATTTGATAATGATCACACCACACTTGCCAGTCGTGCTTTCGTCTAGGGTTAAATGCGCCAATGGTTGGGTTCTGTTTCACAAGTTGCTCAACGCTCAGTCCCGTTTGGTTTTTCAACAAGGTAGGGCTACACACCAATACCAGATCATCATCGCCTAATTTCTCGCTGTAATAGCGATCCCATTCGTTAGGTTTGCCATGGACAAGGGCAATATCGACACCTTCCTGCTCGATATCAAAAGGGCCGGTTAACGTGGAAATACGGATATCGAGCGAGGGAGCAAAGGCTTGGAAGTCAGGCACTCGGGGGATCCACCAGTGCATCGCGAGTGAATTGACCATATTGAGTGTAATGCGGTGATCGTTCGGCGTTCTGGCAAGTTCTTCGGTGGCATCTATGATTTGCTCAAGTGCAGGAGCGACTTTTCGGTAATACCGTTTACCCGCGGCATTAAGAACGACGCGACGACCTACTCGTTGAAATAGAGGCTTATTAACCAGTTGTTCTAATGACTTTATGGCTTGGCTTACCGCAGAGTGACTGACATACAACACGCGTGCGGCTTCGGTCATGCTGCCAGTTTCAGCCACAGCAATAAAAGCATAAACGGATTTAAGCGGAACGAGTTTTTTCATTGGTAAGTTTTCCTTACAGTTATGGTTAATATTACTCGCTATTTTTCATCACGTCACGCTTCTAAAATAGGTGCCATAGGAGGTGATAATTATGTCTGATATTACCAAGGCGACGACTTTTATGTTGTTGTCGACATTCAGTTTGTCTTTAAGCGGCTTAGTGGCTAAATACCTATCTGAAACCATGCCCATTTCGTTGCTGAGTTTTGTGCGTTTTTTGTTGCCCAGTCTGTTTCTATTTCTTTTTCTAACCTTTTACAAAATTAACAAACCGACACGAGAGATGTGGAAACCTTTAGTGATGCGGGCGATCTTTATGGTGGCTTGTCAGTGGTGTTTCCTTACGTCATTGCAAACCTTAACGCTTGTGGAAGGCGTTGTGTTGTTCAGTACAGGTCCTCTGTTTATTCCATTGTTAGAAAAATTAATATTTGGAACAAAAATTCATACAACGACTGTGGTTTGTTTATCGGTAACCTTTGTTGGTGTAGTGATGATGGCAGGGGATTGGTCTCAGTTTGAGTTTGATTCGGAATTCTTTAGGCCTGCACTGTTGCTAGGATTGTTAGCGGGAATGTTTAATTCGGGTTCGCAAGTGAGTTTGTATCGAGCCTCCAAGACCAGTCTCACGCCAGCAGAGCTAAATGCATGGACGTTTCTAGTCGCAGCCATACTCGTGATACCAATGGTTTTATTTACTTCCATTTCTGTTGTGCCTGACGTACTTGATACTAATGGGGGGTATGGCGTCTTAACAGCTTTGCTGTCTATTGATGGTTTAGGTTGGATTGGACTTGGAGCATTTGGACTCGCGTTGTTTACCATTAATACGCAAATCTTCCGCTCTAAAGCCTATAAACTTGCAGAAAGCGGCTCTCAACTCGCGCCCTTAATTTTTACTAACATGCTATTCAGTGCGTTATGGCAGGGATTGTTCTTTGATGATGTCTTCTCTACTCAGCAGCTCATTGGTATTAATCTGATTGTCGTGGCAAGCATTACCAATACACTACTGGCTAAAAGGCAATATAAAGTTAAAACCAAGCAACTCCCAATAACGACAGTGAATGCTTTGAACTCAGAGGCGTTAGGTTCTGTCGCTAAAAGTTAAAAGTTAAAAGTTAAAAGTTAAACGTTAAAAGTTAAACGTTAAGAATTCATGGCTATTGGAAAATACCTAGAACAACGAGCGTATGTACTCTTTTACTCGGTCTATGTGCTTCTTCTGATCAATCTCGGACTGTTGGTTAGCTTCAAGAAATCGCTCTGCGTATTTGTCGTAGATTTTGTTCTCCAAAAATAGCAAATACAGTTTTGGATCGATATGGCCGCTGGTGGCCATGTCGGTCATGATATTGAGCGATTCGTCTAAGTGTTTGCCTTTCTTGTAGGGACGGTCGCTCGAGGTTAGAGCTTCAAATACATCGGCAATCGCCATGGCTCGAGACGGTAAAGGCAATTGATCCTCGTTTAGGCCTCTTGGGTATCCCTTACCATCGATACGCTCGTGGTGTCCGCTCGCGATGTCTGGAATGTTTTTGAGATAAGACGGATAAGGGAGCTTATTGAGCATGGTGAAAGTCTGAATGATATGGTCGTTGATCATGAAACGTTCTTCGTCGTTTAATGTGCCACGACGTACTTTCAAATTATGCAGTTCACCTTGATTATATTTTACTTCTCCGGGTTTAAGGACGAACTCTTCTTGCCACATATCTGCAGGGTTAAAGCCATTATCCCACTGTATTTTATGTTCTGGTTTATCAGCAAGTAACGGCTCCATCACAGGTAAAATAGGCTCTTTGCTATTTGATGGCTTCTCGTTTTGCTCTGTGATGTTCTGTTGAGTGTTAAACCTCTCTTTTTCAGACCAAGATAACCCTAATTGATCGTCTAATGTGCGCTTCCATGTACGTTTTGCTATTTGATCTAAGCGTGCAAGCTGCTCTTCCGTCATAGATTCACCGCCCAGGTTGCACTCAGCAACGAAGGCAAATTCTTCATCTAATTCTGACAAGTTTTGTTCGAGTACTTTAAGCTGATCTTCTTGAAGTGCCCCGTTAGCTATGGCTTTCCAATAGTCGGTTTCCGCTTGTTGCTTTAACAGCTCGAAGCGCATGCGAACTTCGTGGATTCGGTCATAAATCGTTTCCAGTTTTGTTGCTTTGTCCACCACATATTCTGGTGTGGTGACTTTACCGCAATCGTGAAGCCACGCAGCAAGCATCAATTCTTCCCACTGCTTATTATCTAATGAAAATTGCGGGTAATAACGGTCATCATCAATGGTTGCTTGGGTTAGCCACTTGGTCAGTTCTGGGACTCGTTGGCAATGGCCACCTGTGTAAGGTGATTTGGTATCAATCGCCGATGCAATCAGCTCGATGAAAGCATTGAGCATGTTTTTCTGTTGCTGCATTTGGTCGATATTGTCTTTAGCTATTTCAGCAAAACTGAGCAGCTCTCTTAAAAAGGCATGCTTGTCGGCCTGCATCTTGGTGATCGGTCTTTCATAACCAATGGCAACAATGCCGACCAACAGTTTTTCGCGGTTCAATAGTGGAAACAGATACAGGTCTGAATTGAAGATCGAGTCTTGATAATAATTAAGAACGTTGTCTTCGCGGCTTAGATGGATGGTTTCGCCTGCTTTCAGTTGGCATAGTAACCAAGGGGTATGCTTGATGAAGTCATTGATGTCCGCTTTAAAAGGAATAATGGCGAGATTAGCAGCCGTATCAAACACATCTTTTTCTTCTGACTGAGTGAAAAGCACGATGGTTTCAGCTTTGGTAATTAAATAACTTTGGTGAGCAATGTTCTTAGCGAGTATCGAAAATTCCTGATTACCCGCCGTGTCTCGAAGTAGGGTGATTAAATCATGAAGTGTGTGCTCCATGAGTTCGATAGAGTGGGTGAGGTTCGCTACTTCTTGAATCATGCTTTTGGGATAGTGGGTTCGTCTGAAATCAAATCGCGCAATGTTGTCTGTGAGTTGCATGAGTTGCATGAGTGTATTGAGTGGTTGAGATAAGCGATTCGCCACAAACCATACGATGCCGAAACAGATAAACAACATACCAATTGCAACAGCCACTTGCTTATCACGCATGGAGATGAGGTCAGCCAGCAGATCATTGTGTGGTGTTGCTTCTGCCAAATATAGCGTGACATGTTGAGTGAGCTCGACAGGTGTTAACGTTAATGCCCAAGTATTTAAATTGTACTCCACGTTTTTTAGGTTGAGATTAAACTTCTCTTCATCCGAGATAAGAGGCCCTAGTACGGATGCTTTCAGAGCTGCCATCTGCTCACGTTTAGGTATGTTAAAAAAGCTTGGATCTTGTTCGCTACCCGATACTTTTCCTACAGGGTGATCACCTAGTTTTCCTTCCTGATTGGTTTGAGGGTTTAGGTTAGGTATTGATAGATCAAGTTGATGCTCGCCAAGAAGGTTAAAGTGTTGGTCGAACAGAGCCAATCGGGTTTGCGGAGAATAGGCCAGCTTACTGATTTGAGAAGAGAGAGATTTTAGCGTGAAATCGGCACCAACCACATGTTTACCATCGGCTGAGCGCCTAGAGAGCGTAATACCATTGGTTTGTAGAAAATAGAAAAGATAAGGTTCTGAAAGTTGTATCGAGCCATCGGATTTTGCGTTACGAAACCAAGGTCGAGTGGTGGGGTTAAATTGGCTCTCAGACTGCACCGTTCTGATTACTTGATGTGCACCATCAAGAAAGTTAATCACGTTTTCGCCGTCTAGATTGGTTGTGCTGACCATCATGGTGGCCTTGGATGGCGCATTGTTTTCAGCTCTTTGTTTAATAGACGTCAAAGGACGAAAAATCCTGAACTCACCATTATCAGAACCATAAAACAAAGCCACTAAATTGGTATTCTGTTTGAAGATAATATCGACTGACGCCAGCCAAGACTCTTTTTCAATTGAAGCGGTTTGATGATCCACAAACGGGCTTACCGCCATCACATTTAAGGTTGTGATAACAGGCGCAATGGCTTGTTTAAATATCGATTCCAGCTTATCGCGATGTTCGTTGCTCACTTCGCGCACGGTACCCAATAACAGATCTTGAGAATGACGATAGCTTATCGATATCAAAACGGTACCGACCAGTGTTGTCAAAATTAAGAAAAGGCTCGTGATGTGGATACTCAGCGGATATCGTCTTCGTCTCATCTCTCATTCCGGTTTGTTAACTGGTTTAAGTATTGACGAACTTGGGTAGGTTGCAAAAAATTGGCTTAATTAAGGCGATAACATGAAGAGCTTTACTCACATTTACTCAGAGAGATAATAGCAAAGCCCTATGTTTAAGCCCTAAGCCCTGCTTTCAGTTGGTAAGGTTGTTCAAAGGTGTTGGACATCCTTTTTGTCGTTTGTGAGAACAATATTATCGACTAGGATTTATTATTTTTGGCTAAAAAAATCAGAGTAACCAGTATTTTTGGGGATTGTATTAATTGATAATTATCATGTTAATATCGCCTACTATTTTGCACATCTATACCGTTATCTAGGTGCTGTATTGTGTTGAGCCTAGAAGGAACAGTAATGACGTTAGAAGCATATATTCTTAATGTAGGAATATATTCAATTTTCCCATTGTATTTTGCTACGTTAAAAAATCGCGTACGTACAGCGGCGTTTTATAACTATCTTAGTATTGTACTTTTGGTCGGGGGGCTTGCTGGTGCAGTCTATTCATTTCCGTTATCCGAAACTCTAAGTATTTCAGGCGGAAATATTGCTTATGGTGCATTCATGATGAGCACTATCATGCTCATCATTATTGAACGAGATTTTAGTACCTTTAGACACATGTTTCAGCTAGTAGTGGTTGTAGATTTGATTGCCTTTGTTGGTTTTAATTTTATGGCTTGGTTGTTGGAATCGGAATATGTGTTGAATCCTTTTGGAATCCCTTTCAATATTTTTGATGTATCAATGAAAGTACTTGTACTTGGGGGAGCTTTAATTCTCCTCGAAATATTGTTATTGATGTTCATTTTTACACAAGTAAGTAAGTTCCTTTCCAACCTACCTGTGTTGGCATTCATCTACACGTTGGCATTTGTTTTTATCCTCTGCTTGGATGGGGTACTGTTTCCTCTTTTAGCTTTTGATTTAAGTCCTCAGATCGTTCCTATCATATTCGGAAATATAATGGGTAAGTTGTTGATCGCGGCTAGTTATAGCGTCCCAATGCTCGTCTTTTATTTTTTGTTTAGAGGCGATTTTGCCAAGTTTGTTAGTTCGCCACTCTCCATAAAGGATTTGACTAAAGCACCTAGAAAAGAATTACTGGAAACCTTGTATCAATATGAGCTGCGTGATGAGCAGCTACAGAGAGAAAAACAAGATCTTCAAAAGATAGCACTTTTTGATGAGCTCACTTCTCTTCCTAATAGACGTCAATTTAATCAAACGTTTGAATCTGAATGGGCTCGATGTGAACAAGAAGGGCAAGCTTTAACCTTAGTGATCGGTGATATTGACTTTTTTAAGCAATACAATGATGCGTATGGCCACCATCAAGGTGATGTCTGCCTCAAACAAATAGCAAAGCTTTGGAAGCAAATCTTTAAACGGCCGTCAGACCTTGCAGCTCGAATCGGGGGGGAGGAATTTGCCATTGTATTGCCAAATACATCAATCGAACAAAGCAAAGGTCGCCTTAATTCATTCTTAAAGGTTTTACACGATCAATCGATTTCTCATAGCTCTTCACCAATTGCTTCTCATGTAACGATGAGTATAGGCGTTGCTCAATGTATTCCGGCTAAAAGCACGTCACCAAATGATCTGTTTATGCTCGCTGATGAACGCCTTTACCAAGCAAAGAATAACGGACGAAATCAGGTTATTGCCGATTAAATTAATTTTAACAATTCTGAATGATGAACAGTATATAATTGCAAATTACCCAGCATCAAATTACGAAGGTGTCTGCCGGACATTTTTTGAGGAAGCTGTATTATTCCAACCCAATTTGGAATTGATTGACTAGACCAAGCGATGAAGGCATTGATTTATGGAATTAAAAGTTGATACACACACCCACACATACGCAAGTGGTCATGCTTATAGCACGTTGATCGAAAACGCCAAGTCGGCGAAGCAAAACGGGCTAGCCATGTTTTGTACTACTGATCATTCAGAGTCTATGCCAGGCGCTCCACACTATTGGTTCTTCAGTAATCAGCGTGTACTTCCTCGTTTTATTGAAGAGGTTGCTATTATCCGCGGTGTTGAGTCGAACATCATGAACACACAAGGTGAAATTGATATTCATCCTAGTGTTGATAAGAACTTAGATTGGGTGATTGCGAGTTTTCATGAGCCAGTTTTTCGCCCATCGGATGTCGCTACTCACACAGAAGCGCTGTTGAATGTGATTAAGGGCGGCCGAATCGATGCACTTGGCCACTTAGGGAATCCGAATTTTGATTTTGACTTTGATTCCGTTATTCAATGCGCGGCAGAACATAACGTCGCAATCGAAATCAATAACACCACACTGAAGGGCAATAGCCGTGTTGGTAGCGTCGATCGTTGCTATGAAATAGCGAGAATAGCGAAAGCCAAAGGTGCATTTATTACCACAGGAAGTGACGCACATTTTTGCGTCGATGTCGGTGGATTAGATCTTGTGTCTTCACTACTCGATGAAGTGGGCTTGGATTCGAGTAAAGTCATTACTCATTCGCCCAAGCAGTTTCTGGCGTTTCTAGCATTACGCGGTCGTCAATCTATCGCCGAATTTTCAGTATTTGAGTAATGGACTGACCGGTACTTTTTACTTTCTAGTCATTGATTAGCTAGTTAGCTGATTTGCATTTCGACACAATCAATTTTTGTGCCTGACAGATTTTTGTATACACTAGCCGAAAATAATAAAGTCGAAGTGCCACATTACTGTTGGCTCTAACTTCAAAGACACCGCTTCACTTGGAGAAACAATGAAAACTCGCTCAATCCTTTTATCTGGCTTAATCGCTGCTTCAGTATTGTCTGGCAACGCATTTGCGAATGTCGACCTTAAGAAAAACATGCAAGAAATGAAGCTTGCATTCAAACAAGCTGCTGAAGCTCAAAGCATCGAAGAGATGCAAAAACCTATCGTACGAATTGATACGCTAGTTGCTGAGCTCAAAACGGGTGTTTACCCAATTGAGAAAGAAGAACACTTCATGGAAGGTTTCAAAAAGATCAGTGCATCGATTGATAGCATTGAGAAGAAGCTAGACGAAGGTGAATTTGAATCAGCACAGCAAGAGCTTCGTACTATCGATGGCCTTCGTGAAGAGTATCACGAGAAGCGTAATCCAAGCATTTGGAGCAAGATCTTCGGTTAATTTTCTAATCAATTGAGTTTGCTTGTTAGATATGTATCAAAGAGATACGTAACAAAGAGCAAAGCCTCAAGATTCGATTTCTAAAACGCTGTCTTACATTACCCTCATTAGAGGAAGGTGTAAGGCGGCGTTTTTTATTGTCTTTTTTCTAAACAGTTTACTGCTATTTTTCTAGACATTTTAATGCTAATAGGTGCGTAACATTTTCTTAGCTCTGGTGCTGTAACGAGTTTTTAACGAAAAAGAGTGTGCGTTAGCTTCAATTTTTTAACTTGATGTTAATCTTTACGTTTAACTATATTCCAAGTCCCTCATAATAAGGGAAATTTATAAATATTTGGAATAATGCGCCGAACCTCGTTCAACGTCTCCATGTTATTAGCAACAGCATTAAGCTGGGTACTAGTAACGTTAATGCCTGTTATCAATGCTCATGGTAATAGTGCGGGAGTATGGGCGTCGTTATGTACGGTCAACGGCTTTGAACTGGTTCAAATAGAAGAAGGCGAGCCGAGTACTCACAAAGGTAAACCGTGTCCGTTTAGTCATTTTTCCACATTCCACCAAGACAAATTTCCAACTACACTACTAACAACTCGACAGAGTTCTATTGTCTCTGACAGCTACGCTTTTTTGGCTCTAAGCGAACGCTATACGAGGCAAGCCCCGCGCGGCCCTCCCTTTGATATTGCTTAAACCTAACCCACTAAAATAATTAAAAAATACAGTATTAAGTAAAGTTAACCATGCTCAGATTACTTTCTGATTTTTCAGAAGGTATGTTTGCGTGTGTCAAAGGAAATAATAATGTTGAGAAATGAATCTCAAAGCTCTGCGAAAGCACAAGCGACTTCGCAGTCTACAAGCAGTGCAACAGCCGGTTCGGAAACCAATATAAAAAGAAAAGACCGCAATAAAACTCTCTACTTCCTCACTTGGCGCTGGCACTTCTATGCCGGGCTATTCGTTATCCCATTCATGTTGATGTTGAGTATTACTGGTTTGGTGATGCTGTTTGACGATGAAATCGAATTTGCTTTCCATCAAGACGCGATTGAAATTGTTGTATCGGGCGAACCGATCAAGGTGTCACAACAATTAGCTGCGGTACAAAATCAATACCCACAAGGTACGGTGACACAGTTTGTACCTAGCAAAGTCCCTGATCTTGCGAACCGATTTTCTGTATCACTTGAAGATGGCACTTCCTTTTTCGCCACGGTGAATCAATACACTGGCGAAGTGGTAGGAGAAATTCCACGCAGCGATAGCCTGTATCAACTCGCGAATGACATCCACGGCACTTTGTTGATTGGTGATTGGGGTGATTACCTCATTGAGGTTGCAATCAGCTTGTCGATCCTTCTGTTAGTGAGTGGAATCTATTTATGGCTTCCTCGAGATAACGCAAGCCGTGCTGGTTTTCTTAAGCTTAGATTTACCTCAGGAACACGTGTTTTAATGCGTGACCTGCATGCGAACATCGGTGGAACACTATCATTCATTCTTCTGT
Source organism: Vibrio echinoideorum (assembly GCF_024347455.1). NCBI lineage: Bacteria > Pseudomonadati > Pseudomonadota > Gammaproteobacteria > Vibrionales > Vibrionaceae > Vibrio > Vibrio echinoideorum. The sequence goes on from NZ_AP025484.1 coordinate 489,338, forward strand.
TATTTATTCTATCGGGATTATCATGGACCGGCTTTTGGGGCGGTAAACTTGTTCAAGCATGGAGCACCTTTCCTGCTCAAATGTGGGACGATATTCCTCTGTCTAGCGAAACGCATGCTTCTTTAAATCACGGGTCTGAAGAGGAAATGCCTTGGAACCTAGAGCAAACTCCACTGCCTTTGTCTCAAGATAAGCCGTCAGAACACGTACATCATGCAGAAGAGACATCTGAATCTCATGACCATTCGAAGATGGGTGAAGAGCATTCTGAGCATTTAGTTTTAGCAGCGAGTAATTTCTCGATTGATGATGTGATAGCAAAAGCTCGAGCTCTTGGTTTTACGCAGTATAAAGTCAATTTCCCTCGCTCAGAAACGGGCGTTTACACCGTGGCTGCCAATACCATGGGAGGTGACATCATCGATCCAACCCTAGATCGCACGACTCACCTCGACCAATACTCAGGTCGTATTTTGGGAGAGGTTACTTGGCAAGATTACAACTTCATCGCGAAGACGTTAGCTGTTGGTATTTCATTGCACCAAGGCGATATCAGTATTATTAATAAACTTCTAAATGCCTTGTTCTGCATTGCGTTCGTCGTGGTGTCGGTGACTGGTGGTGTGATGTGGTGGATGCGCAGACCTTCAGGCCAAAGAAAGCTTGGGACGCCACCGAAGTTTGGTGATGCAGGTTTATGGAAAGCAGGCTTAGTGACGGTGGTTGTTATTTCGGTTCTGTTTCCACTCGCGGGTGCAACGATTGTGACTGCAATGCTATTGGATTGGTTACTGTTTTCACGCGTTGAGAGATTTAAGACGGCATTGAGTTAATTGATATAAAAACTGACCTTCTTTCTGAGGAGGTCAGTTTCATTAATCAGATGGGTGATTCCTTTGTGAGGAATACTTTAGACTTGATTCAGCTCTAGATTTGATAAAGCTTTAGATCTGATAAAGCTCTAGCGGCAGGCCGTCTGGGTCTGCGAAAAACGTAAATGATTTCCCCGTATACTCATCAACTCGAATCGGTTCGACTTCAATGCCTTGTCCTTCCAAATAGCTTTTGGCATGTTGAACGTCATCAACACAAAAAGCCAAATGTCTCAGCCCTTGAGCTTCCGGAAAGCTTGGTCTTTCAGGTGCATGAGGGAAACTGAACAATTCTATTTGAGCACCATTCGGCAGTGCTAAATCAAGTTTGTACGATTGGCGCGCTTCGCGATAATTCTCTGCAATAACTTCTAGCTTTAAAATCTCGGTATAAAAGCGCTTTGACATTTCGTAGTCTGAACAGATGATCGCAGCGTGGTGGATTCCTTTCAGCATTAGTTTATCTCTCCGGCCAACTTATCGCTCAAGTGCTCCATTGCGTAATCGATGAACACACGCAGTCGAGCAGGCATGTACTTGGTTTGAGCAAACTGCATCGCGATTGCGCCGTGGTAGTTACTCTTGATGGTCCAATCTTCTAGCACTTGCACAACAGAACCTTCAGTCAGCGCATCTTGAATTACAAAGTCATGGAAAATACCCACACCAAGTCCTTCTTTAACGCCTTTTAGTCTCATCTGAGAGTGGTTTACAGCATAACGCCCACTGACAGGCACTGTGTAAAATTCATCCCCTTTGAGAAAGTCCCAGATGTGGTCTTTATCTGTTTCAGCAAGATATAAGCAGTCGTGCTCTGAAAGCTCGGTTGGGTGGTGAGGGATTCCTTTAGCGTCAAGGTAGTCAGGGCTTGCGCACAGTACGAGGTTCGTTTTCCCTAGTTCTTTTAAAACCAAGCTCTCGTCTGGTTTATCGGTAAGACGAAACGCGATGTCGATACCTTGACGTAAGATATCGATGTCGCCATCAGCGGCTCTTAACTTAAGTTGGATCTCAGGATATTGATTCAAGAAAGGAACGACAAAGGGTTGTAATACCGAATTTAAGAAGGCTTCTGGCGCCGCCACCGTGATTGAACCTGCAGGATCCGTATGATCGGAGGTCGACAGTTCAACAGCCTGTTGCGCGGCATTTATCATAACGACACTTTGATCGTAAACCAATTGTCCAGCTTGGGTGATGATTAAGGTACGAGTCGTTCGTTCAAACAGCTTTACTGATAAGGCTTTTTCCAAGCGCGTGATCAATTTGCTGAGTGCTGAAGGCGTCACGCCCAACTGTTTTGCAGCAGCAGTAAAACTCCCTTCGTTTACCACTAAAATGAAGGATGCGAGATCTGGGAGTAGGGCAATCAGTTTTGGGTTGATCATAACGTTCTTTACTGGGTTATTTGGAAGGGAAATCCGAAGAGTAGATGAGTATTTGTTACCTTCTATCTATTCTTTTAATGCCTTAATTATACGTCAAACGGCATTTAATATTAAGTGCAGTGTTATCTATGGTTTTCCAGATTTTTTCATTATGTGGTAAGCATGACCTGCTGTGTTTTATAAAAACAGTTTTGAGCTCTTTATTTATACAATTACATACATATACTGGCACGATAGTTTTATGTAAATCATTAGGTTAGATAAAGGGAGTTTTATGGATCAATCAGAAAGCCTATTTCAGAAACAAAGAGTCAAAAGGTTTAATTTTTCTATTTGGACCGTATTAACCGGAACTCTACTCGCTCGTACGAGTTACTTTATGGCTTGGCCATTTCTGATTGTGTTTCTTTATGAAGATTATGGTGCATCGGCAATAGAAGTGGGCATGATGCTCGCGACTTCAGCTGTCGTTGGTGCTGGAGCTGGGCTCTATTCGGGTTATATCTCCGATAAAGTGGGTCGAAAGTGGGTCATGGTACTTGGAAGCTGGGTTGCCGCTATTGCTTATTCGGGTATTGGCATTGCCAACGAGATTTGGCAGTTCTATGTGTTAATCATGATGACAGGTCTAATGAGGCCGATGATTGAAGCACCAGCAAAAGCGGTAATTGGCGATAATCTTGACGATTTGAAAGACCGAGAATTGGCGCTGAATGTTCGTTACTTCTTGTTAAATTTAGGTGGAGCTTTGGGGCCACTTATTGGTATTACACTGGCTCTCGCACATCCACAAAACCTATTCTTTGTCGCGGGTGCTACCTACGTTGTATATGGCTTTTGGTTACTCGTCGGCATCGAAAGAAAGGGAACATTTACTAAGCCTGACATCTCACAACTTCCCAACTTTACAGCAACACTAAATGTGATTCGCAAAGACAATATTTTTGTTAAGTTGATGATTGCTAACTTTATTATGATGTTTGTCTATGCTCAAGTAGAGTCATCGATTCCACAAGTTATTGTTCGTTCATCAATAAGTGATGCTGCTCATTTAATCGCAAGTTTAGTGCTGGTGAACACCTTAACTATTATTGTGTTTCAATTTCCAATGTTGAAGTGGTTGGAACATGTTCCTTTATTTGTACGGACGCGAATTGGAATGTTCTTGATGGCGGTGGCTCAAATCGGCTTTCTACTTACACCTAGTGATTGGGCTCTAGGTTGGGGGGTGGCTTGTTTTATATTGAGTTTAGGAGAGGTCATTGCATTTCCAACGCTTAACGTTCAAATCGATCGCATGGCACCCCCTCATTTACGAGGTTCCTATTTTGGCGCTGCAGCACTTTATTCTCTGGGTTTTGCGATTGCCCCGTTAATTGGTGGAGTAGTTATTGAATTGTTGAGTCCGGTTTGGTTATTTGCGGTTTGTTTTGGACTATGTTTAGTGATGATCTGGTTATACTGGCTTGCAGAGCACACTGAAGATACCGTGGAAAGAGCCCCAATCACACAAAGCTAGATCTAATGGTCTAGGTACTGTCTAGAGAGCGTGAAAGAATATGGATAAACAGAACTTTTCTCAAGAACTGAAACGGTTAAGGGAAGAACATCCGTTATCACAAGAAGAACTTGCAGAGGTTCTCTCTACATCTCATCGCGCATTTTCAGGCGTTAACCAGGTTGCGGTCAGTCAGTGGGAGCGAGGTAAGACGCTGCCGAGTTTTGTTCGTCGATTAGGTATCGCGAGTTTCTTTCAACAAGAGTATGAGTTTTCTGTTGATGAGATGATTCAAGTAAAAGCAGCAACCAAAAAGATGGATCGCCCTTTCAACGTTGATATTGGTTATGACTACGAGGTTACTAGCGTTGAGTCATACAACATGAGTTCACTTCCGGTGAAAAGACTGAAATCGATTCAAGGGATGCACTTTAAAACCTATGGCAAAGACTTTATCGAGGTTGCTCAGCAGCTCGGTGTAAAAAAAGAGGATATGCAGGTTCTTTGCTTCTTGTTCGAGGGGGTGATTATTGGCCATGTAGTTTACGATGGCGTCAGTAAGATGCTTTGTAGTGTTGGTGCAGTTAGCGTTGTTATTCGACGTAAGATCTTTGCTCACATGGCAGATAATTTAGCAGGCACTGAGTTTCGATTTCCTACCATTGATCCTGCTATGTGCCAGTTTCTGTATGACCTCTACTTAGAACCTTACATGAGCAAGCTTGGCATGCCATTTTTCAAGGCAGATATAAAGAAAGTGGTGAACAACCCTTTTTCTCAGAACATCCAAAACAAACACGATATCTATTTTAAGTACATCCGTTACCACGACCTAAAGCAGAAGAAAAAAAGCGTTGAGTTTGTCTTAAGTGAGAGCAATAAAAACGATCTACATAACCAATCTAAGGTCAGTTAAAGGTAGCGGTTTCGAATACAAGAAGCCTTGGTAGCGATCAAAACCTAACTGGTGGATCAATTGGCGTGTTTCATTATCTTCAACGCCTTCTGCCACGGTTTCAATTCCAGACTTCTTGCAGTACGCCAAAGTTCGTTTCACTAAGTCTGAACGAGATGGTTCAACGCTATTCACAATTGATTTATCAAACTTCACTTCATCAATATTAAGGCTCATCACTTTATTTAAATCTGAATGGCCGACACCAAAGTCGTCAATTGAGATTTTTACGCCAAGGGATTTAAAGCGCTTTATCTGATCACAAAGTTGCTCGTCTAATTGATCATTCTCACTGAGTTCAAAGGTTAGCTGATTGGCCTTGAATGAAGCATTCCAAAGTAACTCGCGAACCTTTTCCACGTTATCAGGGTTAGCGAGGACCTTCTTGCTGATATTCACGGCAAGGCCTAAGCGTGGTGAGAGCGATTTTATCTCTGTGAGCGATTGTTCCAATACACTAAAGAAGATTTCTTCTTCGTACCCCAATGCAAATGCACGATCAATAAACACACCCGGAGAGAAAATACCTTCTTCTGGGATGTCTAAACGGATCAGTGCTTCTACGCCAATGACTTTTTCGACACTTGGTTCAACCTTTGGCTGATAAAAGCAGGTGTACCAGTCGTTCTCGAAAGCTTGTTGTATGGTGTGGTCGGATAGGGTCATTTGCTTAGCTTCTCATCTTATGTCGTTTGTATAGCGGCGCTGCTGCTGCACATTCTGAGAGAAACTGGCAATCATCACTATATCGTTCTGAGATGAAAAATTCATATTCGATATGAAAGCGAAATTAGAAGGTAATTGATGGAGGGCTTGCGTTAAAAAGAACAACATTGAGGCGTTAATGTGCCCTGTGTCACTAGGATGAACTATTATTAGTGCCTGTGATTCATTAATGTTTTTCCAACTAGAGGGATAATCGAAAAGGGCATGTTCAACTAGAATAGAGGTATAAGTTTTACAGTGTAAATGATCGAATTGAAATCGTTTGCATCCCCTACATAATGCGGCGCACGATGCTGCTGAATAATAACTAGGAAGGAATAGACAATGTCTTCTGCATTTTACCAACAGATTCAAAATCAAATCGAAGAAGTTAAAGAAGAAGGTCTTTACAAGTCTGAGCGCATTATCACTTCTGCTCAAAAAGCAGCGGTTTCTATCTCGACTGGTGAAGAAGTACTAAACTTCTGTGCAAACAACTACTTAGGTCTTGCTAACCATCCTGCTCTTATCGAAGCTGCTAAAGATGGTATGGATCAGCACGGTTTTGGTATGGCTTCAGTACGTTTCATCTGTGGTACTCAAGACTCTCACAAAGAACTAGAGCAAAAGCTATCTACGTTCCTAGGTAAAGAAGATACTATCCTTTACACATCTTGTTTTGATGCGAACGCTGGCCTATTCGAAACGATTTTAGGTAAAGAAGACGCAATCATCTCTGACGCTCTAAACCACGCATCTATCATCGATGGCGTTCGTTTGTGTAAAGCTATGCGTTTCCGTTACTCGAACAACAACATGGAAGAGCTAGAGCAACAACTTATCGCTGCTAAAGAAGCGGGTGCTCGCAATACATTAATCGTAACTGACGGTGTATTCTCTATGGACGGCGTAGTGGCTAACCTTCCTGCTATCTGTGACCTTGCTGATAAGTACGGTGCACTCGTTATGGTTGATGACTCTCACGCTGTGGGCTTCATGGGCGAAAACGGCGCGGGTACTCACGAGTTCCACAACGTTGTTGACCGTATCGACATCATCACAGGTACGCTTGGTAAAGCAATGGGTGGCGCTTCAGGCGGTTACACTGCTGGTAAGAAAGAAGTGATCGACTGGCTACGTCAGCGTTCTCGTCCATACCTATTCTCTAACTCTGTTGCACCTGCAATCGTGTCTGCGTCTATCCGCGTTATAGATCTTCTTGCAGAATCTGGCGACCTACGTACTCAACTATGGGAAAACTCTGCTCACTTCCGTACTCGCATGGAAGCTGCTGGTTTCACTATGGGCGGCGCTGATCACGCAATCATCCCAATCATGCTGGGTGATGCAAAAGTAGCGGCCGAATTTGCAGAGCGCGCACTAGAAAAAGGCATCTACGTTGTCGGTTTCTCTTTCCCTGTAGTACCAAAAGGCCAAGCTCGTATCCGTACGCAAATGTCTGCTGCACACTCTCGTGAGCAACTGGATCGCGCAATCGATGCGTTCATCCAAGTTGGTAAAGACATGGCTATCATCTAATTTTAAAGGGATGCCTTATGCGTCCTTTGATTAGATAGAGCAACACCTAATAGAACATATAGATTTTTGATTCTCGCCTTACAGTTAGGCGAGATGAACTGGATAACATTATGAAAATTAAAGCACTTTCTAAGCTTAAGCCTGAAGAAGGCATCTGGATGACCGAGGTTGAAAAACCTGAAATGGGTCATAATGATCTTCTTATCCGTATTAAGAAAACTGCAATTTGTGGTACTGACGTACATATCTACAACTGGGATGAGTGGTCACAAAACACAATCCCAGTACCTATGGTAGTAGGTCACGAATACGTGGGTGAAGTTGTTGGCATCGGCCAAGAAGTTCGTGGTTTTGAAATCGGCGACCGTGTATCTGGCGAAGGCCACATCACATGTGGTCACTGTCGTAACTGTCGTGGCGGCCGTACTCACCTTTGTCGTAACACAACAGGTGTTGGTGTTAACCGCACTGGTGCGTTCTCTGAATTCCTTGTGATCCCTGCGTTCAACGCATTTAAGATCCCTGCAGAAATCTCTGACGATCTAGCATCAATCTTTGACCCGTTTGGTAACGCAGTACACACAGCGCTATCTTTCGACCTAGTAGGCGAAGACGTGCTAATCACTGGTGCTGGCCCAATCGGTATCATGGCTGCTGCTGTTGCTAAGCACGTTGGTGCTCGCCACGTTGTAATCACTGACGTAAACGAATACCGCCTAGATCTTGCTCGTCAAATGGGTGTAACTCGCGCAGTAAACGTGATGGAAGAGAAGCTTGAAGACGTAATGGCTGATCTTGGTATGACTGAAGGCTTCGATGTAGGCCTAGAAATGTCTGGTAACCCATCTGCGTTCAACAGCATGCTGACTAATATGAACCACGGCGGTAAGATCTCTCTACTAGGTATTCCACCATCAGACATGGCAGTAGACTGGAACCAAGTAATCTTCAAAGGTTTGGTTATCAAAGGTATCTACGGCCGTGAGATGTTCGAAACTTGGTACAAGATGGCAAGCTTGATTCAATCCGGCCTAGATCTAACACCAATTATTACTCACCACTACAAAGTGGACGACTTCCAGAAAGGCTTCGACATGATGCGCTCTGGTATGTCTGGTAAAGTAATTCTAGATTGGGAATAAGCCAAAGGAGTAACTACTCCCGAGCTTCCTGATTAATTAAAAATGCCTCAAAGCGATTTGGGGCATTTTTGTATCCATACTTTGTCTGTTTCTTTATCTAGGCTTCGCTAATTCCCTTCTGTCACTTAATGGCCATTTTACTGTCCAGTAATCTCTAAAATACTCAATAAGCAGTTACACCTTATTGTTTTACTATTGAAGAGAGGGCTCATGGCTTGTAAACCACTTGCACTGATAATAACTGGAATATTATTAATGCCGAATTTTGCTAGCGCTAATGTTGACATTTCGAAAGCCGAAAGTGATCAAGCAGCAGAACAGGCAGCAAAGGAACTTGCAAACCCAAACACAGCTTACGCTAGCCTCAATCTAAAGCTTCAGTATTCAGGTGGTTACGATGGAGGAGGAGGTGCTTTCGCGACCGTCTTACAGCCGACATTGCCGCTTCCAATGGATAATGGTGATAAAGTGATTTTCCGCCCGGCTATCTCTTATGTACAGAACGATTTCTATATGGATACACCAGCAAGCTCGCAGCATATGGATCAGTCCGGCGTTACAGACATCTCATTTGATTTAGCTTATGCGCCTAAAATGGAGGGCGGTACTATTGTCGCTTTCGGTCTCTTTGCTTCTTTGCCAACGGGCAGTAATGACTTAACGGCTGATCAATTTGCTGTCGGGCCTGAGTTTATGTTCGGTAAGGCGAGTAGTGAGCGAGTTGTTGGTATGTTCCCAAACCACTTGTATGGTATTTCTGGAGACGGAGCCGACCATTCTGATACTCGAATCAACAAGACATCGACACAAGTCTTTTGGGTGGAGATATTAGGAGGAGGTTGGACGATAGGTTCTGCGCCGACATTCTCGTATGACTGGAATAAGGATCAGGCGGAAATTCCGTTAAATATAAGTGTAAGCAAAACAACGGTTTTGAATGGGCGTCCTTGGAAGTTTGGAATTGAAGCGAATTATTACCTTGAGAAAGACGAAGAAACGCGTCCAGATTTTATGTTGAGCTTTAATATCAGCCCAGTTGTGGAAAATAAGCTGGCGTCTTTGTTCGATTAAGCCGTTATTTGAAATACAGTTTTAGAAACGAAAAAGGCTGAACGATCATCGTTCAGCCTTTCTTGTTGTTGCTTTAGCCATCTTTGTTTTAGAGGCTTATTAACCTAGTGCAGCAGCCTGCATGATTAGGCCACAGATGTAAGCGCCGTATGTACCCAGTGCATAACCAAGTACGGCCATTAGAATACCTACTGGAGCTAATGCTGGATGGAATGCAGCAGCTACGATAGGAGCCGATGCAGCACCGCCTACGTTCGCTTGGCTACCTACTGCCATGAAGAACAGTGGTGCACGAATTAGCTTTGCCATCACAATCATGATAATCGCGTGAATAGTTAACCAAGTGATACCGATGAAGAAGTAACCAGGGTTATCCAAAATAGCCGTGATATCCATTTGCATACCAATGGTTGCAACTAAGATGTAGATGAATGCTGAGCCTACTTTAGATGCACCACTGTGCTCAAGGCTACGTGTTGATTTGAAGCATGAAGCGATCAGCGCAAACGTAGTCACCATTACGATTAACCAAAAGAACCCAGAAGTCAGGCTGTATTGCGCTAGCTCAGGAGCGTTAGTTGAGATCCATGGTGCGATCATGTCACTGAAAAAGTGTGCTAAGCCCGTAAGACCGAATGCAATGCCCGTGATCTTCATTAGATCAGTCGTCGTCGTGGGGCGAGCGTTTTCTTCTTGGTACTTAGAAACGGTTTCTTTTAGGTCTTCGATAGATGAAGTATCGGCTTTTAACCACGCATCAATCTTCTTCTGACGGCCAGCCATAATAAGTAATATTGCCATCCAAATGTTGGCACAGATTACGTCTACAGTAATCATCGCAGAGAACAGTTGGTCGTCTACTTCAAACACTTCTTTCATTGCGGCTTGGTTTGCACCACCGCCAATCCAAGAGCCTGCAACCGTTGTTAGGCCACGCCATACATCACCAGATACAAGGTCAGGGTTTATTTGGTCGATGATCAAGATAGCCAATGGGCCACCAATGATAATACCGACAGTACCTGTCAGGAACATGATGACGGCTTTTGAACCTAGCCCAAAGATTTTACGCAGGTCCGCAGAGATGATCAGTAAAACGAGTGCACTCGGAAGCAAGTAACGGCTTGCAACAAAGTACAGTTTAGAATTCGACGCATCGATTATGCCGAAGCTGTTTAGTAAGGAGGGAATGAAGTAGCAAAGTAATAGACCCGGAACGAACGAGTAGAACTTTTTTAAAGCGCTATTTTGGCTGCTTTCAGAAACGAAAACGGCGCCAAGAATAACGGCTAACATGCCCATTATTACAGCATCATTGGTAATCATTATTATTTTCTCCTTTAAGGTGAGCGTAAACGCCTCACTTTTTGAAGTGCAGGACTATACCGATAAGCTCGATCCGTTACAAATTGTAACGATAGACATGTTTTGAAACGTTTATGTTAATTTTTACGAGTTGAATTTGTAAGTATGATGTCTTATTTATTCGGGAGGTGAATGATTGTGTGGCGAGTTGTAAGCTAGGGTTCGATATATGCAATGTAACTCAACCCATAGAAAATGGACGTTATGAATTAGCCAGATCTTTAGGTGGTTAAATTTACCGCATAATACCCACTTAACTTATGTGGTTTATGCGTCGGTGGAATGTTTCAATAATGTAAAAAATGAATTCATTTTTGCAGAGTGATTAGAAATTAAAAATAATGGGTAGATCACATAAATTCTAGGGATTACCTATCTAGAATACGCTGTCTAGGCCCATAAGGTGTTTTGTTCGGGCTTCGGGAAAGGTATGGGGAAAGAAAAAGCGGCTCAAGAGCCGCTTTTTAAATTGTGGCTAGGAACGAATGCTTAAGAGTCTTCTTCTTCAAAGCCGTCTGCATAACCTTTCGGTGGTGGTGTCCAACCACGTTCGGAGCGAGAATGTTTGTCTGAACGGTCTTTTTTCATGTCTTCTTTCATCGCTTCTTCCAGATGAATGAAGATTTGTCGGTAGTTATTGTCGTAACGCGGGTTCTCTTCCGCTTCAGCCCAAGCTTGATAGAGCTTTTCAGACTTACGGCTTTCAACACGTTGATAAGTCGATTTTTGCTGCTCAACAAAAAACGGATGATGCCCAAGAGATCGCAAGGCTTGTGCGCCCATTTCAAGTGCTGAATGGTACGTTTCAGATTCCACAAAATCGGCGCCAGCTTCTCTTAAGCGATAGCTATGACCACGGTCAAATGCACGCGCCAAGATTTTCACCTTTGGATACGTGTGTTTTACGTATTTAACTAATTCGACGCTAGAATCTTGATTGTCGATAGCGACAACAAGCATTGCAGCTTCTTCGATACCTGCGGTATGCAGTAAGTCGTGACGAGCTGCATCACCAAAGTAAGACTTGATATTGATGGAGCGCAACAAGTCCACTTGGTTTGCTTGATGATCCAATACTACCGTATTGACGTCATTTGATACTAACAAGCGGTTTACGATCTGACCAAATCGACCGATACCGGCAATGATGACTGTACCTTTCTCTTCGATTTTGTCTTCTTCTCGGTCGTTCGATTTTTGCTCGTAACGGGGCAGTATGACTTTATCAAACAGAATGAAGAGACCTGGAGTTAAGAACATGGAGAGGGCTACAACCAGTGATAGCGTTTGAACAATATCCGCAGGCAACACATGGTTCTGTGCTGAGAAGCTCAGTAGTACAAAACCAAATTCACCCGCTTGAGCCAAGCTCAATGTAAATAGCCAACGGTCGCTGTTTTTGATTTTAAAGATCAGCGCCAGTGTGAACAGCACCAATGCTTTAAGTGTCATTACGCCGAGTGTTAAACCAATGATGAGCGCAAAATCGTTAAACAAAACGCCAAAGTTGATACCTGCGCCTACTGTGATAAAGAACAATCCAAGCAATAACCCTTTAAACGGGTCAATGTTAGATTCCAGTTCGTGTCTGAACTCACTGTTTGCGAGTACCACTCCTGCCAGGAAAGTACCTAGCGCAGGCGACAGGCCAACGAGACTCATCAACGCGGCAATACCAATCACCAACATCAGTGCTGTTGCAGTGAAGATCTCGCGCAAGCCAGAACTCGCAACAAAACGAAATAATGGGCGACTTAAATAATGGCCACCTACTACCACTATCGCGATTGAAGCCGTAATAACAAGGCCATATGCCCAGCTTGGCAAACCTGCAACCAAACTGAGTTCATCATGGTGTGCAGCGGTTTGGGCGGCACTTTCTGCCAAAGCAACCAATTCAGGAAGAGCTAACAAGGGGATGAACGCCAGCATTGGGATAACGGCAATATCTTGGAATAAAAGCACCGAGAATGCGTTTTTGCCACCTTCTGTTTTAGATAGGCCTTTCTCATTGAACGTTTGTAGAACAATAGCTGTCGATGAAAGCGCAAAGATCAAACCAATAGTCAGAGCGATCGTCCAAGGTTGTTCGAAGAACAGTGCAATCCCCATCACGATAGCGGTCGTTCCGCCAACTTGAAGGCCACCAAGACCCATCAATCGGTTTCTCATCGCCCATAACATCTTAGGTTCCAGTTCTAGACCGACTAAGAACAGCATCATCACTACACCGAATTCGGCAAAGTGTTGAATGGTTGTCGTCTCTTCACCAACCAATCCAATGATAGGCCCAATCACAACGCCAGCGATTAAGTAACCAAGTACCGATCCGAGCCCAAGTCTTTTGGCGATGGGGACTGCAATCACGGCGGCCACTAAATAGATAAATGCTTGTAGAAAATATCCCGTCATTATTTAACCTCAACCATTAATTCTTTCACAATGTGGTTCAACTTTTCTGCCTTGCTGGCCCTTTTGATGTTGATATCACCTGCAACCAACGCTTTTAAAAGCGTTCTGTAACTATCGACATGTTGTTGAATACGGTTTTCTTCTAATGCGGTACGAGAACCAAAAAGCGCAAAAGGTGCAAGATAGTTCATTCCACACAAAGAGGCGGTTTGTTCAATTGGGTGAAGCAGTTCTCGAATGGTGAAATGGTTGTAGCCATCGCTTTGGTACGCATCTTTCTTACCGCCAGCGGTGATGCAACACAGTAAATTTTTGCCTTGTAATTCGTTGCCATCGGTTCCGTAAGCGAAACCATATTCAAGAACGAGATCTTGCCACTCTTTAAGAATTGCTGGTGTTGAGTACCAATATAAAGGGAACTGAAAAATGATGATGTCATGGTCCAACAGGCGTTTTTGTTCACGATCGATGTTGATTTTGAAGGTCGGATATTCGGCATAGAGATCGACACACGTGACACCGTCAACGCGTTTGGCTTGCTCAAATAAGGGTTTGTTAGCTTCAGAGCGATGCTGAGAAGGGTGGGCGAATAGCACCAAGACTCGATTTTTCGACATATAGCCCTCTTTGTCCATTAACGAATAATATTTATTGGAATTATAGATATACAATAATAGAAGAATGGTTGAACAACAACGAATTAGCCCATACTTATCTATTTAGATGCGTGTGTTTTTAGGTACTTAATTATATAAAACATCCGTCAATTTGAGTATTCCCGGCACAAGCCGCCGATGACTGAGTAAAACTAATTATTCACGAATAGTAAAAGCGAATATGGACATTTTATGTCACCGTTGGCGGGTAACGTAAATAATTCAATAACCCTACATAGAACAACAATGAATAAAGGAAAAACTATGAGCATGGACTTGCGTCAACAATGTGATTTGTTGCTTTCCGGTCACCTAGAACCGACTCCAGCACAAACATTCGCTCAGATGGCTGAATGGTGTGAAACGCATGATGTCACTCACGATAGCTACGGCGATGGCGAGTTTATCGAGAGTTTTGAAAAAAAAGTTGCCGATTTACTCGGTTATGAAGCGGCTGTGTTTGTTATTACGGGCACCATGAACCAACCAACTGCATTAGAAATTGCGTGCCAAGAGAAAAGAAACCCAGTAGTGGCGATGCATGAATCGAGTCATATTATGCGCCATGAACGCCAAGGATATCAGCTACAAAACCGCTTCAACGTACTTCCAGTAGGTAACGTATTTCGCACTTGGAATGTTGATGACTTAAAGGCGTGGCCTGATGAGATTGCAGCCGCTCTATATGAATTACCCATGCGTGAAATCGGCGGCCAATTACCAGAATGGGGTGAGCTTGAAGCTATAAAGCAGTACTGCAAAGAACAATCGATTCATCTGCATATGGATGGTGCGCGTTTGTGGGAATGTGGTGCGTATTATCAAAAGCCATATAACGAGATCGCTAAAGGGTTCGATTCCGCTTATGTCTCTTTATACAAAGGGTTAAATGGTCTTGGCGGTTCACTCTTGTTGGGCGATAAAGCCTTTGTAGAAAAAGCATCGGCGTGGATGAAGCGTCAAGGTGGCAATGTTTATCACCGCACGCCTTATGTGGTGTCAGCAGCAATGCAGTTTGACGAACGGTTAGCCTTGATGCCTTCGTTATTTGAGCGAACAAAGCAGATCTACCAAATCTTATTAGACTATCCTCAGTTCACGGTAAATCCGCAGCAACCTCAGGTCAACATGCTTCATCTATATTTACCTGTGAGCTATGAAGACGGCATTATTGTGAGAGATAACATAGCGAAGAAACATAAGATTTGGATAGGAAACCCAGCTATTAGCGAATTACCAAACCAATGTAAGATTGAATGGTATGTTGGTGATAACTTATTAAATTTGCCTGATCATGAGCTGATCGACATTCTAGATTTTATTAGCGAAGAGCTGATTTGATTACAGAAGATCTGACTACAGAATAACTGATCGAATTGGAATTGAAATGGATACAGGAAAGGGTTCCGGTATCCATTCTTGCAATCTAGTGTCTACTATATGCACTAGGATAACAGGCTCTGTTACATATACTGGTTGATGTACACGTCAACTAAGAACATGAATACAGGAACCGTACTGAGAAGTCCGAAGAAGACGATTGGCACCCAGTTTTTTATTTTCTTTTTAGGTTGCTCAGTGTTGTTCATAAATTCGGCCTTCAATTAGTTGTTGAGTCGCACTGCTTGCTACAATTTCCGATACGCTATGAATAGATGAGCGTGGGGAACTGTTTAACAGCAGGTTATAGTTACGTTTATGGTATCAAATAAAATGGTTGAGCCCTATGCGGATTTGACGTTTCGTGGCGTACATCAATTACAGAAAATGTAGGCGATTCATTAGCAGTTCATAAAGACTCAACAATAATGAACCTATTAGAACAAATATTGCCTTACTCGGCATATTAAATAAACAGTATTCAAAGATTTGGAGAAGACAACATGAGAACAATAGGAAACATCATTTGGTTTCTATTTGGTGGTGTATTTATGGGACTGGCTTGGTGGTTCTTCGGACTGCTCGCATTCCTCACCATCGTTGGTATTCCATGGGGTAGAGCGTGTTTTGTAATGGGTAATTTCTCATTCTTCCCATTCGGCCAAGAAGCGATTTCACGTGATGAACTGACTAATGAAACTGACATTGGCACCAGTCCACTCGGTATGATCGGTAACATCATTTGGTTCTTATTTGCGGGAATCTGGCTTGCGATTGGTCACATCATGTCAGCAGTAGCGTGTTTCATTACTATCATCGGTATTCCGTTTGCGATTCAGCATCTTAAGTTAGCGGTTATCTCATTAGCGCCAATCGGTAAAACGGTTGTCGACAAGCGTGAAGCAGAAGCTGCACGAGTAAGAAACTATAAAGGTTAATTCCTACAGATACGTTTGTTATTTCCAATTAAGAAGCACATCGTAATGATGTGCTTCTTTTGGTTCTCTGGTCTGTGAATTTACAAGGGAATTAGGGATTAAACGTTATTGAACAAAACTTCTAACCTAAGCGTGATATTGGCTTCTTCAATGTGTTTCTCGTAAGGTTCGCGCTCCCATTGGTAACGAGGGGTGAGTTCATAAAATAACCACTCTTTCCATACGTTTTCCCGGTAAGTAATCGACACTTGTGAGTATTCATAATGATTGTAAGGTTCATTGGTTGCTGTAATCGTCGCGCTATATTGCAGAGCTTGATCTTGAGAAAGGTAATGATATAAGGTCAAGCCTGAGCCATATTCCCATCCTTTTAAGTCATCGTTATAACCTGCAAAGTTCGACCATCGAGCCAAGAAATCATCACTTAGTGAAAGATCAAAATCGATATCGGTGATCTCTCCAGTTTTCTGTTTTTCTTGGTAAACACGTTGGGTAAACCTGAACACAGCATCTGTGGTCAAAGGGTAGGTAAAACGGTAGCGGGCTTCAATTCGTGGACGTAATGTCGCTTTTATATTGAAGCTACTATAGCCTTTTGCATAAGCGTCATAGCGTAAACCTAATGCACTTTCTAATTCTTCTGAGTCGTTAGGAAAAAAATCCAAGAACTCTTCATCACTGACAGATTCATATATTAATTTAAGGCGTTTACTCACAAAAGGAAGGTGTAAACGAGCTTTAAGCTTTGTGGAGTATTCTACTTCGCCACCCTCGGAGTAAATGAAATCGTTGTACCAACGGACTGACGTACCAGCTCTTGCATCTTCGGTAATGCGGTCATCGACAAAAAAATTGTCAAACCACAGTGCAGGTTGGCAAAATTTACTGTTTAGGAAGTGGTAGGCTTTTTCGACAGGCACATCTTCTAACGGCTGGCTGTGGCACTCGTTTTGTTCCTCTGCCTGAGCAGAGTAGGAGACGAGTGAAGCCAATAATGAAGTGTTAACTATCCAACGACTCAATGGAACCTGTTTGTTATTTGACATATCAATAGGTTAACTATAACCAAGCGATAGAAATAATGCGACTTTTTAGTGGTTTATAACGGTTATCAAAATAAAGACGGGCAAAAGAAAACGGACTCAAAAGATGAGTCCGTTTGTGTTTATATTGATTTGTGTCTAGAACCACATTGAACTGAAAAACGCCAACAGATACTAGGATCTAGATTACATTGCTGCTTCAAAGATCGCTGAAATTTCTTCGTGAGTCGCTTGTTTAGGGTTAGTAAAACCACAAGCGTCTTTTAGCGCATTGTCTGAAAGTGTTGGGATGTCTTCCAGTTTAGCACCAAGCTGTGCGATGCCTGTTGGAATGTTCACGTCGTTTGCTAGTTGAACAATTGAATTGATAGCGGCTTCTGCACCTTGTTCTGGTGTCATACCTTCAACATTTACGCCCATAGCTTTGGCTACGTCACGTAGGCGCTCAGGACAAACCTGCGCGTTGTAACGTTGAACGTGTGGAAGCAAGATAGCGTTACATACACCGTGTGGAAGGTCGTAGAAACCACCTAGTTGGTGAGCCATTGCATGAACGTAACCCAGTGAAGCATTGTTGAACGCCATACCCGCCATGAACTGCGCGTAAGCCATTTGCTCACGAGCTTCAATATCATCGCCATGTGCAACTGCTGTTCTCAGGTGAGCTTGTACAAGTTCAATCGCTTTGATTGCTACGGCATCTGTAATTGGGGTTGCTGCGATAGAAACGTAAGCTTCAATTGCGTGTGTTAATGCATCCATACCCGTAGCTGCAGTTAATGATGCAGGCTTAGCAAGCATTAACTCAGGATCGTTTACTGAGATAAGTGGTGTTGTGTGCTTGTCAACGATAGCCATTTTAATGTGGCGAGCTTCATCTGTAATGATACAGAAGCGAGTCATTTCAGATGCTGTACCTGCTGTAGTATTAATAGCAATTAATGGCATCATTGGCTTTTCAGACTGATCAACGCCTTCATAATCTGAAATTTTTCCGCCGTTAGAAGCAACCAGTGCGATACCTTTTGCACAATCGTGCGGAGAGCCACCACCTAGAGAAACAACAAAGTCACAATCATTGTCAGTAAGCAGCTCAAGACCGTCTTTAACGTTAGTGGTGGTTGGGTTTGGTTGAGTGCCATCGAAGATAACGGCTTCAACGCCACGTTGACTAAGAAGGTCTTGTACCTGTTTTACTACACCAATTTGGTTAAGGATCTTATCCGTAACGATCAGACCTTTTTTGAAGCCTTGAGACTGAATGCTATCAGCAGCATCTTTCAAACAGCCAGTACCCATGAAGTTGATTGTAGGGATATAAAATGCAGTAGACATTGGAAAACTCCGTTAATTATGATTTTTTAATTTCCTATATGTTGTCGGCAATCAAGTGGTCGACCATTGATCTGGAACAACTTTGATTCCGAACTACCACTTTGTGGCTATGCGTTGTGATAGGGCTCATATAGCAATCGTTTTTATGGTTTTCTTATGTGTTTATTGTCACTAATGGATATCGAACCATTGATTGATTTAAGAGCAGAATGGAGCTCTATAACCATGAAAAGTAAAGACTATTCACTCAAACTCGGTTCAAGTTCAGTTTGTGTCGATGGTTTGCTTGAGTCATCGTTACCTTCAATTTGAAGTTGTTGTGGCTCATCGGTATCTAAGGCGTCAGGGGTGCTTTCTGGTTCTTCATCATAATATTTAACAAGGAACGGGGTTAGCATTACGGATGACGGTAAGAAGTGCTTCATGGTACCTCCCGGTACTTAGGTGTATTTCTTGTATGGTATTGGTTTAATATGTGGCAAAATTTGCGATACATCATGACTTGCTGCTTGTTTTCTATAAATTCGTAGAACTATATTCAGGCTCACAAAATTGATAGTAGAATGCACACTTGGCCTTTGAGGCAACGAGAAAATAAATACAAGCACTGCTCAACAGCGCGAATAATAGGAAATAGAATGAAGTACGATTGGATATTTTTTGATGCGGATGAAACCTTGTTCCACTTTGATGCATTTCAAGGAATGAAGTTGATGTTTTCACGCTTTGGTGTGACGTTCAATGAGCAAGATTATTCGGATTATCAAAAAGTTAATTTGCCACTTTGGGTTGATTACCAAGATGGGAGAATTACCGCTGCTCAGCTTAAACATACGCGCTTCGAAGGTTGGGCTGAAAAGCTAGACACAACGACTGCGACTCTCAACAGTGCATTTTTAAATGCAATGGCTGATATTTGTACCTTGCTTCCTGGCGCGAAAGAGTTGATGGAGTCTTTAAAAGGCAAAGTGAACATGGGGATCATTACTAATGGTTTCACCGAGCTACAGTCAATCCGTTTAGAGCGAACTGGAATGACTGAATATTTCGACCACGTCATCATTTCTGAGGAAGTGGGTGTTGCTAAGCCTGATGCAGAGATCTTCGAACATGCACACAAGCTTATTGGATTGCCATCGAAACAAAGAATACTGATGGTAGGGGATAACCCACACTCTGATATTTTAGGTGGATTAGATTTTGGTATTGAAACTTGTTGGCTAAATAGCCAAGAAAAAGCAACGCCAGATGGAATTGATCCTCACTACCAAGTTAAGTCTCTGTCTGACCTACAAGCCCTTCTGTTCGCATAGTCGTTAGTGATTTTTTGACTTCATAGCGACCCATCAATAGCCAAATGCAACACTGTATTTGGCTAGTTATGTCGAATTTGATTGGCTATTAAAATTAAAATTAAAACTAAAAAAGGAAGAGTTGTGCTGAAAACTCATCGCTATAGCTGCTATGGCATTGCTGCCATTTTATTGTGGAGCTGCTTAATCGCGCTGTCTCGCAGCGTTTCAGAACAACTGGGCCCAATTGGTGGCGCGGCCAGTCTTTATACAGTGAGCGCACTGTTGTTGGTCTGCGTTATGGGTTTACCTAAGCTATCACGCTTCTCTAAATCGTACTTGATGATAGGTGGTGCATTATTCGTTTGCTACGAGATCTGCTTGGCTCTGGCTTTAGGAATGGCAAACAACCGACATCAAGCTTTAGAGATGGCCGTTATCAATTACCTTTGGCCTGCATTGACGGTGTTGTTTGCGGTACTGCTGAGCGACAAAAAGATCAATTGGTTGGTTTATCCAAGTATCTTTTTGGCATTTTTTGGTGTGGCTTGGAGCATCAGTGGTGATCACGGTCTTTCTGTCGATCAAATTGCTGCGAATATTGCGACGAATCCTAAAACGTATTCTATGGCGTTCTTTGGTGCGATTATTTGGGCGGTATATTGTAATTACACCCAGCGTGTTGCCAAAGGGCAGAATGCGATCGTGCTTTTCTTTATCGCTACGGCGATCACTCTGTGGATCAAATACGCATTGAGTGATGAAACCGGCATGGTAATGACAACAGGTGCAGCTATTGACTTAGTGCTTGCTGGAGTTTGTATGGGCGCAGGCTACGCGCTTTGGAATACGGCAATACTGGGAGGCAATATGGTTTTTCTCGCGACTATGTCTTACTTTACGCCAATCTTTGCGACCTTACTTTCTTCTGTTATTTTAGGTTTGTCATTGAGTATGACTTTTTTGCAGGGTGTTTGTATGGTTACCGTTGGTTCACTGGCTTGCTGGTGGGTAACCAGAGAAAAGCCGACGGCAAAGGCATCGGCTTCTGAAAAGGCTTCATCTCAGTCTTAATTTGAGTTTATGTTCTAGCGTGAGGACTGTCCTCATTTGTTAGGTGGAAGTTTAACTCGCTATATTGAGATTTAGTTGAAGCTCATAAGGCATGTTAGATAGGCGTCGCTTAAGTTGGCGGCGCGTACGTTCAATATCATCGACAGCAATAGCTTGTTGATCGTTGCTATGGATATCAACGTTAATTCTTAGTTCAGGCCCAACCTTCGTTACACCCATTAACTCTAAATCTTGCTCAGCATCTTTGTCTACTGCGATCACATTCTTATCTACTGCGTCACAAATATCTTTGGTTGCTGACATCATTAACAATTCGCGCATTGCTTCTCTTAGCATGTCGAAAGGTACTTTGATGAAGTAGAAAGACATAAGTAACATCATCATTGGATCTGCATATACTGCATATTCTGCCAACGGAGAAAATGTAATTACCCAAGCCGCCACGAAACCTGCTGTTACCGCTACACTCAGCAGCGTATCCATTTGCCACTGTTTAGACTCAGCTTGAATCAGTCCTGAAGATATACGCTTACTCTTATTAGCGATGTACCACCAAGCGTAACCACAGCCCAACACGTTAAAAATACCAAACAGAGTGGCGATAGAAGCGTCTACTTCACGACCGCCTGTCATTAAGGCACCAATCGCTGAGTAAAGTGAATAACCAACCACAAGCAGAATAACAACAGCTTTAATTGCGATAACAATCGGTTCGATGATTGCTCGACCAAATGGGAACTCAGTGTCTGAAGGGCGGTTAATGTATTTCGAAGCAGCTAGTGACAATAAAGTTAACAGTAAGCTGATAAGAGAATAAACACCGTCAAATACTATGACTATCGAGCCAACGAGAAGACCCAACACCAATCCGCCAACTGCGAAGCCTGATGCTAAAAGGGCTGAGAACAATAGTACTCGATTTTCGTTTTGGCTTTTCCTGTCACACATAAAATTTTCCAGATGTTTTTGATAACTTCATTGTTCTAATATTGAGCTAACTTTACAAACCTTATCTGGTTACGTTTATAAGTCTTATTTGAAACGCCTATTTAATTCTTTGTAATTCAAATGTTTAAGTCTAATTCTGGGTGCCAATAAAACTGACGTTGACTGTTTTTTGGGGATGATGTGCAAGTGAAATTAGATCGTTTATGATTAATAAAACATATCAGTTGCAAGCATCCTATGGTTTGTGGGATTGGGCTGTGATTACAAAGGAGTGAATAAATATGAAGTTTGACGATGTCAGCGATAACGAGTTATGGGTGATTGCTAACCCAATTATGGATAACTTGATGGAAGGTTCAACCAAGGTTGATCATGCTCAGCATTGCCGAGATTTTACTCAGCGAATGAAAGATATTGTTACGCCTGAATACTTAGAAAAGGTGTGCCACCATTATCAGCACAGCAATGGTTTTTTTGCTGAACGTGAGTCTGTCGCGCTGTTTAGGCGTTCTGACTCAATCGCCTTTGTGTGGAAGCAAGCCTACACAATTGCTAAAGGTGAGTTTGTGGCTGAGATGGTATTGGTTGAAGAAGACGGTCGTTACTTAGTTGATCATGTAATGGTTTTCTAGCTTCTAGCTTTGGATATAGAAGATATAGACTTATAAATCAAAAGTATAATTAGAAATCAAATAGATAGTCGCTTATCTTATCTGCTAACCAATTCATTCCTGGATGTTCCGCCATACCCGCAGCAGTGAACATACAGTAATCTTCTTGTGTTAGACCGTAAGTGTGCTTGATAACAGCTAGCTCCTGATCACGCAGTAAATGGCGAATTAATGGTTCAGGCATTACGCCCCAAGCTTCTTCACGTAGAATCGTATCTAACATAAAGTCGAAGCTAGAAAAGCCGATATGACGGCGAGAGAAGGGCTCAAGCTCCGGATTATCTTTTTCATTGAGATAAACCATGGTCGCTTGCATCGAATTTCTCAATACCTCATCAGAGACTCGTCGCATCGCACTTAAATCATGTCCTTTCTTACACACAGACATCATTCGAATTTTACCGAGCGGGTTGTAGATAATTCGAGGGTCATCTACTCGTTCATAATCGACCCCAAATGCAAAATCCACTTGCTGAGTTTCAACAAGGTTTGCCAAGTCGCCACTGGACGCCAGAACGAAGTTGAATGAAGTCGAAGGGTACTTGTTATTGAGTGCATGAGATAAATTCTGCCACATTTCATCGGGTAATGAGTCGTCGCGGGCAATCCATATTTCTGCGTTGAACTCGCCAGATACGTGGAGACAAGTTTGTTTAATTCGTGCGGCTGTCACCAACATGCCTTCACAGTCTTTGTAGATGGCTTTACCTGCTTCGGAAAGCTCGACGTGATTTCCGCTGCGTACGAACAATTCAACATCTAACTCTTTTTCCAAGGCTTTGATCGACATGCTAAGTTTGGTTCGGTTGCATTCAAGCTGGCGGGCAGCTTCAGAGACTGATCCTAAATCAGCAACAGAACAAAAGGCTTGGACTTGAGAAAGGTTCATTTCATTTCCATATTGAGCGGGTGTCGGTGCATATTATCTGAATATTGTGCTGACTATCTTAGAAATAGTCCATCATTGCATGATAACTCTATGACGAATTGACTAATTTGGTTTATTCTGGGCAAGTTCCGAACCTACAAGAAGTAAAGATGGAGGCCATGATGGCGAAACAATGGGACGAATACGCCGTTGATTGGGATAAAGATCCCGCGACCGCAGTATTCGCACAGTCCGTATTTGACCAGTTAACACAGCTCGTTGATTTAAACGGAACCCGTGTCCTTGATTTTGGTTGTGGTACAGGACTACTCAGCCAAAAAATATCTCCTTTAGCAAAAGAGATCATCGCACTTGATATCTCCGAGGGGATGATTGAAGAGTTAGATAAGAAAGAGTTACCTAACGTTGAACCGGTTGTTGATATTTTATCGCGCGGGCTTGCAGCACTGCATCCAGCATTCAGAAACCAGTTTGACCTAGTGGTAGCCTCTTCGGTGTGTGGTTTTATCCCGAACCTACAAGACACAGTCAGCCTTATTTACACGCTGCTCGAAAACGATGGCACGTTTGTACACTGGGATTGGTATCTAGAGAACGACAGTGAAGACTATGGTGTAAGCCAACAGCGCTCAGAGAATGTATTGAGTGCAGCCGGTTTTTCTGTTGTTGAGGTATCGACCCCGTTCTCGATTGACACGCCACAAGGTACTTTAAAAGTATTGATGGGTGTTGGACGCAAGCAAGTGCTTCCTTATCTGTAATCCTGTGTATGCCTAGAGCTAGCCTCGGTAATGCTCATCTAAAATAACGAAACCCACATCAACGATCTTAAGGTCAGTTATGTGGGTTTTCTATTTTTAGTCGTTTGTGTTTCAAATAGGCGAGCACTGTGAGTGCTTTTCAATATCTTCACTATCACTATCACTATCAACACCAACGCTGGCTTCTTCCTTCCCATTTCGTTCATAGATAAACCAATTTCAGGCAATTAACAAATCACTCATTTCCATTTTGGAAATATAGTGTTGCATACATTTCATTAGTGGAAACATAAGCGTGAGATATAAAATAAGCCCATAATAAAATAAAGGGTTTAATCATGAGCCATCAATCTTCGTCATCTACTTCTTCACCACTTTCAGAGCAACAACAGCGCTTTAGCAATATCATTTCAGATGCTCACCTGTCACCAAAACAGAAGTCGAGCTATCTTGCCTTAGAAGCTGAAGCGAGCCTACCGTATATGCCGGTTAGCAATGAAGTAGAGCAAGCCTTACAACAAGGTGTGCTATGTGACATGTTTGAAGGGCACGCACCATTTAAGCCGCGCTATGTACTTCCAGACTATTCTAAATACTTACATCAAGGCTCAAAGTATTTAGAGCTTAGCGCGGCAACTAATTTCGATGAAGCATTGAACATGCTTACCATCCTTTACCACCATGTTCCGTCTGTGACATCAATCCCGGTATACCTAGGTCAGTTGGATGATGTACTGATGCCATTTGTTGGCGGCTTGACGGATGAGCAGGTATATCAAAAGCTTAAGCTGTTCTGGATTATGTTGGACCGCACACTGCCAGATGCCTTTATGCATGTGAATATCGGCCCGACTGACAACATTGTGTGTCGTACGATTTTGCGCGTAGATGCTGAACTGAAGCAGATCGCACCAAACCTAACCTTTATGTATGACCCTGCTGTGACACCTGATGATCTACTTCGTCATGCGGCAAGCAATATCTGCGAGTGCAGTAAACCACATATCGCAAACTATCCAGCGCATGCCGAGGCTTACGGCGACAAGCGTTTTGGTATTGTGAGCTGTTATAACTCGCTTCCTTTAGCGGGGGGTTCTAACACCTTAGTTCGAATGAACCTAAAAGAGGCAGCATTGCAATCTCACAGGAGCGATGACTTCTTAAACCAAGTGTTGCCAAACTACAGTGGCATCATGATTGAATTGATGAACGCACGTAGTCGTTTTTTACATGAAGAATCTAACTTTTTTGAAGGCTTCCTGACCAAAGAAGGCCTGATTGAAGAAGATCGTTTTGCGCCAATGTTTGGTATTTACGGCATGGCTGAAGCGGTTAACATCTTAATGGAAAAAGAAGGCCAAGCAGGGCGCTATGGTCACGATGAACAGGCTAATCAACTTGGTCACCGCATTTCTGAAAAGCTGGCTGAGATCGTTGAAAGCTCTGAAGTAAAGTATGGGCTCGAGGGTAAAGCTCTGCTGCATGCTCAAGGCGGTATTAGTTTAGATGAAGATGTGACCCCGGGTGTCCGTATTCCTTATGGCACCGAACCTGACCCAGTCTCTTACGTTCGTGCTACCGCGGGTCACCATAAGTTCTACACCTCGGGTATCAGTGACATTCTGACCATCGATGAAACAGTGAAATCAAATCCTGAAGCGATGTTTAACCTGTGTAAAGGCGCGATTCAGGCGGGTTACCGTGAGTTCACTGCCAACGTTGCATCAAACGATCTGGTACGCGTAACAGGGTACATGGTTAAGTTATCTGATATTGCAAAATACGACGAACAAGGTTCACGTACCAATACCACGTTCTTAGGTGCTGAGGCTGCGAAGAACACGGGCATATTAGAGCGTAAACCTCGCGTGGCGAGCTTAGAGATGTCGCCGACATACGAATTGCTTTAACGTGCGTGTGTTATGTGTGTGAGGCGTTTCGAATACGAACAATGTGAATTATGAAAATTTCTGATCTAACAACTCAAATGGCTAGGGTTAAAAATAATAAGACAGAAAAACAAGCGAAGGTCAGCCGTGTGCTGACCTTTTCTTGTGTTGACGGCCCGGGAAACCGCTTGGTGCTGTTTCTTCAGGGCTGCAATTTTGACTGCATTACTTGCCATAACCCGCATACAATCAATCACTGTAACCATTGTGGAGAGTGCGTAAGTGGCTGCCCGAGCAGTGCTCTGAGTCTTGTTGAAGGCAAAGTGAAGTGGGATCCGGTAGCGTGTACCAACTGCGATCAGTGCATCGATATCTGTGATCATAAGTCGAGCCCTAAAATCACCACGATGGCGGTATCAGATGTGCTTGAACTGGTTAGGCACAATCAATTCTTCCTGAGCGGTATTACCATTTCGGGTGGCGAGGCGACCATGCAATTGCCGTTTATCATCGAGCTATTTCAAGCGATCAAAAGCGATCCGAAATTGGCACACTTAACGTGTTTTATTGATAGTAATGGTTCCTTACCTAAACAAGGTTGGGATAGGGCATTACCTTACCTTGATGGTGCGATGATCGACCTAAAATCGTGGCAATCTGAAACGCATCAATGGTTAGTGGGAAGAGGTAACCATCGAGTGTTTGAAACCATTAACTACTTGGCTGATAAAGGTAAGTTACATGAAGTTCGGTTGCTGCATATTCCAAATAGAAGTGATCTCGAAGACGAAATAGAACAGGTTGGAAATTACCTGAAGGCGTTGCCAAGTGATGTACGAATTCGCCTAAATGCGTTTCAGCATCATGGTGTGGTTGGCGAGGCGTTGGAATGGCCTAAATGTACGAAGAAACAGATGCAGAGCTTTCACGACAAGCTCTACACGATAGTTCAAAGGCCAATGCAAACCCCAGAGGTTTATAGCTAGTCTTTACGTTTGTGGTGTTTAAACAGACCATCAAGCTTCTAAGAACGTTAAGTTTCTAAAGATATTAAGCTACTAAAAATATTAAGCCTCTAAAAACAGGTCACACAACCATTTGATCGCTTGATCATTCATATTGGGTTTATTCCACACCAAACTATACGCCACTTTTCCGTAGTCAAAAGGAAGCGGCTTACTTACTAATCCTTGTGCTTGTTTTGCTTGTTCAGCCCATTGTTTAGAACAAGTGAACAAGAAGGGCGTATGGTGACACAATACGGCGGCCGCACCAAAATCCGCTACTGATATCGCCATATCTCTTGGCTTATGACATTGCACTAAGTTTTGCTCAAAGTAAGGCTTGGAGAGTTCGTTATCTAAGATCCCAATATGTTTAAAGTCTAAATAACCTTCAACAGTCAGTTCTTGTTGGGCAAGAGGGTGCTGTGATCCCATTAAGCAAACCATCTCATCGGGAAGAATAGTTTCCCAAACCAGCTCTTTGTTATCTGTCGGAGGTTGGGAAATATCATGAGGTAACAAGATCAAGTTGACCTTACCGCTGAGTA
Source organism: Vibrio echinoideorum (assembly GCF_024347455.1). Lineage (NCBI taxonomy): Bacteria > Pseudomonadati > Pseudomonadota > Gammaproteobacteria > Vibrionales > Vibrionaceae > Vibrio > Vibrio echinoideorum. The sequence goes on from NZ_AP025484.1 coordinate 516,713, forward strand.
AAGCATCAAAGCCGAGTTGCTGCTTGGAATAGATATTGAGCTTAGCTTTTGGGGCGAGTTCGGTGGTGATTCTACTGATCTTAGAAGCGAATACTTCAAAAGTGCTTTCACGCATCGAAAGTGAAAAACTGCCTTGGTATTTTTGAGGCGAAAAGCTCTTTTGATGAAGCAACCCATTCATGCTTGAAAGAATCGCGTGAACAGTGGGTGCTATCTCCAAGGCAAAGGGAGTAGGGATCAGCTTAGTGCCATCTCGATAAAAGAGCTCATCATTGAGGATGTCACGCAGCTGAGACAATGTCTTACTCACACTCGAAGGGCTCACACACAGTTGCTCTGAGGTTTGAGTAACACTGTGCGTGTTTAGCATAATATGAAGCGCAGTGAGGTGTTTAAGGCTCACTCTAGATAAGTGTAAGTAATCCATTTATGACTCACGCATTCAGAGTGGCTTGTGATCTTGCGTAATCCACAAAATCTCACAAGCCAAATTGGATAAAGGTTATTAACGAGCCAATTTATGATGAGCTCGCGAAAAGTGACCGGCGCAAAACGCGCCTACAATCGATAGTTCACCCGCTAAACATAATGCAGCACATACCTCAGCTAAGGCTTGCGATTTACCATTGCCGTGAAGGCCAAGTAAATCTAGACATGCCTTTTGGCTTGGCAGACCAGTGCCGCCGCCTACTGTACCTAGCATTAAATTAGGCAGTGTTACGCTAGCGTATAAGCCACCTTCTTTGTTGAGCTCCATACGAGTCATACCAATCGCCGATTCAGCCACGCAGGCTGCATCTTGGCCGCACGCAATGTAGAGCGCAGCCAATGCATTAGCATAGTGGGCATTAATGCCGATAGTACCACTCAAAGCGCCACCTACAGTGGTCATCTGCCCAAACTGAACCATCTTTTCAGGCGTGGTATGCAAGTACTTAGCAACAAGCTCTGGGGATATATTCACTTCAGCGGTGACTTTTTTACCACGAACGCTACGCAGGGTTTGGGTATTGGCCTTCTTGTCACCTGATAAATTGCCATCAAGAAAAGCATGGTCGGGCTTCACTGGGGTATTTTCTATGATGAACTCAAACACCGCATTGGTCGCGATGGTCACCATATTCTGACCTGAAGCATCTCCGGTTAGAAATTCAAACACTAAGTAAACATGGTTGCCTTCGATGTTGATATTGATGTCGGTAAGTTTGCCGTGTGAAGTAGTAGATTCAGCTAAGGTTTTAAACTGTTCATATTGGGTCACGGCCCACGCTACAAATTGACCGGCTTCAACTAACCCTTGGAATGCGAAACCAGGGGTACGTGTCACACCTTCATTCAGCAGCATTGCACTCGCACCACCGCAAGCGGTAAGCAGCTTAGAACCACGGTTATAAGACGCTACAAGCGCAGCTTCCGTAGTAGCTAACGGTACTAGGTAATCGCCTTTAGCAAATAGGCCATTGACTCTTAGCGGACCAGACACACCGACTGGAACCTTCACCGTCCCAATAAAGTGCTCAATGTTCTTTTCGTACGCTTGGATCTGACTTTGCGTATGAGGATCGAGCAGTTCTTGTTGTGATTCTAGGTTATCGAGAGCAGCCCAACGACGCGTTAGATTCTTTTCTGTCAGGTACGGGCTGGGCGTCAGCTTATTCACTGGCTTTTCAAAATGAGGCTGAAGCTTTTGTTCTAATTCGTCTGCGGAGATGTCGCCTCCTAAAATAGAAACATAGTCACGGCGATGCAGATTTAGTTTTGGCATAAATAGTATGAAGTATAGTTTGTGCAGCAAAATTGGTTTGCGCTGATTCTACCGAGTAAAAAACCAGAAACAAGCGCCTGATATAATGAGTTACAGTTTGTGTGGTTGTAATGACAAAAAGGAGCGAATGATTTCTAAAAAGTGGTGATTTGAGGTGGTGTTCTAAATATGGATGTCGAGAAGACTGCCGATGGCTTTGTTTTGACGATCAACCACACTGGCACCCACGCGGTTGTAATTTGCGCTTTGTGTCAGTTTTATCAAGGCATCACTTGAGGATGAGGCAGGTTCAGGTTCTTTGTCTTTAAACGAAATGGATTGTTCAGGCCCTATTTGATTAAAGCTGAAGTCGCTAGTTTGGAAAGAGTTGTCAGATTCGAGAGATTGCTTAGAGGCTTGGTTGAGCTCGATTGCGGCTTCTTCAGCCATGTTGGTTGACTGCTGAATAATGGCGTAACCAGATTGAATACCAGATATCGACATAACAGAACCTTTTATTGACATATGGGCTGAGTCTAGGTGGACGATATATTGAGCGCAATGATGATTTGGTAAAACTTACTATGAAACGGTGAACTTAAGCTAAAATAGTGACGTCTGTCTACTAATTAAACAGTTCATTTAATACGTTTAACTCTTCATCGGTAAGAAGGGATGGCTTATCGGTTATAAGATTGCCGTCGATCTCGCCTTGAAGTGCCTTAAGCTGCTGAGGGTTAAGAAGTTGTATTTGCTCCTTAAACGCTTCAAATTGTTGTGTATTCATAGTGTGACCTTTGTTCAAATCCATATGCCCTATAGAGCATAGCCTACTGATTCGGAAAATCAAACAAGATTAAGTGAATATTAAATGAAGTTTGAGTGTTCCTAAAACTAAGACAACTATAAATTGCTCTGGTTGTTTTTTGTCCGAGAAATGTTAGGCAAAGTTATGGTTTGGTAAATCAAAGTCAGAAAATTCTTACAATGTGAAAATCGCTTAGCCCTTGCAGCACAAGGGTAGGCAAGAAGTTGCTCTATCTTATTTGGGATATTGATAGAGCAAACGATAATTACAGGTGATGATAAAAATGTGATCGATTTGGGTTATCTTTTTGTTTTTACAGTATTTTGTTTGTTGTTCAAGAAGCTTCTTTGTCGATCGATTTATCTATCTTAACCTTGACCGCAAATTTGGTCGCTAAAGTATGCAGTTCTGGAAGCATTCGGTAAATCAAATGCAGCTGTTGTAGGACCATTCTGACAGAGCTTTCATCCTCTTCTCGCCACTCGCTTAAACGCTTATCAAGTTCAGGATCATAAGAATTTTTAACTTCACACTGCTCTTGATGGGAATAGAGCTGGTCATTGAGAGCGTCGAGGTGCTCATGTATGACACGATGCGCGTCCAACACTAACTTATGTGTGGATTCATCATCGATACGAGTACGATGCGCTCCTAAGGCAGAAATATAGCTCAGCAAGGCATGATTGAGCGTGAGGAATCGAAAACTTTCATCTTCTGAAGTCCGATATTTACCAGGCTCAACCAACATGCTGCTGATGGCGACCGTAAGGTTTGCATCGTTATTGTGTGCGCTACGACGGGCAATACGGTAATTAAGGGTGTCTTTTTTACCGACTCGATATTGGCCAATGATTTGTGCCAGATAATTTTTATTAGAATCGAGGGCATCCGCCATGACTTTATGTAATCGCTTAGATTGCCAGTCTGGTAATACGTAAATCACCGCGAGCACGGCGAGAGCACAACCAATAAAGGTATCTGCCAGCCTTGGTAGTACGACAGCGTAGCCTTCTCCAAGCTGATTAAAACAGAACAGTACCAACAAGGTAATGAAGCCTGTTGCGAAGCCGTAGTTATTGATGCGGAATGCAAAGAACATAACGCCACTGATAACAATGAAGACTAGCTGGCTCTCTTGGGAAGGGAAGAACGTCAGTAACGGAACCCCAATCAATAAGCCTGCCACCGTACCAATGACACGCGCTGTCAGCTTTTGTCGCGTTGCGCTATAGTTTGGCTGACAAACGAACAGCGTAGTCAGTAGGATCCAATAGCCACGCTCGATATTAAAACCTTGGATGATCCCGTAACCGAGCGTTAACGTGATTGCCATACGAATCGCGTGTCGAAACAACATTGAATCAGTATGAAAATTAGCTCTAATCTTTTGCCACATTGCCTTTAAGGTGTGCGGATTAGTATCGTCCAAGACGCCTTCTTCTAGCTTCTCAGCATCTGGGTTACTGATATTCGAGAGCTGTTTTTCAACGGTGGCTAGGTTATTGAATAGGTAATTTAATTGATTCAGCAGCGACTTCCATTCGGGTTTGTTCTGTTGCTGAAGGTGGTTCAGTGAAGACATTAACTCATCAAGCGCCAGTACAGATTTATCACCATGTTGATATTCCGCACCCACTTTAAGTGAGCTCGCCACTTCTTTACAGGCGGTTGCTTGTGCTTCTAACAGATACTTAAAGCGAAACAGTACATCAGAACGTTCGAAGTGTTTAGCTAACTCTTGATAGCGGTAATGGCTTGAACTCACACGTTCGTGAATATCTTGCGCGATGAAATAGGTGTTTAGGAATCGGTCACTTGGGCCATCAATATGCCCGCGTTTGGAGCGGTTAAGCAGCGTTGCTTTACACATGTTGAGTGCATTAACGGTGCTAGCATTCAATTTGGCTTCAATAATTCGGTGTGGTTGTGGGATAAGATCAGAGACAGGGTAGAATAGCTCTGCCTTGGACCCCATATAGGTGCCGATTTGGTCGAATACGTTAGCAAGGTTTTGCTGTACGGGTTGCATTGGCCAGACAATCTGCCAAATCATCGACATGAAGTAGTACCAAGCCGCACCAGTCAATAGCAGTAGTGGTTGAAACCATAAGTTGGTGCTTTCGTGGGCACCAAGCATGGTATAGATAGCAACTAACAGAGAACCGAATGCAATGCTCGCGTATTTCGGTCCAATCGCGCCTAGCATTATGAATGAAAAAGTCGAGGCGAAAAGACCTAATGCGAACAGCCAAGGTGTGTTGAATAGCAACTCAATGGAAAAGGCAGCGATAGCAAAACAGATGAACGTAAGGGTGAGTGCTTTCAAACGGCCAGTAAAGCTGTCGTCACTTTCCGCAAGAGCGGCAGCGATGACACCTAAAATGAGTGGGGTGATGAGTGTGTTTTGTTCATAATACCAAGCAGGGACCACAACACCGAGTAGGGTGATGAGTATTAATATGCTGTAATTTATGGTTTTATTCGCCCAATAGAGGCGCAATTTGGCAGAAAAGTCCACAGTCGCTCACTTGACACACTAAAACCATAATCCTAACAGAAATCAAGCACAAGAATTTGATACTTATCCATAATTGTCCCTAGATGGTCATGAAAGCGTCGATAAGATGTGAGATATTATTAATTCTCATTGCATCATGATATAAATTCAATATTCCTAATTAAGAGCACCTCCAATGCAGCTAAGCGCTAACAAGACTGCACAGTTTTTTATTCAAAATGAATATCATCAGGTCGAACTTGATGGTCCACGTCTACTGTTGTCTTCAGTAGGCAGTGAAGAACGTATCCCGTTTACTATTTGGAGTGGCAAGATCGCGATAAAGCGCGGTTTGTTTTGGGGATCGTTGCAGTTTTTTGCTAATCAACAAGATGGCAAACAACGCAGTTGGTTAGTACAAGGCTTGCCTTGGGATCAGTGTCGTCAATTTGCACGTGCCTCGGTTGGTGCGTATCAGAAATGGCATGACACACAGTGTGAACAACTCGCAGAGCACGTCCCTCAATGGGAAGCCGAATTGACGCGTCTGGAGCAACTTCCTGCTTTCTTACCGCATTCTAAAGTCAATACTTGGGTCGATATGGTCAACTCAAGTTTAGACAATATGACAATGACACTAGAAGAAGCAGCACAACGCATGCCAAACCGCTTTGCTCGAATGCAGCCATGGTTGTCGGAAACTGAGATTAAACAAGCTGAACGAAACCAACAATGGCTAGAGACCGAAAGAAAAAACTGGGAAGTGTTGTTTGCACAATGTGAGTCGTCCCCGTTGAACTTGTCTCAGCAATACGCGGTTTTGATGAACGACGACCATAACCTCATCCTTGCTGGTGCTGGGTCAGGGAAAACCAGTGTTCTGACGGCTCGCGTCGCCTATTTATTGCAAAGCCATCAGGCGCAAGCTGAAGAGCTGCTATTACTTGCTTTTGGTCGTGAAGCCGCTGAAGAAATGAAACAACGCCTCGACAGCAAAATTGGCTTATCAGCAGAAAAGGTTCAAGTCAGTACTTTCCACCAATTAGGTTTGAAGATACTTAATCAAGTAGAAACCGAACGCGTTGTTATCTCTCCTCTAGCGCTGGACAATAATCAACGCCAAGCATGGTGCATTGATTGGTTGAAGAAGCATTGGATGACACCGACCAACTTCAAGCGTTGGCAAAAGCACCTGTCTAAATGGCCAATCGCGTACCTGACCGGTGATGACGAGCTTGGCAGCCACGTTTCAAATCTCAAATTGATTGGTTGGCTTGAAAAACAACTTGAGCAGTTGAACGCGTCGGGCTTATCGAAGAAAGAAGTACAACAACAACTAATCGACCATCGAGACTACACACGTTTAAATAGTGAGCTTTCACTATGTTGGCCATGTGTTACCGTGTGGCAGAAAGCGTTAAAAGAAGAGAATCATATCGACTTCTCGACCATGATCAGCCGTGCGACTCAATATGTCGAGAAGGGTAAGTTTGTCTCTCCTTGGAAGTTCATCATGATTGATGAATACCAAGATATATCTCCTGATCGTCTTGCTCTGGTTGAAGCGCTTTGTAATCAATCGAAGGCGCAACACCAAGCCTCTATCTTTGCTGTGGGCGATGACTGGCAGTCCATTTACCAGTTTGCGGGCGCTGATGTGGATTTGACGACCGGCTTCAAAGACCGTTTTGAGAGTTCGACCATTCATCATCTAGACACCACATATCGCTTTAACAATCAGTTAGGTGCGGTCGCTAATCGCTTTGTACAAGAAAACCCGATTCAATTGCCGAAGGACCTGAACAGCTTTAAGCAACAGAAGCAGAAGGCGGTGTACAGTGCGCCAAGCAAAGAAGTAGAGAAGATTCTCGATCAATTGAACCGACAGTCGAAAGGTAAAGCCAATAAGTCGGTGATGTTGCTTGGGCGTAACCATTACCACAAACCTGAATTGCTGGAAGATTGGAAAAAGATCTTCACTTCGATCGATCTCAGATTTATGACTTGTCACGCCAGTAAAGGTAAAGAGGCGGACTTTGTAATTATACTTTGCGTTGACGAAGGGCAGTTCCCTGCCAAGAAGAAGCAGCTTCATATTGATGGCGCGTTGACTGAATCGTCAGATGTATTCCCTTATGCTGAAGAGCGACGGTTGTTCTACGTGGCAATGACGCGAGCGAAAGAAAAAGTATGGATTACACACAGCGGTGATGGTTCTGGCTTCGTACAAGAACTTCATGGTTCTGATTACCCGGTCGTTCGCAAAAAGTAATGTTATTTGAGGTGACGGTCTAAGCTTAGATCTTCAACTCTCCCTCCCTATTATTAGTAGGGAAAGGCATAAGGATATGAATATGGAACATGGTTCAATCAATTACATTGAATTCGCAGCGCGAGACATTTCGGCGACTAAGGCATTTTTTAGCCAAGTATTCGACTGGGTTTTTGAAGACTATGGCCCTGAGTATTCTGCTTTTGAAGGTAAAGGTTTAATGGGTGGGTTTTATCTAGCAGATTTGGCTTCTGATACTAGCAATGGTGCGGCGCTGATGGTTTTTTACAGTAAAGATCTTGAGCAAACTAAGCGCGACGTTATCACTGCTGGTGGACAAGTAAATCGAGAGATTTTTAGCTTTCCTGGTGGGCGTCGTTTCCACTTTAAAGAACCGAGTGGTAATGAGATGGCGGTGTGGAGCGATAACTAGCTTCGTTCCAAAGCATACAGCTACTTTTACCAAGCGTTACAAATAATTAAGCCTGCGATAAAGCAGGCTTTTTTAGTTCTCGCGTATTGCCGCATCTATATCCAATCCAAGAGTGAATACAGATGAAGGCGGTTAAGTACGCTCAGCTAAATACGCTTCGTAATCTGGTATTTCGATGATGACTTCTTCTTCAAGTAGTGAAGAGTTGAACAGGAAGTTTGCGGTAGCACGGTTGGTTGCGACAGGAATGTTCCATACGCTCGCAATACGAAGTAATGCTTTTACATCTGGGTCATGAGGCACTGCATTCAGTGGGTCCCAGAAGAAAATCATCATGTCGATTTTTCCTTCAGAGATAAGTGCACCCAGTTGTTGGTCACCACCCATAGGGCCGCTGATCATACTCTTAATCGCTAAGCCCGTTTCTTTACTTAGTAGAGAACCCGTAGTGCCCGTTGCATAAAGGAAGTGCTTCTGTAGTTTTTCTTTGTTTTCTTTGACCCATCTTAGTAGCTCAGGTTTGAAGTGGTCATGAGCGACCAAAGCAATGTTCTTATGCGTTGGCATAGTACGCGTAGTTTTTTGCATGAATGTTCCCTAAATGATTGTTTCGTTTTTATTGTTTTGAGTTCTTTAGCGAATATAGCATTAAGGATTCACACTGAATACCGGACGAAACTCAGAAGGTGACAAAGAGTCGGCGATAACTTGATCTTTTAACGTTGCAGGAGTGAGAGCCTCTATAGTTGGCGCACTGTGTATCTCATAGGGTTGTCCACGTAAGTAACTGACGGCTTGTTTTACGGATAAACGACCTTGCTCGACCATTTTATCTGTGGGCGCAAAGAGAACCTTATTACGCAGTAAGCCTCGGTAAGTTCCGTGACTCAAATAACTTGAAATCAACCCAATTTCTTTGGTTTTACCTGCCGCTCGTAGTTCACTGATCGCCGCTTCTATTGCGACCGCGCTGCCTACAATATATTTGATATCGGGTTGCTCGATGACTTGTTGGACGAGGTTTCTTTGCAGTTCTTTGTCATTATCTGCCCAGTAGCTGATGGCAATCGTCACATCACTTGAACTTATCGCGTCGTAGAAACCCAGTGCCACGGGTTTAGTGCCGCCACTGGATTGAGGCCCAAGTAATAGCGCAATAGGGGTCTTACCCGATCCTTTGGGGTGTAATTTTGCTAAGTATTCACCGACTTGGAAGCCCATCTGATACCAATCAACGCCCACAGTGCCTTTCAATACCTTTTGTTGTTCTTTACTCACCGTTAATTCATTTACGGTCGCGAAAACAGGCGTTGATCCGACCCAATTTGTGAGGTTATCGTGATAAGCGTCCGGTGAAACCGTGCCCAAAATAATGGCGTCAGCCCCCCATTTTGTACAAAGCACTAATTGAGAGGCTTGCTTGGCAACGTTGGGGTAACCGCCAGCTTCCAATACTCGGAATTCTACTTGTTGCTTCTCTGCTTCGGAAACCATGCCGTAATTGACAGACAACCAATATGAATCTTTAAGATGAGGATAAATCGCGCAAATTTTCTCTTTTTGCGATGTAGCCGTGGCCGGTTTTATCGGACTTAAAGGCTCGTTGGTATTATTCAGAAGTTCGCTGTCACTACTCAGAGGCTTGTTAGCATCACTTAAAGTTTCACTAGCACGAGTCGAAGTACTCATCACAACAAGTAAAGATAGAAGAAATTTTGAAGCAAAGTGTTTAGAAAGCATGAATTGCCATTTTGTTGGTTTTAGATAAGAAACACTGCAAAATATAGCGTATTCTGCATGGGTAAAGAAGAACGTTTTTAAGGTTTAGGAATATATGTTGTTAGCTTCAGCAAGTATTGGACGCAAGCTGCTGGCCTCATTTTTAGTGATGGCGATGCTCGTTCTTTTGTCTGCATTGATCGGTGTTTCTGGATTTAGCTTTGTCGCAAAAACAGAGAGAAATGTTGTCGATTCGGCACTGCCTGCAATGATTGAAGCTCGTCAGGTTTCTGAATTGAGTAATCGTATCATCTCGTCGGTACAAACACTCTCTAACGCTAGAAATGAAGCTGAGAGAAAAGAAGCGGGCACTGTTTTGTTTGGCCAACTCGAGGCATTGCTCCAACATATTAAAGAGTTGGGTGTTGATAGCTTTGACTCTGAACTTCTAAATAAACTCGAAAACAATGTCCAGAGTGTTATCAATACACTGGCTGAACTGGGTGTTTCTGTTGAGCGTAAGCTTTGGCTAAACAAAGAGCTATCTACTCGTGTCGAAGAGATGCGTTTACTTGCCGAAGAGCTTGAACAACTGACTCGCACGCAAGTTCTGAATACTGCCACCATTGCAGTTGCCAATGTTACACATATTTATGATCTGCTAGAAACCAAAGAGACAGAGAAAGCCTACCAAGCGCTAGATGCATTGGTTGAAGTTGACCTCGACCTATCTGAACGCCTGCATGAATTGCATCTTTTAGCCTTTAAGATGCTTAACCAAATTGAAGAAACTCAAACGGTGACCAATGTTGAGCGCATTCATCAGATCCAAACTGAATTCGAATCCAATCTCAGAATTATGGTGCGCCGCGTAAAAGCGGTTGAGGATCCCACCCGCTCTGCGCAGATGTCGCAGCTTCTCGAAGAGCTTAGAAAGCGCCAAGTGGTGTTTGATATATCACTAGAGCAATATGAAAACACCAAGAAGTCAGAGTTTCTGATGCAGAATACTCTGCAGTTGTTTTCGCAATTGAATACCACCGTCAACCAACTTATTGATGACTCAAATTTGAGTACAAAGAAGGCGGTGGATGAGCTGACATCAACGCTGAGTTTGGCTCAATGGTCGCTCTCTGTTATTTCGATTATCGGCCTCGTTATTGTTGCCTTTATTGTGTGGCGTGTCGTTTATATTTCAGTAGTGAAACGCCTCACGGAGTACTCCTCTGCGTTAATGTCGATCGCACAAGGGCGACTTAATATTGATATCTCAGTAAAAGGTAATGATGAACTCGCGCATATGGGCGAAGCCATTATTACTGCAAGAAACACGGCTCAGGCTCTGCAAGTGGTGGCGGTAGGTGAAGCTAAAGCAAAACGAGAACTTGAAGAGCACAAAGAGCACCTTGAAGAACTGATCACTGACCGTACTTGCCAACTGCAAGAGACCAATGAAAAGCTGAATGTCGAGGTGAGTAATCACGCCAAGGCTCGCAATGCGGCAGAGCAAGCTAGCCGTGCCAAGTCCGCTTTTCTTGCGACCATGAGCCACGAAATCAGAACACCAATGAACGGAGTGTTGGGTACTGCTAGGCTGCTCAAAGATACGGGGTTAGATCCGTTGCAGTCAGGCTATGCCGATATCATCAACCGCAGTGGTAAGAACCTATTAGCTATTTTGAATGATGTTCTTGATTATTCGAAGATTGAAGCCGGTCATCTAGAGATCCGAATTGCTTCATTCGATCTTCATCAAATGGTTCAAGATACATATCAGTTAATGGAAGGTCGCGCCGCTGAGAAGAAGCTTGAATTTAACTTCCATATTGAGAGTGATGTTCAACGCTATTGGCGTGGCGACGTGACTCGAATTAGTCAAATATTGAATAATTTAGTTGGCAATGCCATCAAGTTTACCGATAGCGGTGCAGTGGATATCTTTATCAATCTAGATGTACAAGATGAAAATCGTGTGATGTTTGAGGTGTCAGATACGGGTGTCGGCATCCGAGCCAGTGAACAGAAGTGTTTGTTTGATGCATTTAGCCAAACGGATAGCGGTCGCAATAAAATGGGCGGCACGGGCTTAGGTTTGGCAATCAGCAAAAGCATTATGTTAGCCATGAACGGCGACATCGGTGTTCATTCCGAAGAAGGTGAGGGTAGTCAATTCTGGTTCTCCGTTCCGCTCGAAGTAGGTGAGAAAATTGAAACAAAAGTGACAGTAGTCGAAACCTGTATTCGTGCGAAAGTACTTTTGATTGAAGATAATCCGGTGAACTGCATTGTTGCAGAAGGTTTCTTACATAATCTGGGTCATGAAGTTGTGATTGCGACGACAGGTAAAGAAGCTCGTACTATTTTTGCCGCTCAAGCGTTTGATATTGCGCTAGTTGATATTAACCTTCCTGATTGCGATGGAGTGGAGTTAATCCAACAACTAAAAGACATTGTTGTCGTTTCATCAGATGTCCCAGAACAGTACACACCGCCGATGGTGGCGGTGTCTGCACACGTTTTCAACGAAGAAGTCGAAGGTTATTTGGCATCAGGTTTTGATGGGTTCTTACCTAAACCATTGGAAAAAGAAGCTCTGTCGCAACTCATTGTGACTCAGCTAGACGGAAAAGCCTTACTGCTCCCGCAACCCGACCCAGATGATGCAATATGCAAAGGCGTAAATAAAACCAATAGATTGCACAAAGCCAGCGAACAATGCCAAGGCAATGATCTTTATTCATCTCAGATGGCCAGTGTGGTATCTGATTCAGCCTCGGGAATGAACTCTCGCAAACCAGACGAAGGAGAAATGACAGTGACACTCATTGATAGCAAAGTAATAGAAGGCGACTTGTCTATTCTTGGTTTGGAGAAAATGAAGCAAATCGTTGGGCTATTTGAAGACAGTAGCCAGCAGACTTTACATGAATTGATTCAAGCAGGTGATGCCAATAATGGGCGAGAAGTCAAATCACTGGCTCATAAGTTGAAAGGCTCTGCGGGTAGCTTAGGTTTATCTGCGTTATTGAATCTCTGTCATAGCATTGAAGCAAGTGACGACCCATTGCAGGAATACAGAGACTGTAGTGAGTCTTTGACTCAACTGACGAGAGACTCTTTAGAGGCACTGAAGCAACACGTTTTATAACGCTCATTTATAAGCTTTAAACCGTTAACTGTGATTAGTTGGCGATGATATAAAAAATCCGCTGAACGAGACCTCGTTCAGCGGATTTGTCTTTTAGCGGTCCAAAGGTTAAATGGAGCCTGTTTGAGGTAAATTATCTATTCTCAAAGCGGTTGTAATCGAGCAAACCAAACTCTACTGGCTGGTCTTGTTGATACCAACGATGCACACGGTCACTAAACGGCCAGAATTCACTAGAGCTGCGTCTGACGGCAAACTTATCAAGTAAAGCTACATAGTCTTCTTCTGAATTAAGCTTTTGTAACGTCGATACTAGAGTGGGTATCTGTTCTTCTGTTAAAGATAGATAAGCGGCTGGGTAACTTCCTACAACGCCTCGCACTAACGTTAAATCATCGTTGGCGTAATCTCTGTTGCCTTCTTCATTGAACAAGCTTGAAATGTTGCTGTGCGCATTATTGTGAATGAGCGTAAATAACTGCTCTTCACCGTTTTTCCCCTCAATCATGATCATAATTAATTGAGGTACATGGCGTAAGGCTTCCCCTCGAATTAAATTGACTTGATTCAATAAGGCTTCATTTTTCTTGCCAAAGCCTGTCTCGACGAGATCGAATCGGTTATCGAGTACGGGTGCTAACTTTTCTTTAATCATGTTAAACAGTTCGCGTTTAGGATCTGCTGTTTTGTAAACGACACTGGTGGGTTGATCGAAAGGCGCGATGTTGCGTTGTAAGAAGTCACTCAATTGGCCGCTTTGGTTTTGGTACCAACTTGAATGCTCAATGTGTCGGACATCTTTAGGTAGAAGGGTTAAGAAGTTACTTTCACCTTCCAAACGTAAGAAATCCATAAACATGCGGGTAATGAGCTGATGGCCAAAGTTACCGTAAACATCGAACCCAGCGACAAGAAGGTAGTGGATACGTTCTAATAAAGCATAGTCAAGAATCCAAGCTGTTTTAGGTTGCGGGCCTACTAACCCTTGTACGACAGAGGCACTATCAAAGTGTCTAAATACAGTAAGTGCGGCATTATGGTTAGTTCCATCGCCATCCCAAATGATGTTGGTGTCTAGGTGTACACCGCTCTCAAACCACTGATTAGTGAAATCAGATTTAGCATTTAAGTAACGTGCTTGTTGTTTCGAGAATTTTACCCAATTTTTCATAGGAACAGTGTTGCTCGTTAGTTCGCTAGGTAATTTTAGGTTCTTCTTTTGGCTTGCATAGAACTGGTTAATTTCCGGTAAGTTTGCTTTTTCCGGGTCAATGAAGACAACCCAGAACCGGTCGTTAATTACGTTGAGTGCGAGTTGACCACGGCATACAGGGCCTTTGATAAACGCCATAATCGTATTCTGAGCGTTATCCAACATGAAGTTAAAGCGAGAGTTAACGGGTATCGCCTCGAATGAAGTCATAGGGTTTGCGGATACATCTATATCGTAGCTAGGCAGTTGTTTTACTTTGTATTCCGTATCAATAAACCATGTTTTCCAGTTTTGTAAACGCTCTTTGTTAAGTGCGAAAGGCATGTGTGTTTTGTCGACAATCGTGCCTTGTTCGGGAATGAGTCGGTAGTAAACGCGGTCAACCTTTGGGTCACCGTAAGGGCGGCGAGTGCTGATTCGTTGAACGACTTGGCCTGGTGGTGTTGTAGAACGAACAAGCGTAAAGAAGCGAGTTGGCTGCGATAGGTCAGAGAAATACAAGTGTGATAGAAATAAGTGTTCGTAGATGTAACGAGCGGAAAGTTGGCTTTTAAGGTCACTTTTGTTGAAAAGGCCTTCATAGGTATTGACCAACTTTTGTTCGCTATCATTGAGGGGAACATGGTCATTCATCAGTGCACCATTTTCCAGCCAACTCATCAAGGTAGCGTATTCCGTTTTATCTAGGTTAGGCATACCATAGGGCATTCCCCAGGTAGGGTAATCTCTTTCATATTGAGCATATTCTTCAATAGTTGGACATTGTTGATCGCGATCTGTCGAAAAGTCGAAGCCTTTTAATTGTGTTTGATCTGGAAGAGGGTGGTTTTCTTTCTGGATTAACATACGAGAGACAAGACCTGCATCGAGGTTTGCTGTTGAATTCTGCATACGTTCGTTAAGCACTGGGTGGAAACGCGCGTCGCGCCACTCTTGTGTGGTTATTGCATCTTCAAATAAACGAGTCGGGGCTGAGGCCGTTAAACGAGTGCCTTGGTAGACGAGTGCTTTGCTCGCACCTCTGTCTATGCCTTCGACTGAAGACATTTTGAGTTGGCACGGTGCATCGTAACACGCGTGACAAACTACACAGCGGCTATCAATGATGGGCTTCACTTCGTCAATGAAATGTTGTGCTTGAGCCGAGAGAATAGGGGCATGGCGGTCACGAACTTGCTGCTTACCAAACAGCTGGTCGAAGTTTAAACCCGCGTAGACGGCACAACCTGAGAAGACACTAACAAAAGCTAAAATGAAGAGTTTTTTCAAATTCATACGTATTTAAATATTAGACATTTTCTTTAATTATATCGAAAATGATTGAAAATGCTCATGATCTAATGATTTTGTAGACAAGATTCGAATAGGATGGAATAGCCAATCAATATGAACTTCTCGTTGTCATGCGTATTCAGTGGGTTATTGATTGACGTAGCAGACCGAAAACGGCACTTCAAGGCGCGCAAATTCTTTTATCCATCGCCACTGGTTGTCTTGCAGTTTATCTCCTGGCCCTTTGACCTCAATCCAATGAAATTGATCGTCCTTGAACGCAATCAAATCCGGCATCCCCGTTCGGAACAACTTAAGGTCACTTAGAATTACTTTGAAGAGATCGACAACTAGTGCATTTGAAATTGAATCTATGCTGTGTTCGATAAGAGGCTTAGGAAAATGACTCCAGTGAACAAATGGGTTAGCAATACCGTGTTTTTGGTCGTAGATATCAAGCAACTGGTTTAGCCCGTGCTCGGATATGGCTTGGAACACGGCTTCTACTTGGGCGGCTCGTTTTTCGACAAAATCTGAATGGTACAGATCCAGAGGTCGATGTTGGTAACGGTTGATAAACGCGCCTTCAACATCTGAGAAAATCACATCCCAGAAAGCCAAACCGAACAAGCCACATAAAAAACTGTTCTCAGAAAAATAGACATCCCAACCTTGGTTCTCAAAATGCTGCTTTACTGCAAGCTCAACTCGCATTTGGCTTAGGTCTAGATCCAGCTTTATCTGATCGCAATTTGGTTTTGAAGGGCGGGGAACCTTGTGGACTTTCTTTGTAGATAACATTTGTCTGCGCAATAACCTCTGCTCAAGCTTAACAGCGACCTCCAACTCTGACACATCCGATGGAGTAGTTTGCATTTGCGTGACAATGTCACACATTGAGTCTAACTCATCTTGCTTGTCATAGATGCGTGCAAGTCGCTCTCTGCTCGGAGGAAGTACAGATTGTTTGAACCAAAAGACAGCTTTGTCGTTTTGGTTAAGCCTTTCAAGATCGCGTGCAATATCGTTGATCAAACGAGATCTTTTTCTGGCTATGCTTTTGTGATCCGATTCAGCGGGTATCGATTGTAAAAGATGTTCAAGAAACTCAGAGTCTTTACGATCGCCCTCAAAATACAAGCGTTGTACATCGCGCATTTGGAGTAGCTGGTTGAGTTGTTCTCTAGAGGTGAAAAAGCGGCGTTGCTTGCTTAATGCGTAGTTTTCGAAGGTATTGAGCCCAAGGTCGCTTAACACGAACTGGCTTAAGTCTTGATATGTATTGGCGAAGAACAGTAACAATAAGACATCGATAACTTGAGATTCAACAACGTAAATGCAATCAAACGACAAGCTTTGGAACTGTTCAAAAGCTTGGTGTTCAAGCAAAGCTAAGAGCTCATCTTTCTTCGCTGTCTTATTGTTCTTAAGAAACGGGAATGCGCTGAACAGCTCTGGCTTAGTCAGTAGATGCAATCCTAATTCAAGATCACTAATGATGAGGTTATGTTGTTCAGTTGGGTGACTTAACGTAACGAAGCTCGACGCGTTTAGCTCTTGCAGGGCGCTTTTCAGATTTGGGATCTCAACGTAGTCGAGTTTGTCGTTTCGAAACCAACAGCCTTTACGAGAGAGCAGGCGAACCATCAAACATTGGATTGGAATAGAAAGGCGCTGGTATTCTGACAGCCAACGGTTTTCATCGTCACTCGTAAGATCTGGGTAGAGCGTTTGGGCGTGTTCAACCAGTCGATTGAAGTTGTCGAGATAATAAGTAGGGGAGAGCTGAGGAGTGGTTTCTATTGTCACTTAATAAGTCACTTGATACAAAAAGAGCCTAACCCTAAGGTTAAGCTCTTCAGTAACAAATTCAATCTTTTCTGTTGATTAAGCTTGTGATGCTTTTAGTTCAGCAACTTTAGCTTCAGTGATTGGCTTAGTGATGATTGCAAGAACAATACACACTGCCATCATAACTGCAGAGATTGTGTAAGCTAGGCCGTAACCTTCGCCATTTGCCATTGAGAAACCAACAATTGCTGCGCCGATAGCGCCGCCGATACCCCATGCCGTGTAAAGCACGCCGTAGTTAGTACCGTAGTTTTTCAGGCCGTAGAATTCAGCAGTTAGTGTTGGGAATACTGCTAGAAGCGTACCGTAACCAACAGCTGCGATAGCCGTACCGATGATTAGCGTGAACTCAGAGTTGAACGTAGCGAATAGAGCCATGTTCGCGCCTTGTAGGATGAACGCTAGAAGTAGAGTACGTACGCCACCGATCTTATCTGCAAGCATACCTGCAGCAACACGGCCGCCTGAATTGAATACTGCAAGGATAGACGCTAGGTACACTGCGTTTGGCAGGTTAGCTTGAACACTAGCAATCGTAGTGATGTTACCAATGATCATCAGGCCAACAGATGCAGCAAATGCGTACATTACCCATAGAGAGTAGAACTGAGGAGTCTTCAGCATTACTTTCCACGTTAGATCTTCAGTCTTCTTAACCGCTTTAGGAGCTTGGCCTGCTTTAACTTTAGGCTCAGCTGGCGTGTAGTCTGCTGGTGGATTGTTGATCGTTGCTGCTAGAGGGACTGCAATCGCAAGTACACCAACACCAAGAATCATAAAGCTTGTTTGGATACCCATGCTATCGATT
The DNA here is from genome assembly GCF_024347455.1 of Vibrio echinoideorum. Taxonomy (NCBI): domain Bacteria; kingdom Pseudomonadati; phylum Pseudomonadota; class Gammaproteobacteria; order Vibrionales; family Vibrionaceae; genus Vibrio; species Vibrio echinoideorum. The sequence goes on from NZ_AP025484.1 coordinate 534,478, forward strand.
AGCGCAGATGTTAATGGTGCCAGGTAAATAGCTGCAAGACCAAAGCCTGCTGCGATTAGACCGTTAACCATACCTTTCTTAGAAGAGTGGAACCACTTCATTGCTGATGGAGAAAGACATGCGTAACCGAAGCCGATACCAGCACCTGTCATCACACCGAACGTTAGGTTTAGCATCATAGGAGTCGTAGCGAAACCAGAAGCAATCATACCTAGGCCAGTAAGTGCTGTACCTAGAATAAGGATCTTACGTGGACCCATACGGTCTTGTAGGATGCCTGCAACAAGAAGGCAAACTGAGAATGTGATAGTTGCAATAGCGTAAGGTGAAGATGCTTCAGCAGCACTCCAACCAGCTTCAGTCACTAGCGCTTTGTTAAATACACTCCAAGCATACAGGATGCCAAGACAAAGGTTGATACAGAAGCCTGCCAGCAGGATACGTGATGCTTTATCAATCTTGCTCATTTTTATTCTCAGTTCTGTCATAAGTTAAGTGAGAGCCACTTAACTAAAGACGGGTTATTGTGATTATTTCTTCAAAATTAGTTTGCGTTTATCAACAGATGGCGCAAAAGAGCGCGGATTATAACCAATAAAAATGTGATTGGAATCTCTTTTTCCATTTTTGATAAATAAAACAGACATTGTTAATGAATTGTTTTTTATTGGTTTTGCAGTTGTGCTTAATACCTTTCGGTTTTGTGATTTTTGAGCGTTATCGTTCTATTCTTAAGGGGATTTTTAAAAGAGGTACTACCAGTTGGTGCGTATACCGTGCGGATATCACAGAGTTACAAATAATTTTAATTAATTTCTAAGGTTAATTTTGTGTAACAAAATAAATCAAAATAGAGCTTTGCCTATATGAGACAAGGAGTAACGGAGTTTTATTAAAAACAAAATGTTAACTAATTGTTAAGGTGTGTTTTTGTTGGCACCTTTGCTTACATTTTGTTCAATCTGAGGGGTTGTGTTGTTGAGAAAAAGTGGGAAAATGACACGCAAACTGAGATTCCAAATTTGAAAGGATGCGTTTCCAACTAATGGCGAGGCGAGTATTATGAAACTGTTTTTAATTCTATTGATGTCAATTTCTGGTGGTTTAGCGGCAGCTGACCATATTCACTCTTTCTTGTTCGGCTTCTATATCGCTGCATTGGCAGTGGGCAGTTGCTACTGGCTTGCATTCCGCAGCACCCGTTTCCCACAGTTAGCTTTAATGCTACTGATGTGTGGCTTTTTTGCGAAAATTGCCGTGACGGTTGTTGGTGTTTCTTGGGGAATCTCGAACGATATTATTCAATCGCCGTTCATTTTCTCATTGTCATACCTGTTCTTCTTAGTCGTTGTTACTTACGTTTGGTTTGCATACCGCGACAAGTTAACTCTAAAAAAACGCGCTAAGCAGGTAGAAGACTCTCGCAAACAAGCAGCGGTATAATTGCAAAATTAATACAGAATTCTATAAAGAGCCTTCTTCGGAAGGCTCTTTTTGATCTTGTCTGAGCTCAAAAAATCAGAATTTGAGTACCTTACCTAAAATTGCATTATTGAAATAATATGTGTTTGACGAATTGCTCGTCAGGTGTTTATCATAGTAAAAAAGGATAGTGTCCTTTTTTTGTTTTTTGCTTACGCCAGAGAGATGTGCAAAAGAAATGCTTATTAAATTGGATAGTTGTAGTTGGAGTAGTCGTTAGTGTTCAACAATGAAGTACAAGATCTATTGATATTGCTCGTTTTTCTTTTGCTCGCTTTGTTGTTTCTTAATGGCTGAATTGATTCATATTAAAAAATCAATGTTGCGAGGAGTGAGTTCAAATTATGTGGCTTGGTATTTATCAACCTGTGCTTCAAAAACATTTGAAGTATGAGGCTAACTACATTGATAGGAATACACCACTCGAGACCAAATGAAGCAGACGAAATCAAGTCGAGCTAAAGTTCGATAATGGTCCCCTTATTAAAAAGAATCGAGAGTAAAGATATCAGTGAAAAAATTAACAGGAACAAGGTAAATAGCCATGTGTGAGGTTAATCATTATGTATAAAAACAAAGGCTTTACCTTGCTTGAACTTGTAGTAGTGATAGTCATCCTTGGGGTGTTGGCAGTGACTGCTGCACCTCGCTTTTTGAATTTTCAGAGTGATGCAAGAAACGCGTCATTGAAGGGGCTAAAAGGAGCTGTTGAGTCTGCAATCAACTTATCTTATGGAAAAATGCTAGTGGCCAATGCAGAAGGGAATCCTATAACTAAAGGGGCTTCGGCCGCGGCAATTATACCTGGTTGTGGTGATTGTACTTTTTGGTACGGATATTCCCCCGCGGATGTAAAAACGTTGTCCATTTTGGTTGACGGTATTGAAGTTGATGGTTCAGGCGATTTTGTTCTGACAGACGTACAATCTAACAATAACATCAGCAATGCTTATTACGTGGAAATAACCTTCCCTAACAATATGCTAAATGGCAGCCTTGTGAATGATTCATGTTATTTAAAATATGAGTCAAGAATGGGTGTTCCAGTAGATGCTAAACCGGTTCTTGATTTGGTTAGTTGTAACTAGGCGATTTGTTACGTCCAATGTTCTTGCTTATGTATCGGTTAGGGAAGACCGTTTGCCAAAATACAAACCAACCTCCACCCTTGATTGGAAATTGGGTGCAGATGTAAAGTGCAAATATTTGCACTATTCAATTGCTCTCTAGTCAGAGTATAGACAAGTAAAAATCTTGTTTAACTTTGATAAAATGCATAATTGTTGAGTTGATTGTGCTTCTCCGATTTTGCTTTGTACATCGCAGAATCAGCGGCAGACATGAGCTCTTTTTCTGATGGAAAGTGTTTTTGTTGGTAGATGGAAATACCTGCGGAACACCCAACTTGGATTATGTTTCCTTCGAGCTCAATCGGTTGGCTTATCATTCCCATTATCCGAGTTAGTGCAACTTCAATGTCTGCACGATGCTCAAAATTAACAATAATCAAACCAAACTCATCACCTCCGAGTCGTGCAAAAGTATCAGAACTTTTTATCGATTTTTGCACTCGCCTAGCAATGATTTTGAGAAGCTGATCCCCTGCATCGTGTCCCAAAGTGTCATTAACTTCTTTAAACCCATTTAAATCTAAAAAGCAAAAGCCAAGAGGTTCACCTTTTTCTATCTGTCTTTTTAGTGCCGTTAAGCAGTATTTCCGGTTTTTAAGCCCAGTAAGGTAGTCGGTTTCAAGGTTAAGTGATTTTACTTTGAGACTACGAGTTAAATAAGTGATAGCGGGAATTGTTATCGCAGCGCCAATAATCGCCATATATATCGCATACAACAGGCTTTTTCGACCATCTTTTATCGCATTCACAAATTCAGAGAGATCATAGCCCTTGAGTTCATACAACACCACGTCATCATAAATAACCTTTATGTTGGAGACCGTATCCAAAATTTCAGGTAAATGTTGTCGCCAATTTTCTTGCGACAAAAGCGTATTATAGTGGTGGTCTAATTGTTCAATGTGATTAGCAATCGAGTCCTTTGCATAACCTTGAAATCTTTTGAATACGTTGGCGTCTGTAGTCAAGAACTCATAGTTAACAATAAGGAAATCAATCCTATTCTTTATTTTTTGAGGCGAATCTACATCATTGTATATTGTGTCTGACACTTCCATTTCCAGTTCATGAACTTCTCTTCCAAATCGCCAAGAAGCCCAATAAGAAGCTTTTATCAATTCGATATATTTTACGGTTTCACGGTCATGTTCAGAGTGTGCTTCATTGATTCTCAACGTAACGAACAGTAATAAGGTGAAGAAGATTGCTAATGCCAAGCTTCTTTTGACTTTGTCATGTTTCACTGCTTTTTCCTCACTCTTCAAAAACAACAATTTTATTGGCAAACCAGACTAGGTGGTAAGCAAGTGACAGATCTCGCATAGCTTGGTCGTTGAGGTTGTTTAAATCACTGATCACAGTAATAGGCCCTTTTTGCCTAATGGATATTGGTTGTCCTTCGTCTTTATACGCTAAGAAAAAGTGTGTGTTGGCAAGACTGTCTTGAGTAAATGTCGCTTTGTATCCATTTGCAGCGACGATCTCAATACAGCGTATGTTCAGAGATGGTTCATGATGTTTGAGCAAATCTTCCAGATAGATTCCTTGGTAAGCTCGTTTCTCTTTTCGCCAAGGCAGTGGTGTCGAAAGTTGGTTTGGGGCTATTTTTGTTAGCTCGTCCATTGTGTAATCGTAGGTTACATCTCTACTTTCAAAACGTATTTTCATCACGAGTGATTCATCTAAATGGGTTTGTGCTGGCGCTTTAACAGCTACAAATAAAATGATCAAGAGGATGTATACTACTTTCACGGACGTCGTCCTTTTTTGTTTTGTTTTTGTTTGGCTTGTCAAAGTATCAACAAGAACTATTAAGTTAACTGAACAGATTGGTGTGCGTTATATTATTATAAAATTTCGGTAACTTTACAATGGTCATTGTAAATATGTTGATTTTATCATCAAATCTGGCTGTTTGTTTTGACTGGATTGGGTGGTAGAGAATGAACAGGAGATCAAAACTTGAAATTAGTATGGCAAGCAGTCGTTATCTCTATGAGTTTTATTTTCTCTATAAAGGTACACGCACAAATACAGGCGAATGGCGACGTTGATGTACTCAATGTTGCCTTAATGAATGAAGATAGGTACCCCTATTTTGTCAAACCGAAGTTCGGAGCCCCTGAGAAGGGGGTCTATATTGATCTTTTGAATGAAATTGGAGAGATGACGGGAATCCGCTTCCAGTATCATTTTTTCCCACAGTCGCGGGTTCGACACCTAATGAAATACCAGAAGATGGATGTTGAACCTGGGATAGCGAAAGAATGGCGAACCGAACTTCTTGAGCTTGAGAATAGTGTGTACAGCATTCCGTTGTATCGAACGTCTGAAGTAGTTATCTATCGGCGTTCTCACTTTGAATCTCCACCCAATACGTTGAGTGCGTTTAAAACACTGACTTCTTGTTCTGTTTTAGGTTTTTATGACGTAAACATTGGGGGTTCAGACAAAGACAGTATTACAGAAAATAATTCAACAAAGATGCTCGAAATGGACCGTTGTGACTATATGTTTATGCCTCTAGTCATCGCAGAAGCTAAAGAGATCAACGAGCAACTCATTGGGATCACAAAGCCAATGAAGCATTTTGACTTAAGAATTAGATTAACAAAAGTGAATGAGGGGTCTCTTCCTAAGATTAATGAGGCAATCAAGTTTCTACGATCTCAAGGTTACATCACACAATTATTTGATAAGTATAAAAAGTTAGGTGAGTCCTAATGAGCAGGTTGAAAATGACACACTTGCTCATTGGTTTAATGATCATCTTAAGCTTTTATTTGATTTTCTTATTGATAATTCAGGATTCAAATGGCCATTTAAAGGCAAGAAACACACCGTTAAAAATAGCTGCAAAAATATCGGATTTAGTCGCTCCTCATTTATACAATTTGGATGCAAAAAACCTGAGGATGACGGTTGAATCGATCATTACTCACAACGAATCGATCAATGCACTCGATATAAAAGATGTTGTAAGCGGGAAGAGCGCATTGACGTACTTCAAGAGCGAAAACAATGCCTATTTCAATCGTTCTATCGATGAAAATGTACGTTTGTATTCGGATTACGCCAACACTGATATTGTTTATGACGGATTGGTCATAGGTACAGTGCATCTTTATATCTCTGATGATGAACCTTTAACGGATGACCGTTTCCATATTGGATATTATGCGGCTGTTTTTGTACTTGTTATATTGCTTTTATCAGGCATATTTCATGCGGCTCTAAAGAGATCTGATGCAAAACTATCGAGCTTTGATATCAACTCAAATAAGTTTCTCTATTCATTTCTAATCTCCATCATATTTTTCGTCATGATCGCAACGGCTGTAAGTTATTGATTGATTGATTCTAGTCGAAGTTATGCAATCGAAAGAACGAGAAGTGACCTTAATAGCGTTGTTCGTGGTTACCAAGAAGGTGTTGAAAACAAAGTTAACTTGATGAGAAGTACTTTTGACTTCATCACTTCAACCGACGAGTTTATCAACGTGTTTGATGAGCTCATGATTACGCGAAATGAACAGGTAAACGTATCAATACAAAACAATCAGAACCGACTAATTCAAGTCTTCAAACGGTACGCAAACTTACATATCGGGGGAAACAATGCATTCGCGGTATTAAATACCAAAGGGTCAGTGTTGACTCACTATGGGGATAGCGTTGTTTATGATGAATTTAATGTGGATATATATCCGTATTTTCTCGAAGCTCTTCGGGGACGAGCATCAATATTCTCGATAGGGGCTTATTACGACCACATTGAACAAGACTACAAAGGAAATTTGTTTTTTTCTACTCCAATTGTTAAACAGAAATCCGGAGAAATCGTTGGTGTAATTGTCAGTGAAATACTGACCGATGAGTTGTTTTTCCCTGATGATTACAAAAAATACTTTCAAAATACGGGAGAGATGCTCGCAGTTGATACGTCGGGCATTGTGATATCGCGTTGTAAGAAAGGGAATTGTCTAGGTAATAAGAAAGACGGAATTATCGCTATTTCACAGCCGCCGAGTAATGGTGACATTAGTGATATGGAGCGTACAACAGATTACCAAGGAACTAGGGTGTTTGCTGTTGCAAGTAAGCAAAGTACGTTTCAGGCTAATTTTATAGCGAAGGTCGATGTTGATGAGGCACTAACTGAGCACAACGACTTTCAGTGGGCTTTGATTATCATTACATCCGGTATGAGTGCTTTTGTTATTTTGAGCCTCGGCTTTACATTGATCATCGTTAGAAAAGTGACGGGCAAACAAGTCGCGTTAAATCGAAGTTTGATTGAGCGGTTGGGTAATGCTGCTGAATTTAAAGATAATGATACCGGGATGCACGTGGTTCGAATGAGCCATTACGCAAGAATTGTCGCAGTAAATTATGGCTGTACAAAGCAATGGTGTGAAAACCTATTCACTGCTGCGCCGATGCACGATATCGGGAAAATAGGGATTCCAGATAAGGTATTACATAAACCAGGCAAACTAACCACGCAAGAGTGGGATGTTATGAAAGCACATCCTATATTTGGAGCGAAGATTATCGGAGAACATAGTAGCCCTTTGTTGATCATGGCTAAGGACATTTCGATAGCACACCATGAGAAATGGGATGGGTCCGGCTATCCTTACAATTTAATGGGCGAGCAAATCCCTTTATCAGCACGAATTATTGCAATAGCTGACGTATTTGATGCATTGACCACCGTTAGGCCATACAAAGAAGCATGGAGTGATGAGAAAGCGATAGCATTAATAAAGTCAGAATCCGGGAGCCACTTTGATCCAGAAGTCGTTGATGCCTTCATACGGTCGATTGACGAAATTCTACAAACTAAAGATCAGTATCGCGATATTCAATGTGACCCAACGACCCAAAATCATCTTAAACAAATGTAGATTTAATTGATTTGAAAATAGGCCACTGAATTAGTGGCCTATTTGGTGTGCAGAGCAGGGTGACGACTTTGCATAAAGGTTGGGGCTAGATAGGTTTTTCTAGCTCAAATGCAATGTTACGCGTGAATTACGGCGTAGCCGACACACTTGTAAACACAACTTTTAACCTCTTGTTCATCACCTTGTATTGAATCAAATAGGCCTTTAACACCATCAAGCTTAGGTATTATTGGACCCGCAGTTAGGATTGCTTTCTTAAACCTTGAATTGTTGTCGAACGCCTCAGTCCAAGATTGGTAGAACGCCTCTGCTGATTCAAATTTGAGTGGTTGTTTGATGATCTCTACATACTTTGATACTAACTCTAAAGCGAGATCTTCCTTACGCTTGAAGTGTGTATTGATGCCACTACGTGAAATAACCGCTTGTTTAGACAACCGGGTAAATGTTGCAGCATCAAAGCCTTCATTCAAGGTAATATCAAAGGCCGCCTCAATAATTCTTCTTTTTGTATTTTCTGCTTTTTCGCTCATTCGCTACGAACCCGAACTTTAGTAGAAAGCTATTTCTTCATCAATTTTGCTAGATCGGCAAATGGATTGTGCGTTGCTGATTGATGATCGTCTAAACGGGCCTTTGCATCAACGCCGTAGCGGTCATGGTCCGTGTATTTTGAGTGCTCATGATCGTGACAGTACAGGCACAATAGTTCCCAGTTACTGCCGTCTTCAGGGTTGTTTGTATGGTCGTGGTCCACGTGGTGAACGGTAAGTTCTCTTAAGTTTGAGTAAACAAATTCACGTGCACATTTACCACAAACCCATGGGTACAGTTTTAGAGCCTTTTCGCGGTAGCCTTTCTCTTGGCGAGCGTACGCTGCACTCGATCCTGTAAAATCTGAAGACATTGTCAAATTCCTATTTATTGTAATACGCCGATTTTATCACAGCTTTCTTGAAGCTGTAGAAATGTCGTCACTAAATCAAGCTTTGCACTAACCAACATTTGAGTGGGCTTTTGAGCGCTCACTTACCTTTTGCATAAGACTCCTTTGAAAGCGGGTTATGACTTTCTGGAATAAGCCATGCTTAACAGTTTGAAAATAAATCGTATTTAGGGGTTTTAACTCAGAGTCGGTGACCTAATATCAATTAAAGCTACCCCCTATTAATAAGGAAATATCATGTCAGAACAATACACTCCGCCAAAAGTCTGGGTTAACGACACCGATGGTGGAAATAAATGGGCGAATATCAACAGTCCAGAATCTGGCGCTCGGTTTGATAAAGCTCTTTCCGTTGGTGAACATGCTTTACAGCTGTATTCTCTGGGAACACCTAATGGCCAGAAAGTGACTATTCTGTTGGAAGAGTTACTAGCGCTAGGTGTAAAAGAAGCTGAATATGATGCGTACTTGATCAATATTGGTGAGTCGGACCAGTTTTCTTCTGGCTTTGTTGGCGTAAACTCAAACTCGAAGATTCCAGCTCTTGTTGATAAATCTGGCGATGAAGATGTCAATGTTTTTGAATCTGCGTCTATCTTGATGCACTTAGCTGAAAAATTTGGTCACTTCTTACCTAAAGAGGGGGCGACTAGAACGCAAACTATCAACTGGTTGTTTTGGGCGCAAGGTTCAGCACCATTCCTCGGCGGTGGCTTCGGTCATTTTTATTCCTACGCTGATGAGAAGCAAGAGTACCCCATTAACCGCTTTGCGATGGAAGCGAAGCGCCAACTAGACGTGTTAGACAAACAACTGGCAAATAACACCTTTGTTGCCGGTGAAGAGTTAAGTATTGCTGATATCGCTATCTGGCCTTGGTATGGCAACCTTGTACTAGGCAATATATATGATGCAGCAGAGTTTCTACAGGTTGAGTCTTACACCAACGTGGTACGCTGGGCTAAGCAATTAGAGGCGCGTGAAGGCTTCCAACGCGGCCGAGTGGTTAACCGCTCATGGGGCGAAGAATGGGAACAAGTACCCGAGCGTCATAGCGCTGAAGATATTGATCGTGTTTTAAAGCTACGCCCGTAGTTATTTAAAGCAATAGTTACAATACATCGCTAGAGTTTGTTTTCGGTTGATTCGGATAGCAAACTCTAGTTTTCAGTTCGATCGTTTCTTGTCATTCCTATTCTCTAATTCCTTTTTCTATAAATATCCTCTTCGACAGTTCTCAATCCCGAACCAATATTTTTCATTTTCAACTCATTTATCTTATTGATTAATAAGTACTTAGCTTGTTATCTCTCGATTGGTTGCTTTGCTTTCTAATACTTTGTTACATTTCAGAGATTAACAAATTATTGTTATGTTATAACATAACAATAATTGATCGATAATGTACTTTTAAAAGGAAGATGTTGTGAATAAGAAATTGGTTTCTCTAGCGGTTGGTAGCATTCTCGTTTCCCCTGTTTTTGCCGACACGCTGTCGAATCCTCAGATTGGTGTTGTACTTGATGGTTATTATCAAGATGGGCAGCGTAATAACTCTGAACGAGAAGAAGGTTTCGGCCTTGGTCATACTGAACTTAATATGTCCGCCAATATTGACGACAAGTTTTATGGTTCGTTAACGACGGTAATCGAGACTCATGATGATGAAACGGAATTGCTATTAGAAGAAGCTTTCATTGAAACATTGACGATGCCTTACGGTTTAAGCATTCGAGGCGGACGTTTCTTATCTGATTTCGGTTACCTGAATAACCAACACATGCATACCGATAGCTTTGTTGCGCGTCCTGCGGCTTACCGTACTTTCTTGGGTTCGCATTATTACGATGATGGTGTTCGTGCAAACATTGTTCTTCCTACAGATCTGTATGTGAAGTTTGGTATTGAAGCGCTAAGTGGTAGCAAGATGTCTTCTGTTGATGATGCATCAGATGTGGGTGTTTACACTACAACTCTTAAGCTGGGTGACGACTTTTCAGAGTCATCAAGCTGGCAGTTTGGTTTGAGCTACTTACGCAATGAAAATGGTAAAGTTCGTGAGTTTGGAGACCATGATCACGGGCATGACCATGACCACGATCATAGCCACGGCGCTGCTGTAACTGGCTCAAACCTATACGGTGCTGACTTTGTATGGAAGTGGGCTCCAAACGGTAACTACAAGTACCAAAACTTTACGCTTGCGGCTGAGTACATGTTGTTAGATGGCATCGTTGATGACAAATACAAAAATGATGCGGAATCACCAGATACGCTCGCAGGCTACTATGTATCGGGTGTCTACCGATTCAGCCCTAGTTGGTCAGCAGGCATGCGCTACGGTGAAGCGGAAAGCTATGATGGTCATGCACATGGTGACCACATGCACTTTACTGCAATGAACGACAAAGAAGCGGACGCAATGGTCGCTTGGGATTCGTCTCATTTTGGTACAGTTAGAGCACAATACTCTCGCGTTGAAAACCAAAGTAAAGATACAGACAACGTATTTACGCTTCAGTATGTGATGACCTTTGGGGCGCACGGTGCTCATGCATTCTAGGAAACTCCTACTTACAATGGCAGCAGGTGTTGCCATTGTATCCTCATCTATAGTTGTATCTTCGCCTGCGATGGCGTTGAACATCTTCGTCTGTGAGCAAGAGTGGAAGGCTCTGATACATAACCACGCTCCTGACGCCAACATCTACTCGGCGACTACAGCTAAGCAAGACCCGCACTATGTTCAGGCAAGACCGTCACTTATTGCCAAGATGCGCCAAGCCGATTTGGCGATGTGTTCTGGTGCTGAATTGGAAGTGGGTTGGTTGCCGATGTTACAAATACGAAGTGGTAACCCAGCCGTACAAAATAACGCGTCGAGCATGCTGTATGCGAGTGACTTTGTACGCATGTTGGATACTCATGATCATGTCGATCGCAGTATGGGCGACATTCATGCACACGGTAATCCTCACGTACATTTTGCTGCTAACGACATTATTCCTATTTCCAGAGAAGTAACCAAACGGCTGCAAGCTATCGACCCCGAGAATGCGCATATTTATATGCGAAATGGCATGAAGTTTCGTGCCCATTGGCGTCAAAAGATCGCAGATTGGGGAAGCAAAATTGAACCGTTACAAGGAAAGAAGGTAGTTGGTTACCATGCTACCTACCGCTATCTATTTGATTGGTTAAAGATAGAACAGGTTGCTGACTTAGAACCTAAACCGGGGATATCGCCGACTACATCACACCTCCAGTCACTGACGAAGTTAGACCCGGCCTCGTTTGATGCGATTGTGTATTCATCACATCAAGATCAGCGTCCAGCCAATTGGTTTAACCAACAAACCGGTAAACCTATGATTCAGTTACCCCTTACGGTTTCAGAAGGTCAGAGCCTAGATGAGATGTACGAGCAAGTGATCGATGAATTGTTGGATATGTTGGTCGATTCAGATATGTCTCAGAGATCGTGATGTTGATGGAATATAGTTGGCTGGCACCTGCAGTTTTGTGTGGCTTAATCGCGTTAGTCGGTAACATTGTACTTGGGGAGCAAGTTCTCAAGCGACAAATTATTTTTATCGATTTAGCGGTCGCACAAGTCGCGGCTTTAGGTGCCGCTTTGAGTCAGTATTGGCTGAGCCGTTATGCGTTGTTTAGCGGCTCTTGGCTTGGCGAGATGATTGGCCCGTGGGTTATGTCATTACTGCTTTGCGGACTAATCGCACTAATGGATAAGCGTTACAAACAACACTTAGAACCTATGATAGGCAGTTTGTTTGTGGTGTCTGCTTCGCTAGCTATTCTATTGGTCAGCAAAGATCCTCATGGTGCCGATTTTATCCAAGGCATTCTCAACGGGCAGTTATTGTGGTCTACCTGGGATGATGTGTGGCCGTTGGCAATAATCACGACTGCAATGTTGGTGTTGATTCGCGTAAAGCCTGAGTTTATGCAGGGTAGTGGTTTCTATCTCATCTTTGCTATTCTGATGCCGATCACCGTGAAGCTGACAGGGATTTATTTGGAGTTCGCTTTGTTGGTTATCCCGGCATTGTGCGCGGCCGCATTAAAAGGCCTACGTTTTTTCATCGCGAGTATTGGGATTGGAACGGTTGGCATTTTATCGGGATTAGCTATGTCGGCTTATTACGATTTACCGAGTGGTGCGAGTATTGTCATCATGCTGTTTTTAGCGGGGCTAATCTTTAATATTGTGTCCCAGTTGATTAGACGTAAGTGCATGGCTAGTTCGACAAAAACTTGCTTTTAGCTGAAGGTTTTACTTGGTAGTGATTGCGAGTGTATACGTGGACATGGAGTATTATTTAGAACCAGAAGCGTTGGCATATTATATTTAGATTTAGCTATTAAAGGCGGTTTAGGTATAAAATCGCAACATCATAATTCTAAAGGATGGTGCCATGTACCACGGTCATATCTATTTCCCTCTGCGATTTGCAGAGCAAGCAGAAACACTGCGTCAGAAGATCCTATCAGAACGTAAAGATGTGTTAGAGACTTTCCCATTAATACAGCGTTTGGTTGGCCCACATAAGATGCCAATGTTTGAGATTCACTTTGTGAACAAAGAGTCGGGTATTATTGAGTGGCTTGAGCAAGAGCGCGGTGATATGTCGGTTCTAATTCACCCAGTAACAGGTGGTGAAGAAACTTTGGATCACACAGTACGAGCGACATGGCTTGGTCGTGAGCTGGGTGTATTTGAAGACACGCTAAGTAGCTAATTTAATTCGCGCCCGACAGTACGTACCTAATCAACGTACTTAGTAAATATCGTTGCTGTCGGGTGTGCCAGATTCACTAACTTTTTGAACTATATTCTTCTTTAAATAACTAGCTTCTCCAGCTATTCCCTAGTAACAGCGATACCGCTACTGAAACACCTAATGCGATTAAAATATTAGGTAAGTAAAGTCCCCAAATCGCGACACAAACTGCCACTGTTACAACAGCCCACAATAGCGTTTCTAATATCCAAGTGCCCATAAAATTACTCCTAACTAGATTGTGCGACTAGCATAACCAAGCAAGGGTAAACTTTTGGTCACCATCAAATAACCATTTGGGCAAATCGCTACAGCATGACTTTAACGATGAACTCATTGTTGTTGGTTTTATGAGTAAACTGCCAACCTTGGTTCTGACAAACGCGATCAATGAGCTCTAGGCCGATACCAAAAGAGGTTTGCTGTTCAGAACCGTTTGCCATATTTGGATCTTCCAAGCGGTTGATTACCTCGAATTGCTTTTCTGTCAGCGTAATGCTGATAGATCCGCTGCCACCATGTTGAAATGCATTTCGGACTAGGTTGGTGATCACAACATCAGTTAACTCGCGGGGGAGGGCATGTTCTTGTTGAGCAACGTTGATTTGGATATCTACTTCTTTGTTTTTTAAAAGGTAACGTTGACTTTCGATAATGTTATTGAGCAGGGGCTCTAGCTTGATTTGCTCATAGTTGGTTTCCATTTCGCTATTACGACTCATCCACAGCAGAGTCGTCACCAAGGCTTTCATGTTGGTGGCTGAGCGTTGGATTCGCGCTACCGCCCGTTGACCACTATTAGGAATGCTTTCAGACAACCGAACCAACATATCGCCACTGGCTGAAATAGTAGCAATAGGTGTTCTTAACTCGTGGCTCGCGGCTCTTAAGAAGAAGCTCTCACGTTCATTGGCTTGACGTTCACCTTGAACGCTTTTAACAAGTTGCGAAGCTAACTGGTCGATTTCTTTATAGCGAAATTGAGTTAGCCCTTGGGTGTTGTTCACATCAAGAGATTCAGACCATTTGGATAAGGTAATGATCGGTTTGGTGACTCGGTGTATCAGAAGGCGAATGATCAAAAATACCAAGAGTAAAAGGGCACCGATAGCGATAAAGGCGTTGTTAATTTGAGCTACAGAGTCAGGCGGGTTTAGCTCGAATAGATTCAAGTAAATCGCTTCATCGTATTCAGAAATGATGTACAAAACTTCTTCTCCACCTGAAATATTATGCTTGGCGGCGTAGAGATATTGCCCTGACTCATTGTTCGATGAAGGCGCGTAGTGTTCATAAATAGCGTCATTCTGAAATGCTTTCCAGTCAAAGGCTTGCTGAAACTTAGTTGGCACATCTGAGTTGTTTAGAAACGCTTGAAACGTTGGGTTTTGATAGTGCGGTAGTTGCCCTGTTTCGAGGTAATGTTGTTCTGCGACTTCTAATTCATACAGGAATCCATACTTTGTCGATTCATTGAGGCCAATTTGGTAGCTTTGAGACACCATCAAACTGTAGATGGCGGTGAGCAACACGACGATGCCAAATAAGTAGAGGTAGATATCACGTTTAATGCTGACCCGATTCATCGTCGCCTGTTTCATTATGGCTCCTCGTGCAATACGACACCGATGCCGTGTACGGTATGAATTAGCTTTGAATTAAAGGGCGCATCAACTACTTGGCGAAGTTTAAACAAATGTGCTTTAACGCTATCAGAACTTGGCATTTCATCTTCCCATGCTTCTTCAAGCTTGGCTTTGCTCACCACATTAGGGCTGTTTCGCACTAACATTACGAGCATTCGCCAGCATACAGGAGAGAGCTTCAATAGCTTGTCGCCTCTAACAGCTTGGTGCTTGTCCAAGTCCAGTTTGAGATCCGCTACCGACAGAGAAGTCACCGAACCTTGAGAACGACGCACTAGCGCCATGAGCCGTACTTTTAGCTCTTCCATTGCAAAAGGCTTCACTAAATAGTCGTCCGATCCAACCTCGAAGCCAGCGATCTTGTCTTGCAACGTATCTCTCGCCGTTAACATCAGAATGGGTGTAGTAACGCCTTGCTGTCGAAGTGACTGACACACATCGAGTCCATCCATTTTAGGCATGTTGATGTCGGTGAGGATAATGTCATATTGCCCCTCTAAGGCGAGGTTAAGCCCTGCTGCGCCGTTATAGGCAAAGTCGAATTCAAACCCATCGAGTTCCATATAATCTGCAATGGCTTCTGCTAAGTCACTGTCGTCTTCAATCAACAGGGCGTTAATGCTCATAAGTATCCTTACTTTGTTTCTCGTTCTCTTTTCCAAGCCCAAATAGGCGGCTGAATAAGAAGTTGTAATCGGTAGTTCCAATTTGGCGCATGTCATAATTGTTGGCACAGTTTAACGTAGCCGTGGAAATATACCTTAAATGGGTTCACAGAGTTGATTCGAGGAATGACGCCATAGGTGACTTCTTGCTCTTCTTTGGCAAAAGTACCGAACATGCGATCCCAAATGATCAGTATTCCAGCATAGTTTTTATCAAGATACTGTTTGTTGGTCGCATGGTGGACTCTGTGGTGTGAAGGCGTATTAAACACCGCTTCGACAGGGTGAGGAAGTCGTCTAACGGTTTCAGTGTGCAATAGCGTTTGGAACAGCTGAACAAATGTTTCACACATCAGGACAACAAATGGGTTAAAGCCAAGCAAAATGAGTGGCAGATAAAAGAAGAATGGGAATAACCAATCTAATGGCCCAAAGCGATAGGCGACCGAAATGTTAAAGTAAGGCGAGCTATGGTGAACTGAGTGGGTTCCCCATGCGAAACCGTTGCTGTGTAGGAAGCGATGCTCCCAATAGTATGCTAAATCAGCCAGGATCAAACAACCAAGAATAGTCCAACCTGTTATCGGCAGTTGAGTCAGACTAAAGTTCTCGAAAGCGTAAACAAAAGCGCCGATATAGGCTAACCCGACAAAGAAAACAGTCACCAACAAGAAAAATAGTGTGGCTAAGTTCGTCGCACTATCACCCAGCATGTTCCAGCTGAGTTTTTTCTTAAACGCATAGCGGATAAGTTCAAATATAAACAGACCCAGAGCAAGCAATAGAAAGTTGTCATCGACCCAACTCTCGGTAAAGATGATGCTCGTTTCTGTGAATGTTTGAGAGAGAAAATTCCCAATGCTATCCATAGTGAAATCCATAACTAAATCCTTTACTGGTTGTTCTTATAGTAGACGTATAATTCACTAGAATCTGGCAACCCGTGCTGATTCAGTTGGTGGCGTTCTATCACCATGTCCACTTCTTTTAAAATCGCGATACCTTCCCAAGCTTGAGCTAATTCTAGTTCTGTATGTTCACCTTTACTGAGTAGAAGCGTGCCTTTGGCTTTGCTTAGGACTTTAATTAAGGGTTTGTTTTTATTTAATTTTGATTGCTGAGTCGGGAAGCCAATCGTGATTGTCGCTTCGCTGAAATCTAGGCTGATGTCTTGATAGATCACGATGACTTGTTGTTGTGCGATCTCTTCGTCATCGGATTCGAGGTTCTGGTAGAAGTCCACCCATAACTCAGGAACATCCTCTAATGGAATCGTCTTACTTAAACCTTGCAGGTAAGTCGTGTTTGCAGTGACTTGTGGTTTTGCCTTTACCGACTTGTCTGTTGATGGCTTACTTATTGATGACTGTTTCTTTGAGGACTTGTTAGTTGATAACTCAGTTATTGGCTGCTCTGTCGACGCATCCGCAATCGCAGGTTGAATATGTAATCCCCCCCAGACAAGACCAGTAATACCGACTGTCGTGAGTAGTGAAGCGAATAATTTCATGCTCTTTCCTTGTTGTTCATTTTTCTTATCAAGGACAGTAAAGGAGGTGAGGTAAACAAAAGGTAACCGATCTAGTTACTAAGCGAGTCTGTCGTCTAATTTGTTAATACAGCAATTTGGGACACTTTTTTCCATGTCGGATTGGTAATACTGGCGCCATATTCATTTATGGGCTCAATAATGCTATTCAAACATCCCATCTCTTTGCTGACGGTTATTCGGCTTAACCCATTAAAGGTCTCTGTGACTTGGCTAATGGTGCTTGCTGAAAATGTGATGCTAATTCTGCTACCACTGTTTATTGGTTATGCCATCGACGGTGTGTTAAATCAGAGCTTTCAACCTTTAATGATGTTGGCACTGATTCTAATTGTTCTGGTTATCATCAGTGTCATTCGCCGTTTTTATGATACCCGTGTTTACGGTGCTATTCGGGTAAAGCTCTCGAATCTTGTTGAGCGTAACCTGCGTGGCTTATCTATTTCGACCAAAGACGCTCGATTAACGATGTCTCGCGAACTGGTCGATTTCCTAGAAGACGATTTACCTTCTTTGATGACGGCAGTGGTTCAGCTTGTCGCAACCGTGATTATCCTCTCTACATTCCATTTTTCATTGGCACTTTGCATGTTGTTCGCTGGGATTTCGATGCTAGTTATCTATGGTGTCTTCCATCGGATGTTTACGCGGCTTAATGGCAAGTTCAATGACCAAGTTGAACAGCAGGTTAAGTTATTGAGCGGTGCTCGTTTGTCTGCATTACGTTCGCACTTTGAGCGCTTAAAACAGTGTGAAATCAAGTTGTCTGATACTGAAGCTGTTGTCTACGGGCTGATTTTTATTGTGTTGTTTGGCGCGGTCATCGGAAATTTATGGATGGTGAGCCAACTTATTGAGCCGACCGCGGGGCAAGTGTTCTCCATCGTTACCTATTCACTGGAGTTTGTTGAAACCGCCGTGATGCTGCCAATTACGCTACAAACCCTTTCTCGCCTTACTGAAATCAGTCAGCGACTTAACCACACCTCAGTCCAACAGGCTACCAAGGAGATGCCTTATGAAATTTAAAAAGCCACTGTCTGTATTAGTCGGTTGTGCAGCCATCTTTATCGCGTTGGTTGTCGTTGATGAATTGGAGCCTAAAGCTGCCCAGCCAGTTAAGAAAGAAGCGGTACTGGCTCCAGTTATGGTTTTAGAGGTGACACCATCAGAGCATAAATCGATGTTAACGATATTAGGCTTAACCGCTGCTCGTTGGCCTGTGCAGTTGAAAGCGTCCAGTAGCGCGCAATTGAAATGGTTAGATGAAAGTATCGAACCTGGACATTTGGTTAAAAAAGGCGATGTGTTGGCAAGGCTGGATACTAGCGCGGTTGATGCGAACTTGGCTCAGGCGTTGAGCTCATTAAAACAAGCAGAATTGGAATTGAAGCAAGCTAAGCATGAGCAAACGGTCGCGTTAAAAATGCTGAATCCGAAAACGAGTTCGTCTTTTGCTCGCAGAGAGCCTCAATTACTTGCAGCGAAAGCCAATCTGAAACAAGCGAAACAGGCTTACCTAAGTGCACAGAAGTTGTTGGAAGAATCAGTGATTACCGCGCCCTTTGATGCTGTGATCATGAAACGCAATATCAGCCCGAGAGAGTGGATAGAGGCGGGGCAAGTGACTTTTGAATTGGTTGCCAGTGATTCGATTGATATCGAGTTACCTATCTCTGAAATGCATTGGCAACAAGTCCAAGCCGCTCTGACAGAACCGAGTATTACAGTAGTGAGTCGTTCTGGGAGTCAGTGGCCTGCCAAAGTGCGCTATGTGTCTCCGCAAGTTGATTCGCTCACTCGCCAAAGACAAGTCGTACTTTCGGTTGAGGCGCCTTATCAAAGCAAGCCAAGACTGTTTCCAAATCAGCAGGTTCAGGCGGTGGTTAATCTTGGGTCGAAGGATAACGTGGTCAGCGTGCCTTTGAGTGCGATGACACGAGACGGATATGTGTGGACGTTAGACAACAATGATCGCCTACGTAAAGAGTCGGTATCCTTGATTGGGCAAGGTAATCAGGTGCTCGACATTCGGTTTAATCAGCAAAGTGAACAGGTTCGCAGAGTGGTGCAATATCCACTTTCTTCGATGTTAATTGGTAAGCAAGTCGAGCCTAACTTTTATCAAGATGATAGTTCAGAATCCATGATCACGAGCCAATCTGATGATGAACGGATTGAGGAGGAGAACCAATGAGTTGGATGACCAAATGGTTTATCAATAATCCTGTGGCTGCCAATTTGTTGATGATGGCGATTGTTATTAGTGGTGTGCTTGCGTTCGGACAATTGCGTGTCGAGTCGTTTCCACAAATCGCACCCTCTTCCATCAGTATCAGCGTTACTTACCCTGGCGGCACGGCGCAACAGATCGATGAGAGTGTCACTCAACGAATAGAAGAGTCAATTAGTGGTATTGCAGGCATCAAGCAGATCACCAGTCAGTCGAGTGCTGGGATTTCTCAGGTCATGGTCCGTAAAACCAGTAGCACCGATTTAGACAAGCTTTTGGACGATATTCGCAATCAAGTCAATGCGATCAATGGCTTTCCTGTGCAAGCAGACAGGCCACAAGTTGTGCGAAACGAATTTACCAATTTAGCGGCGTTTGTGGTGGTATCTGGGCCGAGAACCGATGACGAACTGCAGCCCATCGCCAAGCAAATTGAACAAGCGCTGAAGAAAAATCCGCGTATCTCGAAGGTATCAAATAGGGGAGCTCGCACATCTCAATTGGTTATCGAGCCAGATCCTGACCAACTGAAAGCGTTAGGGTTGAGCTTAGAAGATCTCGCAGAGCTCGTTGAGCAGCGTTCGCTTGAGACTCGTAGTGGTGAACTGATTAGTGACAAAGGTCGAATGGTGATTCGTGGTGACGGTTACGCTGATGATTTGCAGAAGTTGAACCAACTTGTTGTGATTTCAGGAAGCAACGGAAAAATACTGCTGGGAGACATCGCCAAGCTAAGTCGTGGCTACCAATACAGCGGTTCTATCGTACGTAACAACGGTTCTAACGCCATCGCGCTATTGGTCAGCACGAGCCAAACCGACAACCTGCTTAAAGTCAGCGAAGCGATCAGTGAAACACTGGATACGCAACGTGCAATTTTGCCGTCGGATATTGAGTTGAATGCCATGGCCGACATGGCGCCTTACATTGAAGACCAGCTATTTCGTTTGAGTGAGAATGCGTGGCAAGGCTTATTGATCGTCGTAGTTCTACTTGGGATCTTTCTTGAAATTAGGCTCGCCTTTTGGGTCGCAATGGGTATTCCAATTGCGTTGACTGGAACGTTGGCAGCAATGCAGTTGTTCAACTACAGCATCAACGACATCACTCTGTTTGGCTTTATCTTGGTACTCGGTGTGCTGGTGGATGATGCGGTTGTGGTAGGTGAAGCGATACATGAAAAACGAACGGGGAACGTCGGCTATTCTTCTAACATCAATGGTTTCTCAAATATAAACGGCTCCTCAAATCTAAACGGAAAGACAGCCGCTTGGCAGGGCGTTAACTCAGTATCAGTGGCAACCGTGTTTGGTGTGCTCACAACCATCGCTGCGTTTTCTCCAATGTTATGGATTAATAACGAGCTAGCCAAAGTATTGGCTGGGTTTTCAGCAGTGGTGATCTTTGCGCTGATATTCTCGCTTATCGAAAGCAAGTTTATTTTGCCGTCACACTTGGCTCAGCTTTCTGTGAAAAAGCCATCAACAGGTATCTTCGTCAAGGTTCAGAATACTGCTCAAGGCGGACTGCAGTGGTTTAATCTCAAGATCTACAAGCCAGTATTGGAGTTTGCACTTGGCTACAAAGTCGCGTCCCTGCTTGGGTTTGTGGCGGTTATCTCACTGGCTTATGGTATGTGGTCTAACGGTGCGATTCGCAGTACGTTGTTCCCTGAAATTCCGGGGCGTTACATCACCGCGGTTATTGAGTTGGAAGATGGCGCACCACTGCCTTTACAGCGCCAAGCCTTGTTGCAAGTAGAGCAAGCAATGACACAAGTAGAAAAAGGCTTGATGGACGATTACCCATTACAGGAAAAGCCTGTTGTGAACCTGCTTGCTTGGTCTGATGGCTATGGTGAAATTGAAGTGACGGCTGAGCTTACTAACGAATCCTTAAGCTCACTGCCGGGTAATTTATTGTTGAAGCGATGGAGAGAAAACACAGGCCAAATAGAAGGCGCATATTCGGTTAAGTTCAGCGCGGCAGAGGAACCAGCAGGTGGAACATTCTTAACGATCTCTTCCAATGATCGTGAGCTTGCTTCCCTAGTTAGCGAGGAGCTAGCGGATACTTTGGCTTCGTTGAAAGGCGTATCGGATGTTTACGATGATGGTCAGGATGGTTTACCGCAAGTACGCTTGGTATTGAATCAATATGGTCAGCAGCTAGGGTTAACGCAAGCGAAACTGGCTCAGCTAGCAGGTGAAGCGTTCGGCGAAAGGGAAGTTCATCGCCTATTAGAAAATGGACAAGAGACCAAGGTGTTGCTGCAATACTCAAGAGATGAGCGCAGAACCTTAGCTCAGCTACAACAGGCAATTATCATGTTACCTAATGGCGGAAGCGTGATGATGGGTGATATTGCTGAGTTTCGTCATGAGCAAGAACCGCAAGTGGTTTACCGCCGCGACCGAGAACAAGTGATCAACCTGTATTGGAAGCAGAATCGAGACCTCCAATCACCAGAGAAAACACGTGAGCAACTCGAAGATACGATTGAATCTCTGCACTTACAGTTTCCAAGTGTGACGATAAAAGCGGGCGGCGAATTTGAAGAGATAGGTGAAGTGTCGAACGGCTTCAAATCAACGATGATTCTAACGCTCATCATGATCTACATTTTGTTGGCGGTGCCCTTGAAGTCCTATTGGCAACCGATGATCATCATGGCGGTGATACCGTTTGGTTTTGCAGGCGCGATTTTTGGTCACTACTTAATGGATTTACCCATAAGCATTCTTTCGATGTTCGGCATGATGGCTATGACAGGTATCGTGATTAACGACTCGCTGGTGTTGATCACGCGCTTTAATAGTGAATATCGCCAAGGCGTACCGTTACAGCAAGCGTTAGTCATTGCGGGTACTAGCCGTTTAAGGGCAATTTTCTTAACCACCATTACCACTGTGTGTGGATTGTTGCCATTGCTAAGCGAAACCGCAGAACAGGCGCAATACTTGAAACCAGCGGCAGTATCTTTGGTGTTTGGTGAGTTGTTTGCTACTGCGGTGACTCTGATTTTGATTCCTGTGCTGCTTGGTTTGTTTTGTCGCAAGCCGCCGTTGGTTGAAAAAGAACTAGATGAAAAAGACTTAGGTCAAAAAGATTTAGTCGAACAAGAGTTACGCGTAAAAGATCCACTAGAAGAACTCACTTTGGATCGCTCGTGATTGATTTTATAAAGGACAAAGACGATAGTGAAACCAAGCTACCTGATCTATTGAAGACATCCGATTCATTGAAGCCATCTGATTTATTAAAGCTATCCGACAGTAAGGCTAAAGCCAATGTACCTGAGACCCAAGACTGTATGACGCAAGAAAACAAACCTGCTTTGCATTTGGTGCCAGCTTTTAAACTGGTGCCAGAGATTGCATTGATTGAATCTTTGCCCGAGCATCTTCAGAAACGCTTTACGCATGCACTGAGGTTGATGCATCAAGACTGGGCTGAACGCCGTACGTGGGAAGATATAGCGACCGAGAGCGCAATTTCGCCATACCACTTTCATCGTCAGTTTACGGAGTTGTTTAATGAAACACCGGGTCAGTATCTAAGTCGTGTTCGATTACAAGTCGCGGTCGGCTTGCTACTTAATGATGAACCGTGGAGTGTCATTGAAATTGCTCAATATTGCGGCTTTTCATCATCTCAATCTTTAGGAAAGGCATTGAAGCGTGAGCTCGGTGTTACCGCAAAACAAGTTCGAAAATTAGGTTCTCAAGCAACACCTAAGGAGACCGCGGATTTCATTCAACAACTCGCGCATCCAGGTTTACAGTCATCAATAGAAAAAGAACTCGTGCAATCTATGCCAACAGAGTTGGTTTGGTATCCAGAGCGGGGTATGAAAAAGATCAAATTGGATGACCCTGATTGGGACACGGTGTTTGAGTTATATGGCCAAAAATCGACACACTTGATGAGTACCTTACCGATCAAGCAAATGAGAAACTCTTGGGGCGATATCGACGCTGAAATTGGGAACTGGCATGTGGCCAAAGAGCGTTATGATAGGGTGATTCCCGAAGGATACTACTTGTGTTGTGAGGTCTATCTCGTTTCGGATGTGGCGTACAGCACAGCCTTAGAAGCTCTGTTTAAGGCGGTTGAGCAACAAGGTTTGAAGTTAGATGTGCAAGGTTATTTGGTAGAGATGATTCGCCAGATCGACACGGATGATGTGGAAGGCGTGACGTTCTCTTTTCAGTTACCCATTTTAACCACGCAAGACAGCGAATAATAAAAAGGCTCCTCAAATGAGGAGCCTTTTTATTATTTCAAGGAGCTGTTTTACCAAGGAACAGTTTATCAGAGCCTCTGTTCGACGGGTTTAGCCGTTAAACAGAGTAGGGGGATTAAGCCTCTGCTGTCACTTTATCGCTGCTCATCTTTTTAAGAGCTGCGTAACCGAAGCCTGTTACTGCCGTACCTGCTGCAATCGCCACTAGGTACATAAGAACCGGAGAGATAGCACCAGGAATCAGTAGTACGAACAAGCCGCCGTGTGGAGCCATTAGCTGTGCGCCAAACATCATTGATAGTGCGCCAGTTAGTGCACCACCTGCCATACAAGCTGGGATAACACGCATTGGATCTTTCGCTGCGAATGGTATTGCACCTTCAGAGATGAAACATAGGCCAAGAACGAATGATGCTTTACCTGCTTCACGCTCGCCTGCTTCAAACTTGTCTTTCACTAGGAAAGTTGCAAGGCCCATACCTAGAGCTGGAACCATACCTGCTGCCATGATTGCTGCCATTGGTGCGTAAGTTTGCGAAGCCAGTAGACCAACACCAAATGTGTAAGCGGCTTTGTTTACTGGGCCACCAAGGTCGAAACACATCATTGCGCCTAGAATCACACCCAGAAGAATCGCGTTAGACGTTCCCATGTTGTTTAGGAAAGTTGTCATTGCGCTCATCACGCCAGAAACAGGGCCACCCACGATGTAAACCATCACAAGACCAGTGAACAAACTCGCGATAAACGGAATGATCAGGATTGGCTTGAGGGCTTCCATGGATTGTGGAAGTTGAACCTTGTCGGCAATGAATTTCGCTGCGTAACCCGCAATGAAACCTGCTGCGATACCACCTAGGAAACCTGCGCCCGTTGAGCTCGCCAGCATACCGCCGATTAGACCTGGAGCCAGACCCGGACGGTCAGCAATTGAGAATGCAATGAAACCAGCAAGAACAGGAATCATCAGTGCGAATGCAGAACCACCACCGATAGTCATCAATGCTGCTGCGAGTGTGCCTTCTTCTTTAAACGCTTCAATACCGAATACGAAAGAGAGTGCGATGATCAAACCACCTGCAACGACCACTGGAAGCATGTGAGAAACACCCGTCATTAGATGTTTGTACACGCCTTTCTTCTCGTCAGCAGGTGCTGAATTTGAAGACGCAGTGTGTTGGTATGGTTTAGCTTCTGCGAACGCTTTTTCCATCTCTTGCTTTGTTTTCTTAAGCGCAGGACCCGTTGTCGTTTTGTATAGCGCTTTGCCGTTAAAACGATCCAGAGGAACATCGATGTCTGCCGCGATGATAACAAGGTCAGCGTCGGCGATTTCTTGGTCTGTCAGTTGGTTCTTCGCACCTACAGAGCCGCGAGTTTCCACTTTAATTTGGTGACCTAGGCGTTTGCCTTCTGCTTCAAGCGCTTCAGCGGCCATAAAGGTGTGTGCAACACCAGTCGGGCAAGCGGTAATCGCTACGATCTTTTTGCTGCCTGTGCTTGCTGTTGTAGAAGAGTTTACTGAGGTGCCAGTCACTTCCACTGTAGTCTCAACTTGAGAAGCGTCTAATACCGTTGCTTGTGCTACCGCTTTCTCTAGAAATGCTTTTGCATCAGCTGTGCATTCAGAGATAGCCGCTTGGTACACTTTCTTGCCGACAAAGCGCGCTTTATCAACGTTGGTATTGGCTGCGATAACCACAACGTCGCTACTGTCGATAGTGTCTTGCGATACGGTTGAGTCAGGTAGCACGCTTGATTGACATTCAATAGTGGCGTTCCAACCCAGTGCTTTTGTCGCTTGCTCTAACAAGCCTGCGGCGATGATGCTGTTTGCTACGCCACTAGGGCAAGCTGTGATAATGGTAATATTCATAATAAACCTTTTGTCCTATTTGCTTGTGTCTAACTGGCTAGTTGGAGCACTAAGCGACTGTAATTGGATATTTTGTAGTACTGAATCCAGCTCTTGTTGGCTGGTGATGCCCACGCCTACCTGTGAAACTGCTAGAGCAGATAGGGCGGTTGCGAATTTAATAAGTTCTGGTTTTGGCATCTGTTGCATGTGACCCCAACATAGGCCAGCAACTAAGGTGTCACCTGCGCCTACAGTGCTTACCACTTGCATACGCGGCGGTTGAGCATGTAACCATTCACCTTGGTTTAGCCACATCACGCCTTCTGCGCCAAGTGATACCACGATGTTATCGATGCCTTTTTCACTCAGGGCTTGGCCTGCGTGTTGGCATTGGTCACGTGTTGTCAGTTCGGCATTGAACAGCTGAGAAAGCTCTTCATCGTTTGGTTTAATCAACCAAGGTTGTGCATTGATACCGGCTTTAAGTGCGTCACGGCTGCTGTCGAACAACACTTTTTTACCTAGGTCACGCAAGCGTTGTACCCAAGAAGCGCAAAGATCTGGCGATACGCCTTGTGGCAAGCTGCCTGCAATCACGAAGTAATCGTGTGTTTCAGCAAGCTCTAACAAGGTTTCTTCAAACGCTTTGATAGCGTCAGCATTAACAGGAACACCTGGGAAGTTGATGTCGCTTACTTGGCCTGAGTTCTCTACCAATTTCACGTTGATGCGGGTTGCACCGTCGACACGGATAAAGCGGTCAGTTGCGCCCATCTGTTCAAACAGGTGGCAGAAGGCTTCTTCGTTATTGCGGCCAAGAAAACCTGTTACGGTCACTTTCGCGCCAAGCTCTGAAAGCACTTTTGCTACGTTTACACCTTTGCCTGCTGCATGCAGAGAGCCTTTGTTAACTAGGCTCACTGAACCCACGTTAAGTGCGTCGATAGCGCCAGTTAGGTCGAGAGCAGGGTTTAGCGTAACGGTAACGGCTTTGATTTGTTTATCAGACATATCGATTCCTTAACCTTCGCCAAGGCCTGAAGCGATAGCTTTGCCAATCGATTCAAGTGCTTGTGCTGCATCATCACCTTCAGCAACAAATTGAAGCTGGTGGCCGTGTTTAACGCCAAGCGCGATGACTTTCATCAAGCTTTTCGCGTTCACTTCTTTTCCGTCACCATCTAGGTTTGAAACGCGGATTGTTGATTCGAATTTCTTCGCTTCAGCGACTAGCATTGCGCCCGGACGAGCGTGTAGGCCGTGTGCGTTTTTGATTTTGAATACTGCGCAGTTGTCATCGTCTTGAGAAGCTGTAGAAACCGCTTCACCTTTTAGAAGACCAATCACTTGTGCAATATCAGCGGTTAACAGTTGTTTCTGTTTACCTTCGAAAACCATCTTGCTTAGGTTTGCCAGAATAGATTGGTGCGCGCTGTTACAAGCGGCGAATGCTACTAACGCTTTAACTGGTGTGCCTTCGTATTCACAATGGTTTGCGGTTGAAACAAACGATACGCCAGTGCGAGTTACGCCTTTATCGCTGCCCAACAACCAAAGGCCTTGGCCTAGGTGAGTCGGTGTTTTTGTTACTAGGTCGGCAACGAATGCGTTGTCAGTACAGCCTGTATTTTTCAGTAGGCCGCCTGCAACTGCCGACATTTGAACCATGTCGCTTGCAGGAAACAGTAGCTGAACCAAAGAAGCATCTAGGTCGGCTTCTAGCTGAACTTCGCCGTTAAGTAGGGCGATGATTTCGTCTTCTGATTTCGCTTGCTTTAATTTATCTTCAACACCGTCAGCCGCTAGCACTTTGGTCAGTTGCTTAAGAATGCCTAAGTGCTCGTCTGATTTCGCCGCAATACCAATTGCTACGTAAACACGGTTACCGTCTGCCCAATCAATACCTTCAGGGAAGTGGTGTACCGCAACGCCTGTCTCTTTCACTAGGCCACGAGTGTCAGTGGTTCCGTGAGGAATCGCGATGCCGTTACCTAGGAACGTTGAGTTCTGGTTTTCACGGTTCAGCATTCCTTCAACGTAACCAGAGTCAACTAAGCCTTTCGCGGTTAGGTCGCCAGCAATGTTCTGGATAGCTTTGAATTTGTCATCGGCCGTTTGACCAAGAGTGATGTCAGATTTTGATAATTTAAGCATGGTGCCTCTTTAGCGTATCGCTTGAGAATTTGTGTATCGCTACGATTCAGTCTAGAGCAAGATTTATGGAGTTTAACTCGTTGCCTTATGCTTGCTGAATCGGTTCAGCATTCAGTGTAAAAAAATTCAGCAAAGCCGATTTTGATATTCAAAATAGTTTTGCTGCGTGTTGTAATTTCAGTTTCGTTAATAACGAGAAGTTGAATCACAACAAATGACGCTCAATCCATTCAAAAGGATGATTGAAGTCACTTTTCAGATTTTGCTGAATCCTTTCAGCTTTTATACTGAATCGATTCAGCATATAATTCAACTAATCCGAGGATCAGATCATTGGTTATATGATCCTACGCACAAAATACAGGTCACCCATATGACACTTGATGAAATTGCTAAATTGGCTGGAGTATCGAAAACCACAGCCAGTTATGTCATCAACGGCAAGGCGCAGAAATACAGAATCAGTGAAAAGACTCAGCAGAAAGTCATGGCGGTTGTGGAAGAGTATAACTACCGACCAGACCATGCTGCTTCGTCATTGCGCGCTGGCAATAGCCGTTCATTTGGTTTGATTATTCCTGACCTGGAAAACAGCAGTTACGCGCGTTTAGCAAAACTGATAGAGCAGAACTCACGTAAAGTGGGCTATCAAATACTGATTGGTTGTTCTGATGATGATGCTGAAACCGAACGCAAAGTAGCGGAAGCTTTGGTGAGTCGTCGTATTGATGCGTTGTTGGTGGCGAGCTCAATGCCAGACGCCAATGAGTTCTACTTGAAGCTGCAAAATTCAGGCACACCCGTAATTGCGATTGACCGTCCGTTGGATGACGAGCATTTTGCTTGTGTGATCAGTGAAGATTTCGAAGCTGCGTTTGAGCTGACCCATTCGATTCTCGATGAAAGTATTCATAGCGTTGGCTTGATAGGTGCATTGCCAGACCTAAATATCTCACGTGAACGCCAACTGGGTTTTGAAGCAGCCAACAAAGCGTATGCTCAGCAAGTTGGACTCTCAGAAAGCAAATCTACAATTGTGGGCTATGGTGAACACTTTGACAGAGAGTCTGGGCGTGCGGTTTTTGAAGAGTGGATAGCTAAAGGCACGGTTCCTGATGCGATTGTCACTATGTCTTACACCTTACTAGAAGGTGTACTGGATGTGATGGTTGAAAAACCGGAATTAGTTAATCAGGTGAAGTTGGCGACTTTTGGTGATAACCGACTGCTCGATTTCTTGCCTTTTAAGGTCCATTCACTTCCGCAACAGTTTGAAGTGATTGCGGATAGTGCCTTTGCTCTTGCTTTGAATGCTTCAGCTAAACGTTACCAAGCGGGTATTGAGTTAGTGCCAAGAAGCTTAGTTAGGCGAGGCTAAGTGCCATTAGTTTATACGAGACTAGACTAGACTCGTTTTGTTTAGATTAAGCTAGGTTAGATTAGGCTAATTCGTAAACGTATCTAGCTTGGGTTTAACAATAAACCCAGTTCTACGACCGCAACAATGCCGAGCAACAAAGCCAACACTTTCCAAAACTGGATTGGATTTCGGTTTATCAAAGGTTGCTTGGCTTTGCTTTTCACCAAGCTTTGGTTAGGTGTGTAAAGGTCGGCCACAAAATCCCCTAACACTTGATGGCGTTCGCTTGGTGATTCGGCACAGGCTTTTTGCAAAACCAAATCAACCCAAGCTGGTATGTCAGTGCGCTTTTGAGTCAGCGGTTGGTATTCCCATTGATGGTGACGAGATTGCTTGAGCGATTGTGCAGACATCTCAGGATAGGGCAGTTCGCCTGTGAGCATTTCATACCCGATGACCGCGATAGAGAACAGATCCGAACTTGTGGTCGCGGTATTGTGCTTTATGGTTTCCGGTGCAATGTAATTAACGGCACCCAACGGTACTGAGTCTTGCTCTGATTTACTTCCTTCTTCAATTCCTCTTACTAACACAGCTCCAAGGTCGATGATTTTAATCTCGCCATCACGTTGAATCATGATGTTTTCAGGTTTTAAGTCTCTGTGCACCATATCCGCACGTTGTAGCACTCGGATACCTTGTGTGATTTTATCGAGTATATCGCGCACCTGTTTGAGTGAAGGTTTTGGATTGTCGTACATCCACTGTCTCAGCGTGATGCCTTCTACCCATTCGCAGATTTGATATAGGAATTGCGAGTGTTCTGGCGTTGGGTAGACCTTCATTACTTTCTTGTTGTTTAGCAGGATTCCTGCCCATTGTTCGTTAAAAAAGGTGCTCAATTGTGCGGGGCTATCGTGGTATTGAACCGACGGTACTTTCAAGACGAATTCGGTTTGTGTCTCTTTCTGCATCACACGGTATACATGGCTTCTTGAACCTGCATACAACACTTCAAGTACCATATAGTTGTCGATGCTTTGCCCAAGCTTTAAAGCGGGTGGGATAGCGCGCTTGGCAAGCTTTTCATGGAATTCAATAAGTGATGGTTTAGGAAGGTGACTGACCTGCACAATCAAGCAGCTCACGTTATCGGAACTATTGTAGCCTAAAGCGGCATTGCAGATCGTTTGTGCCGCGTATTCGAAATCCGCTCCTGGTTTGTCGATGTGATCCTTGAATGTGTTGGGCGAGACAAACTCGTGTACGCCATCAGATGTCAGGATAAAGCAGTCGTCTTTCTTAATAGGAAGCGTTTGATAGTCAACGTTGAGCTGATTATCCATACCCAAAGCTCGAGTTAGGTAATGTTTCTGCCCCATGTTCTTACGAGTGTGGTCACGTGTCAGTTGGCGTAATTCTCCATCTCTTAATAAGTAGATACGGCTGTCGCCAACGTGGAATATATGTGCGGTGTTGGATTTTAATATCACGCTGCTAAAAGTCGAAACGAGCGCATTGTGGTTCACTTGTTGTGCGGGATGAATATTAGAAACAGACGTGTTGAAGAGCCAAGAATTGAGCGAGGTTAAGACCTTTTGCGCCGAGCGCTGAATGCTCCAGCTTTTTGGAGTGGCGTAGTAGTCATCAATAAACTGCATCACGCTGGTGTGACTGGCTTTTTGGCCGTGCTCACTGCAACTTGCGCCGTCTGCAATGCAAGCAACACTGCCTTTTAGCTCTTGCTCAGCGCGAGTTTTAGGGTGTTTTACAATGATGGCGTCTTGGTTTTCATCACGTACGCCTTTATTCGAATAACCACCAAACTTCAGCGTCATTTGGTTGTTTGACTCTGGCGTGGTGACTTGTCCTTGGCTGAATGAAATTGTCATAACTGGTCTTCTTCTTAACTGCCGTCTTCTTAACTGGCCGTTTTCTCATCTGCTTGAGAGCACATCTGAGAAAGAACAAAAGCTCTAGTGAACTTAGAGCCTTTGAACGAAGCACCTAGCGTTGATGTATCTGCTAAGGTGCTTCTCCCGATTCAATAATATCAATGCTTCATAGTACTGAGACTAGTTTGAAACATTAATCAGCGTGACACTGCCATCGTCGTTCACTTCGGCAATTTGACCGTTAGGCTCTTCCATGAATAGTAGAGTCACAAAGCCAAGTATGGCGGTCGCAGCAATCACTAAGAAGAAGGTTTGGTAGCTCACGAAAGACAGCACTGTTAGGTAAACTACCGCACCCACGTTGCCGTAAGCTCCAGTCATACCCGCAATCTGACCTGTCATGCGTCGTTTGATTAGAGGAACTGTCGCAAATACCGCACCTTCACCCGCTTGAACGAAGAAAGAACACGCCATGGCTGCTACAACGGCTAGCCATACAGGCCATGTGCTGTCTACTTGACCCATTGCGAAGTAGCCCACAGCAAGACCAATCGTTAGAATAAGCAGTGTTGGTTTACGACCGAATTTATCTGAAATCCAACCACCACCAGGGCGAGACATTAGGTTCATAAAGGCATAAGCCGATGCAACCATACCTGCAAGAACCGGTGTTAATTCAAAGGTTTCAGAGAAGAACAGTGGCAGCATAGAAACAACAGCCAGTTCAGAACCAAATGTCGCGAAGTACAGTACGTTAAGTACCGCAACTTGCTTGAATTTGTACTGGTGAATCTCTGGCACTTCTTCTTTAAATACGTTTTTGTTCACTTTCCAAACTTGCGACACTTCGTACACGTAAAGCGCAGCTAAACCTGCATACACAGAGTAAACCGCCATGTCAGACAGCATGTTGATGTTGGTTGGCGATAGCTTCCATGTCAGTAGCGCTAAAGCGGCATACATCGGGATCTTCATAATAAGTAAGAAGAAAAAGTCACCCTTTGATGTTACTTCCATCGCTGTTACTTGAGCAGGCTTGAAGTAAGTCGAACCTTTTGGTGTATCCGTTACGTTTTTGTAGAAGACAAAAGAGAACGCTAAGCTCATAAGGCCAGTAATACCGACCGCATAACGCCAACCGTCTTCGCCACCAAATGCTAGAGCCAGAGTTGGAAGCGTGAATGCTGCCGCTGCTGAACCGAAGTTACCCCAACCGCCGTAAATACCTTCTGCGGTACCCAGTTCATTGTGTGGGAACCACTCAGACACAAGGCGAATACCAACGACGAAGCCAGCGCCAATGAAGCCAAGTAGGAAACGTGCAATAGCCGCTTGAATGAAAGAGTCTGCCATCGCAAACATAAAACAAGGGATTGAACAGATTGCGAGTAGCGACGAGTAGACCAATCTTGGGCCGTATCTGTCGGTTAACATACCCACTGCGACACGAGCAGGAATGGTTAACGCAACGTTGAGGATCAGCAGTGTTTTGATCTCTTCGGTGGAAAGGCCAAGCGAGGTTTTTACCATTTGCAGTAGTGGGGCAAAGTTGAACCACACAACAAAGGTGATAAAAAAGGCCATCCAACTTAGGTGTAAGGTTTTCATCTTACCCGTAAATGAAAGCAGCGAAAATTTTGTGTTATCCATGGTTTAAATCCTTTAAATCTGGAAAATTACCCGGCTTTAGCTCGTGCGTTACTTCCGAAATTCGAACGCATTAATGTGGCTAAACCCTGTGCCGAAATTGCTTACGCTGATAAAGCGTTTATATGATGATGTCGGCGATTAGTTAACTGGCGATAGCAAGCGGTGCGAGAACCTGTACTTGCTCTCCTTGCTTGCGAACTTCAAATTTCACGAGCTTGAGATCGGGTTGTTCAAGGCACGCGCCAGTTTCTAAGTGGTAATGCTGCTTGTATAAGGGCGAGGCTACGTAAGGCTCACCGCTTAATGAACCAATGATACCACGTGACATAACATTCGCTTTGCCGACAGGGTCGTAATTAGAGAGCCCATAAAGCGTGTCGCTGCGCTTGCAGTAAAAAATAGCCACTTGGTTATCGTCTACTTTGGCGCAAATTCCACCATTTGGGGTTAAGTCCCGGGTGCTACATACGGTTGTCCAATTTTCCATGACTTTCTCCTAGTCAAAACATAAAACTAATAATCAATTCAATTAGGGTGATAGCCGACAGCGGTTTTCTTGGGCTGCGCCACTGTCGACTATCGATATTGGGTTGAGTTGTCACTGATTCACTCACCAGCAATTCGGCTTACGAAACTTCCGTGACTTCGATTTGGTCTGCGTTGGTTAGTATTTCATCGCGTTGTGAATCTGAAGAAGAGCTCAAGCTCGGCTTAGGAAAACGCTGCTCTCGTTCTTTAATGAATGACAGGCTAGTGTCCATCTCTTCACTGTTGATGTAGTGCTGGAAGCGTTTCATCTTTTCAGGGTTTTCGATGGTGGTTTTCCATTCACACTGGTATTTTTCGATGTTGAGGGCGATATCGGCCTCAAGTTCTTCAGCAACATTGAGCTTGTCTTCAATCACGACTTGCTTGAGATATTCAATGCCGCCTTCAAGGTTTTCCATCCATACCGATGTACGCTGTAGACGATCCGCGGTTCGTGTGTAGAACATCAGAATGCGGTCGATGTATTGCAGCAGGGTGGTTTCATCAAGGTCGGTAGCAAAAAGGTCACCATGGCGAGGGCGCATACCGCCGTTACCACAGATGTAGAGGTTCCAACCTTTGTCGGTCGCGATAATGCCGAAGTCTTTCGATTGCGCTTCTGCACATTCACGAGTACAGCCAGAAACTGCAAACTTGGTTTTATGTGGCGAGCGTAGCCCTTTGTAGCGGTTCTCTAGTCGAATCGCTAAGCCTACGCTGTCGTCGATACCATATCGGCACCAAGTGCTACCCACACACGACTTAACAGTACGAACCGACTTACCGTAGGCGTGGCCTGTTTCGAAACCTGCATCAATCAGCTTTTTCCAGATGATAGGCAGTTCGTTAAGCTGTGCACCAAACAAATCGACACGCTGACCACCGGTGATTTTGGTGTAAAGGTCGAACTCTTTCGCGACCTCGCCAAGCACGATCAATTTGTCAGGTGTGATTTCACCGCCTGCAATACGTGGCACAACTGAATAAGTGCCGTCTTTTTGCATGTTGCCGAGGTAGATATCGTTGGTGTCTTGCAGTTCAATGTGCTGATCTTCGAGGATGTAATCATTCCAGTAAGAAGCCAGAATAGAACCGACAGCAGGCTTACAGACGGTACAGCCTAATCCATTGCCATGAGAATCCAATAGCTCATCGAATGTCTTGATTTTGTTGACGCGGATAATGTCGGTAAGTTCTTGACGAGAATACGCAAAGTGCTCACAGATATCGTTTGAGACTTCCACACCAAGGTTGCTTAGTTCACTGTCTAAAACTTGTTTAGCAAGCGCAGAACAACCACCACAACCCGTTGAAGCATTGGTTGTTTCTTTTAATGCAGCCATAGTGGTGCAGCCTGCAGATACGGCGTCTTTGATATCGCCTTTGGTCACATCAAAACACGAACAAATCACGGCGCTATCAGGCAGAGCTTCAACGCCCATTGCTGAGCCAGAATCGTCCGCGAGGTTTGGCAGAATAAGCACGGATGGATTTTCAGGAAGAGGCATATCATTTTGTTTGATTTGCAGTAGTGACCCGTAAGCCTCGGCGTCGCCCACCAATACTGCACCAACAATCTTTTTACCGTCAGCTGAGATGATAAGGCGCTTGTAAACTTGCTCGATTTCGTCGTTATAAGTATACGATTGAGCACCTTCTGTTTGGCCGTGTACTTCGCCAATACTGGCTACATCAACACCAAGCAGTTTGAGCTTGGTGCTCATGTCGGCACCAGTAAACGCAGCGTCGCTCGTTCCGTCCGATAAGATATGCGCAGCCGCGACTTTCGCCATCGAATAACCGGGTGCCACTAAGCCAAAGATCTTGTTGTCCCATAGCGCACATTCACCAATCGCGTACACGTTGTCGATGTTGGTTTGGCAATGATCGTTAATCACGATGCCGCCACGTTCACCAATGGCAATATCAGAGCTACGAGCTAGGGCATCTTGAGGGCGAATACCCGCAGAGAACACAATCATATCGGTTTCGAGATGAGTGCCGTCGGCAAAGTTCATACGGTAGCGAGCACTCTCACCCGCGACTATCTCAGAGGTTGCCTTCTCGGTGTGAACTTGGACGCCAAGGTCTTCAATTTTTCTGCGTAAAAGCGCACCGCCACCGTCATCTAATTGAACGGCCATTAGGCGAGGCGCGAACTCTACAACATGGGTTTCCAAGCCAAGGTTTTTGACTGCGTTTGCCGCTTCTAAGCCAAGCAGACCACCACCAATCACTACGCCCGATTTACTGCCTTTGCTTGATAATTCAATGGCGTCTAAATCTTCGATGGTGCGATAAACGTGGCAGTGTTCTTGGTCGTTACCGGGAATAGGGGGAACAAAAGGGAATGAACCGGTCGCTAGAATCAATGTGTCATAACTCTCGGTATGTCCTGATTCAGTCACAACGCACTTATTTTCAGTATCCAGTTGAGCGACTCTCGCGTTGAGAAGGTAATTAACGCCATTGCTTTGGTAATACTCTTCGCTGGTTAATGCCAAATCTTCGGCATTTCCGCGCTTGAAGTAAGCTGTAAGCTGAACTCGGTCGTAGGCCAACCTAGGTTCTTCGCTGAAAGTAATCACATCAAACTCATCACTTTCTGACTGCAATATGTTGTCGATAAATTTGTGTCCAACCATACCGTTACCAACGACGACGATCTTCTTCTTGCTCATAATCCATTCCTTATTCTCGGCTTCATTGTTTATAGCGTTAACGTTTATAGCGTTTAACTTCTAATGGTTAACAAATGAATACCGGGTTGAGATTCCACTCAATTCATCATTATCAAGAAAACAAAAATTGTTTTTCTAACTCTTGGTTTCTAGTGGAGCAAGGAGGATGCCAAATTATAATTTAGCAAAATAAATAAAATTTAATTAATACTTTTCAATCGATTAAGATTTTCAGGGGGCACGCAATTACCCCTAAAGTGGTATGTAATTTTTTTGTTAAATTTATGGAAATGAGCGTTTGTGGTGCAACTTTCTGCAAGATGGTGCAAAAAATAAGTTTTTTATATCAAGCATTCATTGGGAACTGAGTTTTAATTATTTTTGTTTTATTAAGCTGTTGTTTTTATTTGGTTTTTGTTGTGCTTGCGATTCTTTGGTTTAATGGCGTGTTATTTGCTTGATCTAAATAAATACAATTATGGATAATTGAGCGAGAAACGGATGAGTGATTCAAACAGTGGTTGGATAAAATCGACATGTGCCTATTGTGGTGTTGGCTGCGGAATAGAAGCGAGGCCCACTGCATTAGGTAAGCTTGAAGTGCGCGGTGATAAAGAACACCCGTCGAATTATGGAAAGTTATGTACTAAAGGCATTGCTCTAGGTGAAACCGTAACGCCTTTAGGTCGTCTTACTCAGCCTACTCATATTCAGAATCAACAAAAACATGAACTCGCATGGGATGACGCCACTCAATTGGTCGCTGATAGGTTTAACCAAACCATTGAAGAGTTCGGCCCTGATTCAGTTGCGTTCTATGTCTCTGGTCAACTGTTAACAGAAGACTATTACGTTGCTAATAAGCTGATGAAAGGTTTTATTGGTAGCGGAAACATTGACAGTAACTCAAGGCTTTGCATGGCATCGAGCGTTGTTGGACACAAGCGTGCATTTGGTAGCGACACGGTGCCTATTTGCTATGAAGATTTAGAGCAAACCGACTTGGTCGTGATTACTGGCTCAAACTTATCATGGTGTCATCCGGTTCTTTTTCAAAGGTTAAGAGCGGCTAAGCAAGCGAATACCAAACTGGAAGTGATCGTCATAGATCCTCGTTATACCGACACATGTGAAATAGCAGATCAGCATTTAGCGATTGAATCGGGCTCTGACGTGGCCTTGTTTAACGGGTTACTTTCATACCTAGCCGATAATGACGTACTTGATGAGGCCTATATAAGCAAACATACAGAAGGCTTCCAACAAGCGATTGAGTCAGCAAAGAAGTATGTTTACCACGCTGATTCAAACATCAATTCAGAGCAAAGCGTCAGCCAATTGACCGGGTTAGCGGAACAAGAGGTTGAGCGCTTCTATCGCGCGTTCGCATCAAACAAAAAAGTAATCACTATCTATTCTCAGGGCGTGAATCAGTCGAGCCAAGGCTGCGATAAGGTGAATGCCATCATCAATTGCCATTTAGCCACCGGAAAAATCGGACAAGCAGGTATGGGGCCTTTCTCTGTGACCGGGCAACCCAACGCAATGGGCGGTCGCGAAGTGGGTGGTTTAGCGAATACGCTAGCGGCGCACTTTGAGTTTGGGAGTGAGGAATCACACCAAACGGTGAGTAACTTTTGGCAAACCGATAACTTAGCAACCAAGCCCGGTTTGAAAGCCGTCGAGTTGTTTGACGACATGCTTGAAGGCAAGATCAAAGCGGTGTGGATTATGGCGACCAACCCTGTGGTGAGCCTTCCAGACAGTGCGAGAGTGAAAGCAGCGCTAGAAAACTGTCCATTTGTGGTGGTGTCAGATTGCATTGCCGATACTGAAACCACTCGTTTGGCTGATGTAGTGCTGCCCGCGCAAGGGTGGAGCGAGAAGTCGGGCACCGTGACCAACTCCGAGCGTCGTATATCAAGGCAGCGCCGCATATTGCCAAGCCCGGGTGAAGCTAAACCTGATTGGTGGATGATTAAAGAAGTGGCGCAGAAAATGGGTCATAAACATGCCTTTGATTATCGTCATGAAGGGCAGATATTTGAAGAATACTGTCAAATGACGGGTCTTGATAATACTGACGGTAAAACGCGAGACCTGTGTTTAATAGGTCTAACCAAATTGGACGACAAAAGTTATAGCGAGCTAAAACCCCAGCAATGGCCCGTACTAGAATTACAGCAAGATATCGTAAATAAACGAATGTTCACTGATGGCGAGTTTTTCACTAAGTCAGGAAAAGCCCAGTTCGTTGCGGTTGAACATGCTTTACCATTAACGACATCGTCACCAGATTATCCGCTTATAATGAACAGCGGACGAGTGCGCGATCAATGGCACACCATGAGTAGAACAGGGCTTGCCTCATCACTTGGAGACCACACTCCCGAACCGTTCATTGCTGTTCACCCTGAAACCGCCAAGAAATTTGGATTGGAAACGAGCACAAATCAAACCAACCAGGTTGTTAAAGTGAAAAGTGCTCAAGGTGAATCTCAAGCGCGCTTGGTATTAACCCAAGAGATGCGTAAAGAGCAGGTGTTTATGCCGATCCACTGGAACGGCACCACGGCCAAAGACAGCAAGCCGTGTGACTTGATTTTACCTAACACTGATTCCAATTCAGGGCAGCCAGAGTTCAAACACACACCTGTGATGTTAGAGGCATGCGCTTATCGCAGCGAAGCGGCACTGGTCAGTGATAAGGTGATGGATTGCAGCAGCTTTGATTACTGGGTTAGGCAGAAAGTCGAGGGCGGATTTTTGTATCGTATCTCGTCATCTAAGAATCCTATGGAGTTGGTGATTCAGCTTGCCAACACACTGGATGAATTACCTGAACCCAACGCAGAGGCGGTTAAATCACTCCATTATCACGGCAATAAATCGTTCAAGAACTACGGTTCAGCCAAGCTTGGTGAGTTTGGCGTGAAACAAGCGTTCGTGGTGAACAGTAACCTAGATCATGAAAGCATCGAATGGCTGGTGGAATGCCTAACCCGAGAAGCCGATGAAGAATTCGAAGCCGAGTTTTTGAGTACCATGGCGAAGTAGTTACTACCTCACATTCATCCATACCTATAGCGTAGACGCCGACAATCATGTCGGCGTTTTTGTTTGAGTGTATAGCCCCCAATATGTGTCAATTCATTGCCTGAACTGCGGTTCAATCATCATCCAACCCAAAGACTTAGGTCAAAACTGCCTAGGTTTGGTCAGTAAATCACCGAATAAGGTAACGACTAACTCACACATTGAGGTGTTTTCTGCATTTTACTGGAACTATATAGAAAATTTCTGCTTTTCGTCATGTTTGATAAAGCAGTAATCAGGTAAGGTTCTGTTATTAAATGGGTTATTAGACAGAGCCTGAACTGTTTAGATTACTAGACAGAATTGTTTCAGGGACAAAATACAGAATTATTCTGTCTAATATAGCTGTTATATGCCATTCAGAGAAAATAGGAAGTACGTATGTTTGGTGAGTTGAAGAAAGTCCCATTACGAAGTATTTGGGCACATGAAGCGCAAGATTTTACACCTTGGCTAGCGGAAAACATCGAAGAATTGGGAAATGCTGTAGGTTTGGAGCTTGAGCTAGTTCAAGAGGAAGCGAGCGTCGGGAATTTTTCTCTTGATATCTTAGCCAAGGATCTTGGGTCAGCCGAAAACGTCATTATTGAAAATCAGTTTTCTCAAACTGACCATGACCACCTAGGTAAGTTACTTACATATTCGGCTGGGTTCGACGCTTCGTTCGTCATTTGGGTTGCTGAAACAATTCGTGAAGAGCACCGTCAAGCTCTAGACTGGTTGAATCACCGAACTGATAGTCAGACGCAATTCTTTGCAGTTGTTGTTGAGGTTATTCAAATTGACGAGTCAAAGCCTGCTTTTAATCTAAAACCTGTAGTATTTCCAAACGAATGGCAAAAGAGCAAGTCTTCGAACAAGTCTGTTCAAAAAACGAGTGCCAAATCTGAAAAGTATCGTGAGTACTTCCAAGAGTTGATCGATGAGCTTCGATGC
This sequence comes from Vibrio echinoideorum, assembly GCF_024347455.1. Classification (NCBI taxonomy): domain Bacteria; kingdom Pseudomonadati; phylum Pseudomonadota; class Gammaproteobacteria; order Vibrionales; family Vibrionaceae; genus Vibrio; species Vibrio echinoideorum. The sequence continues at coordinate 574,245 of NZ_AP025484.1, forward strand.
GAGCATAAATTTACCTCAGCTAAGGCTGGTCAACCTCAGAACTGGTACGCATTTGCTTCTGGAATTACTGGTATAAATTACGGTGCAAACTTTTGCCAAGGCAATAAAGTACGTACGGAACTTTATATTGATTTTGGCAATGCTGAGCAAAACGAGTCGTGCTTGAACTATTTGCTCGAAAGCAAAGATGAAATTGAAGATGAATTTGGAAGTGAGCTTTCTTGGGAACCAATAGATGGTAAGAGGGCTACTAGAGTGGCTGTCTATCGTGATGGTTCAATATTAGACGAAAGTAATTTATCAGAGATTAAACTATGGCATATTAATAACCTAATTAAGTTCAAAGATTTGTTTGCTAAAAGGGTTCGTAAGCACTTGAAATAGGCATATAACAAGAAATTTAAGAGTGATTCACAACGCTTGGCGCTCTCACTTCAAGCTAGTTTAGTGTTTATGGCACAATGGTTTAGGTAAGGTGGCTAGCGTTGTCCACACCTTAATTTGGCGTTAGGCGAATCGGTGATCCGCTTTTGTATACTGTATTTTTCGAAAAGTTATAACTAATGAGTAATAAATGACATCCAAATATTTTGACCCTCAAAAAAGTTTTTTACACCTACAAGTTGTATGGGGGGCAATATCTGCGCTGCTTACTTTCGCAATAGTAATAGCTTTAGTCATTATTTTTAATACATCGCTTGTATGGGATTTGTCTGCGAATGGATTTAATTACTTTATATTTGTATTTCGCTTTCCTTTAGGAATACTGGCAATGATCATCCCAATTGTTGCATTACTTGCTGCTAATCATCGCTCTGAACAGACTAAAGAACAAATAAAGGCTACGGGACTCCAGAATAATTTTTCTAATTATTATAAGCATCTTGAAGAGTTTGTTAAATATTCACAGGAAAATTTAAAAGATATTCAAGACTTAGATTTTCGTTTAATTCATAAGAGAATTTACCCAAATTCTCAGGAAGGGGATTACGAAATATGCAGAGAGTTATTTCAAGCTTTAGAATCAAGCTCTACTTTAATATCAGGAATTTCTGAGAACTACCCTAAAGACTTCAATGAGGGGATACCTCAATCAGATTATGAAAAATATATTGGGTTGGTAAATAAATTAGGATCTTACCTAGGGAATAATTCTGGTAGATTTACGGCTATTACAAGCGATCCCTTTGACACATATGCAAAAACATATTTAAAGCAATCTTTACTGTTTTTGGAAAGAATTATTTATCTATGTACTTTAATTGAAAGAATGTGCCACTTCACGGTAGACTTCAAAAGTAAAAGCCAACCCTTAATAGGGTTTAATTTTAATGTTAACGAATTCAATGTTATTGAAAGTGGCGATGATGACGAGTTAGATCCATTTGATTATCAAGCTCCAAGAGATTTTGATGAAGTTAATCAAGTGTTTATTGAAAAACTGAAAGAAAACAAGGTCGCGTAATTTTAATGAATATTCGCCTAACAAAGCATTTAAAAGTGATTCGTAATGCTTGGCAGTTTCGCTTCGCTCAAGTATAGCCAAGCGTCACCCACTCCTTAATGCGGCCACATGGATTCCCCCGGTTGTCAAACATCCGCTAAACTTATGTTGATGGGTTTTGGACTGCCGCTCTACATTCGGCCTACTTATCGACGATTCGTATACGTCGTGGCCCTGATGACTTTGCGCGACTGCGGTGCCTTATTCGTTAGATGACATCTAGTGCGTCCGCCGCATTAACAGGCTCTCCGCAAGTGGTCTTAACCTATCTCCATCATTAGCGTCTGCAATGACCCGGTGGGTTTAACTCTTTATGCTGCTTAGGTTTCTACTTAAGCAGCATAGTTTTCATATTCGGTTTGATTGTGTAAAAGCGACCATATAATCCGTGCGTTCTTCGCGGCAAGTGCCACTATCGCTCGTTTCATTCCTCTCCGCTCTAGAACGCCTCGACACCACTGACTTAACTTATCTTGCTTGTCGCCAAGGTTGGCAATCACGGTCCTTGCCCCGTGAACTAATAGTGTTCGCAAATATTTGTCGCCGTGTTTGGTTATCCGCCCGAAAGGAGGCTTTCCTCCTGTGGAATATTGCTTTGGTACTAGTCCTAGCCAAGCAGAAAAATCACGGCTTTTATCAAATTGAGAACCATTGCCTATCGAAGCAAGTATCGCAGTAGCGGTTTGCGGCCCAATACCTCGAACTTTCATCACTCGTTGGACATTAGCGCTGACCTTAGCAAAAGAATCGAAGACTTGTTCAGTATCGGCGATACGTTGATTCAATTCTCCAAGGTGGTGATAAGCATCGGCAATCACCGTTCTTGCAAGGTGTGGCAGTTCATTTTCTGCGTCTTCCAGCATTAAGGGAACGTGTTTCATTAACGAAGAGCGGCCAACAGGAATGATCAACCCGAATTCAGAGAGTAGGGCACGCATGCGATTCATAAGCGCGGTGCGCTCACGAACCCAATGCTCTCTCATTCTATGTACCGATAAGATGGCTTGTTGCTCGGGGGATTTACGGGCACAAAGCGAGTGGATGGTCGCTGAACAGCTTCGCAGATAGCAACAGCATCATTAAGGTCGTTCTTTCCCTTAGTTCGATAAGGAATTACGTATTTAACAGCCATAATGCGGGTGTCGTGACCCAGTTTATTGAGTGTTCTTGCCCAATAATGTGCACCACCACACGCTTCAACGCCTATACGCATGAGTGGCATATTTGCTATTATAGTCAGTAGTTTAGAGCGGGTTACTGGCTTATGAAGTATGACCTTACCATTTTGGTCTACGGCATGAAGACTAAAGTGGTTTTTAGCTAGGTCGATACCGCAGAAATAAGAATAATCAGACATGGTGCCTCCGATGCATTTAAGTACCACATAAGTGTGGCAGATCCTCGGTAGGGGGAATCCATGTCATTCGTTATACGGCAAGGATATTATGAAGCACGGAGTTAAATTTATACTTATGGGATTACTTTCAATATTTGGTTTAAAAGCAAATGCGTCGGTTGAAAATGATTTTTGGAAGTGGTTTCAAAAAAATGATGAAATGCTTTTCAATTTTGAGAGTGATACAGAGAAAGTATTCGATCAATTATCAAATGCACTTTCTAAAGTAGATCCAGAGCTTACATTTGAGTTCGGTCCAAAATCAGAAAACGGAAAGAGAGAATTTGTAATTAGTGCAGGTGGGATAAAAAAATCATTCCCTTCAGTTGAATTACTATTTAATTCTTCTCCTGAATTAAATAGATGGACAATAGTTAAATACCGTCAAAGAAGAACCCCCTTAAATAATCTTGAATACGGTGGTATTTCAATTAAATCAATTGATGTCTTTTATAATGTTTATAAAGATAATGATAAATTGGGTGTTGTCTTATTTTTTGATAATTACAATGAGAAAGAACACTCGATATATGGAAACATTGGTTATCTGTTTTTGGATGAAGCTCTCGGAGAGTATGACGTAGAAACAAAGTTAGGTTTCATAGAGTTTCATAATAAAAAATCAGAATACTTCGATGGTGCTAAACAAATAAAAGAGTTAGCCGGTCAAGTAGATGAGTACTACAAAAATTAGTGGTAAAGCCGTATAACAAGCCATTCAAGCAGGACTTTTAACAGTTGGCTAGGTTCCGCTTCGCTTCACATTTTAGCCAACAATTAAAAGCCTCTTAATGGGGCCACATGGATTTCCCCGGTTGTCAAACATCCGCTAAACTTATGTTGATGGGTTTTGGACTGCCGCTCTACATTCGGCCTACTTATCGACGGTTCGCATACGTCGTGGCCCTGATGACTTTGCGTGACTGCGATGCCTTATTCATTCGTTAGATGACAACTAGTGTGTCCGCCGCATTAACAGGCTCTCCGCAAGTGGTCTTAACCTATCTCCATCATTAGCGGCTGCAATGACCCGGTGGGTTTAACTCTTTATGCTCTGTTTGGTTACGTACTTAACGGCCATAATACGGGCGTCGTGACCCAGTTTATTGAGTGTTCTTACCCAATAATGTGCACCACCACATGCTTCAACGCCTATACGCATGAGCGGAAAATTTGCTATTGTAGTCAGTAGTTTAGAGCGGGTTACTGACTTATGAAGTATGACCTTACCATTTTGGTCTACGGCATGAAGACTAAAGTGGTTTTTAGCTAGGTCGATACCGCAGAAATAAGAATAATCAGACATGGTGCCTCCGATGCATTTAAGTACCACATAAGTGTGGCAGATCCTCGGAAAGGGGAATCCATGTCATTCGTTAGGGAACTTTAGGGGTAACTTGTGAGTAATATAGTAATTAGACTATTGAAAGAGATTGATAAAAACGGTGAAGTATCACTGTTTGAATTATCGAAATTGATTACTAAAAAACATAATGATCATCGAGATTTCTATCCTATTGCATTTTTGGTAGCTAATGATTTATTAGATGATGAGTATTTTGAAAAAAGAGAGCAAGTTCAACTGAAAGAACAATTACTTGCCCGAGAATTTTATGCTTGCCATAGCGCCGAGAAGAAAGCCTCTGATGGCGACAGGGAGTTTACCGCAATGGGCAGTGGACAAAAGTTAAGCGAACAGAAGTTCGCTTTATCAGCAAAAGGTTGCCTGTATTTAGCTAACTATCGAACTCGTAGAAATGACAGGTTGACTGCATTAGCTACTGGTATTGTTGTTGGTGTTGTTACCGCCATAATAACAACGTATTTAGCTGCGTAGATGTGAAGTAAGTTCCCTACAAAGCATTTAAGAATCAAGATAACCAAAGAGGGCGCCGATTACAGGCGCCCTTTGTGTTAGTTGGCAACGCTGTAAGTGTCGTAGTCACGCAATAAGAAGAGTGCAATACAAGCTGCGAGCATTGGCCAAGAGGCAAAGAACAGTAGGTTATTGAACGGGTCCATATATTTACCAAAAGAGGCGAAGGTGGAACCTGCGTGCAGGATTAAAATTGCGCCATAGGTATACTTTTTCCACATGCCGGCAACGAACGCGCCTAAGAACCCTAATTGCGCGACTCCCATAACCATTATCGCATTATCCGAAATGTCGATTCCGTAAAAGCCAGACAGTACTTTTGTTGCATGCTCAGGTACAAGGATCTTATCTAAGCCCCAGAACAAGAAGACGATAAAAATGCCGATTCTCAGCAGCAGTAGGCTAGTAGCCAGTTTGGTTTGAAGTTTCTTTTCCATGATATCCCTTGTGATGCACTTAACGATGCGATGAAATTAAATGTTCTTCAAAGAAGACCCATCGTATTCGCGTTTTCTTTCGTTATTTTTGAGTGCCTTATGTAACAAGGAGTGTCTGTTTAGTGGGTTTGATGGTGGGTAACGTTAATGCAGACTTAGGTAGAGCTTATATGCGACGAGAAGGCAGGCTTAGATTCTTGATTTTAGCGTACTTGGCCGTGTATATAAGTTATTGGCGCAGCATAAGCCATTATCATTCGTTGAGCCTGATGTTCATTGACTAAGATGCGGTTGATGAGCTTTTGAAGTTGCTCTATTTCGGGCAACTGCTGATGCTTTATTTGTTTTTCTAGAGCGAGCACTTGTTGTGCCAACATGTTTAGCCCGAGGTTCAAAGCCATCCCTTTTAAGGAGTGTAAAGTCTTCCTTATAGATTTAAGGTCCTGCTGAATATAGGCTTCGATGAGTTGATCGATGGACTCTTCAAGCTCTTTCGATGTTGATTTCAAAAGCACGATCAAGTCGTGGTGGTTTTCTTTAAACGATTGAATAACCTCTGATTGACTGATCTCTTCTTCTGTTAGGCTGAGCTTATCAATGGGCTCTCTGTGAAGTTCGATAACATTACTTGTTATATCAGTCGTGGATTCGTCGTTAGCGTGCTTAGGAAGGCGTGAAGAAAACTGTTGTAGGGCATCGAAGAAACTCTCTTGCTGCAACGGCTTTGTTAAAACGTGGTCTGCACCCGCTTCAATAAAGCTGTCATGAGCCTCGCGAAACACATCGGCGGTATAAGCAAATATCAGAGTGTTTAAGCCAAGCTGTTGTCTAATAAATTGTGTTGCCTCAACTCCGTTCATTTCAGGCATGTGATTGTCCATTAAGATGAGGTCATATTCTGCTGTCTTCAGATATTCTGTCGCGATTCTTCCATTTTCTGCCTGTTCAACATGGTATCCGAGGTTTTCACAAAAACCTTTAGCAACAATGGCGTTAATGCGGTTGTCTTCTACTAACAGCACATTCAACGGATTATGGAATGGCTCGTCAGTGCTAATGAGAACTGGGTTGGTCTCTGTCGATTTGTGCTCTTGCCAGGTGATAGGTAATGAAACTTGGAACTTGGTCCCGAGCCCAACGGCACTGTTTAGAGTTATCTCACCTCTCATCAGCTCCACGAGCTTTTTAACGATAGCTAACCCAAGCCCTGTACCACCAAATTTTCTTGTTGTGGATGCATCCGCTTGTTCGAACGGGTTGAATATATGCAGGTGCTTATCTTTCGGGATCCCGACGCCAGTATCCGTTATTGACAAAAGGAGCTTGTTGTCTTGATGATTAAGGGCCAATTGAATCAGCACGTGGCCTTCATTGGTAAACTTTATCGCGTTGCCCCCTAAATTAAACAAGATTTGGCGTAACCTCGCGCAATCACCAATAAGGTCTATGTTATTGGGCACCTCGTTATCAACGATTAAACGGATACTCTTTTCATCTGCCATCGGTTTAATTGCACTGCAGACAGGTCGAATAACTTGTTCAAAGTTAAAGGGAGCAATATCCAGTTCGAGTTTGTTTTCTTCCACTTTAGAGAAATCTAGGATGTCATTGAGTATTGTCATCAGGTGTTGACCCGAATCGAGGATGACTTCGATGTTCTCTTTGGTCGACGGTTCTTTAGTCTGAGAAGCTATGATCTGCGAAATGCCAAGCACGCCATTCATAGGGGTGCGTATTTCATGACTCATCGTTGAAAGAAATTCACTTTTCGCTTTAACGGCGGCTTCGGCTTTTTTACGTTCAGCAATGAGATCACGATTTGACGCGTGCATTTGGTTGTTACTTTTAACCAGAGTCGTCGCCATTTTCTGGAAACTGTGAGTGAGTTGAGCAACCTCATCGTTACCGCTCATTGAGGGGCTTCGGTCAAGCATGGAAGCGACTTGCTTTAAATGACCAGCCGCCACTTGATTGGCCGCGTTAAGGAGTAGGTGAATACGTTTCTTAATGCGGTTTGATGACCATGCTGCTACAAGCAGAGAAATAAACGTTGAAAAAAGTGTTCCTAGAAACAGCACGTAACTGGTTTGGTTGGCGGAGTGTTCGGAATCTTTTACTCGAATTTGAATGAGCTTTTGTTCGATTGAAATAAACTCGGCTATCTCATTACGAATTTTATCGATAAGTTGTTTGCCCGTTTGTTTTTGGGTTAAAGCAATCACATTTTGCATCGTAGTTGTGCCATTGCCGACCAAGCTACGCTGGGCGATTTCTTTTTCACCTGCTTCCTTAAGCCATTGCTTATGAAGTGCATCGATATTTCGGAGGCGTTCTACTTGGCTGGGGTTATCGCTTACTTGTTCACAAAGGGTGTGAACTTTTTGGTTCCATACATCAAGTGCAAGGTGATAAGGCTCAAGGAATACAGGGTCACCGGTGATGAGGTAGCCCCTTTGACCCGTTTCCATATCAATGGCTAGGTTTAGAAGCTCCTGAGCGCGAGCAATCGCCTTATGAGTGTGAACAACCCAGTGGTTGTCTTCGACTATTGATTGGGTGTTTTGATGGACAGAGAATGAGACAAGAACCATTAATGCAATAGGGATGGAAAAGCTAACTAATAGTTTTCTCTGTAGAGAAATATCATCAAACCAACTCGCAAACATAAAAACGCGTATTCCACACAATCGAAACCTATTGTTATTGTAGGTTAGATTGTTAGATTGTTAGATTGTTAGGTGTGCAAATGCATAGTGTGTAGTTGGGTAGGTTTTGACCCTGAAAAGATGGCTAAAGCTCTAAAAGTAGAGCTCTAACAACCTTTGCGTTACGAATGGTGACATAACACGGTGTGACAAAAACGTATTAGTTTGATTTAGGAATGATCTAATTCTGGTGAAGAGGGTTCAGATTCCTGATATTCCTTACTAGATTCGATATGTTGCTGTTTGAGCAAGCTTATGGTCAGGCTTATCGGCATCGGCTTATAAAAATAGAAGCCTTGGATGTAATCGACGCCTAATTTAGACAAGATTTTCACTTGTGACTCATACTCGACCCCTTCAACGATCACTTGCATGCCTAATGTGCGTGATAGCTGGAGCATGGATTCTAATAGTGGAATACCAAGGCTAGATTCGTCTGAAATGTTTTTCACAAACACGCGATCGATTTTGAGAATGCTAAACGGGAATTGTCTCACAAAATCTAAGCCTGCATAGCCAGTACCAAAGTCATCAATCGCGACTCTTACGCCCATATTCGACAGCTTAGTCAGGTTGTCTCTAATCTTAATCATATCTGCATCAGAACATTCACCACCCTCTGTGACTTCAAAGACCACCTGCTTGAGAATGTCAGGGTTCTTCTTATAAATACTAATGACTTTGTTTGCGAAGTTACTGTTGGAGACAACATTCCGGCTTATATTGACGCTAATGTACTTTGACTCAAATAGCGTTTGATTATGTTTGATCGTGTTCAACACTTCACGCAACACAAAGTAAGTAAGGTCTTCTATCAGCCCCAAGCTTTCTGCAAGCGGAATGAATATGGCTGGGGAGACGTTACCTTCAATAGGATCGTTCCACCTAAGGAGTGACTCACAGCCTACTATTTCAGTTGTATTTTGGTTGACGATAGGTTGCATGTGTACATGCAGGTGGTTGTTCTTTAAAGCACTAGAAAGCGAATACTCCAAGCTACGTTGGCTCTGTTGTTTATGTTTGATGGAAAGAAGACTAATGGTAATGATTCCAGCCATGAGAAAGCCAAACCATGAGTAACTCAACAGGAAGTTAATATAATATTGATATCCCACGTATGACGTGATGGTAAATGGGTAGGTATCCGATTGTATTCGTACCTTGGCTATGTGCGCGTCAGTATCCGATGGGTAAATATCTCTTTTTATCACTTCAACTTTGGTTTGAATGCCATGGCTGCTAAGGTTTTTTTCTACGAGGTCATAGATGAAGTGCGGCGGTATCATCAGACTCACGCCTATATCCTCTTTGTTTGAGAAGATGAGCATGATGGATTGAACTTGAGTGATGGCTGAGTTTGAATACGATAGCGTTGTTAAATTCGGGGCGTCATTGAGTCGCTGTCTGATGGTGCTAAATAGGCGGAACGAAACCTCACCATCGGTGGTTGAACAGTAAAATAGGTTGTCCTTATTGAATACCGCGGCTTCTTTTACCCAGTCGGCATCAAAAACGTTTTGGCGAAGCTGTCTAACAATCGAGTTGCAAGGCTGGTCAGGCGTGATTTCTGAGAGAAAATGGTCAAACCTCGATTGGATTCCTTCAAGCCTCGTTTCAACTAACCTCGATGAATCTTCGGTTAAAGTTTGGTAATGAGACGGCGTAAAAGGAATAAGCAATGCCATCGAAAAAAAGAACGAAATGGCAAAGTAGAAAGATGTTTTAGCAAAATGTTGGTACTTGATATCCATAGTTGGAGTAACGTTGCCGATTATGGTGAACATTCAATTTAATTTATAAACTTAACGATAGTAGCGCAAGTTTATGCATAAATAGTGTGAATGAACGCATGAGTTATTTATTTAAAGAATGTGTTTTCTATTTTTACCAGTTAAATCTTGGTGTTATCTCGTTTTTTCTTAGTTAGATCGGTGCTATTTTGTACTTTTACACGTATAAAAATTGCTTATAACCCTATAAATTTTGTTGTTGCATGGCTAAGTATTGAAGGGAGTTTAAATATTGAGCCGTGCTTTAATTAATCAAGAAATTCACTGATGACAGTAGTTAGGACGTTTATGAAAAGACTTATACCAGCATTAATATTGGCCTATTTTTCTTGTTCTACATTGGCGGGCGAACACGTTATAGACTGCGAAAATGCGATGACAACAATAGAGATTAATCATTGTGCGTCTATTAAGTTGGAATCTGCACAAATGGAACTCGATAAATACCTTACCGCGAGTTTTGAGCACAATGCTTATGATGCGGAGTTGGTCAGTTCAATCAAGGTGGCTCAGGAGAGTTGGCAAGCTTACCAATCAGCGCATTGTGATTCTGTGTATACGCAATGGCGTGATGGTTCGATTCGAGGCCTCATGGCGCTTTCTTGCAAAACTAAACTGACTAAACAAAGAACGCATGAGGTGTGGGAAAACTTCTTAACCTATATGGACAGCACTCCTCCTGTCTTGCCAGAGCCAGTGTTAGAAGTAGAACCTAAATAGTGGAATAACCGAGCGCAAATGCTTTTTTGAGTGTGCACTCGCTTCAACCTTTGGCGTGTGAATAAGAAAGCGATAGGGGATTGTCTTACTCTGTCGTTCTCAGTCTCTAGTTTGAAGTAATGCAGTTTGAAGTAATACAGTTCGAAGTGTTACCTAGCAAGGATTCAATTGTGAATAATGTCAGCATCACCCTCGTTCAGCTTGAAGTTGAATACAAAAACAAACAAAAGAACATCTCGCGAGTCTTTGAGCTTTTAGAAGCCGAGGCGTCAGTGGGTGATATCACGTTACTGCCTGAACTGTTCTCTACTGGGTATATCTTTAACGAGGCTGCAGAAATTCATGAACAGTGCGAAGACTTCAATAACAGCCCTACCATTGATTCGTTAACTCTACTTGCGGCGAAACATCAGACGTTAATCGTTGCCGGTATTGCAGAGAAAGATGATGGCCATTATTACAACAGTGTCGTTGTTGTGGATGATTGTGGCTTACGCAACAAATATCGAAAAGTCAGCCAAACGAAGTTCGACAAAGAATACTTTTCTAGAGGGAGCGAGCTCCTTATTTTTGTACATAAAGGCTTAAAGTTTGGCGTCGCGATTTGCTTTGATATCTGGTTCCCAGAGATCATCAGAGGGTATCAGTCGGTCGACGTTATTCTTCATCCTGCGAATTTTGGTGGTCATCATAGCTTTGCCATTGCCCAAGCAAGAGCTTTGGAAGAAGGGTGCCATATCGTCACTTGTAATCGTGTTGGGCAAGATGTAGTCGATGCTTTTACCGCAACGTATTGTGGTAGTAGCAGAGTTTATTCCCCTAAAGGTGAAGTAATGCTTCAACTCTCGGAAAATCAGGCCGTTGAGACGGTAGAGGTTGAAGATTTGTCTATTGCGCCTCAGTACAATGGTATTGATGTGTTAGACGAAATACAGCAGATATCGTCTGTGTTGAGTCGTTAACAAGACAAGTGAAATACAATAGGATCGAAAAGGGCAAGGTTAGATAACCTTGCCCTTTGTTATTTTGGTTTGCTGCTTTGTTTGACTGCTTAGGCTTGTTGCTTAGGTTTGTTGGAAATGGGTTTGCTAGAAAGCGCTCTAAAGCGCTCTAAAGCGCTTTAACGCTGCTTCGTTCTACTAATGTAGGCTCAAGTTCGACAACTTGCGGGTCAGAGTCAGGCGCTTGTAGTCTGTTTAAAAGTGTATCTACAGCGGCTTGGCCTAAGCGATGTTTTGGCTGGTGGACCGTACTTAACGCTGGTGTCATGTATTTCGACAAGTGGATGTCATCGTAGCCAATGATAGAAAGATCGTTAGGGATCGATGTACCATCTTGCGCCGCTGCGTGAATCACACCCATTGCCATCATGTCATTACTCACAAACAGCGCTGAAGGCATTTCGCCACGGGTTTTTAATGTTTGATAAGAGTCAAAGCCGCCATCACATTCGAAGTTTGATTCAACAATCCATTTAGGATTGATCTCGAAGTTCGCTTCTTCCATCGCCTGTTTGAAACCTTGATAACGAGATGAAGCTTGATTGCGGTGTAATGGGCCGGTGATACAACCGATTTGAGAGTGTCCATTATCAATCAAGTGCTTAGTCGCCATGTAGCCACCTTGATGAGAGTTATCTTGAATCTTATCACTCGCAAATAACATCGGGCCCCAGTCCATTACTACGACAGGTAACTCAGGGTATCGATCAAAGACATCGATATGTTGCCCTTCAAGGGTTGAACACATCAACATTAAGCCATCGACACGCTTTTGCAGCAAAGTATCGATGGATGATTTCATGCGTTCACTGTCGCCTTCGGTATTACATAAAATAAGGTTATAGCCTTTTTCATAGCAACGACGTTCAACACCTTTTACTACTTCCCCAAAGAATGGGTTAGTGGATGTGGTAACCAACATACCCAAAGTTTTGGTTTGCTTCATTTTCAAGCTACGTGCCAATGCAGATGGTGCGTAATTGAGCTCTTTAGCTGCACTGTTAACACGTTCAGCTATTTCTTCACTGACAAAACGCGATTTGTTGATCACATGACTCACGGTAGAAGTCGAAACCTTTGCGATCCGAGCGACATCTTTCATTGTTGCCATAAAAAATCCTTGTGGGAAACTTGTCCACGTTGCGCGATATTTTGCCTGAAAACAGAGGCTTATGCTTGGGTATTTGTTCGGTCTAATTAAAGACCAGACAATACATTAAGCCGAAAGCTGTTCTGATAGAAAAGCATCCGTTTCAGCTCGGCTTGGAATTGACGTTTGAGCGCCAAAGCGAGTCACAGAAATTGCAGCTGCAGCATGAGCAAATTTAATTGCGCGTTCTAATGGCATATCTTCAAGCAGTCCTGTAACTAATGCGCCATTGAATGTGTCACCTGCTGCGGTTGTATCCGTTGCTTCAACGCGAAAACCTGCGATTAGCTCGCCTTTGCTTTCTTCATCACCTTGACCTTCATGACTAATCCAAACGCCTTTGGCGCCTAGAGTGATCATCACCGTTTCAATGCCTTTCGCATGTAAAGCCAATGCCGCAGTATGAGCCGATTCGTTGTCCGTTACTGTAATACCCGTTAGCACTTCCGCTTCTGTTTCGTTGGGTGTAATTACATCAACACAAGCCAATAACGCATCTGAGAGTGGACGAGCCGGGGCTGGATTTAAGATAACTTTAGTGCCATTTTCTTTTGCAATTTTCGCTGCGTATTCAATGCCTTCGATTGGCGTTTCAAGTTGAGTTAACAAATACTTAGCGTCGCGAATTTTAGCCAAATGCGGTTCTATTTGGTCGCAAGTCAATTTGTTGTTTGCTTCAGCCGATAGACAAATACTGTTTTCACCCGTTACCGATACTTGAATCATAGCGATGCCGGTAGGGGTGTTGTCTGCAACAATAACGCCATCGATGTTGATGCCATCTTTAGCAAAGTCTTGACGAATGTTGATGCCAAATGGGTCGTCACCAACACACGCGATAAAGCCAATATCTGCGTTTAATCGCGCTGCAGCTACCGCTTGGTTTGCGCCCTTGCCACCAGGGATGACCTGATAGTTACCGCCAATCAAGGTTTCACCCGGACGAGGGAAAGAAGGAACCTGCAGTACGTGGTCAGCATTAACGCTACCTAAAACAATCAGTTGAGTCATGATACGAGCCTTATGATATATCGTATTTGAGAATACATTGCTCTTACACATCGCCATGAACAGGCATGAGAAACAGCAATATATTATCGAGTTGGTTGGATAAGGAAGGCAGGGGATAGGGGAACCCCTGCCTATGTGTAGCGTGTTATGTTTATTTAAGAGCTATTGATATTTAAAAGCTATTGATATTTAAGAGCTGTTAAAATTAAGGAACTATTGATATTCAAGAACGATTAATATTTATCAGCTACTGTTATCCGAGCACTTTTTGTATCAATTACTTAGCGATGATTTTTAGAGGTACTGGTACGTACTCGTCTACAGTTTCGCCTTTCAGTACTTTGTCTGCCATTTCAACGCCTAGAGAACCAATTTGGTCAGGCTGTTGCGCTACCGTTGCGCCTAATAGGCCACGGTCAACAGCCGCAATGCCGTCTTCAGTGCCATCAAAGCCAACGATCAATACGTCTTTACCTGAAGCTTGAACTGCGCGAAGTGCACCTAGTGCCATCTCGTCGTTCTGAGCGAATACCGCTTGTACGTCAGGGTTAGCAGCAAGTAAGTTCTCCATTACGTTCAGACCTTTAGTACGGTCGAAATCCGCTGGTTGGCTTGCAAGAAGCTCAAGGTCGCTGCCGTTTACTGCGTTCATGAAGCCTTCACCACGTTCGCGAGCAGCAGATGTACCAGCAATACCTTCAAGTTGGATTACTTTCGCTTTTTCGCCGACTTTTTCCATGATGAAGTGACCCGCCATTTCACCACCGATAACGTTGTCAGAAGCGATATGGCTAACTACGTCACCACGGCTTGCGCCACGGTCTAGCGTTAGTACTGGGATGTTTGAACGGTTAGCAATGCGAATCGCGTTAGATACTGCATCTGAATCTGTAGGATTAATCAGAATTGCTTTAACACCACGAATGGTTAGATCTTCAATGTTCGAAAGCTCTTTGCTTGGGTCGTTTTGAGAATCAAGAACGATAAGCTTGTAGCCTAGCTCTTCAGCTTTCGCTTCTGCGCCATCTTTCATGGTTACGAAGAATGGGTTGTTCAATGTAGACAGAACGATTGCCATTGTATCTTGCGCCTGTGCAGACACAGATACCGTTGTAGAAAGAAGAGCAGCAGAAATAAGAGTCGCTAATTTTTTCATGGTGTAAGTCCTTTATGTAGGGTGAGCTAGGTTGGATAATCCTAGCTCGTTGTTACGTTATTTATTGGTTTAATTGTTACGTCTTGTTTTTAATAGGTGTTGCGTTTACTGAATAAATTAATTGGTGTTACTTGTTTTTGTTGTCGACCAATACCGCCAGAAGAATAACCACTGCTTTTGCAATCATCTGGTAGTAAGAAGATACGTCTAATAGGTTTAGGGCGTTATTTAGGAAGCCGATAATCAGAGCACCAATTAATGTACCCATGATGCGACCACGACCACCAGCTAAGCTTGTGCCGCCAAGTACTACCGCAGCGATGGCGTCTAGCTCGTAGCCCATACCTGCGGTAGGTTGAGCTGATGACAAACGAGATGCCACGATGATGCCTGCCACTGCTGCTAACAGACCACAGATTGCGTAAACGCCGATTTTTACTTTGTCTACATCGATACCGGATAGGCGAGTTGCTGATTCGTTGCCACCTAGAGCGTAAACATAACGACCGAAACGTGTGTGGTTCAGTAGGTACCATACCGCTGCGAATACCACGACCATGATCCATACTGGAACAGGGATGCCCATTGCGTAGCCTGTACCGAACCAAGCAAATGCGTCTGCTGTTTCAGTGAAGCCTGTTGAGATAGGACGACCGTCGGTGTAAACCATGGTTACGCCGCGCAATAGAGTCATGGTTACTAGCGTTGCGATAAAAGCTTGAACTTTACCCTTTGCGATAATCACACCACTGATAGCACCCAGTGCTGCACCTGCTACTAGAGCGGTTGGAACGGCGATCATGACCGGGATTTCCATGCCAATCATGCTGGCAGCGAAAGCACCACAAAGCGCAAGTACAGAGCCGACACTCAAGTCGATACCTGCAGTTAAGATAACCAGTGTCATACCCACTGCGATAATTGCATTCACAGAGGTTTGGCGCAGAATGTTCAGGATGTTATCGACGGTAAAAAAGTTTGGATTTAAGAAAGAAACGACAACAATCAGGAAGATCAAAGCAATCAATGATTTTTGATCAATCAGCCATTCTTTGCTGATTAACGGCTTCTTCTTTGGCGCTTCAGTTTCAGTTGTTTTGCTCATGGTTTTAGTACTCATGCTGCGTCCTCGTTAATCTTTTTACCGACCGCACATGCCAGTAATAATTCTTGGTTTGCTTCTTTAGCATCAAATTCACCGCTGATGCGGCCTTCATGCATCACCATGATGCGGTCACTCATTCCTAACACTTCTGGCATTTCAGATGAGACCAAA
This sequence comes from Vibrio echinoideorum, assembly GCF_024347455.1. NCBI lineage: Bacteria > Pseudomonadati > Pseudomonadota > Gammaproteobacteria > Vibrionales > Vibrionaceae > Vibrio > Vibrio echinoideorum. The sequence goes on from NZ_AP025484.1 coordinate 590,267, forward strand.
ATAATGCTCATGCCGTCGGCTTTGAATTTATTAATGAGTTGGTAAATCTCTTTTTTCGCACCAACATCGACACCACGAGTGGGTTCGTCGAGAATCAGTACTTTTGGTTTGGTCATCAAGCCTTTAGCGATGGCTACTTTTTGTTGGTTACCACCAGAAAGGTTACCAATGATTTGCTCGCGAGTCGGGGTCTTGATGTTGAAAAGCTTGATGAAGTCATCAACTGCAATCACTTCATCTTTATGTTGGATTTGACCTTTCTTAGTCAGCAGATCCAGCGCACATAACGACATGTTTTCTTTCACTGAAAGCCCTAGCACAAGGCCATCACCTTTGCGGTCTTCAGAGATGTAAGCAATGCCATTGGCCAAGCCATCTTTCGGGCTTACAGGGTTAATGGTTTTGTTTTCTAAGTTGATGACGCCACGCTCACTCGGAAGTGCACCGTAAATCACTTTCATCAGTTCAGTTCGGCCAGCACCCATTAGGCCAGATACGCCAAGGATTTCACCGCGTTTTAGCGTAAAGCTCACGTCATGAACACCAGAACCGGTCAGGCCAATCACTTCAAGGCAGGTTTCACCGTGACTCTGGCCGATACGTGGATATTGTTCGTCTAATTTACGACCTACCATCATTTCGATGAGGCCATCTTCGTCTGTGTCTTTTACTTCACACTGTCCAATGAACTTACCGTCACGAAGTACCGTGATGTCATCGCAAATCTCAAAGATCTCTTTTAAGCGGTGAGAGATGTAAACAATGCCACAGCCTTCAGCGCGCAGTTCGTTAATTACTTTAAACAGAGATTCAGTTTCGGTATCGGTAAGCGCATCTGTTGGTTCATCCATGATGATGACCTTAGACTCAAATGATAGAGCTTTTGCGATCTCTACCATTTGTTGTTCACCAAGGCTTAACTGACCCAAAGGTGTTTTTGAACTGTGTTTAACGTTAAGGCGCTTAAGTAACTTGTCCGCTTCTTGGTACATTTCGTTCCAAAGAATGCGGCCCATGGTTCCGGTGATTTCACGACCTAAGAAGATGTTCTCTGCAATGGTTAGCTCTGGTATTAGGTTCAACTCTTGGTGAATGATACTAATACCGGCTTGTTGTGAGTCACGAGGTCCTTTAAATGCAGCCGGTTTTCCTTGATAAGCGATAGTGCCGCTGTCCAAGTGGTAGATACCCGTAAGCACTTTCATAAGCGTTGATTTACCTGCACCGTTTTCACCCATTAACGCCATTACGCGTCCTGGGTAAACGTTGAGGCTTGCCTTATCTAATGCTTTAACACCAGGGAAGGCTTTCTCAATTGAGCTAAGTTCTAAAATGGCTTGAGTCATGTCGGTTCCTTTACTCGGGGCCAGTTGTATTTGATTGTTCTGTATATGTATTGTGTTTGGTTCAGCAATGACGCTGAACTGTCGTTTCGCTTGAGCTAAAACGTTACGCCAGCTTGGAAAATGACATTTGCGTAAGGTGTGCATTCACCTGTGCGGATAACCGCGCGACTTTCATGTGTACGCTGCTTAAATTCTTCATGAGTGATGTACGTAATCGAAAGAGGTTTGCCGCAACGCGCTTCTTCTGTCTTGATTAAATCAATCAGTGCTGCGTGGTGTTCTGGGCTTACTTTCGCAAACTCTTCTGCAATCACGACGCCTTCAATTTGAGATTCATCTAACATGGTTTTTACTGTTTGTTGAAAACTTGGTACACCATGAGTCAATGCAAGATCAATGCGAGTTACGTGGTCTGGAATCGGTAAGCCCGCGTCACAAATCGTGATTTCATCTGTGTGGCCAAGAGTCGCCACCAAGTAAGAGAGTTCAGAATTAATTAGAGTACTTTTTTTCATATCACGACCTATCGAAAAATAACGTTTAATGGGTTGAGAACAACTCAAGAAAAAGCCATCGAAACGTTTCGATAGTGATAATAGTGTGTGATTTATCATTTGCACCCTTCGCTTTCTTAGAGTGTGATGACGATCATCGAAACGTTTCGATGGGGCGTTTTTTGGTGATCGTAATCACTTTCATCGACAGGGGGATTAACGCAAAAAAGGAGCTAAGGTTTACTCACCTGAAAGTTCTGAACAAAGTTCATTAGGGGATGTTTTAGGGTGTTTTTCTAATGTTAAGCAATCTGACTCATTGGTGTTTGGGATGATGAATAGCGTATATCCATATCGAGGAATCGTAACAATTTTGATGTTTGAGACTCTTAAACGAATAAGTACATTTCTCAAGTAATAGATGACATTGGTCAGAGCTTGCGCAGGCATGGGTTGGTTATCCCAACAGCCTTCTACTATATCTTTTCTAGGAATGGGTTGTCCGGGGCTTTTTGACAATAGACAAAGCACTGCAAACAGGTGTGGACGCAAATGGATTTTGTTTCCTTGTTTGTTCGTAACATTCCGAGTTGTCACGTCAAGAGTTAGGTCACCAAGGTGGATTTCATTATTCATTGTGTTTCTATCTTTCTCATATTTCATTTGGGAGGGGATGGGTATTGGGATGTCAATTAGGCGGACGGATTATGCAAAATAACGTCACTCTTGAAAGTAAGCCTTCGTAAGTCCTTACCAATAAAATATAAAAATCGGATAGTTTGAAAAATAAGGGGAGGTCTGGTCTAGAAATGGATGGATTTTTATTTGCTTATTATTCAGATGTTTATTTTATTTTAACTGATTGTGTTGTTTGAAATTACAAAGTGATTATATTTTTATTTATTTTTTTGTTTTCTGTGAGATTAACCTGCTTGCCAATTCGACGGGGTGTCGGATAACTCTAACAAGATTGTGCAGCAGTGGAAGGCGTAACAATCTTGATTTGCACTAAGTAAGGTCAAGCAGCAATGAACAACAAATTTATTCTAAGCATCGCGATGATGTCAGCATTTGCAGCAAACAATGTAATAGCAGCAGACAGTGGTTTCTACCTAGGCGGCGCAATCGGCTCATCTGGTATTGATGATGGTGGTTTATTTGAATCATCTAGAGAGCCAATTAGCTTTGAAGCAGAAGATAACACTTACCGAATCATTGCTGGCTACCAGTTTAATCGCATCGTTTCACTTGAACTGCAGTACACAGACTTTGGTGATGTAGTAGCTAAAAACCCGCTAAGTGGTGATGGCTTTATTTGGACTCCTCAAATTTTTTCGGTTGCTGCAAATCTTGGTTACACATTCGATAATGGCGTGCGTCCATTTGGCACCATTGGCCTTTCTTCAATCGATCTAGATATGAGATATTCAGATGGTTCACGTCCTTCGAGTTCGGATTTCGACGATTCTGGTACAGGTCTACGTTTGGGAGTAGGTGTTGAATACACGCCGCCAAAATTCTCTGAGTTTAGCTTAAGGCTTGGTTATGAAGCCGATGCTTTTACTATAGAAACTTACGAGGGTGCTTTTGCTCAAAAAAGAAAAGTTGAAAGAGACATTGTATTGGACTCATTTTATGTTGGTGCAACATACAACTTTTAAGTTTCACACTTTGCTAAACGATAAATCGGTTTCTAAATGGGGCGTCGGTTGGCTCAACTCGTTTAGCTAAAGTGGAAAGCTGCAGTTTTTAACTGCGGCTTTTTTCGATCTGTTTTGTTAGGCCTTGATTTGATTTGATTTGATTTGAGTTGCTTTAGCAAGAGCGGGTGAGACGTCTGTTTAAAGCGAATATCAATTGGGCAATTAGGCTTCACGGATATGAGCGGTCACAGAAACGATGGCATGGTCAGTACTGAATTGATCGTTTTCAAAACTTGGATTGATGAGATGATGGTCGAGCACTGTGTAGCGAGAGATCTCCATCAAGCTTGATGAGTTCTGACAATCGAACTCATTGGACATCAAAATATAGTCCAATACCGAACCTGATGCACCGTAATAGTGGGTCGGTTTGCGTTGCTCTAGTAAGTCTTCTTCGTGCAGTTGATGATAGAGATCCCAACTGTCTTTCAAGCGAAAGTGGGAAAGCCAATGCTTGCTGTTTTCGTCTCGGTTTATTGAATAACTTAGTAGCCCTTTGAACTCATCGTGAAACAGTGGTTTGTTAAAGTCACCCATTAACACAACTGGCTGATCAGTTTGGTAACGCTGATTGGTGATGTATTGATGGAGCATCTGGCTTTCTAGACCACGCTGGACACTTGATAACCAAGAACCAAGTTGCTCTTGGTGAAGTCTAGTCAACGTGTCACTTTTCGGCTTCTGGTTGCCTGAGGTTTCCGAGACTTTAGTTCTATCAGCGTTATCTGGAGTTTGCCCTTTTGGTTCAGTAGGTCGCTGAGATTTGAAGTGCACCACATAACAATCAGTCGAGCCCAAATGGGGTAAGGTAATTGTGGCGTGTACTGGCGTTCGGTTGAATGAGAAACTGTCACTAAGATTGAAGGCTGAAAGCAATTCTAAATCGGGTTTAACCGGCTGCACTTTTTCAATCGGGTAGCGAGAGGCGATACCTACGACAGGCGAGGTATACAGGTAATCATCTTCAACATGCGCGCTATCGACGACAGCAAAGTACGGGTAACCAAGCTCCTTCATCAATTGCTCTAAAGACTGCGGGCTAAATATCTCCTGGAAACCAATCACATCGCAATCTATTGAACCAATCGCTTCCGCCATCCAATGTTGTTTCTTCTGCCACTCTTCGAAGCTGTAGATATTCTCAAAATCATAATAAGCATTCGGTGGTTCGAGATAGTTCAAAAGGTTGAATGTTGAGAATGTTATTTGGTTTGGTTTGTTCAAAGCGTCATTCCATTTAGACCAAGGCGATAAGGATACTCCACTAAAGCGCTGATTGTTGATCAATTCGTGGGCTAAATATCACTTGTCAGTAAAGTTAGTTTAATTGAACGTCCCATAACAATGGAACTTTATGCCGTAACAGATAGACAAATTATAGTGCTCTTCTCTTAGACCGTGCCATTCAATTGCTTCGAGTAGGGGCGAGTAATTGTAAATAAACGGTAAGAGATACAGCGCTGATGGTTTTATTAGTTATTACATGATGTTAGATTTGAACCTATACTTGTTTTATCGACGTGCATACAAAGCTGATAATGACTTTCGTATAAAACCGATATTATAGCGATACAACGAATTTATACATTTGAAGGGAGAGTCAAATGGGAACAGTTTTTCGACGCAAAGCCTCGCAGCGCACTCAGTTATTCAGGTTTAACTTAGCCTCATGTGCCATCATGTTGCCGCTTATTGCTTTACAACCCTCCGTTACTTACGCTTCCGATACCGAATCAACTCCTGCTGTCACTGTTATTGAAACCACTCAACTGGTCGGTTTTGGTGAAGCAAAATATCCTGCCGACTTTTCTCACTTCGATTACGTTAATCCTGATGCGCCAAAGCAAGGTAAAGTGACCTATGGCAGCATTGGTACGTACGATAGCTTTAATCGATTCGGTTCCCGCGGCGTTGCAGCTAGCTACACAGGCGAAATTTACGATACTTTGATGTTTTCTCCAAGCGACGAGATTGATGCGTATTATCCATTAATCGCTTCTAGCATTCGCTACGCGAGTGACTTTTCTTGGATGGAAATCGACATCAACCCAGATGCTAAATTCCAAGACGGCAAGCCAATCACAGCTCACGATGTTGCCTTTACCTTTGAGAAGTTTTCAAAAGAAGGTGTGCCTCAATATCGCGTGTATTACAAAGAAATTGAATCAGTAACCGCTGTCTCTGATTTGGTTGTGCGTATTGAGATGAGCAAGCCAAACCGTGAGAAGCTGTTTAGCTTTGCACAAAGCACTCGCGTACTGCCAAAACATTACTGGCAAGACAGAAAGCTGTCTGAGCCGCTGAGTGAGCCACCAGTAGGAAGCGGCCCTTACAAAATTATCAGCTATAAATCGGGTCAAAGCGTTACCTACGGTCTAGATGACAATTACTGGGCAGCCGACCTGCCAGTTAACGTGGGCCGTAATAACTTTAAACAAGTGCAATACGATTACTACCGAGACGACACGGTAATGCTGGAAGCCTTTAAAGCAGGGGAGTTCGATCTACGAACCGAAAACTCGGCTAAGTTTTGGGCAAACTCTTACACGGGTGCAAACTTCGATAAAGGCTACATCATTAAAGAAGAGATCAACCACGAGAAGCCTGAAACGACTCAAGGTTTCGTCTTCAACATTCAATCTCCTGTGTTCTCTGATCCTAAAGTGCGTGAAGCGTTAACTTACGCGATGGATTTTGAGTGGATGAACAAGAACATGTTCTACGGTCAATACAAACGCACTCGTAGTTACTTCCAAAACACTGACTATGAAGCGAAGGGCTTACCAAGCGAAGCTGAAGTCGAGTTGCTTTCTCAGTATAAAGACCAAATCCCACCGAGAGTCTTCACTGAAGAATTCCAGCCATCAGTCACCGATGGCAGCGGCCGTATTCGTAGCCAAATGCGCACCGCGTTCAAACTGCTGAAAGAAGCGGGTTGGGTATTGAAAGACAAAGTAATGACCAACGAAAAGACCGGCAAGCCGATGTCATTTGAGTTGTTGATTTACAGCCCAACCACGGAACGAATCGCAACGCCGGTTCAAAAGAACCTCAAGCGTATGGGCATCGAGATGAAGATTCGTACTATCGATACGACTCAGTACATCAAGCGATTGCGTGATCGCGATTTCGACATGGTGTCTTCATCGTTTTCCGCAAACCCTTATCCTAGCCCGAACTTAATGATCGTTTGGAACTCTAACTATATTGATTCTACTTACAATACTGCGGGTGTGATGGATCCGGTGGTTGACGCGTTAACAGAAGAAATTGCGCGTAACCAACAGCATCCAGAAAAGCTTCTTACGCTTGGTCGTTCGCTAGACCGTGTACTGCAGTGGAATTTCTATAATATCCCGCAATGGCATGTTGGTGAATACCGCGTAGCAATGTGGGACAAGTTTGAGCGTCCAGATGTATTACCTAAATACGATTTAGGCATTGATACATGGTGGATTTCAGAAGAGAAGGCGGCTTTGCTTCCTGAAAAACGTCGTTAGGAGTTAGTTAGCATGGCCGCGTATATATTTCGGCGTTTACTGTTGGTGATCCCCACGTTGTGGGCGATCATCACCATCAACTTTTTCATTATTCAGATTGCGCCTGGTGGGCCAGTAGAACAAGCCGTTGCTCAGTTAGAAGGGCATAACTCTGGAATCATGGAACGCTTTTCTGGTGGTGGACAAGAAGTTGATTTAAGCGAAAGTGACCAAGCGTCTGCCAGTGGCTATAAAGGCTCTCGCGGGCTTGATCCGGAAGTGGTTGAAGAGATCAAAAAGCAGTTTGGTTTTGATAAGCCGATTCATGTTCGCTACTTCGACATGTTGAAAAATTACGCGACCTTTAACTTCGGTGAAAGCTTGTTTAAAGGCGGCAACGTTATTGATTTAATCATCGAACGGCTGCCCGTCTCCATTTCTTTAGGGTTGTGGAGTACCTTAATCATTTATGTGATTTCGATACCTTTAGGCATCATGAAGGCGATACATCACGGATCTCGCTTTGATATTTGGTCGAGTGCTGTGGTCATTGTTGGCTATGCCGTACCGGGCTTCTTGTTTGCGATTATCCTGATTATTTTGTTCGCGAGTGGTAACTACTTCAGTTGGTTCCCATTGCGTGGGTTAGTGTCGAGTAACTTCGACCAACTGAATTGGTATCAACAAATTGGCGATTACTTCTGGCATTTGGCTTTGCCTATTTTCGCTATGGTCATCGGCGGTTTCGCAACACTCAGTATGTTGACCAAAAACTCCTTCCTTGATGAAATCAACAAGCAATATGTGGTGACCGCGAGAGCAAAAGGTTTGGACGAGAGCAGTATTCTCTACAAGCACGTTTTCCGTAACGCTATGTTGATTATTATTGCGGGTTTCCCTAGTGCATTTATTAGTATTTTCTTCACGGGTTCTATGTTGATTGAAGTGATGTTTTCACTCGAAGGTATTGGCCTGCTTGGCTTTGAATCGACCATTCAACGAGATTACCCAGTGGTGTTCAGCTCTCTCTATATCATGACCTTGCTTGGCTTGGTGTTGAGCATTATCTCTGACCTGACTTACACCTGGGTTGATCCTCGAATTGATTTTGAAGCGCGTTAATGGCGAACGAATAACAAGGTATTGATAATAAATGTTTAACAACCCTTTAGCTGAAGCTCGTTGGTTACGTTTTAAAGCAAACAAGCGTGGTTTTATCTCCCTTTGGATATTTACCATTTTGTTTGGATTGAGCCTGTTCGCAGAGATCATTGCCAACGATAAGCCACTCTTGGTTTCTTATGATAATCAGTGGTTTGTACCCGTTATCAATGAATATTCGGAGACTGAGTTTGGTGGCGAGTTTGAAACTGAAGCCGACTACAAAGACCCGTATGTTATCGAACTCATCGAAGACAATGGATACATCGTGTGGCCAATCATTCCGTTTAGCTACGACACGATAAACTTCGATATTTCAGGCGCGGTGCCATCGGAACCCGATTCGGTGAACTGGTTAGGAACCGATGATAAAGGGCGAGATGTGTTAGCTCGCATTATCTATGGGTTCCGTATTTCCGTGTTATTTGGTTTTATTCTGACGATTGTATCGAGTGTTGTCGGTGTAGTGGTTGGCGCGACACAAGGTTATTACGGTGGTTGGATCGATTTGCTCGGGCAGCGTTTTATCGAAGTCTGGTCTGGCATGCCGACTTTGTTCTTGCTGATTATTTTGTCTAGCTTTATCGAGCCTAATTTCTGGTGGTTGCTCGGGATTATGGTGTTGTTCAGTTGGATGAGTCTAGTGGGCATCGTGCGAGCTGAATTCCTACGCTGTCGAAACTTTGATTACGTAAGAGCCGCGCAAGCGATGGGCGTTGATGACAAACGCATTATGCTTCGTCATATGCTGCCAAATGCGATGGTGGCGTCGTTAACCATGATGCCATTTATCCTTTCTGGCTCGGTCACCACATTAACCTCATTAGATTTCTTGGGCTTTGGTCTTCCTGCGGGTTCACCTTCACTAGGTGAGCTCTTGGCACAAGGTAAAGCTAACTTACAAGCGCCTTGGCTTGGTATTTCTGCCTTTGTCGTACTTTCTCTGATGCTTACGTTACTCGTCTTCGTTGGTGAAGCGGTGCGTGATGCCTTCGACCCACATCAACAGAAGTAAGGATAGGTTATGACTTCAAATACAGTTCCTACTTCAGGGCCAACAGCAGAGGCTTCTAATGCATCTCCAGTTCTGACCATAGATAAACTGTCTGTCGGTTTCGGCCGAAAAGATTCGATAGAACAAGTGACGCAAGATGTTTCTCTAGAGATCTACAAAGGTGAAACGCTAGCACTAGTAGGAGAGAGTGGATCAGGTAAGTCGGTCACGGCCAACTCGATTTTAAAACTGCTGCCTAAAGGCTCGTCGCATTACTTGAACGGTAAGATCAATTTCTCTGGCACCGATATCCTGAGCTGTTCAGAAAGACAGTTGCGCGGGATTCGTGGTGGCCGCATTGGCATGATTTTCCAGGAGCCAATGGTTTCATTGAATCCGCTTCATCGAGTCGGTAAGCAACTGGTTGAAACTCTATCTATTCACCGAGGGATGCGAACCAACAAAGCGCAAGCCTTGGCTATAGAATGGCTATCAAAGGTTGGGATTCGTTACCCGGAACAAAAAATATCGGCTTACCCTCATGAGTTATCGGGTGGTGAACGTCAACGTGTAATGATCGCGATGGCATTAATCAACGAACCAGAGCTACTTATCGCAGATGAACCTACAACTGCGTTGGACGTGTCGGTGCAAGCGCAAATCCTCGATCTTTTGAATGACCTTCAACAAGAACTGGGTATGGCGATGCTTTTTATCACCCATGATTTGAGTATTGTTCGTAAAATTGCTGATAGAGTCGCGGTAATGAAAGATGGGCGGCTAGTTGAAAGCAACGATTGCCAAACATTATTCAATGCTCCTACTCATCCCTACACGCAAAAGCTGATTAACTCTGATCCAAAAGGGCTACCAGTACCTGTTTCTCCTGACAGTAAGCCTTTACTTGATGTGGACCAACTTCGTGTTTGGTTCCCCATTACGGGTGGCTTATTTAAGCGCACAATTTCGCATATAAAGGCAGTGACTGATATGGAGTTCACCTTGAAAAAAGGGCACTCCATCGGTTTAGTGGGTGAGAGTGGTTCTGGTAAATCGACAACCGGAATGGCAATCCTCAAATTGGTTGAAAGTGAAGGCTCGATTACCTACGCTGACGAACAAATTCAAGGCTTAAACCGCCAACAGATGCTACCGTTTCGAAGCCGTATGCAAGTGGTATTTCAAGACCCATTCTCTGCGTTGAACCCGAGAATGTCGGTGGCGCAGGTAATTGGTGAGGGTTTATTGGTACATCAGCAATTGGACGACACTGAACTCGATCAACGCATCTGTGACGTAATGAAAGAGGTCGACCTCGACCCTGAAACTCGTCACCGTTACCCCAACGAATTTTCTGGCGGGCAGAGGCAACGTATCGCGATTGCACGCGCACTGATTCTTAAACCAGAGTTTATCTTGCTAGACGAACCAACATCTTCACTAGACAGAACCGTCCAAGCGCAGGTGTTGGATTTGCTGAAGTCACTTCAAGAAAAGTATGGCTTAACCTATTTGTTTATCAGCCATGATTTGAATGTCGTGAAATCCTTGTGTCATTACACCATTGTGATGAAAGCAGGAGAAGTAATAGAGAAGGGTGACACGGAAACTTTGTTTGGCAATCCACAGCATGAGTACACCAAGCAACTTGTGAGTCTTTCGAATGTCGGTGGTGTTTAGGTTAGTGGATTACCCATCGAATTAGCACCTATCTTGTGAATACCAATAAATCGCTTCTGTTCTGCAGAGGCGATTTTTCTTTGTAGACACTGAATTTCGTTAAGTCTTCAGATCTACATAACTTACAAACATGTTCGAATTGCCGTGATGGTTCTATTCCTAGGTTACAAATTAATCTTTTCTACATTTCCCCAATCAAAACTTATTTCTTGTATTGTCATTAATACATTGATTTTAAGTACCAAAATCAAAATTTTAAATGGTTTTAGGTTAAATGTATTTGTAAGCAAATGTAGGTGAATGTAACCATTTGACTACTTTATTTTATTGATTAAATTGATGGAATATTGCTTTAAATGGAATTTGGCTAGTTAGAATGATTGCATATTTACTGAAACGTTTTGCTTTAGTCGTACCTACGTTTCTTGGTATTACGATTTTGATATTCGCGATCACGCGTTTTGTCCCTGGTGGTCCTGTTGAGAGGATGCTGGCAAACATGCAGCCTCAGGGGGACGGTGGTGGCGCGTCTAGTCTCGTTGGCCAAAACTCAGCTCTGTCTGAAGATCAGCTTGCTGATCTAAATAAATTTTATGGATTAGATAAACCGGTAACGGAAGCGTATCTCGAATGGTTAGTTCGACTTGTTCATTTTGATCTAGGTGAGTCGACGCGCTACTACGAACCTGTCAGTGACATGATTTTTGAGCGCCTGCCAGTCTCTGTTATGTATGGTGGTGTTACCTTTTTCATTAGTTATTTTATCTCTATTCCTCTTGGTTATTTTAAGGCGATGAAGCACGGCAGCGTTTTTGATTCTGTTTCATCAATCATGATTTTTGTCGGCTATGCCTTACCGGGATATGTGGTCGGCGTGCTTCTTATTACGTTTTTCAGTTATCACTTAGAGTGGTTCCCAATGGGGGGCTTTGTTGACGATGACTTTGACGACTTCAATACTTTCTCAGAGCAAATTGCTGATATTTTGTGGCATGCGGTCTTACCTTTGCTTTGTTACCTGATAGGTGACTTTGCGACGTTAACCATGACCATGAAGAATAATTTGATGGAAAACTTATCGTCAGATTACATTCGCACCGCTATCGCTAAAGGTTTGCCTTTCAGAGAGGCGATTCGTAAACACGCACTACGCAATAGTTTAATTCCAATCGCTAGCCACTTTGGCAACTCTCTTCTTTTCTTCATGACGGGCTCTTTCTTAATTGAGGTCATTTTCGATATTAATGGCATAGGCCTGCTTGGTTACGAGTCAATTGTAGAAAGAGATTACCCAGTGGTTATGGGTATTGTCGCAATCAACGCCTGCATATTATTACTCGGCAATATCTTGTCAGACGTTTGCGTTGCATTGGTCGACCCTAGAGTGAAATTTGGAGCGTGATGATGATTAAATTGAACCCGTTGACGTTAAAGCAACTCAAGCGATTTAAACAAATAAAACGTGGGTACTGGTCGCTGATTATTTTGTCCGCGATGTTGTTTTTGTCACTAATCGCAGAAGTGTTGATTAACAGCAAGGCGTTAGTTGTTCGCTATCAAGGCGATTATTATTTTCCAATTGTATCTGATGTTTATTCAGGTAAGACATTTGGTCTGGAATCGTCAGGAGAAGCGAACTATCGATTACTCCAATTGGCACTTCAAGATGAAAATAGTGGTGATTTTGCGATTTTGCCTATCGTGCCTTGGAACCCGTATGAACAAGACTTTTCGGGTGAATATCCTCCACATGCACCAAGTGCTCAAACAAAACATTACTTAGGTACAGATATTATTGGTCGGGATATTTTGGCTCGGCTGGTTTACGGATTTCGTACAGCAATGGGGTTTTCTCTGATAACCATGGTGATTGCATACAGTATTGGTGTCACGGTTGGCTGTGCGATGGGTTTCTTTGGTGGAAAGTTTGACTTAATCGTTCAACGAATCATTGAAACTTGGTCAATGGTGCCGTTTCTCTACGTGATTATGATTCTCGTTTCGATAGCTCAACCAACTTTCATGTTGTTCGTATTAATAAATGTGACCTTCGGATGGATGGGCATTACTTGGTATATGCGGACCATGACGTACAGAGAATCCGCTCGAGAGTATGTGCTGGCAGCAAAGGCATTAGGCGCATCAACAGCAAGAATCCTTTTTCACCATATCTTGCCCAATACCATGGTAATGATCGTGACTTTGGCTCCTTTCACTATTGCAGCAAATATTACGGCGCTCACTGCTCTGGACTACTTGGGTTTAGGGCTTATTCCGCCAACCCCTAGTTGGGGAGAGCTTCTTCAGCAAGGTAAGTCAAACCTTGATTCCCCATGGATTGTTGGTTCCGTTGTGACAGCAATTGTAGGTGTTTTAGTCATGGTTACTTTTATTGGTGAAGCGATAAGAACGGCCTTTGATCCCAAGAAATATACAGTTTATAGATAAGCACTAGGAAGTGATGATGTACAAATATGGACTATTCGCATTGTTGTTGAGCTTCTTAGCTCAAGCGCAACAAACACCGAGTCATTTGGAATGGCACAGTAATTGGAACGACCCAGTGTTTGCTTCTGATGAGGCTAAGCGTGGAGGAACCTTACGTAGTTTCATGCCTAGCTTCCCGCAAACACTGCGTTCAGTTGGCCCTGATGCGAACTCTGGTATTCGTTTCTATTTAATGGATGGCACACCTAAATTGGCACAACGTCATCCAAACACTGACAACTGGATTCCTCAATTGGCGAATGAATGGGCATTTGGAGACGATCACAAGACAGTGTATTTCAAGCTGAATCCCGATGCGAAATGGTCTGACGGAGAGAACGTAACGGCTGATGACTACCTGTTTATGCTTACTTACTATCGCTCGAAAGACATTATCGATCCTTGGTATAACGATTTTTTCCTTAACAGCATTACAGCTGTCCAAAAAATCGACAGCTACACCATCAGTATCACGATGGCAGAGCCAAAAAGTAATGATGAACTGATGGCGCTTATCAATATGCCGAGTCATGGCGTTCAACCTCGCCCACAGCACCATTTTTTTGATATTAATGACGAAAATCAGGATGGCATGGATGATAACTTCGTCCGTAAATACAACTTCAAATCAGAACCAACAACGTCGCCATATTACATTTCCAAAGTAAATAAAGGCCGAAGCATAACGTTTTCGCATGTTGGTGATAATTGGTGGGGCTACGGGAATAAATACTATAAGAATCGCTTTAATGTGGAAAAGCTTCGCATCAAGGTTATTCGCGATAGTGATATAGCCAGAAAGCACTTTGAAAAAGGAAAATTGGACACGTTTACGATGGTTCAACCTCAACTATGGCATGAGAAAACAAATTCAGAACCCTTTGCCAACGGCTATATTCAGAAATTTTGGGGTTTTAATCAAAGGCCTCAAGGCGCTGGTGGCTTATGGATTAATACCTCGATGCCATTGTTGAACAACATTAATGTTCGAAAAGGAATCACTTACGCTACGGATTTCGATGGCATGATCAAAAATGTATTAAGAGGTGATTATTCTAGGAAACCTCATGCTTTGGGGTTTGGACACGGTAAGTACGACTTAGAAGGCGCAGAGGCGCCACCATTCAGGCCTGAACTTGCTATTGGTTATTTTGAATCTGCAGGCTTCGATGCTATTGGTTCTGATGGCATTCGTATGAATGATCAAGGTGTCCGCCTGAGCTTTAAGATCACCTATGGCTACAATATCTGGACACCAAGAATTGCCTACCTAAAAGAACAAGCCAAGTTAGCTGGCCTAGAGCTAGATCTCAACCTAGTAGATGGTTCTGCTGCGTTCAAATTTATTCTAGAGAAGAAGCATCAACTTGCTTTTTTAAATATGGGAGGAGGTGAGATACCGGCCTATAAAGAATATTTTCACTCGATCAATGCTAACCGTCCTCAAACAAACAGCCATACAAACTTCAGTTCGCCGGAGTTAGACGAACAAATTGAGGCGTTCAGTTCGGAGTTTGATGTTGAAAGAAAACAACAACTATCTCATAGCATTCAAAGACAAATAAAAGAAGCTTACGTGATTGTACCTGGCTACATGGTGCCTTATACACGCGATGCTCATTGGCGTTGGCTTAAGTTTCCGTCTAACCCGATGACAAAGAAGACTGGTGCCATGTTCAATATTTTAGATACCAGTAATTTTTGGATAGATACCGACGTTAAAAAAGAGACTCTGGTGGCTTATAAAGAAGGTAAGGCGTATCCGCCAATCACTGTTATTGATGATCGATACAAACTCTAAGGGCCAATGATTAATGAACCAAAATGTTGTGCTAAAAGTTCGTGACTTAGAAGCTGAATTCAGTACTGATGACGGCATTGTAAAAATACTAAAAGGTGTGTCATTTGATGTGAAATCGGGGCAAACCTTAGGTTTAGTCGGAGAATCTGGAAGTGGGAAGAGCGTGACTTCGATGTCCATTATGGGTTTGCTACCAAAGCCTTATGGAAAGGTTACTGCGGGGCAGATAGTTTATCGCGATACGGATCTTACTAATGTACCTGAACACGAGATGCATAAAATGCGTGGAAATCGTATCTCAATCATTTTTCAAGATCCTATGACTGCCTTGAATCCTGTGCAGACTATCGGGAAACAGATTGTTGAAGTTCTTGATTTACACCATAGCCAGATGTCTAAGCCAGAAAAATTCGCTTATGCGATAGGTTTGCTTGAGAAAGTAGAAATTCCCATGCCTAAGCTTCGTTTCGAAGAGTACCCACATAGTCTATCGGGTGGAATGCGACAAAGGGTCATGATTGCGATAGCGCTTGCTTGTAAGCCGGATATTTTAATATGTGATGAGCCTACGACAGCGTTAGATGTCACTGTTCAAGCTTCAATTTTGAAGTTGATAAGAGAGCTTCAAGACGAAACCGGGATGGCTGTGATCTTTATTACTCATGATTTGGGAGTCGTTGCGGAAATTTGCGATGAGGTTGCTGTGATGTATGACGGTCGTATTGTTGAGCATGCAGAGATTTTTGAGCTCTTTGATCATCCGCAACATCCTTATACGAAGAGGTTATTGAGTTTAATCCCTGACCTTAACGTTGAGCCAAAACAAACCATTCAAATTAACCCAATTGATTTGAATGAATTCCCAGAATATAAGGGGAGTTGAGCGTGTCAGAAGTCATTAGAATTGAAGGGTTGGAACAGCACTTTTTATCAGGTAAAGGTTTATTTAAGAAAGGCTACGTAATTAAAGCGGTCGATGGCGTTTCATTTTCAGTCAACCAAGGCGAGACATTGGGTTTAGTAGGAGAGTCTGGTTGTGGAAAAAGCACACTTGGCAGAACATTACTGAAACTTTATGAGCCGTCAGCAGGAAAAATCTTTTTTGAAGGTGTTGATATTACCCATTTCAGCACGAAAAAAATGCGCCCACTTCGTAGAGAAATGCAGATTGTATTTCAGGATCCTCTCGAGTCATTGAATCAGAGGCATACAGTAGGCGGCATACTTGAAGAACCTTTTATTATCCATGGTATTGGTTCAAAGAAAGAACGAAGGCAATGGGTTTTAGATCTACTCGATAAGATCGGATTACCTCACTCCGCCGTAACCCGTTATCCGCACGAGTTTTCTGGAGGGCAAAGGCAGCGTATAGGCATAGCAAGAGCAATAGCATTAAAGCCAAAGTTATTGATTTGCGATGAGTCAGTATCGGCATTAGATGTTTCTGTTCAAGCACAGATATTGAACTTGTTATTAAAAATACAAAAAGAGATGAACCTTTCCATTATATTTATCTCGCACGACCTTTCGGTAGTTAAACACATTTCAGATAATGTAGTCGTGATGAAGAAAGGGAAAATAATTGAGTTTGGAAGTGTGGAAGATGTTTATAAAAATCCAAAAGAAGAATATACAAAGTCTCTGTTGTCTTCTATTCCAATAACGCACCCATCTCAGAGGAAGAAAATAACAACAACGAAGTTAGCTAAGCAGGCTTAAAAATAATTAGAAAAATGACTAAAACTATCAATCATAATTTGATTAGGCATAGATAGATATAATACGGAAGTAAAACTTAAGAAGGACAATATGAATAAGTCAATTATGTTGCCAGCGTTAATGCTGGTGGCGCCTTCGCTCGCCCTAGCAAATAATTTGCAAGATGAGTGGGAGTCCAAAAACAATGAAAATCCTTGGTCTGGATACATCAGTGCTGATTATTCTCGAAACGGATATGAAGACAGTGCGTCTTTAGCAAATCGTTCGGCTTCTGCAACGGGCGTTGTCCGATATTCGTTTTCAGACAAATCTCGACTCCAAGTTGTGGCGTCAGGTTATCACTTATCCGATGGTGATGAATATGGCACTAGAGGGCAGTTCTGGAACGATACATCCATTTCTTGGGGGCGTAATGGATTATTCAAACCAACTGATGGTTCATCACTGAGTGGTGAGGTGAGAGTAATATTGCCGACGTCCAAATGGTCAAGGAGGAACGATTTAACGTTAGGAACTAGGTTGAAAGTTAGGTGGAGCGCTCCATTCGATAATTAGATTGAGGGGCTTTCATTGAGTAATACGTTATTACTTAGAAAGAACTTTCACGAATATAAAACAGCCGGTGGTAATCAACTTATTGAATACCAATTGAGCAGCCAATTTTCTCTTGATTATGTTTTTGCAGAAGACTTCTATTTTAACATTTTCGTAATGCCTAGACAGTCATGGGATTATAGCGGAGGCACGTTTGATCCAACTCTATTACATGGTGAAGAGGTTGGTTACCAGATAACTAAAAGTGTCTCTATTTCTGCGGGCTTAACTAACGGTATTAGTTATTACAACCCAGAAAGAGGTTCAAATCCTCTTAATGATTTAGTCGATTTAAAGAAAACAACTTATTACGCAGTGCTTAACTATCAATTCTAATATTGCTCCGTTCGCATTGAATTTAGATAGTTAGAAATAAAAATGTAATATAATTATAAATATAGGTAAATTATGTTTAAACACGCAATTATCGCAGCAAGTATTGCCGCAATCCTCAGTGGGTGTGGGGCCGAAGATCGTGCCTATGACACCTATGAAAAACCAACCGAAGAGATTTCTGTTCAATCTTTAGATACGGAATCACTTTGGATGTACATGCCGTCGACTGGCGAAGCTCCTCGCTATGCTATGACTCAGCGTGGCTTTTTCCAAGGCGATCCAAAGTTAGTAACGCTTCGTTTTGATGAAACTAATGGTATTTATGTCGAAGAAGTTGATCGCGATAAGGTCAATGCGACAGATGAAAGTCGTTGGGATACGGAGATAAACCGTGCCCCTGTACTTAAAATTCCTGGAGAATTCCGCCAGTATCGTTGTGCTGAAAATAGCTACGGCGAGTGTACAAATAAAGAAGAAATCAACGCCGATGAAGACGTACCTTGGAGTCAGGCGACGCACTTTGTACCTAAGTATGAAGAGATTAAATCACTATCTCAAGACACCATTAGAGCTTGGTATACCTCCAGTAATGTTACGGAATCTGCAGAGCCTCGTTTAATTTCATACGAATACGATCCTGAGGGTGGGGTAATTAACGTTGAAGTAGAACGAACCTTTACTGCAGAAGCGGAAGATCAATACCAGTTTGGTGGCGAGCTTAAAGACTTATCATTCAAAACACGTTTTTTCTATTCTCTTGTTAAGCTCGATAAGTTAGCAAGTGAAAATTACGAACCTATTTATTATCAAGGCCAAGACAGCGCATACTTTGGTTTTTTCAACGATAGCAAAGAAGTAAAAACTCACACTGGTGAAAGTAACGTACAGGGTTCTCGTTTTTCTTATATTAACCGATTCAATCCCGATTTAGAGTCGATCGATTACTACTTAAGTGACAGCTACTTCGATGGTGGCAATGAAGCTTACCTGCAGCTTACGCTTGATACTATGAAAGAGGTAAATCAGTCATTAGAAGGCACGGGTGTTCCTCGCATTAACATTGTTAATAGTGATAAAAAAGCGGGTGTGCAAACTGGTGACTTACGTTACAACGTATTCAACCTGATCGCGGATCCGGTAGACAACGGACTACTTGGCTATGGCCCCTCTGCGACTAACCCATTAACGGGTGAAATTATTCATGCGCATGTTAACCAATACTTAGGCGTTATTCGCTCAGCAAGTCGTCGTACATGGGATGACCTTGCGAAACGCTACAACCGCCAAGAAATTGCAAAAGTTGAGCCTGTTGTTAAAGCTACTAAAAGCAGTGCTTCACCATCGAATGCTGAGCCGACCGAGATCGAATTATTCAACAAAATGATAGAGGAAGATCGAGGACCTTCGGTCAATGTTCCAGTGTTGAGTGAACGTGAAATTAATTTGGTGGGCAAAGATAATTTAGTCGATTCACTTCCTGAAGCCGATTTGGATTTCAAATACGATACCAGCAATCAAGATCTTGCATTGCAATCATTCTATAAACGCCAAGATATGTTGAAGCGGTTCTCTGAGCAGAATGTATATAACGTTGATGCGATGTGGTTAAGTACCCAGTCAAAGGGCTTAGTGAAGGGCTTAGATTATGCCCAAGGTGGTTATTTTGCCGGCGCTGATCAAAGCAAAATGAAAACGTGGGAAGAGCTAACGTTTGATCAACAGAAGTTAGCAAGCCAAGCGATTTCAAAGCATATGTTTAAATCTACATTGATTCATGAACTTGGGCATAACCTTGGCTTACGTCATAACTTTATGGGGTCAACGGACGAAAGCCATTTTTATACAGAGGCTGAGCTTGCACAAAGCAAAATTGGGCACCTTGATAAGCCAGCGGCTTACAGTTCGATCATGGATTACGGTGCATCAATATTTGATGAACTGCTGACGTTTGGTAAGTACGACAAGGCCGCTTTACGTTTTGCTTATGCTCGTCAGGTTGAAACCAATGAGCTCATCGTTAACACAAATAGCGAGGGTGATGATGTCTCTGTAGTGGATGCCACTGGAGCTCAAAAGCGTAAAGTCTATTCTTTGGCTGAGTATGACCGTCAGTTATCTAATGACTATAAGGTTTATCCAACGGGTGTTATTGCACACTTGAGAGCTAACGCTGGTCAAAATGGTATTCCAGATTCGTTAGTGAGCTATCGCTATTGTACAGATGAACACACGACCACTAACTTGTTATGTGATCGTTTTGATGAAGGTACAAGCCTTCAAGAAGCTACTGAGTTTAGAATTCAGCGATACAAAGATAGCTATGACACGGTTAACCAAAGAAATGGACGTGAGAGATTTGAACAGTACCATCAATATAATTACTTCTTATATCGAATGGGAGAGTTCCAACAAATTCGAGATATCGTTGAAAATGTTGGTGAAATTGACTTCATGTTTGCTCGTTACTTAGGCGCAAATACAACGAATAACAAAGGGCAAGTTTTCGAAGAAATAGCGGGAAACAACTGCGTGGATTTTCGAGGTAATGCTATTCCATTAGAGAATTTGTCTGCAGGTGTTCGTCCAATTTGTGATACCTACAATGCAGCTAATTTAGCGGCAGATTTCTTCTTAGAAGTGCTAACAGCACCAGATAAGGTGTGTGAGCTTGAAGAATTGAGTGGTGTGGATGGAGTCCCTAACCGCTATCGTTTCGCCAAGTTATCTGATCTTTGGTTAACATACCAAGGCGGCATGTCGCAAAATCGTGATGTTCCAACCAGTTGCTTTGATGAGGAATTAGTTCAGATGTTAGCAAGCCAAGCTAACGAGATCGTCATTCGTTCTGAAACTCGAGATGGAAAAGTGTGGGCGAGTTTAAAAGCGAATAACCCTTATCAAACATCGTCTTCTTCTGTTGATTTGTTAGGCGTATGGCCAGACAAACTGTTAGCAGCGCAGATGTTAGTTAAACGTGATACACCTTTCAAATCAACAGAGAATTCGAGCTTAGCGTTGGTTGATATGTCAGACAAAATTTCACATTTGTATACGTATCTATCCGACTTAACGGGTAGAGCAGAAGCTCGCCAAGCTGTTTTTGTTGATGGGAAAGGGGGTTACATAGAGACGGTTCTGAAGTACAAACAAGACATTACTGAAACAATTGAAGCGACGCCTTCATACCTGTGGCCAATGAAGCGTTATTTCTCAATGGGTGGTAATGAAGCATTTGTGTATTGGACTGAGGGAGCCAGCCAAGATACGAAGGTGCCGTACTTTGGAACCTTATTGGCTAACCTAAATAAGTATAACCGTGCAAATGAATATGGTTTGAGTGACTCTGTATCTGGGTTTAGCGACTCTATCCATGTCAACTATGCGAATAGTAGTTATGCCGACGAAGATGGGATTAACTTTACTTGGAAAGGGACAAATTACTCGTTGAGTTCACGTAATACACTTGCAAATGCTTTAGCTTCACGAGCTTTGTATACAGAAGAACAGAAAGCGCGTGTAGAGAAACTGAACGGTTTGCCGTACCGAGTCCGTAACGCGCTATCTGTGTTTAAGAATACGCGAGATCGCAACGAAGCTCGTATTATTGCCGTCGGTGATAGAGAGGCGCTTATAGCTCTTCGAGATACCACAAGTTGGTTTATATTTAATCAGCAGTTTGAAAAATATGAAGTAGATGGTAAGAAATGTTTACGATTTAAAGTAGACGGAGAGTCCACTGAAGATCACATGAAACGTAAGTGTAACCCGCAATCTAGCTTAGAGACGGTAAAAAATAACTCGATTGGTAAATTCGAAGATGAAGATCACGATCGTATATTTAATTTGGCACAAATCTTTGGTGATCAGATAGCGGATAACAACACCAGTTCAACGAACGCTGCTCATAAAGAAGTGTACAACTATGACCCTGAAGAGTTAAGACTTTGGAGCACGAACGAATACACAAACTATCGTCGCGCATTTGAACAGTTTCCCGTTTACGATGACTAAACAGGCAACGCTTAGCTAAACTCGTAAATCGAACCGATTACCTTGTTAAGGTAATCGGTTTTTTTGAGTATAAAATTAAGAGTATTCAATCTATTTTTAGCTGCATTATCTTTTATTTATATGTTATATAGATGTTTTTGTTATTTTTATAAATAGAAGCTATGTAAAAAGAATGTGCTGAATTTTGATATAAAGAAGCGGTTCGCAAGCTAGCAGAAGGCATGGTGAAAAGGATTTATGACCAACCCGAAACTCGTGATCGTAGAAGACGATCCCATCCTAAGAGAGATGTTACAGGATTACTTTGAAAGCCAATCTTTTGAAGTCGTCACTATTTCTGATGGAGCATTAGCATGTGAGCAAATTTTAACGATTCAGCCTGACATTGTGCTGTTAGATCTAATGCTCCCCGAGGTTGACGGGTTAACTATTTGCAGGCAAGTTCGAAGTCAATTTAACGGGAAAATACTCATTCTGACAGCTAGTGATGATGATTTTGACCATGTTGCCGCATTAGAAACTGGCGCCGATGACTTTATTAGCAAACCAATTCGTCAAAGAGTCTTACTTGCAAGAGTGAGAATGTTGTTGCGCCGCTCTCCTGAAAGTTCAATAAGCGCTGAGGTGAGTAGTAAAAATGAGTTGGTTTTTGGTAAGTTGAGTTTAAATCGAACGACTAAAAGTTGTAGACATGCAGATCAGGATATTTCAATTGCTGAAAGCGAATTTGAGCTACTTTGGTTGTTAGCGTCTTCTCCTGAGCAAGTACTTTCTCGTAACTTTCTTACTCAAGAATTGAGAGGTGTCGACTATGATGGTATTGACCGTTTTATCGACAACAAAATCGTAGTATTACGCAAGAAACTCAATGATATAACCATCCCACCTAAAAAGATCATTACTGTAAGAGGCAAAGGCTATTTGTTTGTACCAGAACGTTGGTAACGATAGCTGAATAAATAATATGCGACGTATCTATTTTGAATACCTAGCTGGGCTTACTGTCATTTTCTTAGTCAGTATATATTCCTACGCCTTTATTGTTTACAAGCTAAGCACTGACTATGAATATATTTTACGAGACCATGAAGCAGAAGCTTATCAAGAATTGATTGATGTGGTTTACCGTGAAAAAGGTTTGCTTGAAACGCAGAATCTATTAAAAAGTTATGCGGACAAGACTCGGCAGAACCTACGAATCATGCCTTTTGATAACGCTCCCGAATTAGTGAGAAAAGCGTTTCAGCAACAAGGCCGAAATGTTTACTACCATGACGAATACTTCCTTTGGTTAAGGTTGGTTGGAAGTGATGAGTTATATGAGTTATCTAAGAACAAAGATTCCTATCTGAGGAAGCAAATCAAGTTTGAAAACCGGCTTATTTGGGTTTTTGCCATAACTGGTTTTGCGTTTAGTGGCCTATTTTTAGTTTTGAGAATCAAGCGGCGATTAAACAACCTTGAAATGGCGACTGTTGCATTTTCTCATGGTGAGTTGTTAGAGAGAGCATCTGAGAAAAATAGTATAAAATTGGGTACGCTGAATCGTAGTTTTAATGTCATGGCAGACAAGATAAGGGACTTAATCAATAGTAATAAATCACTGACTAATGCTGTTGCGCATGAATTGAGAACACCAATATTTCGGATTCAGTGGCAAGCGGAGTTGCTGAGTGATTTAGCGCCAACTCAACAACAATCTAAAGCGATAGCTCGTATTCTTGCAGATACGGAAGAAATGGAAGACATGGTTGATGAGTTATTATATTACGCTCGCTTGGAAAGGGGTGGCTTTGAGTTACTCAGACAACCTATTGATGCTAATGAATGGTTAAATGAGCGTTGTAGTATTTGGGAAAAAGAGACAAAACTAGATATCATCAAGGTTCCATTAAAAGTTCCCGCTTCTTTCTATGTCGATCTAAAATTATTCAATAGAGCCGTGGATAACATTGTGCGGAATGCTTTTAAGTTTGCTGATACCAAAATCGTGATTGAATTATGGTATACCGACAACGAATTTGTCATTGAAGTTCATGATGATGGTAAAGGTGTTGAAGCGGAACATTGGCCTTATTTGTTTGATCCTTTTTACAGTGCTAATGCCGCTAGGAATAAGGGAAAAACGGGTCATGGCTTAGGGTTGGCTATCGTCAAACAAGTGTGTGACCGACACCAAGCACACGTCACGGTTGGAGAAAGTTACATGGACGGTGCGTGTTTTGCGTTGTCGTTTCCTAGGTTGGAGTTATAAATTCAACATGGTCATTTTGTTGTTTTAAGATTACACTGCGCCCAATATTTCAGAAGTACATACTTAGGTAGAGGTCACCATGGACCAAGAACATTACGAAGACGCTGACTACGAAGGCCAAGAGCTTGGAGAAGAAGGCGAAGAGATTGAGATTGAAGCAATTGGTATCGATGTTTCATCACAGCCAATCGAGCTCTACAAAGTGTTTAAAATTGCTAACCTAGTGAGTGGTGGCGGTGAAGCTAAGCACATCATTTCTGAAGGTTATGTCGCGGTTAATGGTGAGTTAGAAACTCGTAAACGTCGTAAAATGTACGATGGTGACTTCTTTGAATTCAATCAAGAATACTATGTAGTGGTGTGTGATCAGCCAGTACAGGAAGAATCAGACAAGCCGAAAAAGAAAGATGCGCCTAAAAAAGACAACAAAGCGAAGAAAGCTCAGTCTAAAAAATCGCAAGCTAAAAAAGACCAGCCAAGTAAGGACTCAAAAAAGAAAGAGTCTAAGAAAAGCATGGCAGAAATGTTGAGTGCGAAGGCTGAACCGAAGAAAGAGAAAAAAGAGAAGAAGAAAGATAACAAAGCGAAAAAGAAAGCGGATACGCCTAAGCCACAACGTGATGACAAAAGCGGCCGTAACTCGATTGAATTCTTCTAAACTACAGAGCTAAACGGCTGCTCTAAAACTATTCTTTTAGAACTATTCGTTTGAAAATCAAGCAACGTTAAACCTCGGCTTTGCGTTAAGCAGATATCAAAAGGCTCACTATCTAGTGAGCCTTTTTTGTTGGAGCTAGTTTAATTTGAGGGTAACTCTAGCTGGTTTGTTCTACTTCATTTGACGTCTTAGATCGCTTGAATGAGTAAATCATATAACCGATGACACTTGCCGCAACAATAACAGAGCAGATTCGGATAAAGTTAATCAACATCGGTGCGTTTTCAATAAACTCGTTAATCCCCCAAAGTAAAACGAGAGAGAATACAAACATGACGAGTAGCCCCCAACAAGGTGCATCGACTTTACCCGGAACAACATACCAACCATCTTCTTTGAGCGGTTTGTTCAAACGTGCATATTCTGCTTGTTGACCTTTGATTGTGTAGAGGTGCATTTTTGTTTGTTTACCGGTAAGCAGCAAGCTTGCAGCGTACGCGACAATAGCATTAACTAAGACACCGATAACACAGTACCAAGGCCAAGCAATATCAGTCGCAACAGCAACATACCAAATAGCCAAGAAGCCTGCAGCGACACCAATTAATAGCCCCTTTTCTGTAATATGTTTAGAGTAGAAGCCAAGCACGAACATACAGAAGTTTGCACCCACGAAATATGAACCCGCTTTACTTAATATTTCTAAAACTGAGCCGGTGCTGGTCGCAAACATGAAGGCTGGAATGATGATACATAACGCCCACATAACCGTGAAGAAACGCGATGCTTTGAGGTAATGTTCCTCTGACTCGTTTTTCTTATAAAAGCGTTTATAGAAGTCAGTAACAGATACGGTAGCCATAGAGTTAAAAGCGGAATCTAGGCTTGACATACTTGCTGCAAGAATAGCCGCAGCGATGATACCCATCAGCCCTGGCATACCATATTCGCTGGCATAGTGCAGGATAATGGTGTTGCCGTTTTCAAACTCTTTACCATCGTAATAAGCGTTAAATAACACGCCTAACAGAATGAATACGAAGTAGATGAAGAAAGCAACATAACCCATCATTAACATCGCTTTTTTCGCATCACCCATACTTTTAGCCGCCATACAGCGTTGAACCATCATTTGGTTACCGCCATACACAGTAGTGTGGAACATTGTCATTGCGATAACGCCAGCCCATACGGTGGTAACTTGGCTCAAATCTAAATTAGTTTGTAATGCATTCGTCATGCCTTGTGACTTGAGACCTTGCATCACTTCGGTCATGGGTTGTGGCATGCCATTCCAAACGGCTTCGATGATGATGAATGCACCAAGAAATAAAATGACCGCTTGAATTACATCTGTCCAAATAACGGCGGCAATTCCCCCCATTACGGTATAGATCAGCGCGATAACAGTGACAATGACGATGCAATAAGTAACGTCGATACCTGTAATGAACTCAAGGATTAATGAGGTCGCATATAAGACCGCCGCTGAGCTTATCGCCTGTTTAATTAAGAAAATTAAAGACAGAGTGATACGCGAGGCTTTACCAAAGCGTCGTTCTTGATATTCATAAATTGAAGTCAGACCGTTGTAGCGCGTCGCTTCGAACGAGATTGAAAACCGCTTAAGTCGAAACATGGCAACATTTTTCATTTTAAGCGGTTCATCGCCTTCTTAAACGATATTTAAAATGTTTATGATCGAAAGCTCTAGCTCTGTTGACTACTACATTTATATAGGTGTTATCTAAATCGATATCTGAATTTTCAGCACGCTGCGAGAAATGAACACCACTCCATGCTGCTTAAACTGAGCAAAAGCAGAATGCTCAGTTTGCCAGTCAAATCGATCTTACGGTGAGGTCAGCTTGATTTTATGACTGAATAGTTGATAGCTCTCTATTCCTCCCTCAACCGTTTTCAATTCGATCACAACTTCAGAATAGCCACCCAATTCTGCACCCAATGTAACAGGTGATGTTAAGTTTATGCGTGACAGTATAACGCCACCTTGCGCATCGAGTACCTTCACAGAAACATTTCCTTTAGTTGGTGTGACGCCATTTTCCCAAGCGGTAAGACTTGCGACACCGACAACCTCAGATAATCGCTCCCTTGCTGTCCATGAGATGATCAATGGTAAGGTGACAGATGGAGCCCAACTAGAACCATTAAATTGAACGTTACATGGAGGTAGAGGGCGCGCTTGTCTAGCTGATAAATCGATACTTAATGTGTTCGCTTTATCAAGCTCCAAGGTCTGACCGCCAGTTGTTGTTAATGCCTTGACTTCGACGTGTTCCCCTTCTTCAAACTCGAACTGAATAGGTTCATCGGTAAATGTTAATATTATCGCGCCTGAGTTGTGCTTGGCTGGCACTGTATCCAACATACCTCTTGAAATCATTAGCGTATTACCATTCTGAGCGTCAATGCGGATAATTTCATCATCAATAACCGCTAGGCATGGAAGTGCGTCAACAATAGGTTGTGAGACGGCGATTTGGTCAGTAGCGTAGTCAAGGGCTCCCGTGATAAGTGCATATGATGAAAAGTCTGATTGGTGGCTGAATAAGTAGTTTTGAGCGTTCGAGAACCAGATTTCCGCACCCGTGCTTGATTGCGTTGGCGCTCGTCCTAACCACATTACGCCTGAAGCATGCTCATCAACGAGTTTCAATTCACTTGGTGTAAGCGTGGTGGCAACAAGCCAATAAGGGCTTTCCATTAGTGTTTGAACGCTAACAGCAATAGCATCAAGGTTTGGCTTCGTCCAGTCGCTACTTGGTGGCGGTGTATATAAACCGAACGTTGGCGCAAAGACGTCTTCAATCACTTGCAAACGGATAGTTGGTGAATTAGGAGTACCTCTGCGTTTGCTATGGACACGGAAAATATGATTTAAGCCACTTTTGGCATCTATCACTTTCACCACGTCTGCAGGCTGCAGGTGCGCATATCGAGTATCTACATAGACATCAGCACTAATAAAAGGCGTTGAAAAAACACGCAGTTCACGCATGGCGACCTGGTAGGCTAATTCTGCGTCGTGGATCATCGGATATGCGATTGTTTTCCCGACGGGCTTGCGTGAGTTGTTGAGCATTGCAGTGTTACGCACCACGACACTCGCTTGTTTAAAGGTCTTTGGATCGGTGTAAGTCACGGTCACAGTATTGACCGTGTCAGACATAGAACGGCGACGCACGTTTGCCACTTTGACAACATCATCGATAGTTAAAACATCATCTACCTTGTAATCATCACGAATCAATTTGATGGCGACTTCGCCTGACGTTTCATCATCATATACCGTTGCATTAATGTAACGGCAGATCTCTTTGACAAAGTCCTCAACGGCTTGTTGCTTCATCCAGTGGTTATTTAGACCAAACTTTTCATGTTTAAGAGCTTCTGCAGCTTTGCGAAAGCTTGCTTCATTGCATTTGGTTCCCGCGCCCCATTCAGGGCATGATGTGGATTCATAGATGATGTGCGCAGCATTCAATCCATTTCCGGCATCGGCTAAATCTGCCGACCAAATCGGATTACCATCCCAGCCAGTTTGAATTCTAACTGCTTCAGCGGACACTGTTGGTGGATAAGGTGAGTTACCCATATAGACTTGACGGAAAACAAGAGATACAAGGTATCGGAAAGCACTGATCGCTTTCCCCTTTGCAAAGGTTTTTTTCAAGTAGTCGTTTTCCTGCTGGGAAGGCTCACCAAGCATAATATCCACGTAACCAACGACGCCGCCTTCTTGGTCTGATGCTCCGAACAATTGAGGTTCTTCAATTTTGATGCGTTCAATATCGCCGTGCATTCCCACTTCTGGATCGATGATAGGCGGCTTGCCTTGGGGTTGTTCGATGGTTGGTGGCAGCTTTTGTCCTCGCTTCCATCCAACCTTTTCACCAAACCAAATCGTATCAACTGAATCAACAGGGCCATGACATAGAACAAGGTGTTGTCCCAAACTCCACTTCGTTCCTATTCTTTGCTTTTTTCTTTTACCCATTTTGCTACCTCATCGGCGTGAGGGTCATTTAACCCCTTCAACTCATTAACGGTCAGTCCATACTTAACAAAGTGAGACCATCCAATACCACGCGAACGCAATAGAGCTCGCGCACCGGAACAACACAAAGAAAGCGCGTGCAGATCGCGAGGATACACACGCAGTTTTGCATCACTTTTTGATTGCGTCACCTCGCAAATCTCCCCATGCATAAACGTTTGGACTAGTGAGTTTCACTCGACCAAAAATAACGCCAATCATGCGTCCTTCTTCAACTTGAGGCACTTTTGGCTCGGTACTTTGATCCATCCCTCGTGGGGCATCTTTCATTTGTACATAGGCATAAACGCCCATTGCCGCACTAACGACTAAGCTGATAACAGCAATCCATTCAAACGGGGTCATTATCTCTATTCCTTATCTATTAATTGGGTCGCCAACGTATGGGTTTTTAACTGGGATATGCTCAGCACCGCCAAAATTTAAAGCGTTATTAAACACCTTTTGACAGGTGTTCATCGTGCCATCACAACCTTTAATTAAATCGACAGACTGACCGCTTTTTATGGAGTGAGCATGTAACAGAACAATCTCACTTTCTGAAGGTTGACCATCGATAAAATACTGACGTTCGCCATCATCGAGCACACCATATTGAAACTGCATTGGAAGCTTTTCGACGAATTGTATTTTGCGACCATTAATAGCTTTAGCGATCACTTTCGTGCGGGTTATTTGCGCGCCACACTTTCGAGAGCCAAGCGCATAACGACATTGACGAGTCATGCCCTCATTGAGCCCCGTTGCCTGTAAATCTGTATAAATAGGCACGAGCTCAACCGTGATCCAACCGTCGTTATATGTTCCACCGACAACTCGACCAGAAAAAACCACCACGTACTTGCCTTGCTCAAACCGATGTATTTTTATTTTCATGGATTGATTAGGTGGCAAATTCAAAATCAAGTTTGCCAAGACTTCACCCGCCGCCACCTTGAATCCTGTTGTGGTTTTAAGCGGGTTGTTGGATTGTTCTATTGATTGGTCATGGTCTATTTTCTGAGAGACCCATGTGGCGTTCTTGTAAGTAATATCGTCTTGAGACGAGGTGTATCGCCAAACGTTAGAAGCGCTGTCAAAAAAGAATAATTCATTCGCTATATTCATCGCTTTATCTCTCTATTTGCCGTAAGGACAATGAAGCGTTAGTTAAGCCGTTGCGGTGGGTAAAGCTCACGTTGTCCGACTCAGAACGAACGAGTCGAAGCAAACCAGATTCAACCAATTGAGATGGCTTGAGGACATGACGAGAGGTTGTCGTTAGTTCAAGAACCTCATTTCCTTTAGGGTCAACACTGGAAAGCCTCGCGTGGATGTAGTGGCGTTGGTTATCAATGTTTAGATACAAATCGCACTCATTGCCGATGAGCTCAGCAAAGTTAATTGGCTTGATAGTTATCCTGTCCATTGTCGAGACTTCTGCTAGTTCAATCCTGATCTTTTTATCGATAGCCCAAAAATCTTGCGTTCGACCATACAGGCGCTTCATGCGGCGCTGGAATGCGGCGACATCTTGTTCTAACAGTTCAAAATCAAGGCTATCCAACACCACCTCTCGATGCTTAGTAAAATGAGGTACATTTGACTGAGTCACTTTTTGTTTCCAGTCATGCTTTACTTCATGATTTTGCGGCTTTCTGTATCGGAACAACACGGGCTTATTGAGATAGTTATCCTCCCAATCAAGGGGTTTTATGCGAAGTGGGTCAACCGTTGAGAACGTCACTTTTGCCTTGGCTGTGCGTCCTGATGGCCTGTAATCATTGCCTGATGTAGCAATACAATTCAAAAGCGGGATCAACATGACATTTGAATATGTTTTGCTGACAGGCCGCTTGAAGGTCAATGTAGAACTTGACTGGTTCGCAATGCGAACCACTTCATAATCATCCTTTGACTTGTACAAAAGCGCTGTATCGAAAAAACGGCGGGAATCAACGCTTACTGGAATAGATACATCGCCTTTATTTACTGAGAGAGAAGGGATTGCATCTAACCACCAAGGAACCAAAATAGGCGCGCCGCCATAGTTACGAAGTTTTTCTAAACTGGTAACAAGTTGCTCTTCTTTTTCATGATGCTCATAAGTGAAGGAGCAAGTTGGATGTGGCGCATTTTGAATTCTCTCTTCACTTTTTTTCGATTCAATCACCGCCGTAGCAAAGCGCCAATTTTCTTTGATTGGGTAAGTTGGCTTATAGAACCAGATAGACGGGTTTGCGGCGGCAATTGTGGCTATAACATCAGGGTGATCTGAAAAGTGCCAAATGACCTCGCCAACGATGCCTCCGGGTCTCGTTGTATCAAGAACCAGTTCATACTGCTTCGATGCACCAACAATTACGCGCCCACTGGTTTGCCCTGTAATACTGATGCCGTCCCCGTTGACCGTTACCCCTGTAAGAGTGTAATAAGTGGCACGTTGATCAAGGGCGTAGAGCATGATGCTCTGGCGAGCTTGTAGGGTCGTTATTTCCTTTGGGTACACCACTAAGTCAGGAGCAATTAATGGGTCGCCAAGCGCGTTAAAAATCCCGCCTTGATAAAGACGATGGGGAAAGCTTATTTTGCCCGCATCTCTAAAAGGTTCGAGTGATAAAAATAAGTCATTGTCCATTTTTAACGACGGGCTCGCATGTGGTCGAGAGTCGGTAAGAATGAGCTTAAATGCTTTAATCACAATTATGCTCCCGTTGGGATTTCCATCAGAAACACAGAAAGTTCATCATCATTGATTTTCTTTCCCGACCCTGTGCGGCACACCAAAAAGCTGCGACCTGCTTTTTTAACTACTTTCCCATCTGGATAACCAGTTGTGGCATAAAACAAAGGCAGCGACCCAGCAAAGTAAACCTCTTTGTTGGACGTTTGGGCGAACAAATTTGCGGGCATCAATGGCAAACCGCCCCCGGCCGAATCATTCGCTCGGTAGTTGAAGGCGGTGTCCGCTGGTCCAAGAAGATCGTTGCTACTGCTGGAGTCGTATGATGAGAACACCCCTGAGCCTTGATTTGGAATTGAGTTGGCAGGTAAAAACAGTCGGCATCGCCCTTGATAGGTAACACCTCGACCATTATACGGCAGTGCCATGGCGCTTGACGCATAACTGCGGCTATAACTACCGGAAATAATAAAAGGATATACAGGCGTTGACGATTTAAACTCATGCTTATAACGCCCCATAATAAAATAATAGGGGTATTGGTCTGCGGTAGCTGACGATAAACGCATAACAAATAATTGCGCGTTCGCCGCATCGTAACGCCATGTATCGAGCTGACAGGCCACGGTTGATCTATCATACCAATATTTGCCCTCGCCAAGCGTACCATCGGCAATTAGATGACCATTTTCATCGACCCCATGACCAAATTTGACCTCAAACTCTGAGCTTTGAGTAAAGGACAGGAAATCACCATCTCGTGTTTCAACCGTAATCGTTGAATGATTGGTGCTATGCTTAGTGCCACCACCCACGACGATTTGCGCCACAATCTCTTTCGAGATATCAGCTTTTTTCGCAATTGACACACTGGTTTGCTTAATAAACATTACGCTCTCCTCATGGCGAAACCATCATGACCTTTGTTTGGTTGGTTTCTCTGCATTATGACCACCCACTCAATGTCTTTCTCATCACGAACTACCGTGCCAGACGCTGCACCTGCGCTACCTACGCTGCATAACCCATCAAGTTCTCCAAGTAAGATGTTTTCGTTTTCCGCAGCGCTGGCAAGAATCAACACTTCAGGAAAAATCATGGTCTTATTGTTGTAAGTAATGGGCATACGTCTTTTAAAGTCGTCTTTATCAAAATCCGCCGCAGATTCTTGCCCTTCACTTGAGAGTGATGAAAATATGCCAGTGGTGGTGCCCCCATTTCCTTGAATTCGTTCATATCGTCCATCTTTCAACATTAAAAACGCCCCAAAGTTTGCGCTGCCACCATAACTTGTCTCATCAGTTTCATTCATGACAGTCAGCCCCACTGAATAATATTTATGAGTTGATGCTGGGTAGGCATGATTAATATTTTTATCTGAGCCGAGACAAGCCGTTGGCTGCGCCCAATCAGAAGACTGGACATCGACGTAAGGAATTATCCAACCTGCGTAAAATGGGAACATGCGTTTCACGGTGTCATTAAAATAACCATAAACACGACGGCCATTTGCCATAAACTCATAATCGCCACCACTTGGCGAGAGTGTCACGACGGCGTAAAGCTTCGACGAACCTGCTTGCAACCACCATTGATCAGTTAAGGCGCTGTCATAGCCAAGCATCGTGGTAAAACACAATGTCTCGATATTGGCTGATGGTTTACGTGCGGCATAAATAAACAAGAATGGGGCGACACCGCCACCTGTATTACCTTGTAGGTAAACCCCTTTATCTA
Organism: Vibrio echinoideorum; assembly: GCF_024347455.1. Lineage (NCBI taxonomy): Bacteria > Pseudomonadati > Pseudomonadota > Gammaproteobacteria > Vibrionales > Vibrionaceae > Vibrio > Vibrio echinoideorum. The sequence continues at coordinate 623,464 of NZ_AP025484.1, forward strand.
CCGTGATATCGCTATCAGTTGAGTGGTTTAAAGGCCCGCTTGTCTCGCCCAACTTAGACCAAGCGTCACCATCTGCAGTCAATGTCGCATCAGTAGTTAAAAAAGTGACCAGTTGATTAAGAGCGTCCAGCGCGGTTCCGCTGTAGTTACCTTTTTTATGAGCCATGGATCATTATCCTTTATTACGTTCAACAATGCGCATCACAGCGCGTTCACCTTCGTCTGTATTAAGGTATTTATTTATTTGCTCTGGGTCGTCTACAAACACAACATTGACTGGTGGGGAAGAAACATTAACGGCACTACTGGCCTGGTTATTATTCACTTGCCCAATTTGTGCGCCTCTGGCCATTTGCATGCCATGCTTCATTTCTTTCATCATTGAGCTCATCCAACGGAAATTATCGGCCTGAGTAGGGTTGAGAACCATTTCATTTTCACGAAGTAACCAGGTTCCTTCATTCTTTTTAGGAACGCGTTCAATGCCATCATGAGCTTGCCCTTGGTAACTTGACCCTTTCAAGCCTGCCAAGAGAGTGGCACCTTGAGAGGTGGCGGTAGCAATCGCAGGAATACTGGCATACCAAGGTTGAACGGTCGTAGCATTAGAAATCGCTTGATACAAATTAATGCCAGCTTGGGCAATCGCAAACCCTTTACTTGCTGCAAACATGAGTCTGTATATTCCCGACTGTTTACCCGCGTAGACCTTTGCCAATTCGGCCATTCCACCAAACAGTTGCGAACCAGCACCAGTGAGCATGGCTGCATTTTGGAGCGTGGCATCAAAACGTTCCTGAGCAGCTTTCTTTTCTATTTCACTGAGGTTCATTTCATGATCAGTGTATAAAAGTTCACGGTTAGCAAAATACTCACGCTCAAGTGCATCCATTAACTCTTGATTGCCTATTGCTTGCTCATAAGCCGCTTGGAATGACTCACTTAGTGCGATGCTTTTTTCTGTGAAAGCCGCTTTTTCTTGAACAACAGCTTGGCTTTCTAAGCTTGCTTGCATGGACAATCGCTGTAAGTAGGCGGTTTGCAATTGGTCGGATTCATCATAAAAGGCGTCAATAGCTGAGGTGTCTTTTGGTTTGTCTTTTGCTATTTTTTCATCAATAGATCTCGCTTCAAGCATGAGTTTTTTAGCCAATTCTTCATTGATGCCTTTTAGTGAACCATACTCAATCTCATACTTAAGCTTCGCTGCTTCACTTGTTTCACCGTAAAGCGCATTTTGTTTTCTTAGGTTTTCTAACAGCTTATTGGCTTGCTCTTCGAGTTTTGGTTCGATTGAACTTGATTCTTTCTTTGGAGCCTCTGGTTTGTTTCTGAGGGCATACAATTTATCTTCTAACTCAATAGCTTCTTGTGCTCGTAATTGCTCCTTCTGACGCAACACGTCTAGTTGAGCTAAGCGTTCTTCAATATTATTTGTGCCTGTTTGCTTGCTAAGTGTTTCTATTTGTAATCGAGTGGATTCTAGATCGTCAGTGACGGCGGTGAGTGCGTTATTGAGTTCTTTTTCACGAAGTTTATTCATCTTTCCAAGTAGTACGTCTACTTGATCAGACAGTCCTTTGGTCTCTTTTTCTGCTTTTGTATTTGAGAGCGCGAAATACCCAATCGCACCAGCTGCCATCATGGCAATACCTGCGGGGCCGCCTAGCATGGCCATAATGCCTGAACCTGCTCTTGCCACCACATTCAGACGAGTTTGAGCGGCGGTTAAAGTGGTAGTGGTTGCTGTTAATTGCACTCGCTTAGCGGCCAGTGTTGTTTCAGCACCAATCGCACGGAATTTTTGATTATTTGATAGTTTCATCACCTCAAGTTCACGAACTTCTGCGGCCAGCTTGGCTTCTAAAGAGCGAAGCTCTGTAAGGTTTGCCTGCTCTTGAGTACGAGTGACTGTGATAGATTGAACTTTTGCGGCTGTCATGGCTAATACAGCAGTTGAACCACGACTTAATGCGGTAACCAGTGATAGCTCAATAATAGTAGTGACAAGATCGGCATTTTCTGCAAATAGCTCCATCGTGCCCGCAGACGCTTCCAGAACAGCACTAAACGAATCAGAAATAGGCGCTTCAAATGCGACCACCGCTTTTTCATAGGCACGAGTGTTTTCAGCATACTTGGCGTTGATATTGTCAGCGGTTCTGGCGGCCGCTCCGTCATACTCGCTGAGGGCGGTTATTAAGGTTTCTTTAAAAAAGTGACTGGTGACTTCGCCAGCAAGCATCATTCTGCGAAATCCACCTGCAGATAGACCTGCGGCTTCATCAAGCTTATTAAGCAAGCCAGGCATAGGCTCAACCACCTGATTCAACTCTTCAGCACGAACAATAGGAGACGCTAACGCTTGGGATAAACCATACATGGATTGGCCAAGCTGAGTTGTTGATGCACCAGCCTGGCTTTGTACGTTACTCATCCCTTCAAAAATTGCCCTAGACTCTTTTTGAGTAACAAGACCCGCCTCTTGCAAACTAACAAGGCGGGCGTAGTTGCCTGACATATCAACGAGCGTCTTATTGTGCTCTTTAGACACTTGGTTAAGGTATTGTTCGGTCTCAATCCACTCTTCTTGTCCGCCAACAAGTGCGGTGATTTGAGTGCGAATATCTTGATATTGACCGAGTTTGTCGGCGGCCTGGTTCGCGGCATAAAGCGCAGAGAATCCACTCGCCACACCAAGCACTTGATTTTTTAAACTGCCAAGGTTCGCGCTAGTTTGGGTCGATTGGGTGGATAATCCTTTAAGCTTGCCTTGAGTCGTATTGGCGCTGCCGCCCAACTTAGTGACCGCGCCGCCAGCTTGATTGACTTGCCCGATAAATTGCTTGTTCTCAGCATCAAATCGAAGGGTGAATTTTAAATCACTCATGTTGGTTTAACTCCTCCGCTAAGGTTCGGGCAATAGTTTTAAGTTGTTGGTATTGGGATGGGTTCGTCTCTCTTTGAGCCAGCTCAGAATCGGCTTTTACGGCTAGCACATCCATACCTAAGCACACATGTTGATTGAACTTGAGAAAGCCTGGTACTGAGAGCCACCACTCCACTGCAGGCCAGTTCTCTTCCCAAAGTGGAAAGGAATCATCCGGTTTCTCTTCTTCTGACGCTCCCCATAAGGCAAGTTCTTGCTGCCAATCCTCTTCCTCTTTTTTTGTGGCAGCACGACGGTTCACAATCGCGCGCACTGCCTCTATGAGTTTTTTTCTGCGCCTTGTCCTGAGTTTGCCTGTAAGTAGGCATCCACCACACCCTTCATAAAGGGAGGGTTACTGATCACCAAATCTAAGTGCTCAGGCGTAAAATCAAGTGGCTGCTCATCAGCATCAGCAATACCGGACCAGCCTTTTATTACTTTTTTTACTTCCTCTTTGAAATAACGAAGCACCTTATCTGACTGCTCGACATCGAGAAGAAGTAGATCGAGAGTAATGTTGTGGGTTTCGGTTTTTCCGCCATCGACTGCCAGAGTAACGGTGGCTGGCCAATCCTTAACGAGACGTTCTTGTTCAATTTTAAGCATGGTGTTAATCCTTATTTAAACAGGGTTTAAACAGCGTTAAATGCTGGACTTGCTGAATGGAAACGCTTAGCGAGTCGCGAATACGTCCACATTGCCAATTGGCAGTAATGGGATCGAAAGTGTTTGTGTACCATCTTGCTCGCCATAAGTAGGGCGACCCAATTGTACTTTTTCACTTTTCCATTCGAACTGGTTGCCTACAGCACCATTACCGAACACCACTACATGTTCTGCGCCAGCCTCAGCTTTGCCAAAGCCGTCCCAATCAGATTGTTCGGGCGCTTCAATCACAATCGTTGCGGTAGGTTTGTAATCAGTAATGAGCACCTCTTCATGGCCAACATATTCTTGGTAGACCACCGAGTTTGCTTGGTCGTATTCCAAGCTAATTAACTTGAGGGCTTTGCCGCCAATAGTGAATGACGAATTTTGAACCCCAACTTTGAGCGGAGTTTGCCAGGCTGTAAAATTAGGTACTGGCAGTGAAGCATCCGTCACAGGGGCGAATAAGCCAGTAAATGAAAACTTAATACCACCAAACTCTTTGGCTTTGACTGAGAACGATAACGAACCACGTGCGCCGGTTACTTTGTGTAATGATCCAGATTGGTAAAAGTAGAATGTCAGTGAGCTTGTTGAGTCTTCATCAATCAAATACAGCGTTTCATCCGCCGCACCGCCTGATGAGGTATCACGCTCTTCAATCTTTCGTAGGCAGGCTTTCATTAAGTCACCATAAGGTGCCGCTTGTGTAGTGGTGTTACTTGCCGCCATATCCACGGTGAATTCAACGGTCACATAGACTTCAGTCATGATCTCAGCCGAGTTACCCAATACGCCATTATCGTAATCGAGAGACGACGATTCACCTGCCATTGGAGTGATAGCAAACTCACGACCAAGTAAATAGTTAGGTGAGCCACCATTGATCGCATCAACGCCGTATGTTGATTCCACGGCAAAGGCGAGTATTTTTCTTCGTTCTTTACGGGCCATAACGATTCTGATCCTCTGTGTATTCAGTAATAAATTGATCGAACCAATCAGCACGACCGTTAGAGATTGACATTAAGCGACCATTCCCAAGCCAGAACGGTTCAAACTCATCATCGCCAGACCAACCGAACAGGCGCTTACGTAACTCTTTGCGAAGCGGTTGCCAATCAATGAGGTTACGATTAATACTTTTGTGGGCAATGACCACACCTACGGTTGCCGTGCAGTTTTGTAGATAAGCACCACTGCCACGAGTGTCGGGGCGTGGATTGTCACTGACCAAAAACACAAACAGAGCAGGCGTTCTTTGGAGACCTGACTTTTTCTCATTGATTTGAGAGAGCGAGTCAATTTCAAGCACATCAAGCCACGGCGGCTTAACTTGGGTGTCGTCTTTAAGCCTCTCAATCGTGAGTGCAACCAAATCGGATTTCACTAGACAAATCCTTTTGAACTGGCACGGTCAAACACACGGCCGCCAGATTGCATCATCGCTGTAGAAGTCGCTTGAGGCCGTTCGCTTTTGCTGCTTATCCCCAATTGCACTTTGCCGCTTCCAACCTGCTTTAAGTAATCAATCGCTTCTTTGTGGCGTTTTGATACTTGGTGCTCTTCGCCAAGTTGGTCGTCATACAAGAAGTAACGCGCTATATCGCAGCATAGGCGAGTTAGGATAGAAGGTACGCTAGACAATGGCATTTGGTAGCGTCCCCCTATGTAGCCATCAATGGTTGCGCTGGCATCGGAAATGGCTTGGTCTAACACTTCATTGACGATAAAGTTGTGACTGCCGTCTTTGTCGGTCAGTTGAATGAGCTCATCTTCACTAAAACGTTTGGCCATATCATCGACTGCGCAATACATGACTATTCACCTTTCTCTGTATCGAGATCCATTGGCTTCTTCTCGTCTTGCGTCATTGGCTCTGCTTGCACAAGCCCCCACGCTTGATCACGCTCTGTTGCAGAGACTTTTACACCCATCAGTTCGCTAAGCGCATCGACTTGAGGCTTACCACTTGTGGTGAAGTGCTCAGTGTTACTTGGATCGAGCAGTTGAATGGCGTCGATTAGGTTATTGACCGTTGTTGTAAGAAGCTCATTGCCTTCTTTAGCAGACGCTCCCGCTATATAGGAAGGTGGGGTGATAGCGTCCAAGGGCCCCGGCTGATGACCACTCTCAATGTTTGAAATGTCACTTTGCAGCGCTTCACCTTTCTCCACTGTGACTTTAAGGCGAGGATCGGCCTTAAGCTGTTCCAACTGCGTACTAGTGATACGTTCCGATTCAATTCTATTTTCACCATGCTGGAAGGCGATCCCAGCACGACGATAATTGGTATGCGCAAGGCAGATGACTTCAACAGCTTGAGCAATAAGCGTTTTTTCAGGCATGACATAAGCTCTCCATTAACGGAAAAAAGAAAAGTTGGCACCTTCCAATTAGAAAGGTATGCCAGCTTAAGGTAGTGACTTAAGGCAACCAAGGCACCACAAGGACATCGACGGCTTTCCAGTTGGTGTTGCTGCCGCCATTGGCTTTATGCTCCGCTTCAACCACTGTTTTCGCTTTTGCGCGATTCGACGGACCCACAATTAACAGTTTTGGCATAATGCCTAATGGACGATCTTGATCAGACTTCACACTCATCATGGTCTGCACGCCACTGTTGAAGTTGTTTTCTGTCAAATCAGCTTTAGAGGCAAAAGCTTGCTGCCAAAAACCATAACCCCAGTTACCGCGCGCATCGATGCCGTAAAGAAATTCATCGAGCATGTAAACGTGATCGGAGTTAGCTGCATCTGTCTTATTGGTGAGCTTGTAGTCTTTGCGTTGTTGGTAAATAAACGGCTTAAGGGGACGAGAAGTATCAAGTAAGTACCAAGGATCGCCTGAACCCGCTTGCATGTTAGAAACCGACTTCTCTTTACCTGTTTCACCGACAGGGTGATCAGTATCAAAAAAGTTTTGGCCGTCATAACACTTACTGTCAAAGCCACCTGCAAGCAGAGCAAACAACATTTCATCTGGGTGCGTTGCTGCGGCATGGCCCATGTCTTGGAATTTCGGCATTAACACGCCGTAAGTATCGTCTTCTACATACTCGCGAGGGATCGCTTCTGTTGCTTCGAACTTTTTGTTGGCAAGTGCATAACCGTGTTGCTTCATACGGTTGATTTGACGCTCACCAATCCACTCACGTAAGCGAGAGAATTCACCTAACCAGGCGTAGGTTTCTACCATCGTAGTGGATGGCACGAGTGTGGCAATTTGCGGCCAAAGCTGGGTGTAGCCTTTTTGGCCCTGCTGGTAGTGAGATTTCACCGCCGTGTAAAGAACGTTTATGTTCGCTCCAGTGGTTTGCATAGGGGGCTCCTAAAATTATGCGAAAAAAATCATGCGATAAATGGTGAGGCGTTACACCACAGCGGGCATGATCCAGACCATATCGGAATCGATTTCAGTGATGACGCCCGCAATAGGACGACTCGAAGAAGATGAGTCAATGGACACGCTTGTCTCTGTGTCGAAATACACGGTTGAACCAATATGAGTATCGGTAATGTCACCCGTATTGATTAAGGCAAACTCTTGATGCTCAACTTCAACCTTGCTCTCACCGTTTGCGCCAGCTTTGTTGTCCACGTTGAAAGTGGCAACGCCAGCGAACTTCGACGTACCAACTGCACTTGCAAACGGCACCGCAAAACCCGCTGTTAAAAATACAGGGGCGCACGCCAATAAAACGGCCGCGGCTGCAACGGGATAACCACGCTTAACGCCCGAACGACGGGCAAACACTGCTGTCATAAATCAATCCTCTTCTTTAGCGGCTATGAACTGCTCTTTGGTCAAGCCTGTTGCTTTAAGAACGGCAATCTCTGCCTCAGAAAGCTCGCTGTCTTTCTTCTTATCTTTTGGCGGTTGCTTATCTTGGGTTTGAGTTGCCTTTAGCGCGGCGATGGCAGGTCGAGCATCAAGCATTCCCTTTAGTGCAGCAACGCCTTGTTGGCCACCAAACTCAGTAAGGTACTCAACTTCAGCTTCTACCACTTTGCCTTCTTTTTTTGCGTTATCGATAAGCGTCGAAAGGCTCTCTTTGTCAGTGCCCGCCTTAAGAACTGCAAGCTCACCAACTACACCGTTATAGGCTTTGATTGGCACGTACTTGCTTAGGTCTACGCTGCCACCACTAGCTTTAAGTGCCACCATTTGAGTTTCAAGTCCGTCGGCTTTTTCTGCTTTTACCTTTAACGCATCGAGCGCTGTTAGGGCGGCTGTGGCCAATTCGTCTGTTAGTTCGCCATCGACAGTAATGCCGAGACTGGCTAACAGCTTCTTGAGTGCTTCATTCACGAATGTATCCTCCGCGTAGCTGTAAAGATTCACGTCTACACCAGGCTTGGAGAGACGCACATTGATGTCCGCTGCCAGCGCTGCTACCGATTCCATGTTGGTAATACCAGGATCGTTAGTAATGGCTGCCATGCGTAAAAAGAGAGGTTTGCCTGTTTTCTTGTCATAAGGAAAAACGGCAGAGAGATAGGCGTATTCGTTGCCATCAATGAGAGACTGAGCGCTGTCAGTCCAATCAGGACGAACGTAGAGACCGTGGCCTTCACGCCATTCGATATCGGTTTCAGATGTGATCCACCCAGATGCTGGAGCTTTTTGCCCGGTCTGTTCGGTATAAAGGGTTTGGTGATCGTAATCGACAAGAACTTTGTTGCGCGTCGCTTTAGTGGCCGCAATAAAAGCATTGGCTGATTCTGCATCAAGATACCAATGGCCGTCTTCTGGCTCAGTAGGGCGACCATCTGGCGCTTTAAACTTACCCGCAGGCAATAGCTGACACCAACCATCGTCCGACAACGAGAGTTCCGCAGTCAGAATGGCCATGTTTTCATTTGCTTTGTTAGCACAAAGAACGGCTTCTGCGATTGGGTGAGGTATAAAGGTTTTTGTTTTCATGCCCTCCATATTGAAGGGCGAGAGGGGTTAGGTGAGATTCACCTCGGTGTATGTGTTTCAAATACACCAAATAAAGAGAGGAGCAACAGAGGACCGTCGAAATAAAAAAGGGAATTAAAAAACACGTTCAAACGCTTTGTAACGAGACACACTGCAAAAGTAGAACGTTGATGCCTGTTACTCATTTTGAATGAATGTGCCCCGTTTAACACCCGTTTAAATTTGATATTTGCTGTCGTTGAACAAGTCGTTTGATAAGAAAAAACTGCAATCTTGCCCTATCTAATTCATTGCGACGGTAAGTAAAAAGTGAGTCAACACTAATTTGCAGACTCACAAATTAACGATCATGTATCAAAGTTATAATGGAGTAGCTAGCAACTTAATCTATACTTCGGTACGTATGAGTTCTATAGCTATAGCATCTTTAAATGACTTTCTGTCGATTGACCAATAGTCGAGAAGGCATCCAATTAAGCTCTTTACAGGAACTGAAAGCGAAGAGTAGTTTGTGAACTCTTTTGATGTAGCGCATAACTCTAATTCTTTAGCGACATTAAACAAGGATGTAGTATGAGCATTACTTGAGAGAAATTCAGCGAGTATCGAACTCGGTAATGTATCAAATTCAGTTTCAACTTTACGCTTGACCTGATTTGCAACACTTTTACCTTCTTCAGAGAACTGTTCAACTAGAGATAGAGACATATTGATCATGTTATCAATTCCCTCTTTTCCCATTGAGCCATATGTGAACCCTTCCGCTAATTTTTCTCTTCTTTCATTTTGGTCTAAAAATGAAAGTTCTCGCATGATGTAATCAACTCCAATAGAAAACAACGACAATACGTACGTAAAACACCGATACGCTGTTACTGAGTGAGTCGTGTGCATGACAGTTTGTTGGGCAAAAAATTCAGCTACCTGCAACCATTTGTTACAAGTGTCAAAATTCAACCCATTGGACAGCATTGCTTTGCTTAAGATGATTTGACCTTTCCAATCTCCATCTAACTTTCCAAGCGAATATAATTCTATGTTATTAACAAACTCTTCATCCGAGAGCCTAAGGGAAGGAGTTGCCTTTTTGGAGAGTTTAGATAAGAAGACGCCATCAAGAACCAAAACACCTAATTGCTTCCCGAAGTCTTTAACAGCTTCACGCTTCTCCGTTGTAGCTACAATAGCATCATCAGCAGCTACAGCCTCAGTCAAACCCTTAACCCAAAAAATACGTTCAATCGCTTGTGGCGTTTTTTTGTTTTTTACATCAACAATCGTTATATTTCGGGCAGTGGGCGAAGCTCTACTGTATAGCCATAAATCGATATCAGTTACATCAAAACCTTCATAATTAAACGGAACACCTCTAACAACATAGTATCCTGCTTTATTAAAATAACTACGCAGGTGCTCTTCCATCTCAAAGCCTTTACCTAGCTGTTTAGCCATTATTTAATTCCTCCCGTTCGTAGTGCGCTTATCATATCATTTGTAACAAAAGGGCTTTGTTTAACTTGCTTTCTACGAGTAACCTCACGATTAATCTCGGGACCAATAAATTTGGTTATCGTTGCACCAGGAAGTGAAATCAATGATTCTTGGCTAGCATCTCCGCTTTGAAGTACCTGAAGAGCTAACTCACCAACTTCTTTCTTTAGTAGCCGCATCATATAACCGGTTCTACCTTTCTTTGAACCTTGGAAGGTTTGCACAACCCCTTTTACTTCTAGAACTTTGTAATCTTGGCCTATTGCGTCAATTGGACCAATTGGTTCACCTCGAATCAAAGTTCGGAGTAATGCTCCAATATCAGTTATTCTCCCTCGTTCATAGTAACTCTTAGTAATGCCGTATGTTAGAGATGCAACAAAAGCTTTTGCTAAGTCGAATGCGTCCTCTAACATTGAATTACTATACTTAGAGAATGCAGAAGGTAAAGTGAGGAATCCTGTCTCTTCAGAATGGTTACATACTGCATTGAAGTCGTACAAGCCTACAGAGTGAACTTTATCGAATAGTTTCTCTCCGAGAATTCTTTTTGCCGTAATCACATCAATACAACCTTTACTTTGTAGCATTGAAGAGAGCTCTCTTACTAGGTGCTCTTCTTCTTGCTTTAAAGAATCAAGCACTTTCTTTACCTTTACTGCGGAGTCTTTTCTAAATAAATTCCCGTTAAAGTATATTTTCTCATTACTCTGTAATGTCTCTACATCTACAAATCCATATAACTCAGAATCAAAAATCACTTGGTCCATATTTTTTTTAGAGAGTTTGTGTGCATCAGACAAATACTCTCCAACCTCATTAAAACCTACAGGTTTATTTGAGGAAATTTCTGCTAGCTCAATCACTGAATGTTCTTCAGGTCGAGGAGATAGAGATTCAAATATCTTAGAAGTATGTTGTAACGCTGAAGTAGTAGTAACACCAAGTACAGCTACACCGTTGCTACTTCTGTCAATTAACTCATGGTCAGATAAAGTGTTTAGTATAGTTGGAAGCTCAAAAGAGGTATTTATATTATTGGTACTAGCCAAAGCCTTCAGCCGTTGTTCGTTCAAGACCTGTTCTTCCGATGCAGAGATCGCAGATAACAGAATTCCCGTTTTACCTGCCAAGTAAGTCTTTTCGTAAATCCCTTGATTGTTGGTATTTGCTAGTTTGTTGGTATTGTGAATTAACCACGCACCTTTTGTTTTTGAGTCCATCTTAAGCCCTTTTTAGGTTAACTAACTTATGAGTAACGTTTGAGTTACCGCTAATTTAGTACGCATTTTAGCTCATATTAAAATTACACGCATCTCTACTAGGTGTAATTTAACCTAATTAGTGGACATCCTATGTATAACGTTCACCCTAAAGCATTTCAGATAGCTGTAATGTGACTAAAGAAAATCATCACTTTAATTGACTGTAAAAGTGTTAAACCTTACTCGTTCAACATTTTCATTAAGAACGCTGAGAGAATGTCGTAGATTTCGGCTTTGTCGTCCTCATCAACGCCCAACCATGGACGAGCAGGGATCGCCGCGTTTGAAGGTCGCAGATCTGGCGACCCACCATAATGATGAATTGCGCCGTACTCCAGAGGTGTACCAAAAAACAAAGTATTGCCAAATGATTGGTAAGTTAAATGGCCACTAAGGAATTTATTTAAAGTAAGAATCTCATTCTTATGTTTCGGTTTGTTCTTTTGATACTTTGGAGAAAGCGGTGCCCACGGAACACCTTCTGGGCTTTTTTGATCGCGAAAACGTTGGTCATGGCTAACGAGCAACATCTCGCCAATGTCTCTCATCGCAGGTTGTAAGCTCGTCCCTTGTTTTAAAAACTGGTTTAAACGACGTTGAAGTTTCTCTTGACCGTCAAAGTCGATGGAGTAATGAACGCCTGCCATTACGCTTCCCCGATGGATTGCATCACATAGTGTTCATGTATTTCAGGCGTAGAGTTCGACATCATGGTGGTATAAAGCTCACCAATGCGGTTTGCCTCTTCGCCTTTCGCTACGTCGAGCAGGCGATCCCACTCCAGAAAATCCTCAAGAGTAACGGGCGCTTTAGAGAGTTCGAGTGCTTGATTTAAGTATTTCATAATGTGAGTTTAAATCGTCTTATAGATTGTGTCTGTAATGAAGTTAAAAATTTCCGGATAAGCTTCACTCAGCTCATCAGGGGCAAACAACCAAGCAACAAAATGCTCAGCAAACCATTCATATTCATTGTACTGCGAATATTGGGTGATGCCATGGCGAATAGGAGCCAATGGCGACCCCGCTTTAAAATGCACTTGATGCCCCATTTCATGTGCCCAAGTATTCAGTACTCTAGCTGAATCGCCATGCATCGCTTTGACTACCGTTGATAAAGAGAACTGAGGATTGTTTTTTGATAATTCTAATGCCCTTGTTATTGCTTCATGAAGCTGCTGTATGGTTACTCGACGTAAGGAATCCGTGCTTTTTGCTTTGACTACAACATGGCTCCAATGAGGACTGGTAAAGCCATTTGCTCGGCTTGCCTGCCGATGGTAGAAGTTAGCTAAAGGCATTCTCACGCCTGATTGCAAATACTCTTCAATCGGGGCGATCAGCGGTCGAGATTTCACTTTGCCTGTTAACTCACTCTGCTTCAACACCAGTGTTTTGATGTCATGCTTACTGAGGAATTCAGAGAAAATCGTAAGTTGTGGACTTGGTGCTTGCTCTAGAATTCGGCTTATCTCACCGGAATTCACTCCCTTAACGGTAGAGAACGCACTTTCAACGGTGCGACTTGGCACTCTTTCAGTTAATGGTAATTTCTTATCGAGCACTTGCTTAGTTTGTTTCGTAAGCTGGGCGCTGGACTTAGGTGTGTAGTCAAAGCCTGGATCGATGCCTTTTGGTATTCGATGAACTTCACCTGTGAATTTATCTATCCAGTCGTACTTTTCCACCTTAGGGGAAGCACTGACTTTCAATCCTAAACGCTTCAGTGTGTATTCGCTTGCGGTGAGCTTCTTGCATTTGCAACCGAAACCGTTGATTGGGGTATGCATGTCCCACCACGGGTCATCGAGAGGCAGAACTAAATTGTTCCAGGATAAATGATCATGGCGAGGATGCTCGGAGCCTGAGTGCTTGTAAATACCATAAGGGCGAGAGCCTTTGAGTTGCTCTATTTGCTGCTCTCGGCCTGCGGTATAACTCTGGCGCATGTTGGTTTCATAAATTACCTTACTGCGCCAATTAGCATCGCCCGTATGAGCCCAGCCGTGCATAGCAACAATGTTGTTGAACTCCTTTTTAAACCAATTAAGGCTTTTTCCTTCACTGATCGCCTTATCGACCGCGCTCCTGAAGTCAGCCAGTAAATCCTCTTTCATGGCTCCTGCGACCATAAAGCTGCGGTCGTGGGCCTGCTTCCAAATATCGGTCCATCGCTCAGTTGGAACATTGGTCTTATTACGGAAATAGGCGATTTGCTCTTCGAAGGGAAGCGAGCCGTAATTAACTTGGCCAACCATTACTGACCACTTTCCACATCATTAATGCCTGCCAGCTCTGCCGCCGCCATTGCTTGGGCCATGACTTCGCCCAGTTCCTCTAGGCCAATCTCACCAGATAGGTTAAGAATGTCGTCACGCAGCTGCTTAAGAGAGGTTGCGCTTTCGACTAGCTCGCGCACAGGCTCTATCATGGCTTCCAGTAATGATCCTGCTTCTCGATGCAGAGTCACCACCTGGTCATCGACCACATCGGTTGATTCCGAGGCTTTCAACGCTGCTTGGTTGGTTTGCTGCACCGGCTTTTCTGAGGTGGGGGTATTAGGAACTTTTGCGCCTAACACCGCTTCACCATCTTTGGCCATTGGGATTTGAGTCTTATCGTGCGCCCACTGAGTAGGGATTTTCATTCCAAGCCCAACCAAACCAGGAAGAGAGTCTGACAGATGCTTTAAATCTTCCGCTTCAGTAATATCAAACTCAAAGCGCGGCCCTCTGCGCGGACTTTGGTAACTTTTTCCATTCAATGCATAATAAGGATGCACGACATCACGCGTCATTGTGGCGGCCAAACGCTGCAAATCGAAATCGCGGATCTCTTCTCGTACTTCGTTATGAACATTACCGAGCGCATTAGTGCTGGATTTCCCATCCGCCTGAGAGGTTAGCGTCCCCCCTAAGATGGCTTTAGATTGAGACTTTTCACACCACGCTATCATATCCATAAAGGGGGCAGACTGACCTTCTGCCGCGTTTTGAAAATCAATGTCCATGCCTTTGGGGATAATGCCACCTGCATTATGGCCAATACTCATGACGGCGCGCATTAACGTCATTTTCTCGCCTTCTGTTGCGCCTTCTGGGTAGCGACCTAAGCGAATAGGCAAACCGTAAATCTCTAGAAACTCAGCTAAGTCGCGCACACTGTAATTCTTAAACAAGAATGGCCATGCCAGCACGCGCACCAAACCACTGCGACCTAAGTAGCCTGATTTTGCTTTGGCGGTATGGCTTATCCAACCAAAAGGTTGCAGCGCCGCCCCTTCATAGCTTCCATCACGCAGACGTAATTGAGAGCGGTCTTCTGGGTGAGTCATAAACCATGATGGTTCTCGATGATGAACGTCTGCGATGTAGTGCGATCCTTCAGCAAACTCCCAATCCAATTCGACGTTAGAGTAACTTTTTAAAGTTGCATCACTTAAATCGAAAACCGCATCGTCCATCCAAGTGGCATCTTCCAGCAACTCTTGGATCATCTCGGTATCTTTTTGCTCTTGAGCGGTGGCATTGCGTGGTGGTTTTATTACCCAATCGACCCCTTGCAGCGCCATCTTTCGTTTACCTAACTCACTTTGAATATGAGTGTCTTTCTCTTCCATGTCTTCGGCCAATTCACACTGCGCTTTCAGGTCGCCTTGCTCTGCCTGTTTCATGATGCGCGCTAACTTGGCTGGGTTTAAACCTGAAGAGGGGTGATCGGCAAATTCGCGATAAAGACTAGCAAGCTTGGCATCGGCTTGTGTTTGAGGTTCATCCAGGGCGTCCGTTTCGATTGGTCGCCCCCACTTATCGACTATGCTTGAAAGTCGAGTGTTTGATTGTTGTTTAACCATGGTTTAAACCTGCTTTAAATTACGTGTTGAACTACCAACAACCGCCACCATGCTCAAACATGTGGTAATCGTTAAGGTCACTGCCTTCGGATTGTTGAGGAATAGGGGTAAACTCAATGGCACTGCCTTCCATCCAACTGGCACGAACGGCCATGGCCAAGGCAACCGCAAAGTCGCCGTGGCGCTGTTTACCGTCTTGACCTTTGGTTTTGCCTTTATCGATTTTGGGTACGCCATTGATCACCTGGGCATGACAAAGATCGCCTTTCACATCCTCATTGCGTGGCAATGAAACGTTCTGACTTTCGAATTCCGCTTTGAGTTTTGGCATCCACTCTCGATACCAAGGGTCATTAAGTGACACTTGATCGACCATCTCTGTGCCATAACGAAGTGCTGCGGCTTCGGCTAAATAACCACCATTACCCGTTGCATCAAACGCCATGCCTCGCTTGCGAGGTAAACGGTCAACCATATAGAACATCACTTGGCGCTGAGCGTCATAGGTCATGTTGCGCAGCTCGATATAAAATGGCACGTACTTGGTTAAGTCCTTGCGCTCACCTAACGGAACAAAGATAGATAAGTCACCACGACGGGCAAAATCCTCTCCGAAGGTATGATGATGGCGAGCGTCTAACTTATCGAGTTCTGGTTGCAGCACCGACTGACACCAATGATCAACAAACAGGTTGCGAGCCGCTTCTGGCCACTCCATAAAATCTTTTGATGCTTCTATCTCTAAACAAGGGGCATTATTGTTCATGGCCGCGTCAATGAGCACAATCGGAATGTACTGACCGCTAGAGGCTTTAGGTACGCAGTAGTATTCTTCTAATGCATCATCTTCTGTCGCCGTGTCTTTGAGTAGGTTCGCTTTCCACTCGTCTTCTTTTTCCTGCGTCCATTCTATTTTTTGAATTTGGCAGATACGCTGATACAAGCCTTCGGCGCAAGCATCATCGAGAGTGATGGTATGAATGCTATAACGCTTTTTACCTGCTCGGCTCTCTTGAATCAGTTGATTGAAAAGGTTATCGACGCCGTTATGAGTTGAAATAAGGCGAACTTTTGCGCCCCACATGGTCAGTGCCAGCGCGGCTTTGAGCACTTCTGCCAAACGATCATGGAATGCTGCCTCATCGATGATAACCGTCCCTTGCATACCACGTAGGTTGGATGGATTACTCGATAACGCTTGAACTTTAAAACCTGACTCAAAGTAGATCACAAAGGTGAGGATATCTTTGTCTTCGTCTTTTATGACATCTTCTTGAACTTCTCCCGCCGCTTTATCAAACATCTTGGCCCACATGGCGACAGCATCAATAAACTCGCGCGCCATTTCTTTGTTAGAGCCAACGTAAAACACGTTAGAGCCACCATCAATTTTTGCTGTGCCTGCGGTCAGCGCAGAATCTGCCGCCTCAGCAAAGGTCAGCCCTGTACGTCGAGATTTCTCTGCTATCTTCAATACAGAGTCATCTTTCATCCAACGCTTTTGATAGCCAAGTAAGAGTTCATTTGAGTCAAAAGCAATAAGTTCGTCTTGTGATATCGACTTTAAATCGAGCGCATCCATTAGCTTATCCCTAACAGTTCGTCTTTCAGCATTTTCACTGTTTCGGAAGACATGCCTGCCTTTTGGGCCACGGCCTCGGCTTTATTGGCTGCATCTTCAATCGCTTGCTTACGTACTTCTTGTTGAAGCTTCACGCTGCCAGATTGTGCTTCTTGCAAACGTTTAATGGCTAACGCTAATTGCCCCATGGTTTTGGGATCAATGGTTTTGTCTTTTTCTAACGCCTTCATTTGAAAGTCGAACACTTGAGACTTACCAATTTCGATAAGCGCACGAGAAATATCCGTTTGGGGAATTTCACCAAATTGGCCGACCCATTGATTCGTCAGTTGTTGAGCCTGCTCGTAGCGTTCCATACCCTTACGAAATGTTTGAGCGTAACGACTCATGGCATTGCGTTTGATGTATTCCGGCTCATCAGCCAAGCCTTGTTGGTCAATCTCGACGTTGACTAACGTGCGTATTTTTTCTTGGCTCATCTTGCCATCGCGCAACAGCATGTTGAGTTGGCTTTTCAATTCATCAGGCAGTTGATCAATTTTGCTGATGCGGTGTTTAGTGTGGGTCGATTCCGCCATGGGCTCACACCGGACTTGGGCGCTTAACGCCTGGGTTAGTGGCTTGACCTGTCGCTACATCAATGCCGCGCTGGGTAATGGTTGAAACGAACGTGCCTTTTAAATCTTCATTGGAGATCAACCCTTGTTCTTCAAGCCAAACCAATTCGGCTTTCACTATATCTCGGCTGACTTTGTGACCGTAGGCATCCAACCCGCAATCCAATACGCTATCATTGGCGGTATAACCTGCGGACTCATACAGAACGCGCAAGATGACCAAGCGACGGTCTTTTTGCAGTAGTTCTTTCATCATTTAAGCGGTTTCCTTATCTCGTAAATCATTCTCTAAACGTAAATTGCTGATGTGCTGCAAGGGTTGCAGTGCTGCAGAAAGCGCCTTTAGATCGCCTCGCATGGCTTCAATTGATAGCTTGAGTTCATAAAACTCTTCATGATTGGGAAGCCCACTAACCTTTGATTTCAGTACTTCATGCTCCTGGCGTAGCGTCTCAACCTCTTTCTTTTCTGCGAAGGTTTTCTTCATAGCGAAAGCGGCGAAGGTGCCACCGATGCCAATTCCCCACATCACCCAAGGGGTAAAGGCTCGAATTGCATCAATTGTTTCTGGTTTCATTCATCCTCCAGTTCCGATAGACATCCAACGCAGTGAGTTGAATCGGGGTGAGCCTCAATGCGTTTTCGAGGAATAGGTTCAAGGCATAACGCGCAAAGCACGTCGTCACCCACCTTAACTTGCTCTACGTGTGGCATGGGGTTGCGAGCCATCGCGATGCCGCGTTCGAGTTCGATCTGTTGGTTGGAAACCGATTTGTCTATCCAATCGGTCATGACGCGGTTCCTTGTTTCTTTTCAACATGGCGCAGACCCATAAACGTACCTGCAAGCCCGAGCAACCCAGCGGCTGTCGCCATATCTGCGCCATCGCCATAACCGAGAGCATTAAGGACTGACATGGCGATGACGTAAACACAACCAGCCACGGCGCTAGACACACCAATAAAAGGCCTGGCACGGCGTACTAATGGGTCTTGAGCGCCATCGCCTGATCGAATGGTGGTTTGAGTTTCGTGGTGTTCGGCTTGTCTATCTTGAGCGGCAATGCGTTTACGTTCAGTCAATTCTTTTTCCATCTGAACATTTAACGTTAAAAGCTCTGCTTGTTGCTCTGGTGTCATTTGCTCTAACACATGATTTATCGCGTTTTGTCGGTCGTCTTTATTGGTGAACTCTTTGCCGACCGTTTCAACTGTCTGCGCGACTCTTTCGGCGGTTTCGCTCCCCCCAAATAAAGATGCGATACCACGTATGGCCATTGGCCCCAGCTCAAGAGCCGTGGATGCAATTGCTAAAAGTGACATTGTTTAATACTCCGTAGTTTGGCTAAGCCATCACCTTGAGGTATTGGCAGCACCTTGCCCGTATGGACATCGATTTGATGCTGAATCACGCTTTGCCAACCTTTGTTGAAATGACTTTGCATGGTGGCATCATGGCTGTGTAGTGGTGGGCGACGAGGCTCGGCGCTGTGGTGACGATAAGCAAGTAATTCAAGCTCCAGCCGCTTTTTTTTGCCTTGTTGAAATGACCAATCCCAGTTGCGCCCCATAACATTACGCTCGCTTGATGATAAGCTTGGCGTTCTCGCCATCTAGATAATCAAGCAGCTCATCCATCGCATCGCGCGAGCGTAAAACGGCCCACTCGTCATCAAGCACTCCAAAGTCAAAGCCTGGTGCAATGCAACCTTGAAGCTCTGATACTTTATTCGCAGGATGGAACAGAATATGAGTACGCTGCGATGGGCCCCAAATGGTGACACCTAATGTTTCAGCTTCCAGAGCGAGACATTTACCGAATGTAGGGCTAGTGTGCTGAACCAAGTCATATTCACCTTCAGACACACAAGAGACGCTGGCTTGATTGTTTAAGTTAGGCCGCTCAACGGTTTTAAACATGACATTGCCGTTATCATCCGTTAGATAAGAGAATGTGCCGTGCTTAAAGTAATTACGGTGAAGGGTAAGAGTTTTCTTTTCAGGCATGATTGACTCCCTGTTTGCTCAATGGTTCTGACCAATTTGAGAGTCAATTGTCTAACGTTGGTGACAAGGTGACGCATTCACCTCGGTGCATGTTGAAGTTAGAAAAGATCCAGTAAAAAGAAACGCCTCCGTTCTTGTTTAAGAGACGGAGGCGTTAACGAATAACTAAAACAGGGCGGGTTGCCTTCTGGCGTGTTCAATTTTGCGCATGGTGGCGATGATTTCGTAAATGGCTTTTTCAGACAAGTGATGCTTTTTAGCTAACGGCTTGATGTTACGGCCAGTAAACTCATTATAGATCTCCATGTTACGAATTTGACGCTGTAGTGCATCACCTCGCGGTAAATAGACCTGACCACCACCGATGAACTCCCCAAGTGCTAAAGAGAGCTTTAAAGATAATCCAGATTGCTCAATGCCATTTTGAATTAACTGAGCATCGAGCAGGGTATGGATCTCATGCAGCAGCACTGGCCAGAACTTCACAGGGTCGCCTGCCATAAAGTCAATGTGATCGAGCAGGCTTTCATCAAGCTCTAAATGTTCAAACATATCTTGTTGCGGCATAAATAAACCCTCCCACGTTATATGGGAAGGTTAAAGCAAGGGGAATGATCCTCAAGGGGAGATTTTTTGAGGTTAGATCTTTTAGTTACTAGGGGAGGTACTTAATTCAAACACGGCTGCACGCGCAAGCTCTTGTTCAGAGAGCTTAGCTTCTAATTTTTTGATAAATTCGCTATCTCTTTGAGCATCTTTAGCTTTTTTGATTCGCTCTTCGAGATATTCGATCTGTCTGTCAATGGCGCTAGTAGCCGCTAATTCTGCAACAGATGGTTTATTAGCTGTTTTGTAAGTCCAAAACTTAAAGCCAAAACCAACTAAAATGGGAGCTGCAGTAGTAACAATATCAATGTGCTCAGTGGGCACCCAAATATTAGCAATGCCAACTAGAAGAGCTGAAACGCCTCCAATGGACATAGGCGCAGAAGGTTGTTGGCCATTGTTATTGCTCATCAACAATACGCCTCGCTTTCAAAATCTCTTTTGCCAACTCAGACGAATTAGACAGTTTTACCTTTTTACGAGTAATGTTACCTTTTTCGTCTTCTGTTTCCAAAATGATGGTCGTTATAGGATAAAAATGAGACACAAGTATACGACCCAACTGTCTACTCATCTGAGCTAACCACGGAAGGGACATGACAACACCAATAGTTATCAGTATTACAGTGTATGGATCGTATATTTCAGTCATCGTTTTGAGCCGTTAACCAACCTGTCGAATGAATTCTTCAATAGTATATGTAGTTTTACTTTGCCCGTCCGGTTTAGTCTTCACAGTTTCAGTAAGCTTGATATGAGCGGGTACGGTTTTATTAAACTCTGCATAACCTTTATTAATTCTGTCAATGAAGGCTTGGTCTTTCATTTTTGCAGAGACTAAATCGCCGCTAGGCAGCTTAATCTTCCATCCAGAAGGGCCGTCGAAGTTTACCTGAGAAAAATGAATTGTCACTTGTTTTGTATCGTGATCTTCTTGAGTTAGGCTATTGCGAGGAAGTGCTTTAAATGATGTGGCATCTTCAGACTTGACGGTAGCAATAGCATTATTATCTGAGTCTTTGAAAATCGCTTTAGCCCCATCTTTACCATGAATCGGGCTATATAATACTTGCGTCAACTCCTTTCGAAATTTTTCGTCAGTGATGACAGATGAGATCTCTGGTGAAAAATTGACCGTAGCACCACTATCTAAGATTAGCTCACCTGTAGGCTTCCCGTTCTTTTTCACTTGAGCGACAATTTTTTGATCCTTAAGTTGCTCCATTGCACCGATGACTGTGTTAGTAATAGCTGTTCCACCAACGACAAAACCCAACAAAGCTAAGATGTCCTTTGAATTTTCACCAATAAAAGTGACAAATTCCACCATAAAAGAGCCTTCCTGATGCGCTTTCACTTGTACATCAACTAGAGAGTCTTCTCCGTTAATGATCTTGTTGGCAGCATTGATGGCACGACTAGTGCTTAAAATTGAAGCGCCTAACATTTCAGCACTAATCGTGTGACCTTTAGTTTCTTTCATATCATAGGAGAGTTTAAAGGTGTTTTCTTTTGTATTGATCTGACTTAAGTTCATATTGTGCCTATAAAAAAATTTTGCGACAGTATTAAACTGACAGCTCAACTTCGCAATAAGGATAATGCACCATATGCTAATAACTTGATATAGATCGGTATTTATATTGGCTTCTCCAATTCTGTTAACATTTTTGTAAAGGCATTAGCGACTTTCTCATAGCCCATTAGCTTGTTGGTACGCTCGTTCATTGGTACTGTCCAACCTTTGGCTTTGATTTCATCTATCATCACTCGTTGGTGCCAACGCTTTAGCGCTTCAACAACTCGTGAGGCTTGATATTCATTGCACCACGCGATGCAATCCACTTTATTCTCTTGGTTTTTAAGGATACGCTGAGCGTATTTATCCAATGCCGTTTCGGATTTATCTCGAACAAAGCCATGTTGATACATGGTTATCCAAATGGCGCGACACTTATCGATAATGGTGTTTTTCGATTTACCCGACTTAGGGCTTAAACGTTTTTTAAACGGCTTTTTATTATTGTTTACGTTGCGTTTAAAACCTTTGCTTTCCATTTCAGCTAATACGCTTTCCAGCTCTTTTATGCCCATCTTGCTGCATGATGCTTTATTGGTAATATTAGAGAGAAGTAGACGATAGGTTACATCATCCAATGTTAGTTCACGCTTGGCTACGTGGATGAGTTGAATCAGTTGGTTGCGGTTGCTCACTCATCGCCTCCCTTAACAAGCTCCAAACCTTCTAGCTTTTTAAACTGACGACAAAGAACAGAAGCTTTTGAGAAATATGGCCAATAATACTCATCAATCGCGTAGAGCTCTGGGTAATCTTTTTTGGTGCGTCGCTTGCCTATTGCTTTTTCCATACTTGCTTGTTGTTTTTTTGAATGGCGCGCTTTGGTTTTTAACTTCCAAATCTCTTTTAAAATGGTTGGCATGCCTTCAGGGTGCTCGTCGGATTTATCGCTACAAGTTAATGCACTAATCCAAGCCCCTTTGATGAGATCATCCACATATACCGTTAAAGTGGTTTTGTTTTCACCTTCACGCTCTCTGACAATATGAAGATCATAACCTTTGTATTTGAAGCAAACAGAAACAAATAGGCCGCTCATTTCTTTTTCAATCTTTACCCATTGCTCTTTGGTGATGTTATTCATCGAACTCTCCAAATTTTGGATGAAAAAATACCCGCAGCAGCGGGTATATAACGTGGCTACTGGTCTAAATGCACAATGGCATCGCTGGTGGGCGGAGGGCATAGCCCTAACACCCATCGTAGTGTTTCTTTAACACCGTCTTCGTAGGTCGAATCCGGGTAGCCTGTACTCTCTTTTTCAGTGATGGTTTCTGCATTTTCAATCTCTCGCTCTATGGCTCTTAACGAATGAGGAATAGTGAGTTGCCGATTCATGCCGCCTTACCTTGTTGATAGCGACTCGCCCATGCATCGCAAAAATCAGAACGAGATTGCGCCCAGTGACGATTTTCAGGTTTACGCGCATGTTGAGTGGCTACTGCCCAGGCAAACGTTGCTTCGATAAAAGATCCAACACGCTCAAGGCTTGCCGCATGTTCTGCATGCTTGGGATATTCGCTTTTTTCTTTCTGTATGGTTGTCGCAAACATAATGACTCCTCAGAGTGCAGCAAGATCGAGTGGGATGTTTTTCAACTTACCTTCACCATTACGCTCTTTGAAATTAAGGTAAGTTTTTGAACCAATCACCATGACCGCATCCGCAATGGCATCCATGCCATGGACCCAACGCTTATCGGTTGATAGCTCTTTATGCTGACGACGAAAGTCAAGAATGGTATTGGTGTTAATATTGCCTTCTTTATCTACTTTGAACGCTGAATACGCTAACACTTTAAATTCGTCCATTGCGCCAGTTGACCACTCATCAGCACAGGCTTTAATCAGGTCTTCTGCAATCTTTAGCTCTGGCCCCATCTTTATACGATCTTGAATAGAAATAGTGACTTGTACGCTGCCATCAAATGCACTAAAGGTGACGTTGCCTTTTTGCCCTCCTAAGCGTTTTTTAGAGGCGTATTTTTCAGCAAGCAAGTCAATGAATGCATAACAGTCGTCATACACGCTGCGCTTAAACTCTTTTAACATGGTTTGAGCTTCACGCGCCTTGGCAACGTGCTTGAGTACAAAATCGTTCATTTCGATGTCGTAATCGCTCACTGCAGTGATTGGAACGAGACGACCTTTGCGGTCTTTCATGTAACCTTCTACGGCTGCTTCTGTCATTGCTTTGCTCCTGTTTCGGTTAAGCATTTTGGTAATTTGGTCAGAATGTCTTTTCTAAGCTTATCTGCTAATTGGTTAACGCCACTGCTTTCACCTTCTATTGTGGCGATGGTGTAATTGATTCTGGCGTTGGTGGTATCCAGTGAAATGTTGATCACTACTTGGGCGCTTAATGCAGATTGCATGATGGCTCTCCTTGTCTCCAACTCACGGTGCAACCATCCACTTGCAGCGTATAAACCCGTGAAAAAACACCGTTTAAACACTGTTTAATCTCGGTGGCTTGCTTAGCCATTTCTGGCGTTGGTTGCTCAATATTAATGAGCGCACTTCGCGGGGTTCTCTTTGGGTTTTGAGGTTTGCAACCATGCTCGCGAAGCTTTCTAACTAGGTGAAAAGCTTTGTATTCTATTGCGCTTGTCATCATTCGTTTTCCTCTGAACCAGCTTCCTCCTTTATGTAGGAGGAAGCGGATTCACCTTGGTTATTGTTTGTGATTAAAGGGACGGTTTGTCACCTTCAATAACGTCTTCTAAATCTTTAAACGCTGCCTTGATATGATTAACGGTGACCGCTTGGTCTTGACCTTTGGCTGTCAGTGCAGCAAGCTTTAACGTGTTGGTTAATAATCGTAAACCACCTGGTTTCATTGCGATTTGATACATCAAGTCTCGCTCTGGCTTACTCACGATTCCCCACGCATCAGCCACATCCCTTACGTCATATTTCTTAACGTTGTGAATGACGAGTTTTTTACCTACGCGAGAAAATAGACGAGCAAAATCCATAGTTCGGTTGCCACCTGTTAGGTTGGAATACACTTGATGGTTTCCAACTAAGGCCATGCCGACATCAGCCCTGTCTTGGATAGAACGCAGCTCTTCCAGTGCTTCATAAGAAAGTTGGTCGGCCTCATCGACAATGAGCAAGCCTTGGCAACCATCCAACTTCTCGACAATCTGACGAGATAATGGAGCACTGCGGCGAGGTGGGGTGTGGATACCAATCTCTAGGGCAACCTCGTACAAACACTCAAGAACGCTGCCGCGTGATGGGCTTGATGTTATAAGCCACACGTTGGTGTTTTTCTTTTTATACTGTTTGATTGCTTGGGTTTTCGACACGCCAGGGTTACCGAAAATAATGGAGATATTAGAGGCAATTTGAGCGTATTGGAGCGCTCCCCAAATCTGCTTTACTGTCGTAGTTTCAATAAACCCAGGTACGTTAGGTGCCGTGGTTTGTTTTTTGTGGCGAAGCTCAAGCCATGCAACGAGATCGCTTGTGACACGGTTATTATCACCAGGGTAAATACCTTTCAAATATTGGCTCAGTGCCGTTTTAGACACGCCTGATTCTTTTGCAATTCCTCCTTGTGAAATGACACCTTCTTCAAGGACGCGTTGAAGGGTTTCAATGACATCAGTTGCGTTACGAGGCGTTGAGTTGGTTTGGCTCATGTTCTGTCCTTAATTAGATCGAATTTTTTTGTTCTTCGGCAAACTGGGCCAAGCCGCGCTGAAAGGCTGCTTGGTACTCTTCTTGGTCTAGCTCTTCTTCTATTTCCACCTGCTCAACACGAACGGTATTACCAACTGGACGGAATATTTCAACCACCTTAGTTTCCGGCATTTCAGGAGCTTCGCTTTTAGGTAAAAGAGCGGCAGCTTCTTTGATATTCATTCGTTTTTGAGCGGCAAGAGCTTGCTTGGTTGCTTTCACATATTGCTTACGATTACGGTCTTGCTCACGTGCCGCTGATTTATCATTAAACGCTACTTTTTCAATACACTCCGCCTCGCAGACCAAGCGACCATCTAGGGTGTAGCAGTAAACCGAACCATGCAGATTTTGCGGGTCGAAGCGAACAACAACCTTGCTCTGTTTGAGCCTTCGGTCAGCTAATACAGGGTTGTAATAACGGTTACTGCGACGGTTAATACTGCCGCCTGCTTCAAGCGTAAATGTGCCATCCTTACGAACGCGAACCGCTTCGGCTGTAAGCATAAGCAGTCTTAATTGCTCTTTGCTTGCCTTGATGATTTGGCTCTGTTCATAGCTTTGAGCAAAGGCTTCATCAAAGCTCATTTGTCCGTTGCACACTTCGGTTTGACGATTGGCACGAGCATTAAACTGATTCACTCCTGCCTCTAATGCTTTCAAAAACACTTCGACATCAACGGCATTGTTTTGGTTGTAGTTGTCTGGTTTCTCCATTGGACTTGCGCCTGTATAAGCACCAGCAACCAGTGGGTGCTTATCGACGAGTTCACCCAAACCACCGTGGGAAAAAGCACGCTCTACGGGTTTTGCTTGCCCATGACCTGTCCCAAACAGCACCTGTGTCCAGTGCGTTTGAATACCAAGCATCGGCAAGATACCCTTCGGATCATCTTCTTTTACTTTGAATCGATAGCGGTTAGGGACGCCACCTGTGAGCCACTTGTTTGCGGCAGCTCGTGTATTATCTATGGTGGTATGCTTTGGTATTCCATAGCGGTCAATGACACGCATAAGTGCCAAACGTATTGAATCGCTATTTTCTGAGATGTCACAGTAATACCCCAAGATTTTACGGCTGTAGATGTCTTGCCAAACCCACGTCTTAGGCCTAAGGATTTCACCATTAAACCAACGTACAAAAACGTTATGTTGGTAGCCGTCACCGTTTATCCACTCCATTGCATGTAATGAAAGTACGCTACGCTCTTGAGCTGGGTACATGTCAGCAACAGCACGCTCACCATCACGAGCGTAAACAATTTGAGTTTTTGTTAAGTCACGTTCAATTTTTCTGCTGAGCGAACTCTCTGATGGGACAGACCATCCATGTTCTTTTGCTGCTTCAATCAAACGTAAGTAGCATGCAGCTCTTGTTGGTTTTTCTGGACGAAGGAAATCCGCCAAAAAATAATCCCACGCTGCTGGAGTGAATTCCGCGTCTAAGTATTCGCGGCGCTCTCGATGCTTAGGCAACAACGCGGGCCCCCAATCCTCAGACTCATAAGGGATCGCATCGTAATAAGTGCGGCGAACCGTCCCGTTGGATGAACCTAGCTCCTTAGCGACAACAATAAATGCGTTACTCGCGGTTATTCCGGTTTTTACTAGGTTGGTAACGGCTTGTACGATGGTGACTTTCTTTGTCGCTTTTTCTTGTTGCTTGCTGGTTGCCGCTTCCCATTTTGCCCATAGCGCCTCACGGCAATAGTTCAACTCTTCCTGCTTAGCGATAGGAAAGTAATTGCCTTGAACTTCGATATAGCCATGCTTAAGGATAATGTCAGCACGAACAGGCTCTGGCAGTGAGTTTAGGTAATACTCTTTACCGCCACCTTTTCCTTCACGAGAGCGGAAATCCCAATTTTCAACTTTTGCTTTATAGTGAATGCCTTGTACCGAATTTGGCAGTCCACCTATATCAACCAACTCTTGGGCGCTAAGCCATTCTTTTAATAGACATTTCATCCTTAATGCTCCTCAAAAAGGATCAGTTCAGGCTCTAAGCTACGGTGAACATTTTCATGGTGGTACGCCACATCTCGCATTACTTGAGTAAGGGAAGCGAGGGTCTCTTCTGGATTTTCTCGGTTCGAGTAAAACTTAATGAGCAAGCTAACTGATTGAGTAAATGAACTTTGAAGTTCATTAATATCCTTCGCTTCGCAAGTTCGCCCCGCAGGGATAGCAATTAATAACTTGTGACTAGAGGCTGCGAGATACTGAGTAATCAGTTCGATACCACAGGCATATTCGAACGGACGAATAAGGCTTGCTGGCATGCGTCCATTTTCCATCCATTTGTATAAATTCCATTTATTGGATTGTCCCATTAAATCAGCAACGCGATCGACCGACAGATTTTTCTTTTGTCTTGCATGCTCTAAGCACAGCTCCATCGCATGCCGAAGCGAGTTTGGGTGAACGTTCTTCCAACTGCGTCTGGCCATTGGAAATCTCCTAAATTACATGTTCCAAATAAAGAGGATCATTGCCCCTAGTGAATAGATCTTGTTTTGCTTAATCTGAGATTACGTTGAGTTATTAAGGAATAAGCATGAATACAAGATTAAATCCCACCAAATTAAGCTGCGTTGCTTTGGTAGCGGCTAGGCCAGATCTCTTGTGGAGTAACCCCTATAGCGTCTGCGATGATCTTCTCACCTTTAGGCCAGTGTCTTGCGATAGCGTTATGCAAAGTGCCTGACTTAAGTCCCGAACTTCGAGCTAAGCCAGCATAGCTAAGCCCTTTCTTTTCAAGGGCTGCTTTGATGTCAGCACGATGCCAATCTGATTGTAGTGTTGGATGATATTGAGACATTTTTTTTACCTCTTTAGTTATGATTAGTAATAATCAATAATAGTAATTATGCGTTGTTACGATAACCTCTATAGAGCAAGATAAACCTTAAAGAGTTTTAGCTCAAGTTCTTTTTAGTTAAAAATCAACTCTAAAGAGGTTTTATGGTTATTTCTTAATAATAAACAAATGGTTAAAGTGAAAAATAAATGACCAAAGAAACTTTAAAGAACCTTTCAGGTTTGCAAGGTAAACCTGAAAGAGTTGATTCAATCCAAGATCGATTGAATTTTTTAATGGAGCAAGCAGGAAACCCTAATGCATTTGCCAAACAAACAGGTTTGTCTGTTAGTGGGCTCAAACGCTATTTAGGTGGTGGGGAGCCTACTGCATCCAAAATAATACAAATTGCAGACTCTATAGGAATCAGTGCAGGTTGGTTGTTGACTGGTAAAGGAAAGATGAAGGAAGACGACACGGCTTCCCCTTCAAGTTCAACAATAGAAGAAGAGTTCGAGTTAATACCTGGCTATAACGTTCAGGTTTCGGCTGGGCATGGTTGTATTACAGGAAAGGACTCTGTACCAACTAGGCATTTAGCATTTAGACGTAAATGGTTGAAGTGGAAGAGCTTTGATTCGAAAGATTTAACAGTAGTATGGGCAAAAGGCGATAGCATGCACCCAACTATTAGCGATAATGATACGTTAGTCGTGCACCTAGGCCGCAAAGAACCTAAAGATGGCTATATATACGTATTTAGAAATGGTGATGAATTATTTGTGAAGCGTTTCCAGGATGGATTGGGTTCTTGGAAGTTAATAAGTGATAATCCTATTTACGATAAGCTCGAAATAGTAAAAGAAGATCAGCATCAGTTTGAAGTAATTGGGCAGGTTGTGCATCTTGCGAAAGACATTGCGGATTAAACACCTCTTAAACGGCTCCTAAAATTCGGGAGTGTATTTTACAGCTTGATCATTTTACACGAACTAATTTGGGGTAATCACTAAAGTTATCCCATTTTAACTTTCAAGCGCCGCGAGCTTAATTTCCCCCTCAACCCTTATCACACAAGGTTTCCTCCGTTTTATTCCCCATCTGATCGGTTTATTCCTTATGTTTCATTCTTAGTGGTTCTATACAACCGTTGTTGTAGAAAAACGGCATAAACACTGCGACGATAAAGAAAATCACCAAAGGGTAGTTTAGGTGGATGGCGATCACAGACAAGCCTTCTTTATAAGACCAAGCCGGCCCACCCAAGAAAGACATTGCACTGACATAGGTACACACAACGGAAATACCGATGGCCCACCATGGAATATTTCTATCGCCTAATGCAAATTGGTTAGCGGAAGTAACACGTCTACCAACTAGCGCACCCATAACTAAAGTAAGGACGATATAAGTACCGAGAATTGTCCAGTTTAAAGCTCCAAACTCATACATGCTCACGTCCTTTTAATTGTTCTTCCATTTGCTCAAACAGATCGTAACCAAGCTGTTTCAATATGTGTGCTATATCGATAGCGACCCAGTTTTCCTTGAGTAATTCGCCTTCGCGTCGCCAGATATCCATAACACGAAGCTCGATGTGCTTGCCTGTAGGTGCTAATCCTAACCAGCCACTGGTGCCAGTATGTGTACCGTGCATGTGTGGCCAACCACCTGTGGATACGTAGTCATTTTTGGATAAAATATTGAGCTCTATATCGACACTCCGATCAGGGAAGGCAAATACAAACGGTCCTTGATGGTGGTCTCGGAAACCTTGGATACCACGTGTCGTACCAATCGCAGCAGGTCCGTACCACATAAAGTCGTCATGCCAGTAGTTTTCTAGATCCATTGAATCAAGACGCTTGCCGTCAAATCGACCCAAGCAAGCCAACATGTCTAGCACTAGCTTTTGGCTTTTCTCACTCTCTTCAGTCTCGATGCTACCTGTCTGTATTCCATCTTGAGTCGCTGGGGCAGGGATTAATCCAGTATGGCCTAGGCTTTTGCGTAACGGATTAACGCCAACTTGGTTCATTGCATCAATAAAATCAGGTATTAAATAGGATTCAGTAATTTGACCATCTTGGATGCAGACCATTTCGGTGTAGCGCAAGTAGAGCGTTTTTCCTGTTGCTGGGATACCAAATAACGGTTGTGTAAATGTGCCAACAAAATAACCCGTAGAGTTTACCCAAGTGCGGCCTTCGTATTCACCTTGCATACTGATTGAAGGGCGTCGTTCAACATCAGGTAGCGAGTTTATTAGCGGCAATAGAAATGCTTGCTCAGTCGCACCGATACCAGACACGTCGTTTATCGGATGAGCGACACACCATTTAACGTTAGCATTTAGCATCTCATGGGCTACTTGAGTCCGTTCTGATGAGTGAGCGTTAAAATAGGTTTTGTAGAAATTTTCTATCAAGCTGTTCAACATAATACTTCCTTATATAGTTAACCGATTTGGACTAAAATCTGTTTCCAGACAGCACTTTCATCAAGTAGAGTAAACTCTCTGCGTAGGCCCCAAGGCCCAAACTCTGCATGGCTGATTCCCATGATGTAGATGTCTTTTCCTGTAGGCTTTCCAAACATGCCATAACCTTCATGCTTGCCTTGTAGCGACCAACGAATAGCAGCACGTGGGGACATCATTTCGCCATTGCGACCAATACGGTGATGAATTTTGAACTCAGCGTTCGGAAAGGAAGATCGTAGTGACATCCAAAACTGGTCGATCTCATTATGAGAGAGCGCAGTTTGACCACCCGTGTACTCACCGATACAAGCTCGGTCATATTCCTTTGGGATTACTGAGAACTCAGCACTCATTACACGTCGCAGTATGTCTTCATAGCGCTGACCGTATTCATTGTCGTTACCCACGCCAAGGTAAGGGCCTTGTATGTCGACTTGGGGAGTGAAAGGGTATGGGCATTGTTCAACGCCACCTTCCATTTCAATTTGTTGACGAGCGTACTCTTCTGACGTCATACCTAGTTGGTTTGAAATCGCAGCGATGTCTCGGATCATCCATTCGTCATTGATTTGGTTATTGATGGCATGACAGTCTGCGATAATTCGAAACTTAAGTGTTTTATTCGTGGCTTTACCAAATACACCATCATTAGTGTGAGTGGCCGTTGAAATGATTCGATGTGATGAAAGCATGCCTTGTTCAGGAGTTCCTGACCAAATAACGTCTTCACCCAATAAAGTACGGTTCGGGAACTCAGCTAGCGTGCCCATGGTCGCGCTGATGACCTGTTCGTTTCCTTTTGTGATGGAGAGTGGTGTACGGACGATAATGTCAGGTGAGTAATAATTATGTAGGGTACTTAGACCTCGATCTTCCCAAATTTCTTTAGTGATACCTAATATGTAGTCTGGAAAATCTTGCCATTTTGAATCAAAGCCAACCATAGCCATTAATCATCTCCTGATGCGTCATAAAATTAGTTATTGGATTATTTTTGGTTACGTATCCAATATTGCTTTTTGTTACGACCGTGTCAATGAGGTGTTTTGCATATGTTTCCTTATTGTGGGTTAGATCTGTTTTTTAACAACTCTCCAAATACGGTTCTCTTTAAGGTGATTAAGTGATGGTTCACTATTTATCGAGTGTATATGAACAACATGATTGGGTGTGAAGATAGTGATTGTTGGATTAAGTTGTTGTATTTGAATGGTATTTAATTGTTTTATGATAATGGTTATTAAATGAGAGAATGATCTAGGACGACTTTTTACAAGGAAGGAATGACGAGAGAGTATTTAGAGTATTGATTCTTGGACGATAAAATCGGACTTGAGTTGTTAATTAAATGTTTAAGGTTTTTAACCAAATATGGATTCGAATGCATTGATAAACTTGGGAGTGTTTGGGTTGAAAAAGCCACTGAAAGGTTAATATCAAGTGGCTTTGTTCATGGGAACGCTTAAGACAATAACTCTGGAAGATACAGTGATATCGCTGGAATAAAGGTAATGATCATCAAGGCGACGAGTAGGGCGCCAATCCAACCTATGATTGCTCGGGACAAGGATTCAATGGGGACATTACCAACTTGACTCGCCATGAAGAGGTTAGCTCCGAGTGGCGGGGTCACAAAGCCGATGGCTAGGTTCACGATCATCACGATACCGAAGTGAATTGGGTCCATTCCTAATGCTGTCACGATAGGCAATAGGATTGGAGTCAAGATAACAATGGCCCGCTAATGTCTCCATGAATGTACCTACGATCAGCAGCAATGCGGTGATACATAGCAAGATAAGCAGTTTGTTTTCCGTAATAGAGAGAATGAACTGTGCGATTTCGGTTGGCAGACGTTCAAGTGTTAGGATTCGACCAAAGGTGACCGAAGCGCCCACAATCACAAGTACTGCGCCCACCAATAACGAAGATTCTAAAATGATCTTCACAACCTTTTTGTAATCCAGCTCTTTGTAGACAAACATGCCGAAAAACAAGCCGTATAACACACCAATTGCTGCGGATTCAGTTGGCGTGAATACACCAGAGTAGATACCACCAAGAATGATGACAGGCAGTAGCATCGCCCATATCGCATCTTTTAATGCCGCAAGGCGTTCTGGCCATGTTGCTTTTCTATCATTGCCTTTGTAACCCCGAATTTTGGAGACGATCAAACAATAACCGATCAGCACTAAACCAACCACAAGCCCTGGCACGATACCCGCCATGAACATTTTAGTGACGGATACTTCGGCGGTGATTGCGTATACGATCATCACAACAGACGGCGGGATGATCACCCCAATGCCACCTGAAGAAGCAATAAGTGCACCAGAAAAACTGCGGTCGTAACCCTTTTTGACCATCGACGGGATCATGGTTAAGCCAATGGCTGCAACGGTTGCAGACCCCGTACCAGAAATCGAAGCGAAGAACATACACGCTACGATCGCAACAATACCCAAACCACCAGTGAAGTGACCAAAGAAGACTTCTGCAACGTGAAGGAGGCGTTTAGATATTCCGCCTTGGCTCATTAAGTTGCCAGCAAGCGTGAATAACACGACAGCAAGAAGAGGGAAGGAATCTAACCCTGTGACTAAGCCTTGAACTAAGAACTCAACGTTTAAAAATGGGAGGCTCAATATCGCGAGCATGCTTGCGCCGGCGAGTGCGATACCAACGGGTACACCAATAAGAAGCAGTAATCCGAAACTGCCAAATAATAAAGCAGAGGTCATAAGCTTAGCTCCAACAAACGGTTAGAAGTGCGATGTTTTGCTTTCAAGTGACGGTAACGATGTTGAGTGAGTCGAACGGGTTTTGGTGAATAAGCAATGATTGAAATGCGCTTGTTGATGCTGACCACCAAGCGAATGGAACTCAAGACGGCACACACAAGAACGGATGCATACAAGCATGCAATTGGGATTTCCATTGCTGGGGCGATCTGGCCCAACTTTAAGCTTCGGCCAATAACCTTGAAACCAAACCAAGCGATCGTGCAGCTGAAAGCTAGGTAAATAAGGTCAGAAAGGATCAGGCTGTAGTGGGTTAAATTGCCCGGTAGTTTGTCGATGAATAGACGAATACGGATATGTCGGTCATCGCGAATGCAGTAGCTGATGCTCAAATACATAGCCCAAACAAAAAGATAACGAGCGAGTTCTTCTGCCCATGCGATTGAGGCATCGAATAGGCGCAATGTAATTTGTAAGCATAATAAAGCGGTCATTAACGAAATAGAGAACACGATAAGTGTCGGTTCGAAATATCGGTCGAACAGTCGAAACCATTTCATACGTTACTCCTGAGAGATGTTGAAAAGGGCATTTGATGCCAATGAATACACGACTTTCAGGCCAAAGGTCATTCGTTTATAGAATACCCTTAAGGCCTGAGCTAACGATTCGCAGATCGTTAAAAGTTAATTGTCGGTGACAGGTACTAGATGATGCGAGACGCGCGTGATTTATAGATGTTCTATCTCGGTAATCACGCTGTCGAATAGCTCTTCACCTGTTTTGCTGCGTAGTTCTTGATACACGGCGGCATTCATTTTTTCTTTCATCTGAGCACGAACGTCAGTAGGTACCACATTCACTGTCATGCCTTTGGCCTCAAGCTCTTTAATGACTTCCTGATTTTGCTTAGCGGCCAATTCACGTTGCTTAGCAATTGTTTCTTGGCTGACTTGGTTGATTAGCGCTTGTTGGTCACTTGGTAGAGAGTCCCAAAACTCTTTATTCATGAATAACACGTAGTTGGTGTAGATATGATTGGTGAGCGATAGGTACTCTTGTGCTTCGTAAAAGCGTTCGGCGTAGATAGAGTAAACCGCACTCTCTTGCGAATTGATTAAACCTTGTTGCAGAGAAGTAAAGATCTCGCCCCAAGAGAGTGGAGTAGGTGCTGTGCCTACTGATTTCCATGCACTGATTTGAGTTGGGTTTGACGCTGAACGAATCTTTAAGCTGTTAAGATCTTCAATACTTTCGATAGGTTGCTTGTTGTTTGTGATGCTACGAAAGCCAACTTCCATGAAACCTAAGCCGTGGAATCCTTTTGATTCCATTGACGTGAGCAGTGGTTTGCCAATTTTGTCACTGTCTAATGCCTTGTGTGCTTGCTCTTCATCTTCAAAAAGATAGAACACATCAAGCACGTTAAACTCAGGCACGTAAGGTGAAAGCAACACCGATGCCCCAAAAGTCATCTGTAAATTGCCTTGTTGTACGAGTTCTGTCGTTTCACGAACGTCACCGAGTTGTCGAGCGGGGTAGATCTCCACTTCAAGTTCGCCATTCGAGCGAGCTTCAAGCTCTTTTTCAAAGTGCAGCATCGCCTTGTGCACTGGTGATGTTTCTTGGCTATCGTGAGCAAGGCGAATGACGTTGCTTGCAAACGTATTCATACTAGATAGGGTTAAGCCGAGGGCAGTAATCGAGGTAAAGATTGCGCGTTTCATTGTTCTTCCTTGTTCATCACATGACTTTTTATGTGCATTCATTAGAGTCATGTTGGTCAGTGGGTTTTTTATTCCGCACTTCATATCCTTATTTTGCATACGAATCCAAAATATAAACACACAGCTAACAAGTCAATAACAAATCCATAAAAGTGATAAAGAAGTTAATTCGAATCGACGAAATTTTAGGCGAGGTCACAGAAAGAAGCCCTAATATGAGATTAGGGCTTCTACTCTATTTTATTTAGATTTATTGATGAGGAGAACATCGAAAATTTAACAAGGTAGGGTTTAAGCGATGTCAGCTAAACCCTTTAAGAACCTTATGATGTACTACCGCGTTCGATAATGATGCCGGGTTCCAATAGATATGTACCTTCGGCATCCGCATTTTCATTAATACGTTGCATTAAGTCTTCAACGGCACTCTGAACAATTTTATCGATTGGTTGTGCAATGGTGGTGAGATCATAGCTAGGCCATGATGCCATTGGGATATCGTCGACACCCATAACAGCAAAGTCCCTAGGGATATTAAAGCCTAATTGTCTTAGGCCATCCATGACGCCCATCGCGAGGATATCATTGGCACAGAAGACTGCGTCAGGTTTTGACGTGTGTTCTATCAACTCTTTGGCCGCTTCTAATCCTGCTTCAAAACTGTACTTGGAATTGATGAAGATAGGTGAAGCTGCCTCACGTGATTTCACGGTTTCAGCAAAGCCTAACCAACGCTTGTCACTGGTCATCGATCCGGCATCACCACTCACGTAAGCTAATTGTTTATAGTCTTTATCAAGTAAGTAGTCTGCGGCTTGCATGCCTGCTTTTTGGTTATCTAAGCCAGCGCTATTCGCGTTGATGCCTTCGGTATATCGGTTAATTAGGCTCAAGTGAACGCCAAACTTCTCACATTGTGCAAACGCACGTGAAGTCAGTCGGCTGGTGGCGATGATTAAACCATCAACTTGGTACTCAATCGCTCGTGAGATGGCGAGATCTAAGTCATCTTTGTCGATAGGGCAAAGAACAACTTGACCGCCACGCTTTTGAATTTCCATCGCAAGTGCACGCGATTGCAAGTCGTACATTGGGTTCGACTCGCTATCAAGTGCGATTGCGACCAGTCCTGAGCGATTGGAAATGAGCCCACGAGCGATGGCATTCGGTGTGTAACCAAGTTTGGTTGCAGCATCCATAACCATTTTGCGTTTCTTTTCGCTAATACTTGCGGTTGGGCTAAATGCCCTAGAAACGGTAGATTGAGAAACGCCGAGCATTTTGGCGACATCAATAGAGGTAACTTTCGCTTTTATGGGGAATCTCCTTATATCGCGATAAATCCAAGCGCAACACGATACTAAATGAGCTCGGTTTGATAATTACAATACGTGTAACATTTGAAATCACAACGAAAATTTATGAATTCATGACGCTTTGCTCATTTCGAAAGCCATCAATGATCATTTTGTGTTCAGAGCCCACACAAAAGAAACTGACTCCAAGCTCTTTCCAGTTGCGAGCCGCTTGAGCATTCGCAACAAACATACCTACAGGTTTGTTAACTTGTTGACCTGCTTTGATTATTTTTATGCTCGCTTCCCGCACACATTCGTCATTTACGCTCTCAGCGCCATAAGATACGGCTAAGTCTACTTGGCCAATGAACAGGGCATCAATACCGTCAACAGCGGCAATGGTATCGATATTGATTACGCCTTCTGGGTCTTCAATTTGGGCGATCACCACCGTGTTTTTCTTACTGTCTTTTAGGTGGTTAGCCATCGATTTCGTTGCGTAATTTGCAGCGCGACTCGATCCAGCATAGCCGCGACCTCCTTCACCGTAATGAGACATTTTTACCAACTTTTCAGCTTGTTCAGCACTGCACACGTGAGGGATTTGAATACCCGTCGCACCACAATCTAAAGCGTTCAATAAGGTTGATGGCTGGCTATCTTGAACTCGAACGATGCAGGGCAGTTGATTGGCGCGAGCGGCAAGAATACAGCTATCCAATGACGCTCGATCAAACGGCGCGTGCTCAGCGTCCAAAACAATAAAAGGAAGCTCAGCTAATGCAAGCACCTCAATGATGTGTGGGTGGGGTGTTTTGACGAACGTTCCGAGTTGGTCTGTGTTGCTCAGTATGTCTTTGAAGTTATCCATTTGGTTTTTCTCTCCATTGCAAAGGTATGCAAAACTTAACATGTGTTGTTGTAAAAAAAGAGTAAAAACAATGTGATCAATACTGCATTAATTAATTGTTTTTCAAACTCTTCATCTACTGATTTAGTTGCTTTTCATGATTTTTATTTGTAAAAACAATTAGTTGGTAATTATCTGCTCATGTTAAATAGTGATTTGCCAAGTGTTAAAGAAATGTTTATGTTTATTTTGCATTCGTATCCAAAAGCATACAAAAACAAAAAATAACTTCTGAAATTAATAACAATTAACAAACACTCGGCATACGCCACAAGGAGAATTACGCATGGCTCGCATTCTAAAACACGGCATCACTGAAGAAGCATCGGCATCAAACAACGCGCAAGTACGTCAAACGGTTGAAAACATTCTTTCTGACATAGAAAAGAAAGGTGACAGTGCAGTTCGTGAACTTTCAGAGAAATTTGATAACTGGTCTCCGGAGCAGTTTCGTTTAACAGATGAGCAAATTCAAGCATGTGTGGACGCACTGGATGAATCAACCAAGCACGATATTGAATTCGCACAAGCGCAAGTACGTAACTTCGCACAGATCCAACGTGACTCAATGCACGATGTTGAAGTTGAAACGATGCCAGGTGTGGTACTAGGGCACAAAAATGTTCCGGTAAACAGTGTTGGTTGTTACATCCCAGGTGGTAAATACCCATTGGTGGCCTCTGCGCACATGAGTGTTCTTACTGCAAAAGTTGCAGGTGTTAAACGTGTTATTGCTTGCGCTCCTCCTTTTAATGGCCAGCCAAACGTAGCGATTGTTGCAGCAATGGCAATGGCGGGTGCGGATGAGATTTACTGCTTCGGTGGTGTTCAAGCGGTTGGTGCGATGGCTCTTGGTACCGAGACGATTGCTCGAGTCGATATGATTGTTGGTCCCGGTAATGCTTTTGTCGCAGAAGCAAAGCGCCAACTGTTCGGTCGTGTTGGTATCGATTTGTTTGCTGGCCCAACAGAAACGTTGGTTATTGCTGATGAAGAAGGTTGTGACCCTGAATTAGCAGCAGCGGATCTATTGGGTCAGGCTGAGCACGGTTATAACTCTCCAGCTGTTCTTTTGACTAACAGTGAAACATTTGCAAAAGAGACAGTAAAAGAAGTTGAGCGTCAGCTGACTATTCTTTCTACTGCTGAAATTGCAGGTAAGGCTTGGGAAAATTACGGACAAGTTATCCTGTGTGACAGCTATGAAGAGATGGTTGAAGTAGCCGATGATCTTGCTTCTGAGCACGTACAAGTCATGACAAAAGATCCTAAGTACTTCTTAGACAACATGACGAACTACGGTGCGTTGTTCTTAGGTCGTGAGACCAATGTTTCTTACGGTGATAAATGCATCGGAACTAACCACACTTTGCCAACGAATAAAGCAGCACGTTACACGGGCGGTCTTTGGGTCGGTAAATTCATTAAAACATGTACTTACCAGCGCGTAACGGAATCAGCCTCGTTGAAAGTCGGTGAATACTGCTCTCGATTATGTGCATTAGAAGGTTTCGCTGGCCATAAAGAGCAAGCCGATATCCGTGTTCGTCGTTACAAAGAAAAATTGGTAGAGGCATAACATGACGAAACTCGCCTTAGTTACAGGCGGCAGTGGCGGTATTGGTGCCGCCATATGTCACAAGCTCGCGCAATCTGGCTACCGTGTTGTGTTTACCTACAACAGCAACGAAAGCGCAGCTCAAACGATCTTAGATACCTTGGAAGGCTCAGGCCACGCTATGTATCAGCTGAATGTTGAAGACAGTTCCGCAATTGGTGCGTTAGCCGAACAAGTGAAAGAGTCGTCAACGTCTTTAGACTTGTTAGTGAACTGTGCTGGCATGACCAAGTTTGTCGCGCACAGTGATTTAGAGTCACTCAATGATGAGCTGATAGATAAAATCTTCCGTGTAAACGTGCGAGCCCCATTCGCAATGATACGTGCATTCGAATCTTTACTACGTAGCGCTAAAGGTTGCGTGGTGAACATCACTTCAATTGCGGCACAAACGGCAATGGGCAGTAACGTGGCTTACTGCGCGAGTAAGTCTGCAGTTGAGAATATGACGCGATCTTTAGCGCGTGCCTTGTCTCCTGATATTCGAGTACTGGCAGTGGCTCCAGGCCTAGTGGACACCGAATTTGTCAAAGGTCTTGATGATGAATGGCGTAACGCGCAAGAGCAATCAACACCGCTAAAACGATTGGCGAGTGATCTCGAGGTTGCGAATGCCGTTTATGCAGCGGCAGAACTACTGACATTTTCAACCGGAAACACCATTGCAGTGGATGGTGGCAGGCCGTTAGGTAATTAATGTAAAGCTGCGGTTCGCGGCTTACACACCTAACATCAGCGCTTTGGGGTAACTAACTAGAGTGGCAGGTTAGGTAAGAAGGAATTTAGAATGACCCTACAACATAAAATTAATAACAATTTAGTCCGCTACATGGAACTGATTCCCGGTACTAGTGCATTCATCGATGCGCGCACTCCAGGCTGCGATCTAAAAGATAACTTCTGCATTATTGGCGCAGGAGTCGCAGAAAGCAGTCGTCAGCATGTTCATATTCGTGAAACGGCTGGTTTTAACATCGGTGCAGCTGGTCAGCCTCCGGGTATCAAGAACTCTCTGCATTCACACCATACCGCAGAGCTATTCGTTGTCTTCAAAGGTCAGTTCAGATTTTATTGGGGCAATGAGGGTGAAAATGAAGCTGTGTTGTCACATGGTGATGTTATCTCTATTCCTACTAACCTTTTCAGAGGCTTTGAGGTGGTAGGGCGCGATTACGGCTTTATGTATTCTGTGTTAGGTGGTGATAACTCCGGTGGTGGCGTGGTTTGGCACCCAAGTGTGATTTCGGATAGCCAAGGTTACGGTTTGTACCTGAAAGCAGACGGAACATTGGTTGATACCATCGACGGTGATGCCGTTCCAAATCAATCTGATCTGATGCCATTGTTAACAGAAGAAGAGTTGAGCCAATTTGATACTTACACCGCTGAACAGATGATGCCGTTTGTTGCGCTGAAAAAGGATTACCGAGAAGTGTCGGGTGATTTTGACAAGCCTGGCGTTAAGCAGTTTGCGTTAACAGGACACCCATCATCTGGCTATGACTTCCAAGTTAAAAGTGTAGATGACGTGAGTATCATGGCTTATGAACTTACTGAGGGTGAGAGCATCCCAGTACACAAACGCAGTGAAAAGCAGGTACTGATTAACTTCGAAGGTGATACGTTGTTAAACATCGTTCAAGACGGTGAGCAGGCGCAAGTCGTCCTGACCACTGGTGATGTGTTCAGTGTGCCAGATGGTGCGTCATACAGCCTTGAAAACCTACGTGGTACTAGCTTTACTTACGTCGTTCTTGGTTCTGACCAGCCACAAGCTTTGTAGGATAACGAATGATGAAACCAGAAGTACCACTGTTATGGCTACCTGGTTTGTTGTGTGATGAAACGTTGTTCCAAGACGTGAATAAAGAGCTGCCCAACTGGGTGGCTCCTTTTACTTGTGACTTAGGAACGCAAACATCCATGCAAGCTTTGGCAAGTAAGATCTTAGAAAATGCCCCTGAAAGCTTTGTTCTCGGTGGATTATCCATGGGGGGAATTCTAGCGTTTGAAGTGTTTAGACAAGGACCTGAGCGGCTGAAAGGCTTGATCTTAATGGATACTAATGCCGCCGATGAAAAATCGGAGGTTTCTGAAAAAAGAAATGCTCTGGTCGATAAGGCAAAAGCCGGGGAGTTTGAGTCGATAACACCTGATATTTTGATGCCACTTCTTATCCACCCGAACCAGTTAGCGAATCAAGAACTGACTCAGCGAATCACTAAAATGGCGACTAATATCGGCATGGAAAGGTTTGAGGCTCACGCTCAGGCGTTGGCGACTCGTCCTGATGCTAGACCATTGTTGGCCGATATTCAGGTTCCGACGCTGATCATTACTGGGAAAGATGACCTGTTATGCCCAATCGATAATCACCTGTTAATGGCAAAACACATTAAACAGGTATCGCTTCACGTCATTCCTAATTGTGGCCATCTATCGACAATGGAACAGCCTAAGGTTGTCGCTCGTCATATTTGTAGCTGGTTCGAAGCAAGTCTGCCTGAATCTTTATAGTTAACGGTAGAAGCAGGTTTTCATGTTTAAGTAGAGTGTCTTGTCACTCGACTTAAACATGAAAACCTTTGCCAACTAACGATTAGCTTTCTTTCTGTTCGACAACAAACTCTACAAATCGATCCCTGAGTGGATTTTCGCTATTTCCATTCCATATCAGGCCGACTGGCCAAGTGGCGTATTCACCTTCTAACGCAATGAATTCCACATCGGTATTACTAATGAACTGCGCACTGCTGGGTACAATGGTGAAACCGATATTGGCAGAAACCAAGGCAAGTAGGGTGAGAATATCATCGGCTTCTTGTGCCTTGGATAGGTCGATATTATTGGCGAGGCAATATTGTTGGATCTGCTTGTCTAGTCCGGGGCCACGATGTTGGGCGAGCTTTAGATAAGGCCATTTCGATAGTTCAGATATTGCCTGATTTGGGTTAGAACTCAACTCGGGAGCTTGCTTGAGAAGATCTTTGTGTATCGCGACCACAAGCGACTCATTGAAAAGCGTTAGGCTTTCTAAATTCGATGATTCTGGTATCCGATTGAAGCTGATATCGAGATCATGGCTCAATAACTCATCCGTCTGCTGCTTAGAAGGTGTGTCATTTAAAGTGACATGAACGTCTGGATATCGCTGTTTATAAGCCGCAATAAGCTTGGGTGCTTCATGATAAGTGGAAACGCCAAAGCCAATGTTCAAATGTCCCTGAGTCCCTTTTACCACTGAGCCTGACAGTTGTTCAAACGCCTGCATTGAATGAACCAAACGTTGGGCTTCTGCCAGTAACGTTTTGCCCGCGAGTGTGAGCTTTGCGCCATTCCTACCACGAGAAAACAGAGACGCCCCAATGTTGGATTCAAGTCGTTGAATCTTTTTAGTGAGGGCTGATTGAGTGATGTATAGCTGCTCCGACGCCAAACGGTAATTACCCGATTTTTCCAACTGACAAAATGCCTTTAGTAAATCAAATTCCATTCCAAATGCTCATTGAACTAAGAATATCTTTCATTATATGGAATTGAATCGATTTTTTATACTGGGTTCATACCAATCAGATAGAGCGAAGCTTGAGGACGAATCATGAAGAAAGACATCAAAGTAGCGTCGGTTCAATTTAACCACCACGCAGGTGATAAGGCGTATAACTTGTCGGTTATAGAGCAATACGTTCAACAGGCTGCGAACAGTGGTATAGAGATCATCAGTTTCCCAGAGATGTGTATCACCGGTTATTGGCATGTGTCTGTTTTGTCGAGAGATGATATAGAAGCGCTAGCGGAGCCCGTACCGAGAGGCGAATCGACTCAAAAACTAGTTTCGTTGGCAACGCAATTTGGAATGAGTGTTGGCGCGGGCTTGATAGAGCAGGGTACTGATGGCGAGTTATACAACACCTACGTATTTGCCATGCCAAATGGAGAAGTTCAGAAACATCGTAAACTGCACACCTTTGTTAGCTCTCACATGAGCAGCGGCGACCAATACACGGTGTTCGATACGCCACATGGCTGCAAAGTCGGTATCTTGATTTGTTGGGATAACAACTTGGTCGAGAACGTACGAATCACCGCTTTGAAAGGGGCTGATATTCTGATCGCGCCACACCAAACGGGCGGTTGTCATTCACGTAGCCCGAATGCGATGAAGCGAATTGACCCAGAGTTATGGTTTAACCGAGATGAAAACCCAGATGCTATTCGTGCTGAAATGCAGGGCAAGAATGGCCGCGAGTGGTTAATGCGATGGTTGCCTGCAAGAGCGCACGACAATGGCATGTTTGTGATGTTTAGTAATGGTGTCGGCGTTGATATGGATGAGGTAAGAACAGGCAATGCGATGATCCTGAGTCCTTATGGTGAAATCATCACAGAGACTCACAGCGTAGATAACGATATGGTGGTTGCAGAGCTAAAAGCAGAGGAGTTAGATATGTGTACTGGCAGACGCTGGATTCGTGGTCGTAAGCCAGAGTTATATCATTCACTCACACAGCCTCTTGGTCATGAGCTTGATCCGCACCAAGCGCGTTTTGCAGAGAAGTGATTTTTAATATGCAGGTGGATAATACGGGTGGATAAGGTGAAAGAAGGGAAGAGTTTGAGTCGATAACATCGGATGTAGTCTACCCACTTAAACTGTTTTTAAGTGGGTAGACTATTTACATATCAGCAGTTAATTACACAGATGCCGAATCCAGCAGAGTACGCAATGAGGACTGTCTTTTGATGTCTAGTGTCGAGTGCGAGAAGACGTCAGTTCTGATGCACGAAGCTGAGCAACGGCTTTCGCCAGCTCAAGCTGAGCTTGTGCAAAGTTAATGTCGACATTGCCCTTGTTGATATTCTCTAGTGCCGCATATTTCGCTTCTTCTGCGCGTGCGCGGTCAATGTCTTTACCGTGCAAGGCCGTATCGGCTAACACCGTGACCACATCGGGCTGAACTTCAAGCATGCCACCAGAGACATACAGCACTTGTCCCTCTGATTTAGGGTCTGTGACAAACACCGTCACACCCGGCTTTATTTTACTTAGAAGCGGGGAGTGACCTGGGCGAATCCCCAGCTCACCGTCAGCGCCAGAAACGGCTAGGGCATAGGCCGGTCCTGAAAACAGTGTACCTTCCGCACTTACGATATTAAGTTGAAATGTATTGTCTGTAACTCCGATAGCCATGATGCACCTAC
Organism: Vibrio echinoideorum; assembly: GCF_024347455.1. Lineage (NCBI taxonomy): Bacteria > Pseudomonadati > Pseudomonadota > Gammaproteobacteria > Vibrionales > Vibrionaceae > Vibrio > Vibrio echinoideorum. Next base: position 667,438 of record NZ_AP025484.1, read on the forward strand.
CTTTTTAAAGTGATTTTGCTTTGTTAAGCACTTCGTCGATAGAGCCACAGTACAAGAATGCTTGCTCTGGGATATCGTCGTATTCGCCGCCTAGCAGGCCTTTAAAGCCCCTCAGTGTTTCACTTAGCGGTACAAAAACACCTTTCTGACCAGTAAACACTTCGGCTACGTGATAAGGCTGAGTTAAGAAACGTTCAATCTTACGAGCGCGAGATACTGTCTGCTTGTCTTCAGTCGATAGCTCATCCATACCAAGAATCGCGATGATGTCTTTTAGCTCTTTGTAGCGTTGCAGCGTTGTTTGTACTTTTTGTGCAATGTCGTAGTGCTCTTGGCCAACCACGAGGGGATCCAATTGGCGAGATGTTGAATCCAATGGGTCGATTGCAGGGTAGAGGCCTAATGCAGCGATATTACGAGACAGTACAACGGTTGCATCCAAGTGAGCAAAGGTTGTTGCTGGCGATGGGTCAGTCAAGTCATCCGCAGGTACGTATACCGCTTGAATAGACGTGATCGAACCTTGTCTAGTCGAAGTGATACGCTCTTGAAGCACACCCATCTCTTCAGCCAGTGTTGGTTGGTAACCTACTGCTGAAGGCATACGACCTAACAGTGCTGAAACCTCGGTTCCTGCAAGCGTGTAACGGTAAATGTTATCAATGAACAACAGTACGTCACGACCTTCATCACGGAAGCGCTCAGCCATAGTAAGACCAGTAAGTGCAACGCGTAGACGGTTTCCTGGTGGCTCGTTCATTTGGCCATAAACCATGGCAACTTTGTCTAGCACGCCAGCTTCTTTCATTTCGAAGTAGAAGTCGTTACCTTCACGAGTACGTTCACCTACCCCCGTAAATACAGAAAGACCGGAGTGAGCTTTTGCGATGTTATTGATAAGCTCCATCATGTTGACGGTTTTACCTACGCCAGCACCACCGAACAGACCAATTTTACCACCCTTCGCGAAGGGACAGATAAGGTCGATAACCTTAACACCTGTTTCTAGAAGCTCAGTGCTGTTTGCTTGCTCTTCATAAGAGGGCGCTTCACGGTGAATTTCGTAGCTTTCTTTTTGGCCGATTTCACCACACTCATCAATAGGGTGACCAAGAACGTTCATGATACGCCCTAAGGTTTCTTCACCCACAGGAACCGTGATTGGAGAGCCTGTGTTTTCAACAGTTAGGCCACGGCGCAAGCCATCTGACGTACCCATTGCAATACAACGAACGATACTGCCACCCAGCTGTTGCTGAACTTCTAATACGAGCGAACTTGCTTCCGCGCTAGTCACTTTCAACGCATCATAAACGCGTGGGCTGTTGCCGCCGCTGAACTCGACGTCTACCACCGCGCCGATAACTTTAACTATTTTTCCAACACTCATCTCTAAATCCTCAAATTCTATTCTTGACCCACTCTTTTCTGCCCTTAGACAGCTTGAGCGCCTGAGACTATTTCACTCAGTTCTTGGGTAATGGCAGCTTGTCGTGCTTTGTTGTATACCAATTGCAAATCATCGATGAGTTGGCCTGCGTTATCGGTTGCCGCTTTCATGGCCACCATTCGGGCTGCTTGCTCACAGGCAATGCTCTCTACGATGCCTTGATACACTTGCGATTCAATGTATCGATGTAACAGCTCAGAGAGGATGTCTCTTGGTGCTTGTTCATAGATGTAATCCCAACGACGTGCTTTTTTAGCACCTCCATCGGCCTCAGAATCTGAGGGGTGGGGTAGCAACTGCAAGGTTGTCGGTTCTTGAACCATGGTGTTGATGAACTGGTTGTAAACGAGATACAAACTGTCGATTTTTTCGTCGTCGTAATGCCCTAGCATCGCGTTAACCGTACCTAAAATGTCTTCTAATTTAGGCGTGTCACCAAGGCCTGACGTTTGCGCGATAACATTGCCGCTGCGTTGGAAAAATGAGATAGCTTTAGAACCAATTAAGGTGGTTTCTACCTCAACGCCTTTGTTACGCCACATCTCCATTTCTTCTAACACTTTCTTGAACAAGTTCGAGTTCAAGCCACCACATAAGCCTCGATCGGACGAAATAATGATGTAAGCAACGCGTTTTGGTTCACGCTGTTGAAGATAGGGGTGCTGGTATTCCAGCGACCCTGATGCGACATGAGAGATAACTTTGCGCATGTTCTCGGCATATGGACGCGTTAGCGTCATGTTGTCTTGAACCTTACGCATCTTACTTGCCGCAACCATCTCCATTGCACTGGTGATTTTCTGAGTGTTACTAACACTGCCTATCTTGGTGCGAATTTCTTTAGTATTTGCCATTATCTGCTCCTAATTTGTTTTGATTTCCAGCCAACAAACCGGAGCGTTTACCAAGCTTTCAACGCTACAAAGTCACCGAGAAGCTTTGCAAGGGCGCCATCGATTTCATCGTTGTAGTCACCGTTAGCGTTGATGGTGTCGAACAACTCTGGGTTTTGACCTTTTGCGTAAGCAATCAGCTCTTCTTCAAAACGTGCAATTTTGTTCAACTCTACGTCAGCCAAATAACCTTTTTCTGCTGCGTAAATGACCGTTGCTTGCTCAGCGACAGACATCGGCGAGTATTGCTTTTGCTTCATTAATTCAGTTACACGCTCACCATGATCAAGCTGCTTGCGAGTCATGTCGTCTAGGTCAGAAGAGAACTGAGCAAATGCGGCTAACTCACGGTATTGCGCTAACGATGTACGAATACCACCAGACAGTTTCTTGATGATCTTGCACTGCGCTGCACCACCCACACGAGATACCGAGATACCCGGGTCTACCGCAGGGCGTAGGCCTGAATTGAATAGTTGAGTTTGTAGGAAAACCTGTCCATCGGTGATTGAGATTACGTTTGTTGGTACAAACGCCGACACGTCACCCGCTTGAGTTTCAATGATAGGAAGTGCCGTCAATGAACCTGTTTGGCCTTTCACTTCACCGTTCGTGAACTTCTCTACATATTCCGCATTCACTCTTGCCGCACGTTCTAATAGACGTGAGTGGAGGTAGAATACGTCGCCAGGGAAGGCTTCACGACCTGGTGGGCGTTTAAGTAGCAATGAGATTTGACGGTAAGCAACAGCTTGCTTTGATAGATCATCATAGATGATCAGTGCATCTTCACCGCGGTCACGGAAGTATTCACCCATAGTGCAACCAGCATAAGGAGCAAGGTATTGAAGCGCTGCTGATTCTGATGCTGATGCCACAACGACGATGGTATTTTTAAGTGCGTCGTGGTCTTCGAGTTTACGAACAACGTTTGCGATAGTGGATGCTTTCTGACCGATAGCTACATACACACATTTGATGCCAGAATCTTTTTGATTGATGATCGCATCGATAGCTAACGCTGTTTTACCTGTTTGACGGTCACCGATGATCAGTTCACGTTGACCACGACCGATAGGCACCATAGTGTCTACTGCTTTGTAACCCGTCTGAATGGGCTGATCGACGGACTTACGTTCGATTACGCCTGGTGCAATCACTTCTACAGGGTCTAGTCGGTCACAACTCACAGGGCCTTTGCCATCGATGGGCTCGCCTAATGTGTTCACTACACGGCCAAGAAGTCCGTTACCGACTGGAACTTCCAAGATACGACCTGTACCTTTTACTTTCATACCTTCACAGAGGTCAGTGTAGGGGCCCATAACCACCGCACCTACTGAGTGGGTATCTAGGTTAAGCGCGAGGGCGTACTTGCCACCTGGAAGTTCGATCATTTCACCTTGCATTACATCCGCAAGGCCGTTAATGGTAATGATGCCGTCACGAACCGATACAATGGTGCCTTCGTTGCGAGCTTCGGTGCTCACATTAAACTTCGCGATGCGATCTTTAATTAGATCGCTGATTTCATTTGAATTTAATTGCATAATTGATACCTATCTCGCGTGAAGTTGATTAGCTAGTCGGTTAATTGATGTGTTTAATGAACCATCGATGACGGTTTCACCCGCCTTGATAACAATCCCGCCAACTAGCGTGTCATCAATAACCTGTTCCATTTCAACCTGACGCTCTAATTTCTTCTCAAGTGCAGCAGTGAGTGATGTAACTTGATCTTGTGTAAGCAATTCTGAACTGGTGACAGTGACAGGGATTACACGTTCATGTTCGTCCTTTAGGTCGCTGAACAAGTTAAACAATTCTTTAATCACTGAAAGACGGCCATTCTCGGCCAATACTCGAATGAGATTAATGACATGGTCATCAACGAGTCCTTGGCAAACATGAATAATAAGATTGACCAGTTCTTCAGATTGTTGTGTGCGAACACCTTCTGCTGAGGAAATCTGCTTAGCGATCGTTTCTTCTTCTGCCACAGTCACAAGAATCGACAGCATTGAGTGCCACTCTTGCAACTTGTTTTCACCCAAGGCAAAGTCGAACGATGCTTTGGCGTAGGGATGAGCAATATTGGTGTAATCTGACATATTGCCTCCGCTTAGAGTTCGCTTATCATTTGATCAACTAACGCTCGGTTCGTTTCGGAATCTAGGTTCTTGCTAATCAATTTCTGTGCACTTTGAATAACAGCATCTGCCATATCCGCTTGAAGTTCACGGCGTAACTTTTGACGTTCGCCTTCTAGCTCAGCTCTACCTTGTTCTAAGATACGTGCTTTTTCCTGCTCACCTTCTTGGTGAGCTAAGGTGATGATTTCGTTGCGGCGTTTTTTGCCTTGCTCAATCAGTTCGGTAACATTTCTTTTCGCATCGGCGACGAGTTGTGCGCCATTTGATTTTGCTAGTTCTAGCTCTTTCGCTGCATTCTCTGAGTGGCGTAAACCATCAGCGATTTCTTTTTGGCGCTCGTCTAACATCGCGGTGAGAGGGGGCCATACATATTTCATGCATAGCCAAACAAAAATCACGAATGAGATTGCTTGACCAAACATGCTGGCATTTAAGTTCATACCTTCCTCACTAAATCTTGATTATTTACAAATCGATCTTTTCAAAGCTTTTCATTAAGCCACGGCAAAGATGATGTATAGACCGATACCAACACCAATCATCGGTACAGCATCCACAAGACCCATCATGATGAAGAATTGAGTACGAAGCATTGGAGTAAGGTCTGGTTGACGAGCTACACCTTCAAGGTATTTACCTGCTAAGTTACCAATACCAGATGCTGCACCTGCTGCACCTAAACCGATCAGTAATGCACCCGCTACATATAAAACTGCGCTTACGATATCCATTTGTATCTCCGATAAATAATGTGTTAGTTAATTTTTTAGTTATTAATTAATGGTGTTCTTCTGTTGCCATCGCTAAATAAACAACGGTCAGTACCATAAATATAAATGCTTGCAAGAATACGATTAATATGTGGAATAAGGCCCATGGAACACTTAGTGCCCATTGCATCCACCAAGGCATTAGTGCGATAAGGATGAATATCATCTCGCCTGCATACATATTTCCGAATAATCGTAAGCCTAGTGATATTGGCTTTGAAATTAATGTTATTAATTCAAGAACTAAGTTAACAGGATATAAAAGAGGGTTATCAAATGGCTGAGTAGTGAGCTCTTTGATAAAGCCTTTCAAACCTTTATTTTTAAACGTATAAGTTAACAGTAGAATAAACACACCGAGTGCCATCGACATTGGGACATTTACGTCCGCTGTCGGTAGGTCTCTAAAGTGTTCTAAACCTATTACACGAGTTAACCCTGGTATTAAATCTATAGGTAATAGGTCGACTGCATTCATTAACAACACCCAAACAAAAGTGGTTAATGCCAGCGGTCCTATTAATTTATCCTCCGCTTGAAAAATCTCTTTGACTAGGTTGTTAACGAAATCAAAGATAAGCTCGATAAAACATTGAAAACGACCTGGAACACCGCTGGTGCCCTTGGTCACTACATATCGAAACGCTCCAATAAACAGTAAACCCGTAATCCAAGATATCAACATTGAGTCAATGTTGAACGCCCAGAAACCATCACCTGTAGTTAAGAAGGTTAAGTGATGCTCTATGTATTCGTGAGCGGTAGTGACTTGATCCATACTACACGTACTCCGATCTTGTAGAGGCAGTAATAAATGGTGTTAAGAAGTACCCAATCATTGTGAAAATGTACGCGTATAATATTACTGGGTTATCCAATTTAAAAAATTGGAATGCCAGGATGAACATTAAGAACGTATAAGTTATTTTCACGACACGACTCATTTGCATTAAGTCACGTAAACTATAATTAGGATTCTTACGAACCTTTAAGCTTGCATATATAAATCCAAACAGCGGTGGTAGCATCGCGATAACAACACCCAAAGCTGAAGATTCCATATCTACTTTATTACCAAAAAACACTTCATATAAAACTACACCGACGGCTAATACTATTTGGCAAAGAACAACTCTTTTAGCAGCAACAAGGATGTCGCTACTTATCCCATTAAGCCTCATAATAAAACCTTATATTTAACAGTGTAAGTCAATATAAAACACAGTTTGAATATGTTTTGTTACTAGCACTTACTTGTTAATAGCAATTTGACTTGTTAATAAACCTTTACTTGTTAACAAAGAAATAATCTTTCTGGCTTTATATCTCCTGACGAAATTAAACGATAAAAACTAACTCGCTATCGTTTCGACAAAATATAAATTACGCCTAAAATTATGTGATCTAAACAACAAATATCGGCATCAATAATTCCATTTTTGAAAGAAGTGTTTTTCATTTATGAAAGTAATAGCTTGATTACTTCATTCATGAATATTTCAGATGCTTTATTTTTGACGATACGAAAGGTTTTTTTCCACAATATTTAAAGTAAAACTATCAGCTTATTATCGTATCAATTGATAATATTCAAACACTTAGAATTACTTATGAAGCCAATTACGGAGTGTCATTCTGGGTGGGGCTAACTAAGTTTTAATCAATAGTGGAAGGGAGTATTTGTGTAGTGATTTAATGGTACGCGACTCCTTATGTATAAATAATTATTTTTGGTATTGTTGCCGCAAAGTCGTTATTCATGTGTTGGTAAGGAGCTGAAACGGTTAGTTTGCCGTTTTAAGACGACACTAAATGAACAATCTGCCCCCTAATCATCAGAGCAAAAACGCTGGAAGTTAGGGCTAAAGGTCAAAGATTAGGGCAATTGGGCAGAATGGCACAAAAAGAAAGCGCCGAATTTAGAGAACGTAACAGGCAGTTAAGTACTGCCCAATCTAGCGCTAGAGTTCTTATTTTATTAATAGTCCTTATAAGTAAGCGAAGTCAATCACGTTTCCCTCTATTACTCTTTATAGCTTAGGTATTGAATACATAAGTCATGAAAAGCCTGTGCTTGTGGCGAGATCGTGCGGTCAGCCAACCTGAAAATACCGATTTGACGCTGTAAGGGCGGGTCAATCAATGGAATCCACACCAAACGGGTTTCATTGGTTGGGAAAGCCAGTTTAGGCAGCGTAGTCACGCCTATCCCGAGCTCTAACACCGAAAACAAAGAAGTAATGTTCTCTACTGAATACAGAGCTTGTTCGCTGAGCATTCGCGCAGGTGTTGGGTCAAGTAGGGTACAAGTACCGTTGCGAATAAAAGGTTGTTTTAACAAAGTTTGCCACTCTATTCCCTCTCGTTGGGAGGCGATAGGGTTGTCTTTCAGGCAGACCACACCAATAGGATCGGAAAGCAAAGGGGTGAAATCGATGCTCTCTTCTTCTAAATGGGAGCTATTTCCGAGGGCAACATCCACCTCTCCAGAGAGTAATCTCGCTTCCACACCCGCCGCATTATCATCAATCAAACTGACTTCTACATTAGGGTACTGCTCACAAAAAGCCCCTAAAACGCTAGGGATTAATTTTGCTGCTACCGATGGCACGCTTGCTATTCGAACTCTTCCTTGTTGTCCTGCCGCTGCTGCGCGCAAGTCATTATCTAATGCTTTGTAAACATTAAGAAATTGAATGATTTTTGGTAAGCATATTTCTCCGAAAGGTGTCAGCGTTGATTTGTTGCCTGTTTCAAACAGTGGCTGACCGAGTATTTTTTCCAGTTCTTTTATTGAGGTGGAAAGTGCCGCTTGCGATCGATTTGCTCGGTGAGATGCCGCTCTAAATCCACCTTCTTCGACCACTAAAACGAAATGTTTTAACTGTTGTAGCTTAATACTCATGGCGCTGATCCTTCTCTAGCCCTTGCTATACCTTACTTTTTGAAAGGTGATAGATTTTATTTATCAAATGCACAAAATTTACCGTTAGATTTATCAGTCGTCAAGGTGCAGTATTTAACCATCTTGAAACATAGTTGTTACAAAGTTGGATGGAATCGTGAACGCACAAACTAAAAAACACCCAGTAAAAACCGAGCTTTTTGCTTCAAAAGCACCACTAGAGTGGGCAATCGTTAATAACGGCACTCTATACACAGCGCAGATTCCAATTGATGAAACTGGCGCAGTAGTAGAAGGCGGTATTGAAGCGCAAACGCGTCAGACTTTTAACAACCTTGTTCATACGTTGGAGTGTGCAGGCGAATCTATGGATTCAGTGCTGCAAGTTCTGATTTACGTGACAGACCGTGAATACTTAAAAACGGTAAACAGCGTATACGGAGAATACTTCAATGCACCTTATCCAAACCGTGCTGCGGTCGTCGTTGCAGGGTTAGCAAGAGAAGAGATGCTGGTCGAGTTCGTGGTTTATGCATCGGCGTCTCAACCTGAATAATCAGACTGTGAACTAAAGCTATTTGCGGATCAAAACTCTTTTGAATTGAAGTGGTTTATTGATACAAGCGACTTGGTTCACTTTAGAAACAAAATATACATCTTATTTTAGCAATTAATTACCTGAATATTAACAGTTTATTAATTAACCAGATGGTTGCCAGACTCAACCGCAACCTAACCGTTACAAGGACAGAATGATGACTCAATTACAGAATGTTCAAGCAGAAAACGCACTTTACATTGGCGGCGAATGGCAAGCGGGTGTTAGCACCGTTGCGAACATTAACCCATCAGATATTTCTGAAAACATCGGTAACTTTGCACAAGCAAGCACTGACCAAGTTCAACAAGCGATTTCAGCGGCGAAGCACGCTCAGCCAGAGTGGGAAAAAACACCGATTGAACGTAAGCAAGCAGTGCTTCAAGCGATTGGTGATGAACTGATTGCACGTTGTGACGAGCTAGGTACATTACTTTCTCGTGAAGAAGGTAAGCCTTTTGCTGAAGGTCGTGGTGAAATTTACCGTGCAGGTCAGTTCTTCCAATACTTCGCAGCTGAAGTGCTTCGTCAAATTGGCGACAACGCAGAATCAGTACGCCCAGGCGTTTCTGTAGAAGTGACTCGTGAGGCAGTTGGTGTTATCGGCATCATCTCTCCTTGGAACTTCCCAACAGCAACAGCTGCTTGGAAAATTGCTCCAGCATTGGCTTTCGGTAACAGCGTTATCTGGAAACCTGCAAACCTAACACCAGCAAGTGCGGTTGCGCTAACTGAGATTATCCACCGCCAAGGCATGCCTGCAGGCACGTTCAACCTTGTACTGGGTAGCGGTTCGAAAGTAGGTGATGCACTGATCAATTCTAAAGACGTGAATGGTGTGAGCTTTACTGGTTCTGTTGATACGGGTCGTAAAGTCGCAGCTGCAACAGCGCCAAACTTCGTTCGTTGCCAACTAGAAATGGGCAGTAAGAACGCATTAGTGATTGCTGACGATGCAGATATCCAAACTGCAGTAGATGCAACTATCGCGGGTTCATTCTCGGGTGCCGGTCAAAAATGTACCGCATCTTCTCGTCTAGTGGTAATGGATGGCATTCACGACCAATACGTCGAAGCACTTATCAAACGCATGAGTGAGCTTAAAGTCGGTCATGCACTAGAAGAGGGCGTGTTCATGGGCCCTGTAGTCGATGGAAACCAACTTGAAGCAAACCTTGGTTGGGTTGAGAAAGCACGTCAAAGCGGCGGTGAGCTAGCATTTGGTGGCGAACGCTTGAGCATGAAACACGAAGGTTTCTACATGTCTCCAACCTTGTTCTTGAATACTAAGAACGATTGGGAAGTGAACCAAGAAGAAGTGTTTGCTCCTATGGCAAGTGTGATTCGAGTTGCTGACTTAGAAGAAGCTATCGCGACAACAAACGACACACGTTTCGGCCTAACAGGCGGCATCATTACTCAAAGCCTACGCAGCAGTGCGATGTTCAAACAACAAGCTCAAACAGGTTGTGTGATGGTGAACCTACCAACAGCAGGCACAGATTACCACGTACCGTTTGGTGGTCGTAAAGAGTCTAGCTTCGGTCCTCGTGAGCAAGGTCAGTACGCGAAAGAGTTCTATACCGTGGTTAAGACAGCTTACCAGCGCCCTTACTAAGCAGCTTTCTGTTAATTAGATTTCTATTAACTAGAACGGGATAGTTGGAGTCATTAGTTAAACAGACCCTAACTATCTAGCTATCGAATTGGCCTGATTCATCGAGTCAGGCCAACATCAAAACTCAATCAAGCTCAATCAAAGATAGATTTCAAAGACTGAGCACCCAGTAAGTGATTTAACCCATTTTTGAAAACATGTTATTTGAGCGTGTTTTCAAAACCGAGCTAGAACACTGAGCTTTCAATAGGAGTGGTTATGTACCAGCAACGGATTGTTATAGATGGATTGCAATACTGCAATTGGAACAGAGAATATTTCCAAACACTAAAGGCGAGCGGCATTACAGCAGTTCACGCTACCGCGGTTTACCACGAGACAGCTCGTGAAACCTTATCTCGTTTTGCTGAGTGGAACTTAAGATTCGAGCAGAATGCAGACATTATTATGCCGATACATTCAATGGCTGATGTTGAAACTGCAAAAGCGACAGGCAAAGTCGGCATTTTTTTAGGTGCTCAAAACTGTTCGCCAATTGATGATGAGATTGGTCTTATCGAAGTGATGCGTCAGCAGGGTCTTTTGATCATGCAGCTGACTTACAACAACCAGAGTTTATTGGCGACGGGTTGTTATGAGCAGAACGACACAGGTATCACGCGCTTCGGTAAACAAGCTATCGAAGAGATGAACCGAGTAGGTATGATCATCGATATGTCTCACAGTGCTGAACGTTCAACACTTGAGGCGATAGACCTATCTTCTCGCCCTATTTGTATCAGCCACGCGAACCCGACGTTTGCACATGATGCACTGCGTAATAAATCAAATGATGTGATTAAGGCTCTAACCGAACGCGGTGGCTTAATCGGATTCAGCTTATACCCATTCCACCTACCAAACGGCAGCCAATGTACCTTGGAAGATTTCTGCCAAATGGTTGCAACTACGGCTGATATGGTCGGCGTAGAGCACCTAGGTATTGGCAGTGACCTATGCTTAAACCAACCTCAAGCCGTTCTTGAGTGGATGCGAAATGGTCGCTGGTCGAAGGCTATGGACTACGGTGAAGGCTCTGCGAATAACTCAGGTTGGCCAGATTCACTGCCTTGGTTCTGTGGGAGTTCTGGTATGGAAAATATCTATAACGGATTGATGCGTCACGGTTTCAGTGAGTCTGAAGCTGGGCAAGTATTAGGCGATAACTGGTTTAACTTTTTGAAAGAGGGCTTAGAGCCTCAAAGCAAAAAGTAACCGCTTTTTTGAACAGCATTGAAAAGAATATCAATTATACAAAAGGAACAACGGTCTATTTCGCAACGCGGTAACCCAAACATGGATTAGCCTGCCCAACACAAAAACAATAGGGCAGGTGTTAAATACACCTCTTGTGGTCATCATTTTAATGACGGCTGCAAAGAAACCTCTGGAGTCAGAGTATGTCTGATTTAACCAATAGCGTGAAATCTTCAAACGTAAATGCGGGTCAAGCAAACACAGCAAGTAATAAAACAAGTAAAAATACACAGTCTGAGTCTGCCTCAGACAAATTAGGACTAACTAACCCAGCACTTTGGTACAGCGGCGGCTTTATCGCTCTGTTTGTAGCCCTTGCTTTGTTTGATGGCGAGCTGCTGTCTACCCTAGTAAATACCGGCTTTGCATGGTCTGTAAAAGTGTTCGGCCCATATTGGCAAATGCTTCTTCTTCTGACTTTTCTTATTGGTCTTGGCCTAGCGGCAGGGCGAACAGGCAAGGTTATCCTAGGTGGCATCGATAAGCCTGAGATGGATGGCTTCCGCTGGATGGCGATCATCTTTTGTACGTTACTTGCGGGTGGCGGTGTGTTTTGGGCGGCAGCAGAGCCTATCGCACACTATGTGAGTCCTCCACCGTTGTATGGCGCGCAAGAAAACGCACAACAAGGCGCAGTAAACGCATTATCACAATCGTTTATGCACTGGGGTTTTCTCGCATGGGCAATCGTTGGTAGCTTAACGTCTATTGTGGTTATGCACCTTCACTACGACAAAGGCTTACCGCTTAAGCCTCGTATTTTGCTATACCCAGTTTTAGGCGAAAGAGCACTGAAAGGTCATACCGGCGCACTGATTGATGCATGTTGTATTGTTGCAGTAGCAGCGGGCACCATCGGTCCGATCGGTTTCTTGGGCTTGCAAGTGAGCTACGCATTGAACGAACTGTTTGGTATCCCAGATGGCTTCACGACACAGCTGATCATCATATTGTTCGCTATCGTTCTTTACACATTGTCTGCATTAAGTGGTCTTAACCGCGGGATGCAAATGCTAAGCCGTTACAACGTAATTTTAGCAATGGCATTGATGGTCTACATTCTGATCTTTGGTCCAACGAACTTCATCTTCAATGGCTACATCCAAGGTGTAGGCAGCATGATTGACAACTTCATCCCAATGGCGACTTACCGTGGTGACGAAGGTTGGTTGAGCTGGTGGACAGTGTTCTTCTGGGGCTGGTTCCTAGGTTACGGACCAATGATGGCAATCTTCATTGCTCGAATTTCACGCGGTCGTAGTATTCGTCAGTTGGTGACAACCATTAGTATTGTTGCTCCGTTTGTTACTTGTTTTTGGTTCACGATTGTTGGTGGTTCAGGTCTGGCATTTGAAATCGCTGATCCGGGCAGTGTAAGTAAAGCATTTGAAGGTTTTAACTTACCAGGCGCTCTACTGGCGGTAACTCAACAGCTACCAATGCCAATGCTTACGTCTATCTTGTTCTTGATTCTGACGACGATCTTTATCGTGACGACAGGTGACTCAATGACTTACACCATCAGTGTTGTTGTGAGTGGTGAGACAGAACCCAATGCAATTATTCGTACTTTCTGGGGTGTGATGATGGGGGTAACAGCTTTAATTCTGATTTCCCTTGGTTCAGGCGGAATTTCTGCGCTGCAATCGTTCATTGTTATCACTGCGGTACCTGTTTCCTTAATCTTACTTCCTTCACTTTGGAATGCGCCTCAAATCGCAATCAAGATGGCAAAAGAACAAGGTCTATAGAAAGCAAGAACGACCAAATGCGGGCCTTGTAATTAAGGCCCGCAAGAAATCCGAAAGTCAGTAAAACCTGTACCGGTGAAGATACACCGGACGGCAAAGTATTTAGGTCAATCGATCTAGTCAGGACAAATAATAAGGGGCGAGATCGCTTGCCTCAATAACTATCAAAAACGTGAAAGCTAACCAGCATACTGTTACAACGAATGCTTCAAATGATGGCAACGATCGGTTCTGAATGGCTAGCAAAATCCTATAACTATAAGGTGGTGAGCAAAATGGATGCACATCGTTCTACCTACACTGAATCAGCATTACGTGACGCAACCGTCGTCATGGCACCGGAAAGGCTAGGTGCGATGCACCAAACACGCATCAGCTTCGTGAGAACTCTGATTCGTAAAATGGCTCAGCAAGAATGGAAAGTGACGAAACATGAGTGGCAATTAGACGCTCAAGGTTTCGGTCACGTTATCTATAAGCTAGCAACGCCAAACCATGTTTATCATTTGGTTGTTTTTTGCGATGAAATTGCAGATGACGAACGAAATGACCGTGTCATTGCTGAAAAGTGGGACGTAACGTTTGCGCTTGTTCTTGGTGATGTTGATGTCACCCTACTTGAAAGACTTCGTGCGAATGTACCGCTTCAAGAGGCGGGCCGTAATCCAAATAACGTACTTGTTTTAGCGCGTGCTAACAAAAGTGTACGTGTGTTCGAACACATCGTGAGTCACTTGGCGAAAGGTGTTCAACCAACGCCCAAAGAACTGGCTGAAGTGGGCTACATTCTACGAACCACTGCCGTTTATGGTAATGGCAAATTTGGTATTGCTGACTTTAAAATCTTAGAGAAAAATGAAGATTTTAACCAGTCATTTAGTGCGCAAATGTGTGCAGTTTATATGCTGCGTGAGTTCAGCTTAGACTGGGTTCATTACCTAGCCGAACAACAGGGCGGTGAACAAGCGATTACCTTGCATCGAGGATTACAGCGTTACCTTGGTGTTGGTAATGCGACGGGTTTAGGTATGGCGCCATACCTTATTAACCACCCTAGTATTGTCGATCAGTGGATGACAACCCGTGAACATGCATTGGCGGACGTGTTGTCCAGTCAGACTGATATGGCGTTGATCGAGCCACTGCGTACCTTAGTTAAAAAAGCGATTTGTCATTTAGAACAAGTCGTTACCATCAATGAAACACAGCAAGAGCTCAACAAAGCTGCTGTTGATGATTTGAAGCACACAGAACAATCATTAGAAGCTTCTGTCAGCCTGTGTGATACATGGGCACAGTTAGTCGAACAATCTAAGCACATGAGTATGGAAGCCCAAGAAATCCTTATCTCATGCTTGATGGAATTGTACCCAGAATTAGTGGACGCCCATCAAGAGCAAATGAATTGCAGCGAAACACTGTCGCTTCCTAGTGGCAAAAAGATTCAAGACCTTCTGGTTGTATTAGAAGAAAAGTACCGTTGGGCGATCACGACTGACTTTACTAAAGCGGAGAACAACTACTGGTTCTGGTATCGCTCTCAAGACAAAGAAGAGCCAAGACTCGGAGTTCGAGGCGAGGAACTAGGCGAAGAGCGTGAATTGCCTTTAGATATCGGCCGTCAAGCTTACCGTTTGTACCATGCTTTATTGCAATTTGCGCCTGGGCTTTCATTGGCTGAATTCCTTGTTAAACAGCCACAGCACCGTGCGATTGCACGCCGTGTATGGACGTTGGGTAACAAAGCGATGGGCGATATTCAAATGAATGTGCTGCATCAAGATTCGCCGCCAATGCACTTGCTGCGTTGCAAGCTAGCGATGTTTGGTGCAACTAAGTTTGATCCTCGTTCAGATCGTTGGGTGCGAGTGACGTTTTTCCAAGGTGCGCCACTTCTTGATGAAATTCATCAGGACGAATGGGTGTTCCCAATATTACCAAGTGAAGCGGAGCTCGCTGACTCACAAAAAGCTACTACACATATCAACGCTCAACATGGAGGTAAATCGTTATGATCGTTTCTCACAATGAACTGGTAGCGGCCGTCAATAAAGCCTTTCTGGGTATGCGTCGTACATGTGGTGAAGCCGATGTAATAGCGAACATGGTGGCAGATTTACAGATGGTGGGCTTGGATGGAGTTCGTCATTTTAACAGTGCGAGCAACTTCATCGGGCTAGAAGACGACCGCCCTGTAGATATTCAAGTGCGCAGCGATAATACCGTTGAAGTTGACCTACACAAGGCGAGCTTAGCCTGTCATCTTCCTGTGATTATGGACTATTCGATTGAAAAAATGGTTGGTAAGAAGACGCTGAAAATTGAGCTAAATAACTGCCACAACCGTTGGTTGGCGTATAGCGAGCTTGTAAAACTGGCTGCGAAAGGTATCGCGTGCATGGCACGTTGGGATAACGGCTCTAACCCTAAGAGCACTTTGTATGTTCTTAACCGTGGTTGCGTTGCTCCAGAACTGTTTTTATCAGATTTGCCACTGGCATCGGACGAACATATCCACAATATGACCATCGAACTTTCCGTCCAGGATTTCGATATCGAACGTTTGTCAGATGGCTACCAAACACACATTGAATCGGACGCGCTTTTTAAAACTCAAGAGAAAGCGTGGAACGATGGCATTGAAGTTGATGATGGAGAGTGGGGCGCGTTGAAAGAGACTGCGACGGCTATCCTTGTTGAAAGTAGCCAACGTTCGACTCAAGGTGCAGGTGAATTAACGGCTTCGTAGTCGCTAGATTCACTAAATTTGATAGATTTATTAGAACGAATAGATTAACGACAAATAACCCAGTTAGTTTATCAACACAGATAAAACCAAAGAGCTTAACGTATCCTCACCTCGTTAAGCTCTTTTTATTTGCCTCTCGCTTTTGGTTTGCTTCACTTTATTCTTTCGATCTCTCGTTAGATAAATCCCTTCTAAACGGACTGTTTGACACATGTTGTTACCCGTTGAAGGGTAATTGAACAATTAAACGAAGCACCTTCACATTCAGGTTAAACAAACGGTTTCATTTACAAGCCACTATGCGTATCTTGCTAATTAAAGGTGCCAAAGGGCGCCGTTTTTATTCGTACCGATGACTTTAGAATCAGATAAAAAGGAATGAAGCGTGCAAGCTAACTTTATTGATGGAACCACCCTGTATCGTCAGCACTCTTTTGAGTTGCCACTCGATTACCAAGCCAAAGATGGACAACAGATCCAAGTCTTCGCACGTGAACTGGTTGATGTTACAAAAGACGCACAAGAACTGCCGTGGTTGATCTATTTTCAAGGTGGGCCAGGCTTTCCTTCTCCACGAGTAAGCGGTCAATCAGGCTGGATAAAGCGTGCATTGCAAAACTATCGTGTTCTGCTTCTTGACCAACGCGGCACAGGCAACAGCACAGTGATTAGCCATGAAACTTTGGCGCATCTGTCCCCAGAGCAACAAGTCGAATATTTAACGCATTTCAGAGCGGATAACATTGTTCGTGACGCCGAAGCGATTCGTGAGCAATTCGGTGTTAAGCAATGGTCGACGATTGGCCAAAGCTTTGGTGGCTTCTGCACCTTGAGCTATTTGTCACTGTTCCCACAAAGCCTACAGCGCTGCTATGTAACGGGCGGCATTCCGTCTATTGAGCGTGAAGCTGATGATGTATATCGTGCGACTTACGAGCGTGTAGAAGACAAAAACAGGGCTTTCTTTGCTCAGTTCCCACAAGCGCAAGCTATGTGTCGTGAGATCTCTGATTATCTGCTTAACAATGATGTGAGACTGCCAAACGGTCAGGTGTTCACAGTTGAACAGTTCCAGTTGATCGGCATTAATCTTGGTGGCGGCGAAGCAAACCTTCCGATGTACTTCACGCTAGAGAGTGCGTTTGTTGAAGTTAATGGTAACAAGCAGTTGAGCTACAGTTTCTTAAATCAAATGCAGCAAGAGCAGGGTTACCTAACGAATCCAATCTACGCAATTTTGCATGAATCGATTTACTGCCAAGGCACAGCATCACAATGGTCGGCTCACAGAGTACGCGAACAGTACCCACATTTTAACTACCAAGCGGGTAGCGAGTTCTGGTTTACCGGAGAGATGGTGTACCCATGGATGTTCGACCAACTAGAAACGTTGAAGCCATTGCGCGAAGCGGCGAATCTTTTGGCTGAGAAATCGGATTGGGACAAGTTGTATAATGCAGAACAGCTGAGCAAGAACACGGTGCCAATGGCATGTGCGGTTTACGCTGATGATATGTACGTAGAACTGGATTACAGCCGTGAAACACTGGCGAATATTCCAAACTCAAAAGCGTGGATTACCAACGAGTATGAACACAATGGCTTGAGAGTCGATGGCGAAAGAATTGTAGATAGATTAATGACGATGGTTGAAGCGTTAGAAAACCTGCCAAAATAATTAGACGATTTACGTTAGAAGCTGTCTACTTTAGAGGCTATCTACGTTAAAAAGTTATCTACGTAAAAAGCTATGTACGTTAGTGGCCATCTGCGTTAAAGGCTATCTACGTCAGAAGCTATCTGTGTTAAAAGCTATCTACGTTAGAAATAAGGTACGCCAGAAACAAGAAAACGCTGCATCCGTGCAGCGTTTTTTTTATGTCATCGAACTGTGTTTTACTAGCCGTGATGTTAAGAACTACAGCTAACTGAAACGATAGAGTTTAAGAACCGGGAGGGATAGTTCCTAAATTCATTAAGGTTGGATGACGATATCTTGAGTTTCTGTGGTAGTTAAGCTGGCGCGGTTTTGTTTGATAAGTTGAGCCGCATAAGAAGGACTCACAGCTTGAACTTCGCCTTTTGATCGAATCGTTAATGCTTCCCACGCATGGTCACGGTATTTGCCTGTTTGTGTATATTCAATAAGTACTCTCATGATTCTTCCATTCGGTGTGTGGTTAACGTGCTACTAACATTAGCGGCTTTGTGTTGGTTGCACACCTGTTAAATATGAAACATAAGATTAACCAAATGAGAATGTGTGTAACTTGAAAAACAGAAGGAATTGCACATATAACAAACAGTGGATATAAAAAAACGCTGCACAGTGGCAGCGTTAAAATAGAGATAAGTTGAAGAGCGATCAGCTGTTTTCTAAACCAACGATCTTACGCGCGGACATCACCGCACTATCTAAATCGGTCAATCTACCAGCACTCGCAGGACCAAGAACTGATGAATACAAAGCCAACTGCTTCTCAAATGATAAATCTAATTGGTTATATAGATTTTGGCGGATTTGAGCGTGTTGCTGTGGCTTTGCGCTCGACAGGCCTTCCAACGTATCGTAGATGAGTGTAGTTGTATCCATATCTGTCCTTAGTACACCTTTATAAAATTTTGTATATTATGCACTTGGTGTCATCTTTGTTCTGCGAGATTGATCGCATTATGTGCAGCTCTGCTTAATAGTGTAATCAGTTGGTTATAATTGTGTTGTTTTGACGATGTTAACTATGAAATCAACATAAAGAAAAGGAGGCCAATGTGCCTCCTTTTAAAGGGTGATAGATAGCGGTTATCTAATGTTAATCGAGTTATCTCTGCGGTCATACATGTCTGGTGTGGTATGTAAGCCGCCAGCGTAACCTGCAGCTTCCAGTGTTTCTCTTACCTCTCTAACATGTTCCGCGGTTACTGGCTCCTCTCTATCCCCAAGGTGCAATCGTACGAAGGTGATCAACTCTGCCAAGCGTTTATCCGACAGGACATCTTCAAAACTTGCCATCGGCATGAAGTTTCTGTCTTTGTCGAGATAAGTGGGTTGAAGGCCGCGCACGGTTACCGCGATGGTGTTGAACGGGTCGCTGTGCATGATGATGCCATTATTCAGCAGTGTAGGTGCGATGGGATCTCGCCCTTTACCATCGTCACCATGACAAGCACCACACGTTTGGCGGTAAGTGGTGTAAATGTCAGTCGCGTAAGCGTCTTCATCAAACCCTTTAGGCTGCAACGGAACAGCGTCACTGCTGATGGTGTTGTTGATGTCACCACTGAGTAGGTAATAGGACATCGACTCGACATCTTCACGAGTCATCAAGCTCAGGCTGTTTTTCACTACGTCTGCCATACCCGCAAAAGCAGTCCCTTTGTCTGAGTGACCGGTATGTAAGAAGTCGGTGAGTGTTGCTTCGTCCCAACCGTCGATATACAGCTCATTGGCCGTGATATCAGGCGCGTTCCAACCATCAATCAAGTTACCTTGGAAAATACGTTCTGGTATCAGTGCTTGAGCAATGTTTCGTGGTGTATGACACTCAGAGCAGTGTCCAAGTCCCGCAACCCAGTACTTCCCTTGTTGCCATTTGTCGACGTTTTCGACTTCCGTTTTAAGATTTTCAGGCACTTGGTAGTCAATCGGATCGGTATCCATGAACACAATATTCCACCCGAGCAACCCTAGACGAATGTTCGATGGGAACATCATGCTGTTGTCGTCATTACGTCGAGGCACCGCGGTGATTGATTGCATGTATTCCCACAAGTCGACCATGTCTTGGTCTGTGAGATGCTGATATGACGTGTAGGGCATAGCTGGGTAGAGGTATCCATTTTTACCTTTACCACTAACCAAAGCGTCCCTGAAATCATCGAAATCGTAAGTACCGATACCTTCCGTTGTGTGTGGCGTAATATTGGTTGAATAGACGGTGCCAAAAGGTGTCACAAAAGGAAGCCCGCCAGCAAAGGGTTCGCCACCTTCTGCACTATGACACGCGACACAGTCACCGGCATAAGCGAGGTATTCACCACGCTCAACAGACTGAGCTTCTAGGTTCGCTAGTCTTTGTTGTTGCATTGAACCCGAGTGTCGAATATAAGCCCCAAGCGCGAGTATCTCGTTCTCCGTCAGCTGTGTATCAAACGCAGGCATTAGGTTGTTCAAACCTTTGTTGATAGTGTGTTGTATCTCTTCGATACTGCCGCCGTGTAACCAGATATCGTCAGAAAGATCAGGCACGCCTATCAAAGGGTTCGCAACCGAACCATCAGCATGACAAGACGAGCAGTATTTTACAAACAGCTCTTTACCGACTTTAACTTTCACCTCTGGCACATCGGTATGACGTTGATTAAGTGAGGCTAGATAATAAGAGACCTTAGCCACTTCATCGGGACGCATTATCTCGCTCCAACCCGGCATCGCGCCATTTCTTCCTTTGGCGATCGATTGAATGATCGCTTCATCACTGCCGCCATATAGCCACTCTTGGTCAATAAGGTTAGGGAAGTGTTTCTGACCTTGTGCGTTATTTCTATGGCAAGCTGCGCAGTGGGTTTGGAACAAAATCTGCCCGCTGTTCACTATTTCAGGAACACCAGCCAAGCCTTCGAGGGTTGTCTCTGCTGTTTGAGAAAATTGCTCGTTTAACGTTGTGCTGGGTGAGCTGAGCTTATCGTCGCTTTGTTTCCAATCGACTAATCCTTCCCATTCCCCTAATCCAGGGTAAAGGACTAAATAGCCTGCAGACATTAAGAAGGCAACGGCATAGCTAACAAAGAGTAGTTTTGGCGGTGGCGCATCCTTTTCTTCAATCCCATCAAAAGTGCCAAGGGTGTGGTCTTGATCGGCCTGGTGATTGCTACGCCAATATTTAACGACAACGGACACCATAAGAACGAAAAAAATTAAAGTTAAAATTACCGCCCATAGATTCCAGAATGTACTCATTGTGATACCTCCTGTGACGTATCTTTACCAAGGCTTTGTAAGTAGCGAATCAGAGCTTCACCTTTGGTTTTTCCTCTCACCTGTAACCTAGCGTCACCAATTTCTTGATCGGTATAAGGCACACCTAAGGTACGTAAAACCTCCATTTTGGCGCTGATATCATCGCCTGTAAGCGTTTGCTCAAACAGCCATGGGTAAGAGGGCATGATCGATGTAGGTATGACTTTTCGGGGATCAATTAGGTGAATAACATGCCACTGGTCAGAATACTTTCTACCAAGGTTAGTTAGGTCAGGCCCCGTACGTTTAGAACCCCACAAGTTGGGAAACTCATAGATATCGTCTGCTTCTTTATTCGGACGACCATTGCGTTTCACTTCCGGTTCTAGAGGACGAACCATTTGTGTATGACACACATGACAGCCTTCACTGATGTAGATGTCTCGTCCTGCTAACTCGAGAGGTGTGAGCGGCATCGCTAAGCTGCCCTTGGCGATATCATCCCCACGGACAATGCTTGGCACTACCCAAACCAACAGAGAGAAAGAAGCAACGACAACGGTGGTCAAAATTAAAATGACGATTGAATGTGTAAAGTCTTTACTCATCATTTAAGCTCCCTGATTAACGGCATGTTTAGCGTCATGTACGACTGGCATACGAACCGTTTTGAACAAATTAAATGCCATAAGGAATAAGCCCAGAACAAACAATGCACCGCCAAAGAATCGTAAGAACAACCAAGGTGCTTTAAAGTCCATAGCTTCAACAAAACTGTAAATCAGTTCACCATTTTCATTTTGAGCGAGCCACATATAACCCTCGCCGATGCCTGCGACCCAAAGTGCTATCGCATAAAGAGCGACACCAGCATGAGCAAGCCAGAAGTGCCATTTAATCAGTCGTCGTGACCAAAGATCGGTTTGGCCCCATAAGCGTGGAATGAAATAGTAAAAAACCGCGATCCCTGACATTCCAACCCATCCGAGTGCTGCGGAATGTACGTGACCGATAATCCATTCGGTGTTGTGTGCCACCATGTTGAACCAGCGAATAGCAAGTAGGGGACCTTCGAATGTCGCTAAGCAGTAGTAAAGAATCGCTGAGAAAAAGAATAAAAGAATGTAGTCGGACTTCAGCTTTTCTTTGTTTTGAAGAAGGGTCATTGCGCTATTGAACGCACCTGCCCAGGAAGGGAGCCATAATATCAATGACATCACGATTCCGATGTTCTGAATCCAGATGGGAACGGAAGAGTAAACTAAGTGATGCGTTCCGGCCCACGTGTAAAAGCCGACCAATCCCCAGAAATGGATCACAGACAACCGGTAGGAATAGATAGGTCGATCCGCCGCTTTAGGTATGAAGTAGTAATTCATACCAATCACACCAGCTGTTAGCAAGAAACCGACGGCATTATGTCCCCACCACCACTGAACAATTGCATCTTGAGCCCCCGCAAATACAGAGTAAGACTTCATTGCCGAGACCGGCATCGCGAGGTTGTTCACAATGAAAATCATGGCAACAACGATGATGAAAGCAGCAAAGAACCAGTTAGCTACAAAGATATGGCTCACTTTCCGCTTAGCAAGGGTGCCAAAAAACAACACCGCATACAGCACCCAAACCAACACAATCATTAAGTCGATTGGCCATTCAAGCTCCGCATACTCTTTTGAACTGGTGTGGCCCGCGGGTAAGGAGACGACCGCGAGCAACAAAATGAATTGCCAACTCCAAAATACCATCCATGACAGGCTTTTATTGAACAGCTCACAATGACCAGTTCGTTGGGCAATATAGAGTGACGTTCCCATGAGAATATTGACCACGAACCCGTAAATTACGCCTGAAGTGTGCAGTGGACGAAGACGGCCAAATTGAAAGTATTGAGAATCGAAATTGAGGACTGGCCAATACAACTGGGCGGCGAGGATCACGCCGATGATCATACCTACAATAGCCCAAATCAAAGACGCGATGATAAAGTATCTCACGACCTTAATGTTGTACTGCGTTGTCACTTGTTCCATAACAAGGCTCCTTGCCTAAAGTTTTGAATCGTCGTCTAGTTGTTCTTTAATACTGGTCTGTGCATCTTTATTGAGATTCGTGGCCCAGTTGAGAGTCTTTATCCATCTGTGCCTCGAGACCTAATTGAGAGTAGAAATACGAAATATCTCGGATGTCTTGATCGGAAAGCGTGTCGGCTTGTTGCTGCATAAGTATCGCCAAACCGCTGGTTCTTTCTCTGGTCTGGTAGTCTTTTAAAGAAGATATGAGATAACCGACCTTCTGACCTCGAAGGTTAGGGTAGGGATCTTGTGTCGAGATACCATCTTCGCCATGACAGGTCATGCATACCTTGGCTTTTTGTTTACCTAATTCAAATTTTGCATTATCGGCTTCTGCATAAACTGGATGCGTTACGAGCGTCATTAAAAGGACGGAAAGTGCGGTTATGGGGTTAAACTTGTGTGTATTTAAACTCATTACTGGTTCCCTTGGTTCTAAAGTTAACAAGCGATTCTTGGTTTAAGAACTGTGTTGCTTGGCTGTGACAACCTGAACGAAAGCTATTGGAAAGGCTCAAAATATAGATTCGTTCGATTAAAGGTTATGCAGCGTTGAGCATTCCCGCTACTTGTTGAGCCATATTTATTATCAAATTTATAACTTGATACGTATTTACTTGGTCAATTGGATTACTTACCGGGTTCGAAAAGTAGTGTTTTGATAATAAACATCGTTAAACAGAGAGTGTTTGAAGGGTAAGAAACGTCGCACTGCGGATTTGAATACGGTGTTGATGAAAAAGCTGAGGAGAGTCTTCAATTAATGTGAAAGCTATACGATTAACGTGAAAGCTATATGATTAACATGAAAGTTATGTGATTGAAAAATTAGCTAATAGCGAGGCAAGTCAAATGCTCAATATAGGCTAGACTGAATTTAGTGACCTTTTTAAATGGAGTTTAGAATGAGAACTGTACTTTTGTTTGCCCTCTCTCTTTTTTCGTTTTCCAATTTTGCCGCCTCAGAGTTAACGGTTTTCGATCTCTTAGGTCAAAAACATGAGTTAAGCAGGGAGCAACTTCTCTTAATGCCTCAAAAAGAAATCACCACTTCGTTACCTTGGGTTGATGGTAAGTCGGTTTACAGTGGTGTGACGTTACAAACGATTCTTGAAACCATTGATTTACCAATATCGTCGCAAGTGACGTTTGTGGCATTGAACGATTATAAAATTGCCGTACCTAAAGAAGACTTTGATGATTATCATCCGATTATCGCTATCAAACAAAATGGTGAGTTTATGTCAGTAAGAGATAAAGGTCCTTATTGGTTGATCTATCCACTTTCTTCAAATCCAAGCATCAACAATACGGATTTCCACGCCAAGATGATTTGGCAGATAAGAGATATTCATCTGTAGAGGTTCGACTATGAAAAAGCTGTTGTCTTTGGCGGCCATTAAAGTCGTTATTTTGTTTTTATCGGTGGCCGCTCTTACTATTAATATTTACAGTGTTACTCGGATAAATGATATCAATAAAAGCTTCTCCAATAGGCAGAACGAAGCAACATGGTTTGTTTTTCAATTGGTTAAAGAATACGCTAACTTCTTGATGGTCAGCCAATCTAACAAGATAGATTACGATGAATTGTGGCTAGCTTACGACATCACTTGGAGTCGTTTTGATATTTTAATAAACAGCACTGAATCGTCTAACTTCATTAAGTCAGCCAACTTTAGACCTTACTTTACAACAGAGTTTGAAAAGTTTAAGGCGTTAGAGTCTTCAATTAAGCTAGTCAACGAAGGCGTCCTTCCTAAAGAGTCGTTACAGAAAAAAATCGATATTTGTTATCACACGTTGGTGGGCTTTATTAATGAAAAATTTCGTCTACAAAGCCCAGTGATAGAGGAAAACACCTCCATGGTCGACAAATTGGTCATGGTTCATCAAATCAGTAGTGCGTTTCTTGTTTTAATATTGATGATGACGGGAGCCATTTTTTATATCGATTTTTCCGCTAAACGAAAACTCCGTTCGACCGATTGCATTACAGGCTTTCATAATAGAGTCTCGCTAATGAAATTTGTAAAAAATAATTACTCGAGAGACAACAACTTCGATCTGTACTTCGTGCGAATCAGAAATCTTAGCGAGATTAATCAAAAGTATGGGCTCGAATATGGCGACTTAGTCGTGAGTTCAGCCGCTAAGTCTCTTACGGCAAAGATCCCTGAAAGTGCTATTTCGTTTCGTAGTAGTGGTAGTCAGTTTTTGTTCTTTATCCCTGATCACTTACATGCGAGTGGTGAAATACAGGAGAAATTTAACGAGGTGCTCAGTGATTATATTTCGGCAGGTAATCTAGAATTGATGATTGACGCTGTAGTAAGACATAAGAAAAATATAAGTTCTAAAGACATGATGGAGTTGGTTACCACCATGCAAGGTTAATGCTCTTTCATATGAGAGCATTATTGAGTTTACCTGAGCTGTTTAGTTCATTATCCCCATTCAGCTCCATTCATTAATCGCTTTGCTCGGTTCCTCTTCGTTAAGTCGCGTTTAGGTTGAGCAATGTATCGCTCGTGTCCAATCTTTTATTTAGTCGCTTAACGTTTTTATCGACTACTTGATATCGCTTCAATTAGATTATTCGTTCGTTAGATTATTCATTCGTCTAATTTTGACCATAAGAGCCACGTCAGATTTGATTTGTTCACTTCAGACCTTATCTTGGATGAGATGGATGAGATGGATGAGATGGATGAGATGGATGAGATGGATGAGATGGATGAGATGGCGAACTCTCTGCGCTGCGTATAATAGTGTCAACCAATACGAGTTCGAAAATATGAAGCGATGTATTGAGGTTATTTTTTCTGAGTTAGAGAAACAATTCTTTCGTCAGGACTAGAATCTACAGTGGATTGAGGGTCTAAGATTTCCTGAGGATTATGGTCTCGAACAAACTCGATAAATTGAAGGTATGTTAATGGTTGGCTGAATAAGTAACCTTGTATCAAATCGCAGTTCGCCTCTTTGAGATGTCGGTATTGCTCTATTGATTCCACACCTTCACCGACAACTAAAGTGTCACAAGAATGGCCTAAGTTAATCATTGATTCGACCATCTTGCGGCCGGCTTTGTCGTTTACGATATTATCGATAAAACTCTTATCCACCTTTAACTCATCCACAGGGTAGTGGAGAAGTTGATTAAATGCGGTGTAACCAGTACCAAAATCGTCGAGGGACACTTTTAGTCCTAAGCTTCTGAGGCTTTCAATAGTTTGAACCGTAAGTTTCGTACTTTTGACATAGCTGGTCTCGGTGATTTCGATAATAATCTTGGCCGGAGGCACTTGATATCGTTCAAGAACTTTACGAATGTTATCTGCAAAATTGCGGTTATATAACTCCATTGCTGAAATGTTGATGGATAAGGTACCTTCGTACTTGTGAACCTCTGACAGCTCTTTATAGCTCTTGATTGCGGTACTAATCACCCACATGTCGAGTTTTGAAATTAGATTACTTTTTTCAGCGACAGGAATGAATTCATCGGGTCCGGCATTAATATTAAACAAAGCAGGGCAACGGATAAGGCACTCTGCGCCATCGATGTGAAGTGTTTGGGCATTGAGAATAGGCATGAAACGGAGTTCAAAATTGTCACTTTCACAACATTCCAAAAGCCTTTTCTCGATGACATCATGTCGCTCTAATGTGTGCAATAACTCTTCGCCGTAAATAACGCGACTTTCGCCATCACTGTGAGACTTAGCATTGATCAACATCTCATCAATACATCGATGCCAAATCTCTTCAAATTTTGGTGTGTCGACAGGCAATACGCCTGTTGCGACCGAGAGCCTAAATCCATAGTAATCAAGGAAAGTGGTTCCGGTCAGTGTGTTGTTGATGTTCTCAATTTCTTCGCTTATCGATTGATGTTCATCGATTTCCAATATGGCAATAAACTGGTTTCCCCCGAGCCTTGCAAGAGAATAATCACTACAACTAAAGCCCAAAGACGATTGTTGGTTCTGTAGCGTTTCTCTCAATGCTTTAGCTAGGCTAATTAGCACATTATCACCTACTTTTGCGCCGTATAAGTCATTGATCTTTCTGAAATCGATGATATCCCAACAAACCAGGTAACAACGTGAGTTCATTGAACTTTTTAAACGCACATCAAGGTGACGTATGAACGAACGTCGGTTGGCTAACTTAGTGAGTTGATCAAACTCAGCTTCGAATTTTAATTCCGTCAACGAGTCAATGTACGCGTTCTTTAAGCCATCAATTTCACTTTGCCCAGACGACCGCTTGAAATAACGAAGCTTTAACCCACCGATAGATATCTCGTGCAATAAGCCTTTGAGGGGCCGTACAAGTTGGTATCGCACAACCAGGTGGACAATTAACATGATTATAAAGAGAGTAACTAAGCAGCCAAGTAGGGTCTGTTTGGCGATGATGGCTTTCTCATGATTAAACTTTTTCTCGCGAATGTTAACTTGAGCAATGAGATGACGGCTTGTCATCTGTACATTGATGCTTTCGTTAGTTTGTTCAATGGACTTGATGACGAACTGAGTATTTTCGATGTTGGCAACGTCTGATGAAGGTTCAATCAATAGCTGCATATTGTCATCATCGTTGTATTTGATTAACAAGCTAGAGAGTTGCTTTAAGGGCCCGTCGGCAATCAATATGTACCGGTTTAAACTGTTATTTGCACGTTTATCCTGAGGGAGTAAATAAGGATCAATTGCAGCAACATAAGCGTACCTAAGCTCACCACTGACTGAGATATAAGAAAAACCTTCGTTTGATAGTTCGTTCTTATTTATCAATGAAGTATATATGTCGAAGATTTTTTCATAAATATTATCGGGAATTTTTAACCCTTCGAAAGGGTCGGCTCTTAATGTAGACAGTGTTAATTTAAACTTGGGATCTATGATGTAGATATTACGTTGTCCAAATTGGCTAACGTGGTTCTGGTTTATTACGCGCAGTACTCGTTTTTCAAGGAGAGACAGGGTGGTGTAATCACCAGGGTTTTGAATGTAGCGAAGAAACTGTAACGACGACCCGATATCTTTAACTAACAAAGACAAACCGAGTTGTTCATACTCAGCAGCAACTAACGCAGTGTTAACGTCAGATTGTACTTTGTCGAGGTACATGTGTTTCGCATGGTTTGATGCGAAATTATAGGTGACCATTCCCGCTATCGTAAAGACAAATAGCAGTGTTGGTATGAGTACGAAATACAGCTTGTTCAATACTGGCATCAATTATCTCAGGCTGTCGACAATACGGTTACGAATTTGAATGCTATTAGGTTCTAATTGTTTATAGAGGTAGCTGCGATCTAATATCTCTTTACTAGGAAAAAGTTCAGGGTCATTTTGATACTCTTGAGAGGTCAGCTCTTTTGCTTTTGTACTAGGGGTTGCAAACCATGAATCCATCGCGTTTTGAGCGGCGATATTGGGTTGAGATAAGAATGTCATTATTGTGGTGGCTTGTGAAGATAAGGCTCCGTTGTTAATTGCTGCGATACACTCTAGCCACAAAGTTGTTCCTTCTTGAGGCACGACATATGCCCAAGATGAACCAGGATCGGCATCATTGAGTGCATAGCTATCGCCTGAATAACCGTAGGCGAGGTCAATGTTTAAGAGGCGTTCAGGCTGGTGTATGTAGTCGATAACGTATTCGTTGCTTTCAAGATGCGGCTTTTGTGTTTGTAGGGTTTTATACGCAACGCGCAGTTCTTGTTCGTTGTTCGTGAATGGATCAAATTGATGTGCCAACAGTGCAGTACTTACTAAATCTGTTGGTTCGTAATACATACTTATTTTGCCACTGGCTTTTGTGTCGGGATCAAGAATGGCATTCCAAGATTCGGGAGTAGCAACTTTATCGCTTCGATACAAGATACCTGATGTCCCCCAAGCATAAGGGATACCGTAATCTCCACATCCATCAACCCATCTAGAATCAAAGTTTCCTGCAATGGATTGTTGCAAGTCTTGGAGGTTGTGGAATAGATTTTGTTCGGCTAACGCTTTAAGTTTTACACTTTCTACAATAACTAGTTCAAAAGCGCCTCGACGTTCGCTCAACAAAACTTCATCTCTTATTGACTCATCAGAGAAGTACTGTTGTTTCAGCGAAATATCGTAAGTATCGCGTAACTGAGTAATAACACGATCAGATAAAAACTCATCCCAATTGTAGAGATAAATTTCATGGGTTTGGCTAAGTGCAGAGCCAGTTAAAAAGGATGATGACGCAACAATTGAAACATAGAATGTTTTCACTGACGGATTCCTTTCGTACTGTGATTAATTAAATCGTAGCCCAATTCTTGAGACATAGTTCAAATTTAGGCCTCTTATTTTAGTACAACCTAATGCATTGCACGTGAACAACAATTTTCTGACTCCAAATAAGCGAGTTATTGAGCCTTGGTCAAAAGCTCACTAAGCTAAATCGTGGTTTGATAATCTAAATATTGAAAAGCTTATTATTAGGAAGTCTCGCACCTAACAAGACTGATGAAAACGTGTTGTCTGTCTGATTCTCTTCGTATCTAAACATTAACACTTAACCAATAAAACCCAGCCTCTAATAATTATGCAATAATAATGCATTAATTTTTACAATAAGGATATTGATTTATGGATGCAGGTTTAGTCGGAATTTTTGTTACCGTGGCGATTGCTCACTTTCTAGCGCTGTTGAGTCCCGGGCCTGACTTTGTGATAGTGGTGAAGAGTGCCGTTCGAAATAAGGGAACAAAAGCATTAGGTGTTGCATTCGGTATTGCCAGTGCGAATGCGGTTTATATTGCTTTGTGCTTTGTTGGAGTAGGGTCGATTCTAGCGGCATCCGTTTCCGTTATGATTGCTCTGAAAATTGTTGGTGGATTGTTTCTTGTCTATCTTGCTGTTCAAGCAATAAGAGCGAAGAAATGTAATTACAACAATATAGATGTGGTACCAGAAAATGCATCGAGCCAAACGACTTTCCTAAAGGAGTTCATCACTGGTTTCTTATCAGGAGCCCTCAACCCCAAAAATCTCTTGTTCTATTTAAGCTTATTCACAGTGGTATTGAATAATGATGTAAGCTTTATGTTCAAGCTCGGACTGGGAGTTTGGATGACGGTGGTTGTATTTGTCTGGGATGCAGCAATCATATTCCTTTTATCGGCACCTAAAGTTCGTCGAGAGTTTACGCGTGTTGCTTACTATATTGATAAAGTGACAGGAGTAATGTTGGGACTGCTTGGCTTGACCATTGTGAAATCTGCTCTGGTACGTCAGTAGAGTCATCATTACTGAGTAACCTACGTTTGTGGCACGATACAATGCCTATGTGCTGCGAACGTGTGCTTGTTTCCTACAAGGCTGATAAGTTTTATCTTTTGTCTGCCCTATATTCAACCTTCTATTTAATCCACCAATTCTTTTCATAACTCTTTGTTTATCATTCCTTACTTCTTAAATAAGGTATTAATGAAGTTGTTGTTAAATACTTGTAGCACAGGGTGTTTGTGCTTATTGTAGGCAACAATAGTTATCCAATATTAGAGTTAGGAACCATTGTGGATTTAGATATATATCAAGTAGATTCGTTCACAACCCAAGCCTTTAAAGGAAATCCTGCTGGGGTTTGTATTTCTCAAGAGCCTTTGAATGAAGCATTAATGTTTTCAATAGCGGAAGAGATGGCGGTATCAGAAACGGCTTTTCTTGTGCTTAACACTATGACGCTTAAATGGTTCACGCCAGAAGTAGAAGTGAAACTATGTGGACATGGTACTTTGGCAACCGTCCACGTATTGAAAGAGCAAGGGTTAGTGAAAACGGGTGATAAGGTAGTATTTGATACTTTGTCTGGTGAATTATCTGCCACGGTTCGTGAATCGTCTATCGAGCTGGATTTTCCTAGCACTCATTTATCGCCGAGTCTGGAACCCGATCAAGAATTGCTCGAACACCTTGGCTTGGAGTTCAACCAAGTTGTTTCATTTAGAGAGTTTGATTCAAAGCAGTTAATCGAAGTCGTTGATGAGCGCGTTCTATTGGATTTGTCGCCAAACTTTGACTCCTTGAAACGCATGGATGGTAGAGGTGTTGTGGTAACGGCAGTTCCATCAAATCCTGAACTTGATTTTGTTTCTCGCTACTTTGCGCCATGGGTGGGTGTTAATGAAGACCCTGTCACTGGTTCGGCACATTGTGCATTGACGCAGCACTGGGCAGAAAAGCTAAACAAAAGTAGTTTCAATGCTTATCAGGCGTCTCGTCGTGGTGGCTATATGTCGACAGAGTTATTAGCTAACGGGCGAATAAAGTTAATCGGTTCTGCTATCACTGTGATTAGTGGTGTGTTGAAACTTTAGATCCCTGTTGAAGCTTTGAATCACTGTTACCGTATTTTTGAATTAACCAAGAGAGTTTCTTAGGCTATTCATGGTTGAACAAAACGGCTCGGGCGTAATGTTATTATTGAAGGAATCACCGTGTCAGCCTTTTATCTTTCTCAAGTATTAGTCGCGATTGCGATCTGTTTCGATCTTTTGTCATTTCAGTTTAAGGAAAGGAAGAAAATCGTTACCTGTCTGTTCTTTGCTGGTGTGCTTATTTCGAGTCACTTTATTCTTCTCGAACAATGGACAGCGGCGAGCTTAATGACGATTGCCACTGTTCGCTATTTAACGAGCGTGTTTTCTACATCGTCTAAGTTTAAATATTTGTTCTGTTCCATGTCGGTGGTCGCAACGGCCGTGACTTACTCGGGGCTGACAAGCATATTGAGTTGCTTTGCTTCCGTATTTCAAACCTTTGCAGCCTTCAATAAAGATGACCGTCGATTAAGAGAGTTGATGATCATCGGAACCAGTTTTTGGTTGGTTCACAACTACTTAGTTGGCTCTCCAACAGCCGTACTGATGGAAGCGCTGTTTATATGCAGTAACTTAGTGGGCTATTACCGTTTTTACTTCAAAAAGAGTGTTGCTGCCTAGGTTTCGGCTTTCTACGGTTTATTAAGTTAAAGAACCACAAGCTTCAAAGCGCAGCACCAGATTACAGTTAACAAGGATTAGGATAGTTCGATGTCTAATATTTACGCTGATGTTCCTTCGTCGATGCCCAATGAAATATTCAATGACCTGCTTGCGAACGACAGTGTTCGAATCGAAAGAATATTGTCTCATGGTCACAGTTCCCCAGAAGAGGGTTGGTATGACCAAGATGAGAATGAGTGGGTAATGGTGATAGAAGGTCAAGGTATCATCGAGTTTGAAGATGGACGTGTTGTTACCTTGTCTAAAGGGGATTACATCAACATTGCTGCAAGAGAAAAGCACAAGGTTATTGGTACGGACAAAGACATGGTGACGATTTGGTTGGCTGTGTTTTATCGTTGAAACTCTTTGTTCTAGAGTCGACTCATTTAGAGAGCACATAGGGACAATACGTTACCTGTCCAATACCCTAAATACCCTAAATACACGAAAGGACTATGTCGTGGTTAGAATCCGAAATTACCAAACCAGTGATGCTAAGGCGTTGTGGGAGATTTACTTTCATACCGTTCGTAACATTAATGTTCGAGATTATTCTCAGCAGCAAGTAGAGGCTTGGGCTCCAAACGGTTTTGACTCTGAGCTTTGGCAAAAGCGCATGAATGAGTTACTACTTTTTGTGGCTGAGCTAGATGGTTGCGTTGTTGGTTATACTGACCTGCAACCCAATGGCTTGATTGATCATTTCTTCTGTCATCATGAATGCCAGGGTAAAGGCGTTGGAAGAGCGCTAATGGAACATATTCTTGCTGTTGGTCGTGTTCGTGGTGTATCGCGGTATTTCTCTGAAGTAAGTATTACCGCAAGGCCTTTCTATGAACACCTTGGTTTTAAAGTCGTTAATGAGCAGGAAGTTGAAATGCGTGGCGTAAAACTCACCAATTACGTGATGGAGAAGATAGTCGAATAAGTGGGCTATCGTTCTTTAGAGTATAGAGACCTACTTTGAAATATTAATGAACCTTTTTAAGGATAACTTTTTCTGATCTATTGATATTGTCGATGAGTTCAAATTGTGTGCAAGGTAATTTGTCTAATCTAAACATTGAGTGAATACAAGGAGTGTTGTTCATGAGTCATGTGAGTAGATCTAAACTATATACATTAGTGTCGATGTTGTCCTTCGCTGTTGGCGTTCTAGCCTTAGATGCTGGGGTGTCGGGGCTGTTTCCTCTCTTTGTCGTCGTCATCTCATTCTTTTCATTCGTCATCAATTCTTTTCTTTGTTTGTTTGGAGTTAAACACGAAGATGGTTTTGATGCCTATCAAAAAGCAAATCAGCCTCGGTCAAGTGCGTTGGTGAAAGGCTTAGAAGACTCGAACAAATAAACGGTGCATTCAGCCGAATGGTAATCTCATTTTTGTTACAGTTTTCACCTGCTTTTTGTTCTCTTCTTAAAGAAAAATCATCACTTTAGCGATAATATTCACTACAACTAATTTGAGTGAAGGAAGTAACGTGGGAATCGAAGCTTTAGCGTTTGTGATGGACGCATTAATAACCGCATGCTGTATGTATATCGCCTCCAAAATGTCTTTCGTGGTCGCAGACTTTAAATCCCTTCTTACTATTGCTGTAATCGTTGCTTTGGTGTCATTGATTCCGACCGTTGGTTGGGTTCTAGGATTGATCCTGTTTGTCTTTCTACTTGGGAAGGCGACCCATTCGAGTATTGGTGACTGCATTTGGGTTGTAGTATTTACTAAGGTTGTGTCGATGGCGGCATTTCTAATATTTGGGCGTTTGTTTATCCAATAACAACTACTGTTAACAGACATTGTTGCTTTGATGTCGACATTGACTTGTTATAGATAAATTAAAAGGGTGTGAACTTGTCACACCCTTAACGAATTTCGATTTTTACTTGATAGATTATTCTCGACTGCTCTATTTAGGTAGCAATACAGTATCTATCACGTGGATTACACCATTGCTAGCCTCTACGTCCGCTGATATTACCTTTGCGTTGTTAATCATCACGGCACCATTATCTATGCTAACCATTACCGCTTGCCCTTGCACTGTATCAGCGCTGTCTATTTTCATCACATCTGCGGCCATTACTTTGCCTGCTACTACGTGGTAAGTCAGCACTGCAACCAACTTGTCTTTGTTCTCTGGTTTCAAAAGCATCTCAATGGTACCGTCCGGTAATTTAGCAAATGCTTCATCTGTTGGGGCAAATACAGTAAATGGTCCTTCGCCTTTTAATGTTTCTACAAGGCCACCTGCTTTAACTGCGGCGACTAGCGTGTTGAACGAACCGTTTTCTGCAGCCACATCTACGATGTCTTTCTTCATTTCGTGATGGTTAGCGTGAGCAAATGTAGTGAAAAGAAGTGTTGCTACTAGTACTGACAGAGTCTTGCTTAATTTATTAAACATATTGTAGTCCTTGAGTTTGTTTGTTATTTCCGAGATGTATTACGAAAGCTTAAAAGCGATAGATCAACTTATTGACGTCTCAAGCCGTTTACTTCGACAGTCAAAGTCACCGGGGGAATAAATTTTCACAGTTAATTACTTGTTATAATTCTATTTTTATACTTATAGTTAACGTGAAATTATTCAAATAGTGGATGTGAATATGAGGTTTGTTTTACCGGTTGTATTTTCGGCATTTGCTTCAATGCCTGCTTATAGTGGCCTTGCCCCTAATGAAGGTTTCAGCGGTAACTTTAGTGTTTTGGCAGGTTTCTACTCGGATAGTAGTAATTTGAGTACCGAACAAAATTCGAACCAAACAAGTAATGTCATGGAAGGTGATAGCGAAAACCAAGGGTTACTCGGTTTTCTTGGAACCGTTCAATACACCTTTGGTGAATCTCTGACTCACCAAGTTTATGCAGGTACAACGCGAGAGGATATTGCAACAGGTACCATTGCGTTTGAGATTGGTTATCGACACCAATTCTCAGGTGGCACCATTTTAGACTTCTCTGTGCTACCAACGCTCATTTCTGGTAAGGCTTGGTCAGACCCTTATGCGGTCGGCGTTAATCGCAGCGAAACGGATGTAAAAGGTAATGTTGGGCGATTGCAACTTACTAACATTGGTGGGACGGGTTTTCGAACGGATTTCGCGATTGGTGAATCTGATGTTGATGATGAATTATCAGGAACTCAAAGCTTATCTGCAGAAGACGTTGCGCTCTTGGATAGGGAGAGAAGTTATGTGTACGTCAAAGTAGGGTACCCCTTCATCTTACCTAACCAAGCTGGTGTGTTCGTTCCATCTATGGTGTATTTCAATTCAGACGCAGAAGGTGGAGCTCTCAGCTTTGATAGTTACGGACTAGAATTAAACTACGCCAAGAGAATTGGTCGTCATGGCTTCGTTGTCACGCTAGATGCCAATGATCGTCAGTACGATGAAGCGAATCCGATTTACGGAAAAGCTCGTGAAGAGAATGAGTACGGTGCATTTTTAGCATACGAGTTTGGTAGTTTGATGGGCTATGAAGATTGGTCGTTTATTACATTACTAGGCTTAAGAACTATTGATTCTAATATCGATTTCTATAATTCCGAACAAGTGTTGGCGAGCGTGGGTGTCGACTATAAATTCTAACGATTACATATAGCCGAAGCACTAGCTAAACCTAAAACTCGGTTTGAGTTTCATTATTTCGAGCACTTATAACCTTTAAGGTTGTAGGTGCTCGTTGCTATCCGTAATATGAAAAGTAGTTTACATATAGGATTAGATAGTAAGGAAGCGCTTTGGAAATACAAATCAGACATCTTGAACCCACTGACAACCAAGATATTTTTGATATTTATCGACACTCATCAGTACTAGAGAATACCTCACAAAAGCCTTTCCTTAGTTCTGATCAAGTGGAGCGATTGTTTGGTCATTCAGACCATTTCACTTTGGTTGCTGAATTGTCCGGAAAAGTCGTGGGCCACATTACTTTATTCATGACCACCAAGGTGAGAGACAGACATTGTGCTGGCCTTGCGATAGCGATCAATCCGGATATGCAAGGCAAAGGGGTCGGTAAGGTCTTAATGCAAGAAACGATCAATCAGGCCGATAACTGGCTTAACCTCGTTCGACTTGAATTAGAAGTTCATGCTGATAATCACGGTGCGATTGCTTTATATGAAGGCGTCGGTTTTCAGTTAGAAGGCACCAAAAGACTTAGTACATTCAAAGGTGGGAAATATATTGATATGCTTTTGATGTCGAGGATTAGACCTGAGTACCTTTGATAATGAACTGTCTATTGCTTCTGTTCATCGCTATTTAATTCTGTTCGTCACGCTTTAAACCTGTTCATCGTTGCTTAATTCGGTATAGTAGCAACCGTTTGCTTCGTATAACCCCAATGATATGGTTTGGGGGTCTCTACCAGTGCCCGAAAAGTGCTGATTACGAAGGGTTTAGATCACAATTGTGTTCTTACTCTTTGTAATGGCGTTCGAAAAACATCCTGTCTATTATTCCGAGTAAGTGCACACCTAAAATCCATTGTAGGTGAAATATGAACGCATTTATCCAAGGGCTTCCAAAAGTAGAGCTGCATTTACACATTGAAGGTTCACTCGAACCTGAGTTACTTTTTAAACTCGCTCAACGTAATGGTATCGATCTGCCTTATTTATCTCCAGAGCAGTTAAGACTTGCATACGAATTTGATGATCTCCAGTCGTTTCTCGATATTTACTATCAAGGTGCTGATGCATTACGCACAGAACAAGATTTCTACGATTTAACATGGGCTTATCTAGAACGCTGTAAAGCTGACAATGTTATTCATACTGAAATTTTCTTTGATCCTCAAACGCATACCGACCGTAGGATTGCATTTGATACTGTGATTAACGGCATTTATCGCGCACTCGAGTGTGGTCAAAAAGAGTTAGGGATCACTTCTCAAATCATCGCTTGCTTCTTACGTCATTTATCTGAAGAGAGCGCTATTCAAACGTTCGCCGATATTCTCAAGCACCAAAGCAAAATTATTGGGGTTGGATTAGACTCCTCAGAACTCGGGCATCCGCCAGAGAAGTTCAAACGCGTATTCCAACAAGCCAAACAAGCGGGTTTTCTAACAGTGGCTCATGCTGGTGAAGAAGGGCCTGCACAGAACATTGTCGATGCCATTGAAATGCTCAGTGTTAGCCGAGTAGACCATGGCGTGCAATGCATGACCGACGAAGCGTTGATATCGGAATTGATTGAGACCAAAATGCCGCTGACCGTGTGTCCACTATCTAACATTAAACTGCGAGTGTTTGATGTAATGGAAGACCACAATATTGTCGAGCTACTAAGGAAGGGCGTTGCCGTAACGATCAACTCTGACGATCCTGCGTATTTCGGTGGTTATATGTCGGATAACTTTAATGCTGTTAGCAATGCTCATCAGCTTACGCGTCAAGAGCTAGCACAGTTCAGCTTAAACGCGATCGACGCGAGCTTTATCGAAGAATCGTTGAAACAACAATATCGTGATGTTGTGTTCGCGTATATCGCCGAGGTTGGTGCTATCTAGTATTTAAAGTTCTACTATTGGATATACTTAAACGACTGGCAATTGCTGGTCGTTTTTTTGTTTACGTTCAGTAAACAGGGGGGACAACCGATTGAGTCTTCAATAAATTTAATGTCAATAATCTGAATGCCCCAAAACGAGTCCCCAAAAACGAGAGTGCAACAAGCGAATTATTACGGCTATATAGGTCAATAGTTAGTCACTTCTGAACACTATAAAGTGGTTTGTCCATGATTTTAAGTTGCGTTAAGGCCTTAAGATACTAAGGTGTATGGTTTTTTTGATAAATAATCTCTGGGTATTAGCTGTAATGGACTACATTTAGGAAAGGTGCGGTGAGATAGCGTTGTACTCACGTAGATATATCTAAACGAGGAGTTAATCGTTGTTAGACCCCCAAATAGGTGAACAGATACAATGGCCTTGTGATTTACCACAAGACTTTATAGACAGCCTGCTCGAAATTGCTGTTTTAAAGACGGGCATACATAGCCTAGAAATTACGAAAAAATTTCAAAACCTACCGGGCGTTTTTTATATTCTTAAGGGCTCAGCAGGTATCTGCTTTTCAACTGAAAACATGAAAAGCTTGTCGGGCGGTGTGATCGGTAAGGGTGATTGGGTAGGCGCTTTAACCATTCACGCTAATTACAATTTATTTGCAGTCGCAGAAGAAGTTGAGCCGATTACAATGGCATTTTTCCCCGCAGATAAGGTGTTAGAGTTGGCTGAGAAAAAGTGCATGGTATTTAAATGGTTACTCCACTGCGGGGTCAAATCGCAATCTATCTGGATGCAGGCTTTTTTGGCTTCCATCCATGAAAAAGAGCAAAAAACAATTTATGTACTTCTAGAACTTGCTGCTCGTCAGACAAATATTACTGGGGCGACGGTCAGTATCAATATTTCACAAACCCAACTGAGTACCATCACCGGTATATCGAGACCGAGGTTAAATGAAGTTTTAAAAGGTATCGAACAACAAGGTTTAGTGACGATACAAAGAGGTAAGGTGTTTATCTCAGATTTTGAAGGTTTGTACGAGCGTATCTCACCGATGAATTTAATGATACGAGACCCTGTAATTGCGATGAAGCCGTTATAGCTTGAATACCTTTTTCTCGATAAAAAGGCCTAAACAGGTAGCTATTTGTAGGTAACTACCACCTTTTGTTCTTTTCGGAACATACACAAATCACTGATAGCGATAACTTTAGCTCAATATTTATAAATTTAAATTTGAGTGAGTAGTACTGTTATGAAGATGGCCGTGTTGGAATATAAAGTGTGTGGAATTGGTGACTGGATTAAAACGACGATTTCGAGTCGTTGTGCTTACCTACTGGCTGCTGAGTATAAAGGGTTGGGTTGGCCTGCTAAGGTGAATGGAGAGTCGCAATAGACGCGGCTTAACCCATTAAGACGGGATGAGTTTTCCGTTCACACGAAGTAAATCTTTAGATAAAAAGAAGCTGATTAAATGTCAGCTTCTTTTTTTTAATGAGCCAAATAAATTTACTTGTTCACGTAGTCTTTGAATTTCTGCTTGGTTTCAGTGTCAGCTTTTTCGTACCAGAAATAAAGCATCTCTTCAGCGGTGTTTCCTGCGGTAGAATCAATCTTTGCGGGTAAAGTAACAGGTTGCACAATCGCTGTTGTTGCAACTGCTGCTGTCCCCATCGTCAATGCAGCAATACCACCTTTCTGGTTGTATTCTTTCGCTTCTTGAGGGTATTTACGACCAATCTGCATACCATCTTTGACTAGCTTATCTTGTTTAACACTGATTACATTTTGGTTCTCATCAATCAGTTTCCAATCAAGGTTATTAAAGCCTTTTTTCGCTTCCGATACATTACGGAATTTAGGCATTTCAAACGTCAATGTAGTGTCTGCTGCATCAAAAGTTGCAATTATTGCGTCGCTATCGATAAACTCACGGTCGTTACCTTGACTAAAAGCAAGTTGATATTTGAATACGATTTGGTTCACACCGTCAGGAACGGTTATCGTTTTACTTGAAGAGAAAAAACCACCGTCAAGATCAGGTTTAGCCTCATTAACCGCTACGACGTCAATTAAGGCATCTGCGCTAGAAGGGACTTTAATGGTTACATCAGCTAATACTGTTGGTGCAGCAACGATAGCTGAAAGTAGGGCAACACTTCGGATTGTCTTCATAATCATACAGTTATTTTAATGAGATATTTTTACAATCTCATGCAGAACGAAGTATTTCAAGTCGTCTTGTCTCGATTTGGTAAAATTCACCGAAACTTAACCTAAGCCTAATTTTTGAACGTATTAATCGTGTTTTTTTCGTTCGCGCGATGGTGCGGTCTTAACGTTTCCTCTACTGGATTTTCTAAATTGCTCTCAGGGGAGTTTCGAGGCGGCTGAAGAGTGACGTACATAGGAACAATAGCAGCAACCCAAATGGCATAAATAGTAATCACTCGGTTGAAAGCGACAAACCATGTCTCGCTACCCGATTGAGACAAGTAGTAACCGAAGAGGGTGAGTAAAGTGCAGATGATTGCCCACATGATTGTGGAAAATGGGTCTCTTGTTGTCGATGCGAGTATCACAATCGTAATGTAAGGGACTGCCATAGCAACGCCCAAAGGAACATGGTAATCGACGGCGAAAATAATGGTCGCACCAAGGGCTAAGAGCACGTTTGATCGCGTATTGGGTAAATTGAAGTTCCATGTCATGTGATATCTCACTTAGCCCGTTTTACGTTGTTGATTGAGCCTGTTTTACGTTGTTGATTGAGCCTGTTTTACGTTGTTGATTGAGTTTG
This sequence comes from Vibrio echinoideorum, assembly GCF_024347455.1. Taxonomy (NCBI): domain Bacteria; kingdom Pseudomonadati; phylum Pseudomonadota; class Gammaproteobacteria; order Vibrionales; family Vibrionaceae; genus Vibrio; species Vibrio echinoideorum. The sequence continues at coordinate 708,028 of NZ_AP025484.1, forward strand.
TTTATTAGGCGTGTTGCTTGGTGGCTGTTGACCATTAAACGGTTGATCAGTTGTTGGATTAATTCGGCTTCTGGCATGATTTGACGCTCTGCTATCTGTTCAGCGAAAGTGGCAAGTTCCAGTACTTCCGTCATTTCAAACTTTGACGCAATGCTTATTACTGCGTTTAAAGTTTTATTTAAGTCATCGGGTCTGGCGCTCGAGAACAGCTCTATCAATTCATCAATTTCGTTTTCTAGGTCATCAACGAGAGACGTTAAGCATTTGAGTTTTTCATCTAATTTAAGCTTACCTGTGGCTAATAAATGGCTTCGAGAAAGCTCTTCTTCCGTCAGTGGAAGTTTGTTCTTGGGTGGGCGCGTTAATATAGTGATGTTGCTTTCATCTTTGTCTGGAAAGTTATGTACGTTAACCAAGTTATGTCGGTTGCTCTCAAACTGGTGATGAAACTCATTGATGGCGTTTTGTAAGCTGTTTTTCTGTAATGGTTTGGTGAGCACGAAATCAGCCCCGGACATGATAAATTCGTCATGCGCTTCTTTAAACACATCGGCTGTACACGCGAAAACTACGGTAGTCAGCTTAAGTTCCTTGCGGATTTTTTGAATCGCTTCAACACCGCTCATGTTCGGCATGTGGTTGTCCATTATGATTAGGTCATATTGGTTTGAAGCCAATTTATCTAAGGCTTGCAAACCGTCGTAGGCGTTCTCGACGGTTAAGTTTATAGATTCACAAAACTTCCTAATCACCATTGCGTTGATCTTATTGTCTTCTACTAACAATACCGAGAAGTTGTCGAGTGCCTGATTGGTTTTTGTTGGTGTTTTAACGACGACTTTTTCTTCGAGTTCGTGCATTTCAAGCGGAAGCGAAATGGTAAATCGAGTGCCTAGATTAAGTTCACTGGTAACCGTAATTGTACCACCCATCAGTTCGACTAACTGCTTAACAATAGAGAGTCCTAATCCTGTGCCACCAAACTTACGGGTCGTGGAAAGCTCGGCTTGTTCAAAGGCTGTGAATATATGGTCTATCTTGTCTGCTGCAATGCCAATACCAGTATCAGTCACCAAAATATTAACGCTTGGCGGGATTGTCTGTGCAATCAAAAATTCAACTTCGACTTTACCTGATTCGGTAAATTTAACTGCATTGCCTGCTAAATTAAACAAGATCTGACGCGTACGTGCGGAGTCTCCCACCAACTGAATATTGGTCGGTATGTTGTCCTTGATGGCAAAAGTGAGCCCTTTGTCCTCTGCAAGAGGCGTCAAGGTTTTATCAAGATGTGTAACCACGTCTGTGACTGAGAATGGGCTGTATTCAAGTTCCATTTTTCCTTGTTCAACCTTAGAGAAGTCAAGAATGTCATTCAATATGGTGACGAGGTGCTGACCTGAGTCGATGATGATCTGTGCTTGCTTACGAGTGTCTGTGTTTTGCGATTCCTCTTTGATAATTTGAGCAATACCTAGTACGCCATTCATCGGTGTTCTTAATTCGTGACTCATGGTGGCAAGGAATAATGACTTCGCTTCGTTGGCTTTTTCTGCTTTGTCTGCGGCTTCTTGATAGGCAATGTTGTTTCGTTTTAATTCAAAGACCCGGAAGATAAATATGGCGAACGAGAACACGAAGATAAGTAGTGCTAGTGTGATGGTGAGTTTAACCATGACGCCTTCTAATTGGTCTTGAAGGTCGGTGAATTGATGTTCAATTTGCTCAAGGTACTCCATGTTATGCACCGAAAGAACTTGAGATAACAGTACCTTTTGTTGCTGATTGAGTTCAGCGAACGTTTTAGACAGGTCCGCCAACTCTGAGCTAATCTCTTGATGTTGAATTTGGCTTCCTGAAAATAACACGCTAGCGAGCAGCTCACTTTGAATATTGATATCCGGTGTAGAGAGAGCATTTAACTCTTCTGAATTAAGCTCGCTTGCTGCTTCACGATGGTTTGCTGAATGACTATCAATGAGTTGTAGCGTTAGGGATTGCAGTATGAACTGACGAGCGACACTCAACCCTACGAGCTTGTCGAGCGTATCGACATTGGATATCGAGGCTTTGTGGAAACGTTCAAGTAATTGAGTGGTTTGTAAGTCTTGAAAGAACGTTGAGTGGATGCTTTCACCCTGATAGCTACCCTTTAACTCTTGCAGTTCTATTTCTAGTCTGACTAACTCAGCCGAAATTTGGTAAGGGTTCGAAATATCAGCGAGAGCAGCGTTGGTTATCTGATCACGCATTTCTAAAACTTCATGCCCCAGCTCTCGAACAGATTCTCCATATTCCGATACTTTCTCGTGCTCAGAGTAGGTCAGTATGATTAAGCTAACCAGCCCCACAAATAGCGAAATAAAGAATAAAAATATGAGTCTTATCTTATTCATTTTCAAACTCCACTAACATTTTAGGACGGTTACCTGTTAGGGTTTCGAGGAACACTTTAATCTCGTTAATGGTTTGTTTTTCAAATGTCTTGCCGAGTTGGCTTTCACCCATGATTTTGATGGCTTCCTCTAACGTTTCAGTTTGACCATCATGAAAATAGGGTGCAGTGATCGCCACGTTTCTTAAACTGGCGACACGGAAGAGGTGCTTGTCTTGTGGTTGTCCTGTAAACATAAATCGACCTTGGTCTTCACTTCGTTCTGAACCCGTTTTTGATAACCCAAAATAACCAAATCGCATGACCATTCCTCCGCCAATATTGGTACCTTGGTGGCAACGAATACAACCTTCCTTCTGAAAGGTTTCCCAGCCTCGCTTGGCCTTATCGGACAGCGCTGAATGATCGCCTCGCAAGTACTGGTCGAAAGGAGAATCAGGTGTGGTTAGCCCTTGCATAAACTCAATAAGTGCAGCCTTAATCGAAGTTTCGTTGATGGCCGTCGATTGTTCTTTGAATAGGCTGATGTAAGTATCCGATTGAGATACATAGTCCGTAATGTGTTTCCAGTTTGAATCCATTTCGTCAACGTTGTGTACTGGGCCATCAATTTGATCACCAAGGTTGTTCACCCGGCCATCCCAAAAAAATCGGTAGTTAAAGGCAGCGTTAAAAACGGTGAGTGAATTTCGCATTCCCGCTCCATTTACGCCAATGGAAACAGGAATCACTTCAGCGCCATTGGTTTGTAGGCTATGACAACTTTCACAGCTGACACTTCGATTCGACGATAAGTTAGGGTCTTTGAATAGCGCCCAGCCTATCTTGGCAAGATCACCGTCTATCTCAGTCGAATCTGGAATTGGGAAGATTTGTTGCTCTGAAAGTCCCGTCTGTTGAGCATCTTGTGCGTTTGTATTTGAATCGCGTGCTGACGAGTGCGAATCTTCATGGTTGCTTTCATCAGAGTGATTTTCTTGGTGTTCAAAAGAGGCGTGCATCTTTAAAGAAGCGGCGTCATAAACCAGTAGGCCTATTGAAACGCAAATGACAGTTATGCTCATTACTGCTAAATATGGCGTTTTCATAGTATTAGTTCCATCTCGTTTAGATCATTTTGGCAAGTCAGAATCCTTCTGATTTACACCTTATTCACCCTGTGGATGAAAGGTATATACTTATAAACTTAGTTTCATATTTGTGATGTTGCAAGAAGATGGTGTAACAAGAGGAGAGGAGCAAGATGAAGCCATTGAATTGGTTAAATGACAAGGAGCAGGTATCGTTAGAAACAACGCGTTACGTAGGGCGGGTTAGTGACTTAACGGTGAATTCGAAAAGACCTTGTTGTATAAAATTCGGATGTTTAAGATCTAGATGCAGAAAAATAAGTGCCAGACGTAGAAAAGCCGTGGTAACTGCAGAGAGTGACCACGGCTTTGGCATTACATCATGTACTTTCTAAACTGCTTGAATTACATGATCTAGAGGGGCTTATTTAGCTTGCGCTGCTGCCGCTTCTAGTTGCTTAAGTTTACCTTGAAGCATGTAAGCATTCTGGTTGAAGTTACCAGGGTTCAACACTTGGCTTTGCTGCATTGGGTAATCAGGCAGCGTGTTCATGAACTCTTGTACTTTGCCGCCTACTGGCACGAATAGCCACATGTTGTCTGCCATCCAGCGTAGGTACATACCAGATTCGTGTGGTGCTTTTTCGAATGGGTCAGCACGTAGGTGAACAACCTGGGGCCAGTTCGGTTGGAAACGAACAGCATCAACAATGTTACCTTCCATTACAGCGAATGAAATCTTGAAGTCATTCCAACGTACTGCGTTCAGCTCAGCATTCGCAGAGAAGTAAAGCATGCTGTCACGTGGGCCTTTCTCTTCTTTACCTTGGAAGTAAGGTAGGAAGTTGTAACCATCTAGGTGAACACGCCAGTTTTTACCGTTGTAAGTTGCGCCTTTTTCAGAAGCCAGTTTATCAACCACTTTATCATCACCAGCAGCAGCTAGTAGTGTAGGGATCCAATCTTGGTGACCCATGATATCGTTGATCTTAGTTCCCGGTTTGATAGTACCAGGCCAGCGAACTAGCTGAGGAACACGCATACCACCTTCGTAAGTTGTACCTTTCTCACCGTGGAAGTAAGTTGCACCGCCATCAGGCCAAGATACTGTCTCTGCACCATTATCGGTCGAGTAGATTACGATTGTGTTGTCTGCGATTTTAAGCTCATCAAGCTTGTCTAGAAGAATACCTACTTGGTCATCGTGCTCTAACATGCCATCGGCGTAGATGCTGATACCAGACTTACCTTGGTATTTTTCTTGTAGACGAGTCCACACGTGCATACGTGTTGTGTTGTGCCAGATGAAGAATGGTTTGTCAGCTTTCACTGCTTTTTCCATGAATGCTAGAGATTCTTCTAGGAACTCTTCATCCGCGTGCTCCATACGCTTACGCGTCATCGGGCCTGTATCTTCAATCTTGCCGTCTGAGGTCGACTTAATTACACCTCGAGGGCCAAAGTTCTTACGGAACTCAGGGTCTTTAGGGTAGTAGTATGTCTCAGGTTCTTCTTCTGCATTCAGGTGGTATAGGTTACCGAAGAACTGGTCAAAACCGTGGTTCGTTGGAAGGTGTTTGTCTTGGTCACCCATGTGGTTCTTACCGAACTGAGCAGTCATGTAACCCTGTTCTTTAAGAAGGTCTGCGATAGTTGGAGCCCAATCTGGGATACCGTGGTCTGAACCAGGCATACCGATAGTCAGTAGACCTGTACGGAAAGGTTCTTGACCTGTTAAGAATGCAGCACGGCCAGCAGTACACGATTGTTGACCGTAGTGGTCAGTAAATAGTGCGCCTTCGTTAGCAATACGGTCGATGTTAGGTGTTTCGTACCCCATCATACCGTTGTTGTATGCACTGATGTTAAATACACCAATGTCATCACCCCAGATAGCAAGAATGTTTGGTTTTTCTGCTGCTGTTGCCGCTGAAGAAGCTGCTAATAAGCCAACACCTAATGCCAGTTTATTAATTTTAGTACCCATAAGGACTCCGGTTTACTTTTAAGATTAATGCGTTAGAACAACACATCGATGAACAAATGTTATTCTCAAAATTCCGTTACGTCCTTTTATAGTGCTTATAACCAATTGTTATATTGTTTGGTTAACTTATTGATTAAATTGGATTTGGTTTGTTGGCTAGAAGAAATCATTAGAGAGCATGTGTGATCCTTATCATGTTTATTGTCATAAACCTTATCGATGATCTGTGCATTTGTATTTGAATGAAAAATGACAAAAATATTAATAGTTTAGCTAATGTCGCGAGAGTTAAAAAAATGAACTATATGTTGTAGGGCAGGATGCAAATAACTAATGAAGAGGTTTCTATGACAGCGAAATATGGCGTCAAACGTCGATTAGCGATTTTGGGTACAGCGATGATGGCGGCTTCCACCACCACATTCGCGGCAGAAAAACCGAATATTCTCGTAATTTGGGGTGATGATATTGGGCAATCTAATGTCAGTGCATATACCTTTGGCTTAATGGGTTACCAAACCCCGAACATCGATAGTATCGCCAAAGAAGGCATGATGTTTACAGATTACTACGCAGAGCAATCTTGTACTGCAGGTCGCTCTACGTTCATTACCGGTCAAAGTGTGTTACGAACGGGTTTGAGTAAAGTAGGTTTACCAGGCGCAGACATTGGCTTACAGGCAGAAGACGCCACAATTGCCGAGATGTTAAAACCGATGGGCTACATGACTGGTCAATTTGGTAAAAACCACCTTGGCGATAAAGATGAATTCCTTCCAACAGCACATGGGTTTGACGAATTTTTTGGCAACCTTTACCACCTAAATGCTGAAGAAGAACCCGAAAATGAAGATTACCCAACCGATCCAGAGTTTCGTAAGAAGTTCGGTCCGCGTGGTGTTATTAAGTCATTCGCTGATGGCAAGATTGAAGATACGGGTCCACTAACGCGTAAGCGTATGGAAACTGTCGATGAAGAAACACTTGATGCGGCGCTTGATTTCATGGACCGTGCAGTGAAAGCGGACAAGCCATTCTTCGTTTGGTGGAACGCAACACGTATGCACTTTAGAACGCACGTGAAAGCCGATAGTAAAGGTGTGACCGGTGTCGGTAACTACGCTGACGGTATGGTTGAACACGACAGACACGTTGGGCAACTATTAAAACAAGTTGATGAGTTAGGTATCAAAGATAACACCATTGTTTTCTACTCAACGGACAATGGCCCACACATGAACTCTTGGCCTGATGCGGGTACAACCCCGTTCCGTGGTGAGAAAAACACCAACTGGGAAGGCGCATACCGTGTTCCAGCAATGGTTCGTTGGCCAGGTAAGATTGAACCGGGCAGTGTGTCTAACGAAATCATGCACCACATGGACTGGATGCCAACGTTTGTTGCTGCCGCCGGCGATGATCAGATCAAAGAGAAATTGCTGAAAGGTCATACTGCGGGTGATAAAACATTTAAGGTTCACTTAGATGGTTACAACTTCCTTCCTTACCTAACAGGTGAAGAAGAAAAAGGTCGCCGTTCTGAAATCTTCTACTTTACCGATGATGGTGATTTAGCCGCGCTTCGTTACAACCAATGGAAAGCGGTGTTCATGGAGCAACGCGCAACGGGTACCATGCAAATTTGGTCAGAACCGTTCGTGACGTTACGTCTTCCTAAGCTGTTTAACCTCCGTATGGACCCATATGAAAACGCAGATATTACGTCGAATACCTATTATGACTGGTTGTTAGACCACGCTTATATGTTCGTTCCTGCGCAAGCGTATGTAGGCGAGTTCTTAGAAACGTTTGCCGAATACCCACCACGCCAAAAAGCGGCAAGCTTTAGCTTGGATCAGGTTATGGAGAAACTTCAAGAGAACCATAATAAGTAAACTATTGCCCTAGCTAAACTGATAACACGAAAGAGCTCCTAGGAGCTCTTTTTTTTATGCGCATATCGATGAGTAAACCCCGGTCGTGAATATGAATCACAACTATCGTGCTTATTGCCACTAAATAATTGTATTTTGGTCTTTTTTACGTCTACCTTAGTAAGCATAAGGATGTATAAAAACAAGGAATGTTATGTCTGCATGGTTGTGCTCGCTAGTGAACGGATTGAAACACCAGAGAGTCGCAGTATTATCCGTAATCTTATCTCCACTTATGTTGTCGCTGTTCAGTTTGAGCACCTATGCCAACGAGCAAGCTCCTAATAGCAACACTGAGACTTCAAAGCTCAGTTCTGTAGTTTCACACGTTAGCTCTGATGTTTTACCTATCGGCTCCAAAGCCACGTATGTCGGATCGGAAGCTTGTATTGATTGTCATAGTGAAGAAGTCGAAGCGTGGCAGGGCTCTCATCATGACATGGCGATGAAACACGCTACAGATGAATCTGTATTAGGCGATTTCAACGATCAAACGGTCACTCATGACGGTAAACCCAACCGATTTTTTCGCAAGGGTGAAGAGTTCTGGGTCAATATCGAAGGGCCAGACGGGCAATTCAAAGATTATAAAATTAGCTATACCTTTGCTTTTGAGCCTCTACAACAGTACATGGTTGAGTTTGGAGACGGACGCGTACAGTTGATTCCTTTCGCTTGGGATTCTCGCATTGAGGACGAAGGCGGCCAACGCTGGTTTCATCTCTATCCTGATACCACCAACACTGATGAATTCTACTGGACCAACAGTGGCCAGAACTGGAACTTCATGTGTGCCGATTGCCATTCAACGAACCTAGAAAAGAACTACGACAGCGCAAGCAATACCTACAACACTACTTGGTCTGAAATTAATGTTGGCTGCGAGGCATGTCATGGTCCTGCGAGTGAGCACGTTGAGCAGGCCCAGTTAGCCAAAGATCAGTTAACCAGAAACAAGCTAGCCAAAGCCAACGGCGGCAAGGACGTTCAAATTTCGGCGCATTATGGTTTCGATCGTGATCTGTCTAAGTCAGTGAAAGAGTGGATCTACCAAGAGGGGAACTCAACCCTTCAACCGAAAGACATCATCCATACCAATCAAGTTCAAACTTGTGCTCAATGCCATAGCCGACGAACTCAATTGAACGAAAGCGGCGATCACGTAAATGGTTCGTTCTTCGATAAATATCGCCTTAGCTTGATTACCCCTGAGCTCTACCACAACGATGGTCAAATCTACGATGAAGATTATGTTTACGGATCCTTCTTACAATCGGTGATGGCAGAGAAAGGCGTCACTTGTACAAATTGCCACGATCCCCATACTGCAGAACTGAAAATTGCAGAAGAAGCGGTGTGTAGCCAATGTCACATTGCCTCTGAATACACGCCTGAAAAGCACACATTCCATGAAGCGAATACCGAGGCTTCACAATGTACTACTTGCCATATGCCTGAAACGACGTATATGGAAGTTGACCCAAGGCGTGACCACAGTTGGCACATCCCGCGTCCTGATGTTAGCCAACATATAAAAACACCGAACGTGTGTACCAGTTGTCATGAAGATCAAACCGACCAGTGGGCCGATAAGCAGATTAGCGAATGGTTCCCGGATTCTAAGTATCGTAATCAACAGCATTTTGCCGTCGCCTTTTATGCCGATTCAATAGGGCACAGAGGGGCCGAAGATGCATTGGCTTATTCTGCTCAGGATTCGAGTCTGAGCAATATTATTCGTGCATCGAGCTTAGAACGCTTGGGTGGTAACACAGGCAAGAACACACTTATCTCACTTGCCAGAGCAGTTAAACACGATAATGAGATGATTCGTTTAGGGGCCGTGGCAGGTTCATCTGGATTCTCATTTAGCGACCGCTGGCAGATTCTCGAACCACTATTAACTGACCCTGTATTATCGATTCGTTCAGAAACCGCAGGTGCATTAGTGCGTTATTGGGGGGAAATGAATCCTCTACAGAAAGATCAAATCAAGCCAACATTAGAAGAGTACATCGAGATACAACGCTTCAATGCTGACAGAGGGTTTGGTCGTACTAATTTAGGTAACGTTTATCGAGATTTAGGGCAGCATCAAAAAGCGATAGAGTTCTATCAAGGCGCTATCAAAATTGAACCTTACTTCGAAAACAGCTACGCCAACTTGGCCGACTTGTATCGTGCACTTGGTGACGAACCAAAGGCATTTTCGACATTGAAACAAGGTATTCAAGCGCAACCAAAATCGAGTGTGTTGCCATACAGCGCAGGCTTATCTTTGCTTCGTGTCAAAGATTACGACCAAGCAACCGACTACCTAAAACAAGCGGCTGAAACAGCGCAAACCGACCCACAATATTGGTATGTGTACGGCTTGGCTTTAGAGAAGTCTGATGTACTTGCTGCGAGTAAGTCATTGAATAAGGCTTACCAGTTTAGCCGTAACCCACAACACTTGTATGCACAGTGTGAGATTTTGGCTCGAAATTACCAGAAACCGGGTGTACCAAAAGCATTTGAGCAATGTATTTCATCATTGAGTAAGGTGGCACCACCGGAAGCTATTAACCAATTGAAAGCAATTAGTCAGTAGAAAGCTGAGCTGAAATAAAGCGCCAACATTGACGTGGCTATGCGCTTATAATTTATGGTGTATATAACTAATAGTTATAGAGCTTATGAGTAGGATGTTCACAGCCAGATTGAATTAAGGGAAGACCTATGAACCATGCGCAACAAGCAATAAACCAACTGATTGAACAGACAGAGAAAAGTGTTATCGGTCAGAGCCACGTCGTTCGGGCTCTGGTGATAGGGTTATTGACCAATGGCCATGTGCTTCTAGAAGGGCTCCCTGGTACTGCGAAAACGCGCTCGGTGAAGTCGTTGGCGAATTTACTGAATACAAGCTTTGGCCGTATTCAGTTTACGCCCGATCTCTTGCCATCAGATGTTACGGGTACTGAAGTGTATCAAGAGCTGGATGGTAAGCCTCAACTGCATTTCCAACCGGGGCCTATTTTCAATAGCATTGTTCTGGCCGATGAAGTGAACCGTGCCCCTGCGAAGGTGCAAGCGGCTCTGCTTGAAGCGATGGCGGAAGGCACGATAACCGTAGGTGGTCAAACTCATATCCTTCCAGACTTGTTCATGGTGCTAGCGACTCAAAACCCTGTTGAACAAGAAGGCACGTATCCACTGCCTGAGGCGCAAATGGACCGTTTCATTATGAAAGTGACGGTCGACTACCCAGAAGACGAAGCGGAGCGTGACATTATTCGACTGGTGCGCAGCGAAGAGTTGGGCAGCGAGACCAGTTCAGAATTAGTCACCCCACAGCATATTGAACCTGAATTGGTACTTGAAGCTCGTCGCCAACTTCCTGATATTGCGGTTTCTGATTTAGTCGAAAACTACATTGTGGCCTTGGTGATGGCGACTCGTAAGCCAGAGCGTTACCCAGAATCAAACTTGTCTAAATGGATTGAGATAGGTTCAAGCCCACGAGCGTCAATCTCCTTGGATAAATGTGCACGCGCTTATGCGTGGCTACAAGGGCGTGACCACGTCACGTTAGACGATGTGCGAGCAATGTTACCGACCGTATTAGGCCATCGATTTTCGCTATCTTATGACGCATTGGCTGATGGTGTGAACCATCAACGAGTAGTTGAAGAGCTGCTTGATAATGTTGAGATCGGATAACTAGGGGGCGTTATGGCGAAGCCAACACAAGCTCCTGAATCGCAAGGCCTTGATCCTCGACTGTATTGTGACTATTCAAGGCTAGTGCGAATACAGGCTCAAGCTGAGTCGTTTTCTCTGTTACCTCATTTAAAGGCAGGCAGCGTACTGTCAGGCCGACATAATTCTTTGTTTCGCGGTCGAGGTTTGAATTTTGAGGAACTGCGTCATTATCAATTGGGTGATGATATCCGCAACCTTGATTGGAAAGTGACAATGCGAACAGGCAAGCCGCATGTTCGTAGTTACACCGAAGAGAAAGACCGAAATGTGATGATCTGTGTTGATCAGCGCAGTTCGATGTTTTTCGCTTCTCAAAATACCATGAAATCTGTTGTGGCTGCCGAAGTGGCGGCATTGTGTGGATGGCGAGTACTTAAAGACGGCGACCGTGTCGGCTTTGTTTTAGCTTCACACCAAAAGCTATTTCACAGCAAAGCACAGCGTTCTCAGTCTGATTTACTAGCGCAGCTCAAGCACCTAGCAAAAGCCAATCAAAGCTTAGGGGTGAGTGTCAGTGACAATGATGGTGTTGGGTTTAGTCAATGGATTGAACTGATCAAGAGAATGAGGCTAAAGCAGTCGACTCTAATATTTATTAGTGACTGGCGAGACTGCCAAGAACAGCACCTTGATCGGCTGAAACAACTTCAGCAACACAACGACATCTTAGCCATTATGGTGACCGATCCATTAGAACAATCACTGCCTCAAGACCTTGCTAGCGCAAATTGGGTGGTGGGTGATGGTCATTTTCAACTCAACCTAGATAGCCAATCTAAGGTTAATCTAGCGAGTGAAAGCCTATCCCAAAAAGCAGCACTCCAAAAACAATCACTGGCCAAATTAATGGCGATGAAAAGTCTCCCTTATATCGAACTAGATACATCTGGCGCTCACATATCGCAGCTTCAAAAGCTGGTGGGAGGACGCTAAATGGCTGTTGAACATACTGCTCCTAGTACTTATATTCTTCGTGAATTACATGATGTAACTATTCCTGAAAGCGTGAGTTGGGTTCCTCAAACCATCGGTTGGAAGATCCTTGGTGTGGCCTTATTATTGGTCGCTTTTTATCTGGCTTATCGCATAGCGTTAAAGTGGTGGAATAACCGTTATCGAAAAGAAGCACTCAATGAACTGATTTTATTGGACGCGAGAGACAAAAATTCTACCGAGCGAACATTTAAAGTGCTCAAAGTGGTACTTCGCTACCTAGACAGCAGCAATGCAAAATTGTTCGGTCAAGCCTATGTGAATCGATTGAATGCTTATCTGCCAGTTGGCGCTAACACCAATACAAGCAGTGCATTTTTTGCTGATGAAGTTTCGGGATTATGGATGCAAAGCCTGATAGACCCAAACGTGCGTTTAACCTTTGAGCAGCGTTTAGAGGTAATTCAAACCGCAATGACATGGTTAAAACTTCATAAGCCGGAGATACAAATGACGACTGGAGGACAAGATCATGTTTGATACTTTATCCGCCAGTTTTGAATTCGTGCATCCATTGTGGTTTATCGCACTACCTTTACCTTTGTTGGTCTACTTTGCCGTGCCAGCTTATCGCACCAAGCAAATGGCTATTAAAGTGCCATTCTTCCGAGAGTTGGTTGAGGCGATTGGTGAAGCGCCTTCTGAAGGGGCAAGTCAGTTATCCCCTAGTTGGTGGCAACGAACAACACTCATTATTACTTGGGTATTGGTGGTCTGTGCGTTAGCTAAACCAACCATTCTCGGGGAGCCACAAGTTCGTGAACAATTGGGCCGCGACGTGATGGTAGTTGTCGATTTATCGGGTTCAATGGCAGAAGAAGATTTCACTTCTAAACAAGGGGATAAGATCTCTCGCTTAGATGCGACCAAAGAAGTGCTGGCTGATTTTGCGACAACCAGAAAAGGCGACAGACTCGGTTTGATTCTGTTTGGTGATGCAGCGTTTGTACAAACCCCATTTACGGCTGACCAAGAGGTATGGCTTGAGCTACTCAACCAAACCGATGTTGCGATGGCGGGTCAAAGTACTCATTTAGGTGATGCAATTGGTTTGGCAATTAAGGTGTTTGAACAAAGCGAGAAGCAGAATGCTGCGGTTCAAGACTCAAGCGTCGATACCAACGTGAAAGAGAAGGTCGTGATTGTGCTAACCGATGGCAATGATACGGGAAGTTTTGTAGAGCCGATTGATGCTGCCAAAGTTGCTAAAGCTAAAGGTGTTCGTATACACGTTATCGCCATGGGTGATCCGCAAACGGTCGGTGAAGTGGCTCTGGATATGGAAACGATTAAGCGCGTGGCTCAAGAGTCCGGTGGTGAGGCTTTTGAAGCACTTAACCGTGATGAACTGACCAAAGCTTACGCTCAGATTGGTGAGCTAGAGCCTCAGCTATATGAAAGTACCACTTATCGTCCTAAGCAAGGTCTACATCATTATTTGATGGCGATGGTTGTTGTGATGTATTTGACCGCGTTCAGCTTGGCGACGGTACGTCGAAGATCGCTTTTGGCTTCTTCAACTAGAACTTTGAAAGGAGAGGACGATGCCTGATTCTCTCATGCTACATCAGTTCCTTACCCAATTTCATTTTATTCGGCCATTGTGGTTATTGGCCTTTATACCGATGTTCTTCCTACTATGGATTCGTTGGAGAGAAGAAACTAAGCCAACGTGGAAAGACATTCTTCCTGATCACTTACGTGATGCGTTGACCATTGGTGAAACCGGTTGGCGTAAGCAATTACCATTGAAGTTATTGATGGTCATTGTGACGGTCGCCATCATTATTTGTTCTGGGCCAACATGGCAACGTGAAGCTTCGCCTTTCGGTGAAGACAAAGCTTCAATGTTAGTGGTGCTTGATAACAGTGAATCCATGCTTGCCAAAGATTTACCTCCGAGTCGCTTGGAGCGATCTAAGCAGAAAATTAGAGACTTACTCGCAGCTCGCAAAGGTGGTAACACAGGTTTGGTTGTTTATGCAGGCAGTGCGCACGTCGCGATGCCCGTAACTCAAGATAGCAAGGTGTTTGAACCGTTTCTTGCGGCAATAACGCCTGATATCATGCCTATTTCTGGTAAATCAGCAGAGGAAGCGCTGCCACTTATTAATCAGCAATTGTCTGGTGAGTTAGGCTCGTCAGTGTTGTTGGTATCAGATGGTGTTAACCCTAGTACTATTAAAGCTTTCGAAACCTTCTTTAACGACAACCCGTATCAGTTGCTCATCCTAGCTGCAGGAAACAGTAATGTGGTGAGCGATAACCCAGTCGACCTAGATTCATTGCGTAATTTGGCGAGCAAGACGGGTGGTCGAGTGATTGAGGTAACCGTTGATGACACCGATATCCAACAACTAAACCGGGCTGTTGAGAGAAACATGCAACTTAATGGTGAATCTTCGATGCCTTGGAAAGATATGGGTTATGGTCTGCTCATTCCAATGGCGATCATCATGTTGTTGTGGTTCAGAAAAGGGTGGCTGGTGCAGTGGTGTGTCGTTGGTTTGATGATCACAAGCAGCATGTATTCACTAGACACTTTGGCGAAAACGGTCAGTTTAACGGCTGACAAGCCGGTAGTTGAAGAGTCCGTGACTGCTTGGGACAAAACGGCTCAATGGTGGTGGGATTTATGGCTCACTCCAGACCAACAGGGGCAGCGTTTGTTGAACCAACAAGAATACCTTGAAGCTGCCAAGCACTTTAAAGAGCCAATGAGAAAAGGTGTTGCCTATTATTATGCTCGTGATTTTAAACTAGCTCATAGTGCGTTCTTACAAACGAAAACCGATTTTGGTTTGTATAACGCTGCGAGTGCTTTAGCTCGTCAACGTGAATACCTTGCCGCACGAGATTTGTTGAAAGCATTGAGTGAAAAACCAGACCTTTCACCAGAACTAAGGCCTGACGTTGAGCATAACTTAGCGGTAATAGGCGGTATTGTCGAAGAGGTCAATCGCACCAGCGAAAGCCAATCAGGCACTACAGATGGCCCAGAGGAGTCGTTAGAGTTAGATGACGACCAGCCGCGCACTGGCGATGGTGCGGAAGAAGAAACGGTCGCAGAACTAATGCTTAAGGAAACACTTAACGCTAACGAAATTTTGGGTAGTCAAGAACTGGCAGACAAGTGGTTAAAACGAGTAGAAGCCGACCCTAAGTTTTTCTTAAAATCTAAATTCCAAATTCAACTACGAGAACCTGCGCCTTCGATCGAACAGAAGCCGAAACAGGAACAGGCGTTAAAACAGGAGCAAACACAATGAGTCGATATGATTTAGCTCTTGAAGCCATTCAATCAAAGAGCGTGCGATTCAGAGCCCGTACGTGGTTACTGTCGATTACTCTTGTGTTGAGTTGTGTTTTACCTAGTCTTGCTTCTGCAACCGATATCTATGATCTACAAAAGAGTGGTGATGTTGAATTGATCGCTTGGGTTGGAGAGAAACCTAAATCGGGCGACAAGATAACGCCAGCTAAAGTGAGCGTTAATGAGCAAGTGATTTTGAACATTGAGGTGGCGACCCCTCGCTGGCTAACAGGTGGTACGCGAATTGGCAGTATCGAAATTTCTAATGTGATTGCTAAACAACGTAACCAACTCGCGACTAACTATACTGAAAGAGTAGGGGGGACTACATGGTCGCGTCAACGTTGGGAAGTGACGCTCTATCCGATGACATCGGGTAAATTTGTGATTCCGAGGTTACCTGTTCGTGTTCAAGTTTCCGCTCCTGATGGATCAAACGTTGGTGGCACGCTGTACACGCAGCCAATTAAGTTTGAAGCATCATTACCTTCTGGCTTATTGAACGATGAATCGCCTTGGTTTTCAGCGACAAATGTGGATGTTGATCAGCGATGGCAGCGCTCGAACGAAGAGTTGAAAGTGGGTGATGCCATTACTCATACCGTGACAATAAAGGCGAAAGACAGCCTATCTGTGTTGTTACCAAATGTACTGACTAATGAAGCCACTCAGCAATATCAAGCGTATCCGCAACCTAACCGTTTAGATGATACACAAGAGCGAGGTGATTACCGTTCAAGTCGTATTGAAGAAACGGTTTATGTGATTCAACAAGGTGGTGAGTTTACCTTGCCTGAATTCTCATTCCAGTGGTGGGACAGTAAGAATCAGCGCCTTGAAAGTGTTATTATTGAAGGTCAGGCTTTCAAAGCGCGACACACGCTTAAATCTTTCTTCAAGGCCTACATGCATGTCATTGTTTTTTCCGTTATTGGCTTGGTAGCACTTATTTGTTTAATCTTCGCGATTAAGCGTTATTACCGAAACCACCCAACGCCAGATTGGCTGGTATTGCGTCGTTTACTTAAGCAAAGAAATTGGCCTGCATTAAGAACCTTTGTCTATCGTCAACTACGCAGTGAAACCGCCCAACTCGAGCTGAGTAAAGCGCAACTTGGTAAATTGAATGGACAAAAACGATGGGTGGAAGATAGCGAAGTGCTCCAGCAAGGGTGTAAAGATCAAGCCGTCTTTACGCGTTTATGGCGAGGGTTACGAAACCTATCATCTGGAAAATCAAAATCAGGCGCTTCTCGTACGATTATTAGCCGCTTGAAAATTCCTAAAGCATTGCCAGACTTAAAAGATAGAACTGAGTAGCTTTGCGATGAGAAGTGCATGTATGCGATGAAATCCGTCAAATTGAAATATCTATAAAAATTGTGGGCTAATCGCGGCATTACGCACAACTTTTAGCAATTCGCATCGAACATAATCGGCAGGTTCTCTAATATGGGGAACCTGCTTCTTTACTATGGAACTGTATGAAAAGTACTGAACTAAATTTAATTCCTATTTTTGTCGCTATTTATGAAGAGCAGAACTTGTCTAGGGCTGCGAATCGTATGGACATCAGCCAGCCAGCGGTAAGCAAAGCGCTCGCTAGGCTGCGTGATATTTATGATGAGCCACTGTTTCACCGAACGACTTCAGGTGTTGAACCGACGACATTTGCTATTGATATTTATCCAGCAATGGCTGCAGCGTTAAAAAATTTCACTTCTACTCTGTCGGCTTCGAGAGACTTTGACCCTAAAACATCAAATCGTATTTTTTCTGTTGCCTGCGTTTCTGCGGCAAGCTACGAAATGATGCCAAGAGTTATGCAGTTAATTAGCCAGGTTGCGCCTGGTATAGCGTTAGAAATTCATCCATTGTTTACCGAAGACTACGAGTCCGATTTAAGGCTACAAAGACACGATGTGATTGTCGATATGACGCCAAAAGGAAGAACTATGCTGAAGCATGAGGTGATTTCGACAGAAGAGCTCGTTGTCGTGTGCCGTGCTGATCACCCAACAATAGGTGATACGATCGATATGGAACAATTCTTATCTTTGGATCATGTGGTTGTATCTCGTTGGCACGCTCGTAAAAGCCTTTTAAGCTCAGAGCATTTTAGTGACCTAGAGAAGCGAAGAGTGGTTTACCGTGCTGCGGGTGTAGTTGAAATGCTTCCTGTCATAGAGAGCTCAGATTACATCGGTATGCTGCCTATGTCGTCAGTTCGTTGTTTTGCTGATAAATACAAGGTAAAAACATTACCTTTGCCGTTCCATATCGATGATCTGGATATGTGTATGATCTGGCATCCAAGTAGAACCAATGAGCCTAACCATAAATGGTTAAGAGGTAAGATCAAAGCGGCTGCGAAAGAGATATCAAGCTAGCACAATAGGGAATATAGACATGGAAAGCGTTCGTGCGATTTTAAATGGAAAGAAAGCCAATATTCCTGAGCTAAGACAAGCGGTCTTTGCTGCTAGAGAGCAAGATATCGACTTGCAAGTTAGAGTTACTTGGGAGTCTTCGGATATGTTTCGCCTTGTAAGTGAAGCGATATGCGATGGTGTAAAACGACTGATTATTGCTGGTGGTGATGGGACGGTTAATGAAGCGGTTAACGCGCTCAACCAATTTCGCGCGAGCGAAAGGCCGCAACTTGCCATTATCCCAATGGGTACAGCAAACGACTTTGCGACCGCTATAGGGATTCCTAATGATATAGCATCGGCCTTCAAATTAGCTTTAAAAGGCTCGGCCTATGCTGTTGATAGTGTTAAAGCAAACGATCGTTACTTTATGAATGTGGCGGCGGCCGGTTTTGGCGCAGAGGTGACAGCAGAAACACCTGTTGAATTGAAAGACTTTCTCGGTGGTGGGGCATACACACTAACAGGTGTAGTGAAAGCGCTTGGTTTTAAGCCTTACAGCGGCACTTTGACCATAGATAAAGGCACATTTACCGGTGAAATTCTGGTTGGCGCTTTTTGCAATGGACGCTTAGCGGGTGGTGGACAATTGCTTGCGCCCGAAGCTCTGATTGACGATGGCTTGATGGATTTAACGTTAGTTAAATCGTTTGTCGCGTCAGAATTACCGCAAGTGATTGAAGAGCTAAAGCGCCCTGCTGAAAATGGTAAATATGTCGTGCATACTCAAGCTCGCTGGCTCGATATCGATTTCCCTCAAACTTTACCCGTTAACTTAGACGGAGAACCTTATCGTTCAAATCAGATTCGATTTGAAGTTGTCCCTGCCAGTATCAGTTTGGTGTTGCCAAGCAATTGTCCATGTTTGACTGTGAACGCGTAGCATATTGGCTGGTGACGCATTACATTGCCTGACTGCTGACGCGTAATATCGTTTAACTGTTCATGCATAATATGGCTTGCACGTTAAGGTGAATCACATGTTATAACTGCGGTGAGATCCGTTTTATTGTTTTTTAAGCCACAGTCGATAATTTCATTTAAAGTAACTCTCTGGCGTGCAACTTGTTTTCGTTTTGCTTTGAGTTAATTAAGAAATAGGAGAGCCAGGCATCAACAGGAAGAGGTTTGGCGAAGAAGTAACCTTGTGCATATTTGCAGCCTATATTCCGTAAAGTTTCAACGTGACTTTGTGTTTCAAGGCCCTCAGCGATGACTGAAAAATCGAGTATTTGTGCGAGTTTCAATACTGCGCACGTTATTTCGTAATCCACCTTTGAAGAGTTGATGTCTTCAATGAAGCTGCGGTCCAATTTGACGCAATCAGCAGAAAGGTTTTTCAAAACCGACAAAGAGGAATAGCCGGTACCAAAATCATCGATCGCTATTTTATAACCCTTTGAATGTAAAACTTCTATTGTTCTCGAGCATGTTTCAAAGTCTCTCATCATGTCTCTCTTTGTAATCTCCAGTAAAAGCTGATGAGGCTTACAATCTGTTTCATCGAGAATCACTTGTAGTTGTTGAGCAAGGTCTGTCATGTAGAACATTCGAGCGGAAAAATTGACTGAAAAGATGACGCCTTGTAAGTCTATCCCTGCGTGTTGCCACTCTGTGATGAGGTTTGCTACCTCCTTGAACACCCATTTATCAATGTCGATAATAAGGTCACTTTTCTCCGCAACTTCAAGGAAATCAATGGGAGGAAGTAATCCTAACTTTGGGTGTCGCCATCTGACGAGAGCTTCTGCTCCGATTATCTCTTGCGAGTTCAAATCAACTTTTGGTTGGAAGAAAACTTCAAGCTCATCATTATTGATGGCTTGACGCAATCCTATATTAGTTTCGATGAGATCGTTGACTTCATGCGTCATCTTGTCCGCATAAATTCGGTATTGGTCTCTGCCATTTCGTTTGGCGTGGTACATGGCTGTGTCAGCATTTCGGATCAAGGTTTCGCCATCTAAGCCATGGGTAGGGTATTCACAAACACCAATACTCGCTGAAACGAATATAGAGCTATTTCCGATGTAATAGGGCTTTCTAAGTGCTTGGTTCAAGCGTTCGGCGAGAGCTTCGCCTTCTTTCAAGCCAACATTTGAGAAAATTATCATGAACTCATCACCCCCCATCCGAGCGACGAAACCAGTCTCTCCAATCAGGTTTCTCAAAATATCGGATACGTTGACTAGCAGGTTATCGCCTGGTGCGTGACCTAATGAATCGTTAATGGTCTTAAACTCATCAATATCGAGATACAGTAATAAAAACGGTGTGTTGGTGTTAGTGGACAGTTTAATTTCTTTGTCTAATTTTTTTGTCGCCAAAAGACGGTTCGCCAAACCTGTCAGTGGATCGTGGTGAGCTAAGAAGTCGAAGTTTTTCTTCTCTTCTGTGAGTTCAAGGTAAGCTTCAGATAGCCTCGATGCCATGTCATTGTATGCTTTCTCTAAGTGAGACCATTCATCAGCCCTGCCTAAAGCTATTGGGTTCTTTAGGCTACCTGACTCTAGACGGTCAAAGCCATGTCTAAGGGCATTAAGAGGCTTTCTGATATGGTGTCTAACGACGTGGTTAACTAGCAATATCGATAAAACAAACGCAAAGAAACTCATGACAATGGCGTTGAGTCTTGATTTTCCGATCTCTTTCTCTAGTTGATCGGTGAGTTCCAATGCTTGTTTTTGAACTCGTGACTCTGTGTTCTCTACCATTTCCAATAAGTCACTTTGTGCTGCTAACAGGGACGCCATGACTAGCCACCGTTGCTCTAAATTAGCTCGAATTCGTTTTAAAGCCGCGTAGTACTGCCTAACTGTACGGCTGATCTTTTTCTTCTCGGCAATGACAGCAGCGGTTTCGATATCTACATTTTCTAAGTGAAGTAAGAATATATCGAGTTCTTTTTCTACTTCGATAAGCAGCACTTTTTCGGTTTCTGGGGTAATACGGCTATGAATGTCGCCAACCATTTTTCCAGAAGTAAGAAAAGATTCTCGTAACATATTTATCAGATCTAACTCGTTGTTATAAAGAATAAAATCAGGTTTATCTAAATGTTTAAGTTTACTATCGGCGATAGCAAATTCGAGCTGATCAAGTTGGTCTGCTAGCGTTACATCAATTTTGTTGGTCTGTTTTAGAATTCGATTTAATGCGAGTGAGCTACCCAAAAATCGATGAAAATTATTAATGAATGCATCAATTCTCTGCGAAAAGCCTTCGTTCGTTGATAAGCCCCTTAACCTCTGTAGTTGAAAATCAACATTAAATGCTTCTTCAGATAAAGTGGTTTCACTGAACAAAAAGGTTTGTTCAAGTAGTTTTACTCTCGACGTTAAGGTAAAAACTCGGCGGCTGATTTCAGAGTTAACAATTAACTCTGATACATGCGTTGAGGTTTCGGTTTTCAGTGTCGACTCTACGTAATATAGGGAGCGAATCACCGTTATAACGGCAAGGCTTACAATCAATAACGACAAAAGGTTGGAGATAATGAGTCTTTGGGTGATGTTTATCTGGTTCAATTTCATTTTGGCTTCCAAATTCTCAAATATGCTTCACGGTAGCCATTTTTAGGGTCATAAATTCCGGTGTCTTCTTGGTTGATAAGCTCTTCGACGTTGTCTGGGGTAACCAAATGAACAGGGGCTGAATAACCGCTCGGTGGCATTTGATTAAATGCTCGGTTGAGTTCGTCGACTATCTGCCACCCTTGTAGGTATAGGGGTTCGGGGACGGTTGCGAGTTGAAATTGACCGCTATTAATCCTTTTATACGCCGCTTTACTTCCGTCTCCAGCCGAAATGTTTTGTGGAATAAGTTTGTACTCTTCTAGATTCGATTCTAAAGATGGGATTGCGTAATCAATATATAGGTCGTTGATCGCCAGCATGTGTGTGATCTTTTCGTCATACTTTTGTTCGAGCACTTTTAAGGTTGCAGGCATTTGTTCGGCAATTTGATCCAACGGTAAGTAGTTCAGTTCAAGAACCTCACAAGTGCCACATCGCTTGATGGTATTAACCATAGCATTTGCTTTGATCATGGCGATTTCATAGTTGGGGTCAGTGAAAACGACCGTTTTCGTTCGACCATTTGAATTGACTATAGCAAGCAG
Organism: Vibrio echinoideorum; assembly: GCF_024347455.1. Taxonomy (NCBI): domain Bacteria; kingdom Pseudomonadati; phylum Pseudomonadota; class Gammaproteobacteria; order Vibrionales; family Vibrionaceae; genus Vibrio; species Vibrio echinoideorum. Next base: position 730,019 of record NZ_AP025484.1, read on the forward strand.
GGCGGCAACTTCTGCCACATCAAGCGGGTCAGTGGTTATGTTGGTGTATAAACCAATTTCTGGATTTCCTCCAACGAGTTCTGTTGCGTGCCAACCAATAACCACGATCCCAAGATCTTCAGCTTGCTTCAATATGGTCTTGTGGCGGACAGCATCAATTCCACCTAAGACAATCGCATCGGGCTCGAATCCAATGGCTTTTCTGATAGCGGCACCCTGTCTAACTTCGGAACCTAAACCATCGATAAACCGCAGGTGCCAACTAATTTTAGAAATGGCTTCAGATATGCCTTTTCCCACACCGTAAACGCCGCCATTGCGTAAGTCTGACGCGACAAAAATAATACTTTTTTCGTGGAGGACGGCTGGTCCTTGAGTTGGACCTCCCCAAGTTAGCTGACTTGACACCGCACGCATCACTTTTTCTTCAGCGTATTTGAAGAATTCATCTTCTTGATTGCCTGCAAAACTCGAGGAGGAGCAGGTGGTAGCGAGCAATAAACCCGCAAAACTTAATATCTTATTCATAGGCTCTATAAAAGGCTTTAATTCATTATTATTCTATATTTATAATAATGTTAATAAACATTCAAACATTTGGTAACAGTTATGTTGCATCGAATTTGTAAAAACGTCTTGCCAGCCCTGATTACAGCTTGTTTTTCTTTCCCTTTGCATGTGAATGCAAGTGGCTTAAACACAGCCTCAGACGTAAAAAAACTGGATAAATTTCAAGAGACTGTCAGTGGAGACCCGATATCTATGGCCCCGATGACAGTTGAGAAACCAGTTAAGATTGCATTAATTTACCCAAGTGCAGATATTTCTGACTTTTGGATACGAAATTACACCGCATTGAAAGAGCGCCTCATTGATCTAGAGCTGCCGTTTGAAATAGAGGAGTTCACTTCAAGACAGATCGAACACTCGTTACAGACACAACATACAGAGCATGTTCTGAACTCTGAGGCGCCTTATGATTTCGTCATTTTTGGACCGTCTGAATTGGATATTCAAGCAGGTAATATTCAGAAGTTGTCTGCGTCTAAAGACTTCAAAACTTTTATCTGGGCGTTTCACACGCCAAACGAACAATGGGTACATCAACCAGACAGTTGGTTCGATTTTTCCAGTTCGATGGGCGCGGATGTTTTGTGTGAACACGTACTTCAAGAATTGGGGAGTGAAGTTGAGTTTTCTGCCAATCGAGGGATTCCTGGAATAACAGACACCCAACGCTCGCAAGGTTTTATAGATTGTGTTGAAGAGAGAGGTGACTGGTTAACGGTATATGAGCACTTCGGTCAATATCAAAAAATTGGTGGTGCCGATGGGATTCGTTTGGTCTTAGGTAATTTCCCTGAAGTGACAATGGTACACAATGCAAATACGGCGATGACAATGGGCGCTGTTGATGCGTTGGGCAAAGCTGATCGGTTGTCTGAAATCTATGTCACAGGTTGGGGAGGAACGGCAAAGGAAATTGAGAAAATTCGCTCCGATGAGTTAGACGCTACTCCAATGCGAATGAGTGATGACCTTGGCGTTGCGACCGCAGAAGCTATTAAGTTCCACCTAGAAGAAAGACAAGAAGAAGTGCCGTTGATCTACTTGGGGCGTATTACGGTTGTACATAACAAAATGAATGACGATGAGTTGAATCAGTTGACGCGAGAAGCATTTCGTTACTCTGGTAAAAATTAGGTTTGAACGGAAAAACCTAAAAGAGTCGTTTATCTGTTTCGACTGAGTCAGTCTGAATATGATAAACGACTCTTTTATTGAGTGGATTCTGGATTCGAAATCTAGATGACGAAACCTTAGAGATTTAGTCTATTCAGTGATCTCTTGTAACACCTCTCCAATTGAACCACTTGGCTGGGTGATCCCCAGCTTATTCGAAAGTGTTGGTGCTATATCGTATGGCGTAACTGCACGAGAGATCTTTTGAGCTTCAACATCATAACCTGCGAAAATTACCGGTACATGAGTGTCATATTTCCATGGAGAGCCATGCGTAGAGGCAATTTGAAGGCCTTCCATGTCGTTAATGTAGCTACGTGGAGCAAAAACTACATACACATCACCAGAGCGAGCAGGGTGGTAGTTATTCTTGATTAGCTGCATCACATGAGTATCAGGTACTCGGTTAGCCGCAATATCACTGCTTGATACTGCAAATGCAACACCTTTCACTTTCGCAATTTCATCAGCGATGGCATTTTGCACTTTCGCTAGATTGACCTTTTTCTTGGCAATCACGTCGTGGTTCAGATAGATGTAAGGTTGTGCATACAATCGAATGGCGTCTTTACCTAAACCAAACTCACTCTTCAAGCGTTGTTCTACACCTTGCGATAAAAGGGTATCTTTATTGAAGTATTGTGCTTGTCGGAAGCCGAGAGCGTTTGCCGCAGGTGATGATTCAGGAACACCATGGTCGGCAGACAAGACAATTAAGGTATTTTCCAAACCGACTTGGTTATCGACAGTTTTTAAAAGCTTCGCAATTGTTTTGTCTAAACGAATCAAGTTGTCTTCCGTTTCTAAGCTCTCCGGACCATAAAGGTGGACCACATAGTCATTCGATGAAAAGCTCACGGAGAGATAATCAGTCACATCACCTTGGCCTAACTTCTCTTGCATCAACAACGTACTAGCAAAGTTTTCAGTGATTTCATCTCCAGCAGGGCTTACGGTCAATGTTGTACTGTAATACTTGTAACTAGCAGGGCCGTAAGGGTGTGGGAACGTGCGTTCGAAACTGCCTAGTTTAACCTTGTGGTCCATGTTGTGTTCTTGCAGGGTGTATTTCTCACGAGGTAAGGACAGTTCCCACTTTTGCTTGGAATATTGACTCGCAATAGCTTTTTCATTCCAACGTGATACCCAATCTGGATATTCATCGTAGTAATAGTTACTGGTTACAAACTCAGATTGTGCTTTTGAGAACCAAAAAGCTTTACCGCTATGTCCGGCGAGAGATATTGCGCCGCGATCTTTTACCGATACGCCAAATACTTTAGATTTACCGCTGTTTGAAATAGTCAGCTCGTCACCAAAAGTGGTCGAGAGAATTGGTGCTGGGGAGCGGCCATCACCTTGTGCTGTCTTCTGCGTTGGGTCGATCTCGGTGGCCTTATCAACTCCCGCTCCTGAAGTTAACATCTTGTAGTTGCCATCTTCTACGTTATAAACCAAACGTTCTTCACTGCGGTCATACCAAACATTACCTACCATGCCGTGTACGCTCGGCGGAGCACCGGTTGCAAGCGATACATGACCCACAATGGTCTCTGTGTTGCCGTGTTGGTAGTTTGCATTGGTGTAGTAAGTACCGTCGTCCATTAGATATCGAAATCCACCTTCACCGAAGTTGTGCTTATACCGCTCTATAAGGTCTGCACGTAGGCCATCTACCGTGATTTGTAGGACTAGGTCTGGCTTATCGGCTGCCGACGCTGGAAATGCACAAAGCACGGCAAGTGTTAAGCCAGAAATTTTGGTGTATTGCATAGAGTGTCCTTCTTCGATGTGATTTCGTTACTTCAAATGACCTGGATTGGACACTGAACAGAGGCAGACCTCTGTTCAGTGACCATAGGGTTTTTCGTTAGCTTGTATCTTTTACTTGTCGAATTTTTTACTCGTTTCAGCCTTAATTCGTTCGCGGTTTTCATCAGTAACTAGTTATGATCTGTAACGAGCTTGCGCTGGTAACTAGTCGGTATCTTTCACTAGGCGCAGGCCCATGTCCGACATAGTGATCGATTGGCTTGCGAAGTCACGACGGTAACTTTCAGATTCATTTTTGTCATACGCAAAGCTGCCACCGCGAACTGATTTATGTGATAAACCAACGTCGCTGTGTTTTGCGTTGTTAGGATTGTCTGTTGGACCGAATCGATAGAAGGTGTCATCGAAGGCATCAATCACAAACTCTCCAACATTTCCGCTCATGTCATATAAGCCTAGTTCATTTGGCTTCTTTAGCCCGACAGGATGTGCGCTATTTTTAGAATTTGCTGAGTACCACGCAACATCATCTAAGTTGTTGGAACCACTGTAAGTAAAGCCTTTACTTTTGTTACCACCTTTCGCTGCAAATTCCCATTCGGCTTCAGTTGGAAGGCGGTATTCCTCGCCCGTTAATTCGTTCAGTTGCTCAACGAAATAGTTAGCTTGTTGCCAGCTGAGGTTATTGACTGGAACCTGAGGGTTTTGGAAGTAACTGAGAGATGAACCCATAACAGATTCGAACAATTCTTGAGTTACCTCAAACTTTGCAATGTAGAAACTATTTACAGTTATATTACGCGCGGGTCGCTCGGCTTTGGTTGCGTCAGAGTTGTTTGAACCCATGGTGAATGTACCACCTTCAACCAGCACCATATCTTGGTCAATTTTTTGGGCGATGGGGTGTGTAGGCACGCTTACACAGCCACTCAGAAAAATTGTCATGGTAACGCTGCTAATCGCTGCTAAATATTTGTAATTGAAAAATTTCATCACGTGCCTCAAATGTTCGAAATAGGCTGTGATTCTAACGTTTAAGGTCATTCCTATTGGTTATAAAGGGTATAACATGCCACTGACTTTATTAGGAATTATGATGGGAACAAGACATTAAGATAGGTAGGTAAATCATGCACATTACTCAAGGTCCACAATATAACGGTAAAGCGTCTAAGCGCTTACATGTTATGGCTAAACCGATTGGCGCAGCGTGCAACATTGACTGTAAATATTGTTATTACCTAAGTAAGCAAGATTTGTTGGAGTACAAGAAAGGCAGTTCTCCAAGAATGGATGATGAGACGTTGGAGACTTACATCCGACAATACATCGAAGGACAAAATACCCCTGAAATTATTTTCTCATGGCAGGGCGGTGAACCGACCATGCTGGGTTTAGCGTATTTTGAAAAAGTGGTTGAGCTACAAAAGAAGTATCAACCTCAAGGTGTGTTGATTTCAAATGACCTACAAACCAATGGCACACTTTTAAATGACGATTGGGGGCAATTCTTAGCGAAGAACAACTTCCTGATCGGTTTAAGTATTGATGGCCCAGAAATGCTCCATAACGCCTATCGTACCAACAGAGCAGGGCGTGGCACATTCAAGCAAGTAATGGCGGCAGTCGAACTGCTGCACAAATATCAAGTGAAGTTCGCCACGCTTACCTGTGTGAATAATTTAACCAGCCAAAATGCATTAGAGGTGTATCGCTTTTTACGCGATGAAGTTAAATCACCGCAAATGCAGTTCATTCCTATCGTAGAGCAAAAAACCTTTAGAACGGTTGCGCCTCAAACATCTCAAGTGAGCGAACAATTAAAACAAGGCGACAAGCGTCTGATCCCTGGTCATAAAGATTCCATCATGGAATCGTGGTGTGTGTCAGACTTGGCGTGGGGTAATTTCCTTATTTCTGTGTTTGATGAGTGGTCGAAGAACGACATCGGTAAAGTGTTTGTTCAGTATTTTGAAGCCAGTCTAGAAACATGGATTGGCCGTCCAAATCCTCTTTGTACTTTGAATGAAATATGCGGAAAAGGGTTGGCGATGGAGCCGAACGGCGACGTATTTTCATGTGACCACTATGTATACCCTGAATACAAGATAGGTAACATTCATCATGAGAAGCTTGAGGATCTCGCTTACAGCGCGCCCCAACAGAAATTTGGCTTTGCGAAATCACGCACACTGACTAGCCAATGTCAGCAATGTGACTATAAGTTTGCCTGCCATGGAGAGTGTCCTAAAAATCGCTTTATTAAAACTCGTGCAGGTGAACCGGGCTTGAACTATTTATGTGCCGGTTGGCACAAGTTCTTTGCTCATGTTGATCAGTCGATGGCGTACATCGCTCGAGCGATGGGACATCCCGTTGCTCATGGAAAATTCAGTGACTCAATAGTGATGGCGCGTCGAGCACAACAGGTGCAACAAGCGACGTTTGAGACAAAGTTTTAACGGATTTTTTAGGTCAGCAGACCTTAATTAAATTTAATAAGAAACGAGTCTAAGGACAGGCTAAGTTCCCCAGTTTAAGGTAATACTATGATGAAGAAGAGTTTAGCGACGGCTGTTGCTTTATTGGTTTCAACGTCCGCATTGATATCAACGTCTGCGATGGCAGCGAATAGCGTTCAAGAAACCGTTGATGCACCTGTTCAAAATATCAATCAAGTGCTCGAAATGACGGACACTCAAACGCGTATTCAACAGCTGTCTTACATGGCTCAAGATCAGAATCAGTCCATTGAAAACCGCACTGGCGCGCTGCAGGAGCTAGCATCATACCCAAGCCAGAATGCGCTGGTGGCAGTTGCGCGAGGCTTAAAGGATCAAAACCCTGAAGTTCGTGAAGCGTCGGTTATCGGTTCTGCACCATATCAATTGGAGCACCGTTGGGCGTTGGTTTCTCCTTTGCTACAAGACAGTGATTCAATGGTGCGTCACACAGCGACATCCAATTTAGTTCGTGATTACAATTCGTTAGATGACGAGCAGAAAGCTCAAATAGAACAGCCTGTTGCTGAGCTAATCACATTTTTGGAAACACAAGAATCTGAAAAGTTTCAATTGTTGTTTGCTGATGTTTTACGTTGGCATAACGAATGGGAAAAAGCGGAAACTATTTATGTTGAGCTAGTGCAGTCCCATGGCAACAACGCCCAAGTTTGGTTGAGCTATGCAGATAACTTTAGAGCGCAAACTAAAGATCAAGAAGCAGTTGCGGTGTTAGATCGTGGTATTGAGCAAGTGCCAAACAACGCGGCACTGCATTACTCTAAATCACTGACTTTAGTTCGCTTAGAAGAAAAGAAACAAGCCGCTCAAGAGATCGAGGTCGCCGCTAACCTTGCAAAAGACAACAGCTACTATTGGTATCTCAATGGGGTATTACAAGAAGAGTTGGATATCGATAAATCGACTAAATCGTTCGAGAAAGCGTATTTGATTTCTGGTTCTCCAGAACAACTGTACGCGGTTTGTGATATTTACGTACGTTACGGTAATGAAAAAACTGATGATTGCCTGACAGAGCTAGGTAAAGTCGCACCAGACTATGTTATTGAGCAATTAAAAGAAAAACGAGTGAGCTCAAGCACGTAAGTTTAGATTAACCGCGTACATAAACTTAGATTATCTGAGCGCATAAACTTAAAAGCCAGTCGATATATTCGACTGGCTTTTTTGTATTCACCTAATGCTTAGACAAAACAAAGGTTGGAAAAGAAAAAGTGGGCAAGTTCATTACTTACCCATTTCTATTGCTGTCCACTTATATTGTTAGTCACCTATATCGTTAGTCACCTATATTACTTTGTTCATTTCGCCTAATTATTCACCCATAGAGCTAGATGCACGACGTCTGTCTGTTGCTCCATGAATTTTGCCATCTTTGATTTCAATGGCGTTCAAGCCGCTGACCACAGGAATAACATGTACTGGATAACCGAGCTGAATAAACTCTGGCACCAACATTTCAGCGTAAGTTTTCTTCTCGACCAATAAACCTGTTGGGTCATAAGGTTTGGTGCGGTCGATCTTGGTGCCGTATTGGATGTTTGGAAGATCAATCGCCTCCTGAGCGGATAAGTCCCAATCCAGAACGCCAACGACGGTTTTTAACACATACCCCGGAATTTGCGAGCTTCCAGGTGAACCAACCACTAACCGCAGGTTGTCATTTTTATCCATCACCATTAATGGCGTTATCGCTGAGCGAGGACGCTTACCTGCTTCGATGGCATTTTGAGTGGGTTTACCGTTTATTGTGGGCTTGGTGGAGAAGTTCGCCATTTGTGCATTGAGAATCACGCCATCGACCATTACTCCGGATCCCATTCCCGTGCCGACTGTGCTGGTCATTGCAATGGCATTACCATCTTTGTCGATAATGGAAATATGCCCAGTGTCTTGGCTCTCAAACCCTTGATACTGAGCGTATTCAGTATTGGATAACTTGCCTGCTTTCGGTTTGGTTTTAGCTATGCCCTTTTCAGGGATGAGTTTACGTCGCTCGTCGATGTAGGCTTTGTTTAGTAGGGCAGTAACGGGTGCCTCAACGAAGTCCGGGTCACCTGCATAAGCGATTCGGTCGGCTTTGGCGATTCTCATTGCTTCTGTCATTAGTCGCCATGGTTCAACATCCGTTGTCGACATACTTGCCAAGTCGTAGGCTTCTAACATTTCAAGGCTTTGAGCAACCATCACGCCTCCAGAGGCAGGATAGCCAAATGACACAATCTTATTGCCACGATAGTCACTTTCAATAACATCACGTTGCTTCATTTTGTATTGCTCGAAGTCTTTAATAGAAAGCTTGGCGTGGTCTGAGTCGATTCGGCTGTTAACCGTCTCAACGATTCGTTTACCAAACTCACCACCATAGAGATACTGATCACCCCGCTGAGCTATGTTCGCGAGCGTATCGGCAAGTTTTGGGTTTTTCATTAAAGTGCCTGTTGGCTTAATCTCGTCGCTATTCCAATAGAGTGCTTTGATTTCTGGATCTTCAATCAACCGTTCTTGCTCACGAACTACGATGTCGTAGGTGTAGCTGTTCATCGCATAGCCTTTGCTTGCGAGATCTATGGCGGGTTGAACTAGTTCAGACCAAGGCATTTTTCCGTATTGTTGATGAGCGCTATAGAGCAAGCGGAGTGTTCCAGGGATAGCAACAGAACGAGGGCCTAAAATCTTGTTGCGACTGAGCGCTTCACCATCTTCGATGAACATATCGGGTGTGGCGCTTGAAGGGGCTTCATCACGCCCATCGAGTGCGAGAAATTGGTCTTTGTCTTGTTGATAAAACAGCGCAAAAGTACCACCACCAATCCCTGTCATATCCGGTTCTACGACCGACATGGTCATCTGCATCGCAACCATTGCATCAATGGCATTACCACCTTTTTTGAGTATCGAATACCCAGTACTACTCACGTATGGGTTAGTTGCACTTACCATAAACTCTTCGCCACTTTCATCTGGCGTAATTGGAAAAGGATTTGGCTCGGCCGCGAAACCGACCGCTGAAACCAAACTTAAAGATAAAGTCGCTATTCGCATGCGTTCTCCGTTTAAGGTGTCTGTTTATTCGCTCTTAGGTTGACTGAATAAAGGCGGTGAAGTTCGTGAGTTTGCAGCCTTTTGACACAATGTTGACGGCTCTGACATTGGAATAAAACCATCTCAATATTCACCATTGAAACGATAGTTATGGTTTATGTTTCGATAGGTTGGACTGAAAAATTACAGCGATAAAAAAGCCCAAGGTAGAGTGGTTATCTTGGGCTTTGATTTGAATGACGATTGTTTAATTCTAGGTTAGAAAACGAAACTTAGCATGATGGTGTAAAGGACGGCATCTTTATCCTCAAAGGCACTCCGTGGATAGAAATCTTCTACAAAGGCACCGTTTGTTTTACGAGCTTCAAAATATTGTACTTCACCATTGATAGAGACGTTTGGTAACACATCGTAATCCACACCAATTAGGTAGCTGTTTCCTGTTAGGTGTTCGTGTGAATCAAACTCTGCTCCGTAAACTACATAGGGAGTGAATGAACTTAATCTATAGCCCAAACTTGCATACATCGATGATGAGAAGTCGCTAATTTGCCCCTCACTTGAAAGCACAGCTTGACCAAATTCATATTCTGCACCCAAAGACCAAAGTTGGATATGCTGATTGTCATCTGTTGGAAGAGAGCCAATGTTTTTGATTTTAACCGTTTGATCAAAATTTGAATCTAGGAAAGATAAGTTCCAACGGTAATCTTCACCACTAAGCTGTAGGTTCGCTCCGAACATTCGATTGGTTTCAAACTCAAGCTCGGTTGTCGAATTGAAATCAACTTCATTATTGTCTTTTATACCGAAGAATGGGGAGAGTAATAGGGTCGCTTCATCGCTTACATCATGAGTCCAGCTCACTTTGATACCATTGAAAGCCGTGATGCCAAGCACGCTGTTATAGACCTCTGTAGGCGGTCTAGCTGTCATGTAGGCTTGACCCACATAGTAATACTCAGATGCAAGGAAGAGTGGAAGTCTTAATCGCCCTACACTGACATCGAAGTCATTAAACTCATAGCCGACGTAAGCCCATTCTAACTGTGGGTCACTCCATTCAAACTGTGGTGGTTTTACAACTTGTACTGAGGCTCTGAACGAGTTGTAGTAGTAATCTAACTGAACGCCAAACGTGGTATCACAGTCATAACAGTTTTCATCAGTAAAACCGCGGTTAATGATTAAAGGGTTGTCGTTATCTGATTTTGCCCAAGACGTAGAGCCAAATCCGCTTAATGACAAATTATCGGTAAGTTCAATAATGGCAAAGGCCGGAGAGGCAATTGAAGCACATAGCACTGACGTGATTATTTTTTTCATGTTATTTCTCCGAACTTATAACGTATAGAACGTTGGCATTTTGAGGAACCGAAGAGAGCGGTGAGTAGCCAATACGATTTGGTTTGTCGTCCAGCCAATTAACTAAGCTGTCAGCTGAAGCCTGTTTGATCTCTCTTGGATAACGCGCTTTCCCTGAGAAAGATAAGCCAGCCCAGTGCGCGTTCATTTGAGCTGCATTTTTCCCAAGTAACAGCTGATAAAAATCTTCTCTTTCGGTACTGTTTTCAGGCCAATCTGATAGTTCTACACGCTTGCCGTTCAGGCGTTTGGTTTTTCCTCGATACAGCTTTCTGGCTTTGTTTATTGATATCTCTTCAAAACCAGAATCTAAAGAAAAAATGGCGTAATCTTCCGCTGCATGCGCTGGGGTGAAAAGGAGTAAGCTCCCTAACAGCCCAATTGCGGTTGGTAGCACAACTCTGCGAGAGAGTGCGTTAATCGTTCTGATCCAATCCATTGGTTTCTCCTAACAAGTCGCACTTTCTATTTGGTGGAATAGCTTTTCTTTTCGCACTGGCTTCGCTACGTATCCATCCATACCCGAATCAAAGCATTTTTGGATATCATCATCGATAACACTGGCTGTTAACGCGATAATAGGCGTCTTTCTTAAACCTAGATTTTTCTCGAGCTCTCTTATCTCTTTTGTCGCTGTGAAACCGTCCATAACTGGCATCATGCAATCCATGAGAATAATGTCGAAGCTACTGTCGTTTTGATACATATCAACGGCGATTTGCCCGTTCTCAGCAATTTCAAATGCATATCCCGCTTTAGTTAATATTACAGATGCCACTTTTTGATTAACCCGGTTATCTTCGACTAACAATATTCTTTCGGATTTCGTTGGCACTGTTTGTTGATCGACTTCTTCCGGTAACGTTGGTTTAGCTGAATTAGCATTGTGAATCGGGGTTACGGTTGAAGCTTTTGATGTAGCTGGAGGGATATGCCCGCTAGGAAGCGGCATTGCTTCTACTGCGGTGAGTATTTTCTCTTTTAACATTTCGAACTTGAAAGGTTTTGGTACGTAGTCGTCCATACCTACGTCGAAACATTTCTGAATATCGTCATCAATAACACTGGCGGTTAAGGCAATGATCGGAATACGGCGTGTAGCCTGAGTTTCTTGTTCAATTCGTCGAATATTACTCGTTGCTTCAAAACCATCCATAACGGGCATCATGCAGTCCATCAGGATCGCAGCGTAATGAGGGTTTGCTGTGAACTTGTCTATGGCTTCTTGGCCGTTGTTAGCAAACTCAAATTCGAAACCACTTTTTCCAACATGAAGACCAGCGATCTTCTGGTTAATTTTATTGTCTTCGACGATAAGAATTTTATGCTGTATCTCTAAAGGTGCTTGGCTAGCCTCTGATAATTCAGCTAGACCTTGTGTATCACAAAGTTCAACCGCTTTAATTAACCGCAAGCCGAGTAGGGGCTGCGATACTTGTGCTGTAACACAGTCTCCGATATCGGCTGGTTCGCTAAGAAATGAACGAATTAGACAAATAGTGATTCCATTCTGATGCAGCTTGTCCAAGTCATTCGAGTAGTCACTGGCTTGGAACGCATCGTCTTCAGCGAAAACAACAGTGATTGGTTTATTGTGCTTTTGTGCAGCGAGTTGTTCTGTTATTGCAGCCGTATCACTTGTTTGCTGAGTAACTTTTAGACCATAAAGATTGAGGTCGCATTCTATGCGTCTAGATAGCTCGTTCTCGTTACCAAGTACGTAAATATCGGCAGTTGCAATGCTTGGCTTCGGTAGCATTAAGTCAACGGGTAACTCTAAATCGAAGTAGAAACAACTGCCTTCACCTTTAACGGAATCGAGTTGAATCTGACCACCCATCAGTTCAACTAATTGCGTACTAATCGCCAGGCCAAGCCCCGTGCCACCAAACTGACGTGTAGTTGAATCATCTTCTTGAGCAAAGGGTTCGAATATCTGTTTCTGCTGCTGTTTATCGATACCAATACCGGTATCCCTAACTGCGAATCTAATGGTTACGTTGTTTTCAGTATTGCTGAGAGTCTGGATGGATAATGTCACCCCACCTTCGGCAGTAAATTTCACCGCATTAGACATAAAGTTCATTAAGATCTGTCTTAATCGATGATCGTCTATCATCACTCGAGCGGGGGTGTCTGGACTGATATCGACGTTAACCAAAACTTTCTGCTCTTTTGCTTTTGGTGCAACGATAGAAGCGATGTCATATATCGACTCTCTAATGGATGCTGAATGTGGGCTGATAAGCAGCATGCCGGATTCGATCTTAGAAAAGTCTAAGATGTCGTTGATTAAGCTGAGTAATAGTTGAGATGAGGTTTCAATGGTATCAACGTAATCTCGTTGTGTTGGTGTCAGTGGTGTATCAGCCAGTATTTCTGAAATACCAATGACGCCATTGAGAGGGGTTCGAATTTCATGAGACATGTTGGCCAAGAAACTACTTTTAGCTTTGCTCGCTTGTATGGCGTGGTCTTTCGCTTTTTCTGCGTCTTCTTTTGCTAGGGTTAGTTTTTCTTTGGCGTGTTCTCTTTCGATGGTTAGTCGTTCTACCTGTTGAGCAAAAAGACTGAGTTCATCCTTACCTTGAATCAGTTTTTCCAGAGAGGGGCGGGTTTCATCGTTTTCGCTTTTTAAAAAATTAAGGACGAGTCCAAGATTATTCGTCACTTGTCTTGCCAGACTCAAGGTTAAGCCCATAACAATGGTGGCGAGTAAGGCGACGATGGAGATAAACAGTGTTCGTTCCATTTGGGCATCTGAAATCGCTTGAGCAACTTCTGTTTGGAATTCTTGTTTAATTACCCCTCCAAGGCTTTGCAACAAGTTAAGTCGAGCACTCATCGCTTCTAGGCCAACAGATATTTCTTGTGGTGTAAGTTGGTTGATTGCGTTGAGGTCTAGCAGAGCGCTTCTGATTTCTTGACTCTGAGCGAAAACATCATTTCTAAATACTTCGACCATTAAAGATACTTGATGTTCGTTTGCATTCAACGAAACAAAGCGTTCTAAAAACAGTTGTTGTCTTTCGCTCAATGTTTCGATTTGCTCTGCAAGTTCAGGATCGTACTCTTGGCTGTTTTGGAATATCTCAATCAATGAGGTACCGAGTTTGAATTCCTCGTTCGACCAAAACATCAACCATTCAAGTTGTTGCAAGGCCGTGAGGTGTTGTTGAATTTCCCGCTTGGTGTTTTCAAATGGGACTTTTTCAACCTCTAGCAGTAATTGTTTGTACAAATCGCTCTGCCATTCAAGTGCGTCCAATTTATCGTAACTGTCGGTAGCTTGCATCGTAGAAAGTGTCGCTTCGCTAAAGTCAGCAACAAGTTGATTCATCTCATCAGAAGCATCTAAAAAAATGATTGGGGATAGGTTTTTTAATTCTGCCTTTACTTGGCTGCTTTGCATCGCGAACTCTTCAGGGCTAGAAGCTGATGTACTTCGATACAGGACCGAAATATCTTGAAGATAGGCTGATAACTGATTCGTTCGCTCAAAGTCGGTTAACTGAGTCGTCAAGATAAAAGCTTGTCTGCCAGCAAGAAAGAGCAGTAGTGAAATGGGAAGTAAAACTAAGCCAAAGAGTTTATGTTTGACTGAAAGGTTATTCCAGACCGTAATTGCCATATAAGGATCCATCCAACTGTTTTTATATCAAAACAGTAGAATAAAAATGATGATATGGAAACTTTGAAACTGTAAATTTAGTGGAAGTGTGGGAGGGGTATAAGTTCTTGTGATTCCAGAGCTTATTTTGAAATGGATTCTGTTTTTAGTGGTTTATAGCGATTGGCAGTCGGTTTATTTTTTTATGCTTATTGATGAGTAACCTAAAAGACGCGCTAATGAGCACGATTTTTGTCTTGAGTTACTTCAAATAGAAGCTGTTCTAACACCGTTTTTGCTGAAGGCTCTAATGTCCAAATTCCTAGCATTCGCTTTAGCGCGGCACGATATGCTCTGTTTTTTAATAAAAAAGCGAGCGTATTTGTATCGTTATTCAAAGCATGTGTTTGTATGACGGACAGCTCGGCTTTGTTTGCGATGTCAATTTTCTTAAGATTGAAAGCGGGTAGGAATGCACACACGTATCAAACTTCAACGATCTCTCTGAGTTCGATTTCTTCTTCGGGTACGTCACAGTCCTGAAGTTGATGACCTTCAGGAATCGCGGATAAGTACGCTACATCAAGCTTGTCTGCAACGAAAGTGTACATTTGCTTCCTTGTTACCAATGTTTTGAGACTGAATCATCCCTCTCACTTATGAATTTGTCAATTACATCCATTTATCTAAAGAGTGAATTGTGAATAAGCGTTGAAGTTTTAACTCAAACTGTTTAAGTATTTGTCTGTTAAGCCAAAATATTTCAAATTCCCGTCTGATTCTAAGACTAAACTCATGTTTGATGTGGCGATCAAACCAGGATCATTGGTGGAAAAAATCACCGTTTTATTCAGAAGTTTATCGGTGAACAAACGATTAAAATACTGTGCATTTTCATTTTCATTTTCATTTTCAGAGCCGTTGAAGGGTTCATCAATGATGATCAGAGATTGCTCACAGTTACCTAGGCCAAGCGCTAAGCGCAGTTTTTGCTGAATTCCGTTGGGAAGACTTTTACATTTATCCACGCTTAATTGTGTTGCTAAGCCTTCTGGTAGCCATTCATCTAACTCGAAGAAGCTCACCATCTCTTGCATCTTATCTGTTGGAATGAGCCCATTGTGTAGAATGAAGTTGGTTTCTAAAGAGCCCTCAAAAATGTGTAGATTAAAAGGGATGTAGTTAATCGATGTACGATATCGATAACTGTTAAATTGCTTAATGTTGTAACCATCGACGGACACTGCGCCTTGATAGCGATCTTCCAACCCTGCAATGATAGAAATTAGCGTTGTTTTTCCGCAACCTGTCGGGCCACAGATGACCACTTTTGCACTGGGTGGGATTTTGAAACCAAGGTTGGTTAAGCCTGTTGCGGCCCCGGTGTAACGGTGGCTTACACCACTGCCCACAATACTGCCTTGGAACAGGCGAATAGGCGGACTTTTCTCTAGCGTTAGCTTATCGTCATTCATCGACATCAAATTGTTTATTTGTGCGGATGAAGCCTTGATGGACTGAAATTTAGAAATTGAGTTATAGATGCCCATGATTGGTCCTAATGCTTTCCAAACCAGAATAACAGTCGCGAGCATGGCACCAGCATCTGAAGTGCCTTCCATTACTCCAATCACTGCAGTCACGATACTGGCAGTACCAATCACTTGAATCAAACTACCACCCGCAGCCTGAATTTTACTGTTTGTCACAGCTACGTTCTCGGCATCACTGGTACTTTGCATATGCGAAGCGCTAAAGCGAGATTGAACCACACGTAGTAGAGGCAAGCCTTGAATGGTCTTGATGCCACGAAGAATTTCATTCCACTGGTAAGACACCATCGCGTTAGCTCGAGAGCTTTTAGATGTGGCTTGTGAGTAGATATAGCGTGAGTAAACACAAAACACCAACATCAAGATTAAGCCGCCCATCACCACAAGGGCTGCTGTGCCAGACATCAGAGCAATCGCAATGATGAATACAATCACAAATGGCATATCAAAATAGCTTAGGGTGGATTCTGCAGTCACTAATCGACGGAAGGTGTCGATATCTTTCAAGCGAGCTAACTGGGATGAAACCCCAGCGGTTGATGTCATCGCGTAGGGCAGCCAAAGAAGCTTCGATATTACGGCTTGGGATATGTGTACCGCGAGATCTTTACCGGAGGTCGCAATGATGTTGACCCGCATCTTTTTAAAGAAGTATTCCGAGAAACCAACAATGACGGCAAACAAGGTCAACCAATAGAGCGTTGCTTGAGAACTCGAGGTGAGTGCAAAGTTATACACGCTCATAATGAAGAAAGGCTGCAACGCTCCTAAGATACTGATCACAAAGCTCAGGATGATTAGGCTTTTGAGTTCATTGTTGTAGCGGTAAAAAGCGTATTTTATCCAATTACTTCTATCTTGGGATTCGGGTGGGGGTTCGCGAAACAGACGAGAATATTCACTAATTGCAATCAGTAAGCAGGGCTTCTTACACATTGGATATTCAATGGTGTTGTTGTTCGTGTAATCGAACAAAAGCAACTTGCCATCTTTGGTCCCCAAAAAGATGGCATTAAGGTTTTCTATCTCAATAAAGCATGGGTGAGGGTGCTTATCGATATTCTCGAGTGTTTTAAGCTTAGTGACATCACAACGATACCCTAGGCGTTCTATGGTTGCGGTAAAACTATCGCTGTCTTTCGGTTTTGGAATAAAGGCGTCACTGAGGATAGAAGGAGTCCCTTCCCATTCAAGAGCTATTAAGGTGTAGGCCAACCCTCGAATCAGAGGTGATTGGTTGTAGCGTTCGTCATACCCGCTTGATTCAAAATCTGCTACGCGCTGTGGAACATTGTTGAAGTCTACTAGGATACTCATTATTCACCTCCCGTAAGTTTGACACGTTTGAGGCGATGGTTAAGTTTGTCCATTTTATTGCTGGCGATAATCAGGATTTTGTCATTGGCACGATAAGCGGTACTGGTTAACACCACGCGCGCAAATTCATCATCAAAGACACAATCGATGTCGTCGAATATTAAGACGCGTTTACTGGCGAGCAGAGCGCGGACTAACAACAAAGCGTAACCGACTTGGCGCGAGAATGGATTGCGCATATGGCCTTTGATTTCAGTGTAAAAGCCGGCCGGAAGTGCATCTATTTGTGCTTTGATGTTCATGGTTTCACATAACGCAAACGCAGTGTTATTCAAACTCGGTCGAAAGCAGGTCAGATTATCAATAATGGATCCTTCTACGAACGAACTGGTTTTATCTACCATTAGCACGCTGTTACGCCACACGTTGTAGTTAACATCATCTAGACGCGTGTCGTTAATCATTATTTCTAGTTTGCTATCATTGTTTTGTCGCGTAATACAGTTGGCTAAGTGTGTCTTGCCTGCACCACTCTTACCTGTGAGCAGGTAGGCTTGTCCCAGTTCAAACTCGATACGTTGTTTGTCAGAGTACTTGATTGAAATACGTTCAACTTCTGTTGTCTCATGTTGATGCTCAACAGAGGCTGCCAGTTCAAGTAGTTCCGCGATACGTTGTATATGGAGCTTATTTAATTCCCAGCGGCTCGCAGTACGCATTACTTGTTGGTAAGGCGCGAAGTAACGGTTGGTCAGCATAATGATAGCTGCCATGATGCCTTGGCTTGATTCCATGTTGATAACCGCGGTTGCTAAAACCACAACCACACAAGCAATCGAGAGTTGTTGTATCAGCGCCAAGATCAAACCAAAATTCGATTCAATTTGTTCATATTTGATGTTCTCAACTTCACGCTCTTCGACCATTTGTGTCATCAAACTTTCAACTCGGTATTCCATGTTTCGCGCTTTAATATCAAGTGGGCTAGAGATGATTTCAATGATTTTAGAGGTAGTTAAACCTTCAATATCAGACTTGTTTTGTAGGCTATCAATCTTTTGTTTAGATAGGCTCCAAGCGAAAATAGCTAAGATAGCCGAGGCAATCAAAAGCGTAACGCCAGCCCATATGTTGATCAGACCGATGATGAGGATGGTTATTATGCTGACGGCAAGGTTGATTAAGGCTCGAACCGATTCTCCACCAAAAAAGGTTTTAAGTTCGGGAATGGTTGAGATTCGTTCTAGGTATTCACCTGGTTCTAAGCGGCGAAATTTAGAAATTTCAGCCAAACAAATGGATTGGAAGACCTTGTTGGTTAAGTTAGTCTCAAACTGTCTCATGATTACGGAAGAAATCTTCTCTTCCTGACTTTTCAGATGGTAGTCGAGGAAGATGGAAATCAAGATAATCGCGAACAACAAGAACAACGTGTCTTGTGCTTGGTTGGGCAAGACTCGGTCGAAAATGATCAGAATCGAGAAGGGCAGCACCAAACCAAATAGTGTTGAAATGATTGTCGAGAAAGTCAGATAGCATTTATCTGCCATGTTGATTTTTTGAGAAAATTGCTCAGTTTGCATTGCTAACTCCTTTTCTCAAAGACGACGTTGAGAGCAGGTGTTTAGGCACTAATTCTTGATTGTTTCGACCTTCGATGTCACACATTAGCTGCATAACACTCTCTATAGACTGCACGGAAAGCACGCCTTTAACCTGCTCAAGCTTGATGGTTTCGATGATGTAGTCGTAACGTGCGCTTTCATAGTCTCTTAACGCGCTGAACAATTTACTTTCTGCGGCAAGCAAATCGGTGATAGTACGCGTGCCTAACTGGTACGCCCTTTGGATACCTTTGTAAGAGGCATAGTTAGCGCGAATGATGTTTTCGTAACTGCTTATAGACTGTGAGAAATCGTTAATGTTGAGAACTGATGTGTTAACGCTGTTGCGTGTGGTGTATAGCGAGTCTTGGTAAAGCAATTCAGTTCTTTCAATGGCAGTTGAAGATTTTTGATATCCATAATAGTCAGAACCACCTGACAAGATAGGTACAGCGAGATTCAGCCCTACGCTTGTTGAGTTGCTTTCGCCGGTCGCTGTTATGTCGGTTTTGTCGTAGTTATTGGCATCATCGTGACGATAGCTGGCTGAAAGCGAAACGGTAGGTAAGAAGTTCGAACCGCTTTCTTTTAAGCTTCTTCGGCTTCTTTCGACGTTTTTCTTTGCTACTAACAAGTCGTTATTGAGCTTTAAGGCTTGATCCATGATCGTGCGCTGTTCGGTTTCATTTATTTCCTTTAACGGGACACTTTCATATATATCTTGTGATGGCGTAATAGGGTACTGAATTTGAATAGACAGCCCGTTAAGAATGACACGACGATCTTTCTGCAAGGTTCTTAATCGATTCGACACACCTTCTTTTTGAGCAATAACTTCGTACAGTTCACTGGCCGCTGTATTTCCTAGCTCTACGTTACGTCGCATCTGATGTTCACGAGTCTCAGACGATTTAAGCTCAACCTTAGTCGCTTTGATTTGAGCGTTGTTTTTCAGGTATTCAAAATACTGTGAACCGATTTCCGAAATAGTGCTTTGAATTTTGTTCTCATGTTTAATCTCTTCAATATTGAAGTCGAGCTTTGCTGTTCCGTATTTGAAAATATCGCCAAGGTTGAATACTGATTGGGAAAGGGAAAGACTGTAGCTGTTTGAGTTATAGCTTGAGGTCTCATCAGGCACACTTGATAACAAGGTTTCATTTTCGTTCCAGGTGGTATCGGCTGCACCATTAAGCGAAGGGAGAAACTTAGATCGGCTGACGCCAATGTTGTACTCGTTTTCTTCAACCCCCTTGTTGCTCGCACGAAGAGAAAGACTGTTTTGTAGGCCAAGCTCTACCGCCTCAAGCAGGGTCGTCGCCGATGCTGAAAGTGTTGTGCTGAGTGCAAGCGCAGCCATAATGCTGCTAGTTAAGTTTCTGTACCGCCACATACTTGTTGATCACCTTGATGATTTGGTCGCTCTTGTAAGGTTTGCTGATCACGTAATCCATTCCGGCTTCAATACAAGCCTGGTGTTCGTTACTGCTGGTCAATGCGGTTGCACCTATGATGGTACAAGGGTTTTTCTCGTTCTCTTGTTCAAACTGTCGAATCCGCTTTGTCGCTTCAATACCGCCCATGCCTGGCATGATGCAATCCATGAAAATGATGTCAGATCGTTGATTCATGAAGTGTTTCACAGCGTCGGCACCATCACCCACAGTGTCTGGTTCATACTCTTGTTTGGTCAGGATTCGTTTAAGTAAGATCTGCTGAACTCGGTCGTCCTCTACGATAAGGAATGAGCTGTTCTCCATTTGTTCTTCTGATGCTTCCGCTTCCATAATGGTCAACAAGTTAGGGATGAACTCATAAGGAATCGCAGGGGAGTTGATGATTTTATCGACGAAGCTGTGACACTCTTGAGCGTGTTGGGTGCTGGTTACTGATAGCAATAGCTTGGTATGTGGGTGATTTTTAAGTTGGGATTTCACCGTTTTACAAAGCGATGGCAACTTGTTTGCCTCAAACGTATCAGTCAGCATAATCGCATCGTATTCACCGAAGGTTTTCGCTGCTGAAAATAGCTCATTTGCGGTACGAACCTCGGTGATATCAAGCCCTAAGTTCGAAAGCATTTTCTTCATCACATCAATGCGAACTTGAGTGTTGGCGCAGAGTAATAAACGCTTGCCGTCGAAGCGAGTTTTCTCTGTGTGGAAATTCTTAGCTTTTAGATCAAGCTCGATCTGGAAACGTTCCTGAGTGCCCGATTGGAACCAATGGCTTTCGTAATACCCGTAATCTTTCAATACGCTTTTCGCCAAGTCATCTGTATTGGCGGTATGGTCTTTGTGTGCACTCCAATGCAGCTTGTTCAATTTGGCAACCGAGACATCAAGTGTTGATAGGAAGTTGAGATTAATGGTGACACGCGTATTTTCCATATCAGAAGCGGCGCCGGACTCTATCGTCACAAATAACTTCTTATTCGACTTGAGTTGAATGGCATTGGAAAGTTGTAAGAACAGTATCCAGAACAAGCTGGTGGATTGGCCTTCAACACGATTGGGTAAATTGTCAGAAATAAAGCAGTCGAGCTGACCTTCATTACGTTGCACTTTTGCGCTGATATGAATCATCAACTCAGACAACACGCTCAGAAGCGAAAACTCTTTCGATTTACTTTCTGTCCCTTGTGAAATCAATCGGTTATAGTTTTCAGCGAGCTCAGATAAGGTGTTACACGCAGAGGTAATATCTTTCGCCATCAATACACCATTTTCATCGGTTTCTTGAACGAGATATTGCACACCACCATTAATGGTGTTGGTGATTCCACGAATCTCATAGCCGATTAGCGCATACAGCTGTTTATAGAGGTCGTTGTTGCGCTTCTGGTCTTCTAATTTACTGAAGATCAATTTGAGGTGAGAGTAAATCTGGCGTTGTTTAGGATTGATGCTTACTTCGTTAAGAAGTTCTTCTAGTCTTTGTAAATCTAAGTGTTTGAGCTCTTGGTACAGAGCATCGAATTCATAGTCGATTTCTCGTTCATTCGAACTGGATTTCTTCAGTTTCAACATCGCGACTGAGTTAGATAAAACCGTAATCACAGTTAATATCAGAACCACCATAAACAACCAGATAAAGAACTCGTTTTTCTCAGACATCAAGTCGCTCGCATGGTTGTTAAACATGGTGCGATAGTTATCATCCATTTGTAGGTAGTTGTTAGTCAGTGATAAATACAAGTCCAAAACATCGTTACGGGCTTTCACGCTGTCAGAAAATCGGTTAATCGCCAATTCAAGTTGCGTATATTCGGTCGCACCAACCAAACTGAATTCGGTTTTGTTCAATGAAGCCAAAGACCGAAATTCATCAATTTCACCTTTCAAAATAGAAAGGTTCAATTCACGGGTACTGCAGTTATTAGCTTTTAGGCATTGCTGTAAGGTTTGAATATCGAGCTCTATGGTTTGATTTAACTGTTGGGCTTGTATCAGCAGCGGGGCGTTTTGCACTTGCGCGACGGAATCTACTTTTGACCAAGAAAAGTACAAATAGAAAGCGAGCGCCGCCAGTACGACGCTAAACCCTATGCTAAGACGTAGCGCTGGAACTGAAATGTTGTATGAAGGTTTTCCGCTCATTGACTACCTCTCATCGAATGCATCTTCAATGGCAGACATCACAGGTTTCGCTGCGTATTCGATTACGCGACGCGAGCCTGTTTTTACATCGGCGGTAAATTCCATGTAAGGCGATAGTTTGTATTGTGTGCCTCCTCGCTCAAGAAAGTTTCGGTCAATTTCGATCTCTGCTAAATAGAATTCGGCATCTTCCTCTTCATATGATGAACGGCTGATTGAGGCGATCGTTCCCTCAACAAATCCGTATTTTGCAAAGTTATAAGTGTCCATTTTTACTTTCACAGCCTGACCAATTTCAACAAACCCCATGTCTTTACGAGGGATCTTTGCTTCTCCGTGTAGGGAGTTATTAATCGGTGCAATGTCAGCGATACTCTCACCTGGTGGAATTACTGCCGAGCGGAAGTTGAAGTGCAATTTATCGACCACACCATCAACCGGAGAGTAGACGACTAATCGATCAACCTTGTCGGAATGTTGTGGTTGTAAGATTCGTTTAAGCTTGAGGTCTTTATTCGCCTGAATGATTTGTGCTTGGTACTCTGAGTTTCGATTCTCAACCAAGTCTCGGTGCTGCTTTTCAAGTTTGTCGAGCTGAAAACGTTCATTCATGACCGACTCATCGAGGTTTTCAATCTCACGTACCATATTGGATTCTTGTACTTTCATGTTCAGAACGTCGACATACGAAGCCATCTCTTCTTTATAAAGCGTGTTTTTGATGTTGAGTTGTTTGCGAATGAGCGATAGTTGGTTCTCTGAACTTTTACGACGCTTAAGCATCGATTTAATCAGAGAACTCTTGTGTTTGATATCGTGTGTAATGAGCTCTTCGTTAGAGCGGTTTTTAGAGAACTCTTGCTGCCACGTATTCATGTTTACCTGAACTTGTTCCGGAAACCTTTCGATGTAAGAAGCAAAGTTTGGTTCGATCATGTCACGCAGGCTTTCATAACGAATTTTGTCTAGCTCTAGCTGAGTAATTTCGGTATTCACGGTATCGAGTTGTGTGTTGCGGTCTAATGAGCGTATTCGTGCGATTGGTTGTCCTTCATAAACAACTTCTCCTTTTCGGACTAACATCTCTTCCAATATGCCGCCTTCTAAGTGTTGAACTTTCTCGACGTCGGATTCCAGTAGCAATTCACCGCGCACAGAAACGACAATGTCGATACGTGCTTGTGACGCTACAGCGATAGCGACCAAAGCGAGCAGAAAGATGATGAGCAACGTTTTGTGAACGCTGGTCATGGCACTGGCGAGCACGATGGTGTCATCCGCTGTTACCTTAGACGCTTCGTTATTAGAAACGAGCGCTTTTCTAAGGTGATGCTCTATTTGGTTATTGCTCATGACCTACCTCGATGACTTGTCATCTATTACTTCCTTAATATCCAACAAGTGATTGATCTGTCGATTGACATTTTGTAGCTCAGTTTTTACATCCTCTAAAAGCGCTTCAGGCGCAGGGAAGTGGTGTTTACTCAAATGTTCCAATTTGGCCATCTTGGGTGGTAGGTCTTGGTCGCAGAGCAAAGTTAAGATGCTTTTCAGTTTTTTTGAGTAACTGCTGAGCTCATCAAAACGCTGCTTGTCATGGAGAGTATCTATGTTCATATCTGCGTCTGAAAAATCTTGATAAAAGTCGCCTAACAACAATTGCAGCCCTTTGTGGTTGTTGCCGATTGAACGCAACAAATTCGTCATGTCTATCATCATTCCACTGCCTTAATTGCTTTAATCACAATAACTAAGGATCTTTAAAGACAGTTTTCAAATTTTTTTTCATTCTTTATGTATAAAAAGAAAAATATGAAAAAAGTTGTATAAAAACTTGGTTTTTCAAAATGGTGTCCTTTAATGCCTCTAAATACGATCAGTTAGCTAGTAGCAACGGAGGCTGTAATGGCAGGCGAAAATAACCAAAACAACCAAAACGAAGATCTAAATGACGCGGTAGAACAAACGGACACGAACGACGCGGGTACGCCCTCCCAACAGCAAAATCAACAGAATACGATTGCGTCGACAATCGCGACGGGTGCTGAAAACACGGATGCGGCAGACGAAATCAACCAAGCGCTAGAAGACAATCCAAGTGGCGCAGGTAATGCAGAAGATGCGTCTGCTTCTGGTGGGGCTGTTCAAGAAGAGACGCCAGAAAGCGATGGAGACTCAGATGCAGCTCAATCCAATGTAGTCGGTGGTGCGGCTTCTGAAGCTGGCTCAGAGAATGCTGCCGGTAGTGGGGGCGGAGCGGGTGCTGGCGCGCAAGCTGTCGGTGGTGAAAATACCGCAGGTTCTGGAGGTGCTTCGAGCGCTGAAGGTAATGAAGAACAAGGCCAAGCAGTAACAACGTCAGCTGCGCCTAGTGCTGATTCTTCTACCTCTGGTGAGCAACAAGTCGGTGATGATCTCGATTCACAAACGGTAGAAGAGACATTCGCCGTTGATGTTCAAGCTTCTGACGAAGAGACTATCAGTGAAGTAGAAGATGACTTTGATTCTGAGACGGTAAGCGAAACGTTTAAAATCAAAGTGGAAAGTGAAAATGATGCACCAGAAGCTCAACAAGACCTGGCTTACATCATCGATGAAGATGGATCCATAACATTCACTCAAGAACAATTACTCGAATACGCAAGTGATGTAGATGGCGATGAGCTGGTTGCTTCAAACGTTCAAGTCGGCGCAGATGCAACGGTTCAAGACAATGGTGACGGTACATTCACAGTTGTACCTTCCGCTGACTTTAATGGTGAGCTTGACCTTACTTTTGATATTAGTGACGGTCAAGAAACCGTAAGCA
Organism: Vibrio echinoideorum; assembly: GCF_024347455.1. NCBI lineage: Bacteria > Pseudomonadati > Pseudomonadota > Gammaproteobacteria > Vibrionales > Vibrionaceae > Vibrio > Vibrio echinoideorum. Next base: position 754,959 of record NZ_AP025484.1, read on the forward strand.
GCGCAATTGATTTAACGGTTCGTCCTATTAATGACGCACCTGTACCAGAAGATAAAACCTTTGAAATAGAAGAAGACGGCACGCTTGTTTTCACTGATGCAGACCTACTAACCGGTGCAACGGACATTGAAGGCGACAACCTAACGGTTGAAGGTGTGACTTACGATGGCGGCGACGGTATTTTTACCGACAACGGTAATGGTACTTACACCTTTGCTCCGAATGAAAACTTCAACGGTGACGTAAACTTCGGTTTTGATGTCTCTGATGGTACCGATACGGTGTCCGCAAACGTCGATGTGAGTGTAACGGCGGTTGATGATGCGCCAGTTTCTGGTGATTTAGCTTACTCAGTAGATGAAGACGGTTCGATTCGTTTAAGCCAAGAGCAGCTTTTATCGCAAGCATCAGATGTTGAAGGTGATGACCTAACGGCTAGCAGCCTAACAGTTGATGGCGATGCAACAGTCGTTGCTAACGACGATGGCAGCTTTACCATTACGCCAGATGAGAACTTCAATGGTGACATTGATATCAGCTTCGATATCTCAGATGGCACCAACACAGTTCAAGCCTCTGCAGACCTAACGGTTAACCCCGTTAATGATTTACCAGTCCCTCAAGATCAACAATTCAGCGTTGAAGAAGATGGCACACTCATCTTCACCGATGCCGACCTATTAGCAGGCGCAACGGACATTGAAGGCGACAACCTTACGGTTGAAGGTGTGACCTACGACGGTGGTGACCGTATCCTTACTGATAACGGTAATGGTACTTACACATTCGCTCCGAATGAAAACTTCAATGGAGACGTAAACTTCGGCTTCGATGTGTCTGACGGGACTGATACGGTGTCCGCAAATATTGATGTGAGTGTAACGGCGGTTGATGATGCGCCAGTATCGGGTGACCTTGCTTACTCAGTGGACGAAGACGGTTCTATCCGTTTGAGCCAAGAACAGCTTTTATCGCAAGCATCAGATGTTGAAGGTGATGACCTGACAGCCAGCAGCCTAACGGTTGATGGCGATGCAACAGTCGTTGCTAACGATGACGGCAGTTTCACCATCACGCCAGATGAAAACTTCAATGGCGACATCGATATCAGCTTCGATATCTCCGATGGTACCAACACAGTTCAAGCTTCTGCAGACCTGACGGTTAACCCAGTTAATGATTTGCCCGTTCCTCAAGATCAACAATTTAGCGTTGAAGAAGATGGCACACTCATCTTCACCGATGCCGACCTATTAACAGGCGCAACGGACATTGAAGGCGACAACCTTACTGTTGAAGGTGTGACCTACGACGGTGGTGACGGTATCCTTACTGATAACGGTAATGGTACTTACACATTCGCTCCGAATGAAAACTTCAATGGAGACGTAAACTTCGGCTTCGATGTGTCTGACGGTACCGATACGGTGTCTGCGAACATCGATGTGAGTGTAACGGCGGTTGATGATGCGCCAGTATCGGGTGACCTTGCTTACTCAGTGGACGAAGACGGTTCTATCCGTTTGAGCCAAGAACAGCTTTTATCGCAAGCATCAGATGTTGAAGGTGATGACCTGACAGCCAGCAGCCTAACGGTTGATGGCGATGCAACAGTAGTTGCTAACGATGACGGCAGTTTCACCATCACGCCAGATGAAAACTTCAATGGCGACATCGATATCAGCTTCGATATCTCAGATGGTACCAATACGGTTCAAGCATCAGCAGATTTAACAGTTAACCCAGTTAACGACCTACCAGTCCCTCAAGATCAACAGTTCAGTATTGCAGAAGACGGTACTCTTCAGTTCACTGACGCGGATCTGCTTACAGGCGCGACAGACGTTGAAGGTGATAACCTAACTGTTGAAGGTATCACTTATGAAGGTACTGATGGCGTATTAACAGACCTGGGTGAGGGCTCATATAGCTTTGCTCCAAATGAAAACTTCAACGGCGACGTAAACTTTAATTTTGTTGTTTCTGACGGTACCGATACGGTGTCTGCAAACATTGATGTTAGCGTGACTCCTGAGAACGATCCGCCAGTTGCAGGTTCAACGTCTTACACGGTGAATGAAGATAATTCGATTACCATTTCTGATGCCCAACTATTGGCAACATCTTCAGATATTGAAGGTGATGTATCCATAGACAGCGTGACTTACTCTGGTAGTGACGGTGTCCTTGAAATCAACGGTAACGGTACTTACACCTTCTCACCAAACGAGAACTTCAATGGTGAAATCGCTCTAGATGTAGTGGTTGCCGATGAAGAAGGTGCAACCGATGCCACAACCGCTGGAATTACCGTTCTTGAAGTGAACGATCCGCCAGTTGCAGGCCCAACGTCTTACACCATTGATGAAGACTCAGTACTGAAATTCAATGAGTCGCAAGTGCTACTTAATGCTTCTGATGTTGAAGGGGACGTTGAGCTTGTTGGTATTAGCTACGATGGCCCAGATGGTATCTTCTCGGTTAATGGCGATGGTACTTGTAGCTTCGCTCCGAATGAGAACTTTAATGGCCAAGTTCAGCTTGATGTGACCATTCGTGATGAAGACGGTGCAGAAGTTGATACTGTCATCAATGTTGATGTTCTGCCAATTAATGATGCGCCAGTATCGGGTGACTTGGCGTACAACGTTAACGAAGATGGTTCAATCACATTGAGCCAAGAGCAGTTGTTGTCTCAGGCGTCTGATGTTGAAGGCCAAGACCTAACTGCGAGCGACCTAACGGTTGATGGTAACGCGACAGTAACCGCTAATGATGATGGTAGTTTTACCATTACGCCAGATGCGAACTTCAATGGTGACATTGATATTCAATTTAACCTCACTGATGGTACTGACACGGTTCAAGCAACTGCAGATCTTACTGTTAATCCAGTTAACGATTTACCCGCTCCTCAAGACCAACAATTCAGTATTGAAGAAGACGGCACGCTGCAATTTACAGATGCCGATCTACTTACCGGTGCCACCGATATTGATGGTGATGACCTAACCGTAGAAGGTATTAGCTATACAGGCGGCGATGGCGTACTGACCGATCACGGTGATGGTACTTATACCTTTGCGCCAAATGAAAACTTCAATGGTGATGTGAACTTCAGTTTCGATGTGTCTGATGGTACAGAAACAGTCAGCGCCAACATTGACGTTAGCGTGACGCCTGAGAACGATCCGCCAGTTGCGGGTTCTACCTCATATATGGTGAACGAAGACAATGCCATTACTATTTCTGATGAGCAATTGTTAGTAAATTCATCTGACGTTGAAGGCGCGGTATCGATTGATAGCGTGACCTACAGCGGCACAGATGGCGTGTTCCAAGACAACGGTGACGGCAGTTATACCTTCCTTCCTAATGAAAACTTCAGTGGTGATATCAGCCTTGACGTGATTGTTGCTGATGAAGATGGTTCGATTGATGAAACCACCGCGGGCATTGCTGTTCTAGAAGTAAATGACCCACCGGTTGCAGGTCCAACGTCTTACACCATTGACGAAGATTCTGTTCTTACATTCAGCGAATCTCAGATTTTAGTGAATGCCTTTGACGTTGAGGGCGATGTAGAGCTAGTCGGCATCAATTACGACGGCTCGGACGGAATCTTTATCGTAAATGGTGATGGTACATGTAGCTTTGCACCCAATGAAAACTTTAATGGTCAAGTTCAACTGGGTGTGACCATTAAAGATGAAGACGGCGCAACGGTTGATACTCATATTAATGTTGATGTACTACCTATCAACGATCCACCGACTTCTGGTGAATTGGCTTATACCATTAATGAAGATAGCTCGATCACTCTGAGCCAGGATCAATTGCTAGCTCGAGCGGGTGATATTGATAGCGAAAACCTAGAAGCTATTAACCTGTCGACCGATGAAAACGCGACCATCCAACAAAACGACGATGGTAGCTATACGATTACACCAGACGCTGATTACAACGGCGACTTAGACTTAAGCTTCGATATCATCGATAACGACGGTGGTTCAGTTCAAGTTGGCCTAGACATTACCGTGAATCCGCTGAATGACTTGCCACAAGCGCAAGATCAACAGTTCTCAATTGAAGAAGACGGCACACTACTCTTCACCGATGCTGACCTGCTTGCTGGCGCGTCGGATATTGACGGTGATGAACTGTCGATTGAAAACGTGCTCTACACAGGTGCAGATGGTGTTCTTAGCGATAATGGCGACGGCACATATAGCTTTGCACCAAACGAGAACTTCAATGGCGATGTTCAATTCTCATTTGATGTTTCTGATGGTACGGGCTCAACGGCTGCTGTCATCGATGTCAGCGTGACGCCAGAGAACGATCCTCCAGTCGCAGGTTCAACGTCTTACACAGTTCAAGAAGACGGCCAAATCACCATCAGTGATGAGCAGTTATTAGCAAATTCTTCCGATGTTGAAGGTGATGTTGCTCTATCAAGTGTTAGTTACGCTGGTGATGACGGCTCATTCGTTGATAACGGTAATGGCACATACACCTTCACACCAAATGAAAACTTCGACGGTGATATCTCACTTGATGTTGTTGTGGTTGACGAAGATGGTGCAACGGCGACAACCACAGCTGGCATTGATGTTATTGCCGTGAATGACGGTCCTGAAACGTCTGGCATTCAGGCTGAGGTAGACGAAGATAATTCAATTACCATTACTCAAGAGCAGTTACTTGCGAATGCAACTGACGTTGAAGGTGATGAGTTAACGGCATCTAACTTACAAACCAACGATCCAGACGCAACAATTGTTACTAATGACGATGGTTCATTCACCATCACGCACACAGAGAACTTCAATGGCGAGTTGGACTTCACATACAGCATCAGTGATGGTGACAATGAAGTTCTAACCACACTCGACTTAACGGTTAACCCAGTTAATGATGCGCCAGAAGCGGACGAAGAAATCTTCATTCAAGCACAAGAAGACCAAACGGTTGGTGTGACGCTTCGTGAAGAGCCGGCACTGCGCCTAGATCAAGCACCAGAAAACGGCATCATCGAAGCAAATCTTGACAATGAGTGGGTAGTACTGGAAGTCGGACAAGAAGTACCTGCTGATACAGAAGTACGCTTTGTTCCAAGTGAGGATGCTCTGGCTGAAGGAACACATACCACGCAAATTGGTACCTTTGACGATAATGCGAGCGTAGACGATTGGGGCACAGAAGTAGACCCATACACGCGTGAGTTCTCGGATGGCGACTTAACGGTAACGGTTCAAAGTAACGATGATCCACTTGGCGCTTGGAATGGTAACACACACATTGGTCACGGCCTTGGTGATACCGATCGCCAAGGGCTGAGTGGTGATGAAAAACTGACTGTTTCAGTTGAAGGCCAAGACATCAACGAAATTAGTTTCCACCTAGATGGTTTAGGTGGTTGGTTCATGGAAGATTCACGTCACTTTACAGAAGTAGAAATTAAAGCATTCAATGAGGATGGCGACCTAATTGACTCGATGACTTACCACAAAGAAGATCGTGGTGGTTACGAGACTGATTACACGCTTACCGTCTCTGAACCTGTGTCGTACTTTGAACTCGGCACGGTACAAGGAAATGGTACTTACGTCGTTCAAAACATGACAGTGTCACAAACCTGTCATGATGAAGCCGTGTTTACTTCGATTGGTGTAGACGGTTCTGAAATCACTGAAACGGTTGAGTTGAACATCCATGCGGGTGACAACGAAATCGAGCTAACGGCTGATCTTCCAAATATCACTATCGATACGGAAGGTTCTGCTCAGTTTGCTTCTGTTGTGATTACAGAAGAACAGCTACTGGCACAAGCCTCTGATATTGATGGCGACGACCTTGATATTCAAAATCTAGAGCTGGTGGGTGAAAACTCAGAGCATGCAACACTGACTGATAATGGTGATGGTACTTGGACGGTAACACCGGATGAAAACTTCCATGGTGAAATCGAACTGGGTTATCAAGTTACCGATGGTGAATTGACCGACGACAACATCATTAACATTAACTTCGAGTCGGTGAATGATGCGCCAATCGTTTCTGGTCCAATGGTGCTATCGACAGACGAAGACCAAGGTATTACTTTCAGTGCTGATGATTTATTGGCGAACACTACAGATGTGGAAGGCGATACGCTGTCTATTTCTGACATCACTTACGGTGGTGATCACGGTGACTTGGTCGACAACGGCGATGGCACGTTTACCTTCATGCCGAATGAAAACTTCAATGGTGAAATCGACATCGATTACAAAGTCTTCGATGGCACCGATGAAGTAGCAACGCACCTAGATCTAACAGTTATACCAGTCAACGATATTCCTGTTCCAGGTGAGCCGCTACACACCCAAATGCTTGAAAACGGCTCCATGATCATCGAAGCGAAAGACCTATTGTCTGGTGCGACCGATGTTGATGGTGACATTCTTCATGTTGAAAACCTATTACTTGCAGACCAAACGCAAGGTACGTTAACAGATAATGGCGATAATACGTTCACCTTCGAGCCTGCAGAGAACTTCTCTGGTGAAGTGAATCTGACCTTCGATATTAGTGATGGTCAAGCAAGCGCGCCAAGCATTGCAACAGTCGACGTTGAAATTGTCAACGAAGGCCCTGAAGTTAGCGGCCCAATTGAAGCGGCGGTTGATGAAGATGGTTCAATCACCATTACGCAAGAGGACTTGTTGGCGAATGCAACCGATGTCGATGGTGACAACCTTGAAGCGGTTAACTTTGCGACCAACGATCCAAATGCGGTTATTGTAGAAAACTCAGACGGTAGCTTCACAATCACACCAAGTGCAGACTTCTTTGGTGAGATTGAATTCACTTACGATGTCACTGACGCAATTGAGACAGTGGCAGCCGATCTTAACCTGACCGTAAATCCAATCAACGATGCGCCAGACGTACCGGATATGTCTTTCACAACGGAAGATGGTCAAGCAATCACCATTACCGAAGCTGAGCTATTAGCACAAGCGACAGACGTTGAAGGCGATGAGCTGTCTGTTGTGAATGTGACTAGCGCGAGCGACACGGTAGAAGTCACGGACAACGGTGACGGTACATACACATTAACGCCAGAGCAGGGCTTCTTCGGCAATGTTGATTTAGCGTTTGATGTGAGCGACGGCACGGAGGTGGTGGCGGGAAACATCGACCTAAAAGTTGAGTTCGTCAATGACACGCCAGAAGCGACGCCAATGGTTGCAGATGTCGACGAAGATGGTTCAATTCTCGTTACGCAAGAGATGTTGTTGGAAAGCGCGAGCGATCAAGATGGTGATGAGCTGTTTGCGAGTGCGCTGGAAACCAATGATCCAAACGCCACCATCGTAAATAATGGTGATGGCACGTACACAGTGACGCCTTCGGAAAACTTCAATGGTGATATCGCATTCACTTATGAGGTGAGCGACGGTGAGCTGAGCACGTCTAATGACATGACATTGACCGTGAATCCGGTGAATGACATTCCAATCGTTGCTCCAGGCATGTACCACATTGAAGAGGATGGCAGCATCCTGTTCACTCAAGAAGATCTGTTGAGTGGTGCGATTGATATTGATGGCGACGACTTAAGCGTTACTAGCATCAATTACTCTGGTGATGAAGGCACAGTCACCGATAACGGCGATGGCACGTTCAGCTTCGTTCCTGAAGAGCACTTTAGTGGTGATCTACAGTTCAGTTTTACAGTTACCGATGGCACAACTGAAGTAGAGCAAGACCTCAATGTTCACATTGAAGCGGTTGCAGATGCGCCGGATCTTGTGATTACCGATAGCGATGGCGTTAACGTCGATGACCAAGCGATTTTGGTAGAGCCAGGCGGCATTGTTGAACTGAATATTGCAGCGGCGCTTGTCGACCAAGACTTGTCTGAAACACTTACCGTAACTGTAGATGGTGTGCCAGAAGGTTCGGTTATTCAATACGATAACGAAGGCGTTCTGAATGACCAAGAGAACGGTATCACCAGTTACAACGACACTGAAATTACAGTAACGTTTGAAGGTGAAACGGCAGGTTACCAAAACGCAGCGGGTTACTACAAAGTTGACGAAGACGGCAACATCACGGGTGTTGAAGTTGTCTATGAAAATGCATCACAAGTGGGAGGCGGTGGTGACCTTGTTCCAGGACAAGACCAGTTCAGCTTCCAAGTTGAAGAAGGTGAAAGTTTCAACCTGTTCTTGATTCCAAACGGGCATCAGCACAATGACTTTGACGCGATGCAGGAAGGTCAGTACGAGTTCCGTGCAGCGGATGGTTCGCCTGCAAACATGGATACGGTTGATCCTCAACTTGTATTTGTTGCTGCCGATGGAACTGAAACTGTAGTTCAAGGGCAGAATGGTGACGCGATATTCCATGGTGGTTCAAGCTCTCAGCTAAACCAAGATGGTATCGAACATACGCGCACGACGGTTAATGAAGACGGCGAGCTGGTTTACGGATTTGAAGATTTGTATGGTGGCGGTGATGCTGACTATTCAGACTTCAACTTCACAATCGATGTCGGTGAAGTGAACAGCCAAATCTACAGTGGTGAAGTGACGGTTGGTCCTGATGGTACGGTGAACCTACCAACAACGGCTATCGAAAATGCACTACAAATCCAGTTACCAGAAGACTTCAACGAACAGCTTGAAGTTCATGTAACAGCAACCGCAACAGAGCTATCGAATGATGATTCTGAAACGGTCTCTCAAACCATCTACATTAACGCGACAGGCGCCCACATTGAACATGCACCTGAAGCACTTCCTGTTGCTGCAACTGTGGAAGAAGATGGTTCTATCATCATTACGCAAGAAGACTTGTTAGCTAATGCTCGCGATCTCGATGGCGATCAGCTGACCGCTCTGAATTTAGCAACTGATGATGAGAGCGTTACGATTACCGATAACGGTGATGGTACTTACACATTAACGCCAGATGCTGACTTCAACGGTGATGTTAACTTCACATTTGATGTATCGGATGGTGATGATGTTGTCTCTACCAATCTTGAGTTAACCGTTTCACCAGTGAATGATGGTCCAGAAGCGCAAGACCAAGCGTTCACAGTTGGTGAAGACGGTGTGTTAACGTTCAATGACCAAGACCTATTAACGGGTGCAACGGACATTGAAGGGGACGACCTAAGTGTTGAAGGTGTGACTTACACTGGCGCAGACGGTGTTCTCACAGATAACGGCGATGGCACATATAGTTTTGCGCCAAACGAAAACTTCAATGGCGATGTGAACTTCTCGTTCAATGTATCAGATGGTACCGATACGGTAACCGCTAACATTGATGTCAGCGTGACGCCAGAGAATGATCCTCCAGTGGCGGGTAGCACGTCTTACACCGTTCATGAAGACAACTCCATTACGATCAGTAACGAACAGCTATTAGCGAACTCTTCGGATATCGAAGGGGAGGTGGCAATTGATAGCGTCACCTACAGTGGCAGTGATGGTGTGTTGGAAATCAACGGCAACGGTACTTATACCTTCTCTCCAAACGAAAACTTTAACGGCGAAATTAGCCTAGATGTTGTCGTGGTTGATGAAGATGATGCTGCCGTATCGACTACCGCGGGTATTACAGTCCTTGAGGTAAACGACCCTCCTGTGGCTGGTCCAACGTCATACACTATCGATGAAGATTCTGTACTGACCTTCAATGAGACTCAAGTTCTATTGAACGCATCTGATATCGAAGGTGATGTACAACTTGTTGAGATCAACTACGATGGCCCAGACGGCATCTTCTCAATCAATGGTGACGGCACATGTAGCTTTGCACCGAATGAAAACTTCAACGGCCAAGTGCAGTTGGATGTGACCATTCAAGATGAAGACGGTGCTCAAGTCGATACCTATATTACGGTTGATGTCCTACCAATCAATGATGTTCCAGTATCGGGAGGCTTGGCATACAGCGTTGAGGAAGACGGTTCGATTACTCTGAGCCAAGAACAACTTCTTTCTCAAGCGAATGATGTAGACGGCGACGATCTTACTGCCTCTAACTTAATCGTTGATGGTGATGCAACGGTTACTACTAACGATGACGGTAGCTTTACCATTACGCCAGATGCGAACTTCAATGGTGATATTGACCTAACGTTCGACATCAATGACGGTGCTGACACTTTAGTTGCGACAGCAGACTTAACTGTTAACCCGGTTAATGACTTACCACAACCACAAGATCAAGCCTTCAGTATTGGTGAAGATGGCGTCTTGAACTTCACTGATGAAGACCTGCTAACAGGTGCGACAGACATCGATGGGGATGACCTATCGGTTGAAGGTGTGACTTACACTGGCGCCGACGGTGTTCTTACTGACAATGGCGACGGAAGCTACAGCTTTGCGCCAAACGAGAACTTCAATGGTGATGTGAACTTCAGTTTTGATGTATCAGATGGTACCGATACGGTTCAAGCCAATATTGATGTGAGCGTGACACCAGAGAACGATCCACCGGTTGCGGGTAGTACGTCTTACACGGTTCATGAAGACAACTCGATTACCATTAGCAACGAACAGTTACTCGCTAACTCTTCAGATATTGAAGGTGAAGTGGCGATTGATAGTGTGGCTTACACCGGTGCCGATGGTGTATTCGAAGACAACGGAAACGGTACGTATACCTTCTCGCCAAACGAAAATTTCAATGGCGGAGTTAGTCTAAATGTTGTTGTGACCGATGAAGACGGTGCAACTGAAGCAACGACAGCTGGAATTACTGTACTTGAGGTGAACGATCCACCAATTGCGGGTTCAACCAGTTACTCAGTCAACGAAGACGAAGTCATCACCATCAGTTCAGAGCAACTGTTGGCGAACGCTTCAGACATCGAAGGTGAAGTGGCGATTGATAGCGTTAACTACACCGGCTCAGACGGTATCTTTACCGATAATGGTGATGGCACATTTAGCTTCGCACCAAACGCTAACTTCGATGGCGATGTAAGCCTTGATGTTGTCGTGACTGATGAAGATGGCGCAACCGTAGCGACCAACGCAAGCATTGATGTTCTGCCTGTTAACGATGCTCCGGTATCAGGTGACTTGGCATACAGCATTGATGAAGATGGTTCGATTACCTTGAGCCAAGAGCAATTACTTGCTCAAGCGAGTGATGTTGACGGCGATGACTTAACAGCGGCTAACCTGACCGTTGGTGGTGATGCGACCGTCACTGTAAACGATGACGGTAGCTTTACCATTACGCCAGATGCGAACTTCAATGGCGACATTGATTTGAATTTCGACATTACCGATGGTGATGCAACGATTCAAGCAACGGCAGATCTCACGGTTAACCCTGTGAATGACTTGCCAACAGTTGGTGAACCACAATTCACCACTCAGGAAGACACCAGCTTTACCTTCACAGAAGAGCAACTGCTGCAAAATGCAGGTGACATTGATGGCGACAACTTGTCGGTTGAAAATGTCGCTTCTGACAGCGGTTCTTTGGTTGATAATGGCGATGGTACTTACACATTCGCACCGAATGAAAACTTTGACGGCAATGTGAATGTGACGTTCGACGTGAATGACGGTACAGCGACAGTACCAGCAGAAGCGACGATTGATGTTCAATCTGTGGTTGATATGCCTGAGCTGTCGATTGCCTCTGACTTGGTGATTGCTTCAGATAACTTCGAGTCTGGCTCAAATGGCTGGAATGCGGGTACTGAAAGCTCACAAGGCTTTGAGTCGGGTGACATGCTGGGTCGCATTGGTGGCACTGGTGGCGATGAAGCGGTCAGTAAAACTTACGACATTCCAAGTGATGTGAGTGAAGTGAATATCTCATTCAGCTTCTACGAAATTGATTCTTGGGATGGTGAGTCGTTCCAAATCTTTGTAGGCGGCGAAGAGCTTACCTCGCTAGATAATTCTGCGTTCCGTACTGAAGATGGCACGACAACGTTGTACGATTCAGCTGGCAATGAAGTGGGTGAAGTCGTCCATGGTGTATCGCAAGGTGAAGGCTTCAGTGGTTGGAATGACCAAGCACACCAAATCAACCTAACGGTACCCGTTGAAGACGGCCAACTTGAATTAGGCTTCGGTTCAACCTTGAACCAAAGCGTGAGTGATGAGTCATTTGGTATCGACAACATTGAAATCACAGTGTCTGACGCGGATTACCAAATTATTGGTACCGAAGATACGCCAGTACCACTGGATATTGATGCGGCACTAACGGATACGGATGGTTCAGAAAACCTCGCTATCTTGATCGAAGATGTGCCGGAAGGAAGCTCGCTTTCTGCAGGTACGGATAACGGTGATGGCTCATGGTCACTGCAACCAGGAGAACTAGAAGGGCTAGAGTTTATTCCTTCAGGTGACTTCAATGGTGATGTGGTACTAACCGTTAAAGCGACATCGACTGATGTTGATACAGGCACCACCGCAACGGCAACACAAGATGTGACGATTCATATCTCTCCAGCAAATGATGCTCCAGAAGTTGATGGGGATATCAGTGCAGTCACTGCCGAAGATAATAGCATCACGCTAACGCAAGAACAGCTGCTAGAACACGCTGTCGATATTGATGGTGATGACTTATCAGCAATCAACCTAACCACCAATGATGAAAATGCCACCATTGAAATGAACGACGATGGTAGCTTCACCGTTACCCCAAGTGAAAACTTCAACGGTAATATCGAATTTAGTTACGATGTCACCGATGGAGAAGAGATGGTGGCAGCCGGTCTAGACTTGACAGTAACGCCAGTCAATGACGCGCCAGAGCCACAAGAGCAAGCATTCACTATTAGTGAGGATGGTGTTCTTAATTTCACGGACACTGACTTGTTAACTGGCGCAACCGATGTTGAAGGAGACGACCTAACAGTAGAAGGTGTGACTTACACGGGTGCGGACGGTGTTCTTACTGACAATGGCGACGGCAGCTACAGCTTTGCACCAAACGAGAACTTCAATGGCGATGTGAACTTCAGTTTTGATGTGTCAGATGGCACGGATACGGTTCAAGCCAATATTGATGTGAGTGTAACGCCGGAGAACGACCCTCCAGTGGCGGGTAGTACGTCTTACACGGTTCATGAAGACAACTCGATTACTATCAGTAACGAACAGCTATTAGCTAACTCTTCAGATATTGAAGGTGAAGTGGCGATTGATAGTGTGGCTTACACCGGTGCCGATGGTGTATTTGAAGACAACGGTAACGGTACGTATACCTTCTCGCCAAACGAAAATTTCAATGGCGAAGTTAGTCTAGATGTTGTTGTGACCGATGAAGACGGTGCAACTGAAGCAACGACAGCTGGAATTACTGTACTTGAGGTGAACGATCCACCAATTGCGGGTTCAACCAGTTACTCAGTCAACGAAGACGAAGTCATCACCATCAGTTCAGAGCAACTGTTGGCGAACGCTTCAGACATCGAAGGTGAAGTGGCGATTGACAGCGTTAACTACACAGGCTCAGACGGTATCTTTACCGATAATGGCGATGGCACATTTAGCTTCGCACCTAACGCAAACTTCGACGGCGATGTAAGCCTTGATGTTGTCGTGACTGATGAAGATGGCGCAACCATAGCGACCAACGCAAGCATTGATGTCTTGCCAATTAACGATCCACCGGTATCAGGTGATTTGGCGTACAGCATTGATGAAGATGGCTCGATTATTCTGACTCAAGAGCAATTGCTGTCTCAAGCTTCTGATGTGGATGGTGATGACCTTACGGCAAGCAACCTAAGTGCGGGCGATAATGCGACAGTCGTAGATAACGGTGATGGTACCTTTACGGTGACACCAGACGCCGATTTCAACGGTAATATCGACCTAAGCTTTGATATTTCGGATGGTACAGAGTCAATTGTGGCAAACGCCGATCTGACGGTAAACCCAGTTAATGATTTGCCAGCGACATCTGATGTTTACGCGAACGTTGATGAAGATAATGTCATCACTATCACGCAGGAGCAGTTACTTGCGAATGCCGCTGATATTGAAGGTGATGACCTTGTTGCTTCCGACTTAACCTTGGTGGGAGATGATGCAACGATTGTCGATAATGGCGATGGCACATTCTCTATCACTCCAAGCGAAAACTTCAATGGCTACATCGATGTGGCTTACAGTATCAGCGATGGTGACACACCAATTGCCGCTAACTTAGGTTTGACGGTTGATCCAGTTAACGATGCGCCAATTGTTTCTGCTGATGTTGCGATAACCATTGAAGAAGATGGTTCGTACACCATTACTCAAGAAGAACTCCTACAATTCGCGACTGACATCGAAGACGATGACATGACCGCAATTATCGGAGAGCAGGGCGATGAAACGACCGTAACCGGTACGGTGCTGGATGCTGAAACGGGTAGCCCAGTCGTTGGTGCAGACGTCACAATGACCGATAACGCCGGTCACTCATACACCACGGTAACAGACCAATCTGGTCACTACTCTGTGAGTGGCCCTGTTGTTGACCAAGGTACCGTTACTATTGAACAAGAAGGCTCTATTACCAGCAGCTTCCTTGTACCAGCAGGTGAAGATACTAATGGTGGCGTGACTGCAATATCTGAAGTCCTTGAAGAAACAGATATGCGTATCGTCGTGACCTGGGGTGAGAGCCCTCGTGATATGGATAATCACCTATGGCTTTACGATACAGAGTCTGGGAATGAGTTAGACCATATCTATTACCGCGATATGAGCCACGACCTTGGTGAAGGCAATGTCGTCCAACAAGATGTTGATGACACCAATGGCGGTGGCCCTGAAACCATCACTATTCCAAATTATCAAGATGCTGATATGCACTATTCAGTACACAACTACACCAACAGAAGTTGGGATGTAGATGGTGTTGAAGATGTGCAGGTTCAGGTGTTTGTAGGCGATACTTTGGTTGAGACCTTTACCCCAGACTTGCCTGACAATCCAACGGGTGAGCATTGGCATGTGTTTGATATCGTTAATGGCGTTGTGGTTCCAAGCCAAGATGTGGGCAGCGAGAATGCGTTTGATTTACCAACGGCAGAAGAAGCGCTCGCGAATGAAAACGGCATTGATATCTCTGAGTTGCTAACGGGTGATGAAGATGGAGACGCTGGTGAAACGGGTGGTAACGAACCAAGTGTTGGAGACGTCTCAATTGAGAACGCACTTATCACTGACAATGGTGACGGCACTTACACCATCACTCCTGAAGAGAACTTCAATGGTGAATTCTCGATTAGCTATAACGTGGACGATGGCAACGGTGGGGTTACTCCAGCAGAACTAGACGTTACCGTTACAGCAGTTAACGACCTTTCTGTTATTTACGACCACGACTACACCATTAATGAAGATGGGTCGTTGATCTTTACCGATGAACAGCTATTGGCTGGTGCAACGGATATTGATGGCGAGAACCTTTCTGTCGAATCGGTTAATTACGAAGGTACCGACGGTGTGTTCACGGATAATGGCGATGGTACTTATACCTTTGCTCCAAACGAGAACTTCAATGGTAACGTTGACCTAACTTACGATGTCAGTGACGGTACCGATGTTGTATCGGCAAACATTGATGTGCAAGTTGTCCCAATTAATGACGTACCGGTTGCTGGAACCACCGCTTACAGTGTTGAAGAGGATGGCAGCATAACCCTAAGCGATGCACAACTTCTGACGAACAGTTCGGATGTTGAAGGGGAAGTGTTTGTTAGCGATGTAAGTTACAGCGGCACAGATGGCGTGTTCACTGACAATGGTAATGGCACTTACACCTTCTCGCCAAACGAAAACTTTAACGGCGACATCAGTCTTGATGTGTCCATTATGGATGAAGATGGCGCAACGGCCGAAACCACAGCAGGTATTGATGTCATAGCAGTAAATGACTTACCAGTAGCGGGTTCTACGGCTTACAGTGTCGACGAAGACAACGTCATTATACTATCTGACGCACAACTTCTGGCAAACAGCTCAGACATTGAAGGTGATGTATCCGTAAGTGATGTTTCGTACTCGGGTGCAGACGGCATATTTACCGACAATGGTGATGGTACATACAGCTTTGCACCAAATGAAAACTTCAACGGCAATGTCAGCCTAGATGTGACGGTTGCTGATGAAGACGGTGCAACCGCTCAAACGACTGCGGGTATTGATGTTATCGCCGTCAACGATGCTCCAGTATCTGGCGACTTGGCTTACTCAGTAGATGAAGATGGTTCAATCACGCTAAGCCAAGAACAATTGCTAGCTCAAGCATCGGATGTGGACGGAGATGATCTTACCGCTGCGAACCTAACCGCAGGTGATAACGCGACGGTTACGGCAAACGATGATGGTTCATTTACCATTACCCCGGATGCCGACTTTAATGGCGATATCGACCTAAGCTTCGACCTTTCTGATGGTACTGAAACGGTTGTTGCAACGGCCGACCTTACTGTGAATCCAGTGAATGACATTGCGGTTGTAGAAGATGTCGCTTACACCATTGAAGAGGATGGTTCACTTACCTTTACAGACGAGCAACTGCTAGCGGGTGCTTCGGATATTGATGGTGATGAGCTTTCAGTCGCTGATGTTTCTTACACTGGCGCAGAGGGTGTGTTCACCGACAATGGCGATGGCACTTACACCTTTGCACCGAACGAGAACTTCAACGGTGACGTAAGCCTAGACTTCTCAGTATCTGACGGTACAGAGACGGTTGATGCAAACATCGACGTAACGGTAACCGACGTTAACGATGCACCAGTGGCAGGCGCAACGTCTTACCAAATGAACGAAGATGGCACCATCACATTGAGCCCTGAGCAGTTGATTGCGAATAGCTCCGATGTAGATGGTGAAGTATCACTTGATAGCGTGAGTTACTCGGGTCCAGACGGCATCTTGGTTCAAAACCAAGATGGTTCAGTCACGTTTGCTCCAAATGAAAACTTTAACGGCGACATCAACCTTGATGTGACGGTTATTGATGACGATGGCGCAACGGCTGAAACAACGGCTGGTATTGAAGTGATTGCTGTCAACGACGCACCAGTAGCCGGAAACGTGGCTTACTCGGTTGATGAAGATGGCTCAATTACGCTGTCTCAAGAACAGTTGTTGGCGAACGCTTCCGATGTTGATGGTGATGCGCTGACCGCAAGCAACTTATCTGCAGGTGACAATGCAACCGTAACAGCAAACGATGATGGTTCATTTACTATCATGCCGAATGCTGATTTCAACGGTGACATTGACCTAAGCTTCGATGTGTCAGATGGCCTTGAAACTGTTCAAGCTGGCGTCGACCTAACGGTTAACCCAGTGAATGACTTACCAACGGCTGCTGACCAAAGCTTTACTGTTGAGGAAGATGGTACGTTAACCTTCACTGACGCTGACCTATTAGCAGGTGCTGCAGATATTGATGGTGATGACCTGTCTATCACGGATGTGTCTTACACGGGCGCAGAGGGTGTGTTTACCGATAACGGTGATGGCACTTACAGCTTTGCTCCGAACGAAAATTTCAATGGCGATGTAAACCTTGGCTTCACAGTGACTGATGGCACTGAGACAGTCGATGCCAATATTGATGTGACGGTAACGGATGTTAACGATGCGCCGGTTGCGGGTTCAACGTCTTACCAAATGAACGAAGATGGCACCATCACAATTAGCCCTGAACAGCTAATTGCTAATAGCTCGGACGTTGATGGTGAAGTGTCGCTTGAAAGCGTGACTTACTCAGGCTCTGACGGCACCTTGGTTCAAAACGATAACGGATCTGTGACCTTCACGCCGAGTGAGAACTTTAACGGTGATATTAACCTGGATGTGGTCGTAACCGATGATGACGGTGCAACTGCAACAACAACGGCAGGTATCGAAGTTCTGGCGGTGAACGATGGACCTGAATCTGAGGAAGTGGAATTAACCACAGCCGAAGACAGCACCATTCTTATCACACAAGACATGTTGTTAGCTCAAGCTACCGACATCGATAACACCGCAGACGAGCTGTCAGCTTCTGGTTTACAAATCGACCCTAGCTTGGGTGAGTTGCTAGACAACGAAGATGGTACTTGGTCATTTACACCAAACGAAAACTTCAATGGCGATGTGCCAATGACGTTTAACGTTAGCGATGGCCAAGAGACAATTTCAGTCGACGGCAACATCGATGTCACGCCAGTGAATGATGCACCTGAAGCACCAATGATTCAGATGCAAGGCGAAGAAGATGTGGTCATGGTGATTGACCCAGCTTACATCGCGGATCAAGTTACAGATCTTGATGGCGATGAGATCAGCATTGAGAGCATCACAGTTCGAGCTCCAGCGAATGCGACCTTAACTCAGCAACCAGACGGCATGTATCACTTAGTGACTACGCAAGACTTCAATGGCTTGGTAGAGCTGGGTTATCAAGCTACTGACGGCGAAGAAGTGGTTGATGGTTCGCTGAATGTGGATGTCATTCCGGTTAACGACGCACCATTTAACGTCGGTAACGCAATGATGACCACAGACGAAGATGGCGCGTTCACCTTCGATGCTGGCGACTTGATGAACTTGTTCGGTGACATTGATACTGCTGACCTTGTTGTTTCACGAATTATCACCGCAGACGGTGAAGATGGCGGAGAAGTAACAGACAACGGTGATGGAACTTGGACATTCACACCAACGGGCGACTTTGCAGGCGTTTCTGACCTACAAGTGGTCGTGAGTGACGGTGAGTTTGAAACGGTTCTTGATGTTCCTGTGTTTGTCCGTCCAGTCGCAGATGGTGCGGTTATTTCAACTGACCATGACGGTCCATTAGTCTTCGGAGAAGATGAAACCGGTCACTTAGGGCTGAATGTTGGCCTAGTCGATGATTCAGAAACACTAAGTAACTTGGTGATGACAGGTTTCCCTGTTGGGTTCGAGGTGACGGATGGTGTGAATACCGTGATGATCACCGAGCCGGGTCAATATATCGACCTGTTTGACTGGGATATCTCAAACATTCAAATGACGCCTCCTGAAGACTTCCATGGTGAGTTCTTCGTAACCGTAAGTGCAACAACCGTCGATTACGGAGATGAGCCAGAAGCGTTCGAAGATGGCATCGATTCAGGTGATTTCGAAACGGTAGCGGGTGGTTCCATCATCCTAACCGCGGACGACCTAATCGGTTTAGCTGAGAATTTGGATGCTGACAGCGACGATGAAGTGAAACTGGTTCATCTAGCAGACCGCAGCCAAGGTGAGATTGTCGATAATGGCGATGGCACTTGGACGTTCACACCAGCACCAGGCTTCACGGGTGAAGCAGACATTGCTTACGTGGTTGATAAAGATGGCGTGCTTCATGATGAGCAAACTGGTGTGGTCGTGAAAGAAGGCGACTCACAAGAGAATGCGGCACCAGAAGTTAACAGCATCACGACTACGGAAATCGCAGCCGATGCAACCTTGTCGTTCACGGATCAAGACATGCTAGCGAACCTGAGCGATGCAGAAGGCGACAGCATGAGCATTGAATCAGTGAGCCTGATGGAAGGTCAGGGCGTGATAGAGAGCGATAACCAAGGTAATTATCAATTCACACCTGCTGAAGATTACACCGGAGATGTTCAAGTTGGATTTATAGCGACCGATGGCGAAAATCGCATCGAAAGCTTCTTCAATGTGGATATCCAAGGTAGTGATGAAGCTATGGGGAGCGAAGGTTATGTCTTAGCTGACGATGGCTCATTAACTATCACAGAGTCACAGTTGGTGGATGAATTAGGTGCGAGTGATTCGGCACAAGTTGTCGATGTTGCAGACGCGAATGATGCAGGCTTCTTTGCTGAATCTGGCGAAGGTGAGTGGACCTACTGGCCAAACGAAGACTTCGATGGCAACTTAGCAATGAATGTTGACGTTAACGATGGTGGTGAGGTGTCGAGCCATAGCTTAAGTATCCAAGTAGTCGATGATTCAGTGCAAAGCGATGAACCGCAAATACAAGCTGCTCAAGCAACAGAAGAGCAACAAGTAGATGTGGCTCAACAAGCTGATGACCAAGCTCAAGATACTGAAGCCGAAGACAGCATGGCTGATGTAACGGCGGCTCCGGGCGATACTGTTTCTATCTCGATTCCAGATGAGGTGAGTGGCAATGAATCGGTTGATTACGCTGAAATGTCTGGCTTACCTGAGGGTTCCACTGTGAGTAACGCTCTGGATAACGGTGATGGTAGCTTCACAATCAGTGGCAACTTAGAGCAACCGGTGTCCGTTGAACTTCCAGAAGGTTACGAAGGGACTAGCGAAATCCAATTCCAAGGTTACGACGAGTTGGGTAGCTCAATAGACGGAGCAAGCGGTTCTGTTGAAGTTGAGGTCGATGATCAATACACCATGCAAGGTTCTACACAAGAGCAGCAACCGGACATGGCGGGTATGGAATCTGGTGGCAGTGACTGGACAAGTTCAGGTGGTCAAGAGCAAGGTGTTGATTTCACGGACGACTCTGGAAGCTTCGATTCAGATTCTCAAACTGGAACTGATCAAGGCAACGACTTCGACCAAAGCCAAATTTAACCCAATGAGTTCAGTTGTCTTTTGAACCGACAAGCAGATAGGGCACCGTAACGTTGCCCTTATCAAAGCCATGCAGAGTGACCTTTGCGTGGCTTTTTTATGCTTCATTTATTGTTCCATTACTTGTCTTTAAGGGCAGATCTTAAAAACAAGGCTCTAAAAACTTGAGAATTGCCAAAAATGTTCTTTATTACTAAAAGGGTCAGTTAAGAAGGAGGGGCGACATGTATCGTTATGTTAGTTCGCCGCAAGCATCGAAGTACATCGTACCACCACCTCAACACCGTGAGTTATCGAGCGTTGATGTGCCTGAGGCTGAATTGGAGATGCGAGAAATTCTGAATAATTGGTTTGCCGACGGTCTAGCGCCGATTATTCAAAGTGAAGACGGTTATATTTCGGCAAGCGACCAAGCGCGATTTGAGAAACTCAGCCGTACGGTTGGCATGTTACTAAGAAACAAAGACTATTATTTTGCGACCAAGCGTATTTTGTCGTTGTGGGAACAAGACTGCTTAGAAACCACTTATGTGAGTTATCTAATTCTGCGTAGTGAAAGAGCCACTTCGTTAAGGTGAGTAAACGTCGATTTTGTTCATTCACAATGTTTTCTGGTTTGAATGTTTATGATGATCTAAGTTTGGTAAGAAAGCAGGCAAACAAAAAGGGCAAGCTCTTTAGGCTCACCCTTATGATTGTTCTTTAATCTTTATTTATCTATTTAGACCTTTGTCGATTTAGTTATTTAGACCCAGCCATCAAATTTAAGTCGTTTTTGAATTCTCTCAACGGCTTCTTTCTGCATCTGTCTCACTCGCTCATTGGATACATTTACATCCAACATTTTACCCACTTCGGACAGCGTTTTTACGTTGTTGTCGAAGAAGCCAAAACGGTGAATGAGAACCTTCTGCAATTTAGGTGGCAGTGTGTTTATGATCTGCTCTAGTGCATGTGTGAATGATTGGTCTTCACAATCTTGTTGAGGGTCGGTGATGTATTCACTTTCGCACTGTTCTAGTACGAGTGGCGCGTGGCTGATACCAACCGTTGTTGTAACATCAATAAACCCGCTTAAGGCTACCAGTTGATCGACACGTTCAGCTTTTACACCAGAACTGAGTGATAACTCTGAGATAGAAACCTCTTTACTCATTTTTTTGCTTACATCGAGCTTCTTTGATGCCAAGCTATTTATTTCTTTGCAAACATGGGCGGGTAATCGAACGGTGCGCCCTTTGTTCATTAATGCTGCTTCGATGTTTTCGCGAATCCACCACACTGCATAAGTTGAAAAACGATAGCCCGGTTCTGGGTCATATTTATCGATGGCTTTAATCAAGCCAATATTACCTTCTTCGATAAGATCGAGCAGTGTGAAATTGTTACCTTTACGTTTTAGGTAACTCTTGGCGATTTTTACAACAAGGCGCAGGTTCGATTCGATCATTACATCACGCGCCTGTTTGTCACCCGTTTGGTTTAATTTTGCGTAATACACTTCATCTTCGCGAGACAATAAATCAATACCTACAATATCTTTTAGATAGTGAGCATAGGGTTCTGTTGTGGTAGAAAATGATTCTTTTATGGGAGGGTGATCCGTGAGCCCTTGGAACACACCAAAACTATCGTTGTTCATTTCCTTGTCCTTATCTAGCCGACTGAACGTTTTATTTTATTATTATGCCACCAAGTGATTAACGCCTGGTTTCACTAGAGTGTAGATAACAGTTTCTTCTTTACCAATAAATAAAATGTAATTTCGTGCGCTTCTGTCACAAAAAGATCTACAAATATTTAACTATTTTGCATCTCGTCAAATATGTCAGTTTTTCATTGAAAACATGAATATGCAGGACTTACTAAGCGTGTGTTATACGTTGTTAGATCTCGATAAATTGGGTGAATTTATAGGTGGGTGATTCATCGATAATTTTGAAAGGAAATGACAAGAGTTGAGGTTCTATGTTCCCAAAGTATCTCAACTCTTTATCTGATTCTGGTGATATGTATAGCGCCTGAAGCCTTAAATGTTAAGCCAAGAAGTTAGAAATTAGAAGCTAGAAGATCTAGCAACTAAAAGCTCAGTGGACTTATTAATAAGTGCTAAGTACTTCTTCAATTTGTTGGTTGATTATCTTCACTTCTGTATAGATGACGGAAAGGTCCTCATCTTGAGGTGCAAGCTTATTGAGCGTGTTTTGCTCCACTCTTTCTAGTGCCATTGTAGCCGTTTCTTCACCGAAACTGGCTAATATGCCTTTCAAAGTATGTACAGTAAAATGAAGCTTGCCCCAATCTTGCTGTTGCACTAATTCTTGTATTTCTTCTAATGAATTGCCATGGTCTTCTTGATACACGAATAACACCGCGTAAATTACTTCTTGGTCATTGTCTAAGTAGGCATTCAAAGCATCAAAATCTAGCATATAGACTCCTGTCGGCTGCTTGTTGAAAATGGGCTAGGTGGCTTAGTGGAAAAACCATGACACGATGCGTCACTAATCCATTGTTCCCATTTTTTTGGAAGTTCTAATTGGGTGATATCTTGTACGAAATCGTCACTAAGTTGTTCTTGTATTTGAGTTTTATTGACAGCATATAAATAGTCAAGTTTAGCGGCGACCGAATATGGATAACTGTGAATATAGTCCTTAATATCTTCAATCGAATCCAAGCTTTCGAGGTTGATCAACGTTGAAGGTGACAGTGTTTCTGGTGGGGTTTTATGCAGCAAAGGATCGCCACGAGATTGAATACATTCCGCAACTGCACGGTATAGAGAGTATTCCCCAAAGTGAATCAATAGCGGTAATAATTGGGTGAGTAAATCAGTAGGGTTTTCGTAAAAACGGTTAGAAAGCAAGATGGCCGCTTTGATTGATTTCTGATGAGCAAGCTTTTCGTTTTTTTCAAATATTAAGATGTGACTATGGAAGATTGCCAGGTTTGAAAGTACTTGATTTTGAAGATGACTTGGGAGCTTTAAGTTAACCTGCGTTGTAAATTGGTTTGCATGTTCTATCAGCGCTTTCTTACGGTTCATATTCGTTTCTCGTTCGTACGTAACTTTTAACGAATTGAAGTAGGTTGATATAGAGTGAATTACATCGATGTCTGCGGATGAGATACTGTTCGCGTAAATCTCACCTAATTTGATTAATATTTGCGTGTTGTCGGCGTTCTCAGCTAAATCGATGGCACGAATCGCTCGGTGGCTGATACTCGGCGTTAATTCAAAGGCTCGTATTGCTAGTTTCAGGGCTGGCAATAACATGTGGTGCTTTTCGTAAATACAGCTCAGACAATCTATTACGTTCAAAGAAAGAGGCTGCGCAACAAGATAATTGTGTAGTTTATCTATCGCTGATTTGGGTTTGCCTAATCCGTCTAAAATTAATGCTTCTGCCACTAACTTGGTTGGGTGCATGTTTGTTCTAGATTCATTGAGTAAAAACGAAAGCAATTCCCATTTCTTGCTTGCGATCAAGTGCTCTATTAGTGTTGCTTCAAACTGTACCTTTGTGTCTTTACCCGGAATGTTTAACGCTGAATTGAGTGCGGCTTGATCATTGATTGGATAAAGGTTGGTGAGCTGCGTAATTTGCTTGGCTTCAAATACCGCCGTTTGGATTTTCTTTCCGAGAGCGGCCGTATTGATCGGTTTAGAAATAAAGTGATGCGCTTCACCGGATAAAGCCGTCAATACCGTTTCCTGACGCATATCACCTGAAAGCAAAATTGTCGCAACGGTATGGTCAATGAGTCGGTTACGATAAAGAATCCCTAATAACTCAAACCCAGTAAAAGATTGTTCGAGATGGTAGTCGATGAGAAGTACATGGAAAGAGTGAGTCTCGACGGCTTTGATAGCTTGTTGGTAGTTGGTCGCGATGAAAATATTTTTGTGCGAAATCCCCAGACCAACGAGCTGCTGTTTGATAAGAATGGTGGCACTCTTAGAGTCGTCCACAAGCAAAACCCTTAGATCTGGATGTAAGGTCAAATCGTCTTTCCCTAAATATTCAACTATAGATTCAATTTAGGTGTCAAGTTGCACATTGTCAAGGTGGCAAGACCACATGTAAATACTCAATAAACTATTGGTAATTAAAGAATATTAACGAAAATTTATGAAACCTATTGGGTGGTTATTATTTTGACCTTAATTTTGTGTTGCTAAGCAGGTTTTTTAAACAAAAAGAAGTAAGCCGCTAAGCTTACCTCTTTTGGTGATTACCGTTTTTTATTTGATATTTTGCTTTTTATTCGTCGATTTTTTGAGGTTAGAACTCATTTTTTAGGTTAGAACTCATAATAAAAGAGCAATAGGCTTTTAATCACGCATGTTCAAAATCAGAACCGCAGCTAACGCTAAGAACGCAGTCATCATTAAGAATACATCGTTGTAGGCCATAATTGCGGCGTCACGCTGCATGGTTCCTAGTAAGCTTGCTTGCGCTTGTTGCATCGCGGTCGCGGCATCACTTCCTGACTGAATAAAGAACGCTTGCTGGTCTTTAAGTGTTTGCCAACCTAATTGACTCACTGAAGGCAGTGACTCTTTGATATGAGCCAAATGCTCACGGGTTTTGTTATCCAGTAGAGTAGCGATAATCGCGATACTGAAAGCGCCACCTAAGTTACGCATTACGTTGGTTAAGGTTGAAGCGTCAGGCGTGTCCATTTTGCTGATGTTCTTCATGGCAACCAGTGACAATGGAACCATAATAAATGGGCTGCCAATAGCACGCAGAACCATAGACAAAATCAGTTGTTGGCCACCAAAATCAATCGTCATGTGGGTATTTACATAACAACTGACACCAAACATCGCGAAACCAAAGGTGACCAAGTATTTGGGCTTAATGATTTGTGTCAGCTTCGGAACAATCGGAAATATCAATAGTTGTGGGAATCCCATCCACATCAACACTTCACCAATTTCCATCGCGTTATATTGCTGTATCTGCGTTAAGTACATTGGCAGAACATAGATAGACCCGAGTAGCGCCATCCCTAAAATCAGATAGGCGATACAAGACATAGCAAATTGCCCATCCCGCAATAGCCGCAAGTTAACCAACGGCTTTTTGTGTTGGAGTTCGTTGATCACGAAGTAAACCAAACTCACCGCCGACACGATACTCAAGCCAATAATAAAGCTCGAACTGAACCACTCTTCACGGTTGCCTTCTTCCAATACCACTTCTAAACAACCTAGCCCGAGAGCCATGGTGGCGATACCGAACCAATCGGCCTTTTTAAGTGTGCCAAGGTCGAGCTTTTCATCATCCAAGCCATAGCGGATCATTGAGACTACGAGTAGAGCGGGCGGAATATTGATGTAGAAAATATAGTGCCACGAGAAGTTCTCGGTTAACCAACCACCAAACGTTGGGCAAACGTTGCAGTGACACCAAACAGTGCCATACCAATGGCGCGTTTGTTGACCGGCAATAACTGAATCACCAGCGAGAAAGCAAGCGGGATTAAAGCACCACCACTGAAGCCTTGCATCGCGCGGAATACAATCATCGAGGTCATATTCCAAGAGAACGAACACAGCAAAGATGAAATGGTGAAAATGGCCGTTGTCCACGTGATATAACGGCGTTTACCAAGTGCTTTTGAAAGCCAGCCACTGAGTGGGATCGCGATCATCTCTGCGACTAGGTAAGACGTAGAGATCCACGAGCTTTCGTCTAAGGTTGCAGAAAGTGCACCTTGAATGTCTTTGAGAGACGAGTTGGTGATTTGAATGTCTAAGATCGCCATGAACGCGCCAATCAAGCCGCCAAATAGGGCGATCCAATGACGGGTTGTTACCTCGTGCTCATCATTAGTTTGGGTGACAACACCAGCGTTGCTCATGGTCTAGCCTCGTTTATCGCTACCACAGACAACCCAGGAAGCAATCTACCTTTAAGCTGTTGCTGATCTGAAATGGTAATTTTGACAGGTACACGTTGAACGATTTTTGTAAAGTTACCCGTTGCGTTCTCCGGTGGAAGTAGCGCAAATTTTGCACCAGTCGCAGGAGAGAAACTGTCGACCACACCCTCAAGTGGTTGACCTGGAAAAGCATCTAATTCAACTTCAACGGTTTGACCTTTATGGATGCCGCTTAATTGTGTCTCTTTGAAGTTTGCCTCAATCCACACTTGGTTGTTTGGCACCAAACTCATCAACGGCGCGCCAGCTTGAATCAACAAACCTTCACGCACACTGCGTTTACCAATCACGCCGTCTGTTGGGGCGTAGACTTTGGTGTAATCGAGATTGAGTTGTGCTTGTTCCCTTTGCGCTTGTGCTTCTGTAACCGATGCATTGGCTTGTTCTATCTCACTATCAATAACGATTAATTGGTCATTAGTAGCGACGAGATTAGCCTTTGTTTCTTCTAAATCGGCTTGGGTGACTTTTTGTTGTGCCACCATGCTATCGACTTCATCTTGCGACGCGTAATTACGTTTTAACAAGCTACGAGAGCGAACGACTTGTTGAGTCGCACGTTCGTATTCTGCTTGTGCGGAGTCGACTCGACTTTCTGCTTGGTTAATTTTGCTACGTTGTAACGTTTTTTGGGCTGTGAGGTTTTTTACATCTGATTGCACAACGGATAGATGAGCATTGGCCTGAGCAAGTGCTGATTGATAATCGCGGTCATCGATTTGCACTAACAAATCACCAGCTTTTACTGATTGGTTGTCACTGACGTAAGACTTAACAATATAACCAGATACCTTAGGGCTAATGTTAGTGATGTCGCCTTGTAGATAGGCATTATCGGTAGATTCAAAGTACTGACCGTACCCGTACCAGTATCCCGCCCCCGCTAAACCCAATGACAGCATGATCGCAGTAGCAATAAGCGGTGCTTTTTTACGTTTTTTTGTGCTTACTGATTGCGAAGCATTGTTGTTATCTGTCATTTCGTTTTCTCATTTTGTTTTTATTTAGATGTAACGAATTGTAAATGAATATCATTAATTGATAAGATAGGAAAAAAGGGAAACACTGTTGCAAAAATCTTACTAATAGTGAGTTTAGGAGAACCTGATGGACTTAAATGCTGTGACTGTTTTTACACAAGTAGTTGATTGTGGGAGTTTTACGCATGCCGCGGAAGCTCTAAACATGACTAAGTCAACCGTAAGTCGGAAATTGGCAGAGTTAGAACAGCACTTAGGTGTGAGATTGATCACTCGTTCGACTCGAAGTTTGGTGCTAACACCGGAAGGGGAACGCTTCTATCAATCGAGTATTCAAATGCATGAGATCATGAGCCAAGCCGAATTAGAAGTTTCAGCAAACCAAGATCTCATCCGTGGCCCTCTAAATGTTGTTCTTCCCGTTGAGTTGGGACATCAAGTTCTGGCGAAGTATATTCACAGTTTCCTCAAAGAACATCCAAATGTCACATTGAACTTGGAACTGACGAATCGCGAAGTTGATATCATTGCGGAAGGTATCGATCTTTATGCGCAAATTGGTGAGCTTTTGGATTCGAGCTTGGTTTCTCGATATCTCACAACATCAAAACGTGCGTTGGTAGCCAGCCCGGAATATTTAGAGCAATTTGGTGATATCAAAACACCCGCAGATCTAAAACCACCGTTTAGGTTGATTGAAGTGGTGAATAAAGCGGCAAGGTTGCCTAAATGGCATTTGCAGCTGGAGGACGGTGAATCGATTTTGATAGAGCTGCCATGCCAGTTGAGGGTGAACACGATTACAGCCTGCCTGACTGCTTGTGTTGATGGTTTGGGTATCGCCGTGTTGCCGGAGTTTATCTGTCGGGACCATTTTCAGACAGGGAAGCTAATAAGACTATTGCCCGAATATGATATGCCTGAGGTATCTGTGAGTTTGGTGTATGCCGACAGACAGTTGATGCCAAAGCGTAAGAAAGTCTTTATCGATTATCTGTTAACAGCTTTTAAAAGTGGGAAGCATAAGTAGCTTCTTGTTTAGCCATCTCAAGTTACTGAACAAGTACTCAGCTCTTTAGTATCAAAATAGAAAACTAAAGAGCTGAATAAAAAAGAACTAATTAAGCTCTGATTTCCACTCTACGACTTTTCCATTGCTTAACATGGCTTTCATAGAGGTAGGCGCGATTTCAAGACCACCCTTGTGAAAGGTTTGTTCTGAAAAGTTCGCGATGATCTTGCTTCCATCATTAAAGAGAGTCTGTTGAACATCGCCGGTCTGATCTAACCATACAAAATCGACTAACTGTTTATTCCATAACTGGTTGTGAATTGGTTCAAACCCGTTTTGGTAGTGTTTTAGTGCCGCTAACCTAGGGCTAGAACTTGTTAAGGCTTCGTCTCTGGTTAAGTGAACCATCGGCGGAGTGTTGTACAGCATCGCGGTTAAATCTCTACTTGTTTGTACATTGGTGAACTTCAGACTGTCTGAATGCCAATGGTGCGCGTTGATCACTTCATCATGGAATACGGCTTGGTAAAGCGGGATTCTATATTTAGGTGAAAACAGCAGCGACTTGTAAGGCTCTTTGACCTGCGCAGGTTTAAAGAAAAAATCGGGTTTGTG
This sequence comes from Vibrio echinoideorum, assembly GCF_024347455.1. Classification (NCBI taxonomy): domain Bacteria; kingdom Pseudomonadati; phylum Pseudomonadota; class Gammaproteobacteria; order Vibrionales; family Vibrionaceae; genus Vibrio; species Vibrio echinoideorum. Next base: position 784,130 of record NZ_AP025484.1, read on the forward strand.
GTCTGGATACCAACGACCTAAATAGTAAGGTGATTGACGATTTTCTTTCATGTCTTTATCTGTCCAACCGAAGCCTACCGTTTCTAAGCCGTGTGCAAATGCGATCCCCTTTGTCGTTAAACTATTACCATCTTCAGAACCTAAAACCAATGACGGTTGTTCAGACAACCACTGCATTCGGTTATTGAACGCCAACAACATGTCGGACTCATTCGTATTGCTGTTACTCATTGTGTCGATATTGCTATTGCCATTGGTGCTGCTGTTACTAATGGTATCGATGTTGCCACTGTAATCCTCTCTGGCCATTGCGGTGGCATCTACATCTAAGAACAAGCTGTTGAAGCGACCAAAGCTCATAATATCCAGCGCACGTTGTTTTACATAATCTAGATGGCAATTTGGATTCAGATAAAACCCGTTTCCTCGGAATCCCTTTTTCATGCTGCCATCGGCTAATTCAATCGCGCAAGTTTCTCGAATGGGTTTTGGCAATTGAGCCGTTAACCAGTTGTCGTTTAACTTGGCGGGTATTGCAGTGTTGTAGGAGTCATAGGTGCCAACCAGATAACCGGATTGTTTAGCGAGTTCGACCGCATTCGGTTGATAGAAAGCTGGCATCCAATTATCAAAGCCTAACCAAAGCTTGTTTAAGCCCGCTTTATTTAGATTAGCAACCATGTCTGAAGACAATGCTTGTCCCCAAGTTTCGGGAGCATTGAAGTAAGAGGGGGCGTGCTTCACCAACCAGTTTTTCTTGTTTTGCGCTGCATTGTATTGAGCTTTAATGGTGTTGTTCGTCAGTGTTGGAGTCGCAACGGGGAACATGCTATTTAGAGATTGACTAAGCGAGTCTAGTAACAATTGTTTGTGATACTGACTGAACCAATCTTTGCCCTTGGTGAGTGATGAAAGCTCTCTTTTCGCTTCCTTGGAAATGTTGAGGTTAGTGCTCTTTAAATACCACGCTTTTAATCCCCACCAATCATGCACATCTTGGATACTTAAAGGATCTTTACCAAACAGGTAGATGTGGCTTGCGCCGATCAGCTTGCTCACATCTGGATTACGCCTTTGTTTTTCGACAAGTGATTCGCTGAGGTTGTTATCGATTCGCCAATTGCGGTATTGCTTCGCTCCTTCTAACCAAGTGTTTCCAAGTGTGATACGAACAGAGAAAGGCTGTGATTGATTGAGCGTTGTAAATTGGTGTGATGCACTCATATCGATATTGGCTTTCGTATCAGAAAACGAGATCGTATTGTTTGTGGCGTTCAGCATTTGATAGCTGATGAATTGATCGTTTTGTTGCACGGTCCAAAACGGCATTTTTAAGTCTTGGCTGGTGTTACTTTCCGAGTGATTGTTCACTAGATAGTTAGCCCAAACCTTACTGTCGGTCGGAATTCGCATCCCTTCGCTGAAAGGAAGAAACAGAGTTTGAGTTTGCTGTTCCGCTAGGTCAAACCACGCCAATTCTATGGGTTGATTTCGTTTTATCTGAGTACCTGAAGGTAAGCTGAATTGAACAGTGAGTTCGCTTTGGTTTAGCTCTACTTCTACATTTATGCCACTGGGAATTAACGTCCAAGATGCGTTTTTGGGTGACCTTGTTTTATCCGATGAGCGTGCGCTAGCAGGGAAACCAAGGACAAGGTTCGTCACTTTTTGTTGTTGACGATCAACGGTGATCGCAGAGCCGTTAACACTTAATCCATTCCAGTCTATGTGTAGGTTTTGAGGCGAAATTGACACAGAGTTACTGGTGTTGAGGTTGGTATTAGTCAGTGTAATTGGACTTGCTTGTGCGTTTGAAGAAAATGCACAAGCTGTAAATAGAGTCGCAATGGCGATAGATGAAAGGTGAAACAGGTGACGTGTACTGAACATGTTTTGATTCCGTAAATAACAAGTTCGGTCATTAAAACTAAATAGCGTTAGTGCTTTGTCACCTATATGTCTCTATTCGTTAGCCCTCGATTCCTTGGGTCTCTATTTAAAATATAAGGTCACTAAAAAGGCACAGCGACGCGCTGTACATATTGAACTTCAATCGCACCTTGGTATTCAAACATCTCAACCGATGCACTCAAGTGTTTAGCGTCGCTATCCGATGGGCTTTGCTTTGGGACGACTTCTTGCGTTGCTTTGATTGGCACCTTGAAGCCTAGCATGTCGTAGTTTTCATCAAACCATTGCCAACTCACATTTGTGTCAGGGCAGTTGTCGATTACATTTGGTGGCGTTATTACAATATGCGGGTCATTAAGTTTGTTCTCTAGCGATAACCATCGCTTGCTGTCATCCAAAGCCACCACAATAGGGTAGAGGTTCGATCCTATGGTTAACTGATAAACCCCCGATACTGGTTTGATGAACAGTTCATTGGTCTCAATCTCCTGATATTCGATTTCAGAAGAGAGTTGCCCGTCGATCATAATTTTCCCGTCAGGTGAAACCAGAGCGATACGCTGAGCTTGGTTTTCTGAGTCTTGGTTAAGCTGTTCGGCTGACACTTTAATCTGATAGCCTTGTGAGGAAAGACCTTGGCGCCGGATAAAGCTGACTTGAATGTGGTTTTTAGGTTCTGGTCTTTGTGTGAGTGCTGCTCCGCAGTGAGTTCGACTCAATATTTCTTGTTTTACTGGTAGCCAAAGCTGGCTATCGAGTTTCTCTTGATTGAGCGCGATTTGTAGCTCTTGCCACGCTACTTGGGGTTGGTCTTCGAGTAGTGATTGGTAGGCGTGTTGCAATGGTGTGTCGGTAAACCAAGCTGCATGGCACGCAAAGGGTAACGCGCATATCAATACTGTAAGCGATCTTACTTTCATTGTGATTCTCCAGACAAACGGTAACCTACTCCGCGATGCGTTTCTAGGTGGAGTGTCGGTAGTTTCTGACGCAAACGCAGTATGTGGTTGTCCACGGTTCTAGTGCTCGGAAACGCCTGGTATCCCCAAATTTTATTGAGTAATTCATCTCGGTGAAACACTCGCCCTTGGTTCTGCACAAACAAAACCAACAATTGAAATTCTTTGGGTTTTAGCGTGATAGGGCTTTCATCCAAATAAGCGATTCTTTCTGACAAGTTGATTTCTATGTTGGCGTAATTTAAGTGGCTAACACCTAATGGGCGAAGCTGTGAGATAACACGAGCTAGCAACTCCTCGTTTGAGAAAGGCTTAGTGACATAGTCTTTAGCACCGGCCATTAAACCTTCGACACGTTGCTGAACCTCAACTTTTGCTGTCAATACGATCACTGGCAGGGCTTTGAGCAGTAACCAGTTGGGTAGGTGTCGCAAGCTATCGCCGTCTTCGAGCTGTCGATCAAGCACCACGAGATCAGCGCGTAACCACACCTTACTGGCACTCTTAGCATCTTGTACCCAGAGGCATTGATAACCATTAGATTCAAAGAAACTAACTAGGCCTTGCCCAAGTAGTGGGTCATCTTCAATCAGAAGTAGGGTGTTCATAAGTAATTTCCAAAATACATCGGGTTGGGTTACGGAGAATAATGAGGCGGCCATTCGCTTGTTTCACCAAGTGCTCAACAATAGTTAGGCCAATGCCCATGTTATCTTGCTTATGAATGGTGGTCGGTGTCACTCGTGAAATAAGGCGTTGTATTAAGGAAGGGAAATGCCCTTCGTCTTGAACTTCAATCGTTAACTTTTCTGCGAGCGCTACTTTAACCAAAATCTTGCCTTTACCATGTTGTTTGGCATTCTTTATCAAATTATCTAGGCAGATGGTTAACCAGTAATAAGGAAGGTTGAGTTCAATATCACTCTCTGTACATTGGTAAGCGATATTGTGTTTCTCACATACATGGTCAAGCCATTCTTCCAATGATGCATTTTGCTTTAATAACGGCTCTGACTGGTCAGCGCTTAAATACACCTTACTGTTTTCTGTCAGTTGAGAAAGCCTTTGATAGTCGGATATTAAACGCCAAACCGCGCCTTGAGTTTCATCGGAAAAGTCATCGTAGCGATTTCTGAACATTTCAACCGTTAACCCAAGGCTGGTGATTGGCGTGCGTAACTCATGGGTCAGTAGCTGTAAGACAAACTGCCTTTCTTTGCGATGTTTTCTTCTTAAATATAATGTTCTGCCTGACACCGAACTCAATATCAAGAGTAATGAAATGCTCAAGATCTTCATCGGAAGTGGATCGTAACTTGGCTCATTAACGCAAATATTGCTGTAACGAAAAGAGCAGTTTTCACCCATCAAGGTAATTCCTTGTTGTTCCGCGAGAGTTTGCCAAACCTCAGAGGGAATAGCTTTCCAACCTTGTTCGCCACTTAACCAAAGTACATCGCCTTCTTGCCAAGCTCGGTATCCGTTGAGTAACGCGCCTCTGCCTTCTGCAGTTAAGGTTTGTAGCTTTTCATATAATGGATGCTTAGAGTTGGTAATACTTAGGAAAGGGCGTATTTGCTCGTTGATATCGGCGTGTGATTTCTCGTCATGCTCTGGGAAAGACGCCGAATAGCGATCAGCAAAACTTCCACCAGCAGGGTGTCGTTTGGAATGTGCTGCAAACCAGATTGAATCAAGCGTTTTCTGATTACATAAAGCCAGTTCGAATTCGATTGCATCACGTAATGAAGGGTTGGTGTTTTCAATCGCTTGGCAGTTATCTTGGATCGTTGCCAATGCTTCTATATCACCCCAACTGAACTTGTTGAAATCAGGATAGCGACTACTTTCCTGAAACAAAACTTTCGGGTACTGAGCTAACTCTTGTTGAGATACTAAGATAGGGGACGATTGCCAACTGAGTTGATACAAGGCCTGCCATTTGTCTTGCAAACTTTGGGCATTGGCTAGCATTGGGAGCCAAAAAATCAAACAAAGGACTAATGTAAGCCTGCGCATCAAGTCATTCTCATTAAAAGTTGTTGAGGTGAGTCTAAAGAGTTTTGGCCGAGATTTGTAACCTGAATGTCAACAAGTGCCTTCTTGTTATAAAATTGGCGTATTGCTCATGCTTTCAAAAAAGATGATTAAAGTACAGTAAGTATCATTTGTTTGGGTTAAATTAGGTAATTGTGTACTTACTGTGAATTGTTGGAATGTGGAATTGACTATACTGGGTTCAACCTAATAAGAGGAACCACCATGAAAGCATTCATTAAATCCGTATTGGCAATCAGTCTTTTGGCAGCTAGCTCAGCTCAGGCTTTTGAGTTAAACAGTAACGATATTCAAGAAGGTCACCCAATGGCGAAGACGTTTGAATACTCAAGTTGGGGTTGTAACGGCGATAACCTATCACCACAATTGATGTGGAAAGACGCACCTGCAGGAACCAAAAGCTTTGCAATCACGGCTTATGATCCAGATGCTCCGACTGAAAGTGGCTTTTGGCACTGGGTCGCGTTTGATATTCCAGCAACAGTAAGCGAGCTTCCGCGTGGTGTAGACATCTCTAAGCTGGGTGGCAAAGAAGGTCGTATCGATTACGGAACCGTGGGCTTTGGTGGCGCTTGTCCTCCAGAAAAAGATGGTATGCACCGTTATCAATTCACGGTTTGGGCATTGCCAACGGATAAGCTCAACCTAGACGAAAACACGCCATCGGCTGTGGTTGGATTTACGTTGAACAGCATGGCTTTAGACAAAGCGAAACTGACTGCAACTTATATACGTTGATAATTTACACAAGCTAATAAAGCGACCAGTTATTGATGAGATAGCTGGTCGTTAGTAATAAATAAAACAAGGGGATGAGATGAATCATCAATATACAGTCACGGTTTTTCGCGCTGAACAGTTACAGAAACTGCGTAATGTGAGGATTCTATCCCCTAGTATTATCCAGATAATCACAGGTAGTAAGCGTCTGTTTTGGAAAGATTCAGCTGAAGAGCTATCACATTCACAGTTGTTGCTTTGTGAAGCCTCTGCCTCATTGAGCTTTGAAAATATGCCCCATAAAGGCCGTTTTCTATCGCGTGTATTCAGCTTCCATCACCAGCCAACTCAAGCAATGTTGGATTTAAGTGAGGAACGTTCTAATGATCTGGGGCTACCTACAGTGCAAGCGGACCGAAACTTACAAGATTCACTCAACGCGCTGTTTTCGTTTGATACACAGAGCATGAGCAAAGAGACCCAACAGTTTTGGTTGCAAGGCTTATACCAGCAATTAGCTGAAAAAGGTGTGTTGCACCGATTGTTTGCCAGTGCCAACGTTTCGTTTAGCCAAAAGCTCAGCCATTACCTTTCACATTCACCTGATGATAAGCATCCGCTAGAGTCGGTGGCGGAACGCTTTGCGATGAGCCGCGCCACGCTTATCCGTAAATTGAAACTTGAAGGTATGCAATATCGTGAGGTGTTGGCTGAGGTGCGGTTAAGCCACGCACTTTATCTGATGCAAAACGGACAGCAGAATGTCGCGATGCTGGCTCAGTCTTGCGGTTACCAATCAGAAGGACGCTTTAGTCAGCGCTTTAAAGGGAAGTTCGGTTTGACACCTAGCGAGTATATTAAGACCGTTGCGGTTCAATAGCCGCGAATAGTCGCGGCTTCAAACTCATACTTTCATCGTTTAAACGCTGACTTTCTTGTCTCTTGCTGCCAGTGCCGCGAAAATCGTGCACGCAAATGCAACGGATGCGATCAGCAGAATGGGAACACTCCAAGAATCTGTTTGAGCATGAAGCTTACCCACCAGCGTTGGACCTGTTGCTGCTAAAGCATAACCAATTCCTTGCGCCATACCCGACAGCGATGCGGCTTGGCTGCTATTCGATGTACGCAAGCCAACAAAAGAGAGTGCGATAATAAACGTAGAACAGTTGGCTAATCCAAAAAGTCCCACCCAAAAGATCGCAAACTCAGGCAAATACAGCAGCCCAATTAATCCAATAAATACACTCGAAGTACAAAGCGTAATGAGCCATTGTTGGTTATCGCTTTTACCTAAGAACGGCAGTAACAGCAATCCAGGAACCATCGTCGAAAATTGTAGAAATCCATAAATGTAGCCCGCGTCAATTTCGCTGTAGCCAAGGTCGTTCAAGATCTGTGGCAGCCAACCCGCCAAAGAATAAAACGTGAATGAATTTAGCCCAAGAGCCAATGTTACTTGCCATGCAACGCCACTCTTGATCATCTTTTTCATCGGAATCGGCGTTTCTTGATGCTTGTTACTGGCCGTAGAAGAAGAGCGCTTTCTGACTTTAGGTAACCAGATCATCAGAGCTAACATTGGGAACACTATGTTCATTAACAGTGCTAATTGCCAACCCGTGATGGTGAATAAGGTTAGATTTGAAAACGGTACCATCAAACTTGAGCCTAACGTCGAGCCGATGCCCATCGTAAAGATGTACAAAGAGGTGACCGTCGCAATACGTGTAGGGAAGCTAATTTTCACTACAACGGGCAACAACACGTTACCAATCGCGATACCAATACCGATCATCACAGTACCTATATACAAGGTAGTGATAACTCCAAAAGATCGCAGAGTGATCCCCGCGGTAATCAGAACTAAGCCTAATAGTAAGCTAGGTTCTAGGCCTATTCGTTGAGATATCTTGGTGACTAATGGTGAGAACAAGGCAAAAGTTAACAATGGCAAAGCCGTTAAGAAGCCAGCAGCAGAAGACGTTAGGTTGAGACCTTCCATAACCTGAGAAAGCACAGGAGCCAAGCTCGTAAAAGGCCCACGCAGGTTAAGAGCCAAGAATAGAATCCCGAGCATGACGAAAATGCTGTTACGAAGTGAGGCGCTCATAGATTGCTCTACTGTTTGCTTATGACAAGAAGTGCTAGCCTACAGGCCATTGAATGATTACACAAATACCGTTTAAATAGCGTTAAACCAAGTGATTGAACGAGAGCAGATTGCTCTATGCCAGAGAAGGTAACCCATGACTGAATTGAAACTCGATGTTGAGTTAAACCTAGATAGCGAATTAAACATAGATACCGAATTAGACATAGATAAGCTTGTTGACGACTTTCCGCTCTTGGAACAACTTGTAGCGCTGGAAGAGGTAAGTTGGTTTAACCCGAATGTGACGACTCTGGAGAGCGGTTTACCTTATGTGGGGTTAGGCGAAGAAGACATTCACGACGCGAGTTCGAGGTTACAAAGGTTTGCCCCTTATCTAGCCAAGGCGTTTCCTGAAACTCAAGTGACCAATGGCATCATCGAGTCTGAACTTATCAATATTCCTTCGATGAAATCAGCGTTAGAAGCCCATTATCAGCAGCCAATAAAAGGGCGTTTGATGATGAAAAAAGACAGTCACTTACCGATCTCGGGTTCAATTAAAGCGCGTGGCGGTATCTATGAAGTATTAACGCACGCCGAAAAACTTGTGATTGAAGCGGGCTTGCTCAGCGAAAGTGATGATTACAGCAAACTGCTTGAACCTAAGTTTCGTGATTTCTTCAAACAATACAGCATTGCAGTGGGTTCTACGGGGAATCTAGGAATGTCGATTGGCATCATGAGCGCCAAGTTGGGCTTTACAGTTTCGGTACACATGTCGGCTGATGCAAGAGCGTGGAAGAAAAATAAACTGCGTGAGCACGGTGTCAACGTAGTCGAGTACGAACAAGACTATGGCGTCGCGGTAGAACAAGGGCGTAAAGAGGCGGAGCAAGACCCACGTTGCTTCTTTATTGATGATGAAAACTCGCAAACCTTGTTTCTTGGTTACTCGGTGGCAGGACAACGACTAAAGCAGCAATTTGAACAGCAACAAATAGTGGTCGATAAACAACACCCATTATTTGTCTACTTGCCATGTGGAGTAGGTGGCGGGCCCGGTGGTGTTGCATTTGGCTTGAAGATGGCATTTGGCGACCATGTGCACTGCGTTTTTGCTGAGCCGACGCATTCACCTTGTATGCTTCTTGGCGTTCATACGGGTTTGCATGACCAAATTTCAGTGCAAGATCTTGGCATCGACAATCTAACGGCTGCTGACGGCTTAGCGGTGGGTCGTGCTTCTGGCTTTGTTGGTCGCGCGATGGAGCGCTTGCTTGATGGTTATTACACATTAACCGATGAACGCATGTATCAATTGCTAGGCGAACTGAACCAAGCAGAGGGTATTCAACTTGAGCCTTCAGCACTCGCGGGCATGCCGGGTGTGATTCATGTTGAGCAGAATAGAGAATATCTTGATCGCCTAGAGATTGATGAGTCGACGCTAGCGAATGCAACGCACCTTGTGTGGGCGACTGGCGGAGGCATGGTGCCGAAAGAAGAAATGGCCGCTTACTTAGCTAAGTCATCGGTTTAGCCCTAAAGCGTTTGTAAGTTGATCGTTTATAAACTGGGTGTTTATAAATGTAAGCTGTTAAACAGATAAGTCAGGAGAGAAGAGTGATGTTTATAGCTTGAACACACTCTTTCTCATCTCCAATTCCCACCGTAATTCAAACAATAACTTGCGCAGATCGTTATCCAAAACACACATTTTATAAATTAAGCTTCTTAGATGTTCTAACTGTCAGTTAGGTTGAGTGGCATTCAACTTGATAGGGATTTAGCAATGCAAACGGATAAAGTGATGCAGACAAGACACATAAACACACCAGAAAAATTACTACAGCGTTTAGATGCGATTGGGGAGTCTTTGGAAGCATCCGGTAAGGCTCATGCTTTATTGGGGTTAGGTTCAGTCGGTATTGAGACAGAACGACTTGATCAGTATTCAGATGTCGATTTTTTCGCGATAGTACAAACAGGGCACAAGCAGTATTTCTTAGACAGCTTGCATTGGCTATCTGATATTCACCCAATCGACTACGCGGTGAGAAACACCGTCGATGGCTATAAAGTTCTGTACGCTGACGGAATATTTTGCGAGTTTGCGGTGTTTGAACCCCACGAGTTAGCGCATATACCATTTGCTGAAGGGCGCATTGTTTGGCAGCAACCGGAATTTGATACGCAGTGTTGTGTTCCAATAGTAAAAGGGGAGTCAGACGCTAACTCGCAAGAGTGGATCATTGGTGAGGCACTAACCAACCTCTATGTCGGCATGTCTCGTTATAATCGAGGCGAAAAGCTGGCTGGGAGTCGGTTCGTTCAATCTTACGCACTTGATCGTTTGATCGATCTTGTGGATCAAACTGAACATTCTGAGCCTGAATTCGTCGATGAGTTTATGTCGGATAGAAGGCTAGAAGCGCGCTTTCCTAAGTTTGCCCAATTGCTACCAACCTTTACCCAAGGTTACGAGCGCACCGCTGAATCAGCACTTGCCCAACTAGCGTTCCTCAACACCCACTTCACAGTCAACCAAGCCATGTGTGACCGAATCACTGAACTGTGTTCCGGTAAAGATTAAGCTTATAACCTGTTAATCTTAAAACCTATTTTCTTGGTGCGCGTAAATAACAGTTGTCGCTAGTCTGTATTGTTGATAGGTTTTAACCATGAAATTTAATTCTGCTTCAACTTCAATTTTCTTTTGGTGGTGCTCTTAATAGAGCAGCACGGAATATTCACATTCTTTAGCTGCTGGACGGTAGCTAAGAATGTCATCAAAAATGTCGCCTCTTTTTATCTCCAGTAGCCTTTCTAACTTGGAGATACCTCATGAAAACCCATTCAAACAGCCATATTGATAGCAACAGCGATGCGGTCAGCAACTATAGCGCTGGCAGTAAGAACAATACCAACAAGCCTGAAATCATTCTGACTGGCGATAGAGCAACTGGGCCTTTGCATTTAGGCCATTACGTCGGTTCTCTCGAACAAAGAGTCTCTTTGCAGCATGTGCACAACCAAACGATATTGGTCGCTGATATGCAAGGGCTTACCGACAACGCCCATAACCCCTCGAAGGTTTCTTCTAACATTCTCAACGTAGTCGCTGACTATCTAGCGGTGGGTATCGACCCGCTTAATACTACTATTTGTCTTCAATCACAGTTGCCGGTGTTAGCTGAGCTCACCATGTTCTACAGCAATCTTGTTTCTATCGCTCGTTTGGAACGTAATCCAACGGTCAAAAGCGAGATTCAAAACAAAGCATTTGGACGCTCAATTCCAGCAGGCTTCCTCACTTATCCAATCTCACAGGCGGCAGACATCACCGCGTTCAACGCGACTTTAGTACCTGTCGGTGATGACCAACTGCCGATGTTAGAACAAACAAATGAGATCGTGCGAAAGTTAAATTCGCTCGCTGGCAAACCAATCTTGAATGAATGTAGGCCACTTCTCAGCAACGCCTCGCGTCTCCCTAGCACCGATGGTAAAAGTAAGATGTCTAAATCGATGGGCAATGCCATTAATCTTGGTGCAACAGAAAAAGAGATCAGAGCTGCCGTTAAATCCATGTATACCGACCCAAACCATCTACGAATTGAAGACCCAGGCAAGGTAGAAGGGAACATCGTGTTCACTTATCTTGATGCTTTTCACACAGACGTTAACTATGTCAGTCAGCTAAAAGAGCATTATCAAAGAGGTGGGCTAGGCGATGGACAAACTAAGAAAGTATTGGAAGAGTGCTTACAAGAGATGCTTCGTCCTATTCGTGAAAGAAGAGCTGAGCTACTGGATGACAAAGCGCAGCTCATCGATATTTTGCGAAATGGTAGCGAAGTCTCTAGGGAAAGAACGCAAAAGGTATTGTTCGATGTAAAAGACGTCTTTGGTCTGAATATTATCTAGCATTGACTGCACCTGTTACAGGCTAAACGGCGGGAGAGTGAAAGCGCGATGACTTAGTAATCAAGAGTTTGGTATTCAATGACTGGTTTGGATGTAAATAAAGTCAATTGATTTGAATGGTGATTACGATTGATTTATAAAATGTCTTTTATGAATGTCTTTGAGGTTATGTGGTAAAGCACGACCTCAAAACCTTATCTTCAAGTGATGGTAATTAAATGAAAATTAACGTTTTACTCCCTGCCTTATTTTCGGCTCTGGCCCTAATGTCGGGTTGTTCAGATGTAGTCAGCGATGAATACTCGACTTATGCACAAGCCAAAGAAGAACGCTTGTTTGACAGAGGTTGGTTACCCGACATCCTGCCTAAACCTACTTTGAATATTGAAGTGAATAACGATCTGGATGCGAATACATCAGAAGGGAGCTTTATCATCAACGAGCCAGCATTGTCCGAGTTTATTGCGAAATTGGAGTCGAGTGAGTCGACCAATGAATTTCACTTTGTCGACGGCGAAAATGTTTGGGTGTTCATTGTGGGAGAAGACAGTGTAGTTAACTACACACTAAACAAGCGTGACGACTAAGTCGCTGAATTCCAAAGTATATCTGTTTATTGCTGATATGGGTTGATAAATAACACGTTTCACCAAAGTACCAGCAAGCACTCATCATGGTTATTCTTCGGAAGGTAATCATGGAATTCAAACCGTTGAATTTGTCGACGCTACGCTTTCGTCGTCGTCGTTAACCCAAAGAGGCGACGAATAATGTTCAATCTTTGGGTTCAGTTCTTTGTATATGGATATAAAAGACATGAGGATAAATTCGTATTTTCTCGTTCTTCTTATTACATTGCTTCAGTTAACCATCAGATTTTACTTACTTTTTTTGACTGCATGTCTCAGTTCGTCTTGCTCCAGTAATTATGTTTTGAATTAAGCTCACGTATGCAACTAGGTTTATTTCTATATGTGGAATATCTATCGTTAAGATATGCGCTCATCAAGTTGGTGAATTTGTAAAACATAATTATAAAAGGTTACATATGCGTAGTGCACATTTAATAATGCTATTCCCAATAGCGTTTACTTCTCAAGCTGCTAATGTTGTTGACTATTCGAAGGTTGACTTGTCTAAAGTATTTAATAATACAAAACAAGGGCTTACAGTAGCCAGTGAACCACTGTCTTATCAAGATATAAGCCGAGTAAACACCAATACAACAACACTTTTACGTAAGAAGCAGCTCCATTATGGAATTCCTGTTTATGGACAATCTGTGGTCGTTGATCTTTCTAAGCAAGGTGTGGCAAAAGCTGTTGATGGCCAAGTGTTAACCGGTATTGAGTCAGATATTGGTTCAACACTGCCCATGATTAATGCTAAACAGGCGGTTGATATTGCGAAGTCACAACACAAAGGTATTGCAGCGGCTACTATCCGTGACCCTCACACTGAGCTTGTTATTTGGCTTGATGATCAGCAGTCTGCTCGGCTCATCTATAAAATTGATTTCTTACAGACTAACGGGATGGCTCCTTCAAGGCCGATTACGCTTGTGGATGCTAAATCTGGTGAGCTATTGGAACAGTGGGAAGGCATCGCTTTTCTTGAGGCTGAAGGTCCTGGTGGTAACGAAAAAAGTGGGCGTTATTATTTTGGCTCAAACACACAGTATGGCGGTTTTCAGGTTAACCCGTATTGCCAAATGGACAGCGAGAACGTCGTTACTCTGAACATGAACAATCAGCAAAGCTCTGGGCAGATACATCAGTTTAGCTGTAGCGATAATAATGGCGTGAACGTAAACAATTATCGCGCAGTGAATGGTGCGTATGCGCCGATGAATGACGCTCATTATTTTGGCCAACGTGTATTCGACATGTACCAAGATTGGCTAAATACACGTCCGATTAAACAAAAGCTCACGATGCGTGTTCACTATGGTTCGAATTATGGGAACGCATTTTGGGACGGTCGTCAAATGACATTCGGCGATGGTAACCAATCGATGTATCCGCTAGCGACATGGGATGTGATCGCCCATGAAGTAAGCCACGGCTTTACTGAACAAAACTCAGGCTTAGAATATCGTGGAATGTCGGGAGGAATGAATGAATCCTTTTCTGATGTGGCAGCAGCAGCATTAAGTGAATATGTGCACGGTAGCTTCAATTGGAAGATGGGCGAACATGTGATGAAACATAGTGATGCAATGCGTTACTTCATTCAACCAAGCCAAGATGGTGTGTCTATTGACCACGTCAACCAGTACTACAACGGCATTGATGTTCACCATAGTTCAGGCATTTTCAATAAAGCGTTCTACCATTTATCAACAAGCAATAACTGGGGAATTAAGAAAGCTTTTGAGGCCTACGCGACCGCTAACCAACTTTATTGGACACCTAACTCGGATTTCCAACAAGGTGCTGACGGTGTCTGCAAAGCGGCCCAAGATCTTGGTTATGAAACCTCTGCGGTAAGGATTGCTTTTAACGAAGTAGGCATTGATGTAGAACACTGTGGTTCTGGTCAGCCTAATCCACCATTACCATCACCAACTTCAGACGTTGTGGACCTAGAGATCAATATGCCAACGCCTATCTTGAGTGACGGCGAGGATCAGCAACAGTTCGTTCTCAAAAACACACCAGCCGATGAGGTATGGGTGCAGACTTATAATGGGTACGGTGAAGTAGACATGTACGTTGCAATCGGTCGACCAGCCACGATGAGTGACTACGATTGTGCGTCAACTAATCAAGGTAACCGAGAATATTGTGGTCTCAATGGTGTAACGGATGCCGACATTTACGTGATGGCTTCTGGGGCTCAAGGTTCGATGGATGCGTATGTTGCTGTGAGTGCTGACCTAGAAGCTCCTCAACCTGAGCCACAACCACAAGGTTTGTGCGATAACCTTCAAGAGTGGAACCCAAATTACTATTACCCCGCAGGCACAGCAATTCAATATTATGGCAATAGATTCTCAGCGTCTGCGGATAACTGGGGAGCCGACCCGTTCAACAATTATTGGTACTGGGTATTTGAAGGTACTTGTGACTAGTTAAAACGACTTAAAGTGATTCAAGTTAGCTAAAACCGATGAGAAGGGAGCGCAGTCTGTGCTCCCTTTATTCGTTCAAAGTGAGAAGTGAAGGTGTACGCTTATCTTGTGTTAGCAAACCCAACATTAGAGTATGTAACTTAGCGTTATTCAGCATTGAATATTCAACATTTAGTAACGACGAGATAAGGATGATTAAATTGGAAATTAACCATTTAGACCATTTGGTATTAACCGTTCAAGACTTATCCGTGACGGTGGATTTTTATCAAAACGTGTTAGGTATGAAGCCAATCCAATTCGGTGAAGGGCGTTTGGCTTTATCGTTTGGTAATCAAAAGATTAATCTTCATCAAAGAGGTAATGAGTTCGAGCCAAAGGCTGAGTGCGTGCAAGCTGGCAGTGCCGATCTCTGCTTTATTACCAAGACGCCCATGATTGATGTTATTGAGCATATCCAAGTGCAAGGAGTCGTGATAGAAGAGGGACCAGTACCGCGAACAGGTGCAACGGGTAAAATCGTTTCTGTCTATGTTCGAGACCCTGATGGGAACCTGATTGAAATATCCAATTATTAGATGTTGGCGAGAGCAAAATACCAGACCGTTTAATAGAAAGTTAATAGCACACCAACTGCCTTTAGAGCCAATAGATGCTGGATGTTGAAAGGCAAATAAACTACAATCGAACAATGTTTTATTAATTCAAACTCTAATCCCTATGCTGAAAAATTTAATCACATTCATCGTTAGCCTATTTCTTTTGACGGCTTGTTCTACAACGAGCAACAATCAACTTGATGATAAGACATTAAGTAACGAAGACACTGTATCTAAAAGTGTAGAGGAAGAGACCAATCTAGACATTAGTACAGAAACAAACTCCGGTACTGACGCAAATGCTAAAACGGGTGATGAGCCTTTATATGAGGCTGGTGGCAACGATGATTCTAATGTGCTCCCAAATTCCAAAGCGAACCTAGAACCAAATACGACTTTAGATATAAATACATCGTCTGGCTCAAATGAAGATTCGAATACACACGCTAAGACAGAGCTTACATCAACCGAAACCTCTCAAATAACGGCAAAACACGCGGCCGATGAGCACGATAGTGAAAAGGGCATAGGAAACTATTTCTTGCAAAATAATGAACCAACCAAGAAGGTCATTAAATCGTTAGAGGGTGTGACAGACAGATTGAACATTCTGACCTTCGGGATATTTGCGACGGGCCATGGATAAGCAAGTTGGGGGCGAACTCCAAGCTAAACTTTGTAATGAAGCGATGAAGGCGAGCTAAGTGGTTCGCCTTTTTTATATCGCAGCCTAATTAACTCATCGTTCTGTTGGCTATTATGTTTGTTGTTCAATATCCACAGCTCTATCTGATTAAGTCAAAACACAGTCAACTAAAGT
Organism: Vibrio echinoideorum; assembly: GCF_024347455.1. Classification (NCBI taxonomy): domain Bacteria; kingdom Pseudomonadati; phylum Pseudomonadota; class Gammaproteobacteria; order Vibrionales; family Vibrionaceae; genus Vibrio; species Vibrio echinoideorum. Next base: position 800,292 of record NZ_AP025484.1, read on the forward strand.
AGGAATTTTCTCGTTCTGGAAGGGACTAGTCGTATTTACTGTATTCGACTTGTTATATGCATCAAGGCTTTTAATACTCTTACCCAAAAGTAAGCAATGAAATCTAATCTTGCTAAGACAATGTCTTATATTCACTTTGGAGCATAGTAATATGTTTGTTGTGAAGTTCGATGTTTAGATTAAGTTATCAATATTCTAGGGAAGAGATATGAAGAACAAGAGTGTGTTTTTAAGCGTTGCGATGGTCATGTTATCGGCTCAAGCAAATGCATCTAGCGCGAATCATGAAGCTGTTTCAGATGGAGTTATCGCCGAACAAAGAGCGAACCTTTCTGAAAATACTCAAGGGAAAGGTTTTGGCCCCCAAGCCCCACGAGATTTGGACTCTTTAAAGGGAACTAACGCCCGCCTGTTTTCGGATGCGCCAGATTCAACAGCAATGAACTTATGTAATATTCACTTTCACAAGAACGCCGAGCATAAAGGGGGTGAGTTTACTCAATACGCTGGCAATGGTGATGGAAAGGGCTTCCAAAGTGGTTTCAAATACACAGGTAAGCTAAGTGCGGCTGAACTTAATCCATTCGATCAAAAGGTTTGTCCAAGTGATCATGGTTCTCTTCACTCGGGAGATACTATTGAGGTGCATTACGTGTATTCAACGGCGCAAGTTGAACCGGGTGAAACATTGGGCGCTTGTTTTAACGATGCGATTACCAATCCACAATTGCGTGTTGAAACTCAAGTCTATGTATTAGTTAATGACGACAAAGCTCTCGACTTCGAAGCATTAGCGAAACACTCTAAAGTCAACGGTTTAAACCAAGCCCCGAACATTCCACAAAATACGGGCTCAGCGATTCAATACGCAGGCTCTACAACGGGCCCTGGCTACAATGAATAAGGTTCACCGTTCCAAGTAACATGGAGCGTGAGACCACAAGTAGCGAAAGTAAACATTGCGACGGTTGGCAGTTGGTGTGAAGGCAATGACTTCAACGAAGATCACGCACATGGTGTGAGAAACATAGTTGTAAACCCAGAGTTGTTGTCACCAATAGCGAACTAATCTTGTTACGTTGATTTGTAATCAATATTTTTCAAAGGCGAGCCACTAGGTTCGCCTTTTTTATGTCTTAACGAAAAACGCTTAGTTTCAGTTTCAGTTTCAGTTTCAGTTTTAGGCTTAGGTTAGGCTTAGGTTAGGTTAGGTTAGGTTTAGCGGGGAAATTACGTGTGACACTTATTCAAAACATGAGTTGTGTTAAACGTGCTTAGTCAAAAACGTTCTTTACCCGAATCGAAGCTCCATGATACGTTCATGATCAATTATGTTGGGTTATAGATAAGGACAGTCCAATGTCATTAGAAGGTGCGATTACATTCTTTATTGCCATGTTTATATTTGGTATTACTCCAGGGCCTGGCGTGTTTGCCATTTTAGCTCGTGGCATGGTTAACGGTTGGCGAAAGTGCATCACTCTCTCGTTAGGGATGATATGCAGTGATCTTATCTATCTTGCGCTTGCCTGTTTTGGTCTCGCGACGATTGCTGAGAACTGGTCGTTTGCTTTTGAGGTAATTCGCTACGTTGGTGCAGCTTATTTGATTTACTTAGGCTACAAGATGTTTAAGAGCCTACCGGAAGTGCAAGGCTCAGCTGAGCTCGCTGCCAAACAAAGTCAGAAGTCGGAACTCGCCAGTTTCGCGCAAGGCTTTTTGATCTCAGCATCAAACCCTAAAGTGATTCTCTTTTATATTTCATTTTTGCCGACGTTCATTGACCTGACTGTTTTGCGCTCACAAGACATCGTCTTGGTTTCTGTTCTGGCGGCTGTTGCGCTGATGTCTGGTTTAATGCTAATTGCAATGGGCGCGGGCAGAATGGCCAGTTTACTTAAAACGCCACGCGCACATAAAAGGTTAAATCAAAGTGCAGGTGGAATAATGATTGCTGCTGGCTCATATTTGGCGATAAATCGATAAACACGACTCTTTAAGCACGACTCTTTAAACAAGAAGGCGAACCGAATGGCTCGCCTTTTTTGTTAGAGAGAAATGGACTATGTGCTTGTAAAAACTATTCGTATAAAAAGCTAGCGCTTATAAACACGGTTCATTTGCTAAATCTAAGCATCTACAAAAATCACTTCACCGGTAATGAAGCAATCGACAGAACGCTCAAATGCTTTACCCACGAGTTTACTTGGGACGGGTTCAAAGCCTGGCATCATTTCACCGTAAACATCCCATGCTTCAGCAAGAACCGTTGGGTTGATTACATTGATACGTGTGTTTCTTGGCATTTCATAAGCGACACACTTTACGAATGTATCAATTGCGCCGCTGGTGGTTGCGTCTGCAATAGCGAAAGGGATTGGTTTAACGTTCAATATGCCACTAATCAGCGTAAATGAACCACCGTCAGCGATGTAATTTTGGCCGATACGAACAAGGTTAATTTGTCCCATCATTTTGCTCATTACCGTAGTCATCCACTGTTCTTCAGTCATATCTGCAAAGGTATTGTATTCGCAAAGGCCGACGGTGTTCACAACAGCATCAAAGTGTCCCACTTTCTTGTAAAGCGCCTCAATTGATTGTGGGTCAGTGATGTCAACAATATGGTCTACATCGCCAGAGCGACCCGCAGTGATAACGTTATGATTCCCTAAGCCCATTAATGCTGCTTGACCCATCTTGCCACGTGCGCCAATTAGAATGATTGTTTTCATGTTGTTCTCCGATCTGTATATGTTTCGTTTCGATGGAAGAACTTTAACCAAATAGCCAAACAAGTAGAAACAAACCTTAGTTGTGAGTGTTACTGGTTTTACTTGTTGAGTGTTACACTGACATGGAATCCAACTTCACCGAAGCGAGTGCGTGTGAGCAAACTAGACCGATTAGACATAAAGCAACTTAGAGTTTTCCAAGCTTTAATCCGTGAAGAGAACGCGTCTAAAGCTGCGAATCAATTGGGGCTGACCCAGCAAGCGGTTAGTGAGCATTTGAAGAAGCTGCGAGAAGTGTTCGACGATAGGCTGTTTGTGAGAAAAACCAACGGCTTTGTTCCGACCACTTTCGCACAAGAGTTATCTGTTGGTGTTGATCGTTTACTGATCGATTTCAATTTGTTGTTATCTAGAACAAATTTCGTACCAGAGAAAGCTAAAGGGACGTTTGTGATTGCGGCGACGGATTATGCCCAGCAGATCATCTTACCAAGCTTAATTTCAAAGCTAAGGGCACAAGCACCAGAGTTAAAGCTGATTGTGCGTGACTTCGAAATCGACAACCTGCACGAGCTAATGGAAAGCGGCAAGGTTAACTTAGCGATCGCGTTTCCGGACTACATTCCAAGCAGCTACAAAGTAATCACGCTGTTTGAAGAGCACCATGTGTGTGTTGCATCACCTCATTCTTCAATAGCACAGATCACGCCTTCATTAGAGGAGGTGGCGACCTATCCAACCATTATTGCTTCACCATCGCGTCCAAACTTCAAAGGGTCGATTGATGAATGGTTCGGTCAGTTTGGGTTAAAGCGTAACGTGGTGGTATCTGCACCGTGTTTCTCTATCGTACCTATGTATTTAAACACCACAGACTCTATTGCTTTCTTACCATCAAGGGCAATCGAAGGGCTGAACTTGGTGACTATTCCAATGGAACAATCACCCGAGAGTTTTGATGTGATAGCCGCATGGCACCCAAGGTATAACGATGATCCGCTACAAAAATGGGTGACGTCTTTGTTAGAAGTCGATTAATGGGAAGAGTGTTTTTGTATCGCAGCGAACCAAAGAAGGCTCTTGTTGGGCTGTCTATGTGATTAGATTTGATATTTCGACTTGAACCGACGCTACTTTAATTGGTGTTCTTGCACTTATTTGTTCATCGACATTTTTTTCTTCTAACCTGAACTCCAACTACTTGATTTCCAGTTAATTGACCTTTATTGAATGATTTTACGTGTTGCATAAATGTGACCAATATATGTTTTTTTATATTCTTCAGCTAAAGTTATCGGGCTTTTTACAGATAAAGGAATAGAGGCGAGCTCTAACACGAGATAAAACGTGCGAGCTTTGGTTTCGCTTTTTGAAACCTTTAGAGAACTTTTAACAAACTTGCGTCGAGACAACCTAAATGAAGAAAACAATCCTATTTGCCGTTTTTATTATGTTTGGCACTGCCGTCGCTGCGAGTATGGCGTCAACTTATTTCATTTCAAGCGAAAAAATTGATGAGATAATATTGAACAAATCTCAAGTTCAAGCTGAATTTTTGGCTGGGAATGCTGGGTATATCTTAGAGAATTCGGACAATCCAGTTCAAGATTTACAAAAGCTGGTGGGCGAGCTGAAACAGCGATCTGATGTCACTTATGCGATTGTTATTGATAGTAACGTAAGTGCTATTGCTCACAGCGACAAAAATAAACTGAATAAAGTTTATGAAGATAGCTATACCGTTAAAGGCGCGACCAAAGGCGTACAACAGTATTCAAAATGGTACGCTGATGTTCAACAAGTGTGGGTGTTTGACATCATGGCACCTATCTACGTCAACGGTGAGCTGTACGGTACTTTTGATATCGGTATCCCTATCACAGAGGTTAGCCAAGCAACGAATGGCATTATTAGCTACCAGCTCGCTTCAATGGTTTTCATTTTTGTGGTTTGTCTCGTTGTTCTATCACTTCTTCTTAGCAAACTGATGCAACCTCTCTTGGTATTGAAAAATACATTGCATGATATTTCTGAAGGTGATGGTGATCTATCAGTACGTTTGCCAATCAAAGGGAATGACGAAGTTGCTCAAATCTCATCGGCTTTCAATGTGTTCGTTGGCAAGGTCCACGAGATAATTACGCAAACAGTGAATACGGGTGTCGAATTAAATAAGACCGCTATTGGGCTTCGTGAACAGTCGCAGCAAGCGTTGCAAAGAGGGCAAGAACAGAACGAACAAACCATGTTGGTCGTGACGTCTATGAATGAAATGATTGCCACGGTTAATGAAATTGCATCTAGCGCAGCTGGTGCTGCAAGTGCGGCAAACATGGCAGCGAGTGAAACTCAAGAAGGTCATAAGACGATTGAGAAGACCACGACTTCAATTTCGAACCTTGAAGCCGAAATGAATAGTGCTTCTGACATCATTGTTAGCCTTGCTGATAATACCCAGTCGATCGGTACTATTCTTGATGTTATTCGAGGTATCTCTGAGCAAACGAACTTGCTGGCACTTAATGCTGCAATTGAAGCTGCGCGTGCTGGTGAGGCTGGCCGAGGCTTTGCGGTTGTTGCTGACGAAGTTCGTAACCTAGCGACAAAAACCGCGCAGTCTACCGATGAAATTGACACTATGATCAACCAACTTCAAACCGAAGCTAAGAACGCTGTTAGTTCGATGAGTAATAGTAAGAGCTTAATTGAAGAGGGTACGACTGAAACTGAAATGGCTCGCCAAGCTTTGGAAAAAATTTCCACGCAAGTTTTGGCTATTCTTGATATTAATACGCAAGTCGCAACGGCAACGGAGCAGCAGTCAGCGGTAGCGAATGAAATTAATATGAACATGGATACGGTTAATAGCTCAGTCAAAAACGGTTTGAGCGCAAGTGAGAAATTAGAGCAATCAAGCCAGCAGCTGGCAGAGTTATCACAAGTTCTCGATCGTTATGTCGGTTCATTTAAAATCTAGATTGCCCAACATACCTCTTTGAGAGATGTGTTGAGCCTCCAGTTATTTAATAGCGCTTATGTCATACATGAGCGCTATTTTTTTGCGACATGCCGATGCAGATACAACGATTGAAAGCAGCAGAAATGAAGAATGTACCTGCAGTGTAAAATTGTGACAATTTGGCCTATTTAGAACAACGCGATCAAATAAGACAACGACAACAAGGCGCTAATTTTTATCCTCCCATGCGCAAGGTCTAAAAATCGATTAAACAACAACTCTGACGCGACACATAAGGTGTTCCGCATCTCATCACGATGTATAGTTATTAATAATTCATTCAGTAATTGTATCTGTAGTTGTCAGTTGATGTGGGTGTTATGAAGAAAAACGGCTTTACGTTAATGGAATTAATCATTGTTATCGTGATACTCGGTGTTTTAGCTGTGACAGCAGCTCCGAGGTTTCTTAATATCCAAGAGTCAGCGAGAGAAGCGGTGCTTGAAGGTGTTGCAGGTGCAATGGAAGGGGTAATCACGCAAGTTACGTCTAAGGCCATTATCGTTGGGCTTAATCCGGACGCAACAAACCCAGGTGATCAGAGCAACTACGTAATCGATTTTGGTATTGGTAGTGTTGAAGTCGACTGGGGAACCCTTTGCCCTGAAAGTAAAGGTGAATCAGGAGATGCGTTAAATATGCTCCACTTCCTAACTTTGTCGGATGATGATAGCTTAACTTCAGAACTCGGTAATCGACACACTGTGGTCGGGTATGATTATGACTTTACTCAAGCAGAACTAGATAGTACGAATATAACAGACGCTGACCTAGAGCAACGCCAAGGTTGCTTTGTTCTTTATGACTCTTTTGGCCGAACTAATGGTAGCCAATGTCCTGATGAAGGATGTGAGTGTACAGTTCGTATTGTTAACAACAATTGTTAAACCGAACCCTTTAACTGATTTTTAGACTTCGAATAAAAAAGCGCGTTATTACCGGTTGGTAGTAACGCGCTTTTTTGTATTAGCTTATCGGTCAATCTTAGTTTGCTATTGCCGCACTTGCTGGTGGCAAGTCACGTTTCTTAATCACGTATCGCAAGCGAATTAACATGAGCGTCGCTGAAACGCTCAAGCCCGTTTGGATACCAATCCAAAAGCCTTCTTCACCCATTGCAGGAACAATGTGGTCTGTTAAGCCCAACACCATACCTAATGGTAGTGCCAAGCCCCAATATGAAGCGATGGCTAAGATCATTGGGATCTTAGTGTCTTTATAGCCACGTAATGCACCGTTAGCCGATGTTTGTAATGCATCGCTGAATTGGTACATCGCCGTAAAGGTCAACAATACCGCTGCTGTAGCGCTTATTGTAGGGTCGGTGGTGTAAAGCCTAATGATCCACTCAGGGAACAGTAAGAACATCGCTACTGAAAGAAGCGAGATTAATGCTGCAACTAAGATACCGACTTTGCTGCGTTCAATTGCGCCTAGTTCATCTTTCTCGCCTAGTGCATGCCCAACACGAATTGTAATGCCAAATGAGATACTCATTGGAATCACGTAAGTCAGGCTCGATATATTCAGAGCAATTTGCGCCGCTGCCACGTTCTCTGCACCAATACGACCAATCATCAGAGCGATTACCGCAAAGATACTGCCACATACCGCGATGTTCATCCCGATAGGTAAACCTAATCTTAGAAGGTGAAGCATCTCTTTAGCTTTTGGTTTTGCATCTGAAAAGTTGATGATGGTTTTGTAGTGGTGGTGACCTTTAATGTAGGAATACAGCATTCCCGACATTAACCAATACACCAAACTTGTTGCCCAACCACAACCTACAGCGCCCATTTCAGGGAAGCCGAACTTTCCGTAGATAAGCACGTAGTTAACAGGAATATTCACCAACAAACCAACCACAGAAATGATCATCGGCACTTTGGTGTTGTTCATACCCTCACAGAAGCCGTTCAAGGTGTAGAACAGAGCAATACCCGGCACACCAAAGGCTAGGGCAAACGCATAATCGCTGCCGATAGGGATGATCTCAGCGGCAACCCCAATCCATTCTAAGATCGGTTTAGCACTCACCAAATAAGCGATGAGTAATACACTGGCAATTAATGCCAACCAAACCATCTGGAAGAATTCAACAGAGATACTTTGAAAGTCACGTGAACCGCGGTGGTAAGCGACAACAGGCGTTAATGCCATAATCACACCACGCAGTAACAGCAACACAGGAATCCAAAGGCTAGTGCCCAGTGCAATAGCGGCGAGGTCAGCAGGGCTTACTTGGCCAGCCATTGTCGTGTCGACAAATCCCATCGCTTGGGTAGCAATTTGAGTCAAAATGATTGGAATCGAAAGATGCATAAGCGCACCCGATTCACGAGTAAAAGGACGAAATTTCGTTAGCATGGAAGTTCACAACACCAATATAAATACACGAATGATGGCAGGATGGCCGGTGTGCATTTTAGGATGTGCCCCGTTGGGCGGGCGACAATATAAACACCTTACCGTATAGGGTTAAGCTTTGGGTTTATAGAGTTTCACTTGCTTCGAGGTACGGATAGGTTCTGATGGCTACAATACGGGTTTAACGCGCGTAAGTTCATGATTTTGTGGGAATCATGCGAGTCAGTTAAATTCTATATTTGCCACGCTAATCACTAACGTTGCGGTATAAGTGATTGTTATGGAAAGACAAAGACTAGTACAATTGATGGCATAGAGAATAGATAGAAAGATTCTGGATTTAAATGCAGAATTTTTTCGGTCTAAGAACTGTTAGCCATCTCATGGAACGAGGTACTCATGATAAAATTGGTTTGGCTTTTAGTGAGATTCGCAATAGTGTGTTTACTACTAGGAGTAATTATCGGTGTTTTAATATTGACCAATAGTTCGACTCCGAGATTCTTCTCCTTAGAAGTAGATGTCATTGTTTGTATTAGCATATTCTGGTGTGTTGTTGCGTATATATTGGTTCGGTTTGAAACCACGAAAGAAGCCGGAAAGTTTTTGTTCGTAAGCATACTAGGTGCGCTGGTTCTCTTAATGTACATCAAAGAACATTTCTGGTTTCAAGATATGAGAATCCATTCTTGGACAGCATTTTTAACGGTCATATTTGCGATCTCATTATTGTTCTTCGTCTTACCTCATCGGCATTTAAAACCATTATTATTCCTTTTACCTGTATCGGCATGTTCTTGGTTTTTAGTATGGGTGGGCTATAGACCTGCTAGCTTGGTTATTGCGATACTGGGAGCTAAAGGGAAACTACCAGAAGAGAACATAAACAAAGTCATTGAGCTTATGCCAGAGATTTTTCTAAGTTGTTTAACTTCGGGTGTTTTTATGGTTTTTTTAATTATGCCTTTTTATATTTTTGCAAGGTGGGGGCATGACCCGAAAGGCACCTACCAAAGCCATACAAAGCGTTTGAGAGGAATTCGCAACGCTCGGCATTTTTAGTTTAAATCAAGTTTAGTGTTTACGGCGCAATGGGTTTAGTTCTGTAGCCTGTGTTGCTCACTACTTAACACGGCTACATGGGTTCCCCTGGTTGTCAAACAACCGCTAAACTTATGTTGATGGGTTTGACTGCTGCTCTACATTCTGCATACTTATCGACGATTCGCATACGTCGTGGCTCTGATGACTTTGCGCGACTGCGGTGTCTATTCGTTAGATGACATCTAGTGTGTCCGCCGCATTAACAGGTTTTCTGTGAGTGGCCTTAACCTATTGCCATAATTAAAATCTTTAATGACCCGGTGGGTTTAACTCTTTATGATACTTAGGTCTGTACTTAAACAGTATAGTTTTCCTATTCTGTTTGATTGTGTAAAAGCGACCCTACGGGAATGATTGGAGGATGTGTCTATGACTTGTCTTAAGTGCCGAGAAAAAAGTGTTACTGATTTTTGTGTCAAAGTGCCTAAAAAATTTCTGTGGTTTTCATGGTATGGATATCAAAGACAGGCCTTATGTCGAGAACATTTATTATTGGAATATCGAAAGTCATTCACTACGTCACAAGCGCGATTGGTTGTCTTCTACCCCGACTTTGAATACAAAAGAAAAGGTCTCTATCAATACCTTCCAACTCCATTGCGTGAATTTGAAGAGTTTGCCCTTCACGATAATAAACAAGGGGAAAGAAAAGAAGATTTAATTGCTCTGAAAGAGACCTTTCGAAAATTACGTGGGTTTTGCGAGAAATGCGGCAAACCGGCACAGGTTGCTTTTTTTTGCACTGGTTCTTTTGCATGGGAACAAAAACCTTTTTCATCATGCACGACAAGTGATCAGGTAATCATTTCTTCTATCTGTGCGCAGCCTGAAATTCTGTGTATGCAGTGCTGTTATTCGCAGGTTGAACCCTCATTATCCGCATGCGACTTAAAGCGAATTGGTGGAATTCACTCTCTTCCTCAACATGGAGAGCATTGTTTAATTGGGGTTGAAGAATGAAACATGATTATATTTTGCAGACCCGGTTAAAGATAAGGCACACAAATATTACATACTAGTTCTGTTTTTGGTTGTCTCTAAGGCACTGTCGAAAGCATCCCTTAAGGGCTCAGCTCAAATTTATTGCCACAAAGCCAGCAGAAACACCAAAAGCCCAATCCCAAGCGTGACCTTCAGAAGCAAACCCAAAGGGGCACCACCTTTTGGCGCTTTGTTGCAACATCCCATAATCGTTTCCTAATTCATCGTTGGCTTCATTTCACCTTAAACCTTTCCCTTACGGTAAGGTCAATGCTTTATTAGTCATATAATCTGGAACCCGAAAAACAAAAAAGCGAACCAAGTGGTTCGCTTTTGTTTATCTAAAATCTACAAAAATTAGTCTTCGTAGTTATCGATGCTTGGGCAAGAACAGATTAGGTTACGGTCGCCGTATACGTTGTCTACACGGTTAACTGTTGGCCAGTACTTCGAGTTCTTCGTTGCTTTCGATGGGAAGCAAGCCAGTTCGCGAGAGTAAGGGCGATCCCATTCTGCGCCTGAAAGGTCAACTTGTGTGTGCGGTGCGTTCACTAGAGGGTTGTTGTCTAGTGGCCATTCACCCGCTTTCACTGCTGCCATTTCGTGACGGATTGCGATCATCGCTTCACAGAAACGGTCTAGCTCTTCTAAATCTTCTGATTCAGTTGGCTCTACCATTAATGTGCCCGCTACTGGGAAAGACATAGTCGGCGCGTGGAAACCGAAGTCCATTAGACGCTTAGCAATATCTTCTTCGCTGATACCTGTGTCTTCTTTAAGCGGACGAATATCGATAATACATTCGTGCGCTACGCGGCCGTTAGTGCCACGGTAAAGAACAGGGTAGTGAGGACGTAGTTTTTCCATCACGTAGTTCGCGTTCAGAATCGCTACTTTCGTTGCGTCTGTTAGGCCAGGTTCGCCCATCATTGCGATGTAAGCCCAAGAGATAGGTAGGATTGAAGCACTACCTAGATCTGCTGCTGATACCGCGTAGTCTGAACCTTGTACACCGTTTTCGATGTGACCTGGTAGGAAAGGTGCTAGGTGCGATTTAACACCGATAGGACCCATACCCGGACCGCCACCACCGTGTGGGATACAGAATGTTTTGTGTAGGTTCAAGTGAGATACGTCTGAACCGATGAAGCCAGGTGAAGTTAGGCCTACTTGAGCGTTCATGTTCGCGCCGTCTAGGTAAACCTGACCGCCCGCTGCGTGTACTTGTTCACACACTTCTTTCACTTGCTCTTCGTATACGCCGTGCGTAGAAGGATAAGTGATCATGATGCTTGATAGGTTTTCTTTGTGCTTCTCGATTTTCGCTGCTAGGTCTGTCATGTCGATGTTGCCATCTTCATCACACTTAACAACCACTACCTTCATTGAAACCATTGATGCTGTTGCAGGGTTAGTACCGTGCGCAGAGCTTGGAATCAGACAAACGTTACGGTGAGCTTCACCGCGGCTTGCGTGGTAACGTTGAATTGCGATTAGACCCGCGTATTCGCCAGATGCACCAGAGTTAGGCTGTAGTGAGAAATCGTCATAACCAGTGATTTCACATAGCTTCTCTTTAAGATCTTTCGCTAGCGCTGTGTAACCCGCTGCTTGATCAAGAGGTGCGAATGGGTGAATTGAACCAAACTCAGGCCATGTTACTGGAATCATCTCAGCAGCAGCGTTCAGCTTCATCGTACAGCTGCCCAGTGGGATCATGCCGTGCGTTAGTGAGAAGTCTTTGTTCTCAAGCTGTTTTAGGTAACGCATCATTTGCGTTTCGCTGTGGTGCGTGTTGAATACTGGGTGAGTTAGGAACTCTGATTCACGACGGCAGTTTTCTGGAATTGCTGCAAACTCGTTTGATGCAATGTCAGAAGATAGTGCTTGAATGTCTTCTTTCACGTCGAAGATTGCGAACAGTGCGTTCACGTCGTCGATCGTTGTTGTTTCATCTAAGCTGATACCGATTTTACCAACAAGTCGACGAAGGTTGATGTCTGCTGCTTGCGCTTTCGCGTACAGTGCATCTGTCTTGTCTTCTGTGTTCAGCGTAATAGTATCAAAGAAGCTGTTGTTCGTTAGCTCGTAACCCGCTTTAGTCAGGCCAGCCGCTAGGATAGCTGTCATGTGGTGTGTACGACGAGCAATAGTACGTAGGCCTTCTGCACCGTGGTAAACCGCGTAGAAAGACGCCATGTTTGCTAGAAGTGCTTGAGCTGTACAGATGTTCGATGTCGCTTTCTCGCGGCGGATGTGTTGCTCACGAGTTTGCATTGCCATACGTAGCGCTTGGTTACCGTGAGTATCGATAGATACACCGATTACACGACCTGGCATTGTACGCTTATGCTTTTCACGAGTACCCATGAATGCAGCGTGTGGACCACCGTAACCCATAGGAACGCCGAAACGTTGCGCTGAACCGATTACTACGTCTGCGCCCATTTCGCCCGCAGGCTTAAGTAGAGCAGAAGCAAGTAGGTCAGTTGCAACTGTAACCAGTGTTTTGTTAGCTTGAGCTTTCGCAATGATGTCTGTTAGGTCACGAACTTCACCCGTAGTACTAGGGTATTGAAGAAGCGCACCAAATACGTCTTGCTCTGGCAGTGTTTCAAGAGCGCCAACCATTACTTCAAAACCGATGTACTCAGCACGAGTTTTAACAACTTCTAGTGTTTGAGGGTGAACATCGTCAGCAACGAAGAATACTTTGCTCTTGCTTTTACCAGCACGTTTACACAGTGTCATCGCTTCGCCAGCCGCTGTCGCTTCATCAAGAAGGGATGCGTTCGCGATTTCCATACCTGTTAGATCCATTACCATTTGTTGGTAATTGAGTAGAGCTTCAAGACGACCTTGAGAAATCTCTGGTTGGTATGGTGTGTAAGCTGTGTACCAGCCTGGGTTCTCTAAAACGTTACGTAGAATAACGTTTGGAGTGAATGTGTTGTAGTAGCCTTGGCCAATGAAAGTACGTTTCACTTGGTTTAGGTTAGCGATCTCTTTAAGAGAGGTCAGCATGTCCATTTCGCTCAGTGGCGCGGCAAGTGTCATTGGTTTTTCAAGACGGATTTGTGCAGGAACCGTTTCGTCGATCAGTGCGTCTAAGCTAGTCGCGTTGATCGCTTCAAGCATTTTTTGCTGGTCTGCTTTATTAGGGCCGTTATGACGAGCAACAAACTCGTTTTGAGTACCCAAGTCTTTCAGTAATTGGCTTTGAAGTAATTCAGTCATGATATGTTCTACTTTCTCTCTGGAGCCGTGAGCTAGCCCCTAAAATTAAGCTGCTCACAAGAGCAGCTTTATCGTAATGAGGTTACCTATTAGTCTTCTTCTACAGAGCTTAGGTATTCTTCCGCATCTTTAAGGTTGTTTAGTTCAGACGCATCAGACATCTTCACTTTAACAATCCAACCACCTTCATAAGATTCTTCGTTAATTAACTCTGGGCTATCTTCTAATTCTTCGTTGATTTCTACGATTTCGCCAGAGATTGGTGCGTAGATATCAGAAGCTGCTTTCACTGACTCAACGAGAGAGAAGCTTTCGCCAGCTTCAATTTCGTCTCCAGTGTCAGGCAGGTCAACAAACACAACGTCACCTAGTAGCTCTTGAGCGTGCTCAGAAATACCGATAGTTACAGTACCGTCACCGTTGTCTTTTACCCACTCGTGGCTGTCTGCAAACTTTAGTGTATTGTCCATTGCTTATTCTCCAAAAATTTATGAGGTTTTAATTTAAATCTTAAAAACGGTTTAACGGTAAAGAGGGAAGCGCTTGCAAAGCTCTTTAACTTGCTTGCGAACACGTTGCTCAACTTCAGCATTGCCTTCAGGGCTTTCAACTAAGCCATCAAGTACATCGCCGATCCATTCACCGATAAGTTTGAATTCTTCAGTGCCAAAACCACGAGTGGTTCCAGCTGGCGTGCCTAAACGGATACCAGAAGTAATCATAGGCTTCTCTGTATCGAATGGTATGCCATTTTTGTTACATGTGATCCCTGCACGCTCTAACGCTTCTTCTGTTACGTTACCTTTCAAGCCTTTAGGGCGAAGGTCAACCAGCATTAGGTGCGTGTCTGTTCCGCCTGTCACAATGTCACAACCGCGAGTTTGCAACACTTCAGCGAGAACTTTTGCGTTATCGATCACTGAATCAATATAAGTATTAAATTCTGGGCCAAGAGCTTCGCCAAACGCGACTGCTTTCGCTGCGATAACGTGCATTAGTGGGCCGCCTTGTAGGCCTGGGAACACTGCAGAGTTAATCTTTTTGTTGATGTCTTCGTGGTTAGTCAGAATCATGCCGCCGCGTGGGCCACGAAGTGTTTTGTGCGTTGTTGTGGTTACAACGTGTGCGTGTGGTAGTGGGCTCGGGTGAGCACCTGTCGCGATAAGACCCGCGATGTGTGCCATATCGACCATTAGGATAGCGCCAACTTCGTCAGCAATTTCGCGGAACTTAGCGAAATCAATAACGCGTGGGATAGCACTACCACCAGCAATAATCATTTTAGGTTGGCTTTCGATAGCTAAAGTACGAACTGCTTCGTAATCGATTTCTAGAGTATCGCGGTCTACGCCATATTGAACGGCATTGAACCATTTACCAGACATTGCAGGGCGTGCACCGTGTGTAAGGTGACCACCAGCGTCAAGAGACATACCCAAAATAGTGTCGCCAGGTTGAAGCAGAGCAAGTTTAACTGCACCGTTTGCTTGAGCGCCTGAGTGAGGTTGAACGTTAACGTAGCCACATTTGAATAGTTGCTTTGCGCGTTCTATAGCGATAGCTTCAACGGTATCTACGTGCTCACAGCCACCGTAGTAACGACGACCAGGGTAACCTTCTGCGTATTTGTTGGTTAGGCAAGTGCCTTGAGCTTGCATTACTGCTTTAGAAACAATGTTCTCAGAAGCAATAAGTTCGATTTGTTCGTTTTGACGAGTGTTCTCTGCTTGGATTCCAGCAAATACTGCGTCGTCAGTCGCAGATAGGTTCGTAGAGAAAAAGCTGTCTAAGCTATGGTTTTGGTAAGCGTTCATTATCGAGACCTTTCATTAAGCTAATGGTGATTGTTTTTATAGTCCATTAGGTCTTACGTTGATTTCTGCATTGGTATCGTTTGCGCTATATAGGTATAGATAAACGTGAATTGCGTTATAAATATACTCTTACAGCGTCTAAGCGATCGTTGTAGGGTCAATGCAGCACGAATTGTTTCCCAAAAGTTCGGGTAAAAAACAGCTCTTACAAATGTTAAATCTATCATTTGCTGCAAGCTGAAGTAGCATCTCTTCATCTAACAAGTCGATAACATAGCTCCGATAAAATCAATTTTCAACAAAAATTTCCAATAGGAAACAACTTTTCTTGTTTTGCTACGGGGAGCACGCTTTATTTCTGTGTGTGCTCTTTAATCAACAAAGCGCTTCATGCAACAATGAAATGAATAGACAGGATGTAAAAATATAATGAGGGACCTATGTCAGAAGACATTTATGATGAGTACCCATCTTTAACGTTAGCGAAAGAAACGTTAGACCAGAATATTGAACCTCTGAGGCTTGGCCAGCGCATTAAAGATATACGCAGCAAGCTTGGGATTACGTTAGAAGAAGCTAGCCAAAGAACAGGTTTGGCTCGCTCTACGCTCAGCAAAATTGAGAATGAGCAAATCTCGCCAACCTTTCAGGCTATGCAAAAACTAGCGATGGGCTTACAAATAAATATGCCCCAACTGTTTGAGCCACCAAGGAAAAAGGTCGCAACAGGGCGTCGTGACTTAACTAAGGCTGGCCAAGGTAAACCTCACCCAACCCCAACGTACGAGCATGAACTGCTTGCAACAGAGCTTTCTAATAAGAAGATGATGCCGTTTAAGAGCCGCGTGAGAGCGCGTACTTTTGAAGAGTATAACGATTGGGTACGTCACGACGGTGAAGAGTTTTTGATGATCATCTCTGGTGATGTGATGTTCTACTCAGAATTCTATGAACCTGTGCCAATGAGTGAAGGTGATAGCATGTATTACGATGCCAATATGGGTCACATGCTTATCTCGACCAGCGCAGAAGACGCGCTCATTTTGTGGGTGACAGCAAAATAAATTAACAAAGTTGGAATTTCTTATAGTGAATGCAACCGTTTGCTTTTGTTTCTAACGTTGTTCAAAAGACGCGATATTGATGTGATAATCATCAATATCGCGTTTTTGTATGCATCGAAAAATTGTTTTTAAATTGTTAAATGTCACATTTTGAACTGTTTTACTATTGTTAAGGGTGTAAAACTGACTCATGCTTGTTTATTATAGTGAACACGGTTTACTCATGTTGATTGAAGTTTACTGAAGTGAATTCTTAGAAAGTGACTTGTAGAGCTTTTGTACAGCTAACCTGATTTATCAAGCTAACGATATAAGCCTATATAAAAGACATCACTTTTTACTATCTACTGTTTCTAAAGTTAAGACGTCAAGGTGACTAACGCGAATACGCTGAGGTGACTAATGATGAGACTTATCGTTAGAAGCGACTCTAAATAGAGATATAAGCGGCAGACTCGATTTGAAAAGCCTGCAACGCTTCATGGAGAAGAAAATGACTCAAGAACACGCTAATCAAGACCTACTTACAACACCACTGCATGCACTTCACGTTGAAGAGGGTGCGAAAATGGTTCCTTTCGCTGGCTACGATATGCCAGTTCAGTATCCACTAGGTGTAAAGAAAGAGCACTTACACACTCGTGATGCTGCCGGTCTTTTTGATGTTTCTCACATGGGGCAACTTCGTCTTCATGGCGCAAACGCAGCAGCTGTCTTAGAATCTTTGGTTCCTGTAGATATTATTGACCTTCCTTCTGGTAAGCAGCGCTATGCGTTCTTTACTAACGAGCAGGGCGGCATTATGGATGACCTAATGGTTGCAAACCTAGGCGATCACCTGTTTGTTGTTGTAAACGCGGCTTGTAAAACACAAGATATCGACCACCTAACTGCGCACCTTCCAGCTGACGTAGAAATGGAAGTGATTGATGATCGCGCTCTATTAGCACTTCAAGGCCCTAAAGCGTCTGAAGTTTTAGCTCGTTTCCAACCAAGTGTTGCAGACATGCTGTTCATGGATGTTCAAAAAGTGGATATCGATGGTGTTGAATGCATCGTGAGCCGCAGTGGCTACACAGGTGAAGATGGCTACGAGATTTCAGTACCTAACGATCACGCTGAAGCACTTGCTCGTAAACTAACATCAGAAGCAGAAGTAGAGTGGATCGGCCTTGGTGCTCGTGACTCACTTCGTCTTGAATGTGGTCTATGTCTATACGGTCATGACCTAGACACAACGACAACACCAGTAGAAGCTAGCCTTCTATGGGGAATTCAAAAAGTTCGTCGTACTGACGGCGAACGTGCAGGTGGTTTCCCTGGCGCTGATATTATTCTTGAGCAACTTGTGACTAAAGATGTTCAACGCAAGCGTGTTGGCCTAATTGGTCAAACTAAAGCGCCAGTACGCGAAGGCGCTGAATTGTTTGATGCTGAAGATAACAAGATTGGCGTAGTAACAAGCGGTACTGCGGGTCCTAACGCTGGTAAGCCCGTTTCTATGGCTTATGTTCGTACTGACTTAGCGGTAATTGGCACTGAATTATTCGCTGAAGTTCGTGGTAAGAAATTACCTATGACAGTAGAAAAAATGCCATTCGTACCTCAACGTTACTACCGTGGCTAATCTCTCCTAAGAGAAAATACCAAACCTAACGAAAGCCTATTGTTTTTTCTCTGGATTGAGAAATTAGACAATGGGCTTTTTTGTTACCTGAGTCGTATCGATATCGTTCAACTTGGTTTCACATTCAGCTTAAATAGTGAAATCTGTGACCATTTCGTTATAAATACTTACTATACTGATGGTTATGGCATGCTATGGTGGCGAAATATCAATTTTGTGTATAAGTGGTAAGGGTTACAAGGAGTTATCTATGAATGTGAACCACACAATCAGTCCGGTTCGTAAAGCCGTTTTGGGGCTTTTAGCGCCATTAATTTATACATCAAGTGTTATGGCGACGGAAAATGCGGCCGAAAGTACTCCTGACACGGGTGTCACACCTTATATCGTGAATGGTAGTAACGCTTCAGTAACGGAATTCCCTTCAATGGCTAGCTTGTTCATCGATCGAATTGATTATGATGGCGTGTACTCGACGGGCCCATACTGCGGAGCGACAATTTTAGATCCAACGCATATTTTAACGGCTGCACACTGTATTTATGGTGATGAAAACGCTCAGCTATTTACTGTCGTAGTCCCTCAACTACAAGACACTTCTCAATTCCCAAAAGGAAGCATTGAAAAAATCCGAGTCTCAGAGGTGTTCTATCCTAGCGATTATTCTAATAGCTTGAACGATTTGTTGCGTAATGACGTAGCAATTTTAAAACTTGAAAGCGCGCTCAATATAGATTCAGTTAATGATGTTGTGAAACGCCCCGACGACGAAACTTATCGAAGTTCTTTACAGGCTTTTACGGCTGTGGGACATGGAGATACTGAATCTGGTGTCGATGCTACTACTTTATTACAAAAAGCATCGCTAAACTATGTCGATAACACGACATGTGCAGCTGCATTTTTTTCAGGTTCGAACCTAACTGATAATCAAATATGCTTTATTGGTGACTATAGCGTTTTCTCTAGCTTATATGGCGGTACTTGTCAGGGTGACTCTGGTGGGCCTGTTTACTGGAAAGATGGTACTGATTATAAACAAGTAGGTATTACAAGTTTTGGTCCTGAAACGTGTGGTGGTGGCAACATTACTGAGGGCGTTACCGTCACATCAGTATTCACTGAAATCTATAATTATGAGAGTTGGATTGATAGTGTGGTTGCTGGAAATGAAACCGCTAAGTTTGTTTCTACTGATGCCAAACGCACGGCTTACGCCGGTACTAGTTCATCAGGTTCAAGCAGCGGTGGCAGTGTGTCATTTGGTTTGCTAGGTATGCTGATGTTGTTCGCGGGTCTTAGAAAAGCCGTGTTACGTTAGAACTTCAATGTTTTGAACAAGTCGACGCTGTATCGAACGATAGCGTCGACTTTTTTATGTCTGCAGGTTTAGTTGTTTAGTCATTTACTCGCTTAGTTCTACAATTACTTTACGGCTGTACCTTTCTAGAATCTCATCCATCTCTTTTATCGCATCATTGATGCTTTTGATGCCACCTTGCGCTACCTCTTTTTCGCTTTGATTCAACGCCGAAAAAGCTTGCTTAAGTTCTTTATCTTCTAGCATGTTTCCGTGTAACAACACTTCTTTATAGGTTAGTAGCCTATGTTGTACTGCTGCTATTTCATTGCGAGTACTCTCTGATTTCAAAGCTTGTTTTATGCAAGGAAATGCCAATTTAAAATGACTCGCAATTTCCAACTTGACGTGTTTCTTATTCGCAATTTGCAATTTTTCTTATTCCTAACACTTGATGTTCAAGTTTATTAGCCTGTACGTTCATGACTGATTTATGTGTGAAGGTTTATGAAACGTAACGTTTTTTATAGGCCGGATAATATGCCGTTGGTGGCGTATGTAAAGTGTGGCGAGTCAATATGGTCTGCTTCTTGCTGAATTTAGGACATAACTGTCTAATGAGGAGAAGCTTATGTCCCAAGAACCCATCGTGATGGCGTTAATTGAGCGCAGGAAGCAAGGCAATTTATCGCAAGAAAAATTAGCTTCGAGTGCAGGAATGAGTTTGAAAACGTATCAACGTATCGAACGCGGTGAAGCCGATATCAAAATGTCGCAGTACCGCTCAATCACGAGAACGTTAAAAGTGACTGATTTGGACGTTGTTCTTGATATTGTTGGTGCATCTCAAGCGACAGCCGAAGATGTGGCTGCGGTCAGTCGATTATTAAGCAGCGAAGAAAGGATGCTCTTAATAAAGCTGATCTTGTCGGTCAAAAAGCAGCATTAGTTAGGTTTCGTCGACAATAGCAACATTAAGCAGGCTTTCGGACTCAATCTGTTTTGCGCATCACACCGACTATAAAGGGTGGGTCGTGCTTGTAGAGTTAAAGTTACAGTTGATGTTTCACGGGAGATACGTTCAAGGATCGCATGAAAGGATTAGCTGACTCTTCCACGAAGTTGTTTGGTTGTGCTTCTTTGCTTCTTGCCTTCTAAACGCCTTTTTTGAGAACCGCGTGTCGGCTTAGTTGCTCGACGCGCTTTTTGTACCTTTGTCGCTTCCAAGATCAATTCTTTCAAACGCACTAATGCATCGTCTCGGTTTTGTTCCTGATTCCTATACTGTTGAGCTTTAATGATAATTACGCCATCTTTGGTGATGCGGCTATCTTTGTGCGCTAACAGTTTTTCTTTATAGAAATCAGGTAGTGTGGAGTGGTTAATATCAAAACGTAAGTGTATCGCGCTCGATACTTTATTGACGTTTTGACCGCCAGCTCCTTGTGCTCTGATCGCAGTTAATTGGATTTCCCAGTCTTGAATTGAAACAGAGTTAGATATTTGTAACATAAACATCCATTTTGAACGGTAATATGGGGTCATGATACTGAATATTGGTTATGGTATCAGTAACTTTCTCAAAGAGTGGTAGTAGTGATGAAAATAGATTTAACGGCGTATGAAGGGTTAATCTTTGATATGGATGGTACGTTGATCGATACAATGCCAGCACATGTAAAAGCGTGGCAGCAAACGGCTGATGAATTCGGTTTTTATTTCGAGGCGTCTTGGCTGCATAGTTTAGGTGGTATGCCGAGCTATAAGATTGCCGGTGAGGTGAACAGTAAATACGGTTTATCGCTCGATCCGCAAGCTGTCTCTACGTTTAAGATGGCGTCGTTTGCGGCTATTGAAGATAAAGGGGACATTATCCCTTGTACTCATTCTCTGTTGTTAGAGCATTTAGGCAGCAAAAAGATTGCGGTTGGAACGGGCAGCCAACGTAAAAGTGCCGAACAGTTGTTAGAGAAAACCGATATCCTGAACAAGCTTGATATTTTAGTGACAGCAACGGATGTCAAAAATCACAAACCAAACCCAGATACGTTTCTTGATGCGTGTTTTGGAATGGGCTTACAGCCAAAGCAGTGCGTTGTGTTTGAAGATACCAACCTTGGCAAGCAAGCCGCGCATGCAGCGAACATGGATTGTATTCTTGTGGTCGAAGGGAACAAGTTAGAGTTTTACCCATACCCATCCCCATCTCCATCTCCAAGTTGATCGAGTGCCCAATAAAAGTGGCAGTACTATCTATTGCTAGGCAATTTCGCTCATTTCGCTGTCGAGGAATAAACACACACTGTTTCGACCTATTGCTTTTGCTTCGTATAGTGCTAAATCCGCGCATTTGTAATTGAGGGTAGGGTCGTTCGTCAGGTTGGTGATTCCACCGCTTATGGTAACTACGTTATCGAGCTCGATACTGACCGCGATTCTCAGCCTATTGAGTACGTATTCCGCTTCTTCGGTTGTGGTATGAGGCAGAATTACACCAAATTCTTCACCTCCGATGCGAGCGACAAAATCGGTTTCACGACACTCACGTTGTAATACTTGAGCCACCGTTTGAATGACACGGTCACCGTAATCGTGACCAAACCTGTCATTAATGCGTTTGAAATGATCAATATCTAAGATAGCTAAGCAAGATTGTTCTCGAGTTGGGTAACGATTGACACGAGAACACTCATCGCGAAGTTCAAGATCGAATTTACGTCGGTTCCAACACTCTGCTAACGCATCTTTCTCACTCAAGTTTCTCAGTTTTTTCTCAAGTTCTTTGTGTTTGCTGATATCAACAAATGACGCGACATAGAACTGAATAATGCCTTTCGAGTCTTTGATGGTTTGAATTCTAAGTATTTCGGTAATCAATGAACCGTCTTTGCGACGATTTATCACTTCGCCTTCCCACATGCCTTTCTTCTGGATTACGCTCCACATCTTGATGTAGAACTCCTGATTATAGCGCCCAGAGGCAAACATCGATGGTTGGCGACCTTTTACTTCTTCCAGTTCATAGCCACTGACTCGAGTAAATTCTTGGTTAACTTTAATGATTCGGTTATTTCTGTCGGTAATGACCAGTGCAGACATACCGTTCATTGCTGCTTTGGCCAGTTGGCTATCTATGCTGTTCTTTTTATGGTTACTGTTCCACAAAACAAAACCAGCAGAGATCATAGAAATTAGGAAAGATAAGGTGATGACCTGCACGAATATAGCTTGTTTTTCTTGTAGGTACTGGCTGCTGAACAGTTGGTTTTCAACATGAAGAACCAAATAAATTGGTCCTTCAAATTGCTTTATTTTAGGGCTGATATCTGAGTGGAAATACCAGTTTTTACCATCAAAGTAGCTAGAAGAGGTATTTTCTTGAATGGCTTTCCAAAGTTCCGGGTAAAGCTTCGCGTAGGTTTTATCTGAACGAGATTCAATAAGATGCCCAAACGATTCATCGATATCCGGACCCATGATGACATGTCCGGTCCTGTTAAGAATAACAGGGACGGCTGATGACGTACCGATTTGATAAAGAAGACGGTCGTAGACCTCGAGCATATTCAGGTTAGCGATAAAGTAGCCAATAATACGATCTTCTGATGCGACGGGTGTCATTATCCTTAGGGCTGGCATCAAAGGATGGACAACCTCACCATTTTCAATCTCTAAATCGATACCGTTGGAGCTTACGTCTCCAATTTTTAATTGTTGAAGCGTTTTAAAGTAACTACGAGCCGACTTATCTTGAAGCTTATTAACTGGAACTATCGTCGCGTTATTGTTGTTGTAGTTAATGCGGTAAACCTCATTACCTTCTAAGTCGAGGTAGCGAAGTTGAGAATAATATTGCTGTCCGCGCGCTAACATCACCCATAGATCTTCTAGCGCTTCTTTATGAACAATCGAAGGTTCTTCGATCGCACGCAGTAGTGTTTGAGAATTTGCAATAGAAGGCACGGAGTTGGAGATTTGCTCAACAATTATTGCGAGCTCATGAAAGCTGTATTCAATTTGATTTTGGCTGGATTGCTTAATATTTAACGTGTGTTGGGCTTCGACCCGGTCAAATTCAGAGTTGATGTAGAGGGCAGGGACTAATCCTAGGGCAAATATGGTGCATAGAAATTGGCTGATTAGTTTTTTTATACTCGTATTCATCACTGTCCTCAAAGAATCAGCGCAATACTATATATTTTATAGGGTTTTTAATGTGATCTTTACCCAGAACTTAAAACAAGATCTGCATATTATTACGGTTTTAGTGCAACTTTTTGCAATTGGAGTTGCGAAACGAGCAGTAATATCGTTATGGAATCATTGCTCGTTTAAGTACACTTAGTTCAGTTGTGGTTAATAATTTCGTTGAACAAAAGGTATTACGTTAACTTTACCTAGCTTAATCCGATAATATTGCCATTATTATCAATATCTAACGACATGAACGCCGGTTTATCGGGTAGGCCGGGCATTGTCATTACGTTGCCACACAAAGCATAAATAAAGCCCGCACCTGCACAAAGCTTTAGTTCTCTAACTGGTACATCAAATTGAGTCGGTGCGCCTTTTATATGAGCTTCGGTAGAGATAGATAATGGTGTTTTGGCCAAACATACGGATAGGCCACCGTAACCATGCTTGTTGAACTCTTTGAGTTGTTGTTTCGCAAGAGGTGATAACGAAATGCTCGACGCTCCATACCCAACTTCAGCCACCGCCATCAACTTTTCTTCCAAGCTCTGTTCCGAATGGTACAAAGGCTTAAATTCACAGGCGTGTTGACAAGCATTAACCACTGCGTGGGCGAGCTTAATCGCACCTTCACCACCTTTGCCAAACGCTTCACTTACTTCAACGCGAACGCTTGGGTCGAATTCGATGACCATCTGTTTCAATGCGTCGAGCTCTTGAGCAGAATCTTGTGGGAATTGATTAATCGCTACTACCGTTGGCACTTGGTATTGCTTAACGTTGTTGATATGCCATTTAAGGTTTTCGAAGCCAGCAGTCAGGGCGTCTTGGTCATCATTAAAAATCGAATCCGGTAACGGAGTGCCTGGTCTTAAATCGTACAATCCAGAGTTAGCCTTTAATCCGCGTAATGTAGCTACAACGACTGCGCAGTCAGGTTTTTTGTTTGATGCTTTCACTTTGATGTTACAAGCTTTCTCAAACCCCATGTCAGAGCCGAAGCCACCTTCAGTCACTACAAAGTCACTCAACTTCAACGCTATCTTGTCGGCAATAATCGAAGAGTTTCCGTGGGCTATATTCGCGAATGGTCCCGCGTGAATGAGTGTCGGCACGCCTTCAAGGGTTTGCATCAATGTTGGCTCAATCGAGTCTTTCATTGTTACTGTCATCGCGCCTGCAACGTTGAAGTCATCTGCGGTTAATGGCAAACCTTGGTGGTTATACGCGAGTACGACACGACCAATACGTTTGCGTAAATCTTGAAGGTCATCAGCAAGTGCAAGAATTGCCATCAACTCTGAGGCTGCAGCGATATCAAACCCGTCTTCGCGCTCAAAGCCATTTATTGTTTTACCAGCTTCGTTTTTGCCAACGGTGATCATGCGCAGCGCGCGGTCATTGTGGTCAAGTACACGGCGCCACACGATTCTGCTTGGATCGATGTCTAATGATTTTAAGCCAGAGCGTGTTTCAAAGGCTTGCAATCCTTCACGCTGCTCGTGATACAAACGAGCGTCGATAGCGGCAGAGGCAAGGTTGTGAGCGGCTGTTACAGCATGAATATCACCGGTGAGGTGCAAGTTCAATTGTTCCATAGGGGCGACTTGAGAGTAACCACCACCGGCTGCGCCACCTTTAATACCAAAAACTGGCCCCATCGAAGGCTGACGAATACAGGCCATTACTGATTGGTTGATCTCAGCGAGCCCTTGTGCCAAACCTATGGTGGTGACGGTTTTTCCTTCACCTAGGGGAGTTGGGGTAATCGCGGTCACGACAACTAATTTACCATCTTGCAAGCTAGCTAGGCGATCCAGTGATGTTAGGGACACTTTAGACTTGTATTGCCCTAATGGTTGGTGTTCATCATGTTGTAGGCCTGCTTGTTCAGCAACCTCACTGATGTTTTTAAGGGGAGTTGAGCGACAAATATCGATATCAGACAGCATATTTGATCCTTATATCAGAACCTAAAGGTGGTACGTAAACGTTTGCGTGGCGATAGTACTGTATAAATTTACCAAGTAAAGGCAAACCACACGAATTATGTGCTGGAAGATAACAGATCTAAAGAGTCATTGCGCGAGATCAAATCTTCAATGAGCAAGATATTCGATTTGATTACCTTCAATGGTGATTACATTGACCCTTAATACAAAAAGGGCTGCATATAGCAGCCCTTTCGAGGAATCGTTAATCTTGCTCAGGTTATTCAATCTAACTTGTTAACCGCTAATTTGTTAGCCAGCTAATTAATTCGGGTTAGATTAACGATCCCAGTATGTTTCTTCTAAGCTATCTTCGCGTTCTGGTAGTGCACGAGAAAGGCGAGGAGAGTGCTGAGTCAATACTTCGTAGCTTACGCGGTTTGCGTACTTACAAATTTGAGACAGTGACGAGTACGTTAAGCACGCGTGCTCGTGTTTCTCTGAATTCGGTACGTTCACGTGATGGTAACTGTTCGCTGCCATGTCATGTAGAAGTGCCGAAAGCGCGCCATCACCAGCGCCGTTTGTGTTTTTAATCTCAAGTGGGCCACCCAAGTAAGGGCCGATGTGAGAGTACACTTTTACTGGGTCTTTACAGTCTTGCTTACGCATCGCACGGCTGAATTCGTATTTGTTAAATTCAGGAATGTTACCCGGTAATAACGGTAGTGTTGTTTCGCGTTTCGCTGGCTCGTCTGTGTAGCCTGCCATGTATAAGCCGACAGGACCTGCAGTGCAGAGAACTAGGTCAACCCACTCAAGCGCTTTGTTCGCCGCTAGCAAAGGATCTTTTTCACCGGTTAAGGCTTCACCTTCGTCTTCGTTCATTGCAACGATAGTGACGTTTTCTTTAAGGTATTCTTGCCACCATTCTGCGTTACCTTCGATCACGTACTTAGTACCAAGCGTCAGTACAACAGGGACATTGTGCGCTTTCGCGTATTCAATCGCTTTTTGTACGGCTTTTGGCATTGGATCTTCAGGCTTACCACGCATTAGGTATGAAGACACGACCAATGCAGACGCTTTTTCGAAAATCTGTTCAGGAATGCTTTCAGGAAGCAGCTGGTTCATGTGTCCTTCGTTGATTGCAAACGTACGTTCGCCATCTTCGGTAATGAGCGTGTAACAACGACCAATAGGACCATCAACAGTTTGTAGGTGGTTTAAGTTCATACGAGAAGAGGTGCGGCATAGGTAACGGTAACCAAATGAGCCAACTTCAATTTTCTTAGACATAACGCCAAGCAGGACAGATTTACTGTCTGCGAGTACGGAATAGTTGTGCAGCGTATTGCCGATAGTATCGCCAGGGTACTGATGCGTGATCAAACCACGCTCAACTAACTCTTCATACAGCGCATCTGCTTTACTTTCTTCCAATACTAGTGAGTGACCTTTACTCAGCTCGTATTTTTCAAGGAACGCGTTGTCAACACGGGCTTCGATATCAACAATAGTTTGACCCACACCGACAATTGTTGCGCGGTGAAGCTTGGGTGTTTGTTGAATTTGGTTGACCAACGGATCACGGGCGTGAGTTGGAAAGTAGTGCTTAGATTTACGCTGTCCAGGAAATTTCATATGACAAATACAGTGAAAAAATTTTGCCGCATGATATCACATTTTGTTTCTGTTTCTTTCATTTTTATTACATTTTGAATCACCTGCGCAATGTCTGTACAGGTGATTCTGTTCGACTATTTACTGAAACTATTCTGTTGGAACTACCGTTGCGGGATCAACGTAAGCCTTTGTACCCCAAAGCGGAACGGTTGAAAGGCTGTGTTTGAAGCTGCCTTCAGTTTCTTTGGTGGTGTAAGACAAGTAGAGCAGCGATTGATTCTCAGCATCGTATATACGACGAACCTTCATTGTTTTGAAGAAGATACTTTTTGACTGCTTGAATACCACTTCGCCTGATTTACTTTTGTCTATTTTAGCAATCATTTCTGGAGTAATTTCGCCCGTTTGACGACAAGAGATAGAGCTATCGCTTGGATCAGAAAGGCTAAGATTTGCTTCGATTGATGCAATGTGACAAGTAACACCCGCGATTTTGTCATCATCTAAAGATGACATTTTAATATCTTTCATTGTGAAGAAACCCAATGAGACGTCGCCAACCTCGTTGTCCGAACAGCCAGCTAACATCGTGATGATACCTGCTGCTATTAAGGCTTTTTTCATAAGAAGTCCTTTTTATTTATATAGTTCTGTTTACTATAAGGATATTGAAAGCTTGAATACGAGTGTAGAGCTTTTCTCTGAGTTCTTAAAGGATGTTGTTAGATAATGAAAAATATGAAGCATTTAAAGTACTTGTTGGCCTTAGTTATGCTCTGTATGCTCTCTGCTTGTAGCTCGACACCTCAGTCGATCATATGTCTTCCAAATAACTGTGATATTTGGGGATACTAACCGTGGGTACTAAAAGAATGAATAACGAAATACCTGAAATTGCAAACAAGAAAAACCAATGGCTATTTAGCCAACTCGATATTGCATACCCCGCAAAAGAGAGCCTTCTCGGTCGAGACATCTATAAAAGCCAACTTCCTCAAAAGACTTACCAACTTCTCCCGCAAGACCAAACTCCTACTCAAATTGACGAACTGCACAAAGTTGATTTCCATAAGTTAACCGTTCTATTTTCATTAAACCAAGCCAGTGCGTACCCAAATGAGACAGAAAGCGCACACATGCTGGAGTTCTTAAGCCAGATAATGCTATCAGATGACCATGCTTTGTATGTCGGTACCTTAAATGGTGATGTTGTGGCCAGCGCTATCGTCACTGAGTGCGACGGTTCTCTGTTGATCTCGGATGTTGTTAACAAAAATGATCAAGATATCAATGGTTTTGCTAAACAGTTACATGATTTTTGGACACAAGATCATGCTTCTGGTGATAAAGTATGGGTCGAGAACTAAAGATTCTTTGAGAAAGCGTTAATCTGAGTACAATACCCCATCTTTTAAAAAGGGTTTTGTATGTACAAGCTATTGATATCAATCGCTGTATTGTGTGTTAGCGCTTTTTCTCCTGCTGTTTATGCTAATAACGACTGGAATATTAAACAAATTCTAGTTTTACACTCCTACGAACCTTCCTATCAATGGACCACGGATTTCCAAAAGGGAATAGAAAGTGCGTTCAAACTTTCTCAAGCTGAAATAAAACTCTCTGTAGAATACTTAGATACCAAACGTATCCACAGCTCTGAATATTACGACTCTTTAGCGAACTACTTCGAAGCCAAATATTCGGGATATGAGTTTGATGGCGTGATTGTTACCGACGATAACGCAGCGAATTTTCTCAAATCACTCGGTTCTTTGATTGATCGCTCTACACCCGTTGTTGCAGCTGGCATCAATGATATTAGTACAGATATGTATGCCGTTACGGATAGAGCGACCGTGCTTTATGAGAATGATCATATTGATATTAATATTGCGCTTATTTCTCAATTAAGACCAAACCTCAAAAACCTATATTTCGTGAATGATTACAGTGTCACGTCTGAACTGATTAGAAAAGAAGTATACGAGGTGATGGCCGATTTCCCTGATATTAATCTCGTTGAAATCAACAACCAAACGCTTGAACAAGCGAGCCAATATCTACAGACAATTTCTGCTGACGATGCTGTGTTACTCACTCACTACAACACAGAGTTAAATCAAGGTGTTTATCACTCTTATAAACAGATAGCAGAAACTCTATCAACATCGAGCGCCGCACCCGTGTTTGCACTATGGCAATTTAATATTTTAGGTGACGTACTCGGTGGGTATGTAAACCATTCTCAAAGTATGGGAGAAGAGGCGGTCGATGCTTTAGATAAGTATGTACCACTTGGTTTCTCCAGTCCGTTAGTTCCGGGTGATAACATTCGCTTTGTTTTTAATTACTTAGCAATGCAAAAATTTGGTATTGGTGAAAGTGCGCTTCCTGAGGAGGCGGTAATAATCAACGAGCCTTCTTCTTTCATACGTAAAAACTTCCAATTGTTGGTGGGGTTGGTCATGGTAATCACAGGTTTAAGCCTTATTATCGTGATGCAATTCATTACCTTACGCCAGAAAAAAGAGTTGGCGAAAAAGAATAAACGAATCTTAGCTCTGCAAAAGCAGACCTTGAATGTTCAAAAAGACATGATTCATGTATTAGGTGAAGCTATTGAGACTCGCTCTGGTGAGACCGGGAATCACGTTAAGCGTGTAGCGAAATTATCAGCATTACTTGCCAAGCATAGTGGTTTGAGCCATCGCGAGGTCGAGATGATTGAAATTATCAGTCCAATGCACGATGTTGGAAAAATTTCGGTACCAGAATCCATTTTGGACAAGCCTGGAAAGCTAACCCCACAAGAGTGGGAAGTGATGAAATTACACACCACCGCCGGCTATAATTTATTGAAGAGCGGGGCGGGTGACATTACAAACCTTGCTGCTATTATTGCTAATGAGCACCACGAACGTTGGGATGGAGCGGGTTATCCGACTGGAAAGGTCGGTGAAGAAATCCACCTGTTTGCTCGTATTACCGCAGTTGCTGATGTATTTGATGCGCTACTTAGTGCACGTTGTTACAAAGAGCCCTGGTCAATAGAAATGGTTGTGGATTTGTTTGAACGAGAATGCGGTTATCAATTCGACCCTCAACTTACCAAGATCTTATTGAACCATTTACCCGAGTTCATTGCGATAAGAGATACGTATCCAGATACTGTTGATGCTCGCCACCTTACTGATTTACAACCTAGTAGCAATTCAAAACATGCTTTTGGTTTAAAGCAAACCAGTGACTCTACAAAAGCTATTGATTCAAAACAAAGTGTCAATTCACAGCCAGTTGTCAGCTCACAGGAAACGACCGATTTACAGCAAACTGCAGCTCCAACTCCAGATCCAGAGCGAGAAGCGAGCGTTGTATAGGCTGTGTGGGTTGTATAGGTTATCGCTATGACTGAGCACCGTTCTAAACTTTTGAACCTTCTATTGAATACTCCAATTGGTTCGGTTATCTATTGTTCTGATTAAACTTACCCCATTGAAATTTATATTTTCAATGGGTTATTGTTAGCTTTTATAAACTTAGCTGTATCTGGAGTTTATTCAATTACTCTAATTTGATGAAACCTGTTGCTTACCTAAAAGGATAAGGTGATCCACTGCATATTTTGCGAAGAGAAATAAGCAGGTGTCGGTAAACTGTTACCTGAGTCATCTCTAGCTCTGAGATAACCCTATAGGATAAAGCTTGGATTCGATGTGAGTGAAATATCTATGCGGTTAGAACAGACTAAATGTGTGATTTTTGATTGTGACGGAACACTTATTGATAGTGAAAAGCTTTGCTGCCAAGCCTTAGTGAATGTATTCGCCGGCTTTGGCGCTGACTTAAACGTTAATGATTGTTATGCACACTTTCAAGGCGGAAAGTTGGCCGATATCTTAATGGATACACAAGAACGTTTAGGGTTATCTATCTCTATTGATACACTTGAGCCGTTATATCGCGCAGAATTAGAAGTACTGTTCCAACGTCATCTAAAACCAATGGATGGTGCTATCGAGCTTATTGAATTCCTCAAGCGACAAGACATCGAGTTTTGTATCGCTTCCAATGCACCTAAATCTCGAGTTGAGTCGTCATTAGCAATGACAGGCATGCTAGACGATTTTAAAGGTAAAGTGTTTTCGGCTTTTGATGCAAATAGCTGGAAGCCAGAGCCAGACCTTATTATGTACACCGCAATGAATATGGGCTTTTTACCCAATGAGTGCATCTATGTTGACGATACCTTAAAAGGAATTGAAGCAGGTCTTCGTGCAGGCATTCAGTCGTTCCGATTACGCCCAAGTATTGATGATTCAATAACAGATGATCCAGAAGCCGACTCAGCAGAGCTAGCGGCTCAGGACATATACAGTTTAGAAGAAATTTCGGTTTGGATTAATGGCAAGCACTGTTCAAGTGGTGGTATACCGAGTTCGGGAGCTTGGGTGGGTTAGAGTCGAGTTTAAGGCTGACGATTTTACTAAATTGTTTGGTATGGAAACCGCAAGATGCGCAAGTAAACTTCTCTCCACTTTCTGAAAGCAGATATTCGTCGTGTTGGCATAAAGGGCACGTGATGTCTTCGGTGTTTGGTGCATCTGTTTTATTCATTATGTGTCACCTGCAGCAAGAGGGTAAGCGAAAATAAGACCCGTACTATTAGATTACCCCTAAGCTCGATTATTAGACAGTTTTGACCGCTTATAATCTTCCCTTTGCGACTAGCTTCATGGTAATGACAATCTGGTAGTTAACGCGTATACAGGCGAGCATTTTGTTTTAGATGTGTAGTTTTGCATATTGCGTTTGTTCGTTATTTATCTCGACTAACTCGTTGCGTATCGTGAGTTGGTTTTTCTTATCCTTCTTCCTTCTTCCTTCTGGCTTACTGTACCTTCTGTTTTTGTCATACCACACGTTCTATTTCTGTCTTTTCACTGCTCTGTGACGACCAATAAAGCGTTCAATAATAATCAATTAAGTCAGACGCACATCATTAAACGTCACCATTAAAAAAGGACTCTTACGAGTCCTTTTTAGTTTAACGGCTTATCAACGCAAGTGGTTAAGAGTAGCCTGAATTATAGGTCGAGATTTTAAGTGCGGTATCTTGCCAATGTTTGAGAAAGAGACACAGAAGCTTCTGTTAGCTTAGATACGCCGTTCGAAGAATTCTGAGCTACTTCTTTAATAACGTCTGATTGGCTACGAATATCATTAAGCTCAGCTGCAATGGTATTTGCTACATTGCTTTGCTCGTCTGCCGAAGTCGCTATCTGAATACTCATGTCCATTAACGTTTGAGCTGAGTCTGCAATCGAGTTTACGTCATGGCCAATATTAGAAATGAGTTGGCTACTTGTTTGTGCTTGGTCGACAGTTTGCTCGGTAATCTTTGCAATATTCTGGCTTTCTTGCTGAAGGCGCTCAATCATTGCTTGTATTTCAACGGTAGCGGATTGAGTTCTACTAGCAAGTGTTCTTACTTCATCGGCAACAACAGCAAAGCCACGTCCTTGCTCGCCCGCACGAGCGGCTTCGATAGCAGCATTCAGTGCAAGTAAGTTAGTCTGCTCTGAAATAGCGTTGATCGTCGTAATAACTTCATTAATTTGGCTAGTATTCACATTCAAGCTGGTAACAGAAGAAGAGGTTTGCTCAATCAAAGAAGAGAGGGTAGTGATCTCTGAAATTGCTTGCTGAACCTTGGCGTGGCTGTCGTTAATTTGCTGCGCGTCTTGTTCTGTTTGTTCTGTTGAACGTGCTGAAATATTAGAAACTTCGTTCGCTGACGCTGTCATCTGATCCATTGCCGTTGCCACGGAATCTAGAGAGGCGTTTTGGCTCATAATTTGTGTTTCACTGCGCTTCATCTCTGTTTCGAAAGAAGTCGACGTTTCACTTAATGTCGCTGCGCTCTGGTTCACGTTGTCTACTAGCTCGCTTAGCGTGTCCATTGAACGGTCAAGTGCACAACCAATCGTACCAAACTCATCGCGGCCAGGGTGGAAACCAAGTCGTGATGTTAAATCACCATCACCAATCTTTTGAGTGGTTGAATAAAGGACCCAAAGCGCGCCGCCTAAGAAGGTCGCTACCCAATAGCAGAAAATACCAAAAGGCACACACCATAAGAAGCTGAATAACAAAGTGTACAGTGCTTGTTGCTTTTGACTTTGTGTGTTGATGTCCGAAACGGTAAGAGAATAGTAGTTGCCGTCTTGAGCTACTGCTGTTGCCGTAATTGCACCGTTCTTAAGAATGATGGTTTCTTGAGGGCGTGTTTGTTGACGAATAGAACGAATAGAGCCAGGGGATTCTGATGCAGACAAAATGCCTTTTAGTTGATACTCAACTTGCTGTTTAGAATTAGCGTCAATTTGTTCCATTTTGTTGACGTAGTTAAGACCAGCAAGGCTTGTTACAGAGGCCAAAAATATTAAGAAAATGACCCAAAACTTATCGTTAATAGACATTTTGATAAACAGTTTGTCTATCGTTCGAAATTGTACTTCTTTCATAAAAACTCCACGGTAAATCCTTTAGCGTGGACTCTAAATAACCGACCTCAATAAAAATGTGACTTAGTCCGTGTAATTGTGAAAGTTAATGATATAGACATATCATTTATGAGACTTAGATCAACATATTCAATCGCGTATGCCTTTATTAGCCTAATGACGGCAATAACCCTACGGATATCAGTATTTGGATAGCGATGATAAATACACCAACGCTACCTGCTAAAAATAACGCTTTGCTTCCGCCTAACACTTGGTAAGTTGCTTCTGTACTTTGGGGTTCTACAGAGAAGTCAGTGTATCGAACTTTGTAAACCATAATAGTAGGTAGAAGGATTGCTAATACAGAAAGTGCAATGGCCGCGTAACCCAATGCTGTAATGAATCCTTGAGGATAGAATAATGCAAACCCAAGTGGCGGTATGAATGTGATGGCCGCTGTTTTTACACGTTTGCCGTTGCCAAGCTTGCTGCTCAACGAATCGCCCATAAATTCAAACAGGCCCAAGCTTACACCAATAAATGAAGTAAGAAGTGCTAGATCTGCAAACACGCCAACGATCACACTTAGGTTTGATTGATGAACTGTTTGCGATAGCGACACTAACAATGCACCCAAGCTTGTGTCTGACAATAGTTGTTCTTGGCTAATAACGCCTAAAGTCACACTCTGCCAGAACACGTAGATAACTAAAGGCAGTGCCGAGCCGATAATCATCACTTTACGTAAAGAGCGAACGTCACCATCTAGGTATCGAACAATTGAAGGGATGCTGCCGTGGAAGCCAAAAGAGGTAAACACAACCGGGATCGCTGCAATAATCAGCCCTTGTTGTAAAGGCATGCTCATTAAGTATTGAGAGGTAATGTTGGGTGCTAAGAAGCTGAGTACTAAAACCATCGCAACCAATTTTAACCCAAATAATACGCGGTTAACTTTATCAACACTGTGTGTACCAATCGTCACAACGCCAGCAACTAACAGTGTGAATAGAAGGGTTGTGATTTGGCCATTGAGCTCAATGCCTGAAATATCCGAGATACGTTGATTAAACTGCGCACCACCGCCTGCGATGTAAGCTGAACACAACGCGTAAAAGAGGAACATAACGGCAAAGCTCGCGATCCACTTACCTTTAGTCCCTAAAATAGTATGAGCTAAAGTGTGTAGGGTTGCGTCAGATTCTGCGAATTGATGAAGTTCTACCATTAATAACGCTGTGAAGGCCATCAGCCCCCACAAACAAAGCATCAATAAAAGTGAAGTCGAAAAGCCGATTCCGGCAGAAGCAAGGGGAAGGGCGAGCATGCCAGCACCAACAGTGGTGCCTGCAATGATCAAAGTACTACCAAAAACCTTTGATTTATTCATTGTATATAATTCTTTACGTTAGAGTGTGTTTTCTTTGCGATTCTTCTAGTTTAAGTGAATAAACCCAAAGAATATCTCGATTTTGAAGTATTCTGATTGAGTTTAATTCCAAATGCAATCTCTATTGTAATTAAAAATATCCACTGTACATTTAAATTTACATTAAGCGATGTTCCTGGCGTTGTAATGGTAGAAGCAAACGTTTGACCGTGATCTGCTTCAAAATTGTTAGAGTAATTTGTTGTACTTGGTGTAAGGTGGCAGTACATATGTCATTCGCGTATACCCCTTTAGCGTAGATAAGCGCTAATGATCGCGAGTAGCTTTCAAGCTATAAATATGGAATGGGTAGAGTAGAGTGCGTTCATCAAAGTGACATAATATAAGTCCAAGATGGTGCACTAGTTAACAGGACATTATGTCCACACCAAGGAATAGAGGGGGCACTATGAGTGACCAATCTTTTAATGACGAAAGTCTTGAATTGTTAGATGCTATGGAAATTGGCATTGATTTATCTGACTATGAGCAGACGGTTAAACAATTAGCAGAAGAACTTTTTAACGCTACAAATTAGAGTTTTCTTTAATTAAGGTTTTTTAAGTTCAATGTTTATCCAGTTAAACAATTCTTAAACTGAGCAAACCTCATTCGCTCACACGTCATATCAAAACTATCCTCATTAAAGTTCGCGAAGATAAACGAGTACGTTTACCATGTTACTTAGTTCTCGATACTTTAATGAGGTTCAATGAACTTTCTCGCACATCTCCATATCGCTCAACACTGTAAAAGTAATCTAGCTGGTAATCTGTTAGGTGACTTCGTTAAAGGCGACCCTAATAAATACTATTCAACCTCGCTTTCAGACGGAATAAGACTTCATCGATTCGTGGATAGTTACACAGACCGCCACGAAGTTTCACGCTCAGCTAAATCTCTATTTTCAAATCAAACCCGACGCTTTGCACCTATTGCACTGGATGTATTCTGGGATCACTGCTTAGCCAATCATTGGACTCAGTTCTCGCAGCAGACGTTGGAGCATTTTTGTTTCGATAGTCATCAACAGATCTTTGAACATCAAGAGCCACACTGGCCTGAGAACTTCATTACGATTCATCAAAAGATGTCCGAACAACGTTGGCTAGAAAGCTATCAAGACATGTCCTCCATAGAATTGGTATTGCAACGTATGGCTTTGAGAAAGCCCAAGTTTGGGATGCTCAAAAATTGTTACGACGACCTCGAACGTCACTATGAGACGTTGCAGTGTCACTTTAATGAGCTGTATCCCAACGTTTTAGAAGAAGCAAAGCAGTTTAATGCACTTCAAATGAAGAAAAATCAAAACGAAAGGTAAACAGCGTAATGCAGGTTTGCTACAATCCGCGCCTATTAAATCTTTGAGCATCGAACTATGTCTGAATCTACCCAATCTTTTAACCAACTTGGATTGTCTGAGCAACTTCTTACAACGCTATCAGAGCTAAACTTTACGGCTCCGACTAGTGTTCAAGAACAAGCTATTCCATTGGTACTGGAAGGCAAAGATGTACTGGCTGGTGCGCAAACGGGTACCGGTAAAACCGCGGCATTTGGTTTGCCGATTATTCAAAGATTAATCGAGACTAAAGACAATGTTATTCCGAACCCTAAGCTCGTTCGTGCACTTGTGTTAGTGCCAACGCGTGAATTGGCACAACAGGTGTTTGATAACGTAACGAGTTATGCGAAAGGCACCGATATTAAAGTCGTGGTGGCCTACGGTGGCGTTAGCATGAAGGTTCAAACCGATAACCTACGCGGAGGCGCCGACATTCTTGTAGCGACGCCTGGTCGTCTTATTGACCATATGTTCACCAAGAACATCATGTTGAGCCAAACGGAAGTGTTGGTATTAGACGAAGCAGACCGCATGCTTGATATGGGTTTCATGCCTGATATTAAACGCATTCTTTCTCACATGAATGATGTTCGTCAGACATTATTTTTCTCTGCAACGTTTGATAATAAGATCAAAGCCTTAGCTCATCGTATGATGCAGTCACCTATTGAAATTCAAGTTACGCCAAAAAACAGCACTGCTGACACCGTTACCCAGATGGTTTATCCGGTTGATAAATCGCGTAAAAGTGAACTATTGGCCTATTTGATTGGCTCAAAAAACTGGCAACAAGTATTGGTGTTCACGAAAACTAAGCAGGGTACTGATGCTCTAGTTAAAGAGCTTAAATTAGACGGTATTAAAGCGGCCTCAATCAATGGTGATAAGAGCCAAGGTGCGCGCCAAAAAGCACTGGACGATTTTAAATCAGGTAAGGTGAGAGCGTTGATTGCAACCGACGTGGCAGCACGTGGTATCGATATCCAGCAACTAGAACAAGTTGTGAACTACGACATGCCATTCAAAGCTGAAGATTACGTTCACCGCATCGGACGAACTGGACGTGCAGGTAACAGCGGTTTAGCGATTTCTTTGATGAGTCACGATGAAGCTTACCTGCTAGGTGACATTGAACGATTACTTGATACACGTTTGCCTCAAGAATGGCTAGAGGGCTTTGAACCAAGCCTTGAAAAAGATGTGGCACCAGATCGAGGTGGTCGCAGTAAGAGTCGTTCATCAGAAAAACGTAAGATGAAAGCAAAGCTTAAGGTTCACCAAAACCGCGGTAAAGCGCGTCGCTAATCCTGTTGGTGGTTGAGGTCTATCGCCTGTTGGTGTGAAGAGATTAACCTGAGCCGTCATAAAAATGCCCCGTTACTGTTATTCAGTAATGGGGCATTTTCGTATCAAGCTACTATCAATTACAAATTATCAAATGTCGGATGATAAATATCAAGTAACGAGGATCAAGGTAATTTTAACGTTGAGTATAGGGTGCTCGATGTATATTTTACTCTTGCTCGCATTTCCATACGCAAGGTACTTCGTAAACTAACTCTTCAATAGAACTTGGATTCAGTGTCCATTCATCACTAATATTGAACGTGGCGACCATTTGTGTGTTGAACAGTTGCCAATGCTTTAACAATGCTTCTTCCGGAGTTGATTGCATGTCGCCTTCGTTCCATGTGCTTTCCATGAAAGGGGTTAGGCATACTGCTCCGTGTGCATACATGATCATTTGCCACTTAATTTCATAAATGTTGATCAAGTTATTTGGATTCGCTGCATTATATTGCTCGGCCAACATATTGATTTCTTTTTCGACATTGCCAACATTGTCGATAAAATAATCAACTAGGTTGTCTTTTTGGCGAACGGAGTCGGCGATAAGTTGCATTGGTTTTCGTGAATGAATCATGTTGCTAAAGAGGCGCATACTAAACAAGTAGATAGTAATGTTTGGCGCAACATCTTTTGGTAACTCTTCCATAATTTTAGCGATATAAGACTGAAAATAAGCGTGTAAACAATCGCTTATAGCATGCCAGATCTTTTCTTTGCTACCAAAGTGGTGACGTATAAGACTATGTGATACGCCTGCTTTTTCACTGATGTTTCGCAACGAAACGCTATCATAACCATGTTCACAGAACATATCTGCAGCAACCGTCATGATCAAAAATCGTGTTTCTTCGGCGTCTTTCGCGCTTCTTCTACCTTGCTTCTTTTCGGTCATCTCTATTTCACATGTTTACCTGATTACCACATTCTACACTGTTTTTATTGAAATAAAAAATACTGCACAGGTGGAAAGTAAAGCTTGAGAATTATCTGATTTTAAATATACTGCCCACCTGTGTAATAAATCATAATAATTAAATGGAGAAGCATCATGCAATCCAATTTGTCTATCAAAACAAGTGCAAGTAAGCGTGTAGCCTTGGCGATCGCAGCGTTCATATTTGTTGGTTCTTTAACTGGATGTAACAAAGTTCAGTCAGAAGAAAGCGTTCAAGTGATTAAACCTGTAAAGCTGTTTGAAATACCTCCGCAAAGCGATGTGGAGCTAGATAGTTTTATCGCCAAGGTTGATGCAACTGATCGAGCTGCGCTTTCTTTCCAAGTGAGTGGAGACATAGAAACGTTTTCTGTTCGAATGGGACAGGAAGTGAAAAAAGGCCAAGTACTAACGATGTTGGACGCCACGGATTACCGTATTGCGCTTGACGCGGCACAAGCGAGATTTGATTTGGCAAATAGCCAATACAAACAAGCTTCAGAGCTGTACTCGAAAAAGCTAGTAAGCACTGATTACTACGATCAAGCCTTGAACACATTTACTGCCGCTGAAGTTGAGTTGGACCAAGCAAAAACAAACCTTGGTTACACCACATTAGTTGCTCCATTCGATGGCGTGGTATCGATGGTGTTCGGTAAGCAATATCAATTAATCGCAGAAAAAGAGCCGGTACTTAACATTTTGAATCACAGCGAAATGGACGTGACGTTCTCAATCCCAGTATCCAAGCTTGAGAACCGTTCGATTGAAGACCTAACGAGTTCGAACATGTGGGTAGTGATGGATAGTCACCGAGGCATTCGTATCCCGACTCGCTTTAAAGAGATATCAACGCAACCGGATGAAGATACCAACAGCTACCAAGCGGTTGTGTCTATCGAAAAGCCTCAAGGCATTAATCTGCTTTCTGGTATGACTGCACAAGTTGAAGTTCAGAAAAATAAATCTCAACTAGGCATCGGAATCGTTGATTCTGCATGGTTAAGCAAAGAAACAGACCAAGGTGTGTTATGGCGTTATAACCCAGAATCCCAACTGATTTCTAAAGTGCAAGTATCCCTTAATCCGCAAGGCAACGTAATTGATGGCTTATCTTCAGGAGACCTTATCGTTGAAGCGGGTGTAGATGTGTTATCCGATGGCCAACAAGTAAAAGCTTGGCTACGTGAGGGGGGTATTTAATGAACCTTTCTAAACTATCACTTGTTGTTGCGTCTGCTTTGTTTCTTCAAGCGTGCAATAGTGAAGCTGATCACCGTGAGCAACCTTCTCTTTTAGTTTCAACCTTTGAAGTTGGTCCGCCACTCACTGATCAATTCAGAAGCTTTAATGGTCAAGTTATGCCTGCTGAACTAACGCCTCTAGCATTTAAGCTACCTGGCGAGATCAAGCAAGTTTTGGTTGAAGCTGGGGACCTGGTAGAAAAAGGGCAGCTACTCGCGACTCTAGATAACGATACCTACCTGCAAGATCTAACGGACGCTAAGTCTCAATTTGAACTGGCGAGCAAGCAACTCGCGCGTGGTACCGAGATGTTTGGTAGCAAGATGTTATCTCAATCTGAACACGATCAACTGACCGCTAATTATAAATTAGCATCGGCGAACTTGGCAGCAGCAAAACGTAAGCTAAGTTACACCAAGTTACTAGCACCATTTTCGGGAACGGTTTCAACAGTAGATAAACAGCGCTTTGAAAATGCGACTCCGGGTGAAACGTTATTGAGCTTGTATCAAAACGATAAGGTGTATGTACGAATTCAAGTCTCAGATTCGATTCTGGCATCAATTAGCCCAGATATGCGCTCAAACAGCTACCGCCCTGAAGCAACATTTGGTGGGCATACTGGTCATTACCCATTGACCTATCTAGAACACACCAGTGAGTTACACCCACAATCTCGTACCTACGAATTTTGGATGCAGATGCAACAACCAGAAAACGAAGTTTTGCCTGGTACAAGCGTTACGGTAAACGTAGATATGGCTAAAGCGGGCCTGAGTGATGTTCAAGGCTACCAGTTACCCATGACGACACTACAAGCTGGAGTTGAAGCGAACCAGTTTTACGTGTGGAAACTCGAAGATGGACAAGCGTTCAAAAGCGAAGTTGAAGTTGAAAAGATCAGTGGCAAAGGCGTACTTATCGCTCACGGTGTTGAGCAAGGTGACCAGCTCGTAAACTCGAATTTAAGAAAACTCCGTGACGGAATCAAATTGTCAGGAAAAGCAGAATGAACATCGCAGAATATTCAATAAAGAACAAAGTAATTAGCTGGCTGTTTCTCGTCATTTTGGCCGTTGGCGGTGTCACATCTTTCGGTAATCTGTCCCGTCTAGAAGACCCAGCTTTTACCATCAAAGATGCAATGATTATTTCAACTTACCCTGGCGCGACGTCGATGGAAGTTGAAGAAGAACTGACTTATCCGTTAGAGAAAGAGATTCGTCAGCTTCCCTATATCGACAAGATCACGTCGACATCATCTAATGGGATGTCTCAAATTATGGTGAGCATGAAGATGGATTATGGTCCAGACGAGCTACCACAGATTTGGGATGAAATGCGTCGTAAAATCAACGACCTCCAACCTATGCTTCCAAGCGGTGTTAATTCTGTTCAGATCATCGATGATTTTGGTGATGTGTTCGGGGTAATGATCATGCTAACGGGCGACGGCTATGACTCTGTTGAGTTGAAGCAATACGCCGACTATCTCACCCGTGAAATTGAACTCGTAGAAGGCGTTGGGAAAGTCAGCATTGCTGGAGATCAACAAGAACAAATGTTTGTTGAAATGTCGCTTGAACGCTTAGCGGCGCTGAACCTAGATATGTCGACAGTGACCTCTCTTTTAGCACAACAAAACAGTGTGGTATCAGCAGGTGAGGTGATGTTAAACGGTCAAAGCTTGACGATTAGACCTAATGGCACACTGAGTACAGTTGAAGAACTTGAAAACTTAATCATTCATGGTCGTGACACGGGTAATTTGATTCGCCTTAAAGATGTTGCTGACGTTACACGTGGGATTCAAGAGAAGCCCGGTAATGTACTGACTTACAACGGTAAACCAGCCATCAACCTAGGTATCTCATTTTCATCAGGCGTGAACGTAGTCGAGATTGGCCAAGCGCTTGATGCAGAGTTGGATCGTTTAGAAAGTATTAAGCCAGCGGGTGTAGACCTGAATTACTTCTACAACCAAGCACAAGAAGTCGATAAATCCGTTGCTGACTTCTTGATTAGCCTAGTAGAAGCGGTTGCGATTGTTATCATCGTATTGCTTTTCGCAATGGGTTTACGCAGTGGCTTGATCATCGGTTTGGTACTTCTTCTGACAGTCTTCGGCACGTTCATTCTTATGGACTATAACGATGTAGAGCTACACCGAATCTCACTGGGCGCGTTGATTATCGCACTAGGTATGTTGGTTGATAACGCGATCGTCGTAGTGGAAGGTATTCTTGTTGGATTGAAAAAAGGTAAAACTAAACTTCAAGCCGCAAAAGATATTGTGACACAGACACAATGGCCTTTATTAGGTGCGACTATTATCGCGATCACTGCTTTTGCACCTATCGGTCTATCAAAAGATGCAACAGGCGAGTTCATGGGCTCATTGTTCTGGGTACTTTGCTTCTCGTTATTTTTGAGTTGGGTAACCGCATTAACACTGACTCCGTTCCTTGCTGAAATGCTGCTTAAGGAAGAAGATAAGGTTGACGAAAACGAAGACCCATACAAAGGCATCCTTTTCGATATATTCGGTGCATGTTTAAAACTTGCGTTACGTTTTAGATGGTTAACCGTAGTCAGTATGGTGGCCTTGTTAGCGGTGTCGGTTGTTGGTTTTGGTATGGTAAAACAGCAGTTCTTCCCGCCATCAAACACGCCAATGTTCTACGTGGATATGTGGATGCCTGAAGGTACCGATGTTCGTGAAACGATTAAACAGACTGAGAAGGTTGAAAGTTACATTCGCAAGCAGGACGATGTGGAGTTTGTAACAACCACGGTTGGGCAAGGCATGCAACGTTTTGCGCTGACATACCAACCAGAGAAAAGTTATGAAGCGTACAGTCAACTTCAAGTCCGGACCACAGACCGTGACACGATGTTTAAGGTGCTAGCGGAGTTAGACAAGGATCTAGCGAATCAATTTGAACAACCCACGTTCCAGTTTAAGTTAATCGAATTTGGGCCGTCACCAGCTTCAAAGATTGAAGCTCGAATTATCGGTGCTGACCCACAAATACTGCGTAGTATTGCCGTAGAAGTGGAAGATATCTTGTTAGCGGATCCCGGTTCTCGAAATGTTCGTCATGATTGGCGTGAACGCACCAAAGAACTCGTGCCGCTTTTCAATGAATCAAAGGCGCGTCGTCTTGGTATTTCAAAAACCGACCTGTCTGAGACATTACAGATGGCGTTTGGCGGGTATAACATCGGGTTATTGCGTGATGGTACACATATGTTGCCGATCGTCACTCGCCTCCCTGAAGAAGAGCGCTTTGATTTTGAATCTTTGAACAACGTGAAGATCTGGAGCCCATCGCTACAAACTTACATTCCGGTAGAGCAGGTGATTGATGGTGTTGAGCTTCAATGGTCTGAGCCTTTAATTCAACGTCGTGATAGAAAGCGTACGCTAACGGTGCTTGCTGACCACGATGTGTTAGGTGATGAAACTCCAGCTAGCTTATTTGCTCGTGTAAAACCAAAGGTAGAAGCTTTAGCGCTGCCTGAAGGCTACAGCATTAGCTGGGGTGGTGAATACGAAAGCTCTAAAGACGCTCAGGAATCACTATTTGGTTCATTGCCAATGGGTTACTTGTTGATGTTTATCATCACGATGCTTTTGTTTAACTCGCTTCGCAAGCCGCTTGTGATTTGGTTTACGGTGCCACTGTCTATCATTGGTGTTTCGATTGGTTTGTTAAGTACCAATATGCCATTCAGCTTTACTGCATTCTTAGGCTTATTGAGTTTAAGTGGCATGATTTTGAAAAACGGTATCGTTTTGCTTGATCAGATCAACAGTGAGCTATCCACAGGTAAAGACCCATATTTAGCGGTTGTTGACAGTGCGATTAGTCGTGTACGACCGGTATCTATGGCGGCATTGACGACTATCTTGGGTATGATCCCCTTGGTATTCGATGCATTTTTTGGCTCGATGGCGATTACCATCATGGCAGGCTTAGGTTTTGCTACGGTACTGACTTTAATAGTAGTACCGGTGATGTTCGCTATCCTGTATAGAATCAAACCGTCCACTGCGGGTTATTAGGGATTGATATAAAACAGATTCTTTAAGCCAGCCCAGTCAATTTTGACTGGGCTTTTTTATGGGTGTGATTTGGTTTATAAGATTGGCGCTACAAAAAAGCCGCTAACCACTACCCGCTAACCAAAGGTCAAGCGGCTTCAGATAGAGTAGGGGCAGTTTTAGATGGCAATACGTAAATCAAGCTCAATGGGTTTTGGCATGGCTAAGTGATAACCTTGATACATATCGAAGCCCAAGCCTTGCATCGCCGTAAGTTGTTGTGGGGTTTCTATTCCTTCGATTACTGTTCTTGCGCCAATTTGATTGGCGAGCTCAAGCACTTGCTCCATTTCGAGGATATCGCCTTTTTCGAACTTTAGCATAACAGAGCGATCTATCTTGATGATATGAGGGTTGATATGACGGACACGTTGTTCTGTTGATGCTTGTGTTCCAAAATCATCGACTGCAATTTGAAAGCCACTCTCTGCCAGTGATTGGGCTGCATCCTTCAATCGCTCTTCACTTTCCGCGTTAAGCTCTACCAACTCCATCACGATCTGTTGACATGATAGGTTAAGTTCATTGAGTCGTTTAGCCAACAAAGAATCGTTCACTTTTCCCTCTGCAAACAGTTCACCAACATTTGGAAGAACGTTTAGAAAT
Organism: Vibrio echinoideorum; assembly: GCF_024347455.1. Lineage (NCBI taxonomy): Bacteria > Pseudomonadati > Pseudomonadota > Gammaproteobacteria > Vibrionales > Vibrionaceae > Vibrio > Vibrio echinoideorum. Next base: position 844,817 of record NZ_AP025484.1, read on the forward strand.
AGATCTAAATGACGAATCGTTGATTGCGCGAAGTTACGAATATGTATGGCGCGACTCAACCTTTCTACATTGATTTTATCGATGCAAGAAGTTTCATCTGAATGGAAGAAGTGGTCAGGTCGAATAATTTCCCCTTTACTATTTGATAGGCGAACTAACGCCTCTACCCCTATCTGAGTCATAGAACAATCAAATATAGGTTGATAGACGCTTTTTAGTGTTAGGTCTTGATATTTAGCAATAAACTGCATATCGGCATCTACCGATATACAGCTAATAAATTCGCATCTTTCTGATAAAATCATAGTCGTTAGTAAAGGTGTTTATTAAGTGACGATAATACACGTCATGGCTGTCACAATATTGACATATGTTATTAAATTGTCAATTAATAAAAATCCATTCCATTAGTCAATGGTTCAATAAATATAATTAACGATAAAATAGTATAATAATAGATGTTGATTATTATATTTCTTTGTCATTTACTTTAACTGATAGTCTATTGTGAATTTAATGGCTGAGTGATCTATCCCATATCCACCTCAACCAATATAAAGCTAGAACGCCGATACACCAGTGAAAAGTAGGGTTAAAGACTTAGATTATGGGAGAATGTCAAAGTTGCCAAATAGGGAGACTATCGGCGTTACATTAAAATGTTATCTGTATCTCAAAATTGATAAGGTAATGCGATAAGCTATTAATTATTCAAAGTTTAATTTTGAATAATTAATGAGCAGGAGAATGGTTTCTTTTATAAAATATAGAGATAAAGGCTTAAAAATTTACTTTTAATATTAAGTCAAAAAGTTGACCTATATTCTTATTGCCATTGAAGTACCGCATAAAGTTGCAGGTATTTACGAACTAATTGTTGATTCCCTGAGCGTTTTAGTGGGTGTCCAAACTTAATAAAGCACGGACTGATTCGAAAATTGTTGTTCAAGTCAGTTGCAAATTGAGACTCACTCTCTCGCAGTGTAATACCTTGTTGACTGTATTCGGAGACCTCGTCCGGTAATTCACCCATCCACCAATGTAAAAGCTCACCGCTGGTCCTACTTCGGCTTATCCAGTGGTCGGATACGATTATTAAAAGGTCATTGGGTTGGATGGCAAATCCATACTCGGATTGCCATTTATGAATGTCTAACATCAGCTTTTTGCGACAGGTTTTTCCTCCACTCACCATATGATGGCTGATCACCCAAACCGTACCCATTTCGGATGAAATCCGGAAGTAACGAGGGGTATCTCCTGAGGAAAGCATTTCGAGTGGGCTTATGTTACTGGCATGATCAAAACTAACGAAGGTATGCTCCATCCGTCGAGCAAAAGCTTTACCTATGTGATGCTCACTAATCCCTTGATTGTGTACCGTGGGGTAATGGTGTTCACAGAGCTTTAGACAATCATCCTGAAACTGATTGACGCTTTTAATCACTAGATCTAATAACAATGAAGTCCCTTATACACAGTTACTATCTTATTGATGGGCAATAGTACGGTAATTTCTGTGCCATTACCTATCAACAAAGTGTGAGTTCTTGATCCCTCTATCAAAATTAGCTATTCAAAGCCATTTTTATGGATAGCACTGGCACTCTGATGGTCTGTATTCTAAATTATGAGGAATTATAATGAGTTACCAGAATTACGTTGGTTACTTAGATTATAGTGGTGGTTACCTAAATTATAGTGGTGGGTACCCGGATTATCGGAGTTACCAAGGTTACGTGCGCTACCAGGATCACAGCTAACAAACATAATCTTAGTCAGCTAAACACAATTCTTCTACTACCAGTTTATTTGGAAATATTTATGACTATTCAATTAGATTCAAAACAAAAGTCTGAAGTCACTCATGCACTTCAAAAGTACTTGCAAGATGAGCTCGATGTAGAAATAGGCCAGTTCGATACAGAGTTCCTGGTTGACTTCATAAGTAAAAAGTTGGGTGCGATTTACTACAACAAGGGGATAGCAGATGCCCAACAAGTGATGGAGCGAAAAATGTTAGATATCTCAGATGAGCTTTATGAAATCGAACAAATCGTTGAAATTTAAAGGCAATATGCGTTTGTTCGAAAAAAGAGTGACTGGTTCAAAAAAACAACCACTTGTTCAAAAAATTTGAATAACTCGATTAGTTTGAAATGATGTAACTAATGTAAAGCTTGGTAAATAATATGTTACATAAACTTGGTGTAGGGTACGCTTTTCAAAACTACACTACTCGTTAACATTCGGAATAGATACATGGACAACAACGTTAGAAATTACAACCCATTAGCTCGAGCGATGCATTGGATTTCAGCACTCGCGATTTTTGGCTTATTTGGTGTGGGATTATGGATGGTTGATCTTTCATACTACAGCGAGTGGTACAAAACAGCGCCAGACTACCATCGTTCGGTAGGTATTATTCTGGCTAGTGTTACCGTTATTCGCTTACTTTGGAAGCTAGTTACCGCGTCACCGAAGGTGGAAGGTAAAAGCTATGAAGTAGTAGCAGCTAAGATTGCTCACGGTTTTATGTACCTCAACTTAGCCGTTTTATTTATTTCAGGTTATTTGATTTCAACATCAGATGGTCGCGGGATCGACGTATTCAATTGGTTCACTGTTCCAAGTATGGGCGAACTGTTTGAAAATCAATCCGATCTTGCAGGAACGATTCACTACTACGCTGCATGGGTACTGATCATCATGGCATCAGTACACGCTTTGGCGGCGATAAAACACCACGTTATCGACAAAGACGATACGCTACGAAAAATGATAGGAGCTTCAAAATGAAAAAGTCAATTATCGCTACAGGATTAGCATTTGCTATGGCAATGCCTTTCGCTGCGAACGCCGCTGATTACGTGATTGATACAAAAGGTGCACATGCTTCAGTTAACTTTAAAGTTAGCCACCTAGGTTACAGCTTTATCCAAGGTCGTTTTAACACATTCTCAGGTGATTTCTCATTTGATGAAAGCAATGTTGAAGCATCTAAAGTAAACGTGACTATCGATACAACAAGCCTTGATTCAAACCACGCAGAACGTGACAAGCACATCCGTAGCGGTGATTTCATCGATACAAGCAAGTTCTCTGATGCTACATTTAGCAGCACAAAAGTGGTTGATAAAGGCGATGGTAAACTTGAAGTAATGGGCGACCTTAAACTTCACGGCGTTACTAAGCCCATCGTTATCGAAGCTGAATTCATTGGTGCTGGTCAGGACCCATGGGGCGGTGAGCGTGCTGGTTTTGTTGGTACAACTCGTCTAGAGCTTGCTGACTTCAACATTCCAGTAATGGGCGCTTCAAGCTACGTAGACATGGATCTGCATGTTGAAGGTGTAAAGAAGTAATCTAGCTATCAATAATCGCTGATTGTTATCAACATTTTTAGAAACATCAAAAGTTTGGTCGATATCAACTAGCAGGTTAGTTAGAAAAAGGACAAGTAGCTAGACAGCTAGAAATAGAGAAAGGCGCAAAGTATTCACTTTGCGCCTTTTTTATTGAGGTAAATGGCCACGCGTTTAGGTTTGTTTTGTGTCAAACCTTTTATTACGTTTTAAGCCACCATTTACTTCTAGCCAGTCAACGTTGCCATGACTGATTTTCTTAAGTGAACGACTAATCCCTAATCATCCAGCTTTGTTTTAGTTAAGTTAGTATTCGTTAGCTCATCCTTCTTTAGTTAAGCTGTTTCTAGTTCAGCTTGTGGAACCACGTTTAGGCGGTCACCGTAGATAGGGCGTAGCGCTTGCATCACCTCTGTACGAGTCAACACACCGACCATTACGCCATTTTCTAGTACTGGAAGCATATGTGGCTGGCTTACTTTCATCGCTTTTGCACGCTCTTCTAGAGAAAGAGAAGTCAGGCGAGTTGCGTAGCCCATGCTTGTAGTAGGGTAAAGTTGCTCTTTGTCGATACATAGGAATTCAGCAACGTCGACCAACTTATCGCTAGCAGAGATAGCGACTACGTCACGGCTCATTAGGTCTACCACTTTCTGGCCTTTAGTCGGAATGTAGTCTTGGCACCAAAGGTCAACCATTACGTCATGAACAGAGAAGATACCTACAAGGCGGCCTTCAACATCGCAAACAGGAGCGCTAACAAGTTGAGCGTCTAAAAGTGAATCAATCGCAACGGATGTAGGCATTTCTACGCTAAGTGTAATTGGTTGAGTGTTCATGATTTGCTTGATAGTAGTTGCTGTGTTCATAGTGATTTCCTTAACTGACGTAATTTTTGTTGTTTGTGTAATAGCGGTAATTTTTGCTGCTTTAAGTTGTGGGCGACGGTAGATGCTCCAATTGGCTAAGCCGACCAATACCGAACCACCTACGATGTTGCCGATTGTCACTGGTATTAAGTTTGCGGTGACAAATTTCATGACGTTTAGGTCTGCGTACTGGGCTGGTGTCGCGCCGATTTGCATCCAAAAACTCTCTGGTGCGAATGTTTGAATCGTGATGCCTAGTGGAACCATGAACATATTTGCCACACAGTGCTCAAAGCCTGAGCTAACAAACATGGCAACTGGTAAGACAGTCATCATCGATTTAGTCATCGCATTTGCTGAGCTAAACGTTAGCCAGATAGCTAGGCACACCAATAAGTTACAAAGAACACCTAAAGCAAAAGCTTGAACAGGGCTATGATGTAGCTTGTGTTGAGCAATATTTAGAGCGTTCAACCCCCATTGTCCGCCATCAAGTTGATACAAGCCTGCTGCACTTACTAAAGCTAAAAGGAACATCGCACCAATAAAGTTGCCTACATACACCTTGCCCCAGATAGAAAGCATTTTTCCGAAAGTAATCTGTTTGTTTGCCCATGAGATGCTTGATAGCACTGAACTGGTAAACAGTTCACCACCGCAAATAACAATCAGGATTAAACCCATACTGAATGCGACGCCGCCGGCTAAACGACTTAAACCCCATCCAGCATCAGCGCTACCGGTGGTAACCGTGATGTAGAATAAAAAAGCAAGCCCGATGAATGCGCCAGCCATGATTGCCAAACTCAATGTCATGCTGCTGGTTTTATTTGCTTTGCTTAATGCAAACTTCTCTGCTTCCGCCATCATTTCTGTTGGTGAGAACAGTTGATGGTTTTCAGAAGTGCTGGTTGCCATATACCCCCCTTGAACAATCCGTCATGTTTAATTTCCTAGTGTTGATTACTTGGTTAATCCGTAATGGTTAATCAGTAATGTTTTGCAGAGCCCTTTGTGTCCTGCCATTACAGATTAGGGGGTTGAGAGGTACAGGTAAAATTGATAATTTTTAGAAACCACATCAAATTTATTGATATAGATTTGGTTACGCGTAGAATGAAATTGATTGCTCATCGGCTTAGTAAAAAACGAGCAGCAGGACATAAGTTATTAAAAGAATTAAGGATGAATTTTGCGTTATTCATTGAAGCAACTCGCGGTATTTGATGCAGTGGCAGATTCCGGGAGTGTTAGTCAAGCAGCAGACAGATTAGCGTTGACTCAATCGGCGACAAGTATGTCTCTTGCACAGTTGGAAAAAATGCTCGGCAGGCCTTTGTTTGAAAGGCAAGGCAAGCAAATGGCCCTCACTCATTGGGGCATGTGGCTAAGGCCAAAAGCGAAGCGTTTACTGCAAGATGCACAACAGATTGAGATGGGTTTCTATGAGCAGCATTTATTGAGTGGCGAACTCAAATTAGGTGCTAGCCAAACCCCAGCGGAACACCTAGTTCCAGACCTCATCAGTATTATTGATAACGACTTTCCAGAGATGCGAATCTCGCTTGGTGTGCAAAGTACGGATGCAGTTATAGATGGTGTATTAGATTACCAATATGACTTGGGCGTTATCGAAGGTCGCTGTGACGACAACCGAGTTCACCAAGAAGTGTGGTGTACAGACCATTTAACGGTAGTTGCTTCGGCTCATCACCCCTTTGCGAAGCGTGAACGAGTAAGCTTGGCGCAATTAGAACAAGCAAAATGGGTATTACGTGAACATGGTTCGGGTACTCGCAAAGTTTTTGATAGCTCTATTCACCATTTAATTGGCGATCTTGATGTTTGGCGAGAGTACGAACACGTTCCTGTTTTAAGAAGTTTGGTTGCAAACGGCCCATATTTAACGTGTTTACCTTATTTAGATGTCGAACAGTTTGTTGAATCAGGCCAACTGGTTACGTTGAATGTTCCTGAGCTAGAAATGGAAAGAACACTGTCTTTTATCTGGCGTGCTGATATGGCTGAGAACCCACTTGCTGAGTGTATTAAGCGAGAGGGGAAACGAATGATGAAAGGTAAACCATCCATTTTGTAGCTCTTAATTTACAAAATACCAAAAACTATTAACGAAATTCCGATAACTATTTGTGTTGAATAAGCGATTTCGGTCTCCATTTGATGATAAATGCACATTCGCATACATTATTAATGTGACTTAGATCGGCTAAAAAAAGGCTATCTTCCCATAATATGCTTACTTGATTTTAAGTGAGGCTAAATCCGGTTGTAGATATTCCTACAATTAGGCTTTGGAAATAGTATGAGTACATTAGTCGCGATTTCATTAACAACAGGTATTTTGTCAGGTCTATGGGGATGGATTGCTATCTCTTTCGGCTTATTTTCATGGGCAGGTTTCTTAGGTTGCACCAGTTATTTTGCTTCTCCAACAGGTGGCGTGAAAGGACTAGCGGGCAGCTTATTAACTAACATGACAGGCGTATTCTGGGCAATGGTGATTATCGAAAGTTCAACCTTTGCTGGGTTAGAGATCTTAGGCTATGTAATTACCGCTATCGTTGCTTTCTTTATGTGTATTCAAGCGAAACAAGCGTGGTTAGGTTATATCCCCGGCACCTTCATTGGTTGTTGTGCTACGTTTGCTGCAGGTGGCGATTGGCAACTTGTAGTACCATCTTTACTGCTTGGTGGTGTATTTGGATACTTAATGAAAGCTACGGGCCTGTGGCTTCACGAAAAGTCGAACCAATCTTCGGAAGCGGTTGAGCAACACGCTAAGCAAGCGAAGGCTTAATAGATCAGTGATGGTTTAATCAGTTTGCTGCGGTTTAGAAGGTCAGAAACGGCTTAATAAGCCAGCAGATGCTTAGTCAATGTGAACTCTTGCAAGATAACCCCCAATTAATTTGTATAACGATTTATACAGGCACACCGTTTGGTGTGCCTTTTTTGGTTTTAATGGTTCTGGTAAGTTAAAGACGTTGTCAGCAGAAGAACCAATAACAGATATCAGATAAATTAGGTGCTACGTTTAAGTGCTAAGTGCTAAGTGCTAAGTGCTAAGTGCTACGTTTTAAGTGGTTGGGTATTAGGCGGTTAGGTATTAAGTGTTCCCGTTCGCCATGGTGATTACGCGTTTTAACGTCCACCGCAACAACAATGGAATACATTCTTGTCCTTGATTCTCGCAATGAGAAACAATCGCTAAGGCTAAGTCGGGCTTTGCATGTTTTTTAAGAACCTTAGCGACCACCTTTTTCGCTGGGATAGGATGGTCGTAAGGGATTTTTACCATGTCGCGGAAAAAGTTTTCAAATCCGTTCATATACAAGTAATGCTCAATATCCTTGTCAGGCAGTTCAGTGAGGCGGTGTCGTTCTTGATCGTTCCCTAGCTTTGATATCACGGTAGCAGCATACTTCTTACCTGCCGCATCGCCATCAGTCACCACGTGCCAATCGATGCCAAACTCTTGTGCCACCTTGATGAGTGCTTTTAGCCCTGATTGAGCGAACTCGATAATTTGCACCCCTTCAGCAGCAAGGTTATAGCCACACTGGTTAGCTAATTCATTGAATAACCAGACTTCTGTTTCACCTTCTACGAGTAACCAACACCGAGCGAATAGAGCGCCAGAACGATGGAATCGAATGTGAAAACCAATTCGTCTCAATTCGTCTTTACTAAAGTGGTTCATGTTGAGTTGGTTTGCGATGGTTTTGTCGGAGTGGCGAACTAATCGACGAATTGACTGTAGAGGTACTGCAGCGAGGAGATCGCCACTGTTCGTGGTGAGAATTTTCTGCATTGGTAATTTCTGCATCAAACTCCAAGCTCTTGCCAAGTGAGTAGGGTGTAATCGACCTTCTGGATCTTCAAGGATCAAAAGAGGGCGCGCGCACCGTCTTAATTCGTTCGGACCTTTAGCTTGTAGGTACGCGTTAAGTAAACCCATGAATAATAACCGAGTTTGTTTGTTTTTGGTTTCTTCGACAAGCTGATGAATACTCTTATCGTTTGCTCCGGCAGAGTAAAGTAAACCATCGCGTGGTTTTCTTGGATTCTTACGAGAAGCGCTTTTAAATGAAAAGTAATGTTCTATTAAGCTTTGCATTGACTCAAGACTGCTGCGCATCTCGCCTTTGTTTACATGACCAGGAATGGCCATTAATCGTCGACAGGTATTATCAATTCGCTTTTCTATACGAGCCTGACGCCCATTGCCGTTGGTGCCGTTTCCATTGGTCGTGTGATTATGTCCGTTGCCATTTCCGTTACTTGGATTGCCGTTCCCATTCCCGTTTGCATTATTAGCGTGGCCATTAGTAGGGAGATGAGCATTGCGGTTAAGTGCATTTCCATTAAATGGGCGCTCGAAGTGTCTTGCATCTCGTAAGCGGATCACTGGATGTAACGTCATCAATTCTTGAGCGAGCTTTTCTGAATGGTGCAGTTTAAGCGGATTACCTTCTATATCTAAGAAAGCATAATGTGTCGTGGTCTCATATTGCTCTAACGTTGCACTGATTCGGTAGTAGATACGGAAGACACCGAACTCATCTTGTACCCAAATTGGTTTTAGTTTGCGATAACGGCCAGCATTGAGTTCACTCTTGTCGTTGGCTTTTAACGCTAGAACAATTTGAAGGTGTTGAGACTGTGGATGTGAAACTGAGTAATCGACATGAAAATCAGTCATTTCGAAGTGATAGGGAACGCCGTCAGAGGGAAGAACGACGGAAAGGGCATCCAATAATGAAGATTTACCCCAAGTATTTTCACCAATAAGCGTGGTTAGCTCATCAAACGCGAGTGACATGCGCTTGATACCTCGAAAGCCAGAAATCTCTATTCTTTCTAGTTGCATAGGCTTGCTCCTAACGGAAGAGTCTGCTAATTATTTGAAAGCTAACAGATATCTTTAATCATAATCGATAATTGTTTATTCGGTATGCTCATTTGTCACAAAACCCGCTCTTTATTAATACAGCGCAAAATGAGATTTTTGATCTATATAGAGAAATTTATTGCAGTGCAGTTTCATAAAATTCACGATTCTGTCATGATTCTCGACCTAGTATGAAGGGACAAAGAGAGAAGAAAATATGACTAAAAATAATAAGCCGACAAAAATAGTGTTGGCACACATCAACGACACCCACTCATACTTTGAACCAACCTCATTACAGCTATCACTTAAAATGAACAACCACATCATTGAACCTTATGTCAGTGCTGGTGGCTTTGCTCGAATCTCAACACGTTTCAAACAAATAGAACAAGATGCCCAGCGACAAAAGGTTGGAACCTTGTTTTTACACGCCGGAGACTGCTTCCAGGGCACTTTGTACTTTTCTCTGTTCAAGGGAAAAGCGAACGCCGACCTTTTAAATGCTCTGAATATAGATGCTATGACGCTCGGCAATCATGAGCTAGACATGGGTAATGAGCCCGTTGCGATTTTCGCGAAAAGAATCAAATTCCCGCTGTTGGCCGGTAACTGGAATCTATCGAATGAGGATATCAATAAAACTCATACCTTAGCGGACAACGAAATTGTTAAGCCTTATCTGACTAAAACGCGAAGTGCTTCTTTTATAACGAAAGAGTTTGATGGCGAGAAGGTAGCCATATTCGGCTTAAGCATCGACAAGATGGCAGGCATTGCTAATCCAGATATCGATACACCATTTGAAAATGCTTTAGAAACAGCAAAAGCGACCATTGAGCAGATTCATAAAGCTGGCATCAACAAGATTGTGTTACTTAGCCATCTTGGTTACGAAGCTGATTTAGAGTTAGCAGCCAACGTAACAGGTATTGGTGTCATTGTTGGTGGTCATAGTCATCGCTTACAAGGTGATTTCTCTGATATTGGCTTAGTTAAAGATGATGATTACGGTGTGAAAGTCGGTGACACCTATGTTGTGCAAGCGGGTTTCCACGCAATGAGCCTCGGACACTGCGAAATCGAGTTCGATGCTGAAGGCAAAGTGACTCACTTTAACGGTAAGAACGAACTGCTGTTAGGCCGTCGACTGTTTATAGACGCGAAACTGAGTGAAGTAGGACAAGACGACGCCCACGATATGGCATGTGAGTTCTTAAACAACCACCAGAATATTGCGGTATGTAAGAAAGATCCTGAACTACAAAGCATTCTTACCGACAAATACCAGCCTAGAGTTAGGAAGCTTCAGCAACAAGTTATCGCTCATGCCGATACAAAACTTCGCCATGTGCGTATTCCTGATGAACAAGGTCCAAGCCAACTTGCGCCGTTGGTTGCTCAGTCATTTCACTACTTGATGAATAAGAAAGGCCATGAAGTCGATTTCGCGATTCATAATTCTGGCGGCGTCAGAAATTCACTGAATAGTGGTGATGTTTCGGTTGCCGATATTGCCGGAAAACTACTACCGTTTGCCGTACCCATTGGTGTGTATGAAGTAAAAGGTGAAACGATCGCAGGCATGCTTGAAGGTGCAATCAACAATGCTTTGGATAATGGCGTTGTAGGGACAGGTTCAGGCAGTTTCCCTTATACGCATAACCTGAGGTTCTGTTATCACAAAGAAGCGCCTCTAGGGCATAGGATTCACCATTTAGAAATTCACTCTGAAGCATTGGGCTGGCAGGCTGTTTCTCGTGACCGTGTCTATCGAGGCGCGTCGTCAGCCTACACCATGAAAGGAAAAGAGGGCTATAACGCAGTCCTGGATATGATAGGTGATGGCGTGGTTACGACCGACTCAATGGCTGACTGTTTTATCGAGTTTCTACAAGACCACCCAGAGTCACTGCAACACAACGAGCCGCTGAATTGTTTGGAGTGTTTTAAATAGCCACAGGTAATGCTTATGGTTGGTATTATTAGTTTTGCCTATTTATAAATTTGGCATTGTTTATGCTTTATTCCTGCAGGTTGCCTTCTTGTGGAGATAAGCATGGATAAGAAAGATTGGTTGGATGCAGTAGCGGTGGTTGGTTGGGTGTCTGTTTGGTCAGCGTTGGTGTACTTGGTGCCTACTGCGGGTTTATAACGTAGCGTGCCTTGAAGTGAACTGTCAGACAAAGCGCGTACAAGACTCGTTCGTTATTCGTATCATTGAGTAACGGATTTGTATCACTGAGTAACGGTATTAGGGGTTAATTCTCTCAGTAGTATTCTCAGCATCAATACGAATGTCGTTTTGACAAACCTATAGAAATAAATGAGGAGCGTTTTGCTCCTTTTTTATTTATTTCCGAAAATTTTTCTAGACGAAACAAAGATAGGGGAATATTATCCACGCGTTTGGGGAGTAGTTAGCGCAAGTTTACATATCGTCATCTCGTTAGGCCAAGAGTCTATCCGGTATGTAAAGGTGAAATCCCATATTTCACTTCAACGAGACCAACGCAATCACAATCAAGATCCGTCGTGGAACTTGATATGTTTTGTTTGCGGAAGGTCTTGAACAGTTCTTCCGCCCGGAGGAATAATGAACTCAACTCAATCTCTATTATCTACAAATAGTGAATCCTTTTTTTCATCGCCAATCATGACGACTTATGCGGGCTTTTTCCTGCTGACAGTAATTCTCGTCTCTATTGATATCTATCAGACTCGTGGTGGTAGTGTCACCATCAAGAAAGCGGCAATTTGGAGCGTTTTCTGGTTTGTGCTCGCGTTTTTATTTGCTGGTTCCATTTACCTTTTTTGGGACATCTATGCGCCGAATAGTGAATACACAGCCCAAAAAGCAACCGTGTCATTTATTACCGGTTACTTGCTAGAAAAATCCCTTAGTGTAGACAACTTGTTCGTTTTCGCGATGATCTTTGCTCAATACCAAGTTCCTGAGCATCTAAGACCTCGTGCGCTTCTTTGGGGCGTAATTGGCGCATTAGTGCTTCGTGCAATTATGATCGCATTAGGTGCTCAACTGTTGGCAGAATACCACTGGGTACTTTATGTATTTGCTGCGTTCCTAATTGGTACGGGTATTAAGCTGGCGTTAGACAAGGGCGAAGAGGAGAGCGTGAATACGCTACCTGAGAAGTTACTTCGTAAAGTGATGCCTGTAACTGAAAACTTCCACGGCCCAGCGTTGATGATCAAGCAAGGCACTAAATGGGTGCTGACGCCAATGATGTTGGTGATTGGTGCAATTGCGGTCATGGATGTGATGTTCGCATTGGATTCTATTCCTGCGATTTTCGCCGTTACGCGAGAACCATTCTTAGTACTGGCTGCGAACGTATTTGCATTGCTTGGCCTTCGTTCTTTGTACTTTGTTCTTCAAGGCATGATGGATAAGTTCATCTACTTGAAGCCTGCACTGGCATTCATCATGGTGTTCATTGGTGTGAAAATGCTATTGGTTGACAGTGAGTGGGCTATCCCAACGTATTGGTCGCTAGCTGTTCTGATTTCTACTATGACGATTGCAGTTATAGCGTCGATTTATGCGAAGAAGCCAGACATTGAACAAGTAAATTAAAACAAAAATAACTTATCGAAAACTCGATAAGGATTAGGTGGTCAATGAAGACTGAAATTTATTTATGTAAATTTTTTGTGACATTGACCGCTGTTACTTGAGGGTTATTTGTACTAAATGCATGATTTAGGCGCTGTTGTGAATTTTTACTCATCAAGTGTGAATATGTATTTCAAGGTATTGTTAATGGCTTGTTTTATTAGAAAAACTAATCTGAATTTCTAATTTTAGTCATTTTTTAACCTGCAAAAGATCACCTATTATTCTTGTCATCAGAACGAACCACATAAACAAATTTATAGAGAGGCAATCATGGCTCAAGCAATGCAAATGAATACTATCGCTGTTCCTAACTCTATGGATAAGAAGACCTACTCGGTTAACATCAAAGGATTGATTGCACACATTTTCGATATTCTTTTCGTAGACAACTCTCCACGTAGTTACTACGCAAGCGACCTATCTGGTCACATGCAACGCGATATCGGTATCAACCGTTAATTCCAGCGTAAACGCATTGAATTAAAGAAATACAGAATTAGAAAACGCCAGCTTCTAAAGCTGGCGTTTTTGTATCTGAAAGAAAGCTTTATATCTGAAATAAGCTGTGTGTCTGAAATAGACTAAGCATCTGAAATAACCCCGACATCTGAAAGAAACTCATCACCTGAAAGAAAGACTTAGGCATAACGGTCTGTATTTGAGCGCCAGTAAATTCGCTTTGTACAAGGATCACGGTATGTCACACGCCAAATGCAACTCACCATTGATTAAACTCTGTTTACTTGCCTTGCCAATTGGTGCCTACTCCTCTGTGTCGTTTGCACAAACGTGGAGTAACGAAGGACAGCCTGCGCAGGTTATCGAACTTTTTACCTCTGAAGGTTGTTCGAGTTGTCCGCCTGCTGATGAATACCTCAGCACTTTTGAAGATCATCCGAAACTCTGGACACAAGTCATTCCGCTCGCTTATCACGTTGACTACTGGGATTACCTAGGTTGGGGAGACAAGTTCGCCAGCAAAGCGTTCAGTCAGAAGCAACGCTTATACAAAGCTTACGGGGTAACAAGTGGCGTTTATACTCCAGGCTTTGTTGTCGACGGTAAAGAGTGGCGCGGTTACTTCAATTGGCTCGACCGAAACTTACCGTCAATGACCGAGCAAACAAGCCCTAATTTAACCGTTGAACGAAAAAATGACTCTTTTACGGTGAGTTATGAAGGTAAAGGCACTTATGTTGCCCATATAGCCTTATTAGCGATGAACGAAGTCACTAGTGTTAAAGCCGGAGAAAACAGAGGTAAGAAACTCAAGCATGATTTTGTCGTGGTTTACGACGGCTATCAACGTGGTGAGTCTCAATGGCAATTTAATGTGAATTTCGCTCCATTGGTCGCCACGCCAGATGCCGTAGCCGTGTGGTTAACCGAGCCAAACTCATATGTTCCGACGCAAACAGTCGCTGGATGGTTAAATTGAGTGGAAGGTATGACAATCTATTGAGGCAAAGGCATAGAAGTAAAGCGGCGCGAGAATAGTTTTGGTATCACTTACTTCATCTCCGGATGTATTTTGGTTGGTCTTAATTGCTTAAACAACAGTGAAAAGGGCGATTTAGTTACGTAATACGGCTGAAATACGTTAGTATAGCGCGCTATTATTTTAGCTTTGAGTTCCTGCAATTAATGACTAACACCACAACACCAACCAACTTTTCTGATCTTGGCTTAATTTCACCATTGATGGCTCGTCTTACCGAGCTTGAATACCAACAGCCAACGCCTATCCAAGCGCAAGTTATTCCAAGTGTGTTAGCAGGACGCGACCTAATTGCAGGCGCAAATACCGGTTCAGGTAAAACCGCGGCATTTGCACTTCCACTATTACAGCAGATTCATGAAGATGCACCTTTAGACCGTCGTTCGGGCAAAGGTAACTATGTTTCTGGCCTTATCTTGGTTCCAACACGCGAGCTTGCTAAGCAAGTTGCCGATAGCGTTAAGTCTTACGCAGTGCATTTCAACGGTGCAATTAAAACCGTTTGTGTATTCGGTGGTGTGTCGGTGAACACTCAGATGCAAGCGCTACGTGGCGGTACAGATATCTTGGTGGCAACACCAGGTCGATTGCTTGACCTGATCTCAAGCAACGCTATCAAACTCGATAAAGTAAAGACGTTAGTGCTTGATGAAGCGGACCGCATGTTGAGCCTTGGCTTTACAGAAGAACTAGACGCGATCTTGAAACTTCTTCCTAGCAAAAAGCAAACCTTGCTGTTCTCTGCGACTTTCCCAGAGCAAGTTAAAACATTAACTCACGAATTACTGAACGACCCGATTGAAGTTCAACTTCAAAGTGCAAACGCGAGCACATTGGTGCAGCGTGTATTCGAAGTTGAGAAAGGACGCAAGACAGCTCTGCTAGCACATCTGATTCAACAACACCAATGGCGACAAGCTCTGATCTTCGTTAATGCGAAAAACAGTTGTGAGCACTTGGCAGACAAGCTTTACAAGCGCGGTATCATCGCAGAAGTATTCCACGGTGATAAAGGGCAGGGTTCACGTACTCGTATCCTTGAAGATTTCAAATCTGGAGAGATTGACGTTTTAATCGCGACAGACATCGCTGCTCGTGGCTTGGACATTGAAAAACTTCCAGTTGTAATCAACTTTGATTTACCAAGAAGCCCATCAGATTACATGCACCGTATCGGTCGAAGTGGCCGTGCAGGTGAGGTTGGCCTTGCGTTGTCATTGATCGATCACGAAGATTACCATCACTTCAAGATCATCGAGAAGAAGAACAAAATCCGTCTTGACCGTGAGCAAGTAGAAGGTTTTGAAGTGGATGAAGAAGCAACCGCTGAACTTGTTGCAGCGTTAAAACCTGTCGCACCACCCGAAGGGACTGGCAAAAAGAAGAAAAATAAAAAAGCTCAAACTAATCATGATATTTGGTTGAGAGATTACTGATAATCAGTAAATAGTAGGGATTTAAAAGGCGCTTATGAGCGCCTTTTTTGTTTCTGTAGTACGGGGATTTGAGTCGTAAACAAGCGACTGTTACGGTGCTAAACAACAAGATAAGTTCATTCGGAGGATAGCGTCCTCCATAAGAGATTCAGCGATTTAACGCTTTGCTCATAACCTGTTCGGGTTTTGAGCAAATTGGGTAACCGCGTGAAGACCTCGATTAAACAATTAGTGCTGGTAGCTTCATTTTTCCTGTTTACCCAACACTCTTCGAGAGCTGCTGAATTTGAGATTAAAGGGGTTAATAAAACTCTCACCGAAAATGTAGAATTATATTTAGAACCTTTAGCCGATGTTCCTGCGTCACAGCTATCTAAACGTATTCAAGATGCGCTCAATCCTTATGGTTATTATCACCCTCAGCTAGATATCGAATTCAATGATTCTGATAACGTGATCATTAACATCGATTCTGGTCCTGTCATGCGCATCGCAGAATCGATAGTAAAAGTCACAGGCGAAGCGAGTAAAAATGAAGAGTTCATCAACATACTCAATCATAGCAAGTTAGGCTCAGGTTTAACTTTGTCTCATCAAGAATACGACCAAACTAAGCGTGCGATTTTCTCTTTAGCGAAGCGGAAAGGTTATTTTGACGGTAGGTTTATCGAGTCAAAAATTGAAGTGATTCCCAGCGAGAACATCGCCAACATTTACCTGCACTTTTCAAGTGGGCCACGATACAAGTTTGGTTCTATAAGTATTCCAGATGATGGCGTTGATCCTACTCGTATCGAGAAAATACCTACCTTTAAAAAAGGTGATGACTTTGACACCATCAAGTTAGGTGAACTGCAATCTGATTTGTCTGACACTCTATGGTTTCGCAGCGTCGTTGTGCACAGTGAGTTCAACCACCTTGATAACAGTCTGGAAGTCCCAATTGAAATCATCGCGGAGCCAAGCTCACGTGATATTGTTCAAGTTGGTGGTGGTTATTCTACCGATCTCGGATTTCGAGCCTCTCTGAACTGGTTAAAACCTTGGTACAACCGAAGGGGACACAGTTTTGAAACACAGACATATTTGTCTGAACAAGAGCAGTCGCTTCAATTAGGGTATAAAATCCCGACGGAAAAGGTAACGACCGATTACTTTGGTATTCAGTTTGAATCGAAACGTATTGATCGTCGAGACACAAAAAGCTTTTCAAACGATCTTAAGTTTGAACGTTACTGGCAACTAGACAGCGATTGGCAAAGTACTATTTACGTCAAATACTTGCACGAGCAGTACCGTCAGGCCTCTGAAGAAGAGCAATCTCAATTGTTCTTACCTGGAATCAGCTTTTCTCAGGTTGATCGTAAGAATGATCAATTGGAGCTTAATCATCGACACATCTATTCTATTGAGTATTCTGACCCTAATCTGTTCTCTGATTCAAGGCTATTACGGTTGGAAGGAAACAGTGTAGTTTCTTGGGATATTAGTGATGAGCAAAAGCTTCATTTCCGTTCTAACGTCGGCATTAATATCGCAAAATCATTATCGGATGTGCCTTCCTCGCTTCGTTATTTTGCTGGTGGAGACGGCAACTTGCGGGGCTATGGTTATGAATCGATTTCTCCTAGAGACGAGAATGGCGAGTTAACGGGGGCACGTTATATGTTAACGGCTGGAATCGAGTATCAGCATCAAGTTTATCGTTCAATTTGGTTGGGTGCCTTTCTTGATGTGGGAGATGCATTTGATCAACAAGCGGATTGGAAGCGTGGCACGGGAGTGAGCTTGATTTGGAACTCACAGCTTATGCCAGTCAAACTCGATTTTGCCTATGGTCTGGATGCGCCCGAAGGTGATGAATTCCGTATCCATTTTTCTCTAGGCACTCAGTTTTAATATTTACGGGTCTCAGGGAGGGTTTGATCCATCTAATGGGATTCTAGGAAATCAAGCAAGCGTAATAACCTTTGTGCTTAAATAAACATAAAGGTAAATACGATGAAAAAAGTACGATTTGGCGTCTTTGGTAATATGGGACCTGAAGCTGATGCGTTATTCCAAGATATCGTTGCTAAGAAAGAGATCGAGCATGGTGCGCTAAAAGACCAAGATCATATGGCCATGATTGTGGTTAAAAATTCAGATATTCCGGACCGCTCTGAAGCAATTAACGAAGGCGGCACCGACCCTGTTCCAGAGCTTATTGAGTCAGCGTGCATTTTAGAACATGCCAATGTTCAATTTGGCGTAATGACCTGCAATACCGCTCATTACTTCAGACCTGAAGTTCAAAAACATACCAATGTTTATATCGTCGATATGCTTCAAACCACGGTTGATCAGATCAAAGAAGACAATCCGGAAGCAATTGTTGGTATTCTGTGTACCAATGGTACTTACAACTCGGGAATCTATGACCGTTACTTAACTGACGCCAATCTGGTGTTTGTTAAGCCAGATGCCTTTGAGCAAGAGCATAACGTACATAGCGCTATCTATGGTGAAGTGACGGGGGAGATGACAGAGTGTGGTCAAGCGATTCGTAAAACAAACGGTATTAAAGCCGGTCAGTTTGACCATAATGCAGCGCTACTTTCGATTGCTGTACAAAGTATCGTTGATAAAGGGGTAAATACCGTGATTTTAGGGTGTACTGAACTTCCTCTTGTTAGAAAACAGCTTGCAAGTGCATTTCCAACTATCAAACTTATTGACCCAATGGAAGCTGTGGCTGAGCGTGTTGTAGATATCTATCGACTAGCAGAACAGTATGTCGAACGTGACCATCTTGATTACGACATTAGTGATGTTGAATCTATTTACACAACGTTAGATATGGTTAACTACGTAGCTAAGAGAGCGATGACTCGTCGTTTATAAACTGAGATCTGCTTGCCTGAAACATAAATAAACCGCGAATCACGCGGTTTTTATGTTTTGAAGATTGATGAATTACAAAGAATTGCAGACAAATAAGGACTTTATGATTCTGACACACTCACGGGCATTAGTATTAAAGCTCAAACTCGCCGTTTATTTTGCGGAACAACCAATCCGGCAACGTATTCCATGAACTGTAATCAGGGTTCTTAGTCTGTTTTTGTTCCCCTGAAACCCAAGTAGTCTCACCTGATTGGGCACGTGACACCTCCCAGAATAACTCCTCTTTCTGACGTGTTAAGTAACGTATCACTTGCTGAGCAAACGCTTCGCTGTCGATCAGTACCCCCAGCTCGACATTCAAAAAGTCCGATCTTGGGTCAAAGTTAGAAGAACCAATGTAGGTAAAACGGTCATCTAAAATTACTGTCTTGTTGTGGTAGTAGGTATCAACATGAAAGTAGTGATCATCATTGATAGCTTGGCTTTTGTACTCATAGATACCTACGCCTTTGTCGAGTAAAGTCTCACGGTGTTTTTCGTAATACGCTGGTACAAAGCCTGAATCATTGGAAGCCGATGAGTTGGTCAGTAAAGTGACTTCGGCTTGGTTCTCTCTGAGCGCATCGACAAACACAAACTGATTATTGCTTGGCACCATATAAGGCGTAGAAATTATAGCCTTAGTTGGCGTCGCTACTTTTTGCTTCATTAAGTGCTCTGTACGTTGACGAAAGTAAGGCTTGTTGTCATTGAGCTTCTCCAGTGAGTCAAATACCGGCGTGACAGAGGCCGAAATGAACTTCGGTTGGTTTAAGCTCTTTATCTGCCTTTCGACTTCAGACGTGATCAACGCTGTATTCTTCTCGCCTTTGTTTAACGCTTTGGTGAACGCTTGGTATTGTTCGGTCTCCTGGATTTGAATGCGCTCTTGAATTGGCACTACGTATTCGCTCTCCCAAAGTGCTTGGTAGTTTCGGTCGAAAGACGCTATTACCGTACCTCGAAACAGAACGTCCATATCAAAGAAATTGGCATTTTCGCTATAACCAAAGTAATCATTACCAATATTTCTTCCGCCCAAAATCATCGATTGATGGTCAACATTGAAGTACTTCTCGTGAAGTCGATTATCCAGTTGTTTTTGGTGAGTCGAGAAGTTGAACGCGCGGCCAATCCAGCCAACTTTACGTGATTCAAAAGGGTTGAACAGTCGAATCTCAATATTGGCGTGTGAGTCCAATTCCGCTAGCCATTTATCATTAAAAACCAGTAAGTCATCTAAGGTTAGTCGGACGTGAACATCACGATCTGCCGCTTGCTTTAGCTCGTTTAGAAGCATCAAACCAAGCGTGTCACGCTCCCAAGAGAAGTAAGTCATATCAATCGAGTGTTGTGCTTGGCGAACGAGCTCGATACGACGAGCGAAGGCTTCTGGCGCAGTCGGGATCAGGTACACCTCAGCGTGATGTTCTGTGCTTTTCCAGTTTGCTTCGAAGTCAGGTTCAACATCGGGATAAGGTTGGGCGCAGCCAGTAACTAAGATCGACAAAAATAGCACCATCAGCGCGTGAATACGAGTGAAGTACATTGTGATGTTCCATAAAAATAGGGTAGAGGTGACAATGGCCAGATAACTGGCCATTGCGGGAGTGGTTGATGATTAAACGTTAGTCCTGATTAGGGATTTCGTAATCAGACATGTATTTTAAGGTAAGCCCAAGATCATTTAAGCCTTGAAGTCTGCCGTTAAGCATACTGTCATCTTCAGATTCGTTGAATCGAACATCCCAATTGTCTTCAATGGTTATTTGACCGTCACCATCGACGAACAGTACATTATCTTGTTGCTGGCTGTACTCATAGTCGGTAAACAGATTGTCGCTGAACCATAGGCGAGACATGTCGTTCATCAAAGCTTGGTCTTTTGAACTTAGGCTCACTTCTGAACCGTCTAGTTTATACGGTTTGTTGAAAATAAACGGCAGTTCTGAACCACCACAAGCACCGGATATACAAGCAAACGTTTTTAGCAGGTCACCGATATCTAAATCGCCATCTTCACCTTGAGTGTTGTATGTCCAAACGTTAAAGCTTGGCTTATACGCAAAGTGGTACATAGATACTGGGGTATTCATATCTTCAGAAGAACGAATCGCTTGGTTACGAGCAGGGGCTTGGAATAGCATGTCATTCATCAATGTCTTAAATTGGGACATGTTCTTCGTTGCACCACCAAGTTCATTCTCAGACCATGGCGCGTAATCGGATAAACCTAATACATCATTGTTGAAGTCGGCATTTCCTAGACCGAAAAACAGCTTAGCTACCGCTTCGTACGCCGTTGATGGCAACAAGTCGAGTAGGTCACCCAGTTCTATTTGAGTTTGAACTTCATCTAACGAAAGCGTTGATACCATATCGATTACTCGTTGTTGGTTGTCATCAACTTGAAGCCATACCGCTAACTCCAAACCTTTATTGCCTTCGCTAAGTGATTCAAAAGTACCGTTGTCGATGTCCTCTTGTAATAACTCCAAAATCGTTGGAATCAAGAACGTGAGGGCAGGTAACGTACTCATAGTGTTAGCGTCTTTTTCATTGTTACCGATGACAGTTGGTACTGAAAAACTTTCAAATACCGGTTGGTTGGTTAGGTGTAAACCTTGATTTGTACCATTTCTGTCTATATATGGTGCAAATGGCATTAAATTGGACATTGGAGTATTGCTATCATCATTTATAACCCCTAGCACACTGCTTTCAACCCAATTTAGCACCTTGTTTACTGGTGAAAGTAAGGTGTCACGTTGTGCTTCGAGGATCTTGTCTAGTGTTAAATTTTGTTGTTGATCGATAGAGTCATCTGCACATACAGTTATAGTTGCTAAATATGGCAGGTCATCGGCGATAGATTCCAAAACGTTTTGTATGTCCTCTGGCAGTATATCCAAAGCCAGTAAAGCTTCTAAAGCGACTTTTAAGGCATTCAATTGAGTCTTTGTATCAGTTGTCTCTAATGCTTCACACACAGAAACACTACTATTTTGTGCTGTTGCGTTGCTTTTGTATTCAAAACCGTAAGGATTACTCTGCATAATCGCACGATTAAAGTACTTCATGTCACCGTTAACATTGACTATAGAGTCCACCACGTTATCTTGTTGAAGAACACCCACAGACATCGCACCTGAGCCTTGTCCCATCAAAGTGACATCTTCAGCATTACCGCCAAATTTAGAAATGTTCTTGTTCACCCATTGAAGCGCACGTTTTTGGTCACCAATGCCGAAATTACCACCTTTTTCGTCGTCTACCCACATGGATCCCAAAAGACCCAAACGGTAATTAAATGTCACGTAAATAAACGGGTTACCTTCATCCGCGCCTTGCGCTACAACCGTATCACCTTGGATGAGCGGCTCTGCACCAGAGCCATATTCAAAGTCACCACCGTGGACGAATACATAAACCGGTAGATCTGCATCAGTATCTACGCCTACTGGACGCCAAATGTTAAGGTTCAAACAGTCTTCAGATTGTGTCTGTGAAACGGTCTTCAATTGAGGACATGCATCACCAAAGGAAGTGGCATCGACAATGCCTTCTGAGTTCAACAGCTCAGTCAGTTCTACAGGGGTGCTGTGCTCAAAACGTTCAGCATCCGCAAAGCGAATACCTTTGAAGGTTTCAACAGAAGCCAGTTTGTCGTCTTTGGTATTTGAAGTTAGAACCAACTCTTCTTTGGTCGCTTTTATCGTTACGTCACCGATTTGAGCATCGAATGGTTTAGCCGGTGCCGGAACTAGCGGTTCTGGTTTGTCTGGGAGTGGAACTGTAGGGGCGGTATCTGTATCGCAACCTGCTAACGCAGCAGCAATAGTAAGGGCGATCATAGAGCGGTATGCAATAGTCATAAAAAGAGTTTCCACAATAGTATTCGGCGTAGTCTGTTTAATCGTCATCTACGTAGATAACAGAGCTACAAAATTTCTTATCAAGAACAACCTGGTTTTAAGGGCTAGGCTGGAACCCCAAGCTCAGTGACTAGAATCGATAGCCAAGATTCAGCGTTACAGCCGAACGAGTTTCACCTTTGTTGTACAACACGGTCATGTTGTAATGCTTGCCGATCTGTTTGTTAACCCCTGTTAGGAATGCCCACTGATCGATGTCGACACCAACGTCATAATCAAATTCGATGTCATCGGTTTTTACAGTGCCTTGCATACGAGAATTTAAACCTTGGTATTCAGCACCAACGAAAAATTGAGCTCGATAATCGACAAACTGGTAACCCAACATGGGTTGAACAGTGACAATGCCATCGCCCCAATCATCCATTCCTTTCAGGCGTGTTTGTGAATAGGTACCTGTGACTGAGGCAAAGAACTCTTTGTAACCAACAGATAATGTGGTGCCCGCACCGCGTAAGTCATATTCAAGATGAAGTGGTACATTCAAACGGCCACTGTTACATAAGGCAGAGACACCTTCGCAAAGTGCGTTACCTAGCCCAGGCAATTTGTCATTGAGTTTGTCTTTTAGGTATTCACCTGCTGCGCCGGTATAAGCCGCATCCACATTCGCATCAACGTTTACCTTTCCTACATATCCGAATACATTCCAGAATGGCAGGATATTTACGTCACCGCGTATCGAAATGCTTTCTGCTTTAACTGTCGCAACGCTATCTTCAGGATCAAATAAGTCATTCAAGCGAACACCACCAATCACGTAATCAGTCATTGGAATGTCCATGTCTTGGTTGCGATAAGCCACTGATACACCGAATGGAAGAGGCAAATCAATGCCTTGACGGCGCACCATGTCACCCATTAACGGAAAAACTCGGTCTAGCTTGACGCTCGCTTCTTGCATTCTTGGGTCTGATACTTCCTGAAGTCTTTCTTCATTCAGAACTTGTACACCGTTGTCGTCTTCATATAGTGCAACGGGCTCAACTAAACTCGTCATCTTCATGGGTTTGTTCTTTGATGTACCTATGACTTCAGTTGTTTTACTTGTAATAACAACCTTTCCAGAATCCAATGTGTAAAACTTAATCTCTTGACGATAGTTTTCTACTTTGTATACGTGGTGATTAAATGGCTTATCGTTAGTGATCAGCATGCGCCTAGGTTCGCCATCGATTAACTCAATGTCGACATTCAAAAAACGGAAATACGCGATGTCTTGAGGCAGTCCATACTTAGAATAATCGAAGCTGATGATTACCTTGTTATCGTCAATTTCTTTCACGCGCACTGAGGATGAATCAAAGCTTTCAGCGTAATCACGTAAGCGATATTCGGTACGTGTGAACGCT
The DNA here is from genome assembly GCF_024347455.1 of Vibrio echinoideorum. Classification (NCBI taxonomy): domain Bacteria; kingdom Pseudomonadati; phylum Pseudomonadota; class Gammaproteobacteria; order Vibrionales; family Vibrionaceae; genus Vibrio; species Vibrio echinoideorum. The sequence continues at coordinate 868,752 of NZ_AP025484.1, forward strand.
TCGATCTCATCTAGCAAGTTTTCGTTCTCATCGATTTCTTCTGGGTTGTATTTGATACGAAGATCGATGTTGCCTTTGCTGTCGGTGTTCTTGACGAGGTAGACGCTTGAGTCACGAACGTCATCACCAACTTGCAGAGTACGATGTGCGTGTTCAACTAAGTGCTCACCTTGTACTAGTGAGCTGATTGCTAGCTTTGGCAAGTCATGACTGATGCCATATTTGTCAAACAGTACTCGACCTTGCTCTTTGACTTCAGTGTAAGTCTTGGTTTCTGCTGCTGACGCAAAAGTGGGAGTAGTAAGTAATAGGGCGCTCGCTAACACAGAAAGAGTATGGGTCTTACAGGCGCTGTTGCGGATTTCAAAAAAACTCATGACGGTTTCCACGCTGAGTGGCCTCAAACCTTCGAGGCTCAAACAGTCGATGTAAAACTGAACTTCGTGTTCAGTTGTTATGTATCTATCCATTAGGATTGCTAGTGTGAATGTCGCGACTAAAAATGCATTGCGTCAATCAATGAGAGGATTTTAAGAGCAGGTGGTAAATCGCGTTAATCGCGTTTGATGGATGCTATCCTACTTAAATAAATAACCATTATAAAATATTGATTTTTATAGTTTTTATCGGATATAAAAACGGCTTGCTAAGTAAAATACTTGGCAGACCGTATTGTTATCGTGGTTTATGTATTGAGCTTTAAGCGGTGACCTTCACTCTAAATAGATCAGTAAACAGCTTGGCTATCATTAAAATGATTAAAATATTAACCAACATTAATAGCGGCGTTTCAATTTGGTAAACGGGCGTAAGGTTGAGAGCTCCAGATGTCAGTACAACTAACAAATTAACACCTAGTATCCGATGCACCATGAGTTTAGGCGTGGCGAACACTTTCCATATCACCATAATGTTAAGGAAGTAGAATAGACCGAGCTCCCATAACTCTGTCATTAATGGCATCACAAAGATGTATTGCAACAGAATCACCGATCCTGTGCCCAAAACACCATAGAAGGCATCCTTAATAACGCTTGGTGGCATGGTCGGCACCATAGAAGAGAATACACTGGCTAACATAGGAAATATAAACCCGCCCGGCACTGGGAGATAAATCCAAATCAATAGTGATGTGATAAACATCGACACGCCTTGCAGCACTTTGCGCCCATCTTCATTCAAATGTTCAACAAACGTACGATGAGCATGATGCCAAGACACTTCTTTATGATCGCCCATTACATTGAGTTCACCTTCAACAAGAGATTGATCTGGTGTTAATACATCGAACGTCTTCAAGTTCTTAATAATAACCGACCACTGGATACCCAAGTTAGATTCGCTGTTACTTTGTTTGATTAATACATCTTGGATATGCGCCATTTCATCGATACGCAAACGCCATGTTTGGATGTTCTCTTTAAGGTGGTAACTTCCAGTCAGTGGCAAATCTAAAAGTTGATACAGCTTATCAATATTTGCGGTGTTGTTTTCAAGAGCGGCAATGTCGATGTCGAATGTTTTTTTCATTGCATCTAATAACGCTTGTTTACTTGTTTCGAAACGTTGTACAAAGTTGAGCTCAGTATTCACAGGCCACACGATGCGATACACAAAAGAGAAGACCATAACTCCTAGCAGTGTCTCTTGAAGCCTAAGAACAGCAAAGTGAAAGGTGGTTTGGCTATCAAACCCGCCCATGCATGCAACAATTGAACACACGGCAAATCCAATTGAAAAGATATAACCGTACTTCTCGTCGCTCGACATCAAGATACACACACCAAGGAACAGGGTGAAAAATGTAAGAAACAAGAAACGATCTTGAGAAAACATGGCGATAAGGAAAAAGGCATAACTGGTCCCTAACAAGGTTCCCATTAACCGGTTATGGCCTTTGTTTATTGAATGGGCGAAGCTCTCGTTCAATGCCATCACTGCTACGGCTATCGCAGCCCAATACGGTTTTTCCCAACCAAACCACAATGCTAGGCAGATTGCGATAACGATAGAGAGTGCGGCTTTAATCGCGTCTTTAGTCGATGCATTGAACATTAGAATCACCTAGCTATTTTTGATTATTTTAATCGAGGCAGTCATACCAACGCGCAGTTGTACGTCTTCTGGTATTTTGTTTAGCTTTACTTTGATTGGGATGCGTTGAGCTAAACGTATCCATTGAAAGTTTGGATTAACGTTTGGCAACAAATCATTGCCTGTGCTGCCGTCTTGCTTGGCAATACCAAAGCCAATACTTTTGATATGTCCTTCTAGTTGAACATTGTTGTGCATCATTAAGGTCACATAGGCAGTGTCCTGAGCGTCGACGCCGACTAAATCTGTCTCTTTGAAATAACCTTCAATCCAAAAGCTATCTTCATCAATTAACGCAACCACAGGTGAATTCGCGACAGCTTGAGAACCTACACGTAGGTTCAGGTTAGTGATGTAGCCGTTAGTAGGCGCGTATACCTTGGTGTACTCAAGGTTCAAATGTGCTTCTTCTACGTTAGCTTTTGCTAGTTCTACATTCGCGGCGCTTGTTTCTACAGCGTTGTTTAAGTTGTTTAGAGTAAGAACGGGTACTGCTCCGGGTGTTCTTTTCTCTAAATTCAAGGCGCGTTGCTCTTCATTTTTGGCTTTGGCGAGTAGGGCAAACGCTTGTTTTTGAGTGGCAAGTGCTTTTTTGTAGGTCGCCTTGTAAATACTCGGATCGATTTCAAAAAGAAGATCGCCTTTTTTCACTTTAGAGTTATCTTCGACATGTACTTCAATCACTTGACCCGTTACTCGAGGTGTAATCGAGACAATATAAGCACTAACTTGTCCGTCTCTGGTCCACGGATTGCTTGAGTAAGATTGGTAATAGCTATAAACCACAGTTCCCGCTGCTGCCAATAATAAAAGTGTGATGAGATAACGTTTGATCACAGTAAGTGCCTCAAAAAATGGTAATAAAATGGCCGATAGCGCCAGTAAAAATCACGATTAAGCTCAGTTCTGCTATTGCAGGAAAGGCGACGTACTTATGAAGGCCAAACCTTGTAGCGATTGACCCTGTCAGCATTGTCAATATGTAAGCCAGTGCGATAACCAATAACAGCGGTGGGAAGTAGACTTCACCCCACACAAGTTCATGTGGCATTGTGTTCATGGTTCTTTTCTCTATTTGTTTGATGAATACAAAGATAACGGAATTCGATTTATTGTGATAATCGCGTATAGAGGATCGGATCCATCAAAAGTCCGAATTTATTCGGTGACTATGTTCACTACATCTTTCTTTAGTGCCGTAAGCCAGTAGAACAAGGGCAGGTAGGTTACCGTTCTGGTTTCAAAAACATTTAATCGCAATTTATTTCGAAAATAACCTGCTTCTTCTAGTGTCAGATAAATGCAGTTAAAACAACGACTTTAGAGTTAAATTACGCATTAATAGCTCTCCAAATAGTCAAAGTGATGATTTGATCCATCAAATGAGATTACATATTAAAACCTTTTGTTCTTAATATTCGATTCGAAGCAACGAGATGCTTTATTTATTTTGAATAATCCAACAAATATCATTATTAAGTTATTCGTTAGATTATTTACTCCTTATATTTAGTAACAAGAGTAAATTTGTCATGGACATTATTTCTAATCTGTTTGACATGGCACCATTTGTCGCACTATTTATTACACTTTCATTGGGTTATATGGTTGGTAAAATTACTATCGGCCGATTTGTTTTAGGCGGGGTAGCCGGAACATTATTAATGGGTGTAATTATTGGGCAATTTGGTGTTCAGATTGATCCCGGCGTAAAAAGTATTTTCTTTGCGCTCTTTATTTATGCTGTGGGTTATCAAGGCGGTGCGCAATTCTTTAAAGCCCTTAACTTCAGAACAATTAACATTCTGCTCTCTGCGGTTGTTATGACGGTTTCGGGCTTATTGTGTGTGCTTGCTGCTGCTTGGTTATTTGACCTAGATAGAGGTACAGCTGCAGGTCTAGCGGCTGGTGGCTTAACTCAATCTGCGATCATTGGTACTGCAGGCGATGCGATTGCACGTTTAGGCGGCGTATCTGAAGAAGCCAAACACCTGATGCAAACAAATGTCGCTGTTGGTTACGCGGTAACATATATCTTTGGTTCTTTAGGGCCAATCTTGATGGTGACTTGGGTATTCCCAACACTGATGAAATGGGACATTCGAGCTGAAGCGATAGCCCTAGAAGAAAAAAACTCTAGCGGTAAACGCGAACTGGCACCTGGTGAATTTAATGCGGTTACGGCATTAGTTACCCGTGCGTTTAAAGTGAGTTCTGGAGACAAGTTAGTCGGAAATACCTTAGCACAGTTAAATAACACATCGCTTTCTGCTTGTATCGAATTGATTGAGCGTGATGGCCATGAGCTTAATGCAGACAAGTTCACAGTACTCAAAGAAGGTGACATCATCGTTGTAACTGGTCGTAGAAATGCGGTCCAAGAGTTACAGGGTAGCGCTCGTGGCAAAGAAGTATCTCTTCCTGAAAGCTATGAAATTATAGAAGAAAATCGTCAACTTATCGCTGATAACCGCAAGCTGATTGGTTGTTCGCTAAGAGAAATCAAAGACAGCTCAAACGAACGTTCATTCCGTGGCGTGTATGTGACAGACTACATGCGTGCAGGTACTTCAGTGGCCATTACTGAAAACCTTATTGTTGAAAAGAACGATGTTATCCAGCTAACGGGTACCGCTCAAGACATCAACCGAGTTGAAAAACACATCGGTAAGCGCATGGGTTCAGCAGCCATGACTGACTTTGTCATTCTTGGCTTGGGTATGGTTGTTGGTCTGCTTATTGGTTTGATTAGCTTTGAAATCGCTGGTATCCCAGTAACGATCGGTTCTGGTGCAGGTTGTTTGATCTCTGGTTTATTCGTTGGCTGGATTCGAAGCCGAAACCCTCACATTGCACAGTTTCCAGTTGGAGCCGTTAACTTTATTCGTGACTTTGGCCTAGCAGCTTTTGTTGGAATTGTGGGCCTACAAGCAGGCCCTCAAGCGGTTGATACCATCAAAGAGCACGGTATGTCACTTCTGTTCTTGGGTATGGCAGTCACCATCATTCCACAGATTATTTCATTCTTCTTCTCGTACTTTGTGTTGAAGATCAAGAACCCAGTAGAAGCTTTAGGTTGTGTTACTGGCGGACGCAGCGCAAACCCTGGCTTTGCGGCATTAATGGAAAAAACAGGCAATGCAACACCTGTATTTACTTTCACAGTAACTTACGCAGTAGCTAATGTTCTACTTACATTGTGGGGTCCCATCATCGTCGGCATTATTACGGTTAATGCGGGTATGTAATTGAACCTAAGAATTAATTACCGATTTAAAAGACACTAAAAAATTATCACCTTATTAAAAGGCCTACCCAATAATGAAATAGGATAGGCCTGAATAATCATACTTAAATAAACACTTCATTTTAATTGAAAGTGTTTAAGATTAAATTATTAGGTAAATATCATGACTAAACAAAATACAACTATCGACTTTTCCAAATTCGCTGATTTAAGCCCGTTTGAATTAAAAGACAAATTAATTGAAGTTGCGCAAACAGTACCAGACCGTACTTTATTAGATGCAGGTCGTGGTAATCCTAACTTCCTAGCAACATTGCCACGTAAAGCATTTATTCGCTTGGGTGAATTCGCAGTAATGGAAGCGGAGCGCACATACTCTTACTTAGATGGTAGCTTTGGCGGCATTCCAGATGGTGTTGGTATTGTTGAGCGTTTTGATTCTTACGCAAACAACAATCAACAGAACCCAGGTGTTCAATTCATTGAAAAAGCTCTGAGCTACGCAAAAGATCGCTTAGGTATCGAGAAGCAAGTGTTCTTAAATGAGCTAGTGAATGCGTATTTAGCGTGTAACTACCCAGTACCACCACGCATGCTGACGAATATCGAAAGCGTTGTAAAACAATACATTGCAGAAGAGATGTACGGTCCAATGCCAATGACGACAGATTTCGATCTGTTTGCAACGGAAGGCGGTACGGCATCGATGACGTATACGTTCCAAACCATGTTTCACAACGGTCTACTAAAGAAAGGCGATAAGGTTGCGTTAATCACACCAATCTTCACACCTTACCTAGAAATCCCAGAGCTTTCTGAATACGAACTAGAAATTGTTGAGCTTCGTTTAGATGAGACAACATGGCAGCTACCTATGTCTGAAATCCAGAAGCTTGAAGACAAGGACATCAAACTGCTATGTGTGGTAAACCCAGCAAACCCTGCATCAGTGAAGTTCTCTGATGAGACTCTGAATAACCTTTCAGACTTCGTTAACACACAACGTAGTGATCTGTTCATTATCACCGATGATGTATACGGTACATTCGCAGACGATTTCGTTTCACTGTTTGCCAAACTTCCATACAACACGCTTTGTGTTTACTCATTCTCTAAGTACTTCGGTGCGACAGGCTGGCGCCTTGGCTCGATTGCGATTCAGCACAACAATGTGTTCGATGATGCAATGCGCAGCCAACCAGAAACTCGTCAGCTGGAACTGGATGATCGCTACAAGACGCTAGACCCAGAACCACGCGGCATTAAGTTCATTGACCGTATCGTTGCAGACAGCCGAAGTGTTGCATTAAACCACACTGCCGGTCTTTCACTACCACAACAAGTTCAAATGGCGCTGTTCTCATTGAACTGCCTAATGGACTCAGAGCAAAACTACAAAGAAGCGTGCAAACGTATTATTCGCGAGCGTTACAAAACTTTGTACAAAAATATGGGTATTGAAATTGAAGAAAACGAAGACCGTGTGGACTACTACACATTGCTTGAGCTCGACACTTTGGGCGGCAAATTGTACGGCCCAGCTTTCGTTGAATGGTTCAAAGCGAACGAGAAGGGTAAAGACTTCCTGTTCCGCCTTGCACACGAAACTGGTGTTATCTTGCTTCCTGGCAAAGGCTTCGATGTAGTACACGCTTCTGTTCGTGTGTCACTGGCTAACCTGACTCACCACGAGTACGAACTGATTGGCCGCGCAACACGCAAGGTGTTAGACGAACACTTCGCTGAGTTTCAAGGCGAATAAATTTTAGTCAAACTTAAAACCGAAGACTCGATTTTAAGTCAATGACGTTCAACTCACTAAGAATAAGCCTCGGCGATGTCGAGGCTATTCCGACCAAATAAGCACAATGGTTAGAAGGCAAAAACTGCTTATCTTGACGTTCCGTTGTGTTTATTTAGTCGTCTTACCCTAGTAATCCAAAATCTAATTCAAAATGAAAAAAGAGCGGCGTATGAAAAGCATTATTTCTATTCAATCTCACGTGGTTTATGGGCATGCAGGCAACAGCTCTGTGGTTTTTCCAATCCAAAGAATGGGACTCGATGTGTGGCCAATCCATACTGTTCAGTTCTCTAATCACACTCAATATGAACAAGGTTGGACGGGGCAAACATTTAGTTCGGACGATATTCGAAACTTAGTTCGAGGATTAGACAACATCAGTGCGTTGAAAGATTGTGGGGCGGTCTTATCGGGCTATCAGGGAAGTGCAGACCAATGCAAAGCGGTTGCCGAGGCGGTGAACCTCATTAAAGAAAAGAACCATAGTGCACTCTATGTTTGTGATCCTGTCATGGGTGACCCAGATAAAGGTTGCATTGTTGATGAGGGCGTTAAAGCGGCTATTGCCAAACACTTATTGCCTATTGCAGATGTCATCGTGCCAAACCAATTTGAGCTGAGCGAATTGACCAATACAAAGATCTACTCACTTTATGATGCAGTTACAGCCTGTAAGAAAGCTCTGGAACTTGGGCCAAAGATCGTGCTAGTGAAACATCTGCAATCATTACCTGACGACGCATTCAGTATGATCCTAGCAACGAAAAAAGCATGCTATTTAGCTCAAAGACCGAACATCGAATTTGATAAACAGCCGGTTGGTGTAGGTGACCTTATTTCTGGCCTCTTTACCGCAGGGTTAATGAAAAGGATGTCTCCAGTCGCTGCATTTCGACATACGAATAACGCCGTTTATGGTGTGTTGGAATTGACAAAGAGTTACGGCACTTGGGAGCTACAAACGATTAACGCTCAATATGAATTTGTTGAACCAACCCATGACTTCAATGTAGTCAAGATCGGATAGGCCTATACGTTATTTATAGCGTTAGAACTCATGGAAGCTTGAACCGCACGTAACTGATTGAAGTGTGGTTTTTTCGATGGGTAGCGTCCTCCAAACGAGATTACGAGTTAAGCCGGATCCTAGCTATATTACGACCACAAAGAGATGGACTTCACTTTATCCCTATTTATTAACCTCTCTGTTTTTTATTTCTCTTTTTATTAAACAGAGTCTCTGGATTATTTTAGAGAACATTAAATGAGCCTAAATATGAACCGTCTAATTTCTTCGGGTTTTACTGTAGCTATGTCTTTGCTCGTGGTGGCTTGTAGCTCACCTCACACATTGGATGTACGCGTAAACAAAGACAATTACAAAGAAGTCACTGTAGAAGATGCATCATCAATAGCAGAGCCACTGCGTATTTGGGCGAGTGAGGCGCCAGACTTCTTATACTCTGCAGACGATCAAACCACGCCGATTACTGTATCAGGCGATCAACTGAACATCTTGGCATTGTCAGGAGGTGGCGCAAACGGAGCTTTTGGTGCGGGTATCTTGATAGGGCTTGAAGAATCAGGCCAGCTGAAGGACTACTCCATAGTGACTGGCATCAGCGCAGGAGCATTAATGGCACCGTTTGTGTTTATCGGGGGAGACGCGTTTTCGAAGATGAAAGAAGTAATGTTGAACATCAATGATAAATCAGTGCTCGGAAAAAAGAACTTTTTGAACACTGTCTTTAAAGATGCGTTTACCGATGGAGAACACTTGTACCAGTTTATTGCTGAGGCTTTCCCTGAACCAATGATTGAGCAAATTGCAACGCAACATCGCAGCGGCAAACGTCTGTTTATTGGCACCACACATTTTGATTCTGGCGAACTTGTCATTTGGAATGTGGGTGCAATAGCAAACAGTGACATGCCAAATAAGTCTGAACTCATTTATAAGGTCTTGGCGGCAAGTGCTTCCATTCCCGGAGTATTCCCACCGCAGTTCATCAATGTGGAACATGAAGGTGTAATTTTTGAAGAGTTGCACGTCGATGGCGGTTTAGCGACTCAAGTGTTCTTCAATCCATCTAACTTCGATTATCAACAGATCTCAGATTCACTTGGGTTAAAGGCGCCACCACAACTCGATGTTATTCGAAATGGCTCGCTGAAAGCACCGTATCACTCGCTCAGAGATAAGGGACTCGATTTGGTAGCAAAGAGTGTATCAAGCCTGACTCTTGCTCAAACACGTGGTGACCTATATCGAATGAAATACATCAGTGAAATCAATAATATCGGTATGCAATTCACTTATATGGAACACGACTTTGGATATGCGAAACGCACCAAAGACATGTTTGATGAACATTACTTATTAACCATATATGAATATGGTTATCACAAAGCAACTCAGGGGGAACCTTGGGTAACAGAATTACCTTAATTAGGGATATTGTAAAATGAATAAAACAGCATTAACGCTACTTATCATGGCAACGTCTAGCGCTGCAGTGGCACAAAACGGGACCTCAATGGATCAACAGAAAGTCGATAATGACATGCTACAACTGGTCGACGTTCAACAAGAAGCGGCGTTGCTCATGGTTGAAGAAAATTCAGATTACGTGGCGATTGATTACATTGGTTTGTGGGTTGAAGTGAACAATTACGTTACACACCAAGAAGCCAAGCAACGCCAACTTCAAAAAAACACCAAAAAATACATTTACTCGCAAACGGGTGAAACTCTAGAGTCCATTGAGCAGCGTATTGCTGAACATATTCAAGCGGATCAACCTAGATATTTCAGTGTCGATGTTTACCGCAATTACCACGGTGATTCAGGCGACTTTAACTACTTAGCACGAGTTATCGAATACATTTAAGTTATTCGTTACACATCAATGATAGAACCTACTGACTTAAGTAGGTTTTTTTATTTAAACCAGACGAATTCATTTCACTATTATTATTCTGACAAAGTAGATATTTCGTCAACCTGTGATAATTTAAATACATAACGACTAAAAGTAAGCACAACAAAATGAATTTCAGCATTGAACAACTTCTCGCGTTTGTGACTGTCTATGACCAACTGTCTTTCAGCAAGGCTGCGGTTAAGCTTAACAAGCATAGAACAACAATCGGCCAGGTTATTACTAACCTTGAAGACCAACTCGCGGTAAGTCTATTTGAAAGGGTTGGACGATCGGTTAAGCCAACAGAAGATGGCCACCATCTCTATCACTATGCTAAGCAAACGATTGAACAAGCACGCACTTTCGACAAGGTAGCCTTGAGCTTGTCTTATGGCGGTTTGGAAAACATTACTTTTGCTTATTCAAGTGTGATACCTCATCAAATACTTGTGGATATTCGAAAGAAGTTGCGTCGCGATTTCCCGATGATGCGAGTGAATTTTCTAGTACGAAATAAGAAAGACATTAAACAAGGCCTTCAGAGCGGTGAGTATCATTTTGGACTGGTCAACGTGCATGACAGTCGTGGAATACACAGCTTTGATGCCACCTTTTTAGGCCATATAGAATTTTTTCCTTTCGTCCAAAAAAATGGCGAGTTTTCTACTTTAGCAAAAGAAGATGTACTTTTAGCGCTAAGAAATGCGAAGCAGTTTGTCTTAAGATCCTTCATTGAAGAAGGAATGTCCGAAAAAATAACCGTTAGTTCTGACAATGAAGAAGTAGACCAATTAGCGCTAGTTATCAAAATGGTTGAAGCAGGTCTAGGATGGGCACTTCTACCAAAAACGTTCGCTCATTCTGAATTTTCGCATTACGACATCGAACCTATACAATCGTCTGAAATGGAACAAGGATTTAAATTTGGCTTTGCACTGTGGTGCCCTCATTCTAAACAAATTAGTGAAGTTAAGTCATCAGTATTAGCAGTTATCAAAGAAAACGTAGAGCGATTGCTAAAACGAGATTAATGAACCAATAACACAGTTTATTTGCTTATAGAGGCTCATTTATATGAGCCTTTTTCGTATTTATCATCTTTAGAATGATTTGATTTTGTAGGGCTAGATCCTCCATATGAGAGTAGGGCAATACCACAGTTTGACCTATTCTAACCTTGTCGATTAAGGACCCCCTTTATTGGCAATAAGTGTTTAATTTCTATGTTTATTGCAAGGAAGCAAACTTTCGGCCGGGTTTTATTACCCGGCCTTTTTTATTGAGGCCAATCTTATGAATCGCTGTGGCGGCTTTGCTCTTTTTGCTTGCTCTTTGCTTACAATAACGCCTTCCTTGGCATCGTTTTATGATCCTGTTGATGGTCAATTTGATATGGGACATCACATAGCCGAAAACGCTCATGGTTTCTTGCCTATTCCCATTTTAATTACTGAACCTGCGGTGGGCTACGGTGGCGGTGTAGCAGGGTTGTTTTTACATGAAACTGAAGAAGAAAAGCGACAACGAAAGCAGGCTGCTCTTTCTGCCATTGATGGTGGTGCTCAACTTGTACCCTCAGCAATGTCAGTAGTTGGCGCGGTAGGGACAGAGAACGAAACATGGTTTGTACTTGGGGGGCACAGACGTTCATGGATAAATGATTCAATTCGTTACACGGGAGGTGGCGGCTTTGGTGTTGCGAATTTGGATTTGTACACATCAATTAACTGGGGACCGATAGACCATGATCTTAGAATAGGCACATCAACTTCAGTGGCCGTGCTTTCACAAAAGGTACAGTTTAGGATCGGACAGTCGCCTTGGATGTTGGGGATAAAACAGTTACTAGCTAAGTCTGAGATTGAATTTGATAATACGGTTTTAGACCGAATTTTGGGTAATGAATCGGTTACTTCTGGTCTAGGGTTGGAAGCTGAATATGACACAAGAGATAATCTATTTTATCCAACCAAAGGTTACAAATTGTCTGCAGACTACATGGTGTACGACGATGCGATTGGCAGTGATTACAATTACCGCAATTTGAACATAGATGGCGAAGCCTATATCCCAATCACTCAGAAATGGATGCTAGGGTTAGCCGCGAATTATCAAAACTTCGACCAACAAGATCGCCTTGTCTCCCCAACAGCGAAGCCATATGTGTCGTTGCGCGGAGTATCTTCTTATCGCTACCAAGGTGATGAAATTGAAACGATACAGGGGCAGCTCACCTATAGTATTAATCATCGTTGGAAGGTGTCTGGGTTCTACGGTTCTGGTACTGCAAAGCAAGATAATATCGTAAGTCACGATAGCACCATCAATGCTGGAGGTGTTGGTTTCCGATACCAAATTGCAAGACGTTATGGTTTGCATCTTGGAATGGATTACGCGCAGAGCCATGAAGAGCGAGCTATCTATTTTAATGTAGGCAGTGGTTTCTAGAGCAACCCATGAGTTGAAATTCCCCCAAGAAAAAAGGCGCTAACCAGCGCCTTTTTTTTAATCACTTTCTTACAGTAAGATTACTTCTTACGGCAGAACTCAGCGATTACGTACACTGATTGACCGCCGTTTGTTTTACCAGAAACAAGCTTAGGATCGTCACCAACGCTGATACCACGGATAACAGTACCTTGCTTAATCACTTGGTTAGTCCCTTTGATTGGCAGATCTTTGATCACTGTTACGTCGTCACCTTTTTTAAGCTCAACGCCGTTTACATCAAGAGGTTTGTCGTCATCAGACATGCCGATTTGCGCCCAAACAGACGTTTCTTCTTCAAGGTACATCATGTCTAGCAGGTCTTGAGCCCAACCTTCTGCGTTTAGGCGAGTCAGTTGACGCCATGCAGTAACTTGTACTGGCGCTTCTTGGCTCCACATGCTGTCATTTAGGCAACGCCAGTGGTTGATATCTTTCGGATCGTCAATCTCACCAAGGCATTTGTCACATACCATGATGCCGTGATCCACTGTTACGTGGCTGTGTGGCGGAACTGCGTATGCAGTAAGAGAAGAATCAGAACCACATAGTTCACATTTAGATTGGCAGCGTTCTAGCATCGTAGCTTCAGAAGACATAATGGACTCACATTAATTAGGTATTAAATTACGGGGCTATTATCCACTTTATTTGTAATAAAGAAAGAGGTCGTACGGTATTCTGTCTTGATTAATTTTAGCTGAGATCAACCATTTGTGTTTTAAGGTTCTATGCAAACGGTTAACTTGGGACGATGGGGTATCGATAGATACAAAAATGCCAGCGGTTAGGCTGGCATTTTGTATTGATAGAAATAGAGATGCTATTCCAAAACAGTTCCCGCATTTGAAACGGAATCCAATTTGTTGTCCACTAAAAAATCTACAACTTCAGCTTGCATCTCTGCGTAATGAGCTGAATCAAGAGGTGTCGGAGTCGTTGTATCTCTCGGTAATACAAAAGTACTGTGAAAAGCAACATCATTAAACTTAACAAAGTCTTTGGTGCCATTTGGTGTCGTATTACTTGAATCAACAACAGTTAAACCAAGCTTTGTCGCCAAGGGAGTTGTTCCTGCAAACGGAGCGTTTGCCACAGTGTTTGGCACTGTTTCGTCACCTTGCACTTGACCCATGTAAATTGGCATCAGAGTAGGAGCTTCTAGCAAGTAATCAGCATTTGTGTAAGGGTCAATGGTATCTAACACGGTTTGTGCCGCATACGCGAACTGTTGAAAAGCGGCTGTCATGGTTGCTTTCTGTGCTGCAGTCGCGTTTGCTTCAAACGTTTGGTAGCACTGCTTACTAGAAAGGCTTCCACAGTTTGCGGTTGCGAAACCTGCGTATTCAGTTGAAGCGCTCAATGCAACGCTGTGCTTAACTTGAGGACCAAACTCTGTAGAACCCAGTAGAAGGTTAGATATCTGACCGCCTGAGTTTTCTATAGCTGCTGCACTGAATGAATAAAGCGAATTAGCTGCGACACTACCGAGCGTACGGTTAGAGGCTGCAACTGCAGTCGTTCCAACAATACCGCCTAGTGAGTGACCTAGAAACTTAACTTGCGAGCCTTTGGTTAAATCAAAACCTTTAAGTGGTGACGCGCCTAACAATGTTGCTTGTGATGATACGGCTAAAGCCGCGCGTAAGCCCATTACATCAAGCGCACTTTGGCGCACGTTATCGCGAGCGACGGGTAAGTTCGCTAAGTTTAGATAAGCCAGAACGTCAGCGTTTGCCGAACGAGTATCATCCAAACTACGTGTACCGTGGAGCGGTAAGTCAATCGCTAAAACAGCTGTTCCGGCTCGTGCTAAGTTGTAGGCAAATGCGTAAGCGTTTTCTTTCGCTGAGGTGATACCGTGTTGGTAGATCACTACATTAGCAGGATCAGAACCATTCGGTGTAAACAACAAGAATTCAACAGCTTCCAATGATTTAACTTGTGGGATAGGAGAGTACTTGGTGAGCACTCTTTCAATATCAAGCGGTGAGCCGTCAGCCAGCGTTAAATTTAAACCGATTAACTTCAGCTGTTCAATTTGACTCGTCGCTAATATGCTTGTGTCGATGCCTGCAGCAACTAACTGGGCTGCCATATTGGCTTGCTCGGCACTATTACTTAAAGCATTTGAGACCTTAGCCAGGCTAGGCATACCCGATTCGAATGGCTGTGCATTCCATTCAGTAGCACTTGTTTCTAGATAATAAGGTAATTGAACGAAACCTTGGCTAACATCAACATTGTCAGTGGCACCGTACATAAATTCGATGGCTCCTTTGGCTTTCGCGATTGTTGCTGCTTCTCCGCCGCCAATGTATTTGTCAAAATCAACATCGTTAGTTAATGCGGTTTTGAACGTTTCAGTAGAAACAAACTGCATTGCGTAAGCTGTTGTAAGGTCGACAGAATTAGGGTTTGCACTGCCTTTCCAGACACCATTAAGGTTTGCAGATGCTAATCCTGTTGCGGTTGCAGCCTTTGTTGCGAAAAGAGAGCTGCCAACCGATTCGGTTGTAAACCACGTCGAATAGATGATGTCTTTGCTATCAAGGCTAACCTTGCCGGCTGCATTAGCCCCTGCAAAGATTGTCTCTACACCCTGAGTTACCTTCTGCGCTTGAGCAAGGCTACCTTCTGTGTAAGTTACTGCACTCGATTTCAGCGCAGCATAACTTGCCGACATGCCAACAGGATCGCCATTAACATCCGTTAGTTCATTGGAAAGTGACAATACGTATTCACTTGAAGCATCTAAGGAATCATTGAACACAATTGTGAATGTGTCAGTTGAGGCGCTAGATAGAACGTTGAAGTCGGTACCTAGGGTCAATACTCCAGCAACACTTGGTGCGGTTTCAGAAGTAAGTGAGCCGCTAAGTTTTAGTAGGTAAACACCACCAGTTGCGACACCATCAGCTAAACCAGTACCTTCAAAGTCCATGATTATTGGCATTGAGGTAGACCAACCATCCATTGTATTCATTGCTGCAATAGGGTTGGTTAATGAGTCATTGCCACTAGTTGGCAAGCCAAGTGTACCGTCGGTAGCATCCATTAACGCGAAACTAGGAAGAGGAACAGCAATATCAGCCCCCGTTAATTGAAACTTGATGCTCGTCGCTTGTGCGAGTGAATCTTGAATGTATTGCTCATATTGAATCGTTGTTGATGCACCTGAACTCGAAGAGTCATCACCACAACCTGCAAGAAACATTGCTGACGCAAGCAGCGAAACATTAAATAACTTTTTCATGTTTTAATTCCGTTTAGTTGAAGGTGTAGTTCATTTGAATCGCAGATAGATAAGCAACTGCATCACCAGAGAATTCAAGTTCCTGACCAAGTTCATTGGTTTCAGTGAAATCACCTTCTTTACTTTGAACAAGAGCGAAACCAGCATCGATCGAAAGGTTAGGGCTGTATTGATAAGTCAAACCTGCGCTGTACCAGAAACGGTCGCTGTCAGGGATGCTTAATGTGGCTTCACCAGCTTGCTCGTCATAAGCCAAACCAGCTCGTAAGGTCCATTCTTGGTTCAACTGGTAAGTTGCACCCAGTGAGTAACGGTTATTGTCGTCGTAGTCTTCAGTCTTTTTAAAACACTCGCCATTTGCACAATCTGAACTCGTCGCTTTAAGCTCTTTAAAGCTACTCCATCCAGTTTGTTGCCAGCCGTAGTGAATCGCCCATTGATCGGTCAATTGGTGGAAAGCTGAAATTTCAATAATTGAAGGCAACGTGATCTTTAAACGGCCAGTTGTCGTCGTAGCACTGCCTTGCACGATGCTGCCCGTGTAATCAGTAAAGTCACCATCATCAAAGTCGAGGTCTACCTCTGAACGATAAGCGATAGAGAATCGGTTGTTTTCATTCAGTTCATATAACGCACCTACGTTCCAACCAAATGCAAATGTTTCACCTGTCATGCTGATCAGTTTTGTAGAGGCAGAGTCACCAGTAATGTTCGAGATAGAGCCTTGGTGACGGTTAAGTTCAGCCTCGGCGTAAACAAGGTTTGCACCCGCACCGACACTAAATTGATCATTAATACGATAAGCGACATTAGGGTTTACGTTTACTGATATCAGTGAAGTGTCACCAGCAAGGTCGCCCGCATAAATATCATCTGGGTAATCGGTAGCAACTCCATAGTTAGAGAACATACCTATACCCCAAGCCCACTTGTCATTGATTGGGCTGATGTAGTAAGCCGCAGGTACAACCTGAAGAGGAGCAACATCTTTAGAGGTTTGGCTTTGACCACCAGAACCTGGGACGTTGTTTTGTGTGATGTCTACCTCTGGATCAACGATAGAAACCGCGCCTGAAAACTGGGCTGTATCAAATAGGGTCATTGCGGCGGGGTTTCTCGCTAGTACACTCGCGTTATCAGCTACCGCACCTTCACCAGAGAATGCACGTCCAAGACCTGAAGCAGAATGTTCAGCAACTTGGAAACCAGCAGCAAGTGAATTGCATGCAAATAGCACAGAAAGTGAAACGAGAGAGCGTTGTATTGTTTTCATCCTTGACCCTCCTAGGGCATCAAATCTCATTCTTATTGTTGAAAATACAGGGAGCATTCTTGTTAGTGATGCTCTTATGTGAATGATATGTTAAATACATGTTTCATGCAAAGTCAAAGAATGAGTTGTCATTTTGTGAAGTTATGTTTTAAGGGGGCGGGACTTTAGCACTAATAATATAATTACAATCAATGGTTTATTTGTGGTTGGAGGTGTGACCAGAATGTTTATACACACTATGGGTATAAATAGTGTTCAATTGCTCAATATGTAACAACTTTGTTTATGTTTACCGTTAATCGCTAAATCGGCATAATGTTCATTCATTTGGAACGTCATTAAATTGGAATTTTAGTTTGGAATTACTCGCGATAGAGTTTCTTGGTAAACCGCTTCGTTTAGAGGGGTCAATGGCAGGGTGGCAACAGTTATTTTGGAATAACACATTGGTGTCTCAGTTAGATGCGACCACAGATCAAGATGATGCGAGAACGCATACTTTTACGCTGCGATCTGGCGAAGATACGTTGCAGTGTCACGTAGAGGCATTGGTTCAATGGCAACCATTTGAGATGACGTACAAAGCGTCGGTTAATGACCAAATCATCACCGAAGGCAATCGCAACACTAAAGATATCGAGCAACAAACACCCGTTGTAGCACCTAAGTCAGAAAAGCGTTTTAGCTTAATAGGGTTAGTGTCACTCGGTATGAAAGCCCTCAAGAGTGCCAAACTAATTAAGGTAGTACTCGCCTCTGCGAGTTTAGCGGCTTACTCATGGCTTTTTTCAATTCAGTTCGCTTTGGCCTTGATTGCTTGTCTAATGTTTCATGAATATGGTCATATCAGAGCGATGAAGTACTTTGGTATGAAGACCAAAGGCATCTATTTAATCCCATTCCTTGGTGGCTTGGCGTTATCGGACGAAAAGATTAATACACGCTGGCAAGACGTGGTTATCTCGATTATGGGACCACTGTTTGGGTTGATATTGTCGTTGGTGTTTATGGTGTTGTACTGGGCGACGGGTGAGATGTTCTTTGCTGGGCTTGCGGTATTTAATGCCTTGTTAAACCTGTTCAATCTACTGCCGATCTTGCCTCTTGATGGCGGCCATGTGCTGAAAAGTATCAGCTTTTCGATGAACAGCGTGCTTGGCATTGTGCTTTGTGTTGCAGCAGCGGTTGCTGGCGTCGTATTGAGTTACCAACTGAACTTAACCTTGTTTGGTTTCTTATTGATCATGGGCAGTGTTGAAATTCTATTCGAATGGAAAGGACGGCATCACAGTCATTTATTGCCTTTAGACAAATACGGCCAAGTCGTATCATTCCTTTGGTATGCGGGCTTAGTGAGTAGTTTAATCGGCGTTATCTGGTACTTTGCATCAACTGGCGATCAGTTATTAAGCTTACCGCTCCAAATTCTAGGCACTTAATCTGCAAGTTAACGTGGTTCGAATAACTCGTTAGCTTGATTCACTAAAAACGCCCTAACCAATATGGATAGGGCGTTTTTGTATTTGAGGCTCTAAATTTAATCTAGCATCAGGTTACGCTTTGCAATTTGGCCTTGATGTTCCAGATTGAGGTAACGTTTTTATTTTCGCTTGCAGATCTTTAATACGCGTATTGTGGGAAGGGTGCGTAGAAAGTAATTCGGGAGGTTGGTTCCCACCTGATGCTTTCGCCATGTTTTGCCACAAATCGACACTTTGTTTTGGATCGAACCCAGCTTGAGCCATGTACTCTAAGCCTACAATATCGGCTTCAGACTCTTGAGTTCGGCCATAAGGTAGAACAACACCGTATTGAACACCTAAGCCTAACGCAGCCATCGTCATACCCTGATACTGTTTGTATTCTGATGCGCCTAGCGCGACGCTAGTAATAGATAAGCCCGTATTAGCGATTTGAGACTGAGATAGACGCTCATTACTGTGGTCAGCGAGAACGTGAGCCACTTCGTGTCCGATAACCGTTGCGAGTTGGTCTTGATTAACTGCAACATTGAGTAAACCAGTGTATACGCCAATTTTTCCACCAGGTAGCGCAAATGCATTGACTTGGTCGCTATCAAAAACAACGACCTCCCATTCACTAAAGCCTTGCTTAGGAATGTGTTGAGTAATACTGTTCGCTACACACTGAACATATGCGTTGGTTTTTGCATCTTTACTGATCGGCTGTTCTTTCTTCATTTGTTCAAAAGATTGCGCTCCAAGCTGAGACATATCTTTATCTGAAAAAAGCAGCAATTGGTTTCTTCCTGTTGGGGAAGCGCTACATGCTGTCAGGCCTGCAAGTGTGAGAAGCGAGGCAAACTTCGTCCATGACGTCATACAATATCCTCTGTGTATTCGGTTTTTATGCATGTTAACATCAACTTGCGTAATATCTAATAGCTGTAAGATAACTATTGTATTTAAGAGCATTGTTATCGTTAAGAACACCATTAACGTCAATCAATCTGCTCACGTACTAACAAAGTCAATAATTAAGGAACCCACATGAGTATTTGGAAAAAGCCCGTTGACCTAGATACCTTCAACGCGACCTCAAAAAACACCTTAATTGAGCACCTCAACATTGTTTACACCGAAGTTAACGATAATTCTTTGGTGGCAACGATGCCTGTTTGTCACTTTACACACCAACCATTAGGTATGCTTCATGGCGGCGCGTCCGTCGTTTTAGCTGAAACGTTGGGTTCACTCGCGGCAAACTTTTGCGTTCCTGATGGTTACTATTGTGTAGGGTTAGATATTAATGCTAACCACGTTCGATCGATGCGTGAGGGGCATGTAATCGGCACTGCCGAGCCCATTCACCTTGGCGTATCTACCCAAGTATGGCAGATAAACATCACTGATGAGCGTCAACGCTTGGTGTGTACAAGCCGCTTAACCATTGCGGTTAAGAAGCACAAGCGTTAAATGAATTCGTAATATTTAACCTGTAATTATATTTAAGATAAGCATTTTGAGAAACAGATGGTCATAACGTTTAAAAGTGGAAAAGTTATTGCAACGGCACATGAACTGGTTGTTCGCCTAGATGGAGAGCATAGGGTGACATTACAAGCTCAAGTTGATGCAATTCAATTGATTGGAAAAGGGGCAAATGTTATTTCAGCCAATGGTTCTGAATGCAAATGGTCGATTAAGTTAGACAATGAACAACAGCTCCGCGACATAGCCAATGAAATCGGCTGCGATGTGATGTAATTACCGGCTATAACAGCGTTTATTCAAGCCTTTGTCTTCCTGCTGAGGTTACTCAACCGACTCACATTCATAATCTCTTCGCAAAAAATTATAAGTTCGATTGATTTTGACTCGTAAAATAGGGAAACTGAATTTAATATCCTTTGAATAAGTTTTCCTCTTTATGAGTAGCCCGAGACTTCGCGTTCAATTTGAAACCCTGTTTGAGTACTTTGACGGTAAAGATTCTAATGTTCAGTTAGACGACATTACCGATGTTCTCTGTTGTACGCGCAGAAATGCCCGAATGGTGCTTAACAAACTCGAAGAAGAGGGGTGGGTAGAGTGGCTACCTGCTGCGGGGCGAGGTAAATTATCTCAACTTATCTTTAAGCAGAATCGTTGCGATGTAAGTGAAAACTTAGCACGCCGCTACTTAGAAGAGGGTAAAATTGGGCAAGCACTGTCGGTACTTGACCACAATGCAGCCAAGCTTACTCAAGTTATTCAAAATTACTTGGGCGTACAGTATCAAGAAGGTGAACAAGTTATTCGTTTGCCTTACTACCGTCCACTTTCCATGCTTAACCCAACTAAATCGATGCGACGTTCTGAACAACACATCACGTGTCAGGTGTTCAGTGGGTTAACGCGTCTCGATGAGAACGATCAGCTACAGCCTGATCTTGCGCATTCATGGCAAAAGATTGACGACCACCAATGGCGATTCTTCTTGAGACCGGGCGTTCGTTTTCATAACGGAGAACCGTTGTTAACCAGCCACGTTGTGGATACGCTTCTTTTGCTCGAACCACTCAATATGTTCTCTCATATTAAAGATGTCTCATCACCGGCCAATTGCGTGGTTGATGTCTTTCTAACGCGTCCAGATAAGTATTTTCCCCTCGCGCTCACTGAATCGGTCGCTAAAGTCACCTTACCGATGATTTTACGTGGAGAAGACTATGATATTCGTCCTATTGGTACTGGCCCTTATCGCATTGAAAAGAACGATGAAAAGCAACTGGTATTAACGGCTTTCAACGGATACTTTGGTTTTAGACCGCTGATTGATCGCGTTGAAGTTTGGGTAGTCGATGAAGCTTATTCATCAATGGTTTACCCAAGCCTCTCTAAACCAGTAATGGCAGATCGTGGTGATAGCGATGAAGTTGAACTTGATCCGGGTTGTACGTATTTACTATTGAATAGAAAGAAGGGCATCGCTCAAGATCCTGCATGGGCTCAGTTTCTATCTAACGCGTTGAATGCAGCTGATCTGTTTGTACATATTCCGAAAGAGACGGTTATCGACTTGGGTGTACTGCATGCTTACGGAATCAAACCCGGTTGGTATGACATCAAGTTAAAAACACCAGTTTGTCCACCAGCAAGCGCTAAACCAACCATAAGATTGGCGTACCAATGTCAACACCCAATGTTTCCAACGCTTGCCAAAGCCATCGTTACCGTATTGAAGCAATATAATGTCGACGTAGAACTTCACGGTTACGAAATTGACCCTCCACACGCCGACAATGTTGATATTTGGATTAACCCTATGGGTATCGCCAATAACCGAGATGATGCGTTGGCCGGTTGGTTAATGGATTACAGTTTTCTTGATGAGTCTAGCCCTGAGGAAGATTTTGACCAATGGTGTCACATGATTGATCGTTGGCGCTCAGGTGAGTTCGACCAATTCCCAGCAAGGCAATTGGGTAAGCAACTAGTACAAAGTAACCAGTTGATACCGATGTTCCACTGCTGGTTAGGTGTGAACAAAGATCAGTGTGGTACGTTGCAAAACGCTAAATGCAATGCATTAGGTTGGTTCGATTTTAGCCAAGTTTGGGTTAAGCCAGAAGTTGATTGAAACCCAAGAATACTCAATTAGGACAAAACGATGCAAACTGTGATGATCACATTTATTACGCTGGTGGCATTTGCTGCCAATTCAGTGTTGTGTCGCTGGGCATTAATGGATCAAACGATTGATCCTTTGAGTTTTTCGATCGTGCGTATTTTATCTGGTGCAGGTACATTGCTGATCTTATTAACTTTATCCTTCCAATCTAAACCCAGACCTAAGCCTGATTTTGATGTATCTGCCAAAGTTACATCAACTTATGCAAAGCTCCAGTCTCAGTTTCAACTCACCTCAATATTGTCACTGCTCGTTTATATGTTTGGTTTTTCGTTCGCTTACTTAGAGCTTGGAGCAGGGCTCGGAGCACTGGTGTTGTTTGTCGCAGTACAATTTACAATGATCGCCGCGCATTTATTCTCGGGAAACAGAATGTCATCGCTTGAGTGGTGCGGTTGTTTGTTGTCTGTCGCCGGTCTCGTTTACTTACTCATGCCGACTGAATCTACACGATCTCCAGATCTAGTCTCTATTATATTGATGTCGCTAGCCGGGGTTGGGTGGGGTGTTTACACGTTGGCAGGAAAGAAATCTTCAAACGCACTGCAATCGACGACCGCTAACTTTGGATTTAGCTCGCTAGTTATCCTTGTAGGTTTAAGCTTTCTAGTTGTAATACCTAATGCAATGCCTCAAGTGTCTATCAGTGAGCAGGGTTTGATTTACGCGGTAATATCAGGATCTGTCGCTTCTGGTGTGGGTTATAGCTTGTGGTATTACGTTGTGAAAAAGCTCAATACCGTGGTGGCGTCTATTGCGCAGCTTTCTGTGCCGGTTATCGCGACGCTTGGCGGCGTCTTATTGTTGTCTGAACCCGTAACCATTCAGTTTGTTATCTCATCAACGGTTATTTTACTCGGGATAAGCCTGGTTCTTATCGCTCCAAAACTTAACAAATAGCGAGTAACCCATTAATTTCCATGGCTAAACCAAACAAGAAACAACCAACCAAAACGGTTCAGATTTTCTGTGCGAAATGCAAAGCTCAACTTTTTAAGTATCGAAAGGGAGGCAAAGGCGCGCTCGTCAAGTGCTTTAAAGAGCGCATCGTTGAAGATTTCACAAAAGAGCCGTGTATCTGTCCTGAATGTGGAATTGAATTTGCGCGCGATACCTTAGTTCGAGGCACTCCTGCTTACAAGTTCATCGGCGGCAAAGTGACTATGAAGTAAACGCTAGCTATAAAATGAAAGTTTACGATGAAATAAAAAATGCCACAGCACATAACGTGTGTGGCATTTCAAATCTGTTTTTGAAGTTCAGGATCAAAGGCTAATATGAATGAGTTCTGACTCGCCCTTGAAGCTTAAGCAGTAGTAAGGAAACTACTGCTCCGGTTGTATCGCAAAGCATGTCTTTCTGTGCATCCCAAATATCACCTTGTGAACCAAGGAATGCGATACCTTCATCACCACCTGCAATCTCCGCATACCACCACTCTATAATCTCGTAACCTGCGGCAACACTCATGATCGCAAATAAGGCAAAGAAACATGACAGTACCGGTTGAGCCAGTTTCTTACGAATTAAATACTCAGCGAGCGGGTAAGCGTAAAGGCCAATAGAGAAATGCGCGACACGGTCAAAGTTATTACGCTCAGAACCGATCATATTGTTAAACCAATCGAATGGCACTTCAGCGAACGTATATTTTGCGCCAATCGTGTGCAAGACGAGCCAGATAAACATCAAACCGTAAGCGGTTTTTGAAAACGTTAGTTTTGTGGATAACCACCAGATCCCGATGAGAATACATAATGCAGGCACAATCTCAGCTATCCACACAGCTCGGGATACGGGAGCAAATGCAGAAAATAAAAAAATGACCAAATAGAATGAAGTTAATGCAAGTAAAGGTCTATTTTGAGCAAGAGGCGTAGTTGTCATATCGAGATCTCTCATCGAAGTTTTTAATAGTGTTACATAATAATGAACAGCGTTCAATTGTGGTCAAATTACTAAACTTGTTGAAAACTGGCGTTATCGCCCAGTATCTAGACAAACGGTTGCGAGAGTTTCATAAAAGTTTGATTTACGACAAGGCGAACCATAAAATCCCTCTATAAATACATAACAAGAAAGAAAGTCATGAAACTGGAAACTGTCGATTATCTTGCTGACGATGCAGCAGAACAATTTGTTCGCTCTCTACGTGAAACTGGATTTGGTGTTTTGAAAAACCACCCAATCCCAAAAGAGCTTGTTGAGTCTATTTACGAAAACTGGTACCAATTCTTCATTTCAGAAGATAAAGAAAACTTCCATTTCAATGTTGAAACACAAGATGGATATTTTCCACCTTCAGTGTCGGAAGTTGCAAAGGGCCACACTGTAAAAGATATTAAAGAGTACTTTCACGTATACCCTTGGGGCCAGATCCCTGAACAGCTGAAAGAACAGATTCTAGATTACTACCAACGTGCTAATGCTTTCGCTCAAGAGCTATTAGGTTGGGTTGAAGCGCATGCTCCTAAAGAAGTACAAGAGAAGTTCTCAATCGCGCTTTCTGAAATGATTAACGGTAGCGAACAAACACTGCTTCGCGTTCTTCATTACCCGCCAATGCAAGGCGATGAAGAGCCGGGTGCTATCCGCGCAGCAGCACACGAAGACATTAACCTGCTTACCGTTCTTCCTGCTGCAAACGAACCTGGCCTTCAAGTTAAAGCTCAAAACGATGAGTGGTTAGATGTTCCATGTGATTTCGGTAATATGATTATCAATATCGGTGACATGCTTCAAGAAGCGTCAGGTGGTTACTTCCCATCAACGACTCACCGTGTAATCAACCCATCAGGCGAGCGCCAAGAGAAGTCGCGTATTTCTCTACCGCTATTCTTACACCCGAAACCAGAAGTTGTGTTGTCAGAAAACTACACTGCGAATGAATACCTGATGGAACGTCTGAGAGAACTTGGCGTTATCTAGTTAGGGAAACTTCATATTCCAAAGGGCCAGCTTAATGCTGGCCTTTTCTTTATATAGTCTAACTGATTGAAATTTATTTGATTTGAAACTCGACAAACAGCCATAAATCGCTTTCAATTAAAATACTTCAATGCATCTGATAATGATACGACTTAATTATGTTAGATAAGCTAAATTCATCGAGCCATCAAGATATAAGCCTCAGTTTTCAAGCTCATATGGAAAACCCTTTGCTTTGGCCGATTATGGAAGTGCTTAAGCAAAAGCCAAGCGGCTGGAAAGTACACACATTGGCGGTTCACCTTAACGACCTTGGATTTGTGCCGGTGCTAGACCCAGCGCCTGAGAAAGAGTTGTTTAAAAAGAACTTCCTCATCATGAATGCGCTTTATCAGCTTCAAGAAACCTTACACCCTGATGGTTGGCTACAAGTCCAAGCGATGGACATTGAATTGATGAATGGTCGGTATCACGGAAGCAGTCACAGCATCGATCATCAAGACCCACTGCGAGAATACTACATTAATTGGGTTAACTATGAAGCGGACGAGGGCGAAGTCAAAAGGCTGCTGAACGAGTTCTGGACTCGGTACAGAAAGTTTGTCGGTGGTGATGAACTCGATATGGATAGAAGCCGAGCGTTAAATTTGTTTGAGTTACCGTTGGACGCGACTCACCATGAGATTAGAAAGCGATGGCGACAATTGGCTTTGCGCTGGCATCCAGATCGGGACGAGGGAAATACGGCGAAATTCCAGACGCTCTGTGAAGCATGGAATGTATTACGAAGCTCGTAATCGAAAGTAACTCTTATTGCGCGGTTTATGACCCTTTAGATAAAGTGAAATTTAGGCCCTAATATATAAAATTGAAAAGCCCCACATTGTGAGTGACACAAGTGGGGCTTTGTCGTCATTACGCTATGTTCTGTAACTATATTAAGCGTCGTTACTACTTCATTTAATGGTGCTACGACTGGTCTTTGCTTTCACCACTTTTATGCTCAAATGCATAATCGAGTACTTTACGGATATATGGCGCGCCAACTTTTGAACCGCCGTTGCCGTGCTCAATGACCACCGTCGCGACATACTCAGGGTGCTCGTAAGGTGCGAAAGCCGTGTAAAGCGCATGGTCGAGTAAATGCTTAGCCAACTTCTTCGAGTTGTAGACCTGATCTTTCGCAAGATCAAATACTTGTGCCGTACCTGATTTTCCGCCGCTAGTGTAGTTGGTTCCCTTAAATGCGCGTCTACCGCTACCTCGACTACCGTGGTTTACCAGTCTCATTGCATTGATGGGTACATCCCATATTTTGTCAGGGACTTCAGTGATAGAAGGCATAGGTTCAGGTGTAACGAGTTGTTGTGTGTCAAAATCTTCCCCGTGATCTAACGTTGCTCGCAGAATATGCGGGGGCATGACTTTGCCATGATTGATCAATACCGACGTTGCTTTAGCTAATTGCAGAGGTGTCGAAGTCCAATAACCTTGACCAATACCGATCGGGACTGTATCACCCTGATACCAAGGAGTACGGTAGCGCATCATTTTCCAATCACGAGTCGGCATGTTGGCGTTACTTTCTTCATAGATATCAATACCCGTTGGTTTACCAAAACCAAAACGATTCATCCATGCCGAAATACGATCAATACCTAAATCAAAAGCGGTTTGATAAAAGAATGAATCAACGGACTCTTCTATGGCTTGCGTCACATCGACAGGCCCATGTCCCCAGCGTTTCCAATCTCGCCAAGCTTTAGAGTTTGGTTTAGAACCCGGTATTCGCCAAATACCATGGTCGTTACGAATAGTGTTTTCCGAAATAACATGCTCTTGCAACCCAGCGACCGCCATAAACGGTTTAACGGTAGAAGCGGGGGGATACACGCCTAATGTTGTTCTGTTTACCAATGGGTGGGCTGGATCGTTCAATAAAGCTTGATAATTCTTAGTCGAAATACCATCAACGAACAGGTTTGGATCGTAGCTAGGGCTGGATGCCATCGCTAAAACACTATTATCTTTAGGATCAAGAATCACAGCGCTGCCAGTGCGATTATCGAGTTGTTCGAACACGTATTTTTGTAGCTCGATGTCGATATTCAAGACAATGTCTTTACCCGCGACTGGCGGCACATATTGAATAGTTCTCACGACACGACCACGGCTGTTGACTTCTACCTCTTGGTAGCCTTTCTGCCCGTGGAGTAGATCTTCGTAATATCTTTCTACACCAAGCTTACCAATGGTTGTAGTGGCTTGATAGTTCGATTCTTTGCCTTGCTCTTCCAGTTTTCTTAGGTCGCTGTCATTGATATGTGCGACATACCCTAAAACATGGGTTAACACTTCACCGCTAGGGTAATAACGCTTTAGGCTAGTATCGATTGATAAACCGGGGAATTGATATTGATGAACAGAAAACTTAGCGATCTCTTCTTCAGTGAGGTTTTCCATTATTGTCACTGACTTAAAGCGACGAGTGTTGTGGTAACGCTTTTTGAAACGGACGATTTGCTCATCATTGAGCGGAATGAATTTGTTGAGCTTATCGAGCATTACCTCAACGTCATCAGTTTTCTCTGGAATCATGGTTAGATCAAAGACGAGCTGGTTTTCAGCCAATAACACTCCATTGCGGTCGTATATCAATCCTCGAGTAGGAGCGATAGGCAACACTTTAATCCGGTTACCATCGGCGCGGGTCTGGTAACTTTCAAAACTTTGTACTTGAAGCCTATAAAGGTTTCCAACTAAGACGAGCGTAAAGAGTAAAATCCCGATAAATGCAACGGCTACTCGGTTTCTAAACAGGTTTACTTCTCTTTTATGGTCACGCATTTTTACGCGTTTGTGGTTCATCAAAACCTCAGTTCGTTACATTTGGTTACACTTGTCGAGGCAGGACTTTATCTGAATATCACTATGGCTTTGTAAAAGCTATGTCATGATTTATAAGATAATACGAGATAACTAATGTAACGAGGGTAACTAAACTGAGTTAGTCGCGGGTGGGGTGGAGATTCACGAGAAGAGTTATTAAATATAGGAGAAAAAACGGCCCTCAAAAATGAGAGCCGCAGTTCTGGATTATAGATGCTTAGGTAAAATTTAGTTCGAAGGTTTGAACTGAGATTTACGCATTCTGTTTAGCGCAGCCATTACATCCAATACTCTTGGTTTCGCTAAGTCGCCGTAGTTTGGCATGTTCACGTGCCACTCATCGCTTAAGATAGCGCTAAACTCTTTAGCAGGGTTGTTTGACCAACCTGGGGTTTGTGCAAACTGGAACCATGCCCAACCAATCGCGTTAACTTCTGATGTTGACTCTAACTGCTCTAATGCAGAAAGGTCCGCAAATTCCTTACCAAAACGTAATGACTCTTTACCTTTCGCGTTAACACGGAATTTACCGTCAGTAAGAATATTCATCAGTGCTGCGCGGTTCAACGAGCGAGGAACAAAAGTTTCTAATGCCGTCTCACATTCATTAGTTCGCTGAGTAGGGTGTTGAGCTATCACTTCTTGTGCTTTTTCAGTTACGTCTACCGCTTGGTAGTCGTGCATTTGAATCACAGTGTCTGCCACATCTAAGTAATCGCCAGAACCGCCCATTACCACGATAGTTGAGATGTCCATCTCTTCACGAAGTTGT
Organism: Vibrio echinoideorum; assembly: GCF_024347455.1. Classification (NCBI taxonomy): domain Bacteria; kingdom Pseudomonadati; phylum Pseudomonadota; class Gammaproteobacteria; order Vibrionales; family Vibrionaceae; genus Vibrio; species Vibrio echinoideorum. Next base: position 897,559 of record NZ_AP025484.1, read on the forward strand.
CCAATACGATCAACAAGTGGAGTGATTGGTTCAGCCCCTTTAGATACTAGCGCTTGCATACGTTCGTCACGAATCATGAAGTTAGTCGCTGACGTGTCTTCATCAATAAGTAGTGTTTGAACGCCTGCTTCAATTGATTCTTGTAACCAAGCCGCTTGTGATGTCGAACCAGACGCATCTTGTGTGCTGAAATCAGACGTGTCTTTTTGCATAGGTAAATGGTTGATGTAGTTTGAAAGGTTCAAGTTATGGACACATCGACCATCTTCTGCGCGGATCTTCATAGTATCAGTAGCAGTCACAATACCTTCACGACCATCGCCTGGAATATGGTTGTAGATAGAACGTTCAACGGCGTTCAATAACGTAGATTTACCATGGAAACCACCACCAACGATCAGTGTGATACCTTTAGGAATGCCTAAACCAGTCACATCACCTTGGTTTGGTGTGTTTAACGTAACACTCAAAGACTCTGGTGCTAGGAAAGGAACCGCGCCTTTCATTGGTAAATCGCAGTTACCCGCAATACGAGGTAATACGCTGCCATTTGCTACGAATGCCGTTAGGTTGTTTTCTTCCAATTGAGCGCGCAATGCGTCTTGGTCTTCAACGGCTTCACAATGTTTAATCATCGCTTCGATGTTGAGTTCGCGTTCCAGAGTTGCGCGACGAATAAACTTAGGCAAATAGAACGTAATGATGTTGATTGCTTTCTTTGCAAGAATACTACGACCATCAGCTGGTAGGTTGATACGAAAACGAATTTCGATACCGTGCTCGGTGAAAACCACAGATGTGTTATCTAAAACAGTTTGACCTGTTAGAGCGATAGACACTGTCGTTTCTTGCTTGGCAAATTCAGAGAAGCTACGTGCAATGAAATCACGTGCTGCTACTTGGTATTCGTAAGACTTTTCTTTAAGCCAATCTAACCCTGTTAACGACCAAGCACGTGTTGCGCGAAAACGCGAAGAAGATGCATAAGGGTCACCTTGAACGTGGTCGATGTGTAATTCGAAATCAGCAAAGTCGTATTGACCTTTAATTTGTTGATATGCGCGGAAGTTTTGTTTTTCGAGCTTTTTAAGCTTTGCAGTCAACTGATCCATAACGAGGAATGCCTATATAAAGGGAAGATAAAACAGAAAGGCGGCGATTATAAAAATCACGACCTATAGAGTAAAGAGAAAGTAGGCCTAAATCCAAAACTAACTGATCTTTTTCGCTTTAAGCGTAGCGAGTTGTCCCTAAATAGTTTTGATTGATTAAGCTGTGTTCGAATTCTTGGCTCGGCATCGGTTTACCATATAGGTAGCCTTGTCCCACATCACAGCCTTCATCAATAATAAATTTCTCCTGAACTTCGGATTCTATGCCTTCAATAGTGACTTTTAAGTCGAGTTTTTTTGCAATTTGGACAATAGAGCGGACAATTTCTGAATCTTCTTTTGAGTTCAACATCTGGTCAATGAAGCTTTTATCAATTTTGATTACATCAAACGGGAATTTCTTAAGATAACTGAATGAGGCGTAACCCGTACCAAAATCATCTAGTGACAATGTAACGCCAATGTCGTGTAATGACTCTAACGTATTCTTGGCAACAACCTCATCTGCGATCAGTCCGCTTTCTGTCACTTCAAGTTCCAAGAACCGAGGTTCAAGGTGATACGTTTCCAATAGATGGACAACTTGTTCAGCGAAATGTGCGTTCTTAAGTTGTATCGCTGACACATTAACGGCCATTTTGAAGTCATCAACGTATTCAGACCATTCTTTGGCTTTTTCAATCGCGCGGCGTAGTACAAAGCTACCCACTTCGAAAATTAGACCGTTTTGTTCGGCCATGTGTATCAAGGTTTCGTTGGAAATGTCGCCTAACACAGGATGGCGCCAACGTAACAGGGCTTCAGCACCAACCCAACGATGAGTTAACGGGCATACTTTTGGTTGAAAGTAGAGCATGAGATCATCATTGCGAACCGCTTGCAGCAAATAACCTTCAATTTTATTGATGTGGCTCTGTTCTTCTGTATGAGATTGAGAGTAGTAAGCGAACTTTTGCCCTGAATCTTTACAGGCAAGCATCGCTTCTGAGGATTTTTGCAACACACTTTCTGCATTGTCTTCACTATTTGTTACCGCAATTCCGATAAACGCATGCAAGTGCACTTTGTCGTTTTCAATAGCAAATTCGGAGTGACCCACTTTAATCAAAGTTTGGCAGAGCTCTTCGAGGCGATGGTCTAAATCCTTAACACTGAACGCAAGTACAAGATCGATAGAAGTAGGGCGCGCTGTTATTACCTCAAGATCGGAAATGCTGTCGATTCGTTGTCGGTATTCGACGAGCACTTGATCTAACGCGTTATAACCATAGCGTGCTTGTATGCGTCTTCCGTTAGTAAATCCAATATGGACAACAGCGAATGAACAATCAGTCAGCTTTGTTTTAGACAATAGTTTGTGATTTAAGCGGGATTCAAAGGCGTTGCGGTTTAAAAAACCTGTCCCTAGATCGTGATTCTTTTGGAAGTTAATCTTTTGTTCGGCAGCTTTGCGCTTGTCTATCTCTTGGTTTAACGAATAGTTAAGACTTGCGAGATCTTTCGTTCGAGTGTAAACACGGTTCTTTAAGTCGCGATTCATCTGAGTCAGTTTCGCGTGTTGGAACAGAGTTTTGAGCTGCGACTCTATAGACGTACGGAAGCTTTCTAGTAATTTGATGTAGGTAGGTGTGTAGTGGTTCTCTTTAGAATCTAAGATACATATGGTGCCGAAGAGTTCACCGTTCGGCCAGAGTAACGGGATACCACAGTAAGAGATTAAACCGAGCTCCACATCTGGGTTGTTTTCCCATTTCGGATCGGCTAACGCATTGGGCACAACGAGTTGTTGCTTAGACTCCATAACACTTTCGCAATAAAGCCCATTTCCCAAGGTTTCCGTATCACCTTTGTTATATGGGTTGTTATCACTGTTACTGGTTGAGAATACTTCGATATAATTGGAGTGAACACGCATGATAAGTGCAGCTGGCACTTGAGTGATTTGAGCTAACAGGTCAACGATATTTTGCCAACTGGACCCCATATCGTCAGGAATATCTAAATCTATAGTTTTGATTTTCTTCATATGACTCCGAGTCAATTATGCTAAATGCATCAACACATCCTGTGTTAATTATGATGAACCCAAAAAATAGTGAACCTTACGCCAACTAAGTATAAGAAATGTTGCAGAAAAAAACCTCTGCAATTTTGCAGAGGTTTTCAAATATGAATCTGGGTCTCAGTAATGAGATAAGTTTCAATTAAGGCTTTAACTTTATAAAATCTTCAGAGCTAAGTCTCTCGTTATAGTCTACCGATGGTTGAGCAAAACCATTTAACTGCAAAAACTCTTCTTTAAACCCTTTGTAGTCACCCAAGGTTTGGAAGTTTTTCTCATCCATTCCCTGGAGTAGCTCCGTAACATGAGCTTGTGTCTCTGGGTCTAGCTCCCACTCATCCATTCGTATGAGGCGTTCGCCATCAAGCGGTACTTTCGATTGGCCGTATAACTTGCTGTTAAACAGACGCTGCATCTGTTGGATACATCCTTCGTGCGTCTCTTTCTCTTTCATGACTTTATACAAAGCGAGCAGGTAAGGGCTTAACCCCGGAATGAATACGCTTGCCTTTGTGACCAATGCCTTACAAACCGTTGCATAAGCATTACCATCAAAATTTGCGAGTTCAAGGTTGAGCGCATGGCTTGTTTGATGAAGATCGATCTTAGCGCGGCCTAGAGTGCCATCTAAATAGATAGGATGTGTGACTTCTGGGCCAACGTAAGAAAACGCGATCGTCTTGCAACCTGGGGCGATAGATTCCGCGTTGATTAGCTCGTCGATCCAGTTTCCCCAATCCTCTCCGCCCATCACCTTAAGTGTACTTTCGGCTTCTTCTTCCGTTGCAGCTTCAAGTGTGTTGTTGTCCCAGCGGTCGTTTTCAAGGGAAATAGTGGCTCCGGTAACGCTTTCACCGATTGGTTTAATCGCAGAACGCCAGTATTCGTCGGAGTCCGGTTTTGGTCTGACGCCTGCTGCAAGGCTGTAAATAATAAGATCGACTTCACCTTCAAAATAGGTTTCGATTGCTTCTACAACTTGGGTTCGTGTCTCTTTTGAAAATGCGTCGCCGACGATGTTGATCGCAGTACGTTGTTCACGTTCCGCTTCTTTTTTGAAGTAGATGTTGTTGTACCAACCGGCACTGCCAAGAGATTTTTCGTTTGGACCACGTTCGAATGAAACGCCGATGGTGTCAGCTTTTGCACCGCCAAAGGTGAGAGCGATGCGGGCGGCAAGGCCGAAGCCTGAGGAAGCGCCGATAATCAGTACTCGTTTAGGGCCGTTTTTGATTTGCGGCGCACTCTTAACAAACTTGATTTGTTGCTTTACGGCTTCTTTACAGCCAAGAGGGTGAGCGCTTTTTGCTACCACACCCTTGATAATTGGTTCGATCAGCATAAATAACCTCACAGTTAACGGTGATATGCACTCAGGCTAACGTAAAGCTGTGTAAAATTTATTGAGCTAGACCATTAAAACCTAAAGATACTGATATAATTCTTCGGCGACGAATTGAGCGATCCAAGGTTGAGCTTCTGGTTTTGGATGCAATCCATCGTTCATCATCCACTCAGGTTTAAGGATGATATGCTCTAGAAAAAAGGGCAGAATCGGTACATTTTTTTGATCAGCAAGAGACGTAAAAACGTATTCAAATTGCTGGTTGTAACGTTTACCGTAGTTCGGTGGGATTTTAATCTGCATCATGATTGGCTCAGCACCGGCCGCTTTTATTTGGTCAATAATTTTTTCTAAATTTACTGACATTAGCTTAGGCGGGAAGCCGCGAAGACCATCATTAGCTCCAAGTTCAATAAGAACGGCATGAGGAGCATGTTCTTCAAGCAGTTGCGGTAAACGTGCTAAACCGTTGCCCGTTGTGTCACCAGAGACACTGCCGTTAACCACAGTAATCGCTTTATCATGCTTGGTTAGGGCGTCTGGCAGCAAACTTGGCCAACTCTGTTTGATATCCATGTTGTAGCCAGCACTCAAACTATCGCCAAGTATCAATAAAGTAGCGTTTGGAGCTGACGTAGGATTTTGAACTAGATCAGTATTTTGAGCCAAAGAAGCCGTTGAAAATAAAATAAAAAATAAAAAGGAAATTAGTCGAGTCATGCATACATCCATCATAAAAGCAGAAGCTGTGTCCAAGACAGTGTCTACTAATCAAGAACATTTAACAATCTTAGAACACGTCGATATTGATATTCGTGAAGGCGAAACTGTGGCGATTGTGGGGACCTCTGGTGCTGGCAAATCGACCTTGATGACATTACTTGCAGGCCTAGATGTTCCAACAACGGGCGAAATCAGTTTGTTAGGTCAGCCGCTTTCACAACTTGATGATGAAGCGAGGGCTAAGATCCGCAGTGAGTCTGTCGGGTTTGTATTTCAGAGCTTCTTGTTAATTCCAAGTTTATCTGCACTGCAAAATGTCACGCTACCTTGTTTGCTTAAAGGCGAAGATGAAGACATCGAACGTGCGACCGCTTTATTAGAATCTGTTGGCTTAAAAGACAGGCTCGATCACCTACCATCTCAGCTATCAGGCGGTGAACAACAAAGAGTCGCTTTAGCCCGCGCCTTTATGATCAAACCAAAAATCTTGTTTGCGGATGAGCCTACCGGCAACCTCGACCAACAAACGGCAGCAAAAATTGTTGAGCTGTTGTTTGAACTCAACTTATCCCATGGCACAACACTGGTCTTAGTGACGCACGATCCTAAGCTAGCACAGCGTTGCCAACGGACTTTGAAAATGCACGTCGGTCATATAGAGGAAGTCTAAATTGAATTCATCAAACGGACTGAATAAACGCCTGTTCTCATGGAGCATCGAAGAGATTCGACACGGTCAGTTGTGGCCAGTTTCCATAGCATTAACATTGATCATTGCATGTGTTTTCGCGCTGTCGGCGTTGGCCGAACGTATGGAGCAGGTGATTGTTAAACAGGGCAAAGATGCGCTGACTGCCGATAGTGTGTTCATCTCAGCAAACCCAATTCCACAACCTTTACTCGACCTCACTCACTTTGAACAGTTAGAAAGCTCTCAGTTAACTCGTTTTTCAACCATGGCATTCAGTGATAACTCAATGCAGTTAGTCACGGTTAAAGCCGTTGAAAGTAATTACCCATTACGTGGTGAAATGATACTGGAAGGCGCAGATAACGCGGCAAGTAATCATGTGGAACCGGGTGAACTGTGGCTTGATGAACGTATTTTTGCGCAATTAGAAGTTGAAATAGGTGACAATGTCACGATAGGCGATGCGGATTTAACGATAACAGGGCGAATCACTCAAGAGCCAGGTTTGAGCTTTAACCCATTCCAGCAAATGCCTGCCGTACTAATTCATACAAGTGACATCGATGCCACTGGAGCGATTCAACCGGGCAGCCGTGTAAGCTTTAGGCTGTTTCTAAATGGTGATGATACAAAACTGAAAGTCGCACAAGACAGTATCGAACTGACGCCGAGCGATCGCTGGCGCACGCAAGATTCAGCAAGTCGCACTAACGACATGTTCGAGAGCACAACTCAATATCTTTCGTTAACCGTTGCTATCGTTGTGATCATGGCTGCGACCACTTTGGTACTTACTTGCCAACATTATGTTGCGAGTCGCCGTAAAACCATTGCGATGCTTAAGAGTTTAGGCGCGAGCAAGCAATGGATCATTAAATGGTTGTCGGTTCAGGTATCTCTACTGGTGCTTATTGGTGCTGTGCTAGGGATTACCATAGGTATCGGCCTGGAGTTTTTACTGCGTATACCATTGGGTGATTTGTTACCAACACCACTTCCTAGCTATGGTATTGAACCCGTCATTTTAGCGATTCTATCAAGTATCCTCATTGGTGTGCCTGCGCTTGGTATTCCGTTAATTGGCTTGGTAAACACCTCGGCAATCAGCGTGATTCAATCGAGTCACCAGTCAAGTGAAAGCTACAAGAAATACTTGTTGTTGCTGGTACCTATAATTCCAATGATGCTGATGTACGGCGACAATCTGTTGGTATGGATAGTTCTAGCAGGTATCGCTTGCTTGTTTTTAGTGCTCGCGATTGTAAGTACGCTTGTTCTGCGTTTGGTTGGTAAACTGCCGACGTCGACATCTATGCGTTTGGCATTAAGCCGAATTAATCGCACACCATTAGCAACAGGGATTCAATTTGGTTCATTAGCGCTGTCTTTGATGCTGCTATCGATCATATGGTTAGTGAGAAGTGACTTGTTGTCAGATTGGCAGCAAACTTTGCCCGAGAACGCCCCCAATGCGTTTGCGCTTAACATTGCGAGCTATGAGAAAGACAGCTATCTGGCGACCATCGATTCGAATGAAGTAGAGCGTACTCAAGCGTTCCCGATTATTCGTGGTCGATTAACCACAATTAACGGAGTGGAAGCTAACGAGTACAGTGATAAGTCCGAAGGGACGGACGCACTGAGTCGAGAAATCAACTTCACTTGGGGTGATAGTCTACCTGAATACAATGAAGTGCTAGAAGGCGTATGGACACAAGAGCAGGGCGTGTCTGTTGAATCTGATGTTGCTGATCAACTCGGATTAAAAATTGGTGATGAACTGTCGTTTACTATTAACAGCCAAAGTGTTTCTGCCAAGGTTAATAGCATCCGCAAAGTAGAGTGGCGAGAAATGAAGCCGAATTTCTACTTCATCTTTACGCCAGATATTTTGAGCGAGATTCCTTCTACTTGGCTCGTGAGTTTCAGACTAGAGGAACAACATAATCAGATGCTCAACGAACTCTCTCGAAATCACCCAACCGTGAGTTTGATGGATATTCGTAAGATGGGTAGCAAGATCCAAGAGTTGCTCAAACAGATTGTTTGGTCGATAACCGTACTTGCGGCTTTGGGTGTGGTGGCGGGATTGTTGCTAATTTTTACTCTATTGCGACTGAGCTTGTCTCAAAGACAACAAGAAATACGTTTGTACCGCACGTTAGGTGCGAGCAAGAAGAGAATTCTCAATACCATTTGGTGTGAGTATGGATTGATGGCATTGGTGGCGGGGTCTATTGCTGCATTGGGTTCAGAACTCAGCGTTGCCGGTGTGATGAACTTTGGTTTCGAATTAGAACCGTCGCTTCATCCAATGCTTTGGGTAGTTTTACCTATCCTTACCTTCATCACATTAGCTGCTGTGGTGAATAGTTTGATCAAACGGTTACTTGCGCCAATGAACAAAGATTTTGGATAGCAATTAACTTTTAACCACTAGTAAATAACCTTTAACCATTAACCATTAGCAAATAACGAATTCGACCCAAACTTAACAAACGGTCTAAAAGTGAATTATTTATACTTAATAATGTACTATTTATAATATCTCGCTTTGGACCATTTTTTATTTGACCAGCTTCTAGCATAAGTAAAAAATTTCACACCTCAAAATCGGTATTTTTTAGCATTATTTGAAAGTAGTTGCGCAATAATGCCTTTTTAGCGAGCAACGGTTAGTCCCTGTAAATAAAGGGTTTGCGCAACTTAGCAAGTACGTTATCAACAGTTATCCACAAAAACGGTGGATAACTTTAGGGATAAGTTAACATCATTGTTTTACGAGTACTGAGGCAGCCTTTATGTGGCGTCACTTAGGACAAATTTGACTGTTAGAATAACCTTTAAAACTCTATCTGGAGTTATTGAGTCAAGAGATTATTTATGTTTTTTACATAGATATTAATAACCGCCAAGCTAAGACCTTGAAAAAAATGTGTTTTAATTCGTCGCAGAACAAAAGTAGAATAGAGGCAGTTAATCATATTCTACAGAACACGATGAACCACAACAAAACGGATACAAATCAACCTTCTATTGCCATTGTTGGTGGCGGCATTGCCGGAGCGACAAGCGCGATTCACTTTAGTGAGTTGGGTTTTAAGGTCACTATCTTGGAAAAAGGGCCGAGTTTGGTTAATGGCCCACCCATTTGCCACCTGCACGCGGGCGGCAATTTGTATCGAGATATTTCTGTAGAGCAATGTCTTCAACTGCTCACTCAGTCAATTGATACCGTCCGCTTATTCCCCCACACGATCAATATTCGCCCAACAATCATTGCTGTGCCGCATAGTGATGGTGGGGAACCGATGGATCTGCTTCCTCGTCTAAAGATAATCAAAGACTCTTATGCTGACCTTGTTAAACAAGACAAAAGCAACCAAGTACTTGGTGACCCGGAAGAGTATTACAAGCTCTATAGCAAAGACGAGTTGTTAGCGCTTTCTACAAGAATTCAACCGCTAAGACCCATTTCACTTGATGACTGGTGTATTCCTTTTGCTAAGCATACTAATTTGGACACGCTTAAGTACCCGGTAGCGATGGTGCAAGAGTATGGCTGGAGCGTATTTCGACTTTCAGCGACGGCTCAATTGTCTTTAGATAAGCAACCTAATTGTACGGTGTTAACTAACAGTCGTTTAAAATCAGTTGAATCGACGGGGCAAGGTTGGTCTTTGACTTACTCGAACCACGATAACCAAAGCCAACACCTAACGACGGACTATTTGATCAATGCGAGTGGGTTTGAAACTGGCATCGTTGATGATTTTGTCGGTTCTAAGCAGCAAAGACTCGTTGAGTTTAAAGCCGCATACGTTACTGAGTGGCCATACTCTCAAGAATGTAAAGAAGAGTGGCCAGAAGTTATCTTTCATGGCCCGAGAGGCACACCACAAGGTATGGCTCAATTGACTCCGTATGCTGATGGCGTGTTTCAGTTACATGGCATGACAGAAGGGATTACGTTGTTTGAAGGCGGGCTGGTATCGTCTTCGACGAATTCGTCACAACCTCAGTTACCCTCTAAACTTCTTAAGAAAATCGTCTCCGGTTGGAGCGAAGAGCAACTTGAGTTAAGAACCCGTGCTGCAATTACTCATATGTCTCAGTTTATCCCAAGTTTTCGTTCTGCACAGGTTGGCGGAAAACCTCTTTTCGGCGCACAGCAGATTCCTGGAACCGATCCGAGTTTAAGAGCTTCTGACGTTTCATTCTGCGGTGATCGCTACGCTCGACTTGAAGTGGTGAAAGCGTCTTCAACGTTAGAGGCTGCGCAAAAGGTTGCTCAGTATTGGTTTGGTGTGACGAACACGGCATCGATCGAGGATGCACACTCAGTGACAATGTCACTTAACCTAAATGATATTGAAAACAAAGCGATAGATTTGACACAGGAACGTGGATATCCAGATGCTCTTGCTAAAATATCAGGGCAAGATCACCACTAAAAGCTGGTTCAGCCCTGTTGGTGCCTAAAACCAAGACCCACAAAAATTAAATCCAGCTTACTAGCAAGCCGTAAGCTGGATTTTTAATTTAAACACCTTTTGATGCGAACTTAATCGCGGAAACTTCGAATAGCAATTCTAAACAAAAAATATCAATAACCGAAAAACTGCGCCCACTGACACCATACATCTTGTAACCCTAAGCGATCGCCTTTGCTAAAAGATATCTGATGCCCCGGTTTTGCTTGTGCCAAACGTGGCAAATCGATTCTAGCCACACATCCAACCTTCGGATACCCACCAATCGTTTGTCGATCATTGAGTAACACAATTGGTTGTCCATCTTGTGGTATCTGAATGGCGCCAAGGGCAATGCCTTCCGACAATAACGTAATGTCAGGTGAGTCGACCGACTCGCCACTAAGTCGGTAACCCATGCGATTTGAATTTTGATCAACGTTATATTGCGCGTTATACAAGGTTTCTTTTGCTAACTCCGAGAATAATTCACTTTGATAACCTTCGATAACTCTCAAGTTTACGGGCAAGTTGTAATCAGGTTTATATCGGAAGGTAACACTCAGCGGTTTAAAAGGGCGAATAAGGGAGTGTTTGATAAAGCCAATTTTTTGTCCTTGCTGGCAGGGTTCTCCATCTTGCGTTAATCCACCAATCTTTTCACGAGTCACTGTAGAACAGCTATCAAGAGTTGATGGAACATCGAAGCCTCCTTTAATCGCTAAATATGCTCTTAATCCATTTTTAGGTAGGCCAAATGAGAGAACTTGCCCTTTGAACGCTTGGAAAGTACTCCAGTTATTTAAAAGCTTACCATCTAACTTCGCTTGTAAATCGCCACCGCATAACGCCATCTCACAGTCAAAATCTACTTTTAGAGCACATTGACCGAGTGTAATTTCCAACGCCGCTAAGTTAACGGCATTTCCTAAAAGATAATTGGCCCAACTATAAGAGTAATCATCAACTGGGCCGCCTTGTGTCAATCCAAGGTGAGCGACACCAAATCGGCCAAAGTCTTGAATCAAACTCAAAGGGCCAGGTTTAACGACTGTAAGCGTCGGTTTATCAATTAATTTACCCATGAATGATATCTCCGCCAAGCTCTATAAACCTAAGATCCATAAACTCATGTTTTGATATCGCTTTAAAACGGACAGTATCGCCAACATTAAGCAGTGACAGTGGGGCTTGTGTAGTATCTGCGTTCTTCAATTGGCTGTGGTCAAACAGTGACAAAGGACAATTGCCAATAATGTTCCAACCACCTGGTGACTCTGATGGGTAAACCGCTGTTTTTGAGCCTGCAATAGCGATACTTCCTTTCGGAACACTTAAGCGCGGGGTTGAGTGACGTGGTAACGCAAGCTCACTAACCACATCCGACATAAAGGCAAAGCCGGGAATAAATCCTATCGCACTGACAATGTAAGTCTGAGAGGTGTGATACTTAATAATGTCCTCCATCGATAAACCTTTTTCTTGATACCTATCTAAATCGAGCGCGGTTTCAGGTGAATAATAGGAGGGGAGTTCAATAATATTGAGCGTTGCTTGAGTCTCTGAGAAGGAAGAAAGCGCTTTAGCTAACAGCGAATTAAGCTGTTCGATAAACTGTTGCTCTGAAATTCGATAAGGTAAGTAGTCAACCAATATAGTGTGATAAGCGGGTGTCACATTCATCAAAACGGTTGTTAAATTCTGGCGAATAGCATCAGAAAAGTGTGCTATATACTGCGCATTGATAGCATTGGTGTCGCCTTTTAAATCCGGCAACGTTAACGTGACTAGAACGCTACATTCGGCAACCGGCACTATATTAAATTCAATCGGATTCGTCGTCATTTCGCTTCCATACGTTTAGCTCTTTTGTTTCCAGACTTAGCTTTTCTAACTTCCATGTTTTAAGTCACACACAGAATTTAGCAGTTAATGGTTAAGCGTGCGATGGAGTTACGCTTCGTACTAATTAAATGCATTAAGATCTTGTCTGATTTTTCTAATGAGTGCGATGGATTGAGGATTATCACCATGCACACAAATGGTATCGGCCTCAATGGGCAGCCTTTCACCCTCAAGCGTCGTTACCGAACCATAATTAACGATCTGCATGACTTGGTTATAGATGTCATCTTGATTAACATAAACCGAGCCTTTCTGAGTTCGTGGCGCGAGTTGGCCATTATTCAAGTAAGCTCGATCTGCGAATGCTTCAAACAATAGAGGTAAGTCGTGATCGTCAGCAATATCTAAATACTGTTGGTTATCAGAAGAAGAGAGAATCATCAGAGGGATATTGAACTCAGCCACCGCTTGAGCGACTGCGTTAAAAACATCGGTGTTTGCCATCATATCGTTATAAAGGGCACCATGAGGTTTCACATACCCAACAGAAGTATGGTTATAACGGCAAAGCGCTTGTAATGCGCCCACTTGATAACAAACTAATTCACTGATTTCATCCATGGTATGCGGAATTGAGCGACGTCCAAACCCTACCAAATCTTGGTAGCCAGGATGGGCGCCAATTTGAGTATGGTAATGCTGCGCAAGTTTGATTGTCTTTGACATCACGTGAGGATCAGACGCATGAAAGCCACAAGCGATGTTTGCCATATCGACCCATTCCATGACCGACTCATCATCCCCCATCTTCCAGTTGCCGAAACTCTCTCCCATATCGCAATTAAGCAAAATCTTCGTCGTCACTTGCCACTATTCCTTTAGCTTTAGGTATCTAATGACACTCTTATATATGAACAAATTAAACAGTGACCTAATTCAAAGTTTTACTACTGTTAATCTAGCACTCATTATTAATGCAGAGTGTTCGTTCAATGTTCGGTTAAAGAATGTTCAATTCTGGACTTTGTGACTAGATCACACGACATAATCACGCGATATATTGAGCCAAATGAAAAGAAATTGGTCAGTTGATGCTCTTTAAAGAACATCAATGAAACTAGGCGTTTGTGAATTCACTGTAAGTTGTTGTATCATAAGCGATAGGTTGAATATTTTAATTAAAAGGTCTGCTAAACATGAATGTTTTAGTTACAGGTGGCATGGGTTACATTGGTAGCCATACAAGTATCCAAATGATCAACGCGGGAATGACACCTGTGCTTTTTGATAATTTGTACAACAGTAAGCCAAGCGTTCTAGATCGTATCGAAAAAGTATCTGGTGTTCGCCCAAACTTCATTGAAGGTGACGTTCGTGATAAAGCACTTTTGACTGAAACCATGAAGCAACACAACATTGAAGCAGTTATCCATTTTGCTGGCCTAAAAGCGGTCGGTGAATCTGTAGCTAAGCCTCTTGAATACTACGACAACAATGTTAATGGATCTCTAGTTCTTGTTGATGCGATGCGTGACGCTGGTGTGAAAGCCCTAGTATTCAGCTCTTCCGCAACGGTCTACGGCGATCCCGCGAGTGTTCCTATCACAGAAGATTTTCCCACAAGCGCAACTAACCCTTATGGTCGCAGTAAGCTAATGGTTGAAGAGTGCTTAACGGACTTCCAAAACGCAAACCCAGATTGGAGCATTACACTACTGCGTTACTTTAACCCAGTAGGTTCACATCCAAGTGGTGAGCTAGGCGAAGACCCGCAAGGTATTCCAAATAACCTAATGCCATTTGTCTCTCAAGTTGCGGTTGGCCGACGCGAATCTCTGTCTGTGTTTGGTAGCGATTACCCAACAAAAGACGGTACTGGCGTACGTGATTACATCCACGTAATGGACCTGTCTGATGGTCACATCGCAGCCCTGGAGAAAGTAGGGCGCAAAGATGGCCTTCATATCTACAACCTTGGTACTGGTAACGGTTCAAGTGTATTAGACATGGTTAAAGCGTTCGAGCAAGCAAGCGGTAAAAAAATCCCTTACAACTTAGTTGAACGCCGTCCTGGTGACATCGCAGAATGTTGGGCGAACCCAGCTAAAGCTCAAAAGGAACTGGGTTGGAATGCAACGCGTACACTGTCTGATATGACCGAAGATACATGGCGCTGGCAGTCAACGAACCCTGATGGTTTCCCTAGCTAACCCATTAGCTTTACGTATGATTAATGTACAAAAAGATGCTTCAGGGCATCTTTTTTGATCTAAATCGAATAAAAAGTAAATTAGTGGTTAAAAAGTATCATTCTGTATCCGCTGTGTTATCATGCTCGCGAATTATATGTTTAATGTTAATTTTCTTTGGAGTTAATCATGGAACTAGGCCTAATTATCACTTTCATCGTTGCTGCTGCAGTAATGGTTAAGAAAGAGATGGCAGAGAAGTAATTTCACTTATTACCTTTTTTATACAATTTTTAGTGAAATAAACAAAAGCCAGCATTAAGCTGGCTTTTTAGTTTCTGCTACATTAGCTTTTCGGTATCAGCTATTTAACGAATTAGAATTCGTAGTTTGCAGATAGACCCCAATTACGACCTGGTTGAGACTTAAAGTCTGTGTTGAACTGAGAGTCGTGTGCGCTGCCAGACATGTCACTGTATAACCAGTACTGCTTGTCTAATGCGTTAAACAGACCCGCTCGCAAAGTTAAATCAGTAATAGGGCGGTAGTAAGCTGTTAAATCAACAACTGTGTATCCAGATACATCTACATTGTCGTCAGCATTCCACTCATCTTTAGCCGCAACCATTTTGATATTTAGAGCAGAACCAAAGGTTTCACGCTCAATACCAAGGCCGATTGTACCTGTTAGAGGTGCTACCGAATCGATTGATTTACCCGTTGACTTATCTTCACCATCAGCATAAGCGACTGCTAATCGAGTGTATGTACCGAATGGTGCATCAATCAAGCTATCAAGGTTTATGGTAGAAGAAAGCTCTGCACCGTAAATCGTCACTTCATCTAGATTTTCTTTAGTAAATACGTCTTTACCGCCTTGTTGGCCAGTTTTCGTCTCATTGATGAAATCAGTGTAGTCGGTGTAGAAGGTACTTAATTCGAAGCGAGCGTGTTCATTGCCACCACGAAGACCAAGTTCGTAAGAGATACTTCTTTCAGCTTTGAGATTTGGGTTCGCTTCTACAATAGCGCCTTGGTTGTAGAAATAGTAAAGGTCATAAACGGAAGGGGCCTTAAAACCTTGGCCAATTTGACCAAATACAGCTAGGTTATCGTTGATGTGGTAAACAGAACCTAACTTAGCAGTGAATGCATCATCTTCATTCTTGTCATATTCAGTCGTGTAACCATCATCTGTTGATGGGTCAGCGACAAATGAGTCGTAACGAAGACCACCAGTTACGATCAATTTATCTTCCATGAAGAACGCTTGATCCTGAACGAACACACCCCATTGAGTAATTTTCGCATCTGGTATACCAGTGCTGCCTGGAGTAACTGTTCCTTGGTCAAATTTATGATCTGAGTTATCTAGTTCAAAGTCGTTTTGTAAGTAAGTGAAGCCATAAGTAAACTCATGATCAGCACCGTCGATATTCACTAACTTAGAAAGCTGTGTATCAAGCTGCATGTTTACATCTGATGCATCACGCTCACGAAGTCGGCGTCCGTAGAAGCCAGTAGTATCGTAGTTTTTATTTAGAGTGCTTGAGTCTTGGTAGCTAAGAGACCAATCCAAAGAATCCGCAATAGATGAATTTAGCTTAAGCTGCTGCTCTAATGTTGCACGAAAACGCTTGTTGGTGTCTTCGTTATAGTTATCCGTGTATACAAAGCCCGGCATGAGCTGATAACCGTTGTAATTCAACTCATCTTCGTCATACTGGCGCTGATAATGTTCTAGAGTCACCCCAATCTTGTTTGAATCGGATATGTTGTAGAATGCTTTAGCTAAGAAGTTACTTAATTCCGTATCGGCTGGGTTAGCAGCACCACGATCTGGGCCTTCAACTTCGCTTCCAGACGAATGAGTTTCAGTTTCATGGCCTTGAGCGTATGTAGCCATAACGATAGTTTCTAACTTATCTTTGCGCATCGCCCATGAAAGGGTATTTTTGAATTGTTCATCAGCTGATGTATAGCTAGATTTGATACCAAAACGATTTTCATCACCATCAGTTCTTAGCATATCTTCTGGGTTCTTGGTTCTTAGCAGTACAGCACCGCCAATTGCATCAGAACCGTACAACGTAGAAGCAGGTCCTTTATTCACCTCAATGACACTCAATGTGTCGACTTCAATCGCATTTGAATATTTACGTTGCTCTGAAGCACCAGGGTTGTATGGGGTAGGTTGTTGAACACCATCGATCATTAATTTAACGCGATCACCTTCAACACCACGGATATTGAAACCCGAAATACCAAAACGGCCACTGCCTTGCGCTTCGACGCCTGGAGTGTATTGAAGAGCTTGCTTAATGTCGTTAGACATTTGATTATCAATGTCTTCCGAAGACACAGATTCAATTGAGCTCGATACATCCTCTTTGTTTTGTTCAGTACGAGTTGCCGATACAACAACCTCGTCAAATAGGGCATAATCTTCAGCAAAGGCCGAGGTTGATGAAAGCGCTAAAACGATTGAAGCAGAGAGTAGGGATTGCTTATACATCTGATAGTTACCTTAATTCCATAGTATTATCTTGATTTGCGAAAGATGATATTGGATCTAAATGATAATTACTATTATTTGTATTTGAATTTATTTTCGATTTTGTCAGTCTAAACCTGCTTTAACCGTATAACTCGTTGTATTTTAAAAGCTTTAAACGTTCCATTTAGCTGGTGAATACTTAAATTTTTGTGATTAACCTCTCATTTATAAAGTTGGATACTGATGTATAGCCCAATAACACTTGAAGCACTACATATACTCGATGCCATCGATCGTCGTGGGAGTTTTGCCGCTGCAGCGAATGAAATGGACCGAGCACCTTCTTCATTGAGTTATCAAATACAAAAGTTAGAACAAGATTTGGATATCATGATTTTTGACCGCTCAGGGCACCGTGCAAATTTCACGGAGGCGGGGCAGTTAATATTAGAGCAAGGTAGAATCATTCTTGGCGCTACTGAACAACTCGTTAATGACGCGAGTATTCTTGCTAATGGCTGGGAGTTAGATCTAACCATCGCCTTTGATGGCATTATCCCTATAAACAACTTTTTCCCACTGGTCGATGAACTCGGAAAAATCAGTAAGACACGCGTTCGTTTGCAAGAAGAAATTTTGGCGGGGTGTTGGGAATCTCTCACTGATGGTCGTGCCGACTTACTCGTATGCCCGAAGCTCGATACAATACCAAACGATATGAAAAGTGACGTGATTGGTAAAATGGAAATGGTCTGGGTCGCGGCATCAAACCACTACGTTCACAAACGTTCCGGTGAGTTTGACCAAAAGGCCAGAGAAAGTTACAGGGTAATCGCAATTGCGGATACAGCCCGTGACCAACCGGCTTTAAGTATCAATATTCTAGAGAAACAACCCCGTTTAACAGTGACGAGCTTCCCTGCAAAAGTAGAAGCTCTGACGACGGGATTAGGGATTGGCACCTTACCGAGTGTTATTGCCGAGCCTTTGATTGAATCTGGCGTTCTACAGCAAATTTCGGGGACAGAATCACAGCCGATCGATATCGTTATGGCTTGGCGACGCAACAAAATGGGCGACGCCAAATCTTGGTGTATTCAACACCTTAAAAAGACATGGTCACTCAAGTAACGGTAACACCATATCCGCAGTACCATCTTCAAAACTAATATCTAGCTCAAACCCCAACTTTTGAGCTAGTGTCAGCATCCCTCTATTCGTTGGCATCGTCATCCCAGACATTTGCTTAGTCTGCTTTGCTCGGCAGTAATCAATAACCTTAGTCAGAAGAATTCGACCTAAGCCGACACCTTTCAGATCAGACCTAATTAATATGGCAAACTCTGCATCTGTGTTCTCAGGGTTAATCAGTGCTCTTGATACGCCGATAATCGCAGGAACACCTTGTTCTTTACGAACAACCACAAAAGCAATCTCTCTATCGAAATCAATCTGAGTAAAGTTAGCTAATGCCTCATGGTTGAATTCTCCAACATCACTAAAGAAACGTTTATAAAGATCTTCTTTAGATACGCGATTAATAAAGTCAGCATGAAGCGGTTCATCTTCAGGAAGAATAGGGCGTAGCAACACTTCGGTGCCGTCCTTGAGTACGATATTCTCTTCAAGCTCGACCGGGTAAGGGCGAATCGCAAGACGTTCTTGTGGATCGCCTTCGTACGCTTTCAAGATGATATCGGCATCTAATATCGTGAACTTGTCACCATTGGCCAGTACTGGGTGGATATCCAAATCATGTATTTCAGGGCAATCCACTACCATTTGCGATATACGAACCAGCAACTCAGAGAGTCCTTCAATGTCGATCGGGTTAGGCAGTTTTTGCAGGCGAATCTTGCCACTTTTTATCGCCCTAATTATCAAGTAACGCGCCAGTGTCATATTCAATGGTGGGAAAGCTGCAGCGGCATCAATTGACTCATCCCACTCAGAGCCCCCTTGACCAAGCAAAATGATTGGACCAAAGGTTTCGTCTGTAGTGACTTTCACTCGTAGCTCTTGGCCGCCCGCAAGTTTCGCCATTCCTTGAATCAACAGGCCATGTATATGTGCCGTAGGGAACGACAACTGAGATCGATCGAGAATCGCCTGAGCCGCATTTGCGACTTCATTACTGTTTCGTAAGTTGAGCATCACACCTTGCACATCTGACTTATGCGCAATATCTGGCGAGCGAAGTTTTACGGCAACCGGATAACCAATTGTTTCAGCGATGTGCACCGCTTCACTAGGGTCAGAAGCAATCCAAGTCGGCAATACCTCTAGGTTGAAATGTTTGAAAAATTGACTGTTTTGGTGGGTATCAAGACTAACTGTATCTTTATCCAGTAGTTGTCGTTCAATCCAGTTTCTTGCATCAGCTAAGTCTTCAATGTGTACTTTCTCGGCCGTGGTTGGCGTTTCCATCAATTGGCGCTGATTACGTCTGTACTCGACCAGGTGCATGAACGCGACGACTGAACTTTCTGGTGTACGATAGGTTGGGATTCCTGCTTCTGTAAACAACTTTCTAGCAGGTCTTGCTGTCAGCTCACCAGACCAATTAGTTAGAATATTGAATCGCTTATGACGAGGGTGTTTCTTAATTGCTTTAATAATTCGCTCAGCTGTTTGGGCTGAATGAGCAATTGCAGAAGGGCTGTGCATAATAAGAATTGCATCTGCTTCATCACCACCAAGCAGAGTGTTAATCGTATCGATATAACGTTGATCACCGGCGTCGCCAACAATATCAATCGGGTTGCTATGCGACCAACTTGATGGCAATACTTTGTTTAATCTCTCTAGCGTTTTTTCTGATAACTCAGCAAGCTTGCCCCCACGATCAAATAAGGTATCCACGGCCATAATTGCAGGGCCACCACCATTGGTGACGATGGCTAACCGCTCACCACGCAGTGGCACTGAGTGAGTTAATGTTTCTACCGCAGCAAACAGTTCATGTAAGTTCTTAACTCGTAACATGCCGCTACGTCGTATGGCTGAGTCATAGATAATATCTAACGTGTCAGCACCGCCAGTATGCGCAATTGCAGCGGCTCTACCTTTCGCAGTTCGTCCGCCTTTTAACACCAGAATTCGTCGGTTACGAGATGCGGCACGTGCAGCCGAAATAAAGCGTCTTGCATCTTTAATGCTGTCAACATAAAGCAAGATTGCTTCGGTGTGAGAATCGGTACTTAGATAATCCAATAGCTCTGAGAACTCAATGTCACTGCCATTACCTATCGAGATAAATGCAGAGAAGCCGATTTCTTTGTCGTTAGCCCAGTCGAGAATAGTGGTACATACGGCTGCCGATTGCGAAACAAAAGCAATTTTACCGGGCAGCGCAGTAACTGGAGAGAAAGAGGCGTTTAGTTTTAACCATGGAACAATGATGCCAAGGCTATTTGGGCCAAGCACACGGATATTGTGTTTTTTGGCAATCGCTAGGCATCGGGAATCAAACGTTTCACCGTTGTCACTAGTCTGATGCATGTCTGACGAAAGAACAATTACGCAAGCAATGCCTTTCTCCGCTAACTCTTCAAAAATGGCCACATTCCGTGTTGCGTTAGTACATAAAACCGCGAGGTCAGGCACGATAGGTAGCGACAAAATGTCCTTGTAAGAAAGTACCCCCGCGACAGAATCATATTTCGGTGTAACGGGCATGACCGCACCTTTAAAATCCCCGTGCAGCAAATTGTTCATAACGATATATCCCGCGCGCGTTTCTTGTTGAGAAGCACCAACAACAGCGATTGAACGGGGTTTGAGTAGGGGATCAAGATGATTCATAGACATATCCTAGCAATGCACGTAGGTTCATCGTAACTTACTTTTCACTCACGGGTTGATGGCAAATTCACCGAATTAAGATGAATAAGCAAACACTGGATAAAGTTTGTGAAATAGGTCACCCACTAATGGTGTATAATCTCAAAGTTAACTTGATTCTAAACCGACGTATCGGCATGATTTATAGTAATTATTATTAAGGATATAGAGCTTTCCATGAAAAAATTTGCAATTGTAACTTTGCCACTGCTCTTGGCTGCATGTGTATCGGACGACTATGTTACAAATGTAACTTCAGATAGTTATCAAGAAGAGTACAAAACTGCCAAGGTTGAAGCTCCAGTTGTATCTCAATCTGAGCAAACAGGTGTTGTTGAAGAGAATGTTGTCAACGTTATCAAGACAGAGCCTGTTGAACAAAAAGTGGCTCAAACAACGAGAGCTAAGCCAGTTACAACAGTGACAGGCCCAACGAAGAAACAACAAGACATGAACCAACGCTTTGGTTACACGGTTCAAGTTGTTGCTGTGGGCAGCCAAAGCAAAGTCGACTCTTTCGTGAAAATGCTACCAACGACTTCTCAGCCAGTTTGGGAAAACTACAAAATGGTTAACGGCACTAAGTGGTTCACAGTCCTTTACGGTGACTACGCAACACGCTTAGAAGCTAAAAAGGCAATCTCAACGCTGCCAACCACTTTCCAAAACTTGAAGCCGTTTGTTAAGAGCATTGATGACATCAAGAACTCTGAATACCCAACGCTTAACAAGTTGAACTAAGTTTTAATTCAGAAAGAGGGAGCAAATGCTCCTTCTTTTGTTTTAAGACGAACCGTTTTGTTTAATAGTTAATCGCTCGTTCTTTCGGACACAAATTTAACGTTCAAAACACTGTACCTATCTCGACTTTTGTTTATCATTGAAGTCAGTATTCCTAGTTTCAAGGACCGAATTTACCCATGAACACCACAAACATCCTTCTACTTTGCGGCGGTGGATCTTCAGAGCATGAAGTGTCTTTAGTTTCAGCCAATTACCTTTTTGAACAACTCAATAGCGTTCCAGATTTTAACGTTGTAAGAGTTGAGATTAAAAACGAAGGCTGGTGTCTTGATTCAGGTGAATTGGTTTATCTCGATATCAACAATCAAGCTTTACGTGGCGATGGACTCGATTCAAAAGTAGATTTCATTGTGCCTTGCATTCACGGCTTCCCAGGTGAAACGGGTGACATCCAGTCACTGTTTGAACTAGCTAAGATTCCGTACCTAGGTTGTGGTTCTGAAGCAAGCAACAACAGCTTTAACAAGATCACTTCAAAGCTTTGGTACGATGCACTGGGCATTCCAAACACACCGTATTTGTTCTTATCAGATAACAACGACCAAGCTCATTCACAAGCGAGTCAAGCTTTTGAAAATTGGGGCAAAGTGTTCGTGAAGGCGGCTCGTCAAGGGTCTTCTGTAGGTTGTTACCAAGTTAACCAAGTGGAAGAGTTAAGCGAAGCGATCAATAAGGCGTTTACCTTCTCGGATCAAGTGTTGGTTGAGAAATCAGTTGTGCCTAGAGAGCTAGAAGTTGCCGCTTATGAAATCGATGGTGAACTACACATTAGTAAGCCAGGAGAGGTGATTGCACCTAATGGCGCATTTTACTCTTACGAAGAGAAATACAGCTCAGACAGCCACTCAATTACCGAAGTTGAAGCAAATAACTTAACAGATGAACAACTAGAACTAATTGCAGACAGTGCACGCAAAGTATTTACGCAAATGAAGCTTCGTCACCTATCTCGTATCGATTTCTTCTTAACGCAAGACAACGAAATTTACCTGAATGAAGTCAATACTTTCCCAGGTATGACGCCAATTTCCATGTTCCCTAAAATGGTTGAGCATGATGGCCACAAATTCAGCCAGTTCTTAGAGAACTGCGTGAGAACGAGCCTCTCTTAGTTCATCTTATCCCAAACGCATCTTAAATCTTAAGATTATCAAAGTAGTGCCTTGAGCTCATAGCCAAGGCACTAGTCATTTTTATAACCAAGTAGTTTATTAACTGGGCCCGATTATTTGATCCCCGAGTGCTTATTGCAAACCTCTTTGGCGATAACCCTTTGGTTTTATCGGCTTATTGCCAAGGTACGATAGCTTTAAATTTCATTTTCTCATTTTCGGCGGTACCAACATAACCCACATATTGCGCGGGCATTGCAGGGCTGAGCCAACGACCAAAATCCTGAATTTCTCTTACCTTAAGACCTTGTTTCGAAAGCTCTTGTGCCGCACCTACACGGATCGAATTCCCTGAAAAGTGATGATTTTCTGCGAGAGCAAGCATATCGCTCGCTCTTCTTAATATCCTGTAAATAGACGAATCATCCAAAGGTTGAAGCCCAATGTTCTCATGCTTATCTATCGCACGAAACACGGGGAATTCATCATCTGTACCAGTAAAAGAAAGCCAACGTTGTAAAGTCACACTTGCTACTGGCGACAACTTATACGCAGAATCTTTAATAGTTATCTTGTAGCCTTCGTTACAGCTATCAACATCTCTCATTGATAATGCTTTGAGCTCTGAACGCTTTAAAGCGCATTCGAACATCACATTATAGATTGCAATATCACGAATCTCTTTTAAGTTTACATTCTCATGCGAAAGCAGCGTGTTCAATTCGGTGAGGTGTGCAGATGTCATTGCATTGGTTTGCTTAGCGTCACCGGCCATCTGAGCTTGCAAGTGGAGCAGGGTAAAGCGAACTTGCCTATGTTTAATTGGGTTGGCAAAATTGAGCACAGTGTGTAACAAACTAAGTGTTGCAGTGTAACGTTTTAACGATGCGTATTTTCTATCGTTAGATTCAGTTTCGAGGAAACGACGAATAGCAGTGATAGATGCAGGGAGAGTGTTGATACGATTTTTAGTACAGAACGCATGATAGCGATTCCAATCACTGTAGATACCTAAAAGTGAATTATGAGAATACTGATGCCCTGTTAACTCATCTATAATTTCAATTGTCGCATTGCTGTTCAATTTTTCAACAAATGAATTAATCGTCACAAAGTCAGTTAAAATAGGGACTTTTTTTCTCAAATTACCATACCTCAACAGCTGTTTTTACCATATTATGCTTGATATCATTAAAAGTATACTTATGATTAATGCAGTGAAAACAAAAAGATGATTAATAGATATGGCTAATTCAATTTACCGAAGCGTCCACCTACAATCGATGGATGCTAACAACACCATTTGGCGTGCTAAGTTAAAAAACAATGTTATTCAGGGCAACCTAGCTGCCGTGAAGAAGAGTATTGATTGGTGGATTGACACTGCGTCTATTATTGACCCTAAAGAGTTCACGGCGTTAAATAAGTCGAGAGGAACTGGTGGCCTAACTGAAAACTTCAACGGCTATCAGATCAAGAATGACACCGGTGAGCCTAACGCGTGGTATTGCATGTTTAACGGGCGTCTTATCAAAGGCGGCAAGATTGCAATTCAGCGTCATATAGAAGCTTACTTACTCGCAAAACAAAAAGCAGAGCAACAAAAGAAGTAAATTATGAGCCTAGTATATTCAACAGAAACAGGTCGTATCACACCTGAAGAAGAGAAAGTCCAACGTCCTAAAGGCGATGGTATCGTTCGAATCCAAAAAGAAACCAAAGGCCGTAAAGGCAAAGGCGTTTCTATCGTAACGGGCTTAGACCTAGATGACGCACCTTTAAAACTAATGGCAGCGGAACTCAAAAAAGTGTGTGGCTGCGGTGGCTCAGTAAAAGATGGCAACATCGAGATTCAAGGCGACGCTCGTGACAAGATCAAAGCACACCTTGAAAAGAAAGGTTACAAAGTTAAATTCTCAGGCGGTTAATCTCTAACTAATACCAGGGTTAAAATCGAAGATTATTATCACTGGATATTAGGTATTTTATGGTAAATAGCCATTATGGTTAAATACACAGTATAATCAGAGAATATCGACACCGAATAAAGGCAGGGCATCACATAGAGATACCTGCCTTATAAACACCAAAACCAATTTAACATAACGTACATAATACGCACTAAGAGTGTAAGCGCAAAGTTGTAATGTCACTATTTTCCAAAGTTAAAATGTCCCTTTAGCTCATCACCACTAGGCTTAATTGATATTGGTAAACGCTATGGACATAACAACATGCTGGTGACTATGAGTGATTCAGAGATCAATCGTTTTAAAGTAATTGAAGATGTGTGTCAGCGACGGATACGTCGGGCCGATGCTGCCGAGATCCTCAGCTTGAGTGTCCGTCACATCCAACGCCTGATGAACCGACTTCGTAAATACGGTGCGAACGGATTGGCTCATCGCGCTCGCGGTAAGCCTAGCAATCATCGTTATTCAAGTGGTTATCGAAACTCGGTGCTAAGCCTTGTCCGTGAAAACTACAGCGACTTCTCACCAACACTCGCTCAAGAAAAGTTATCTGAGCTGCACAACTTGCCCATATCAAACGAAACTTTACGTCAATGGATGATCGCCGACGGACTGTGGCTTCCACATTCACAACGCAAACCTCGGGTCTATCAGCCTCGTTACCGTCGTGATTGCTTGGGTGAACTTATCCAAATTGACGGCTCCCATCATGACTGGTTTGAAGGCCGCTGTGACAAATGCTGCCTATTGGTGTTCATTGATGATGCGACTAGCCGTCTGATGAACCTAAGATTCAGCGAGACAGAATCCGCGTTTGACTACATGATGACCACGCGTGAATACCTCAATGAGCACGGTAAGCCCATCGCATTTTACAGTGACAAGCACTCTATTTTTCGAGTGAATCAGGAGAAACACAAACAAGTTGGCCAAACTCAATACGGGCGCGTGTTGAAAGAACTGGCGATAGAACTCATCTGTGCCAACAGCTCCCAAGCCAAAGGCCGCGTTGAGCGAGCCAACCTCACGCTGCAAGACCGACTGGTTAAAGAGATGCGCTTACAAGGTATCGACACCATCGAACAAGCCAACGCCTGGCTTCCCTACTTCATCGCCGATTTTAACCATCGCTTTGCTAAGCCCGCTCAATACCCAAAAAACATGCATCGTCCGGTTCGAGAGTCCAAGCAAGAACTCGACGATATTTTCAGTTGGCAAGAAACCCGCAAGCTCTCAAAGTCGCTGACATTTCAATACGATAAAGTGATTTATCTCATTGAACCTACTGAAGAAAACAGCCGACTAGCGCACGAACATGTCAAGGTACTCGACTACCCAAACGGTGAAATCGCCATCCAATACGGGCATCGAAAACTCGAATTCAAAACCTTCGACAAACTCGAGCACGTTCAACAAACCCAAATCGTCGACAACAAACGCCTCGGCCAAGTTTTAAAATTTGCTCAGCAACAACAAGAAGAATTCGAACAACAACAGCAACGAACCCGCAGTAAGAAAGCGCCCAAGCGCCGTGCACAACAAAGAGCCCTTCAAACAGCCCCTCGAGCCATCAACCCAGTGCTCACCGAACCATTCAAAACCTCCAGTCGAAAGACCTAACAACGGGACATTTCTATTTGGGACAAATGAGGACATTTTAAAACGGGATTGACAAAGAGTGTAAGCGCAAAGTTGTAATGTCACTATTTTCCAAAGTTAAAATGTCCCTTTAGCTCATCACCACTAGGCTTAATTGATATTGGTAAACGCTATGGACATAACAACATGCTGGTGACTATGAGTGATTCAGAGATCAATCGTTTTAAAGTAATTGAAGATGTGTGTCAGCGACGGATACGTCGGGCCGATGCTGCCGAGATCCTCAGCTTGAGTGTCCGTCACATCCAACGCCTGATGAACCGACTTCGTAAATACGGTGCGAGCGGATTGGCTCATCGCGCTCGCGGTAAGCCTAGCAATCATCGTTATTCAAGTGGTTATCGAAACTCGGTGCTAAGCCTTGTCCGTGAAAACTACAGCGACTTCTCACCAACACTCGCTCAAGAAAAGTTATCTGAGCTGCACAACTTGCCCATATCAAACGAAACTTTACGTCAATGGATGATCGCCGACGGACTGTGGCTTCCACATTCACAACGCAAACCTCGGGTCTATCAGCCTCGTTAAATCTCGCTCTAAAGTTTATGTTTGGGGCATATGAGGACATTTTAAAATGGCATTGACATGTTGACTATTGATGTTAGTGCTCAAACTGAACCCTGCGGAAATGCCGAAGTTCAAGCATGATCAAAACGATTTGTATGATATATCAACTCTAAGTAATATGTGCCGCCTCTCTTCTAGCCAAGCAGAAAACCGCTAGTTTACGCTATTCAAACAAATCAAATTGGTTATCATAATTAATGAAAAATCGTTCTAAAATACTTGTCCCTTTGACATTCGGCATCTTTTCATCATTGTCGGCCTACTCCAATGAAACCACACTCGATCAAAATACATCATACGACAGAGTTTATGTAGGTTACCAAGCGTTAGATGATAAGTACTCAGAATACAATGGTATTAAGATCGGTTATACGAACCAAATATCTAACGGCGGAATTTTGCTTGGCGGTGAATTTAGCTATAACAAGTCAACCAACACTTATTACGACGCAACGTTAGTTGACTTAAACTTCAATGCTGGATTTGATGTGGTATCGTTGTGGTTTGAAAGTGATTACAAAATCGTTCCTTACATAAAACTTGGTCTTGGTTCTTACAAGGAAGATTATGGAAATGTAGACATTTCGGATTTCGGTATCAGCCGTGGTCTAGGAGTACGCTATATAGGAAAGCATGGCTTGTACCTTGACGCTAGCTTACAGAAGCAAAACGTTGACGTAATGGGTTTAACTACTGTAGACATAAAATGGACTGGCCTATCCCTCGGCTGGTCATTCTAAGATCATCTACTAATGAAAATTTTTCAAACAAGGTAACATCGTGGAACTTATATTCTATGTGATTGCATTTGGCATCACGATTTACATTTTTCTACTACCGACAACCATCTCAAGACGAAAAGACCACCCACATAAGACTGCAATAGCAACACTAAACATAGTTGGTAGTCTTTTCTTTGGTACTGGCTGGCTAATAGCCCTAATTTGGAGCTTGATGAACACTAAGCGGCTATAGCGTTAAGATAACCTGTTACGATTCCGTAGCGGTCGTCGAACTAGTCATTTCTAATGAATTCCGACTAAGTAAATATATAAAGACTATACGACGCATGAACTTAAAATTTTCGCAATAGGTATTATTAATTACGAACTGAATTTCTTGTGGATTCAAAGGTTATGCATACTGACGTACTTATAAAGTGACACTGCAACTAATATGGGTACTAACTAGTGAATTAGAAGTCTAAAACCAAACACTTCAAATTACTGTATAAATACACAGTTAAATTATTATCCCCGTAAAACCGCACTTATTGACCAAATAACAATAAAAACGACATATTCCTTTCTGTTTTTTATTTGGCAGTCACCCTGCTATCACCTATCTCTTTCCGTACGATAATGGGCAAGAACCCAAACAGAAACTAAGGGCAGGAACGTTGCTTCATTACGCAAGTCAAAAGATGGAATTGAGGACGCCTTGCGCAACAAGGAAAAACCATTCACATCGCGTTGTTTGATTTAGACCATTTTAAGCAGATCAACGATCAACATGGCCATGAAGTGGGTGACAAAGTACTTATTCAGTTTGTCGCAACGGCGAACGAGAGCCTTGGTGAGCAGTACTTGCTTTATCGCTGGGGTGGTGAGGAGTTTCTACTCGTTTGCCTCGAGCAAACTGCGCTACAGTGTAACGAATCTATCGGTAATCTTTACCTAGCAATGGACCAAAGCCTTTGGCCTAAAGCGCTTAAAGTAACCGTTTCGACTGGAGTAACGCAGCTCAAGGAGCATGAATCGATACGTACAGCCATCAAACGTGCAGACAAAGCACTCTACCAAGCGAAAGACAACGGACGAAACCAAGTCGCTACATTTTATTAAGGCTCGCTAAACTGGACTGCAGTTACACATTCAACGCTCTGCCTATACTCAATCAACACGTAATCAACACCCTGTCGATATCTACTCTCCACTTAAGCACCCGTTAGATTCTTAAGTGCTGACCAAACAAGCCCATAAGCTTTGCTGTCTCATCAGAACTCAAATCGATTCGTATGCCTATAAGCGCACTCTCGCCATCTGCTATAACACCGTTTGCTAGAAAACCATCTGTAATAACGCAATCAATAGCATTCTCAGGTTGATACGTATCGTTCCTGAATCGCTCTATAAACAGCTCTTCCGTACGCCTCTAAGCTTCCTAAGCACTTGTTTTAAAGTGCACATATTTGGCTAGTAAAGCGTGCTCTAACCAGTGGTTAGTCACTCGCGGTATCGGTTTTGAATATTACCATCGTTACTTATCTCGCACTGTTCTTAGATGAAATCCTCATTTGTCTTCTTCTGAACATTCATGCACTCGTATCCGCTAAAAATAGAAGTCACAACGTCACTAGCATTAAAAAACGCAAAATATTTAATCACTTAGACTTGGTGGCATAAATGCTGACACCTAAAGTGGCGATTGTTTTACTTTCAGATTTAGTTGTAATTTAATTACAACCCAAAGCCAAGGAAAGCCTGAAAAGTGGATTACTCCGACGTAACTTACTGAATAAAAGGCATTTAAGGGTTTTGGGTAGATCGGGATCTAGGGTAACTAAAGAGTTCGGATGTACGAGATAATATACTAGAGGGTAATATATTTAGTTATAGTGCACTAAGGCGTTAAAAAAGAAGGGCTGATGCCCTACTCTTCTTTATTACTCATTTCTTCACGAATTTGCTCAGCAACAATTTTGATGGCTTGTCCTGTGCTGATGCCCTGGGTCATCATTTCTTGAATTCGTTCAACAGCTTTCTGTTGTTCTTCGTGAGAAAGGGTTGGTAAGTCGTTTAGCATGCTCTGCTCCTTTATTTAGGAGCAGAACTATATAAGGACTGTTAGTAACTAGCAAGGAAATTGATTGAAGCACCCATTGCATTTTCGTTTGTGTAGTTCGCACTTAGATCTAACTGGAACAGGTTGAGTGGCGAGATACCAATACCGGCTGTGACTGTTCCTTCTGAATCAGAGTAAGCCAGGTTCTTGTAGTACCCTCCCCTTAACTTAAGCTGACGTAGAAGATCGACTTCGGTACCAACACGAATCATCTGTTCGTTATCAGCAAACGAAGTAAACTTCTCAGTCTCATTCAAATCGTAATCGACACTGAACGTAAAGTAGTCAGACACGATACCAGCACCCACAGTGTAAACTGGTTCAAGTTGATAAGTGTATTTACCGCCAACTTGATGTGTAGCACTACTTGTACTGCTGTTTAACGTTTTAGTCGTATCTTTGGTTTCGATGTCTCTAGAGATCAAGTTAGTTGCCGCAATACCCACTCGGAATGGGCCGAAGAACCAAAGCGCACCAGCATCCATGTTGAATGCCGTCTCACCATCACTGTTCTCTCTAACGTCAGACAAGTCGTAATCATTAACCGACGCAACGTAGTTGTATGTGTAAATACGTTGGATCTTCGGTGTGATACCAAATGAAATATGTTGGCCCATAAAGGTTTGGTATTTTGCTAGAGAAATCCCTACTTCTGTTACGCCGATTGAAACTGCTTCAACGGTAGACAGCTCAACTTTATCTTCATCCGAACCTGTCGTGTAAACATTAGGTGTCGCGAATGATTCTGTGTAGGCTTTAGCGAAAAGGTTTGCCGCGATAAATTGATTAGGAAGAGCAAAGGCTACAACGCCACCCAGTTCAACATTGGCTTGGTTGCCGTCTAGTTTATTAAGAGCAGCATCTAACTCAGCGGTATTTGATGCATCAACAACACTATCGATGTTCGATTTCATATCGTTAGGGTCATTATAACTACCGCCAAAACTTGGCGTGATCATGCCCATATCATCGTTACGACGATAAATAGCTACCAATGCTGGGTTATAGAATGGAGCGGTTAGGAAGTTTGCTGAAACAACACCAACACCGCCCATCGCATCGCCACGCGCTTCAATGGCGTAGTTTGCTGCTGAAAGAGGAAGACTGGCGAATGCAATTGACGCTGCGAGTAGTTTATTAGTTTTTTTCATGCCGTTTATCTTTGTTAGATCCCTTACATAGTTAACGGCACAATTTTAAATTACTTTAACTCTTCTTCGCTAGAAATATCATAAGTTTTACTGATAGTTTGTGCTTGTTCTATCGCTATGTCACCTTGCCAACGTGAATGCACCATTGAAACGGCTAATACATAACGATCATTAGGCAATTCTTCACCCGTCAAACTCATCGGATAATCAGATTCATAGCTCTTACCCCACACCTTTTCATAGTGTTCGTCTATATAATCGTACAAACCAACTTCTAATTTAGGCAGTGGACAATAAGGATTAAGCAGTTCTTTTTTATCAATTAGCCATGTATCTTTTGACGCCCAACGAACTTGCTGACGCATGACGATCTCACCAAGGATAATCCAAGTACTCCAAGAGTTACCCCCATCACTTTTAACATTTAAGCGATATAAACCCGAATCAAGCTGAGACGTCAAATTGTAACGCTTATGGTAAAGGCTAGCAGAGGTGTTGTTGACGAGTTCATCGTCTTTAGAGAATTCACTATCAGACGAAACGACCTTATCGACCCACTTTTCAAAGGTGATATCTTGAATGTTGTTTTTAGACTCAACATCAATCGCGACGCGGAAAGTATCTCGGCCTGGGCTCTGAATGATGTGTCTTTTGACAACCACTGAGCTGATCCAATCCGGTAAGGTCTTTTTGGTGAGGGTTTTACCGCAATCTTTGTTCAATGCTTGATGGAACAGTTCATTGAGGTGATCTTCTCGAGACTGAGAAGAGTTAATTTGCCAAACTTCCACTAATGAATCAAACATCTGAGATAAATCGTTATCCAATAGATGTTTATGAACTTGGGTTAGAGCATCGCTACTCTTAAACCAATCTGCGGCGTGCGCGGTATTGAAAACGCTCGACAGCATTAGTAGTGGAAGTAAGGCTTTTTTCATTACGCTTTCATCTTATAACCGACGCCGCGCAGCGTTTCGATTTCTAGACCTGGAAGCTTCTGTCTTAATTGTAGTACGTGAGTATCTACAGTACGTGTTGTTGGGAAGTGGTTGTAACCCCAAACGTGGTCAAGCAGTTCATCACGAGTGAATACGCGGCCGAGGTTGCTTGCCAAGAACAATAATAAATCGAATTCAGTACGTGTTAGCGTGACTTCTAGTTCATTGAAAAACACTTCACGTGTCGCTTTATCTATGACAAGATTTTGAGCCATAACTTTTGATGCATCTTGCCCTTCAGAATCCGGTAGGCGAAGTTGAGCACGAATTCGAGCAAAAAGTTCAGCCTCTGCAAATGGCTTAGTGAGATAATCGTTCGCACCTGAATCTAGGCCCGCTACTTTATCTTTTACTGTTACGAGAGCCGTCAGCAAAATAACCGGGATATCTTTCTTTTTCTTCCAGCTTGGAAGTGAATCTACTGAGTCACCATCAGGAAGTTGACGATCTAGAATGACTAGATCCGCTTGCTCCCAATAGCCTTCAACTTCAGAGATCAGCTCTGCATGCAAACATTCATATCCAGCTTGCTCAAGGCTAACTAATAAACCGTCAGCTAAATTTTTATCATCTTCAACGAGAAGCAATGTCTGTTTCACAAGGTATCTCCAAAATAAATGTTGTTGGGGGGCCTATAAGCGTCATGTGACCGCCCATTTTTCCGACCATAGATTCCACTATCGTCAGACCTAAACCGAGTCCACTCTTACTTACGAATGGCTTTCTTAGTTGTCCCCAATCTTTGCGGGATAAGTCTCCATTATCTATAACTTTGAATGTCAGCTTCTTGTCAGAAGTATTCAGTTCTAGTATCACTGGAGCAACACCGTATTTCACGGCATTTCTGATTAGGTTGTCGATACACGTTCCTAACCAATATACGTTCACTTTTGCAGCAATGTCTTTATTCACACGCAGTTCAATTCCTGGTGCGAAATCTTCTTCAACTTTGTATTGCAGCCACTCTTCTACGCTTGGTACCCACTCTGTCGCTAATGGTTGGTTATCCGACTGCAAATAGTCTTTACTCGCTTCTGCTAGTTGTCTTAAACGGCGAGTGTCTTCACATAATCTACGAAACTCATCATATACCGTTTCCGGTAGCTGTTCGAACTCACGTCTAAAGCCTTCAACAGTCAGTGACAAACTTGCAATCGGTGTTCTTAGTTCATGCGTTAAGATTTGAAGCACCAGCATGCGGCTTTTCATCTCTTGCTTCTTACTATTCCAACGGTAAACCGCCCAACCTAAGACAAGCAAGATGTTAGCTATCACCAAGATAAACATGGCGATTTGAAGAAGCTCGGAATGATCTTCTATCTCCCAACAAACGTTACCGCGTTGGACAAAACAACTGTTACCTTCTGACGATAAGCTGAACGATAAGCCGGCAAGTGTCGCGTTTTCGTTCCAAACTGGCTCTTTATACAAATAGTATCGATCGCCGCGTTTAACCCACATTTCATCTAGTTCAACAAACATACTCGCACCGGCTAGCAGCGCCGTGATGGCTTCATTGTCCATTTGTTGTAAACGAGAGAGCAGTTCGTCATGCTCAGTATTTGGGCGCTCTTGGATATGCATAAAACGCTTTAAAGAGTCGAACTTGTCTGGGTACTTCTCAACGTATCTTGCAGCATATGAACCACCACCCGGATGAATCAAACCACTACGGCTAAACCAACGATCGGAAAGCTTGGTTCCTTTACATAGTGCTCGCGTAAAAACCAAAGGCTCTGTTATTAAAGGACTTAATGGTAATTTTCCGCTACAGGTTTTTGATAACTGGTATAAGCGTTGGATGTCTTTTAATGGATATTCTGCTGTTTGTGGCAGCATCGAAGACGGCATGATCAAACGAGTCGGATAATCAGCTTGAAGCAGTCGAATATCATAAGATTCAACCGCCGTTTCATGATCAAAGAGTTTGGTAAAGTTATCGATACGCTCAGGCAGAGAATCAGCAAACGCGTTTACTGAGACCGATAACGTAGCAATAAGAAGAGTAAATGTTCTTTTGATGATCACAAACCAACGCAAATTCATATAGATCAATCAAATATATACCATTCCCTATCAAAGATAAATTTTTAACCGCATGAAAAATAGTGTTGATTACCAGTGACAACGATTGCGCTGTTGGATTCTGGAAAATATAACGGATACATTTGTCCCTAACCTACAAATAGTAGCTCTGGGCCCCAGATAGGTAAACTGGATCTCTAGAGAGATAAGCAATGGCACTTAATAGATAAACAAGCGCTTCAAAAACAAAAAAAGGAGCTCAAATGAGCTCCTCAGTATTGCAAGGTGTTTAGCCTTTATAGATGCTCTAAGATACCCAAGCAACTCTGTTTAGCATCACCAAACAGCATCTGCGTGTTATCTTTAAAGAACAATGGGTTTTGCACACCTGCATAACCCGTGTTCATAGAGCGTTTGAACACGACAACGTTTTGAGCATTCCAAACTTCCAACACTGGCATTCCTGCAATTGGGCTGTTTGGATCTTCTAATGCTGCTGGGTTCACGGTGTCATTTGCACCAATAACCAATACAGTATCTGTCTCATTGAAGTCATCATTGAGCTCGTCCATTTCAAGAACGATATCGTATGGTACTTTTGCTTCAGCGAGGAGTACGTTCATGTGACCCGGTAATCGACCCGCAACTGGGTGGATACCAAAACGAACGTTGATACCTTGCGCTCTTAGTTTTTCAGTGATTTCATGCACTGGGTATTGAGCTTGAGCTACTGCCATGCCGTACCCTGGAGTGATGATCACTGACTTAGAGTTCTTAAGCATGTCCGCCACATCTTCAGCAGATGTTTCGCGGTGTTCACCCTGTTCTTCATCACTGTCAGAAACAACGACTTCTTGGCCAAACCCACCAGCGATAACGCTAATGAACGACCGATTCATCGCTTTACACATGATGTACGACAGAATTGCACCTGACGAGCCAACCAACGCACCCGTTACGATCAACAGGTCGTTTGCAAGCATGAAGCCTGCTGCTGCTGCTGCCCAACCTGAGTAAGAGTTCAGCATTGAAACAACCACTGGCATATCTGCACCGCCAATCGATGCCACTAGGTGGTAACCGAATGCGAATGCGATAAGTGTCATCAGCATAAGAGCAAACATGCTGCCATCAGCTTTAACGAACATAATCATTAGCAATGTAGAAGCAACGATAGCCGCTAGGTTCCACTTGTGCTTATGGGGGATGTTCAATGCAGACGATGAAATAACACCGCGTAGCTTAGCAAATGCCACAATGGAACCGGTGAATGTAACCGCACCAATAAACACACCAAGGAACACTTCAACCAAGTGGATAACATGCTCTGCATGCGTTGCAGCTACTGGGGCATCAATGTAACTGTTGTAACCAACAAGTACCGCAGCCATACCTACGAAGCTATGCAGAATTGCCACCAGCTCAGGCATTTCCGTCATTTCTACTTTTTTAGCAAAGTGAATGCCAATACCACCACCGATCACCATTGCAATGATGATCCAAACAATACCTGCTGAGTGAGGGCCAAAGATCGTCGCGATCAATGCGATTGCCATACCTGTAATACCGTAATAGTTACCTGCACGTGCAGATTCCTGTTTCGATAATCCAGCTAAGCTCATGATAAAGAATACAGCAGCAACAATATAAGCTGCTTGTACTAATCCTTCAGACATCTGTTACTCCTTAGTCTTTACGGAACATTTCAAGCATACGTTTGGTCACGGTAAAGCCACCAAAGATATTGATACTTGCAATTAATACGGCAATAAATGATAAGAACGTGACAACGCCACTTCCTTGTCCTATTTGTAACAGTGCACCTACCACAATAATCCCTGAAATCGCGTTCGTCACCGACATCAAAGGAGTATGCAGAGAATGGCTTACATTCCAAACTACGTAATAACCCACCACACAAGCGAGAACAAAAACGGTAAAGTGAGATAAGAACGCAGCAGGAGCAACCGAAGCTATCCAAGCAAAAGCACCGACGGCAACTGCCATGCCAGCCGCTTTCTTAATTGGAGAGACAGGTTCTTGAACTTTTGGTTCAGGTCTCACCGCTTTCGGCTTAGCTTGTTGTTGTGGTTGAGCTGACACTTGAATTGGTGGAGCTGGCCAAGTTATCTCGCCTGCTTTAACTACTGTTACACCACGCAGTACAACATCTTCAAAGTCGATATTGATGTTGCCGTCTTTTTCTTTGCAAAGCAATTTCAGTAGATTAACCAAGTTAGTTGCGTACAGTTGAGATGACTGGGTCGGCAATCGACCTACCATATCGGTGTAACCGACAACTTTCACACCATTCGCGGTTGTGATTACTTGGTCTGCAACCGTGTATTCACAGTTACCGCCATTGGCAGCCGCAAGATCCACAATCACGCTACCTGCGCTCATGCTGTCTACCATATCTTTGGTAATCAGTTTAGGTGCAGGACGCCCTGGGATAAGAGCCGTAGTAATGATGATGTCGACATCTTTCGCTTGAGCCGCGTAAAGTTCTTCAGCTTTCTTGTTGAATGCTTCAGACATCTCTTTTGCGTAGCCATCACCAGCGCTTGTATCTTCCTTGAAATCTACTTCCAAGAATTCAGCGCCCATAGACTCTACTTGTTCTTTCACTTCAGAACGAACGTCGAATGAACGAACAATCGCACCTAAACTACCTGCAGCGCCAATCGCCGCTAGGCCAGCAACACCCGCACCGGCAACCAATACTTTAGCTGGTGGAACTTTACCTGCCGCCGTAATTTGACCTGTGAAGAATCGACCAAACTCATGCGCCGCTTCGACAACAGCACGATAGCCCGCGATGTTTGCCATAGAACTTAACGCATCTAACGCTTGAGCTCTCGAAATACGAGGTACAGAATCCATCGCCATCACATTGATGTTACGAGTGGACAGTTGTTCCATTAATTCCGGGTTTTGAGCAGGCCAAATAAAGCTGACCAATGTAGCGCCATCTTTTAGTAATTCGATTTCATTTTTCGTATCGTCAACGATTGGAGCGTTAACTTTAAAGATAATATCGGATTTCCAAGCTTCATCTGCGGTAACAACTTTTGCTCCAGCTTGTTCATAAGCTGTATCGTCAAAACTTGCTAACGCACCTGCTTGTGATTCAACACAGACTTCAAACCCTAATTTTAGAAGCTGTTCTACCGATTTCGGTGAAGCAGCGACTCGCGTTTCACCTGCGAGTGTTTCTCTTGGTACACCAATTTGCATAGCGATTCCTTGACTATTGGCACAATGACTTATTCGTTTGTATCTAACGACAACTAATACTTCAAGCGTTTTGTTCAAAGAACAGGAAAAGTTATTACTTATAACGATTTAGTTGAGTTTTAAGCACTTCATTTCAACAAATGATGGCCTTCTCGAACAAAGAGGTCAAACCACTCACCAATAATCCTTTTAATAACAACCTACTAGCTGTTCTTTATCCCTAAAACTAAAAAGAGCTTTCAGCATATACACTGAAAGCTCTCTAAATGATGACCAACATCAATTCTAACCCTAATTGGTTAGCTAAATATATTGTCGCCCATTTGGTCAATGAACATCTGCGATTTTTTGAGCATCAATCCATTGGCGTCTTCTTTGTTTGAAACAACATCAGAACGAATAAAACGATGCGTTTTGATTTCACCGTCGATCTCTTTCTCAATTCGCCCAGCAACACGGTACTGACCAGATTCTGCAATGGCGTCTTGGTAAATATTGAATCCTTTATATTCCACAGGCTCAATGTCTACTTTTTGTTCGGTTTTTTCTTTGCCACCAAATAATCTAGAAAAGAATCCCACGTTTTTACTCCTTAAATAATCGTACTGACCTTAAACTATCACGACTATTTGCCGTTCAACAATGGCTTTTCATACCATTGCAATTCTACGTCATCATCAAAATTGTGTTGACTAAAGATAACCGGCATATTGTCCTTACGATCACGTCTTCGATCGTCAATGATCATGCTCTCTGCATTTTTAACCGCGATCTCACTATTTCGTTTATAGAGCACCAATTTGTCTTCTGGTAGCGCAGCAAGAAAGTCGATATCAAAACGAATATAAATAGGTTTTAACTGACCTAACGCCAAACAAGCAAGATCAGCTAACTGTTCGTTGGTATAACTAGACACATATTCCTCGGTAATCAAAACATGACCAACGAGTGTTTCCATATAGTTATGTACATCCACACTAATTTGCATACTACACCTCCGTTTGTAGTGTTCAATAATGTTGCTCTTTACTCTTAACAACTTACCATGACTAACCGCTTATTGATGTTAACGACTTACGTTTTGTTAAGTATCTATAACGACTAATTAATTTATCATATATACTGTGTAGTTCGTTCTATGGTTAATAGCAACTCAAATACATATAAATGTGGTTGCACCAATAGCGACCTATGACCATGTTTTTGCTCTAATTTACGCAAAAAGCTTGGCAATCGCTTGTTTAACCGTATCCTACGTATAAAATTAAATTATAAGATCATCAGTACACTTAGGCTCACCACATAAATGGCATTTTCTTTTGTAACGTCGAGCTTGTTTCGATTTTGCTTTCCCTTACTTCTATTAGCAATGTTACTCGTAGGTATGAATAACGTCATTCTTGTGACGAGTTCAAACTTAGGGTTTGCTAGCAACCTCCCATATATTTTGTTGAGTGTTGCCGTTCTGTTATGTCACACATTCAGACAGGGTCGTATGGCAATGGTATCTTTTACCATGCTTGTCGCGTACCTAATCATCCAAATTCGTTTGCAAACGCCACTCAATACTGGCACCACTTTATTAGAACTTTCTCTGCTTGCTACCTTGCTTCCTGTTACCTGTTTGTTGGTATACGCATTTCCCGACAATGGCGTTAACTCAAAGTCGATGTTCTTGTATGCGTTAGTAGTGGTGCTGTTTATGGTTTGGGCACAGCTTATCGTTTCTCACTTCCATGCCGGAGGTTTCGAATCATGGAGCGAAGGTGTGCTGTTTACGGTAAGAGATTTTTCTAAGCTGCCATTTGTTCTTGTTTTGTATAGCCTCTGCTTATTAGGCTTAACGGCAATTTTAGTTCTGGTCTATAACCGCTCTATCGATGTTGTGGTTTATAGCGCGATCTTGCTTGGCTCATGTACTTTCATCTTTTTTGATGTGCAGTACATCTCAAGCACTATGTTTTCTTTGTCTGGGACGTTGATAATCATCTATGTGATGTCAGCAAGCCACGATATGGCCTTTAATGACCAACTGACTAACATTCCTGGCCGACACGCTTTAGAAGTTGATATGAAGCACTTAGGGCGAAAATACTCGATGGCGATGGTCGATATTGATCACTTCAAGAAATTTAATGATACCTACGGCCATGATATTGGTGATGATGTTCTCAAGTTAGTCGCACGCCTTATCACAGAAACTGGTGGAGGTGCTCGCGCCTATCGCTACGGTGGTGAGGAGTTCACTATCATCTTCAAAGGTAAGCGCACTGAACAAGCGAAAGAACACCTACAGACGTTAATCTCTGAGATTCAGAATTACGACATGATTATTCGCAATACTCTCGATCGTCCTGATGACCATGAAGCCGGTATGAAAAAGCGTGGCCAGAGTAGCAATCCGACTAAAGTGGTGAATGTGACGGTAAGTATTGGACTGTCTGATAGTACGACTACTAAACAACCTGAAGAGGTTTTGAAGCTTGCTGATAATGCACTTTACAAAGCCAAGGAAACAGGCCGAAACAAGCTGTGTGTTAGTCGCTAGAAGCGTCAATAGCTGCTGTAGCTATCAACTAACAGCTAACAGCTAACAGCTAACAGCTAACAGCTAACAATAACTAAAAGGCTCAATAGCTTAAGTATCAATAACTAGTTACTAATAACCAGTAAACAGAGCATTAATAACTGTATGCTTTAATGACGAGAAGAACCACTAGTTATAAGTTCCATGTGTAATAGACAGGGAGATTAATCTTGGTTGAAGAAGATAACTAAGCTCCCTCCTTTCAGACTACTTCCGTAATTGATCGTAAACCCAATTCCAACATTATCAACCCAGTCGTTAAATAGATTTGGGTTGAGTAGCCAACCTACACTGCCTTCGTAATATGACGTTGTACCCATAGAAGCAACGGTATCACCACCGATATCAATTCTTCTTATACTGGAGTACATAGAAGTAATGTTCTTATCCCAGCGTATTAAGTCATAGAAAATCTTGGCTTCATTGGCGATATACCAACCTTCGGGATATCCAACGTTGCCATTATTAGCCTCTCCCCAACCTATACCATTGAAGTAATGCCAACTAGTACTTAACTTGTATTTTCCCCAGTCATTCTTGTCTTCAAAGGTCAATTTAATCTTAGGTTCAATGATGTAAGCCCATGCATCGGTATTGAGATAAACGTTATCCAATTGATCTTTAATAGGCTCAAGCAATGATGAACGATATTCGAAGTCATTACGGTAATAAGATATGTGGTTACCAATAGCAGAACTGAAACTCCAGTGCTCATCTAATTGGGATACATTCGCAAATTCTACATAGCCAGAAATGACTGATTCTTTTTGAAAATCGCTTTTCACCGTAGACGCGTACGAAATGTCCTTCTCAATACGCAGTGCTGACAAACGCAATGTTATCTCTTGATGATTATCTTCAATATATTCAGGTAGTTCAAACGTATACGGAAGGCTGATTGAAGTAATATCTTTTCTGCGACTTACAGAGTCTTTTGAACCAATATCTTCGTTATCTAAACTAAAGACTTTGTTTGGATCAAAATTATTAATACCAAAGGTAAACACGTCGGTATCGTTAAGCAGTACGCTCGTCGCGAATGTTCGCTCGATGTCCTTTCTGAATGAATCTGTCAACGAGTTTGCATTACCTATTGTAGGAAAGATAAAACAAAGCAGTGGAAGTATGGTTGCCCTGTTTATATTTACCCTAGAGCATAACTTTGAATGTGGCATTTCTTTTATCACTAAATCGGCTTCCTAGCTCAATGCTATTAGAAGTATAAATTCAATTATCTAAAAGAGCTCACCAACTAACGTGCAAGCTCCAAAATAGTTCGCTGTATAAAGGTATTTCTACCACTTTGCTTTGCTTGATAAAGCGCCTGGTCAACCTTGTCGTAAATAGAGGCCGTAGATTCATCACCTCCGGGTACAAATGACAACACACCTTGTGACACTGTCACCCTATCAGATACTGTTGAATGATCGTGTGCATAGTTCATTTCATGCAGCGCTTCTTTGACTCGGATAGCTTGTAACTTAGCCGTTTCACTGTCGGTATCACTCAGAATCAAAACAAACTCTTCACCACCATAACGCCCCACATACTCACCCGCACGAACGAAGAGTTGCTTTAAGGTCGTGGCAAGGCCTTGTAAGCAGGTATCCCCTTGAATATGCCCGTAATTATCGTTGTAAGGCTTAAAGAAGTCTACATCTAATAAAATGACTGTCATGGGTATATTACGCCTTCCATGCCATGCAATACTTTCTTCAAGCTTAGTGTCCATATATCGACGATTATACAGTTTGGTGAGACCGTCTTCGTTGGCTTGTTGCTGTAGGAGTATGTTGAGTTCTTCGAGTTTGGCAGTACTCTGCTTTAATTCTCGTCGCATGTGCGCGATACGCTGCATTGCGATCAGCTTGGAATTCAAAACAACTTTGTTAACTGGCTTAATCAGGTAATCGTCACCGCCCGCATCAATCGCCTTAGCAATCATTGCGGGCTCTTCGTGACCACTCAAAAAGATGATAGGAACCCATTCAGGGAATCGACTGCGAACCTCATTAGCGACTTCAAAACCATCCATGTCTGGCATGCTGATATCGAGTAGTACGAGTTCAGGATCAAAATCAGAATAAACATTCAGGGCTTCCTTTCCGCTGCCAACAGCTTCAACAATATGACCTAATTGCTTAAGTCGAATAGCAAGTTGCATCCGGTCAAGTTGAACATCATCAACCAGCAATATGCGCATCGAAGATCCCTTTTCTATCATCACATCACCTTTATCTAGTGTTGAATATTCAAAGTAGCTCAAATTTGGGCTTAAATCATGCCCTAATCTCTATATTATATTGACTTTTTTACAGATCTTTTTAGCATTGTTTCTTTTTAAAGAGAAATACTATGTCAGACGCTACAAACAACGAAGTACAAGAAATCGATTTAACCACTATCTCACCAGAGCTTCGCCAAGTTATCGAATTTGATGAAGTGCCTAAAGAGATGCACAACATGGTTACTTCTATTCATGAGGTGTCTGAAGAAGCAGTGCGTGAAACTTGGAGCAGCCTTCCAGCAAGCGCACAAAATGTTTTAGACAACTTTGAGCAATTCCACGCTCTAATCTCTGTTAGCCAAGCTTTCGCTGGCGTAAACATGATGGAGGAGTTCCCTACTCTTAAACTTCCAGAAGGCATGTCTGATGAAGAAAAAGAAGAGTACCGAGCTCAACTGCTTGACCAAATTTTACATAACTGTGTAAAAGACATGGCTAAGCAAATCAAGAAAGCGCGCCGTGATGCTATCTTGAAGCGTGATTTCAAAGAAGTTTTCATCCGCTAAGCTATTCATCGCACCTAAATTTAGGTTGAATGCTTAACGAAAACTTAATGATTAAGCCGCATGTTACTTCAAACACGCGGCTTTTTTATGTCCGCCGCTTTTTCCTGTCGTTGTTCTTATCGTCTGCTACCGCTCTTGCTGTTGTACAGCATTATGCTTGTGCACTCATACAGTGTGGCGCATAACTGACACTTATACCGTATAAAGATGACGCATGTACCCATTCATGGAATCAAGATCGAATTTTGAGATTCCCTTAATCCAAAATACCAAGAGCGACACTAAGACTTTCTATAATGCAGAGAAACGTTGAAACCCTCAGAGGGTTTAAGCACCGCAACACTTTAATGTGTAACCGCAATATCTCTTTGAGCGACACTCACGCCCTTAATTTGCGCGTAAACTCGTTGACCAATTTCTAGGTTTAATTCATCTAGCGCCCACAATGTGATGGTGGCCCAAAGATAACATCCAGGTTCTAACTCCAGCTCAACAGCCACACTCTGTTTGTTAGAGCCCTGCTGATGCGTCTCTACGCTTCGAATGGTTACAGGCAGAATATTACGTATCGAAGTCCTTTGCGGCTGTTCTAGCGCAATAGAGACGTCATTTGCCCTAACTTGCAGCCTTACCGCCGCCCCAATTTCACTCGATACCTTCTGAACCCATAAAGACGTCGATTTTCCTAGCATTAACCGAGACAACGCATAATCATCATTGTGCTCTGCAAGCGTTGCTTCAAATAACGAGCTTTGCTCTGAGAAAGATTGCCATGGCTGCATGGCTCTTGAGGCCCATACATCTTCGGTTACTCCTGATGAAATAACTTTACCTTGATCAATAATCACTAGGTGATTCGCCAAGCGTAAGATCTCATTAAGACTATGGGTGACATAAATGATCGGAATTTGAACGGTTTCGGATAAGTTTTCTAGAAACGGCATCACTTCACGCTTTCGCGGCAAATCGAGAGACGCCAACGGTTCATCCATCAATAAAATACTTGGCTTAGATAACAATGCTCGGCCAATCGCCACACGTTGCTTTTCACCACCAGACAAACGCGCTGGATAACGATCGAGCAATGAACTCAAAGATAGCAACGAAACGATTTGATCGTAGTGCGTGTTATCAATGCCTTTCATGCCATATTTAAGATTAGACGACACCTTCATATGCGGGAATAAACGTGATTCTTGAAACACATAACCGACATTGCGTCTGTGAGTTGGCAAA
Organism: Vibrio echinoideorum; assembly: GCF_024347455.1. Taxonomy (NCBI): domain Bacteria; kingdom Pseudomonadati; phylum Pseudomonadota; class Gammaproteobacteria; order Vibrionales; family Vibrionaceae; genus Vibrio; species Vibrio echinoideorum. The sequence goes on from NZ_AP025484.1 coordinate 941,324, forward strand.
TTAATGCCGTTAGCGCTATCAAACAAAGTCGTACCAGACACACTGATCATGCCTTTATCTGGTTGTTTAAGACCACTAATCGCGTTAATGAGTGAGGTTTTCCCCGCACCGGAACGCCCAAAAATCGCAGTGATACCATGACTAGGTAACGTTAAATCGATATCAAAAAAAGTGTCACCAAGCTGTTGTTGATATTGAAGGATCAGAGCGCTCATGCGTTTCCTCCCAGTCGCTGTGATGATTTTCTATTTAACCACTCAGATAACATCAGCGAGCTAAGCGCAATCACAATAGAAATGACGCACAAACGCGCCGCTTCCATTTCAGCGCCGGGGGTTTCGATAAACGTGTACATGGCCAATGGAATGGTTTGAGTTTCACCGGGGATATTGGAAACGAAGCTTATCGTAGCGCCAAATTCACCCAGGCTTCTCGCAAAAGAAAGCATGGTGCCAGTGATGATCCCAGGGATCATCAAAGGTAATGTGATAGTGAAGAATACTCGAATCGGTGAAGCGCCCAATGTGGCTGCGGCCTCTTCGAGTTTACTGTCTACAGTTTCTAAGCTCAGTCTGATAGAACGGACCATTAACGGCAACGCCACGACTACACAAGCAAGTGATGCGCCCTTCCAGCTAAAGCTAAATACAATACCGAATACGTCATTGAGCCAAGCTCCTATAATGCCTTGCCTACCCATCATCACCAGCAACAAATAACCGATGACCACAGGTGGAAGCACCAAAGGCAGATGGACAACACTTTCTACAATGCTTTTGCCCACAAATTGTTTTTTAGCAAGCAACCATGCTAAACCGATGCCGATAGGAATAAGCCACAAGATGGCAAAACCAGCGACTTTCAAGCTCAGCATTAAGGCTTGGTATTCGTATTCCGATAAATACATCATTTAACGCACTTCAAATCCAAAACTGTTCAAGGTGTCCTTCGCTTTTTCGCTGTTTAGGAAAGTATAAAACTCTTCTGCGACGACTTTATCGCTTAACTTCGCTACAGGGTAACGTATCGGCGTATGTAAATTTGATGGAAATGTCGACACGAGGTTCACTTCTTTAGAAAGCAACGCATCGGTTTTGTAAACAATGCCAAGCTTAGCTTCACTACGCTCTACCAAGGCCAATGCCATACGAACATTGTTACTTGGTGCCAATCGAGTCTTCACATCATCCCATACACCTAACGTTTCTAGCGCTTCTTTCGCATAGATACCCGCAGGAACCGACATAGTGTTGCCAACCGCAAGTCTTTCATTCGTGAGTAGTTTAGCCCATTGCTCACCGTTTGAGAGATCCAAAGATATTGGCGTCTCTTTAGGGGAAATCAGTACAAGCTCGTTTTCACACAAATTTGTGACATTGTCACTAGAAACCAATTGACGGTCGACTAAATGCTGCATCCATTTTTCATTAGCCGAGATAAAAATGTCTGCTGGCGCCCCCCGTTCAATCTGTCGCACTAATGAAGACGTGCTCGCATAGACTGGAATAACATCGACAGAATGGTCTTTCTCAAACTCTTCAACCAACAAATTAACCGCATTCGTCATAGATGATGCGGCATAAACTCGTAGCTTTTCCGCAGCCAAAAGATGACTAGAACTCAAGGCCGAAGTTAAGGCGATGGTTAAAAGGATGACTTGCTTTTTCATTGTGATCACTTATCTATTGTTCGTTTCAGTTCTTGAGCTCGCTTTCAAGTTCAGACTTAACTGTTTAACGCAGGCTAAGGCTTTTAGCTCTGAGTGAAGCTATTAAGTCAGACATAAGCTTTTGAATTCAGGCTAAAGTTTTACATTCGACCTAAATTGTTAATTCCGGCCAAAGCAAGTCAAGATTTAAATGCTCTTCTATGGCATCAGCGATTCGATTAATACCCAGTTCTTTAAGCTGTTCGTGGTCAATCGCTGTCACATCATTGGCTCCTGCCCATTCGCAAATAAGCAACAACGCATCACTGTTATCGAATACGCCATGCAGGTAAGTACCAAAAATTGAGTTATCTTGATTCACAGCGCCATCAAGGCTGCCCGATTCTAACTGAACTGGTAATACTGTTTCTTTGACATCAGTCCTGCCTACGTGGATTTCATACCCTTTTACTTGTGCTGTTTTGCCATCCAGCGTCATAGTAGCGCGAACGTTTGTTAAGGTTTTCTGCTGTGTAAGTGTCGTTTCAGAATCAAGATACCCTAATCCTTCACTGCTGCCGGGCGTACCTTCAACACCATCAGGATCGTGAATGATCTTTCCTAGCATCTGGTAACCGCCACAGATACCCATCACTTTGCCGCCCAGGCGCAGATGACGTTGAATGTCTTTGTCCCAACCTTGCTCTTTTAGGTAATCCAAATCTGCTCTTACTGATTTTGTACCCGGCAAGATAATCAAATCAGCGTTGTTTACACGCTCGCCTTTGCCTACGTAGCGTAGATCAATGGAAGGATTGAGTCTTAGTGCATCAAAGTCTGTGTGGTTACTGATTCGAGTTAGAACAGGCACCACGACTTTAAGTTTAGCTTCTCCTTCAGACTCTTGAGCTGAAGTGATGGCATCTTCCGCTTCTAGGTTAAAACCATGAAGATATGGCAATACACCTATCACTGGCTTGCCGGTTTTCTCTTCTAGCCAATCAAGTCCAGATTGAAGTAGCGCGATATCGCCTCTAAAGCGGTTTATCACAAAGCCTTTTACGCGAGCTTGTTCAGACTCAGATAACAACTCTAATGTGCCGTAGAGGTGCGCAAAAACGCCACCACGATCAATATCGGCAACAATGATCACCGGGATATCCGCCTTTTCAGCAAATCCCATGTTCGCAATATCATTTTCGCGAAGGTTAATTTCAGCTGGGCTGCCCGCACCTTCAATCATCACGCTTTCGTATTCTTCAGAAAGTCGGTCAAACGAGTCAATAACCGTATTCATCGCGATTTTCTTATAATCATGATAACCCGTCGCTTCCATGTTACTGATCGCGCGGCCTTGAAGAATAACTTGTGCACCCGTATCTGAATTCGGTTTTAACAATACAGGGTTCATGTGAACGGTAGGTTCAATATTACAAGCTTGCGCCTGAACCGCTTGAGCACGGCCAATTTCGCCACCATCTTTCGTCACAGCACTGTTTAAAGCCATGTTCTGTGGCTTGAAGGGTGCCACTTTGATTCCTTTTCTTGCCAATACACGGCATAAACCTGCCACCAAAACACTTTTCCCGGCATCTGACGTTGTCCCTTGAACCATAAGGGCGCTTAATGGTGCTCGCATTCGTACTTAAATCCTTAATTTCTTAATTTCTTAATTTCTTAATTTGCAATTTATAGCTGTGGGCAATATTTCTATTACTCCATCTTAACGCCATTGCCGAGTAGATGCTCAATAAAATGAATGGAAAATGAATGTGTTACTCACTCTGGATTCAACCCAAGTGTTGTTTAATAGCTCCATCGAAACGGAACGTCTCCGCAAAAAATTCTTTAACTTAAGAAAACGTTTCAACTAAAAAACAACACTTAAGGATTCATCATGAAAACAACTGTATTAGCTATCGCAACCACTATTATTCTTGCTCCTACTTTCGCAATGGCTGGTGACCACCACAGCAATAGCAAGCACGAGAGCGCTATTGCCTACACTGGACCAATCGAGACGGTTTCTGTTGCTTCTCTACTTGAAAACACAAGCATGTTTTCAGAACAAGACACCGTTGTTGATGGAAAAATTGTTCGCCAACTAAAAAGCGATACGTTTATCTTCTCTGATGGACAAAGCGAAATTCAAATCGAACTGGATGATGACATTCGCCTAGCTGCGCCACTGACTGCTGATACAAAAATTCGTATCTTTGGTGAGTATGAAGGTGGTAAAACACCTGAAATCGAAGTTGATCACATCCAAGTGTTATAAGCAGAAAGCTTAAATAACTTGCTGTAAATAATAAGCTTCAATAAATTGGCCTGCATATTGCAGGCTTTTTTGTATATACTGCCGAAAATACAATTTATATGGAGTCACCATGCTAGGTCGCACAAACAAGACTGTCCTTTTAGGACTAGCTGCACTGTGTTCATTCTCTGCGTCTGCAAACAACTTTAACTACAACACATTCGAGCTGCGCATGGGGACGAGCCCTAGTACGTTTGGTGGTGAAGTCACAACCATGTTTACCCAAAACTCTCATTTTGTTGCTCGTATCGATTCAGAATTTGAAAGTGATTGGGACGCAGCGGTAGGTATGGGATTCCACGGCCCAATTAGTCAATTTGCTGACGTTACTGGTCAAATGTTACTGCATAACATCGAACGTAATGACGACAACCACATCAAAACTGAAGTAAACATCGGTTTGAGAGCATGGATTTTGGCGAATGTTGAACTCAATGCACGCCTTGGTCAGTTGATCGATAACGATGACACACGTTCGATTGTTGGTGTAGGCGCACGTTTTCACTCAACAGACCAACTTTCTGTAGGTCTAGATATGCGTAATAACGGTACTTACGGACACCAAATCTTGATGTCAGCTCGATTCGGCTTCTAAGCTGACTTTGATTTCAATACTGGATTCGCTTTCTTAGCTAGGTTCGGTTTCTTAAATTAAATCTACACCTAAGCTAGAGTTACTTCTAAGTTATAGCTACTTCTAAGTTAGGTGTCGTTCATAAGCAATGATACAACGACATGAATTAAAAAAGCCCCGAGCATAATCATGCTCGGGGCTTTTTATTGTTCGCAGTTATCGCTCGCTTTTAGCTGTGTTAACACTTAGCGAGCAATTTACTTCTACAGAGCAACCATCAGCATCTTTTTCTGATGATCTAAGTACTCTTCGTAAGTACCTTGGAAGCTTACCAACTGTTGGTCTTTCACATCAATAATGTGTGTCGCTAATGACGAAACAAACTCGCGGTCATGGCTGACAAAAATAAGCGTGCCAGTGTAAACCTTCAGTGCATCATTAAGCGCTTGGATTGCTTCCATATCCATGTGGTTAGTTGGTTCGTCCATAACAAGCACGTTGATGTCTTGCATCATTAACTTGCCAAATAATAGACGGTTCTTCTCACCACCTGAACAGTTGCGAGCTTGTTTGTTCGCATCATCAGCAGTAAACAATAGACGACCAAGAATGCCACGTACCATTAGATCATCGTGCTTCACTGTACGCCATTGTGAGATCCAATCAAAGATGCTCAGATCGTTATCAAAGTCAGTTGTGCTATCTTGCGGGCAGTAACCTACAGAAGCATTTTCAGACCACTTAACGATACCTTCATTTTGCTCCAGTTCTTGAACTAGGCATTTTAACAGGGTGGTTTTACCTACACCGTTCTCACCGATAACCGCAAGACGTGTCCCTGCTTCGAGTAACAGATTACCATCAGAGAACAGAGTCTCTCCATCAAAACCATGGCCAAGCTCTTTAAGCTCTAGTGCTTGGCGGTGCAGTTTCTTACCTTCACCAAAATCAATTGATGGGCTCATACGGCTCGATGACTTCACTTCATCAAGCGTGATTTTATCCATCTTCTTCGCACGAGAGCTCGCTTGTTTTGCTTTAGATGCGTTTGCACCAAAGCGGTTTACGAAGTCTTGAAGTTCACTGATCTCAGCCGCTTTCTTAGCATTGTTCGCTAAAAGTTGGTCACGAATCAAGCCAGACGCTTCTAGGAAGTACTCGTAGTTACCTGGGTAAACACGCAGCTCGCCGTAGTCAATATCCGCCATATGCGTACATACCGAGTTCAGGAAGTGTCTATCGTGCGAAATGATGATCATTGTACATTTACGCTGGTTTAACTCTTCAGCAAGCCAGTTAATCGTGTGAATGTCCAAGTTGTTGGTTGGTTCATCAAGAAGCAGGATATCTGGGTTCGCGAACAATGCTTGCGCCAATAGCACACGCAGTTTCCAACCTGGAGCAACTTGCTGCATCAAGCCGAAGTGAAACTCTTCTTCGATACCCGCTTGAATTAGGATGTCACCGGCACGGCTTTCTGCTGTGTAGCCATCCATTTCCGCAAATTCGCTTTCAAGTTCCGCGACTTTCATGCCATCGTCTTCGCTCATTTCTGGCAAAGAGTAAATGCGGTCACGTTCTTGTTTTACTTCCCACAGTTTTCTATCACCCATGATCACAACGTCGATAACGCTGTATTGTTCAAAAGCGAACTGATCTTGGCTTAGGACACCCAGTTTTTCTCCTGGAGTAATAGAAACGTTGCCCGAACTTGGCGCTAATGCCCCACTTAGGATTTTCATGAACGTTGATTTTCCGCAACCATTGGCGCCGATCAAACCATAGCGGTTGCCGTTACCAAATTTAGCAGAGATGTTTTCAAACAGCGGCTCTGCGCCAAATTGCATTGTGATGTTCGCGGTAGATATCAAAGAACTAATTCCTAAGCGTGTACTGACAGATAATTATTAGGCGGATTGACGCGCCTAAATAAGAAATATGAAAATATGGATTAAACATAAAACGAAGCGCGGATTATATAGAGATCAGGATCACATTGTCGAGGTTAAACAGTGAACGGATAGCGAACAATTCACAATTAAGTGCATTTAGTCGGTTATTACGCCATAAATAGAAAAAATCCCCACCAATTCCATTAGCAGGGATTCCATTTATCAAAAATAAAAGTGTCAGATCTCGTCTGAACTACTACAGCTTCTCGCTATTTAGTTATTTTTTTCTGAACATATTTCTGGCCCACATCGACAACCGCAACGTCTCTGAAGAAACTTCTACCCAACAGAAGTGGGAAAGAAAGATGCGTTCGGTCTGCTAACGTAAACTCGGTTTTATCTTTTAGATCACCAATTTGAATCGCAGCTACAACCACAGCGCGTCGTTGTGTACCTTCAGCGCTCGATTGCTTGATCTTAACCCAACGCTCTACAGGTAGGCTGACCTCTTCAGTTGTTATACCGTCATGTTCAATCTTGAACTTAACCCAGTCTTTTCCGTCACGTTCAAAATCAACGATATCCACCGCACTGATTGAAGAAGTTGTAGCACCCGTATCAACACGAGCTTTAAATGCTTCTTTAAGACCAGGGACAAACACCCACTCTTCTTCACCAAGGATCAGTTTACCATCGCTCGTCTTTGTTACTTTTTCTACTGGTTTTTCAACGGGTACAGGTTTTTTCTCTGGCTCAGTTGGTTTTACTTCGTCTGGCTTCTCTGTAGGTTCTGTTACTTTCTCGCCTTCAGTTACATCACCTTTCGAAGAATCATCAACAACCGGTTGTTCTACTTGAGGCTTTTGCTCTGGCTCGACAGGAACCTGAGTCGTCGTCGAACAAGCAAAAAGACCGCCACTTAACATTAGAGTTATAATCGCTTTCCAGTTATACATTCAGTCACCTTCTATTTTGATACGTTGGCTATCGCTTTTGCTACATAAGGGATATGGGATTCAGAAAGACCTGCAATATTGATGCGTCCATCACCAACACCGTAGATTCCATATTCTTCACGTAATTGATTCATTTGAGTTTCTTTAAAGCCTAGTACAGTAAACATACCTTTATGGCTTTCAATGAAATCAAAGTGTGACGTGTTGTAAGTATTCCGCAATTCATCGCATAAGCTTTGACGCAGATTTATCAAACGTTGCTGCATTTCGCTCAGCTCTTGTTTCCAAATCGTGGTTAGCTCTTGATTCTGAAGAATTGTTTTAACCAAAGCGGCACCATGATCTGGCGGCATTGTGTAAGTTGAACGAGCAAGCGTGAGAAGCTTACCTTTGGCATTGCCAACATGTTCGCTGTTTTTACCGATCACGATAGCTGCACCCGTTCTTTCGCGGTACAAACCAAAATTCTTCGAACAAGATGTCGTGATAAGCATTTCTTCAACATTGTTAGCCATATGCTGAAGACCTTTCGCATCTTCTTCTAGGCCGTCACCAAAACCTTGATAGGCGATATCAACGAACGGTAAGAAACCATTTTTCTGTGATAGTTTGGTAATTTCCTGCCATGCTTCAAAGTTGATGTCGGCACCCGTTGGGTTATGACAACAACCGTGCAGTAATACCACATCTGAAGGTCCGGCTTTCGCTAGGTCTTCCAGCATTTTTGCAGTATCAACTTGCTTCGTTTCAGGACTGAAGTAATTATAGTAGCGAACTTTTAAGCCAGCCGCTTCCATCACCGGTTTGTGGTTAACGTAGCTTGGGTTTGAAATCCAAACTGTCGTGTCTGGCTGAGAAACTTTCATCAAGTCACCCAACATACGAAGTGCACCACTTGCACCTGGTGTTTGAATCGCAGCAACGCGACCCATTGCAGAAGTCCCTTTAAGCAGCAGATCAACCATACTCTGGTTAAACTCTTCACAGCCGGCTAGGCCAACGTAAGCTTTGGTTTTTTGAGTTTCGACAACAATATCTTGAGCCATAGAAACGGCTTTCATGATAGGTGTCTCACCTTGATCGTTTTTGTAAACACCAATGCCTAAATCGACTTTATCAGTGCGAGGATCACCGCGGTAAGCGACAGATAGAGATAGAATTGGATCTAAAGTTGGTTTTGGTAGATGTGAAAACATGAAAGTCACAACCCTTTGAAATTCAAGTAATGACCTCCAAGTTATCATTTTATTTACAATTTAAGAAACAGAAATTCATCAAAGTTTTGATTTTTAGGAGATAACTCTAGTTGAATCCAGTGCATCCTAGCAATCCCTACGCCAGATAGTTCAATATTCCATCAATTTACAAATTTAACTACGTCATAAAATAAAAAAGCCTCAGCAAAGGGGCTGAGGCTAACTATTTGTACTAATGTAGCATGTCGTAAATTTACGTTAGTCCACTAAAGCTGGAACCGATGAATAATTTGGTTTGAGCTGCCTCTCCAATCTAACATTGGATCCGCTTTGTCTTGCTCGAAGCGACCGTCAATCAAAGTATCTACGTATTCAAGTACTTGTTTCTGTTTATCATCCAATTCGTCGAGTTCGTAACCCGTCCACATCCAAATGTCTTTCCCAGCACATTCCGCCCTTACTCTCTGAACCAACTTAAGTACTTCAGACACGTTTGCAGGATGCAAAGGGTCACCACCAGAAAGCGATAAACCACGACGTTTGATTCGCGGATCGTTGAGATCAGCAATAATGCGGTCTTGCAGCTCTTGTGTAAACAAGTGCCCAGAATCCAACCTTTGCGTCGACTGGTTATAACACCCACGGCATTGATGCACACAACCCGACACAAACAAAGTGCAGCGAGTGCCAGGGCCATTTACAACGTCGATTGGGTGATATTGGTGATAATTCATAAGGCAGTATTAAAAACTCGTTATTGCTTAAAATTTGATGCGAGAACTTGAAGTTTGATGCTCAGCGGTTGGAACTAGCGACTGACGTAAACTGAAACGAAAGAATTGGTATCGACATAAAGCCGATACCAATCTTGTTTCTTAAAACGTAACGCTTGCTAAGTTAACTAGCTAAAGGCGCTTAAACTAATACACTAATACACTTAGGCACTTAGGCACTTAAAGATGCTTCACACGACGTTTAACTTCTTCTTGCTTGCCGAAGTTAAATGGGCGTGCATCAGGGCTACCAAGGTAACCACAAACGCGGCGTGTTACTGACACTTTCGTTGAGTCGTGATTACCACACTTAGGACACGTAAAGCCCTTACTTGTACAATCAAACTCACCGTTGTAACCACACTCGTAACACTCATCAATCGGCGTGTTGGTGCCGTAGTAAGGAACACGTGTGTAGCTGTAGTCCCATACGTTTTCTAGCGCTTCGATGTTCTTCTGCATGTTCGGGAATTCGCCGTAACAGATGAACCCACCGCTAGAGATTTCTGGATAAGGCATCTCGAAATCGATCTTGTCGTATGGGTTCACTTTCTTCTGTACGTCTAAGTGGAAGCTGTTGGTGTAGTAACCACGGTCTGTTACGCCATCAATCACACCAAACTCTTTGGTATCGATGCTGCAGAAACGGCTACATAGGTTTTCACTCGGTGTGCCGTATAGGCTGAACGCGTAACCTGTTTCTTTCGTCCAAGATTCCACTTCACGCTTCATGTACTCGACCAGCTCAAGCGCTTTAGCACGCATTTCGCCATCGTCGTACAAGTGAATGTCAGTGCCGTAAAGTGCTGTCATCGCTTCATGGATACCAATGTAACCAAGAGAAACAGATGCACGGCCATTCTTGAAGATATCGGCAATAGAGTCGTCCGCTTTCAAACGAACGCCACACGCGCCTTCCATGTATAGGATTGGCGCAACACGCGCTTTCACGTTTTCTAGACGAGAAATACGAGTTTCTAGAGCACGACGAGCCAGCTTCAATTTTTCATCAAGCAGTTCGTAGAACTTAACCATATCTTGCTTCGCGTTAATCGCGATACGTGGCAAGTTCAAGCTAACAACACCTAAGTTGTTACGGCCTTCGTGAATCAACTCACCATTTTCTTCGTAAGTATTCAAGAAGCTACGGCAACCCATAGGCGTTTTAAATGACCCTGTCACTTCTACTACTTTGTCGTAGTTAAGAATGTCTGGGTACATACGCTTAGACGCACACTCAAGTGCCAATTGCTTGATGTCGTAGTTTGGATCTTGCTTCTGGTGGTTCAAACCATCTTTGATTGCAAACACCAGTTTAGGGAATACCGCTGTTTTGCGGTTCTTACCCAAACCTGCGATGCGGTTTTTCAAGATAGATTGCTGGATAAGTTTCGAACCCCAGCTTTCGCCAAGACCAAAGCCAAACGTAACGAATGGTGTTTGTCCGTTAGCCGTGTGCAACGTGTTTACTTCGTACTCTAGAGATTGGAACGCGTCGTAACACTCTTTCTCGGTACGAGAGATAGCAAAAGCTTCTGGGCTATGAATGTCCCACTCTTTCGCTAGCGATAAGTGCTTTTCGTAACTCGCCATCACGTAAGGTTCTAGAACCTCGTCGATACGGTTAATCGTAGTACCGCCGTAAATATGGCTCGCCACTTGCGCGATGATCTGCGCGGTTACCGCTGTTGCTGTAGAAATCGATTTAGGTGTGTCGATTTCCGCGTTACCCATCTTGAAGCCATGCGTTAACATGCCTTTCAAGTCGATAAGCATACAGTTAAACATTGGGAAGAACGGTGCGTAGTCTAGATCGTGGTAGTGAATGTCACCACACTCGTGAGCTTGTACGATGTCACGCGGCAAAATGTGAGTTTTTGCATAGTGTTTAGCCACGATACCCGCCAGCAAATCACGCTGAGTTGGGATAACTTTACCGTCTTTGTTGGCATTCTCATTGATCAGATCAACATTGCTTTCTTCGATCAAACCTTCGATCTCACGTGTTAAAGCGCTTTGCTTTTCACGTGCGATGTCGCGGTCATGACGATATTCAATGTAGGCACGAGCCAGAGACTTATACGGCCCCTGCATTAGCTCGTTCTCGACCAAAGTCTGAATTTCAGAAATATGAACTTCATCGTAGTCTTCGAGCTTTAACTCAACTGCTAATGCCACATTCAGAGCATAAATAGCAATTTCCTTATCGGCTTTGTCTGATGCTGCTTCCACTGCAGCTTGGATACGATCTCTACTGAATGGAGCTCTTGAGCCATCACGCTTGATTACGATTGATTTCACCACTTCTCCTTACTCTTAAGGTATTCACAGACTTATCCACAAACACACTACATAGAGCGATTTATCGTTTAACTAACACTAGATATTGTGGCGTATTTAACGAGAACCACCAACTTTGAGTATTGATTTGGATCAATAAAACGCTCAGGCTGAACAAGATAAATTCAATATTATTACGCTAGTTCTCAAGTCGAAAAGAAACAATGTAACAATAAAAAAACTGCTAAAAAGAGTTGAATTTTTGGTAAGTGTTGTAGGATAACGGCTCAACTATATTGGATGACAGAATTAGGGATATTTGGAATGAAACGACTTCAAAATTGGATATTGTTAGGTTGCTTAATCAGTAGCCATGCATTTGCTGAACCTTTGAGCATATCCAGTTGGAATATCGAATGGTTATCAACCAACGAGGCTGTGAATAAGTTTTCTTCCAAACGTGCTCAAGCGGATTTCGATAAACTCGAACAGTATTTCCGATCCTTAGATGCCGATGTTGTCGCTTTTCAAGAGGTCGATGATGTAAAAGCTATTCAGCGTATTGCTGGCGATCACTACGATATATTAATGTCTGACCGAGCATTGCCAAAAAACAACAACCATCAATTCAAAGAAGTGAACCAATACACAGGTTTCGCGGTACGTAAAGGAATAGCACTGACCAACTACGCTGATTTCCCTCTTGAAACGAGTGCTAATAGTAAGCTGAGGTTCGCCAGTTATATAGTGTTAGAAAGGGATGCAAAGCCAATTCACATGTTGTCAGTGCATTTAAAGGCGGGTTGTAGCGGCGCGTATAAGTCTAACCGTGACTGTTCAAGGCTCAAAGACCAAGCTCAACAGCTGAATAAGTGGATACAGCAAAGGGAACGTAAAGGCGAAGACTACGCGATTCTGGGCGACTTTAACCATAACCTCTCCTATTCAAGAGATTGGATGTGGAAAGATTTGACGCAAAATACCAATGCTCAGTTGGCAACAAGAAAAACTCGAGCAGATTGTAAAGTACGCTCAAACCGCAACAATCACCGTACACATCAGTTTCGTTCGGTGATTGATCATATTGTGGTGAGCAAGTCCTTGGATGCCTCTCCTGCGAAACAAAAGGTATTTGAAACGCAGGATGTGCTGGACTACAAACTCAGTGACCATTGCCCGGTTTCAACGACGATCAACAGTAAGTTATAGATAACTGCAGATTGTAGATAAGTGCAAATAATAGAAAACAGTAGATATAGAAAGAGGCTGACTGGCTTTTACTGAAAGCGAGTCAACCTCTCTATTGTGTCAGCTCAGAGCGAAACATCTCAAAGCCCGTGCTATAAATGATAGGTATCATGCTAACAGGTTTTGCTTGTACGGCCCGCTATCCACATCCCCACCAGCATACTTAAGACGAACAGCCATACCGTAGGGTTACCGCCACTAAGGCTGGTTACTGCAGGTCCCGGGCAAAAGCCTGCAATCCCCCAGCCTAAACCAAAAGCAGTTGAACCCAAGATCAACTTTCTATCTATTAGTGGATTATTACTGCTATCTAAAGGTTCACCATTAATGGCTTTTGCGCGCTTTTTAATGACCAGATGATAAAACGGAGCGAAGACCAACAGCGCGCCACCCATGACGAATGCCAAACTAATGTCCCAGTTATCGGTAATGTTTAGGAAGCCGAGTACCTTCTCAGGATCAACCATACCTGAGATAATCATTCCTGACCCAAACAGAATACCTGCGACCAAACCGACAACGATAGTAAATGAAGCGTTTTTCATTATGCCCCCAAGCCAATCAGGTTCTTGATAAACACGGTTACGATTGCCACGCCCATAAATACGCAGGTCGCAACAATAGAACGTTTAGATAAACGAGCCATTCCCACAATGCCATGGCCGCTAGTACAACCATTTGCTGTTTTAGTACCAAAGCCAACCAAAAGACCAGCAATAATGACTAAAACGAAATTCATCTCTTCTAACTGTGGAAGTTGGTAACCTGTCGGGATTAATAGCCAACCACTTATGATCATTCCCACAACAAAGGCGATGCGCCAGTGCTTTTCGGTCTTCTCAACGTTGTTACCCGTACCTGATTGAGAAGCCTTGCTTGCACTATTATTCGAACCTGATGGCAGTAGTCGGCTAACAATACCGCTGATTCCTGCTACTCGCCCTATGCCTAACATAAGTATAATTGCCGACGCACCTAACAACATGCCACCGAACAATGCATCCCAAGGTATTAAACCCATCACCGACCTCTCCTATCCACAAACATCATAAACTCATAACAAACTATAAATTAGAGTTTACTAATAAATGTAAATTAGTCAATGCTAATGTAGAGCTAGTATGTTTCGTTTTGTAAGTCTGGAATAGAAAGCGCCCCGCATTAAAAAAGCCCCTAGGCGTTAACCTAAGGGCTTATTATTTGATTCGGTTATATTTTATCAGTTATTTAGTCTTGTTCTTTTCAGCTATCCACTGCGACATGTACTTGGTGCTCGCCATGCTGTGGTGCTTGAGCATTGAACCAAAGAAGTTATCCAGTCGATGAGATTCAAGTTCAGACTCTAACGCAGTTAATCGCTCAATCAATGCGTCGCCGAGTTGATTCTGCTCGTAGTACGCTTCAAGGATTGAATGACATTGGCTTTGTGCTTTCAGCCACTTCTCTTCATCTTTATAGAGGGCAACTGCAGCTTCAACAAACTCGTCGATATCATCGGCAACCGCACCAGGCCATTGCAGTTCGCCTTGCGGTAACATGCCTTCGCTACCAATTTCACTGGTCACGTTCGGAGTTTGTAGCTTCATCGCATCTAGCAACTTGCCTTTAATGCCCGCACCAAATCGAAGGGGTGCAACACACACACGAGCTTGTTCCATCACTTCTTGAGCGTCTTTCGCCCAACCTTTGATATGGAAACCGGTTTTAGGGTTATGCAATGCCGTCGCTTTCGGTGGCGGGTACGATCCATAAATGTGAAGTTCTGTGTCAGGCAACTGCTTACGAATCTTCGGCCAAATCTTTTGTAACTGAAGTACGGCATCCCAGTTCGGTGCGTGTCTGAAGTTACCTATCGTCATGAAATGCTTACGCTCTTCAAAGCTTTTCGTGCTTTCAGCTAGAGTGTTGAGATCAACCATGAACGGCAAGTGGTGAAGCAGTGTTGGATCGATATTGAACTCAGATTTAAGCAGATCCATCTCATAGCTAGAAATGATCAACGAAAGATCACAGCGTAAAATCGCGGCAATTTCACGTTTAGCCAAGTCACTGTACAAATGCGCTTTAGTCAGTTCTGTCTCTTTCTTAACAGCTTCATGTCGAGCATTACGTAGGAACTGCAAATCTTCCGTATCCAGCAACTTAAATGCATTCGGGCATACCTTCTCCACACGCCATCCAAATTGCTCTTCCATCATAAAGCGGTCAAACATCACGACATCAGGTTGCAGCTCTTCAATGTACTGGTCAAAGCTATCGCAATTTAACTGTATAGATTGGCTTGTGATGCCCTCTTCAGACAGATCGATCATGTGCTCGGTTTCTTGAGCTGGCGTTGCAAATTCAACGGACCAACCTTGTCTCTTGAACAGGCGTAAAAGAGACATCATATGGCTGCCTGCCGCCGATGAGTTCGGTTCTGGCCAAACGTAGCCAATTGCTAAAACTTTCTTCAAAACACTTCCTAAGAAATAACAAAAGGGACTCTACAAGTCCCTAGTCAAATATTTATCGCTGATGGCCGACTTATATCGCTGACAACTATCAGTTCTAATAAATCAGCTATCAGACCCGCTCACCCACATTGCGAGCGATCATAAGCACTTCATCAGCAGAATAAAGGTTTGAAATCGTGGCTTCGACTTCAGCGCCTAATGTCGACTGATACAGTTTTTGTGCAAAATTGTCTGCTCTGGTGGTAACCAGAACATGCTTTAGTGTTGACCCTTGCTGCGCTAGCTGCTGCTTTACTTGCGGCAGCGAATCAAGAATCAGCTTCTTGCCTAATCCTTTACCCTGTGCACTAGGTAACACGGCAAGTTGTTCTAACTCCAATACAGCTTGAGGTCTAAACCCACTCTTCTGAACCCAAATAATGTAACCCACGATCTCGCCTTCGCTCTCTGCAACAAAGTTAAGAAAGCGCGGCGCGGCATTTAAGTTACATTGTAACCACTCTCGCGAATTTTGCTGTCGAACAAAGGCTGCTTGGTGGACGAAAGCCGCCCCATCGAGGTCGGCTTTCGTCATAAGACGTACTTTGCTTACAAGACGAATTGGGCTCATCAGCGTTATTCGCTCGCTGAATTCGGGTGTGTTTTACAGTGTAAAATGGCTCTTTCTAGAAGCTCTAAAGCGGATTTATCAGCTTCTGGAAGCTTAGCATCCGATTGACCTAACGGTTCAACACGACTACCCCATTTAATATGGCCAGCACCCCACGTTAAACCCGCACCAAATGCCGCAACAAGAATATTGTTGTTAGGCTTAACGAAACCTTGCTCTAGCGATTCACACAATGCAATCGGCACAGTCGCTGCCGATGTGTTGCCGTAGTTTTGGATGTTAACAAACGCTTTTTCGCGCTCGATACCCGCTATATCACACAGGGTTTGAATGATTCGGATGTTTGCTTGGTGCGGGATCACAACGTCAATGTTATCGGTTGAGATACCTGTGCGGCTCAGTACTGTGTGTGCCGCTGCGCCCATGCCTTTCACTGCACGCTTGAAGATCTCTTTACCAACGAAATCAAAGTCCCAGTAACCGTTATCAGCCGCAAAGCGGTCCATAGAAGTACCGAATTTTGGTACCGCTAGAATATCACGGCCTTCAGCATCACAACCGATCTGAGCTTCTTGTAAGCCGACTTGTTCTTCAGTGCGAGATAGAACCACAGCGCCAGCGCCATCACCGAAAAGAACTGCAGTATCACGCTTAGTCCAATCAATGAAGAATGAAAGACGCTCAGCACCCACAACGATAGCATTACGGTAGTTACCCGCTTGAATCAGTCGAGTCGCGGTTTCAACACCGTAAATGAATCCAGTACATGCCGCGTTGAGGTCGAAAGCCGCTGCGCTCTTAATGCCTAAGTTCTGTTGAACTTTAGACGCGGTATTTGGGATAAGGGAGTCTGGGCTGCACGTCGCGATGATCACAATATCGATATCATCAGCGGTCAGGCCAGCACATGCCATTGCATGCTTCGCTGCAACAGTGGCAAGTTCAGAGGTATTTACATGACTGATACGACGGTTTTCGATGCCTGTTCGGGTACGAATCCACTCATCTGAGGTATCAATGAAAGTACTTAAATCGTCATTAGACAGCACGGCTGGTGGCAGACACTTTCCCCAACCAGTAATTTCGGCGTAAAATTTTGTCATCATTTACCTATTTATTGTTTGTTTTTATTTAAGTATCGTATTCTAGTTTTAAACAGTATAAGCGTTCCGTGCTCGATTCGTAAATCGCGTTAGACACGGAAGTGACAATAAAAAGAGAAAGTTATGTCTACATTCAACACACGTTGCCCATCTTGTAAGGGCGTAAACCGAGTTCCTTCAGAAAGAATCTCAGAAACCCCTACTTGTGGTAAATGCAAAGAAGCGTTGCTCGATGGTGCTCCAATCGAAGGAACATCACTTAATTTCCAATCTATCTTAAACAGTTCACAGCCTGTGGTTGTCGATTTCTGGGCAACATGGTGCAACCCATGTGTTGGCTTTGCGCCAGTGTTCAGCGACGTCGCGAAAGAGCGTTCGGGAGATGTTCGATTCGTTAAGATTGATACTGAGGCTCAGCAACAGCTTGCTGCTATGTATCAAATCAGAAGTATTCCCACGGTGATGGTGTTCAAAAACGGTCAACGTGTCGATACGATTAATGGCGCGTTACCAAAAGGTCAATTTGATCAATGGCTTAATCAAGATTTAACCAAATAGATTCGCATTTATCTCGCTTTGGATTTAGCTTGTGCTTTCACAAGCATACAAAAAATAGGTTAGAGAGCCTTACCTAAATAAGATTCTCTAACCTACTGTAAATCAATTAGTTATATCTATTTCTCTCAATTACACAATCATCTCGTCTGCTGCCTGTTCATTGGTATGCTGAATGCTAAACCCATATTGTTCTTTGATCTGAACTGCAATTTTTTCAGCAATCATAATAGTTGGCGCGTTTGTATTCCCACCCACTAACGTCGGCATTATCGAGGCATCTACAACTCTCAAGTTAGTCAAACCATATACCTTAAGATCTTTATCAACCACGGCTAACAAATCGTCATCGGTTCCCATTTTGCAGGTTCCAACTGGATGATATTGGGTGTCAGCGCGATTACGAATATCTTGCTCGATAGCCTCGTCATCATCTGCGTTTACTGGGTAGAAAGCATCACCACTAATGTCACCAAACGCAGAACTCTCTAGCATTTGATACTGCTTTTTCCAGCCCTTAATCATGATATCCATATCTTCAGGGTCACTGAAGAACGCCGGATCGATCCTTGGTGGATCATAGGGATCACTGCTATTTAGCGTTACGCTGCCATGGCTCTTCGGTCGCAACAAGGTGACATGGGAGGTAAAACCATGACTGGTATGGATTTTTCTTGCATGGTCATCGACCACAGCGACCACAAATACAAACTCTAAATCCGGTACGGCGATATGCTCTTCGGAACAAAGAAAACCAATCCCTTCAGCAAAGTTGCTACTCATTTTCCCGCGTCGTTCTTTGTGCCATAGCGGCAGAGCTTTGGTCATTTCAGAGGCCATTTGTAGCGAGATACCAAAAGTTTCACGCTTTTCACTGCATTTGTACGAATGGACTAAGTCGATATGGTCTTGGAGGTTCTTGCCGACACCGGGCAGTTCGTGAACTTGTTCGATGCCATGCGCCTCTAATTCAGACTTAGCGCCTACACCCGACAGTAACAACAATTGAGGAGAACCAAATGCACCAGCAGATAGAATCACTTCTTTGCTGCATTGAATCTTATAACGCTGTCCGTTAGACCCATATTCAACGCCAACCGCTTTCTTACCTTCAAACAAGACCTTATGTGTGGTGGCTTTAGTAACGACCGTGAGATTCGATCGTGAAAGGTTTGGCGTTAAGTAAGCCTTGGCAGCGCTGCATCGTTCACCATTCAGCTGAGTGACCTGGGTCGGCATCGCCCCAAACTGAGCAGCACCGTTAATGTCCTCGTTACGAGGCACGCCTATCGATTCGCAGGCTGTTAAGTAGCGTTCAAGCATAGGGCTTGGCGATCTAAGATTGGCCACATTCAGAGGACCACCTTGGCCATGGTACTCATCTTGGTGAACTTCGTTATTTTCCGCTTTCTTAAAGTAAGGCAAACAGGATTCATAATTCCAACCAGTGTTACCCAAGCTTTCCCATGTATCGTAGTCGTAACGATGCCCACGCGCATACATCATGGCATTGATAGAGCTAGAACCGCCAAGTGTCTTACCTCTCGGTTGGTAACCTTTACGGCCATTCAAACCCGGTTGTTCAACGGTTTCAAAAGCCCAGTTATTGAGTTTGGTTGGCATCATTGCCACCACGCCAACCGGAGTATGGATAAATGGGCTTGTGTCTTTTCCACCCGCCTCCAATAAGCACACCGTAATATTCGGGTCTTCCGACAGCCGCGAAGCCAATACACACCCTGCAGAGCCACCACCAACAACAATAAAATCATAATTATCCATTGATCGTCTCCGCTATTTGTAATGGGTGTAAATCTCGCTTCAATATTTTGCCTGTCGCCGTCATCGGTAACGCTTTTCGTATGAATACCTTACGTGGGTATTTGTAATCAGCTAGCTGCTCACGGCACCATGCTATCAAAGCCTTACTATCACATTCTGTATGTTCATGAAGCACGACATGTGCATGAATCTCTTCGCCTAAATGGTCATGATGTTCACCAACCACCGCGACCATTTCTACATCAGGGTGACACATCAAAACTTCTTCTACTTCACGCGGATACACGTTGTAACCACCACGGATGATCATGTCTTTGACTCGATCGACAATGAACAAATTGCCGTGCTCATCGGTCCGTCCGATATCTCCCGTTAAGAACCAACCGTCTCTGATTGCTTCTGTCGTAGCTTCCGGTCTTTTATAGTAACCCTTCATGACACTTGGGCTTTTGATACACACTTCACCCAGCTCTCCCATCGAGACAGAGTTACCTTGTATATCTGCGATTTTAATTAGATGACCGCACAAAGGTTGGCCAACACTGCCTGACAATCGGTCACCATCAATATGGTTAAACGTAGCAACGGGCGCTGTTTCAGATAAACCATAGCCTTCCAATACAGGAAGCTCAAAGCGCGATTCAAATTGTCGGATAACCTCAAGAGGCATAGAAGCACCGCCAGAAACGCCGAGCCTTAAGCTGTGCTTGACCTGTTCAGAACGTTTGTTTGCGTTATCTGAGCTATCAGGAGATTCTTCACCAGCACGTAATAGCGCGATATACATGGTTGGAACACCAGCAAACACACTCACTTTGTGAGTAATGATCTGTTCAATCACCAGTAACGGTTCAAAGCGCGGAATCAACACCATGGTTGAACCCGTTAACACGCTCGCGTTCATCATGACTGTCTGGCCGAAACTGTGGAATAAAGGGAGTGTGGCCATTGTCGTGTCACTGTATTCCAATCTCATTAAGTACTGAGACGACATCGCGTTAGTTTGCATGTTGGTGTGAGAAAGCTCAGCCCCTTTTGGCTGACCCGTGGTGCCAGAAGTGTAGAGGATCACCGCGGTATCATCACCATGACAAGCCACTGACTCAAAGGTTGTTAAAGGTTGTGCTAACCAGTCAACCATTGATTCATGCGGCTCATATGCTTCAGTAAAAGAAGATGCGATGCTGGTTAGAGTTGACATGGAAATAGCTGGTATTGGCATCTCGATAAAATGCTCACAGTGATCTGCTTGCTCAAAGCCTTGAAATCCATAACGTCCAATGGGTAGCTCTTCACTGCCCTCAAAGCATAAATAAGCTTTCGCATCGGAATCGTTGAGGTGATAAGCAATCTCTCTGGCCTTAAATAGTACGTTCAAAGGCACAACTACACACCCCGCTTTTAAAATCCCGTAATAAGCGATTGGGAAATACGTAACATTCGGACACGACAACGCGACCTTGTCCCCTTTCTGCAACCCAAGCCTTTTCAGGTTGGCGGCAACATTTCCGGAAAGTTGTTCTAACTGCGAAAAACTGAGTTCATCCGTGCCCATACGCAGAGCGGCTTTAGTTGGGAAAAGCGAAGCGCTGCGCTCCAAGTTAACAGCAAGATTGTGCATCCATGATCTCCTTATTCGGCATAGACCTATTAGTCACGGTCACCGTAGACGTTGTATTAAGGCTGTAATGAGTATTGACGTTGTAGCCTGAATGATTTTTGCTTATCTAATTTATGCAGTTGCGAGTTTTGACTAATTGGCAACTTGTTAAATTGCAACATTTTGATAACATTTCGAACGGGTTTCAAAAAGACAAAAAACGGTGATATTCGGACACAGCTTTAATAGAACAAATTAAAGTTTGAACAAGCTAGCGAAAGTTGAAACAAACCTGACGCAATCGCGTTAGAAGTTCGGCTAAGATAATGATCTTCAACAAGAGGCAGCCTATGGAATACACCGCAGTTTACGAACCGGATATGCAAGCATTCGGTATTCTTGATCTTCAATTACTGCATCGCTACATGTCGCCAGCTCTCAGTATCGAACAATTGCTTGAAGGCAGTAACATAGATGATCTCCAACTCAACACGCCAGACACGCACATTACCTTGGCGCAAAAGTTGGCGGTGTTTAGCAACGCGCTAGCGAATACCAACGAAGAAGGTTTAGGGCTCAAAGTCGGTCAACAAGCGCGGTTCAGTGACTTCGGTGTTTTGGGTTACGCGGTGTTCAGTAGTGCTACAGCAACCCTTTCCATCCCAAGTGATTCGATTCCCATATCCCAAACCTGAATACGGCGATTTATATACAGAGATTTTCCGTTGCCCGGTTGAGTTCAATTGTGATCGCCTTGAATGGCAGTTCGACGCGACAAGCTTGTACGCACCACTTCCTACCGCCAATGCCATTACATTACAGATGTGTTTAAAATCGTGTGATGACATGTTGGCGAAAGTCAGTGCACCCACAAGCCTGA
Organism: Vibrio echinoideorum; assembly: GCF_024347455.1. Taxonomy (NCBI): domain Bacteria; kingdom Pseudomonadati; phylum Pseudomonadota; class Gammaproteobacteria; order Vibrionales; family Vibrionaceae; genus Vibrio; species Vibrio echinoideorum. Next base: position 963,194 of record NZ_AP025484.1, read on the forward strand.
AAGAAAAAGTCTCTCAAATGTTGATTGAAAGGCCTGGATGTTACCCTTCGATAGAATCTATCGCTGCAGAATTGGGGATGTCTTCTCGGACGCTGCGCCGACACCTCAAAGCGCTTGATACGAGTTATCAGAAGATTCTTGATCATGTTCGTTTTCACCTTTCACGACACTACCTTTCTTCAACTCAAATGAGCATTGAAGAGATATCCGAACGCGTTGGGTTTTCTGACAGTGCTAACTTTCGACATGCCTTTAGAAAATGGAGTGGAAGCTCGCCACGTCAATATCGTAAAGAGGCCGTCTAACACTAAATCTCACGCCATATAGAAATCAGATAGAGCCAATTACTATACGCTCTACTTACAAATCAAATAGTCGATGAAGAAGAGATTAACGGCTTTTTGACCGCATAAAGCTTTGCTAAATAGTAAAATATCGCAATGGTATTTTTGTTTAGACTGGCGATAAATTTCTTTTATCTTAACGACCATTTTTATTCGTTTTACCCAATTCAGTTTCTCCTACATAGTCGCGGAAAATTCATCGTTTCTTTCACTATTTAGAGGCTCCTGCATTGGACAACATCCAACCAACAACTCGCATAACTGTTCCGGTTATTGCATTGTCTTTTTACGCTATCGCTTCAGGCTACTTAATGAGTTCATTACCATTAATGCTGTCTGAATATGGCTTAGACAGTAATCTATCGAGTTGGTTGGCAAGTGCATTCTATGCGGGACTTTTGGCAGGAACCTTATTGATTGAACGAGCAATCGCTCGTGTTGGTCACAAAGACGCGTTCGTTATCGCACTGGCCATTTTTATCGCAACAATTCTTGTATTACCGTTGGCGCCACATCAATCAGTTTGGCTTTTAGCTCGTTTCGTCGCGGGTGTCTCGGTCGCCGGGATCTTTGTGATTGTAGAGTCTTGGCTAATGAGCGGTGACGAATCTCAACGTGCGAAACGTCTAGGGGTTTACATGTGTTCGTTGTATAGCGGTTCTGCCGTTGGTCAACTTGGCATAGGATACCTTGGTATTACGGGTGGCGTGCCTTTCATTGCAATGTTCACCCTGCTGTTTGGGGCAATCATCGTATTGATGTACGGACAAGCGACAGCACCACAAATTCACGATGCGCAGTCTCTATCACTGAAACAAATCAGCAAGCTAAGCCACAGCGCTTTAATTGGTTGCATTGTTTCAGGGCTAACACTTGGTTCTATTTACGGATTGATGCCTGTAGAGCTTGCTCAACGTAACATCGCACACCAAGATATTGGTGGTTTGATGGCGTTGGTGATCATGGGTGGTATGGCTGTTCAACCGATGGTGACATGGTTATCTCACCACATAGGACAAGTGTTATTGATGGCTCTGTTTTGCCTACTAGGGGTTGCAAGCATTGGCGTGCTCACCATCAACCATGATTTTTACGTACTAGGCATGAGCCTATTTGTACTGGGCATGGCGACGTTTGCACTTTACCCAATTGCAATTAACTTGGGTTGTCGTAACTTAGATCCGAACTACCTAGTGTCAGTGACTCAGGTTATGTTGTTGTGTTACAGCGTGGGTTCAGTCGCAGGGCCATTAGTTGCTGATAGCTTTATGGATTCTCAAGCAGGACTATTCACTTACCTGTTTGCGTCTCTGCTAGCGACAACCATATACATGTTGATTGCAAGCCTAAAGCGCTCTCCACTTCAGATTGCAGGCGAATAACAGCCAGTAACCAAGCAACTAAGTAATAACGTAATAACGTAATAACGTATTAAAATCGGCAGCTAAGCATAAAAGCAAGCCGTTGAATTAGTAGTGAAATTTGGGCTCTGAGTTATGACTTTACGTCTAAGCGAAGGGCCCTTTTTAATTGGTCATCTGGAGGAAAGATCGAGAATAGATATCACTTAGCTCACATTGTTAAGGCTGAAATACGTAGCCTTCGCCAGTAATAGTCATGATTAAGCCGTCTCCAAACAATGACCTAATTTCAGATATCGCAACGATGACTGATGAGTTAGTGACTTTTTCATTTTCCCAGCCAACCTTCTTCAATTGACCGACACTAAGCAACTTACCACGATGTCTATTCATAAACAGAATGATTTTTCTATACGCCAACGGCATAGTGGCTAGCACATAACCATTTTCAACGTTGCGAATTAGCTTAGTGTTAAGCTCAACAATTTTACCGTTTAATTCAAGTACTACGTTATTTTCAGAGCGGTTCGTTTCTATTGCAGGATAAGAGTCCATTTTTATACATTTCCCTTACTATATAGCCAGCGACAAAGTCAGATTCAGTCATTTTTATATAACGCCGCTTATAAGTGGACGTTTAGAATTGACGATAATCAATGGAATTCGTACGGTAAAGAGATTAAATTTTTATTATTAAAATATTAACAGGATGTCAAAGGAGGATTATTTAATAATCCATCACATACCCTTCGTTTGAAACGGTTTGTATACAGTGACAGTCGAGGATCCTCCTGATTTCGTAAATAGCCACAAGTACTGAAGCGGACGTCACAGCTTTACCTGCCCAGCCAACGCTCTTCAAAATTTGTTTGCTGACCACTTGACCTTTATTTAAATAAAGGTAGCAAAGTACCTTACGGTGAGGTTCAGAGAGCGTCCCAATAATCGAACCACAACCCTGTTTTCGCACAATTTTCGTGCCCGATTGAAACTCTTTGTTGTCTAAAATGAGCTTCGGCGGAAGCACAAAATCATCCAATTCATTGATCAGTTGTTGCATTGATTCCTCGAGTTGCATAAGCAGACGTCTTCTAAAATATTTTCCAACAGCACCATACAGTACAGTACAGTACAGTACAGTACAGTATAGAGTAAACCACTAAACTGACAAACATCTATATGCAGTGAATTTATTGCTTATTAGGTAGGCGAATGAATACTTCTAAATGCTATTTTAGATTCCACATACAGAACGCCAGACCTTTACCTATAATGAGTCACAGCTAGACTACTATCTAATATAAAAATCAATTAGTTAGCTTTTCAGCCGATAGCTCTTGCGATATTGGCTTGGCGATAAGCCAAAATGCTTTTTAAATCGATGGGAGAAGTTATAGGGATCTTTGTAGCCTAGACGGTTAGCAATCATCGATACCGACCAATCTTGCTGCTTCAACAAACTGGTCGCTTTGTCCATTCTAAGCTGAATCAATTTGCTACGAGGAGAAACGTTAAACAATGACTTTGTGACCCGATTTAACTGCTCTTCACTGATGAAAACACGCTCGGCCATCCCAGCTACTGTCCACGCTAAATGTAGACTGCTCTCGATTTCATTGTATAACGCCTGCACCCGCGCGGTGGTGCTGGTGGACTTCGGTTCAAACCCTGTGAGGGTTCGAATGATCTCACTCATGAGTAGCTTTCTAAAACTGGCCCTGCCGCCAATTTCAAAGTGAACCAAATTCATCAACGACCAGATTTGTTCGCATTCTCCGAAAGGCACAATGCTTTGGCCTAAGCTCGCAATATGTTGCCATTGCAAGGTGTCGGGCGTCAGCATCCAAGCCATTTTCCAATAGTTGTATTGAGGATCAAGCTCAAAGCGAAATGGGGTTTCCGCAGGCAGAACCACAAGTGTGTATGGCGTGATGGCTTGTACCGAGGTTGCAGTGGTTAGAATTCCGCCCCCTTCTTGGGTAAAAATCAACGTATGAACATTCACAGATTCACGCTCAACCCAATACGCGTCGTACAGCTTCGCCATACCCCCCATGTAGACACCACAGCTTTTCATCTCTGGGATATCTTCAACGGTTAAAAAACGTTCTTTGCAATGTTCCGCGAGAAAAACATCATCTTGCCACGTTGATTTAGGTTTCATGGTATCAATGACGGATTCGCACAGGTTTTGTTGTTTTTTAAACATGTTGTTACTTCGCTCAAATCACTATAGTTCTGCCATAAATCGGAGAGCTTATGACAACTAACATCAACCCTAACTCATCTATGAATAACAAGCCAGATAGCATCTTACCTCGTATCGTTAAACTTGGTTTGCCTGTGGCTTTGCAAAGTGCGCTGGTTGCTATTCTTGCCCTTGCTGACGTCTTAATGGTCAGTGATTTTGGAATGGAAGCAGCAGCCGCTGTGGGAATTGCATCAAAATGGCACTTCGTTGCTATTATGATTATGGCAGGGTTGGCCTCGGCAAACGGTACATTAGTCGCTCAATACTGGGGAAAGAATGACCGTAAAAGCGCACGTACTGTGTCATCCATAGCAATGGTTTTTGGCTTAAAAGTTCTGTTGCCTGTCACTGCAATCATCACTCTTGGTTCTCAGTTTTTAATGATGTTGCAAACCAGCGATCAAACCGTGATTGAGCTTGGTGCGACTTACCTTTGGTACGGCTTCCCTGTTCTGCTGCTGACTCATATTGTGGTCGTGGTAGAAGCGAGCATGCGATCTTCAGGTGACACCGTAACTCCACTATTATTAGGCGGCGTTACCATCGCACTCAACATTGCGTTGAACTTCGTTCTTATTAAAGGTGCTTTCGGCATTCCAGCAATGGGCGTCGCGGGTGCGGCATTGGCGACAACTTTAGCGCGATTGATTCAAGTCGGCTTGATGTATAGTTACATGCGTATACGTAAACACTGGCTGTTAACCACCCCAAGCTCACCACATCGTCCGTCATTGTGGCTGTCTTACCGTCGCATTGCTTTGCCGTTGACGATGAATGCTGTGTTGTGGGCAATGGGCACCATGGCATATCAAATGATTTTCGGTCACATGGGCACGACTGAGCTTGCAGTGTTCTCGATGCTCGCACCATTTGAATCGCTGTGTTACTCAATATTCTTTGGTATTTCGGTGGCGTGTTCAGTATTGCTTGGTCACTCACTCGGCCGTGATGAATTTGATGACGCAATGAGCATGGGTCTGACGTTCATAAAAGCGGTGATTGGGTTTGGCGCGGTTGTCGGCCTTCTTCTCTTCCTAGGCAAAGAGCACGTATTGAGTTGGCTGAACTTAACAGACGATAAGTTATATCCACTCGCCGCGCCAGCAATGATGATCATGTGCTTTGCTGTCGTAATTCGCATGCTAAACATGGTGATCATTAACGGTATTATTCGTGCTGGTGGTGATAACGCTTTTTGCCTGCGAATGGATTTCATTGCGATGTGGATGGTGGGTATTCCAGTATGTGTTTACGGCGCGTTTGTCGCTGGATGGGATTTCAAATACATCTATGGTTTGATGTTGGTAGAAGAAGTAATGAAGTTAGCTATATGCTCACACCGTTACTTGAGCCGACGCTGGATCAACAACCTGACGGTTACCTACGAAGAACCACAAACTGCGTAGCCTTCTATGTTTAATTCCTTTGGTTTAAGCCCTTGGTTTAAGCCCTTGGTTTAAGCCCTTGGTTTAAGCACCGAATAGAAACATGAAAAGGTCTGAGCAATCAGACCTTTTCATGTTTTTGTCTTTCCAGATATCATTACTTCTTATTCATTCGGATATGACGATTAGACACATTCGGCAGTGGCTTCTCTGGCACTTTCCGTTTCTCATGAATCAAATGCCTGATCGCTAAAATCGGATGCTTGAGTAGCATTCTTGGCCCAGCATAACGCATCACCAAACGCATTTGCTCTTTCGGGTCAGGTTTATAGCAGTGAATCGGACACTTATTGCAGGTTGGCTTCGCCTCGCCATAAGGACATCTATCGAGTCGTGTCTCGGCATAACGTAAAAGTTGCTCACACTCTTCACATAACGAATTGATCTGACGAACCGCACCGTGGTGATCTTTACAATAGATGTGCACCATAGCGATAACGGTTTTGTACTCGGTTGCGAGTCCGCCTTGCAGAATATTGTTATGTTGAAACATGATTAATTACTCAGTGATAGACCGTACAGGTTGAGGTTGACGCTTTCACTTAATACGTCCTCGACTCGTTCGAACACAAAGCCTAACTTAGTAAGCAATGCAATGCTTCGAATATTATCAGAGGTCGTGATGGCAACTAAATGATCGATATCAGCATTATGTTGAGCTTGTTCAATTATCGCTTGTGCCGCTTCCTTTGCAAAACCTTGCCCATACACTTCAGGTACAAAACCATAACTAATATCATGCGCCTCTAATGTGTCTCTTTTAATCAAACCACAGACACCGATTGGCGTTGAAGAGGCTTTGATTTCGACCATCAGTAAACACACACCCTTCTCTCTATACATCTTAAGAATGTTGTTTTCGATGTATTCAACAGCCTTGCTAGTATCAGTGATTTCCTTGTTTCCAATGTAACGCAAGAAATCTTCTGAGCTATATAATCGCTGAATAAACGCCGCATCTTGAGATGCGATCATTCTTAATCGTAAGCGTGCGGTTTCGACTGCCTGCATAGTGATATTTTCCTTGCTGGATAGCATGTAAATATTGAGTTCTAGATCTAAAATGATTATCCTCCACCGCATAAACTAAATACAAGGCTATGCAGCAATGAACCGTAAGAAAAAAATCAATCAAATTCTAAAGAAAAGACAGAAACAAGCGACTTCTAAACTGCATGGTAGCAACAAACCTCGCTATATTTCTAAAGCTGACCGCGCAAAAATGGAAGCTGAAGAGCAAGCAGAAGGCACGGTAGAGTCTACAGTAGAAGCTGGTATAGAAACTGAAGAGACAAAAGCTGCAGAGTAAGTTTTAAGCTAGCAGACTTCTTTCCCAACACTCTACCCAGAGCCAACGGACAAGAACAAAAAAGCAGCCTCTATTTGGGCTGCTTTTTTGATCCTACCGTTTTGAACTAGCGACTAGGCTATTTTATTAACCTTTGAAAGGTTCAACTTCCCAGCGTCCGAACGGCGCTTTTGTATTAATGCCTGCACTTCCCCAACGGTCTACCGAGTCTACAACAAGAATTCGCTCATTCGGTACCAGCGACTTAATCAACGTCGTTGGCTTTTTCGCTGTGACTAACCATAACGCGTCGTCTTCTGAAAACATCGCTTTGAGTTTCGCTTTATCTTGCTCTGTCCATTCAAGCTCAGCTTTGAACATACGCTCTTCAACAAACAGTTGGCTGCCCGAAGCAAAATCTTCCAAGCTTTCTGAAAGCAACAACACTGAATCTACGTCGTTATCCAGCAATACCGCTTGTTGCTTGTTAATCAGCTCGCGAACATCAAGCATCACACGTTGTAAGTTGCTATCAATTGTCTTTGCTTGCGCCGGCCACAATAACTTAAAGTCATCAGCCACAATTGCCGCCATACGCGTTAAGTTAGTTGGGTTTAACCACGCGAACTTAGACACATCACCACTCGATAACGTCAGCGCTGCAACACCTTGCGCGCGCGGTGTAATCGCTTGAGCCGCATCCACCTCAACCAAACGGATGTTTCCCTGCCTTGCGTATACAAAAGTAGGGTCAGCTTGCCAGATGGACGACAGCGTTACTGCTACAGTTGCCTTTTCACCTGATTTAAGCACCTTGTTTGAACCCTTAGTACCAAACCAGTTAGGCAGACGATCAATACCGTAGCGTTTCGGCGGTAGATATTCAGTCGTAATATCGGTGCCTTTGGTTAGCTCTGTCGCCAACGCATAAGTCACAGGCGTACTGGTGAGGATATCCTCTGCATTAACGTTGAAAGATACTATTGAGCCACCTAACAACACACCACCAAGAGTACTCACTTGAGCCATTGCTTTGAGTGAACTTGAGATTCGATTCATTAAAGAAGTCATGATTATGCCTTTCTTACAATTCGGTATAGCGTTGCCGCTAGGAAAAAGGTCGCAGAAACGATAATGATTGAAGCGCCCGATGGCACTGGCAGTTTAAGTTCCATAGGTAACACCGTTCCGACCAAACACGCGATGGTTGCCAACAATGCAGACAGCAAAACAAAGCTGCCCATGCGCTTAGTCAGCAACCGAGCGGTAGCGCCAGGTATTAACAACAATGCGCCAACCAGAACAGCACCCACAATCTTCACTGCTGCAATTGTCACTAAGGTGATCATCATGACAAACAAGTAGTCGTAGAAACTTGTGTTATAGCCACGAACCTTGGCAATATCAGGGCTGATACAAGTCAATAGAATGCGGTTGAACGTCGGGATTAAGAGCAAAATGATGAGTGCGCAACTGCCTGCGAGAATGGCTAAGTCTTGATCTGTTACCGTTAGAATCGAACCAAACAACACGTTCTCAAGCATGTGAATATTAATTTTACGTGCCACGTACATCAGCAATGCCGCGCCGACTGCCAACGCTAGAGCTAGAAAAACACCTACTAAGGTATCGTATGGCACGTTGGTTCTATTTCTTACGAAGTGAAGAAGCAAAGCGAAGATCATACAGAAGCTAAACAAGCCAATAATTGGGTTTTCTGGTGGCTCACCAAGCAGAACACCGATAGCGATACCGGTTAAAGCCGCGTGGCCGACAGCTTCAGAGAAGAAAGCCAGACGCTTTGCAATCACCAAAGTACCAAGGCCACCTAGTAACGGGCCCAGTAATAATGCGGCAACCAGTGCATTCACCATGAACGCATACATGAAGCTGTCTGATAACCAACCCGCTTCAACACCACTTACGGCAAGTTGTCGTAACCATTCCATTACGCAACCGCCTTCGATTTGGCGATGGTTGCACCACTGCTGTAGTGCTGGAACAAGCTTTCAATTTTACTTGGATGCAACACTTGTTCATGCGAACCACTATCAACTAAGAATCGATTCACAACATGTACATTGGCTTCAAGGCGACGCACCGCGGTTACATCGTGGTGAACGGCAAGAATCGTACGGCCTTCATCAACGCATTCACGAATTAACGATTCAAGATAACGAACGCCCTGCTCGTCCATACCTGTTGTCGGTTCGTCCAGCATCAACAAACTTGGGTTATCCAGTAGAGCTTGAGCAAACAATACACGTTGCTGTTCACCACCCGATAACTGCCCCATACGGCGGTCGCTACGAGTTGCCATACCCACGCGATCCAATTGCGCTAGTGCAAGATCCAACTGCTTGGACTTACGACGCCAAAATAGCGGAATTCGAGTTTGGTTAAGCAGTACGAAATCCATTACCGTTAGAGGTAAGCTAGATTCGAAGGTCGCTTTTTGAGGGACATAACCAATACTTGGCTTTTCAGGCCAATGAATATCGATTTGCCCAGAGAAAGGAGTGAGGCCAAGTACAGAGCGCAGCAAAGATGTTTTGCCTCCGCCATTTGGCCCCATGATAACATGGCACTCGCCCGCTTTGAGTTCTAGTGATATGTCATCAAGAATCACGTTGTTGTCGTATTGCAGACCGAGTTGATTGATTGAAATTGATGGGCCGAGCATTATGCATTCCCGCTTTTAGCTTGGTTAGCCGCCGCAAATTTCATTGCTTCGATTAACGTTTCTAAGTTCTTCTTCATTTCAACCTCCACTTTATCGTCCTCATATTCGCCATGCGTCATGTGAGAAAAACGGTAAAGCTGCACGCCTGTTTCCGCTTCAATGGTGTCAACAAAACGGTTTGGCATGTTGAGCTCATAGAACAGAACATCAATACCCGATGCGCGGATCTTTTCGATCGTATCTTGCAGTTGGCTCGCACTTGGTTCAACACCGTGTGCAGGCTCAATCACCGCCGCGACATCTACACCAAACTCTTGAAGGATATAGCCGTAAGCATTGTGCGTAGTCGCTACTTTCATGCCTGAAGTGTCTAGCTCACCTAATGACAACATCGCATCACGCTTCATAAAGCGAAATTGCTTGGCGTATTTACGTGCGTTCTTGCGATAAAACGCAGCGTTGTCTGGGTCGAGCTTAGAGACTTCGCTCGCGATGGTGTAAACCTTTTGAATCGTTGTCGAAAGACCAACAAACGTATGCGGGTTCACGGCACCTTGACCAACAGATTGGCCTAATGCTGGAAGCAAAGGCACTTCTTTGTTCGCTTCGATTACCACTAAATCATCACGTTGCGCGGCTGAAATCACTTTTAGTGCGAAGTCATCATGACCAATACCGTTTACCACGATCGCATCCATCTGGCTCAATCGCTTCAAATCATTGGGTTGTGGCAAGTAGTTATGCGGATTAAAACCAGCATCAACCAATGGAAGGATGTTCACTTTGTCACCCACCACGGCTTTTACATAGCTGTAGTAAGGTTGAAGCGTGATACCAATCGTTAGCTTGTCGCTGTCGATCTTGTATTCTTTTGCCAATGCATTGGGTGTCATTAACACCGCCAATAACGACATGAACAGAGTCATAATTCGCATAGTAAATCTCTTATTATTAGTGAGCATTTTTGTAAGCCGGATTGTTTAATGAGAAGAAGCATCATGCTGTTCAACTTCTGATTCATTGACGACCATTTTCCAGCCCGCTGACTCAAGTGTGTGTTGATCAAAAGTACTGGGCTGTTCTGCTACTCCACCGAAGTAGATCCAGATTTCAGGAGAGACGCTGTTCGCGTTTAAAATAAACGAGTCTGCAAAGCCATGTTCGCTTGGTGCAGTATCTTCACTTGATGTAGCTTGTTCACTTGGTATAGCGTATTCGCTTGGCGTCGAAAAGTAATAACCACGCTCGTCCAATAACCAATTATGAGAACCTTTGCGCTTCCAACTCTGGTCTTCAACGAAAGGCGCGACCCATTCATCCTTAAGTGACACAACACTCGGCCATTCGCCGTCTAAGTCCATACGCAGATCACGAACCTCTTCGTGCGCCAAACGTAGCTCTGATAACATCGCCAGGTTTTCTTGCTCAACATCAGTCACCAAGACTTGGTGATCAAGTACCGCTTTCACGTTGGATTCTGCCTGATGAAATGGGATAGCGACCGTGGCAAAGCTCAAGATGAATACAATGATCAGCCCTACCCATTTGCCTTCTCTGCCACCCGTATCAGCACGTACGCCTTGAATCATCATTTCTCGCTGATCTCAACAACGTCGACTTCAACAGGAAACTCATGGCCTGAATCGAATACGAGGTAAAACTCAGTATCGGGGTTCGGAAATTCAACGATAGAGCGCTTATCTGTCATCTCTTTTGCAATCAAGTTGTCTTCGTAATCGTACATCTCAACCGCGTAATCAATCGCTTTACTACCATCAGAGTAACCCGCTTCACAGGCCACGGTTTTATCTTCAAACCAGCAACTCATCAGTGGAAAGTGTGCTTGCGCAGGTAATGCAGCGAAACCAAGTCCCAGTGCTAAGCATGGAGTGATTATCGATTTTAGTTTTGTTTTTATTGTCATGGTTCGTACCCTAGCCACAGTGCAAATTCTCAGAAGTAAACTGAGCGATAAAGGGCTCAAATGAGCCCTTAAGTTTTTTGGTCGTTTAATCAGGGATCGAGCCCCGATATCACCGATTATTGAAGCAGTGTTTCGAACGTTAAGTGAACGTTCGCGCTCGCTTTATCAGCCAGTGGGTTATCAATCAACTCACCTTTGTAGTTAGCTTTCATTACGTAACGACCCGCTACGTCTGGAGTAAACGTAATTTCACCGTTCTCATCGCTCACTACATCAATCTGCTCTTGGTGGTTGCGATAAAGCGTGCCTTCACGAGTGATCTCCGCTTTTACATCTTTCTGGATTTCACCGTTGTAGAAGAATTGGAATGTCACCGGTTCGCCTTCAATGATGTCTGAAGGGTGCGTTACTGGCTTCATTTCAAGTAGCTTACCTTCAATCTTAAATACTGAATCCGATGGCTTACCCACTGTGATGTAGCTTTCTGCACGGGTGAAACTGATTTGTGTTACCACGTCACGCGACTTTTCAGGAAGCACAGAGTCACGTTCCGCTTTGTTTGCTTTAATCCATTTCACTGTGTCACGACGACCGGCCTTGTATTGCGTGTAGTAAGAAGGCTCATTGTTGATCGCCACTTTGTGCGTGCCTTCTTCTTCAAAGTAGAAATCAAAGATTGAACGACGTTTACCGCGAATAACAAAGTTTGGACGCTCGCTGCGACCGTCTGGCATGATGACATGAGCGTTTTCACTGCCTGCTGGCTTATCGAAAACGAACGTACCGTGAGATGCAGTCACGTCGAACGTTAGCCAGTCACCGCCTTCTTTAGACACGGTAAAGTGAGACGGCAGGATCCAACGCGGGTGAGCTTGCGCTGCAGTCGTTGCTGCGAGTCCGAATGCCATCACACTCGCTAGAGCAAGTGCTTTGATTTTTGTTTGTTTCATCATGTTCAATTCCATTATTTATAATTGTTAGCCGTGTCGCTCTATCTGAGCCTACGATGACTGCTGTCTATTCTGTTCAGTTTGCTATTCGCACTTGTTATTTAGCGATGTAATTCAGAGTGATTTCACCCGTCTCTTCCGTCGCCTTTAGCTCATAAGAAGCGTTTGAATCTGTTAGCGATACTTTTTGACGAAGGTAATTACGGCCACCGTGTTCGCGAACAACTTCGATATGAACCGTGTACTCGCCCTGTTCTAGAGTTTGGCCATCATCGCTCTTACCATCCCAAACGAAGCGGTACTGGCCAGCAGGGCGCGTTGCAGACGTCACTGCATCAACCAATTCACGATCGTAACGTCCAACCTTTCTCCACCAGCTACGTAAATCTTTAAGCCATTCATCTTTACCGACCCAAAGCTCAATGGTTTTCACTGACTTTCGTTCGCTGTTCTCTACCCACACCGCCACATAAGGACGTGCGTACATAGAGGTATCAATCTTTGGCAGCTTAAAGTTCACATCAAGTTTTGCCGTATCAGGGATTGCTTGTGCCATACCTAGGCTTGGCAAAAGAGATAAAGCAAGAAGCGCCTTGCTCCAGTTCATTTTTTTCATGTTTAACAACCTTTTAAATCCGTTTAACCTTTAGTTCGTTCTTCAAGTTGATTCACCAAACTGACTCATCAACCTGATTGATCAAGCTAATTAAGGGTTAAGGCACGGCGACAAAATAGATAGCAAGAGAGATTGCAGACCCAAACACCGTCCATTTAATGGAGGTATTGAGCGTTTTTTTCTTAGGTAACAGTAAGCACACGCCAGTAAGCACAAAGAAGATCATCAGTAGCGCAGTGATATCGATAAACCATTTCCAAACTTCACCGCTATTACGCCCTTTGTGTAGGTCGTTCAACAGTGCGATAACGCCGTAATTGGTGGTTTCGACTTCCACCATTTCAGACGTCACGTCAACGAACACAGAGGCGTTGTAGCCTGGTCCTTTAAAATCCATAGACACTTCGCCGATGAGCAACTCACCGTTTTCAATCTCTGCGTAGATGTCTAAACCTGAAGGAACGCCCGATAGGTTGGCTTCTTCAAACAAAAACGTTTCAAAGGCCGTTTCATCGGCTTTTAATCGCCCGTCTTGGATTGAAAATAAACTTGTAGGAAGCGTTAACGTAGATCGTTGGATATTGGGTTGTGTTGATTCAAATAACTCAGGTCGATTAAGGGTGATACCTGTCACTGAGAAGAAAAGAACAACGAACAGAAGCGCCATTGAAATATAAACATGAAGTCGACGAGCCCATGATTGAACCGCCCTACTTTTTAACGACATACAAACCAATACCTATAAATTTTATGGCGACAATTTAGTTGATAATCATTCGTATTGGCATTCAATTTACATTGTTTACGTTTGCCGAGCAGCGTAAGGAAATTTACATAACATTACATGGGAAGTAATCGAACTGTTTGCATATTCTTGCTAACTTATATTCATGGCGCTTAGTAGTCGTTTAAAGGTCAACAAAAAACTGAAGGTCTACAGAAGCTAAAGCTGATGGATTGAGCAACTTTAAGATAAAAACCATGGTGTGAACGGACGAGTATTTAGTGGGTTTTGTACTGATATCACTAAAAGATCATTAGGATCTCGATGTGTTCAGCGATTGATGTGATGTGCTTTAGAGTAGATTAAACTTATCAGTTATAAATTGGATACAGTTACACAAGCTTAAAGGGATTTTAAAAATGCGTATTATTATTTTAGTTTTTGCCATGTTGCTAACGGCATGTACTAACCAAATAGCAAGTAAGCAAGACCGCCTCCAAAAACACATCGGATCAAACATAACCGATGTACAAAAGTTGTATCTAACTGAACGAGCACGTCCTATCAGTTTTTGGGAGTCTCGAAACTATGCTTGGGTTGAGACTAAAAAGCCGTTAGATAATGGCAATATTTTGCACACCTTTAAGGACCCGTATCGTGATTGCACTATCAACTGGATCGCTGATAACAGCGGCGTTATTCAAAGTGCTACTCCGAGCGGCACGATGTGTAATCCTTAAGATCTTAACACTTAAGCTGAGAGCTTAGTTTTTCGCTATTTACTTTCCCAAACAGCAAAGCGAGCAAAATTTTAACGCAAGATATCAAAAAGGGTGCCATTTGAACGTTCAAATGGCACCCTTTTACTTTTCTTATTTCTTATTTCTTATTTCTAGCTTCTATGTGCTGTCTCTTATCTTCTTTTTTAGCTATCAGCAGTTAGACACTTCCGTTATCACTAACTGTTCTTAGCTGAGTCAGATATTTGATCCAACCTTTTGCTTCAGAAGAAGGTTCAATGTTGTTCGCACGTTTGGCTTGAGCAAGGGCGTTATCTAAGTTCTTAAGCTTGTACCAAGAACGTACTTTCGCCAATGCGACGTCGGCTTGTTTGTTTTTGTCTTTCACTTTGTCTAAAACAACCAGCGCTCGGTCATAGTAACCCTGCTGAACCAAAAGCTGAGCCACATTCCAATGATATTGAGTGTCCTTTTTAGACGCTAACGTCCACACTTCAATGGCATTGTCCCATTCTTTAGCTAGCTGCCAGTAAGTTGCTTGCTCAGCCAGAAGTTGAACGTCACTGTTCGCGTCATCTAACTTACTTATTTCTTCAGCAGCACGTTCTGGAATGCCTCGTTTCGCATACAATTGAGCAAGCAGCCTACGGTCTGAGTTTTTAAGCTCAACACCTTGTAGATCGGCCAGCGCCAACGTATTTAATGCATCTCGGTTACGTTCTAACCTTAGTTGAATACCCACTAGTTGACGCCACCAGTTGTCTTTTTCTGGTTGAAGTTCAATAAGGCTTTCCAGTGTTGGAATAGATTGCTTCCACTGCTTTAACTGTAGTTGTGCACCCAGTTTTAGTGATAGAGGCGACAACTCTGGTTTTGAATTGAACTTGTCATGATTACCAATGGCTACTAGTACTTTCGACCAGTTTTCAATTTGGTATTCAGCTTGTGCAATTCGCATCCAAAGCGTGTCTTTCTTTTCCTTTTCTGGCGCTGTTTTCACTAACTCGTAATAGTGCGGAAGCGCGTTTTTAAACTGCTGATCGTTTAGTAATAGATCAGCAAGCATGCGCTTCGTTATCCAAGCTTGCTCATCGACCAACAAATTAGTATCGACGGCATAAGTTAGCTGCTTAATCGCCGCGTCAGTTTTCCCATCTTGCCAGTAAAACACACCAAGCATACGAGCTACGTACGCTTTGTCGTAGCCTTTAGAAAGCTCCAAGCCTGCAAGAACGTCAATCGCCTGTTTAACCTGTTCATCTTGAGCAAGCTTGTGCGCTTTTTGAACACGAATAGCAGTATATTGAGTTAACTCTTTTGCTTGTGTTGAAAGGGGCATTAACAACAAGCCCACTAATATCCATATCTGTTTCATCATTTTGCCAACTTAAACTCTAGTTTCACGGTTTGACCAACCTGAGCTATCGCTTTTCCATCGACGACTTTCGGTTGATATTTCCATTTTTTAAGTGCTCTCATCGCTTCACGTTCAAACATACGACGTGGGTTTGCGTCAGTGACTTGAATATCAACTGGGCGCCCCGTCTCATCGACAGTAAAACTCAATGTAACAAAGCCTTCAGCGCCACGCTTAAGCGCTTTTGCTGGGTAACGAGGTTCTACTCGATACAGAGGCATAGCCTGTTGGTTTGACCCAAAATCAGAAAATGTCGGCGCATTAATCGCTAGGCCATCAATCGATGTATTCAAATCCAATGAAGGCAGCGAAGACATCGAATTCAGAGGCGTGACTTCAGCTTGTGACTGAGACGTTTGCGCTTCTGGTGGCGGTTCTGGCATTTCTGGTTGTTCAGGAACTGCACGTTGTCTTCTTTGAACGTCTTGTTCTTGTTCCACCATCACCATGTTAAAACTTAAAGTCTCACCACTTTCTGGAGAACGTTGATGGCCATTATCAACCATCCAAGCCATGAAGGAAAACAGAGCTAAACCCAGTACCCCCGCTATCGGTAAGGCAAGAAAAAGGCGAATCATTTATGAAGATCCTCCAAGATCATCGCTTTTCAGCAGCAAGTGCAATGTTCTTAACACCCGCACCTTTAGCAGCGTCCATCACTTTAACCACCGTTCCGTTATAAGCGTGTTCATCCGCTTGGATAACCAAAGATGCATCAGGTTGTTCTAGTAATAAATGTTCTAATGTCGCTTGAACACGTTCAACATCAACGACACGTTTATCAATGAAAATGTCATTCGCAGACGTAATCGCAACAAAGATGCCCGCATCCTTTTGGCTTACTACGTTAGAAGCTTGTGGGCGATTGACTTCAACCCCTGATTCACGAACAAATGAACTGGTCACAATAAAGAAAATAAGCATGATAAATACGATATCAAGCATCGAAGTAAGGTCTATTTGAGCCTCTTCGTTTTTAGAATGACGTCGACCGAGTCTCATCGTTGACTCCTTAAAGATTTTTCTAATTTTAATTCTAAACGGTTACACACTTTCGCTAAACGCGCGTGAACAAACATGCCCGCTAGTGCAGCAACCATACCCGCCATGGTTGGCAGCGTTGCTAACGAGATACCTGAAGCCATCAATTTAGGGTCGCTGCTTCCTTGAGTCGCCATGACATCAAAAACAGAGATCATACCGGTAACGGTGCCTAACAAGCCCAACATCGGACAAATAGCGACTAACAGTTTAATAAAATTCAAGTTTTGGTTAAGCAAAATACTCGCTTGTCCTAACCAACCTTCACGAATGGCTTTGGCATGCCAAGAAGAGTGGTCTTCTCTTTCATGCCACTTTGTAATCCAAGCTTGGCGTTGTTTTGGAAAATAGAACGCAAGATAAAGCACGCGTTCTACCACAAGCACCCAATACACTAGGACAACAGCAGCTAGCCACCACAGGACGAAACCGCCCTGCTCCATAAAGCTTGATAAAGACAGCAGCCAGTCACTCGTTAACCAACTCGCTGGTAATAGAGAACCCGACAAAATATCCATTACGCAGCAGTCCCAACTGGTGAAACAACAGCTTTTGATTCAACTGTCTTTTCTGCCTGCTCAGCAACAAGGCCAATACCCTGCTTCTCAAGAATATTGCGAATATTTTCTGATTGAGTGCTGAGAATGTTGTGTGCCAGTAGTAGTGGCATTGCAGCAACTAGGCCAAGTACCGTTGTTACAAGCGCCATCGAAATACCACCAGCCATGACTTTAGGGTCACCATTACCAAACTGTGTGATCACTTGGAATGTTTCGATCATGCCGGTTACGGTGCCCAACAAGCCAAGCATAGGAGCGAGTGCAGCTAGAAGTTTCAGCATCGATAAACCTTTCTCTAAGTGAGTCTGTTCATCAACGACGGCTTCTAAAAGACGTAACTCTAGTGCTTCAACCGTTTGGTTTTGCTCTTTGTTGTAAACTGCAAGAACGCGACCCAGAGGGTTGTCGCCCGCTTGTTCAGGGTTCTTCAGTTGTGCGCGAATTTTCTGACGAGCGATAGCTAAAGAAATACCACGAACCAATGCGATGATTAAACCAATTGCCAACAAGCCAAGAATCACTTTGCCTACTACGCCACCAGCTTGAAGACGATCAGTTAGGCTTGGTTCCAAAGCCAATTGTTCTAGCATGAATCCACGAGAAGGATCGACAACGATATTAGATACGTCGCCATTCGCAAGTGCGGAAAGCGACGCGAATGTTGGACCATTTGATGGTTGTTTCAAATACGCGATTGCATCTTCGCGCTGGGTGTTCCAGCTAACATAGCCCTGGTCAGTCACTAGGCCGATTGAACCTAGGCGATAAGCATTAGCCTTTTGTGTGTTGCCTTCACCATTGATGAACGCAATTTGAGATTTACTAAGCTCCGAACTCGCTTGAATTTGCTCAACCATACTCATCCACAAGCCAGATAGCTGTGGCATTGATGGCAATGATTTAGCATCAATGATTTGCTCAACGGTTGCAGTATGTTCAGCGCGATCAACACTGTTCACTGTAGAACTAAGCTCTGCACCTAGCTCTTTTGCGTTTTGGCGAACGACGCCAAACAACTCACCGAGACTACCCGTTTCTAAACGCAGTTTCTCTTCTAAACGAGCAAGTTTGTTTTCGTTGTCGCTGAACGTTTGAGTCAGAACGTCTGTAGCGCTTTGGATTGAGGTGCGTTTCTCTTCAAGCTGCACTTTGATCGCTTTGAGCTCTTGTTCTGTCTTTTTGAAATCCGCTTCTCGAACCACATTGTGAGAGGCTTGAGTTCGACTCTCTGATTTTGCTTTATTAACTAATTGAGCAGTCGTGTCTGATGCAGAGAAAGCAGAGAATGAAATAGATGTAATGCAAAGTAATGCGGCCAACGGTTTTAAGTTCATTACTTAACCTCCGCAACAGTTAGAGAAACAGGTAAAGTAATCAAGCTTGGCGCCGCTTGTTGACCAGCAATATCGTAGGCTTTATCCAGTTCAGATTTCATTGAAGAGTCAAGCTCTTGCCATTGATCTTCTGTTTGATCCCAAGACCAGTATTGGTTGCCATTTAGATTGCGAGCGACTAAAGAGATGCGACCTAGGTGCAGTACATCAGCCTCAATCGTTTTTTCGCTCGTCAATGCTACGCGACCTTGATAAACACCTAGCTTAATGCCGTAGTCCATCTCGATTTGGTATGCCTCTAAAATACGACGGTATTTTTCAGCATCACTTACGTCAGCGCGAGTCATCATAGCTTGAAGCTTTTCAACTCTCTCTAGGCGTTGCTCTTTTTTAATCGGAATGTCTTGCTCTATTAACTGTTGAAGACCATCAATCATCTGATACATCAAAGGAACAACACCTTGGCGTGTGTACTTGATTTCATCGATCTGCCCTTCAATGCTCTGAGCTTCTCTGTTTTGACTCTCAACCAACGCAGCAAGGTGATCGTGATAGATTTCTAGGTTTTTTACTTCTTCTTGCAGACGCTCAATCTCAGCTTGCAACATTAAGGTCGCTTGTGAGCTTTTATCAATAACCTTTTGGCTCGAAGCCGACGCGTTATTGGTCTTATTCTGAATTGATTGAGCTTGATCCAAGCTGTTTGCCATCGAAGACGTTGCAACCAAACTGATGGCAAGTGCTAGGCTAGTTTTTAAAAGATTCATAATTGTAGTCATTTACTATAAGAAGAAGGTCAAATGAGTTTTATTGATAAGCAGTCTCATTATCATTAAAAGTCACTCGCATTACTAGGGATATTTTTATTAAATAGCAGAATCACGAAAGGGGAAAGTCGAAACCTTCCCCTTAATATTTAGGCTAGCAATAATACCCTACTAACAAATTAGTATTTTACCTGTAAAGTCGCCATGTAGTTACGGCCTTCGCCAACAACTACGCTGCTTGTACTGCCACCTTCTAGGTAATCTGTATCAAACAAGTTCTCTACGTTGAAACGAGCAACGAAATCTAGGTTTTCGTCATACTTAATCGTATGTGAAACACCCATATCTACGCGAGTGTAAGCATCTTTCTTAAAAGTATTAGCGCTTTCTGTGTAACGTTCACCTACATGGTAAACACCTAGGTTTACATCAGTACCGTTATTGAACGAGTAAGTAGACCAAATGCTAGCTGTAAACTCTGGCACATCTGCTGGAGTTTTGCCTTCAAGTGCAGGATCGTTTTGATATTCAGCATCCAAGAACATAGTCGATGCACTCAATGAGAACGCTTCAGTCATGTAACCAGTAGCCGACAGTTCTACACCAGTATGAACTTGTTCACCAACTTGGCTTGTGCGTGTCTCTTTGCCGTTATTACTTGCTGGATCTAGATCTTCAGTCACTTGCATGTTCGATTGAGTAATCTGGAACAATGCTCCTGATACAAACAAACGCTCATCAAACAGTTCCCACTTAGAACCTAACTCGTAAAGAGTGCCTTTCTTAGCATCTTGAGACTGACCAAAGTTCACATCATCTTGGTCTGTGATTTCACCAACAGGTTCGAAGCTTTCAGAGTAAACCGCGTAAATTGAACCGTTTGAAGCCGGAGAGTAAATCACACCAAACTTAGGAAGAATGTTGTTGTAGCTCTCTTCTTGATTAGAACTGCTCGTCGTTTTGTCATAAGCGAAACGTACGCCACCAAGCACTTGCCATTGTTCAGTAAGCGTTACTAAGTCTTGAACATAAAGACCGTAGTGTTGGCTTTCAGAGTGAGACACTTCATTGTCGTTCTTGTAGCTAACGTTAGAAGGCATATCAAAACCGTTGCCACATGCAGCAACAGCTTCTGCTTCTGTTGCGTTAACACATGTGTAGCCAGAGTCGTATAAGCGCTCGTAGTCGTAATGTAGGCCATTCACGCCAACAAGTAGACGGTGATTAACACCAAGTGCGTCAAAGTCACCAGTAAAGTCTACGTAAGCCGTGTCAAACGTCCATTCATCGTGACGGTCTGATACCTTGTAGCCGTAACCGCCGCTCTTATCGCTATATACTGTGTTGTTCGATTCTGTACGTTGACGCTCGTAGAACTGACGGCTGATACCAGTCTTAACAGACCAAGCGTCGTTCAAGTTAGCGGTTACAGATGCACCATAGTTTGCAACGTCGTTATCCGTTTGAGCAAAACGTTGGTCATTAACCGTGTTAGGGTCGATAACTTTACCAGTAGAAGTATCGATTTTAGAACCGTTGTCTAAATCGCCCTCTTCAATGGTGCGGTCGTAGTGCACAGACAGCATGATGTCTTCGTTAATATCGTAATCAACAAATAAGCCACCAACAAAACGGTCAGTCTCTACATCAGTGCCATCAAAGCGGGTACGGTAAGAGTCTTGGTTTTCTTGTGAAACAATAAGACGAGCACGTAAAGTTTGGTCATCATTCAATGAACCACTTACATCTGCTGTAGTACGTGTGTAGCTATCAGAACCAATATCTTGGCTTACGTTTACTTGAGTTTCGTATGTTGGCTTCTTAGAAACCATGTTAACAAGACCGCCAGGTGCTGATTTTCCGTAAAGCAGACCTGCTGGGCCTTTCAATACTTCAACGCGTTCTAAAAGTTCTACCGGTTGACGGTAATGAGACCAGTGTTGAACGCCATCACGTAAGTAACCAGAGCTACTGTCTAAATCAAAACCACGAAGAGTAAAACGCTCACGGTTAGTTGACTTAGAACCAGCACCAACAGATGCGTCGTTTTTAAGAACTTCACCTAACGTGCTAGCACGCTGTTCATCGATGATTTGCTCATCGATTACTGAAACTTGTCCCGGAGTTTCTAATTGAGTCGCCTCCATGCGCATTGCTGTTGTGTTCGTGTCGGCTTTGTAACCGTAGTCACGACCTTCAACAACCATGTGCTCGTCTGTTTTTACTGTTTCTGCCAATACTGCTGGTGAAGCTAATACTGCGCCGATCACTAGGGCCAATGGGCTCTTTGAAAACATGTCCTTTACTCCGCTTTATTCTTTTATTCGAACACTTTTTAGTTATTTGATGTGCTCGTTGAACCGTTTCCGGTACCACTGAATCATTTCGGGAGTGAATATAAGTGATAACTATTACCATTTGCATTAAATTTACATTCTTTGCATTCGTAAAAGTTTGTAAAACCCACTGAACGCACGCTTTCTATAGCTCAACACAATCAATTCAATACGTTAATTGAGCGTGCAGATCTGTAAACATGAATTCAACATTTCACTATAAGGTCATTGGCCTGATCAATCTAAGCTACCAAGATCAATAACAATACTGTCTTGTCTTATTTACTACCTTTGAAACGACTGATTGATGTATAAAAACCTCGATAAATGTAAATAAATGGTGAGTTATTTTGTTTTTATTTGTTTAATTTACACAATTATCGGTGATTCTGATCACATCTATAATTTCAAACTCATTTTTTGTTTTTCGATTTGATCAACCGACTGCTAATCTCCCGCTCACTTTGAAAAGGTATCAAAGTTATAAATAATAAGGAGTGTTCTAAATGAATACCAAGAAACCTATGTCTCTAACTGGTCGAGTTATCCTCGGTATGGTCGTGGGCATATTAACGGGATTTGCCATTCAATCCCTTTTTGCAGACAGCGGATTTGTTAACAACTACATCGTTAATGGACTCTTTGAAGTAGGCGGGCAGATTTTTGTCGCCAGTTTAAAAATGCTTGTTGTGCCTCTAGTCTTCGTTTCACTAGTGTGCGGTACGAGCTCTCTTAAAGATTTATCAACTCTTGGCCGTATGGGTGGCAAAACGCTTGCACTTTATATCGGTACCACAGCCGTTGCTATCACTCTAGCACTCACTATCGGTAACCTATTCCAACCTGGAGCTGGTGCGGATCTTACTGCTGCGAGCTCTTTCAAATCAGCGGATGCCCCTTCTTTGGGTCAAGTAATCATCGACATGTTCCCAACCAACCCTATTCAGGCGATGGCTGAGGGCAAAACGCTGCAAGTTATCGTATTTGCTGTGTTGTTTGGTATTGCAATCAGTGCAGCGGGTAAACCTGGCGAGCGTATCGCTGCGGTTTTCTCTGACTTGAACGAAGTGATCATGAAGCTTGTTGCGCTACTAATGAACCTTGCGCCTTATGGTGTGTTCTTCTTGATGGCGAAGCTGTTCTCCGGCCTTGGTTTAAGCGCAATCTGGAACCTAGCAGAATACTTCTTAGTACTTGCAGGTACCCTACTCCTACACGGTTTGGTTACTTACAGTGCGATGCTAAAAGGATTCACAGGTTTAAGCCCTATTACGTTCTTACGTAAGATGGAAGATGCCATCATGTTTGCATTTTCAACGGCATCTTCAAACGCAACGATTCCAGTAACTATGGAAACGGCTAAAAACCGCATGGGCGTAGATAACAAAGTCGCTTCTTTCACTGTACCACTAGGTGCAACAGTGAACATGGACGGCACTGCTATCATGCAGGGTGTTGCAACGGCGTTTATCGCACAAGCCTACAACATTGACCTTACTATGGGTGACTACTTGATGGTTATCCTAACAGCGACATTGGCGTCTGTTGGTACTGCAGGTGTTCCTGGTGTTGGTCTTGTTATGCTAGCGATGGTATTGAACCAAGTTGGCTTACCGCTTGAAGGTATCGCGCTTATCATGGGTGTTGACCGCCTTCTTGATATGATTCGTACCGCTGTAAACATCACAGGTGATAGTGCCGTAACTATCATTGTGGCTAAGTCTGAAGGTTCTTTTGACGAAGCTCGCTTCAATGACCCAGCAGCTGGTGAGAAAGAAGAAGAAGTTAAGCTAGCACGCCAACAGGCATAATCTAGTTTCTCTGTCGCTCTTACCTTCAAACTGAGGCGTAATTAATGGCTATGCCTTAGCTGATACTCAAAAGCGTATAAAAAAAAACGCCACTGCATCTGCAGTGGCGTTTTTTATTGGGCTATGTTTCTAAGCTATATTACTTAGCTATATTTCTAAGCAATGTTTCTCAGCACGCTTTCAGTCATCGTTATCTATGGAGCACAACGCATAACAACGGGAAGCTAATCGACGATTGGGAACATAAGGTTCACTCTAAGCCCCCCACCGTCTCTGTTTTCAGCAGTTACATGCCCATTCATCACACCCATCGCTTCCTTGACGATCGCGAGGCCTAACCCATAGCCACCAGACTGTTTATCTCGGGCTGACTCTATGCGAGTAAACGGGTCGAAAATCCCTGTAATCTTATTATCAGGAATGCCATCACCGTCATCTTCTACAGATATGACACTGTAACGTTTATCGACTAACAGTTCATAAGTAGTTACGACAACATGTGTATTCTCGCCAGCATATTTAATTGCGTTACCGACCAAATTACCGATAACTCGCAGGAGCAACCTTTCATCAACATTAACCATTGATGTTGGCGTCTCTAAATCACCGACTAAGGTTTGATTCGGCTTTAAGTCATTTTGCATTTGCGCGATGAGCATCGAACAGTAATGCTCAAGGTGCATCAAGCTTAACTTGGAATCATAGCGAGACGTTTCTAGACGGCTGAATTCTAGGATCTCACCAACAAGCTTATTCATCTCTTCCGTTTCGCTTTCCATTCGTTCAAGCAAGCCAATGCTCTTATCATCGACCTTGCTACGCAACAGATGCAATGCGAGGTTCTGCCTTGCTAGTGGCGTTCTAAGCTCATGTGATACATCACGAATCAAACGACGCTGCTTTTCAGCCAGAGACTTAATCTCAACCGTCATGTGATCAAAGTCATGGGCAAGTTCGTTAAATTCACGCGTAGTTGAATCAAGCTCTGAAACAACACTCACCGAGAAATCCCCTTGCGCTAATCTTCGACTTGCTTCCCTTAAACGATCCAGAGGTTGCTGAAGGCTTTTCGCCATAATAATGGAGAACAGTGTCAATACGACCAATGCAATCAAGGCTTTGAGCATATAGGAATATGGAGCAAAGGATTTAGCAGGATGGAACTGGTGCGGCAGTTGAATAACCAGTGTTTTGCCGTTATCAAGTGGCAGTCCGAAGATAGGCTTACTGACACGATCACTTAATTGATGATCTAAGGAACGCAGGTACTTCAGTTTGAATTCAAAGTGCGGGTGCATGTGTCGATGGGTAATTGGTCGATTATTTTCATCGATCACAAATAGATAGTAACCTTGAGCATTGCCCCAGTCAGCTAACTCATCCATATCCCCTTCTTCGATCAGCACATTAGCTTGATACGCAAGATCCAACATTTCGGCTTTGACGGATTCTGGTACCTTCAACAAAGCCTTCATCAACGCTCGTTCAGCCACGCCTTGAAGGATTAATATACTTACCAAAATCACCGTCAGGTAGCTGAACAACTGGAACGTTAAGCCATCCTTACGTTTGGCAATAAAATCAGGGCAACGCAGCAGTTTCTGACTCATACCCCTACCGACTCTAGGTAGCTATAGCCTTTACCACGAACGGTTTTGATGTGTTGCTTAGACAAGCCTGCCTGAACGAGCTTTCGACGTATATTACTGATATGCATGTCTAAATTACGATCGAAAGGACAGAGCTCTTTCTTTAGAACATGGATTTGAAGGTCAGATTTAGATACAACAATACCGTCATTTTTGACCAAGTAATCAAGCAGTTCTTTCTCAGTACCCGTTAACGGTAAACGAGAAAGTTGTTCACACAAGCCTTGATTAGATGAAGCCAAAGATTGCCTTTGACGTTCAAAACCAACGCGGCGCAAGATCACCTTGATGCGAGTCAATAGTTCAGGAACATTGAAAGGTTTGGCGATGTATTGATCGGCACCCGCTTGATAACCGTCTAGCATCGAGGCATCGTCATTAAGAGCCGTCAGCATAAGAATGGGTGTAGCAAATCGCTGGCAAATTCGCCTAGCAACTTGAATACCACTGAGGTTAGGCAACATTACATCAAGTAAGACTAAATCAACTGGGTGAGACTGGATGAACTCAAGCGCAGACTCACCACAATGAACGGTATCGACGTGATACCCTTCATTTTCTAAGACTTCACCCAACAATTCACATAACTGAATATCATCATCAACAACTAAAACGCGCGACATCATACAAACCGATAAGTAATAATAGTTTGCATTCTAATTATCGTTATTATTGATTTCAATTATAAAATACGAGATTTCTCTTAAAGTAAGAAATCTTTTTCAATCGGTACAAATTTTGACGCAGAATCGATAAGATTTTGAGCAGTTAGCCCCGGAACACCATACACTTCAACAGGCTTACTAAAGCGCTCCTTGATTCGCTCAACAAGGATTTCAAAATCGCCATCGCCAGACACCAAAACAATCTTATCAACCGTCTCTGCAAGTTCTATCGCATCTAACGCGATACCGACATCCCAATCCCCTTTTGCACTGCCGTCTCGACGCTGAATAAACGGTTTTAGCTTCACACTAAAGCCAACCCCACGCAGGATATGGTGAAATTGACGCTGTTTAGGATCTTGGCTAGAGATCGCGTAAGCATTGGCAGCAACAACGTTACGCCCTTCAGTGGCAACATACCAAAACTGGTTATAGTCGAAGTTAGAACGGTATTTGTCGCGCGTTGTATAGTAAACGTTCTGAACGTCGACCAATATTGCTATGTTTTCCATAAATTCATACCTTTAGATTTTCCGTATACCCTATTCTACTCAATACCAAAATGCGAGTCGCTTTATTTAATAAAAATGAACCTGTTAGCTATCGTTAACGTAAACCTAAGCCTATTGAACGTATGTCTCTTGAACGTAAGCCTAAATTTATTTAGCGTGAACCCCACTATAGTTAATGCACTTGCTTTCAACTGGAACGTAAAGGCATTGGATTCTACACTTTAGATAGAGAGCATTCAGAGCGCTCTTTGTTTCAACCGCTTATCAAACGGAGTTTGGCTATGCAGCATCGACAAACATTCAAATCGTCCGCAAGCACCGATACGACTGACGTGCTGCTAGTTGCAAATGGTTCACCCGAAGCTATCTGGGGGTCATGGTTAACAAAACTGCTGTGCATCAGCACGGTGTTGATAATGAGCTTAACGATTAACCCAGCCCTTGCGTACCCAGCCTACTCCCACTCAAAAGCTTTGCCACATCGTAGTGTGATTGACTTTGCTCCGACTGAAGACTCAGTAGTCAAAGAATTTTTAAACGAGGTGTTGATAAACAATTGCCAGCTAGACGAACGAGATGTCGTCGTCATGGTCATCGCAGAAAGTGGCTATACCATTCCGACTTGGCTCAATGAAGAGTTTAATTTAGATGCAGTAACCAGCAGTTACGAGATCCCAAAAGGGTCACATACGGCTGTTTTAATTGGAAAAGATGGCAAAGAAAAGCACAGATGGAATGGGAAAACAGATTGGAATTTGCTTACCAACCTCATTGATGAAATGCCAATGCGACAACAAGAAATGCAGCGACAAAACAGCCGCTGCAGTATTTAATCAGGCTTCTTTAGTGACCTACAATGCCAGTTGGCTAGACCTCAAGTGAACGATGAATTAAGTCTACTGAGCATTAAGGTAACTAAATATTAAGGCAACTAGCATTAGTAATGCTGACCTTAGCGCCAGCAACTCACTAGACTTGTTCTTTAAACCAAGCTAATTTTTCATGAAGTTGAGCAACACTACCGACAACGATCAAAGCAGGGCTTTTCGCTTCGCTAGCTAGATTTGCCAAGTCATTTAACCCGCCACGGAATACCTTCTGCTCTTGGCGCGTACCGTTTTCAATAATCGCCACAGGCATGTCTGCACGCATACCATTATCCAGTAAATTTTTCTGAATATTAGGGCTCTCTTTCAAGCCCATATAAAACACGATGGTATGGTTGTGTTGAGCAAGTGAACGCCAATCAATATCTTCGCCATCCTTTTTCAGGTGGCCGGTAATAAACTGAACGCTTTGTGCATGGTCTCGATGAGTCAGTGGAATACCGGCATAAGCTGTTGCACCTGCCGCAGCGGTGATACCCGGAATTACTTCAAATCTCACGTCATTTTCAGCAAGCGTTTCACACTCTTCACCACCACGACCAAAGATAAAGGAGTCACCGCCTTTTAGGCGAACAACGTGCTTATTTTCTTGT
Source organism: Vibrio echinoideorum (assembly GCF_024347455.1). Taxonomy (NCBI): domain Bacteria; kingdom Pseudomonadati; phylum Pseudomonadota; class Gammaproteobacteria; order Vibrionales; family Vibrionaceae; genus Vibrio; species Vibrio echinoideorum. The sequence continues at coordinate 991,092 of NZ_AP025484.1, forward strand.
GCTTTAGTCACAAGCAGTTGGTTTATTTGATCTTGTGGTACACAATGATGGTCGAGTTTTTTACCCACATACAACATCTCTGCTTTTTCGTTGGCCATGGCCAAAATATCTTTTGATACCAGTCGGTCGTAGACCAAAACATCGGCTTGTTGAATAACTCGTGCCGCTTTAACCGTTAATAAATCTGGATCCCCCGGACCCGCACCTACTAATGAAACAAATCCTTTGTTTCCTGTATTAACATTCGATGGCGATACTTCTGACATGCTTTGCTCCGAAAGTTAGCTTGTTATATTTCAAGCTTAATTCTGTATAGCAATTCACTGTTAATTCATGTGAATTACCAAAATCCCTACTTCTTAGACTATCAGTTGTTGAGACAAAACTTCACGTTTAATTCTAATCAAGATAGAAGTTTATATAACAAAACAATCTATTACGTCGTTTGCTGCTTATTGCCAACTGATAATGAACGTTATCTGTAAATGGCAATTTTTCTAAAAAGCGCCTATCCGTAAATGGCGGCCATAGACCACCACACCATTTGCAAGCTCATCAGTCGTGGTTTAATTTCAGGACAGTTACGATCAAAAAAGCCCCAAAACATTATGCTAGGGGCTTATTAAATTTGTTTTAGCAGCTAGCTCTATTTCAATTCAACAGAGCGAGTTGATTACTTCGCGCCTAGAGCCGGAGCCGTTTTAGCGTGAGTTAAGTATAGAGGAATACAAGTGAACAGCAGACCACCAACAATGTTACCTAGGATAGTAGGTACAAGGTTGTAGCTTAACCAAGTTGTGATACCGAAATCTGCACCTAGCATCATGCCTAGTGGGAATAGGAACATGTTTACAACTGCGTGTTCAAATACAAGTGCGAAGAAGATGAAGATTGGTAGCCACATTGCTGCAATCTTGCCTGCAACCGTACGAGCAGTCATGTTACCGATTACACCGAGACATACCATTAGGTTACACAAAATACCGCGAACGAAACATGTGATCCAACCATCTGCGCCTAGGTTTTCAAAACCAACAGTACGAGCCGTTGCGATAGCCATAAACTTCTGACCAACTGCGTTTGGTTCCATGCTGAAGTTCATTGTTAGTGATTGAGCAATCAGTGCAGCAACAATAAGAGAACCAATTAGGTTACCAAGACCAACTAGACCCCAACAACGTAATACGCGACCCCAAGTAACACCCGGACGGTTATCAAATTTCGCTAGAGGTGCAAGACCAAATACGCCAGTCACTAGGTCGTAACCCATTAAACTAAGGATACAGAAACCCACTGGGAACACGAGTGCGCCTACAATGCCGATACCTGTTTGAGTAATAGCAGTGATAGCAACTACAACAGCAAGAGACAAGATGATACCAGCCATAGTGCCGCGTAAGATAAGATCACGAGTACTCGTTTTGATCTTAGCTTCACCGACATCGATCATCGTTTGTACAAATTCTACAGGTTTTAAAGCAGACATAAGATTGTCCTTAAAAGTTAAAATTAAAAGTTAAAATTGGATAGGAAAAGATTCTAGTTACCGAACTAAGGCAATGTCGGGAACTAGAACCCTTGAACTATCAAATCTTGATATATATCTGATTATGCTGAAATTTCTACAGCACCTTTGGTAATGCGAGTTTTATACGCTTTTACGCTAAAGTTCTCGTCTTCCATGCAAACACCTGTTGCTAGGTTAAAGCGCTGCTTCTTAAGCGGGCTTGCCACCCAAAGCTCACCTTTATGCTCAACCGTTAAACCGCGAGATAAAACGTTTGATTGGAAAAACGGGTCAGTATTGCTAATAGCGAACACTTCTTCAGCTTTGGTTGGGCGAAAGATAGCAACCTGTTCACCACCAACCAACGCACATACACCTGTACCTGGAATAATATCTTCGATCTTACAAACTTTGGTAAATGCCATGATGTCGTCTCCCAATTAAACCAGTTCAACGTGAAGGATGTCGCCCTTCGCTTCTGGGTGTTTTTCTGTAAATGTTGCAGGACGGTGTTGTTCACGGCCATCATCAACAAACACAACATTTTCATCACGGTCATCAGCATTGATGAAGTGTGAGAAACGTTTAAGTTGAGCTTCGTCGTTGATTGTATCTGTCCATTCACAAGCGAAGTTACCCACAAGACCAGCAATGTCAGTTTCAAGTTGCTCGTTGATGCCTAACTTGTTATCAACGATCACTTCACGTAGGTAATCAACACCACCTTCTAGGTTGTCCATCCATACCGAAGTACGTTGAAGCGGAGCAGCCGTTCGAATGTAGAACATCATGAAACGGTCGATGTATTTCAACAGTGTTTCTTGGTCTAGGTCGCTTGCCAGTAAATCTGCGTGACGAGGTTTCATACCACCGTTACCACACACGTACATGTTCCAACCCGCGTCTGTTGCGATGATACCTAAATCTTTACCTTGAGCTTCAGCACACTCACGAGTACAACCAGACACACCAAACTTCATCTTATGAGGAGTACGGATGCCTTTGTAACGGTTCTCGATCATCACGCCTAGGCCAACTGAATCTTGAACACCGTAACGACACCAAGTTGAACCGACACATGTCTTAGCCATACGAAGTGCTTTTGCGTAAGCTTGACCCGTTTCGTAGCCTGCCGCGATTAACTTCTTCCAGATTGCTGGTAAGTCATCCTTTTGAGCACCGAACAGACCGATACGCTGTGCACCAGTAATCTTGGTGTAAAGGTTGTATTCAGCCGCAACATCCGCAAGAACGCTAAGTGCTTGAGGCGTTACTTCACCACCCGCCATACGAGGGATAACAGAGTAAGTGCCGTCTTTCTGAATGTTACCTAAGAAGTTATCGTTGGTATCGTGCAGTTTCACTAGCTCAGGCTTAAGGATGTGCTCACCCCAGCAAGAAGCAAGGATAGAACCCGCTAGAGGTTTGCATACTTCACAGCCGTAGCCTTTACCGTATTTCTCTAGTAACTCGTCGAATGTTTTGATTTCTTCGATACGAATCAGGTGGAAAAGCTCTTGGCGAGAGTAAGCAAAGTGCTCACAAACGTCGTTCTTCACTTCAACACCCGCTTTAGCTAGTTCAGCGTTTAGTACTGAAGTTACTAGTGGAATACAACCACCACAACCCGTGCCCGCACCAGTGACTGCTTTGATATCACCAATAGTGTGGTGACCTTCAGCGACTGCTTGAGCAATCTTGCCCTTGGTTACGTCGAAACAAGAACAGATAACAGCGGTTTCTGGCAATGAGTCAGCGCCAAGCGTTGGTTTTTCACCACCAGCGTGAGCAGGAAGAATCAATGCATCTGGATGTTCTGGTAGGTCGATTTCGTTCAACATAAGTTGAAGAAGGTCACCGTAATCAGAGGTGTCACCCACCATTACAGCTCCAATAAGTTTCTTATTGTCTTCAGAAACGATTAGGCGTTTGTAAACTTCTTGCTCTTCGTTTTGGTAAACGTAGCTCTTACAACCAGGTGTACGACCATTCGCATCACCAATTGAACCTACTTTCACGCCCAAAAGCTTAAGCTTCGCAGACATGTCAGCACCTTCAAATGTGCTGTCATTACCTACAACGTGGTCAACCGCTACAGTCGCCATTTTGTAACCAGGAGCAACTAGGCCATAGAACGTTTGGTTCCAAGACGCACACTCACCAATCGCATAGATGTCTTTATCTGTCGTTTGACAGTGGTCGTTAATCTCGATACCGCCACGAGGTGCGATACCCAAGCCCATTTGACGAGCAAGTTTGTCTTGTGGACGAATACCAGCAGAGAATACGATGAAATCTGTTTCGAGCTCTGTTCCGTCTGCAAAACGCATCACGTTACGAGCTTCAGTGCCTTCAGGAGCAATCTCAAGCGTGTTCTTGCTTGTATGTACGTTTACGCCCATACGTTCGATTTTTTGACGAAGTTGATTACCACCCGCTAGGTCAAGTTGCTCAGCCATTAGCTTAGGAGCAAACTCAACAACGTGTGTTGTCACGCCAAGTGCTTTTAGTGCACCAGCCGCTTCAAGACCTAGTAAACCGCCACCAACAACAACACCAGACTTAGAATTCTTAGCGGTTGCTTCAATAGCTTTTAGATCTTCGATTGTGCGGTAAACAAAACAGTCTTTACCTTCGTTGCCTTTAATTGGCGGAACGAAAGGGAAAGAACCAGTAGCAAGAACAAGTTTGTCGTATTGGATTTCACGGCCAGTGCTTGAGTAAACCGTTTTTTTCTCACGGTTAACGTTGATTGCACGTTCACCGATCAGCATGTTTATGCCGTTTTTCTCGTAGAAGCCTTCTTTAACTAAAGAAAGTTCGTCTGCAGTGTGGTGTGAAAAGTAAGAAGAAAGGTGCACACGGTCATACGCAACACGTGGTTCTTCACAGAACACCGTAATGTCCATGTTCGCAACATCTGTCTTCTCGACTAAATCTTCGATATAGCGATGACCGACCATCCCGTTACCGATTACGACTAGCTTCATCTTGCTCATAAGAATTCCTGAAGGTTATATATTTCTTAACTACGCGAATAATGAATTATGAAAGAAAATGAAAATATGATGTAAATCAATTACGAAAACAAACTACCCCAAAGGGGTAGAACAAAAGAGGTAGATCTGCTTAATTATCAGGCTAAGCAAACGAATAACCGTAGTTTTGATAGGGTTTAGCGGGATTTTATATACACTTTGGCGCACTAGAAAGAGTGTTGTAAAGTTTCACAATAGGTTAGCAAAAACGTAATTGAATGACAATCATTTTCATTTATTGACTTAACACAACACTGAAAATTACGTTAGTTTCAAAATTCATGAAGAACTATGTGCAGTTATGAAGAGGTATCGCCCGAATCAAAGATCAAAAAAGAACATTGAATCATAATGCCATCTATTTTATTCAAGACAAACCGTGACAAACAAGTCGAAAAATGTCCTGTGATTATTAACTAACCTTGAAGAGAAAGCTTTCCCAGTTAGCAAAATGTTAATTTAATTGATCCAGCACATACACCCTTCAAATTCACTAGGGCTATATCAAATCCAACTTCCAACCAAGCGGTGAATAAATTAAGATTATTGAAAATAATTCTCATTTAATAGAGCCAACGACTATGCGTGTACTTCTACTGATTTTAACTATCATTGCCACTCCTGCACTTGCCGAAACGAAAATAATCAAACAAGTCATGGACATGAACTCTGAAAACATTGACAAAATGTACCAATTTATCCCTGACTATGTAGAAATCGAACCCGGTGACAAAGTGTTGTTCCAAGGTACCGTCGGCTCTCATACCGCTCACAGTATTCAAGGAATGCTTCCTGAAGGCGTGAAGCCAATCATGATCTCAGGTTCAAATGCACAAGAAGTCACATTCGATAAGCCAGGTGTGTATGGCATCAAATGTAAAGTTCATCACCGACATGGAATGGTTGCGTTGGTTGTTGTTGGAGATCCAGGTGTCAATATTGAAGAAGCGCGCAATGCAGCTAAAAAACGCGTAAGCCGCCGAGCACAGAAGAAGATGCAAGGTTTACTCGATCAAGCCGAAAAACTTGTCCAGTGACCTGTTGAACAGAAGGTTCTATCAACAAAAACAGCGCAAGTTAGCGCTGTTTTTGTGTCAATGGAAACGTTGAATGCTCTTCCCTAATATACAACTACATCAACCACCCCGTTCTAAACGACACACCCACCACAACAAACAGAATTGAAAGGATTGTGACTGGCACAATATGAAACGCCATATCGACAAGGTTGTCTTTAGATAACTTAGGTATCACCCGAAAACGCGCATCCAGAGCGAATAAAACCGTTAAAAATAACAACGTCAGTTTAGCTGCTATGCCATGCGCCAGCGGAATCGACATATCAAACCATAAGCTAACGTCCGGCAACATATGATAAGCAAGCATCAAACCCGTAACGACTTGTATCACTAAAGCGGGCATACCCACTTTTTCATACCCTTGCTCAAATTCCAGTAACATTTCTGGAGAACGGTGTTTCAAGACTTTCGGCAAGATAACTAGGCTAAGAATAATGTGGCCCCCAGTCCAGATGGTTGCCGCTAATACATGCAAAACTAATAACACGCCAAACATAGACTTCCCTTACACAATGTTACGCGGAGCAAAGGAGAAACCTTGGAACTCTCGCTTATATTTAGACTCACCAATTTTCTTTATTTTGGCGACGCCCATTTTGTAGTTGTAGTTACCACTGATTTGGTCAACTACCCTTGTTGTTAACGCATTCGCTGGGTTCTTCATGTCCATCATATTGCAATAAAGTACACCTTGTTTCGTTGTCGGTGTGACAATCGCCACAGCCTTTATCTCCGCGTAGTCCAATTGAATATGCCCGTTTTTCATCAGACGACTAAACTGAAAGTCGTCCGATTCAACACCCAAGATCGTATCTTTGAAATTTGCGACGCGCTCTGAGTAAACCAACACCTCATCCCCAGCTTCGATTCCTCGTTTTGCCGCGTCTTCTGGATGAACTTCAATCCAATTCTCAGGCCAACGATGGGTTATGTAGGGTCTACGCTCAGTATCATCAAACCCTGATTGCCAAATTTCGTTAATGCGACCGTTGGAAAACCATAACTCGTCTTGTTTGGGAGCAAGCCACGCATGGAAATCACTGAACAAACCCCACGGATGCTTTTGAAGGTTGACCTTCCCTGTCTGACTGTTGAACCGCGTGAGTTGTTTACGCATGATATTCGCGCCTTGTGGGCCGTCTTGTAAGCCTTTCTCGACCAAATCATCCCAGCTCATTTCGGTATCGTGCAATCGCTTAGTGCCAATTAGCTTTTTGGTATCGTAATTGTAAAAAACGGGTCCCTGAATACCTTCAGTACCAAATTCAGCCAGTTTTTGATGGAGAGTTTTACCTTCAGCATGAGCGGCGACTTTGATCATATTGAAATCTTTGCGACTTCCTCGGCTAAAGCGCGATGATTCTTCGGCGACATCATTCGAATTCTGCCAATCAAACCCATCGTACCCCATTCGCGAAGCCATTTGAGCGACAATCCACCAGTCGGGCTTCGCCTCACCCGGTGCATCAGAGAACTTCTGGTAAAGACGTAATCGACGCTCACCATTAGCACGCATGAAATCCTCTTCCCCCCAAGTCGCTGCTGGAAAGATGATATCGGCGAATTGTTTACCAATAGGATCGCGCAAGTAGATATCTTGATTAATGACAACCATTCCGCCTGAATCTGCACGCTTTTTTAGAGCATCAATAATATGTTGTTTATCACGTCGCATCGCTTGGTGTGGGTTACGCGTCGTTAAGTCGGTGAATTTCTCTTTTAGGCCATAGCTACCACACATGGCTTGAATCCAAGTGGTGCCAATAACATGTGCCATGCGTGTGTGCCCAGAATAAAGATATCGGTCGGTATCTATTGAACGTCGGCGCCTACCTGCCAGTTTTTCAGGGGATTTGTTTCGTGGTAATTTCCCACCAGCCAACCCTCCACGTTGGTGACCACCAAATCGACCAATAACGCGCCCTTCTCGCCCACCCGTTCCAATAATGGTTGCAAGTGATGCAATAGCGTTGGTATTACCGGTATTGTTCGACCAATAGAAACCTTTTTCTATACCAATCGACGACTTCACTCGCTTACCGTCAACCGGCATCGCTAACATTTCAGCAGCTTTGTGGATCTTCTCGACATCAATACCAGCAACCGAGGCTGCGTATTCCGGCGCATACTCTTTTTGAGATAAGTTCCACTGCTTATAATCGTCAAAACCGTCTGTTTGGAATTTGCCCCAAGTCGTGCGCCATTGCCAAGGTGTGTTACGCGTACCCTGACCAAAACCTGAGCTCGATTCCCATTTGTTATTGACCCAGTTTTCAATCCACTCGTTATCTTGCCAACCATGTTCAAGGATCACTCGCGCAATAGCGCCAATGACTAAGTTATCGCTTCCAGGGTTTATATCGAGATGTAAGCCACCTTGCGCTTTAAGCCATGCAATACCTGCCGTTTCGCGAGGGTTTAGAATGACGGTTTTCATTCCACGATGAACCGCAGGCATTATGAATTGGGTAAAAATAATTGTTTTAGTTTCATACGGATCGGTTCCGCAGATCATCAAGGTATCTGCCGCGCCCCAATCATCATAACTCGGTGCGAAATTATCAAAACCAGCGTCTCGAAAGCCCGGAGTTGCGGTGACATCTGAAGGCGTGTCATGGAACGAAAAGTTAGCTGTATTAACATGACGCAATGCATATTTTGTTATCGCATACGTATTTTCAATATACTGATAGGAGTAGGTTTTAACGCAGTAACTGTTTGAACCATGAGTATCAATAACGTGGCGCCCGACTTGAGCTGCAATATCTAGCGCGAAATCCCATTCGACAGGCTGCAACTGACCATTGATTCGAATTAGCGGTTGCTTCAAACGATCTTTGGTCGGCGTTTCAGGGTTGTACAATTTCCTTGCAAGCAACCCGCCACGAACCGAAGAGTCGCCACCTTTGTTCACCACCTGTATGTCTTTATCTGCAACCACAACAACATGGTGTGGTTTGCCATTGTGCGAAACAATATTATGTTGCTGTGGCGAAACCCAAGCTTGTAATGCATGAACAGGGAAGTCGACAGCAAATGCATTTTCGTTAGCACGAGCTCCACCTGAAGGGCTATTTACAGGCCAACGATAAACCTTATAACCACACGCCACGATACAATAATCACAGGCTGTCGTGATAACTTCAGCATGAACAGGAGGCAGCAAAGTATTGGTCGGTTGGAGGTACTGACGGTTTAAAGGAGATTGATTGCTTGAAGAAGATTCTCTCATTTAACCTACCTCCACATCGATTAGGTTTTCCATTCGACCAAAGATCAAGCCCATAACCCCTACCGCATAAATATCATCGCCTTCTAGCTCCAGCACTACTTGAGGTAAGCTTTCAAACGCTTGTCCAGAAACCATAATGCCATGGCGTCGTAAATCAAATGTAGACAGATGGAATGGACACTGCCCGACGATACGGTGATCGCCTGTTACTTTATACGCTCCTGCTAATGGCCCACCTTGGTGAGTACAAGTCATTGAATAAGCCACTATGTCGCGCTTTTGCCCTATTCCCCCGCCGCACTCAATATCGGCTTTAACTAGCATCGCAATGGCGTTTTTTCCTTCGTCTGGATACTGAAAATGAACAGGAGTGTGATCACTTAGTTCGCTCAATTTTGCAATTTTCTTACGTGGATAACCCACAATACGGCCTTCAACCTGAATCTCAGAATCCGTGCCTGCAAATAAGGAAAGAGGAACTATTGAAACAGCGGTAGCCGCTCCTGAATACAGTAAAAAATCACGTCGTGACATCATGCATTTATTGTGTTCCTTACTGGAATTTTGCTTCAAATTAGCGATCATTTTTTTACCCCAGCAAGTTCTTCTTTAGTAAATAGCGGTTGGTATTCAGGAATTTTAGGTTCATCAATAGAAATCTGTTCACCTGAGAATGCCTCAACAAAGCTCAATAAGTTCTTTTTATCTTGTTCCGTTAAACCAAGAGGTTGAATCAAAACAGACTTGGTTTGAGGAAACCCTGTCGTGCGTCCGTCATCAGCTACGCCACCTCGGCCATAAAAATCGATCACCGCTTCTAAAGTTGGAATGGTGCCATTGTGCATATATGGTGCGGTGTACTTTGTATAACGTAAGCTTGGCGTTCGAAATTTCCCTAACATTTCTTTACGTTTGGCACGAAAGTAAGCACCTGGGTCAGCCTTCAAAGTACGGTACATTTCTTCAGTGACCCCTTTTGAATAAAGCTCAAAACGAAACGTTATCTGCGCTAAGCCATCATCATTCCACCAAGGGCTTGGCGGTACACCAATGTTGTAGAATTTTTGGTCGGATGCCAAAGAACCGTTGTGACAAGCAATACAGTTCGCTTTGCCTTCAAACAACGCTTTTCCTTTCAATTGGGATTCAGACAAGGCTGTTTCATCACCGAGTAAATAGTTGTCTATTGGTGTGTCACGTTGAACCATAGTGCGTTCAAAGGCAGAGATGGCACGCCAAGCGTTGTGAATTTTTGGCGTATCGTCACCAAACACTTGCTTAAAGCGTTCTACGTATTCTGGTACTAATGCCAAACGCGCTTCCATAATGTCATCTTCGCCATTGCCCGCAACCGCACCTTTCGCAGCATCTTTTGCTTGTGCCTCTAATGACATAGCACTGCCCGCCCAAAACAGTTTATTGTAATAAGCCGAGTTGATAATCGTTTGGCTATTACGCCAGTGCACCGTGCCTGGGTATCCCATAGAAAGATCATCGGGAAAACCCCAACCTTGAGATTGAATATGGCAACCAGAGCATGGGCTTGTAGTGTCACCGCTTAAACGGCCATCAAAAAACAAGATTTTCCCTAGCTCAATTTTTTCGGGTGTTTGTTTGTTGTCCGCAGGAATCGGAACTTCGCCGAGCGGTGCTAGCTTAAGGCTTGCGTTGACAGTATTTGGTAAGAAAACACATCCCATAAACAGAGAAGAAGCCAACAGCCAGGCTGATTTTTTAGTTGCGAGCATTTGACCAGTCCTCCGTAAACTCATAGCCGAAGTCATACTCTAGCCATTCATATTGACTACCTACTAACGGGTCACCGGACAATGATTGCAAAAATGCTATCAACGCCTGTTTCTCTTCAACCGTTAAAGAGAGCGGTTTTATGCGTGGATCTTTATTGGAATCAGTGCCGCCCCCTTGGTTATAAAACTCGACCACTTCCTCAAGAGTGAGCAGCATTCCGTTATGCATGTACGGAGCCGTCTGAGAGAGCTCTCGTAGTGTTGGAGTAATGAACTTACCTCGATCGCTTCCGTCAGCTTTATGGGTTTGAACGTGGGCACCGACGTCACGCTTTAAAATGAGGTAGTCTTGAACACCCATGAACATGTTGTAAGCCAGAAAAGACTGATGCCTCATTGGGTCTAGAAATATCTCGTTGTTCTCAGGTACACCGGTGTTGTGAGCCTTGCCATCAGTAAATAAGGGGCCGCTATGACACTGGCTACACCCGCCCTTCCCTGAGAACAATTGCTCTCCCTGCTTTGCCAACAAGCTAAGTTCGTCTTTATCGAAAGGGGCATTATTCGAAGTCAGTGTTTTGAGATATTCAGGCAGGGCTTTACGCACACCTCCATTTGAAGGTTCGCCTAGGTTGGCCGCTTTAAACATTTTGACGTATATGGGGTCTTGTTTTAGACGCTCTTGCATCAAACGCATGTCCATATTCATCAACCAGTCTTCGGTAATATTCTCCCGAACTACATCGTTTAAATTAGTGCCAATGCGTCCGTCATGAAACCAGACTTCTTTGTAAACAGTATTAATCAGTGTGGGTGCATTACGAAAGCCATCACTGCCTGTATATGCAGGGCTCAAAGGTTCAGGAAACGAAAAACCGTGAGCTGGGATATGGCAACTCGAACATGATATCGAATCGTCTCCAGACAAACGCGTATCGAAAAACAACCTTTTACCTAACTCTGCTTTAGCTGGATCAATATTCAAGGGGGGTAAAGCAGCATGTAGACTCACCGAAAAAAGTGCGCACAATCCTACAAAACTTTTTTGTGCGAAGCTTTGGCCTATAGAGCTTAGTCGTGAAACGCTCATTGGCATTCCTTTTCGGATTACTATTAATGCGCTCTATTATTAACACGTGAAACATTAAAGATATGATTAGGATCATACAATTCGAAATGATAAGAGTTATTATTCAAACTTGTTAATCCAGTGGTGCTTAACCCGATGTCTCTTGATAAATTACTTAACCATGTCGAACATATTTTTCTTACTGGGGACGTGTCCGATCAAATTCTGGCGATACAAATTCTCTCAAGGTTTCCAAACACTAAGCACTTACTGTTAAAAGGATTGGATTCCAACATCATCGATGTCGTTATCACCAGCCTCGAATGCCTAGCTTTAGACAAACACGCTCCTATCGAAAGTATCATTCATACCCTTCAAAATTGGGATGACAGCGAAGTTAAATTGGCCGCACTAAATGCTATTGAACACAATCAAGGTTCAGAACAAGCTGACGAATTCTTGGTAGAACTAATCTGCGACGACAGCGATTATTGGGAAGGTGATTGGAATGACGGTGATGATATACGTTTGAATGCCGCGCGAATTTTGAATCATCACGAACATGACTTAAAACGCGACCAAGCTCTGCGCTTATTATCCCTATTTCAAAATGACCTAGAACCAGACTTGAGAAGCCGTCTTATTTCAGTATTATCTCGTCATTCAACCACTTTACTTGAAGAAGGCGATTACCTAACGCGTATAACCGATACCCGGGTCGCCCTAAAAAGCACATCAAATAAAATTTCGCTGTACAAAGGCACTCAGCACCAAGATTTACGTTGCCAACAAATCGCCTTCCAGCGCTTATCAGAAATGAATTGCCGCGAGTATTTACAACTATTCTTGACTGGCCTTTCACACTCAGATTCAAAGATCAGACGAACATCGCTAGATACATTGGCGAGCTGGAATTATCAAATAGCTCTCAAATACCTTGGAGGTAATGGGCTATGGTCAGAAATACCCATAAAAACCGTTTCCGTATTATTGAGCAGCAGTGACAAGCAACACCTTATTAATCGATGGCAAGTTCAACAACATCCAACCCAAACACTAACGGCGATACTGTGGTTAATTTCGAGCTTAGAGGTTTCGCATATACAACAGCAGCTCGATCGTTTTATGCCGATTTTCTACAAGAAATTCTCTAATTTAGACGAAGTAGTTCAACTCGATTGCCTCAATATCTTATTTGACGAAACAACACATATCCTAAGCGTTGCCTTTATTCGTCAACAGTTGCAATCTAACACCATCAGTAACTCCGTAAGACAACAACTCATTGAACACCTTGCTCATACTTCACTTACCGAACATCAAGCCTATCTAAAAGAGCTCGTTATCGGTTTACCGGAAATTTTCACCACCGATAATATAGAGAAACAAGAACCCCTCGCGCTTGCTCAATCTCAAGGAAAAAATGACTTTGGCGAAGACGATGCGCAACCACTTGTTACTTCAACACTTGAAGCGCTAACTCGAACAACACATTCAAAACCTCAAGCAAAAAGTGTTTCCAAGAAACGAGTCCATATCGAAGAATTGACGAACCAACCTTTGGCAATCAAACATTGTAGAAACGGACAATGGTTAGTTGAGCTGTGCTCTGAGCAAACAGTTGCGAACCTCACGGAAACCACGCTTCATGCATTAATTATTGCCTTACATCGCAATAATATAAGTTTCACCCATATTGAAACGCAGCACCTTAGTCATTTAGTGTTTGAGCTAATCGTGGATGTTGATTGCTCAAACCTAGATAGTATTGTCGATTGGCTAGGTACAAGCTGGATAAAACAACACCGTTTGCAACTTATGGAGTTAGAAAGCCTTCCATTACAAACCTGTTTAGTGCCATATACCACTGACGAACCAGAGCTACTAGCTTTGTTAAAGCACCCATACATTAGCATTCAGATAGCGGCTCTCAAGCAATTAAAACAGTCAACGTCTCATGCTCACGAAGAGTTGATTAACTTGATTTTGGATGAACCAATCCTTTACCCTCAAATCAATCATTTTGAAGCTAATACTGTCTACAACGTACTTCTACAAGAGGTCCAACACTCACCATCAGTCGCGCTTCAGGCAATGCTTTCCTTTATTGGAACATCCGATAGTCACACGATATAAACGTTTGGGTAGTCCACGATAGATAGAACGAAAGATAGGAATTTCAGATACAAAAAAACCAGCCACAAGGACTGGTTTTTTCTAAATGATGGAGGCGCCTCCCGGAGTCGAACCGAGGTCCACGGATTTGCAATCCGCTGCATAGCCACTCTGCCAAGGCGCCTTCAATGAGTGTTTTAAGAGAACTACTCTCTCAATCACTACTAAAAGTAGCAATCAAATAGATGGTGCCCCGGGCCGGACTTGAACCGGCACAGCGCGAACGCCGAGGGATTTTAAATCCCTTGTGTCTACCAATTCCACCACCAGGGCACGCAATTCTTTATTGCGATGCCGATTACTGAAAAGTAAAACACCATCTTAATGTCAAAATGAATCAACATTACAAATTTTGGAGCGATACATCGGGTTCGAACCGATGACCTCAACCTTGGCAAGGTTGCGCTCTACCAACTGAGCTAGTATCGCATTTTCATTCTTCTACTCATCCCTTCGCATAAACAAAAAGAAGAAAGAGAATGGAGGCGCCTCCCGGAGTCGAACCGAGGTCCACGGATTTGCAATCCGCTGCATAGCCACTCTGCCAAGGCGCCTTTATCAACATAAAAATATATTGAAGTGTTTAAAGAGAACAACTCTTTGTTCAACACTCTACTCAAAGTAGAAACTAGATAGATGGTGCCCCGGGCCGGACTTGAACCGGCACAGCGCGAACGCCGAGGGATTTTAAATCCCTTGTGTCTACCAATTCCACCACCAGGGCAACGCAATCATGCGATGCTGATTACTGAAGAGTAAAACACCATCTCTCAGCGACCTAAGCCGTGAGAACGAGGTGTACTTTAACGGATGAAAAAAATTCGTCAACAATAAATTTTATCTTTTAATTCAAGTGATTAATTATCGAACTCAAACGAATGAATTTAGTGCAGCTTGTACGGTTCTTATACGTAGATTTTGATTTTCAATTGCGACTCGCCAGCAAGAATCAAACTTTAAGAGCGAGACTCAACTTTTATACTCCACTTATTCCGTCTATTTTAAGTGGAAAACGAAATACTAAGCCGTTTTAATGTGCGTTTCACATTCAACGACTAGAGTTTTAAGTGACTCTTATTATGAAGTAAAAATGTGAAGCCACTAAAACGATATCAATATGAACGCTATGCCGTGCTCTGCAACCTCGCCTACCCTAGAGTTTTTAAACAAACACGTTATGGGTTTGATCCCAATGGACAACGCATCATAAAGAATCAGTTTGGTAAAACCATGATTCGAGTCTTATGGAGCAGCGACAAGGACGAAGTGGTTGTCGTTATCAAAGGTTCACACAGTGTTTCTGACTGGCTACTCACTTTTGCACTGTGGACCAGAAGCTGTAAAAGGATTGGGTTGAACTACCGTATACATGCTGGTTTCTACCATCTTATGTTCCAAGAAAGTCAACCAAGCCGCAACGAAGACAAACTTGGGCAGACCGTTATCGAACGCTTAGAAGCCACGCTGATGCCTTTGTTAGAACAAGGGAAAAGGATTTCTATCACCGGGCACTCTTCTGGCGGCGCTATTGGTTGTGTATTTGCTGATTACTTCGAGCAAAAATATCCAGGTTGCATAAAACGAATTGTGACCTTTGGGCAACCTGCAATTGGTGATTGGAGTTTTAAAAAAAACTACCGTTTAAGTAAGAAAACCTACCGTATCTGTTGTGACATCGACATCGTGACTTTCATGCCGCCCGTCCCTTTATTATATTGGCACGTCGGAAAAGTGCTTTGGCTTTACAACGGAAGAATCTACGAAAATACACCGACACTTATTCGTCTCGGCCGTTCTATTTTTAGTTGGCTGATAAGACCCTTTTCTTATCACTTAATGAGTAAATACATTCGCAATAAAGATTTCTTTGACAAGCATTAAGCCGATAACACGGATAACTGAGTGAAAAAGAGCACAAACCTGTCATGGTTAGTGCTCTTAGATAGTTGTCACTGATAGTCACTCTAACTAAATAGTTTTAACTTTGATGTTAGAGCTTAAATCGTGACAATTCTTGTTTCAAATCGCTTGCTAAGTGGCTCAATTGATCAGCTTGTGAAACTGCATCTGTTGCATCAAGCGCCATCACGTCACTCACCTCACGAACAGACTCAGTATTCACGTTAATTTCTGCTGTAACCAATGACTGCTCTTCAGCAGCAGAGGCTATTTGGGTCGCCATGTCACTGATCATTTGGATTGCCTCACGGATTTGAGCCAAACTTTCTCCGGCCATGTCTACATCGTGCACGCTTGTTTTCGCCATATCGTGGCTTTGTGTCATCACTTTAACAGCACCGCTAGTCGCTTGTTGTAAGCGCTTGATCTTGTCTTCGATCTCTTCCGTTGAAGCATGAGTTCGTTGTGATAGCACCCGGACTTCGTCGGCAACCACCGCAAAACCACGACCTTGTTCACCCGCCCTCGCCGCTTCAATCGCCGCGTTGAGTGCAAGTAAGTTAGTTTGCTCAGCAATTTCACGTATTGTCGCTAAGATTGAAGCAATTTGCTGACCGTGCTCTTCGAGCTCACTAATAATAGAAACGGCGCTGGTTAACTCAATAGATAGCTCATTGATTGATGATTGGCTCTTCGCCATTTGTTGGAAGCCTTGTTCGCTTAGTTCAACTGAATGGCTCGCACTTTTCGCAGTGTTGTCTGCATTACACGCGATTTCAGAGGTTGCTGTCGCCATTTCGGTTACAGCTGTTGCTACCATAGTTATCTCGTCTTGTTGTCGACTTACGCTATCGCTGCGTTTTAATGCGCTAGTGTTCGCGTGTTCTGCACCGTTATTCATCGCGGTTGAGACTTGGCTAACGTTCTTCATCATTTCATGAAGCCTATCGACAAACACATTAAACTTATCGGCAAGTTGCCCAACTTCATCTTTACTCGATACCTGAAGACGTTGTGTTAAATCACCTTCCCCTTCAGCAATATCAGCTAGAGCTTCGCTCACTCGACCTAATTCAACTAATTGACGAGCCACAAACCACGACGTTGCCGCCGCCATAACGATCAATACAACCAACCCTGTGGTTATCTGACTGACCAGCATATCGAACAACGGTTGCTCTAATACGTCTTTGTCCGTGCGACCTGAGGTCGTATGAAGCGTTGTTCACCGCTTTATGAGTGAACCGTCTGTATCACCAGATGAACCTACGAGCCTGAATAAAGCAGCGGCTCGGACAATGTAACGAAACTTGGCCGTTGGGCTGAGTGGGAAAAGAATCGTGAGAGGACGTTCCTCCTGAAAACCACAATTCGGGTAAGTGCTAGGTAGTCAGTATGATGAACGTATGTGAATCCATTCAAGGTGCGTTATACGTTGAAGCAGCGGAAGTGGTTAATACGCTGTGGCCAAAAGGCAACGAGAGTTGGAAAGAGGTTGGACAGTACTTTTTCGTGATCGCCGTACTCTCCGCACTATAGTGGGCATCTAAGCTGACATTTTACGTAACATACGGAACAGGGTAAGCCTGTATCATTCCCTTTGGGAAAGCCTTTGTGGCCGATAGTGATGCAGGTATAGGAGGTCGGAAAAAGCGAAAGCTACATTGTAATGATGCAGATACAGACTTATGTCTGATCACGAAAGTGAGCCCACTTCCGACTGGTCTCCCATTGCGAGAGAATTTGAAGAACTTAATTCAAGGAGAAAAGCAAATGGTGATCTCGAAAGAGATTAGTGCATCTTCTGACGGCGCTCAATGGCAGTCCATCGACTGGAAATCCGTTGAAGCACACGTATTGAAGCTTCAAATGCGTATCGCAAAAGCAACTAGAGAAAAGAAATACAGTAAGGTGAAGTCCTTACAGTGGCTCTTGACTCATTCTCGCTCAGCCAAGCTTCTTGCGGTTAAGCGAGTCTCTCAGAATAAAGGCAGTAAAACGTCTGGAATAGACGGTGTCACCTGGAACACAGATGTACGCCGTATGAAAGCAGTCAATCAACTGAGCCGCAAGGCTTACTCTGCAAAACCACTCAAACGTATCTACATTCCCAAAAAGAACGGTAAGCTCAGGCCATTGGGTATTCCATGCATGATTGATAGAGCGCAACAAGCCCTCCACCTTCTAGCATTAGAACCAGTGTCCGAAACGCTTGCCGACCTCAATAGCTATGGGTTTAGGACAAATCGCAGCACGGCTGACGCCGTCAGTCAGTGTTTCAAATGTTTGGCTCTAAAGCGATCAGCGAAATGGGTTCTTGAGGGAGATATTAAGGCTTGCTTCGACAAAATCGGGCATCAATGGCTTATGGACAATATCACGGTAGATAAACGTATGTTAGAACAATGGTTAAAGTCTGGCTATGTGGATAAGGGTCTGTTCTATGATACCGATGAGGGTACACCTCAAGGTGGAATAATCTCTCCAACCTTGATGCTAATGACTCTCGCGGGAATAGAGCAACAAATAAAATCTACAGCCCTGAAAAAGGGGGCTAGAGCCAACTTTATCGGTTACGCGGATGATTTCGTGGTTACTTGCTCTTCAAAGGAAGTGCTAGTGAACGACATCAAACCGTTGATTGCTGGCTTTTTGGCAGAAAGAGGGTTAGCCCTCTCCGAAGAGAAAACGAAGATCACTCATATTGATGATGGCTTTGACTTTCTAGGCTTCAATCACAGGAAGTACAAAGGGAAATTGCTCATCAAGCCGAGCAAATCCAACACGTTGTTATTCTTGAGAAATCTACGAGAACTCATTAAAAAGCACGCAACCATCCCTGTTAACGATCTTATCAAGTTGATAAATCCGAAACTCAGGGGATGGGCGAATTACTATCGCCACTGTGTTGCTAAACAAATATTCGGGTATGTCGGCCACAAACTATTCCAAGCGCTATGGCACTGGGCAGTTAGACGTCATCCAACCAAGTCCAAAGACTGGGTTGTTCATAAGTACTTCCTCAATCGTAAAGGCCAGTGGCAATTTCACGGTTGGCAGAAAATCATGAACATGGACTGTCACTTCAATCTGTTCCAAATAGCGAAAGTGCCTATCGAAAGACACGTGAAAATTAGGAGTGCTGCGACCCCTTTTGACCCTCAATACCAAGAATACTTGGCGAAGAGAAAACCCAAAAGGCTAGCTCGTAACTCTTGGAACGAACCTGCTTCGACTGCTTTATAAGTTGCTGGGTATCAATGATGCCTTAGTGGAGGCTTGAGCCGTATGCAGTGAAAGTTGCACGTACGGTTCTTAGAGGGGCGACACTTGGTAACAAGTGTCGTCTACTCGACATTTCAATCACAAGTAGCCAGTCAGTACCTTTAATTGGCTCAGCCATGATAACTCGTTCAGCACCATCCACTTTTGTAAAAATTGTCGTCAGATTTTGTGCAGCGCTGTTTAAACCAGAAACACTCAGCTCAGGTGCTATATCGTTGACTTGCTTTAGGATGAAGTCTTTATTTTTATGAGCAACGACCGTGCCTTGCTTATCAATCAGAATAGCACGCCCATTACCTGGAACCTGAATGGCCAATACATCGTCAATCAGCTTATCCAATGCGAGGTTTGACGCCACAACACCAACAATTGAACCGTTTTCGGTCACTGGGTCTGTTAAGGTCACGACTAAGGTTTGCATTGTGACACTCACATAAGGCTTGGTAGTGACCGCACGGTTTTCCGCTAAGGTTTGTTTGTACCAACCTCGGACTCTAGGATCATACCCAGCTTTATTAAGTGAAGGATCGTGACGGAACATCTCACCTTGTTTGTTACCGTAGTAGCTCAGTCCAAAACCACCAGACACAAGGGTTTGACGTAAATGTGGCACTATATCTAATGACGGGTTGAGCTGAACTTGTTGTTTGAGTCCGTGTACTGCTTGTTTCTTATCGTAAAACCAATCACCGATACCCTTGGCATGCGCCTGGAGTGTGTTTCGACTTTCACTCTCTATAGATTGCCAACTGTTATTTTGAAACGTCTTATAACCCATGAAAAGAAGAATGGCAGATGTAACAGCAATCGCCAAAACTACAGAGAAAACCATTTTTCTCTTTAGACTAAATTGCATATTTAAGAACCTCTTATTGAATAATTAAAGAAAATCAAGAGGGACACTATCACTCATACGCATGTTTTAATTAGGGTTATCCCATAGAATAATGAAACAAATTGAGCATTATGATTAATTGTGACTTTGATTTATTTATCGGTTTATCAACAAAGGCTCGACTTAGGATTCCACCCAAATGGCGTTGGGTTTAGCAAATATTAAAGGGAGAAATGGGGTAGTCAGAGATGAAGAAGCCAGAAACGAAAAAACCAGCCACGAGGACTGGTTTTTTCTAAATGATGGAGGCGCCTCCCGGAGTCGAACCGAGGTCCACGGATTTGCAATCCGCTGCATAGCCACTCTGCCAAGGCGCCTTCAATGAGTGTTTTAAGAGAACTACTCTCTCAATCACTACTAAAAGTAGCAATCAAATAGATGGTGCCCCGGGCCGGACTTGAACCGGCACAGCGCAAACGCCGAGGGATTTTAAATCCCTTGTGTCTACCAATTCCACCACCAGGGCACGCAATTCTTTATTGCGATGCCGATTACTGAAAAGTAAAACACCATCTTAATGTCAAAATGAATCAACATTACAAATTTTGGAGCGATACATCGGGTTCGAACCGATGACCTCAACCTTGGCAAGGTTGCGCTCTACCAACTGAGCTAGTATCGCATTTTCATTCTTCTACTCATCCCTTCGCATAAACAAAAAGAAGAAAGAGAATGGAGGCGCCTCCCGGAGTCGAACCGAGGTCCACGGATTTGCAATCCGCTGCATAGCCACTCTGCCAAGGCGCCTTTTTACATCAACACTTTGGAAAGCCTAGTAAGGTACCCCGCTGTGTTCGGGTGCCTACTTTACGGATTGAAGGAGGATAGTCAAACAAAAAAGTGAATTTAAATTCCGTTTGCCGACATTTAAATCAAATTGCTGCATGTTCGATCTCTTGAATCAAAAAACATACAGCAAAAGGGATTCAATCAGCGTAATCGAACACTACCACTTCTTCATAAAACGACCGACTAAACTTGGGTGATAAGCCCAACAATGGTCAAACATGGTCATAAGTTGCGGGTTGCCGTATTTAGAAAGGCTTACCGCATGGAAACGGTTTTTGTGTTCTTTGAGCTTTTCTACTTGGGCAATCATTTCATCAGATTGCTTTGGCGCGATAAAATCGGATAGCACGATCAAATCTGCATTCTTGTATTTATCACCCGTCATCAAATCAATCGACTTCATTAGAACCGGTTCTAAATCGGTACCGCCGTGGAACGAGTAGCTTAAGAAGTCACTAGCTTCACGCAAACCATCTTGCCTTGTTAACTCATAGGTGATCTGCTCAGAAGAGAACAGAATCACGTAACAGTCTCTCTCTTCCGCAAGAGCAATTTGCATCAACGCATAAGCCATCGCTTTGGCCGATTGCTCTGGGAAGCCACTCATTGAACCTGAAGCATCCACGCAGACGATGAACGGCCCTTTTTCAATATCGATGTTCTTGCTATCTGGCTTTTGCGCTTTAACTTTACGTAACGTACGAGATTTACCTTGTGAGCGATAGCTCAACAGGCGCTTGTCCGCCAAGTGTTTGTAAAAGATAACTTCAAGTTCAGGGTAAGCTAAAAACATGGTTTCGTTTGGAAGCATCTTGTTTAGATCGTCGCTTTCATGAATCCCCACGATATCGTCGACCGCTTCATCACTTTTCTCTTCCACCATCTGCAGTTCTTCTACAGGTGCTTTGTGTAGAGAAGGATCATCTTCCTCACCTGCCATTCGACCTAGTTTTTCAGCTATCTCTCGTAAACCTTTATGCTTGTTCAAAAACTCGGCATGACGCTTCATTACCGTTAAGTCAGTTTTACTGAGCTTAGCTGATGCCATATCCCACAAGCGTCCTACGCTGCCTTCATCACCAGATTCCGTCACTTTATCCATGTTTTTCATGGTTTCCATGCGCTGATATAAGTCGGCGAGTACCTTTTCTTTACTGGTTTCAAGCTCGATCACTTGAGCTTGCTTGATTGCATCAGAAAGTGATTGATACCACTGGTCGCAGAAATAATGAGGGAACATTGCGTTGTAAACGCCCTTGTTATGTTCCATTAGACGTCTTGCTTGTAGATAAAATGCAGAGTGCCACTCCAGTTTTTTGATGACACTGTCTATGTCATCAAAAAACTGGGACTCATTCCAATAAATAACTTCTTGATAGAGCGCAAGTTCCTCTTGGAACCTATCGGTCTCACACACTTTGGTCACGCGTTTTTTCACTTTCCCGCGCCATTTGACCAAGTGGTTTTTTACTGACGTCTTCACGCCTTTGTTTTCAGCAGCCATCATAACTTGAGATCGAGCGATGAGATCATTCATCGCCGTATCAATAATGCCTGAGTCAGCAACCATTAAAGCAAGGTTTAAGCCGTCTGCTCCTAACATACTCGTCTCCCTTACTCGAAGTACTGACTCATAAACTTAATACGTTGGGCGATTTTACTGCTCTTCACTTTTGTGGTCTCAAGATCTTGAGTTACCGCTTGTAAGCTTGACTCCATCGCTTTTGGTAGCTCAGGGTCGATGTAGCTATGAGGTAGTGCATCGTGGAACTCGGTGCGTACTCTCTTTAACTTGAACTCGGCTTCAGTCAACTGTTCTAGTGCTCTCTCCGCGCCACTTAACCACTTGTTGTACAATTCTTGGTCCAATCCATCAGATGTCACGACACTCACCAATACAGAACGATTGGCGATATCTTTAATAACCAACTGGTTTGAAGCATCGAGATCCAGTTTTAAACGGCACAGGTTTTTGTTTTCGTTAACGTAACCATAAATATCACCATGGCCTTCTTTTAGCACACGGTCGAAGTCATCCTTAGCTACGTATACCCAACGGCTATCCCCTTTCTCTGATTCAGAAACTGACATGTTGCTTTGAAGCAATACCAACTTCACTAGGTTGTATGCGCTGCCAACGCTGTACATCTTCGCGTTTTTGATATCGTTTTGATAAACGTCTTTACGCAGCAAGCCGCTGGTTGACTCCATCGACAACGATACAGACAACGTCGATTCGACATCGTCTTGAATTTCTTCTAACTCTTCACGTGACATATCGATCTGAGCTTTCGACTCTTGTTGGTCAAACGCTCGATTCAATGCAAAGTCTTTTACAACACTACGAACCACATCACGCGATTCTGGGCTATGCCATAAACAATCTTGCAGTAGCATAATATCCAATGGATTCACGCTATCTCGACCACTGAAGAACGCACTCGCTTTCAATAGCTTAACGGCTTTCTTCCAACGTCTGTCCGAAACGTACAACTCAGTCTCTGCAGATGAACCTTGTTTCTTGACCGTCTCTTCAAGCATGGTTTTAAGTTCAAACAGCTTGTCAAACGAGTTATCAGTCAGTTCCAACTTATCGAGTTCTTTCTGCCATTGATGGTATTCAATATCAGTAATCGCTAAGCCTTTTGGAATAACCGCCTCTTGAGATGTGCCAGTAGTCAGCATCGATTTAAAGTTTTGTTTGTTTTGAATACGGTTTACAAACACGCGAACCAGCATTCGGTCATACAGTGCTTCTAAGCCACTGTCTTCATCTGGAAGTTCGTTTGATGCAGACACTAACAAACGCATTGGCACGCGTTCAATTTCACTGCCATTTTTGAATGTTTTTTCGTTTACCACAGTCAGCAACGTATTAAGGATCGCAGGGCCGGCTTTCCAGATCTCATCAAGGAATACGACTTGTGCTGTTGGTAAGTAACCTTCGGTCAATCTTACATAGCGACCGTTGTCTTTTAATTCTTGAATGCTTAATGGGCCAAATACTTCCTCTGGTGTAGAGAAACGCGTCATCAAATATTCGAAATAACTACTGTTGTCAAAAGCCTGAATGAGGCGTTTTGCGATAAGGCTTTTTGCAATACCTGGAGGGCCCAATAAAAACACACTTTCGCCAGCCAGAGCAGCCAGCAAACATAGCTTAATCGTGTCTTCTCTTTCATAGACACCATCAGACAGAGCATGCGCTAATTTATTGATTCTTTCAGAGAGTAGCGCCTTGTCAGCATGTGAGGAAATAGAAGGGTTCATGCGTTACTCCGAAAATCTTTGAACAGTTGAGAGTGTAGATATGTTTTTATACATTTGTTAGCACTTTGTTACAAGTGTATTTTATTATTGAGTTGCATTTATATCAGATGGTTACGGTCGTAATTTTGGCGCAATCATAGATTCCAAATATGAGAGTAACCTCACGATCGGTGTGAAACTAAATCTATAGCTAAGCCTAAATTTTCTTTTATTTTCGACACCATAGACGTTAAGGTGGTGCACGTCTTCAGTTATCGACAAATTGGCAAGGAATGTGGCCAGACTGCATGAGTAAAGTTATCCATCAATGGAAAAGTATTTCTCTCATAGAAGAGAACGTGACGCTCCCTACGAATGTCGTGGTAAAACATACAACAATACACCACCCTGGCGCGGCAGTTATTCTACCAATCACTTCGTCTGGAAAGATTATCCTCATTAACCAATTCCGCCCTTCGCTTAAAAAGTGGTTGTTAGAGCTACCCGCAGGAACGATGGAAGTTGATGAGACACCACTTGAGTGTGCACAACGCGAGCTCGAAGAAGAGACAGGCTACAGTGCTTGCTCGTTCCAAAGTTTGGGGCAAGTTACCCCACTCGCAGGGTTCTGCGATGAAATACAATATTTGTTCGTTGCAAAAGATCTCAACCACACAACTCGCTTCGAGTGTGATGAAGATGAAGTAATAGAAGTCATCGAGCTTAGCTTAGAAGAATTGCACGATAAAATACGACACGATCAAATTACCGATACAAAAACCATCGCTTGTTTAAGCAAAGCACAACTATGTGGCTATTTATAAGACTCTAGGAGAGAAATATGGACTTTCGTTCTGATACCGTAACCAAGCCTTCACAAGCTATGCGTGATGTAATGGCGAACGCAGATGTGGGTGACGATGTCTACGGAGATGACCCTACCGTAAACGGTCTAGAGCAATGGGCTGCCAATGAAACCGGCTTTGAAGCTGCAATGTTCACCTCTTCTGGCACTCAAGCCAACTTACTTGGCCTCATGGCTCACTGCGAACGTGGTGACGAGTATCTGTGTGGCCAACAAGCTCACAACTACAAATACGAAGCCGGCGGCGCTGCTGTTTTAGGTTCTATTCAGCCTCAGCCAATCGAGAACAACCCAGACGGCACGTTAGATTTTAAAAAACTTGCAGCTGCGATTAAACCAGATGACAGCCACTTTGCGCGTACTAAGCTTTTGAGTTTAGAAAATACGATTAATGGTAAAGTGCTGCCAATGTCTTACTTAGTTGAGGCTCGTGATTTCGTAAACCAACATGGTCTACAAATGCATTTAGATGGCGCACGTGTTTACAACGCTGCTATCGCTTTAGATGTCCACGTAAAAGAAATCGCACAGCACTTCGACTCAATGACGATTTGTTTATCGAAAGGTTTAGGCGCTCCGGTCGGTTCGCTACTTTTGGGCAACAAAGAGTACATCGCTAAAGCCCGTCGTCTCCGTAAGATGGTTGGTGGCGGTATGCGTCAAGCCGGTATTCTTGCTGCTGCAGGTAAAATGGCGCTGACTGAAAATGTTGCTCAACTAAAAGTTGACCACGAGAACGCGAAAAACCTAGCAATTGGCCTAAGTAAACTGGAAGGTTTCTCTGTTAATCCTGATTTCATTCAAACTAAC
The DNA here is from genome assembly GCF_024347455.1 of Vibrio echinoideorum. NCBI lineage: Bacteria > Pseudomonadati > Pseudomonadota > Gammaproteobacteria > Vibrionales > Vibrionaceae > Vibrio > Vibrio echinoideorum. The sequence goes on from NZ_AP025484.1 coordinate 1,016,732, forward strand.
ATCGTGTTTGCTAAGTTAGATGAATCTGTGGATATTAACCGCATCGCGCGCGAGTTAGGTGAACAAGGTATTACGATGTCACCGAGTAATCCTGTTCGGTTTGTTACTCACCGTGATATTAACGCGGAAGACATTGCTCGCTTCCTAGTCGCTATAGAGAAGTCGCTATAAATTCGTAACACAAGATCGATTGAACGTACTGACGACTAAGCACAGTATTGCTACAAAATGACCATTAATACTATTTAGCATTAATGGTCTTTTTTGATTTCTATTACCCATTTCGTTAAACACTCAATTTGCTTACCCGTATTAAATATACTTCTACCTAACCACCCACCAATATACACTTTAAATATCAATCACATCAATTCAATAACTCTGCGTTATTTCCATTAACTGACCATTATAGATACCCTTTCTTTCAAATATCTCAATCAATATTCTTATGCAATCTGGACCGAGTAAATCCAATAACATCGATTGGTTAAATAGCTACCCTAGCGATCAAAGAATTTACCTTGCTGAAGTTTACATTAGCGTAATGCAAGAAGACTTAGAGCAACTAAGGGATACAAAGCCTGAGCGCGCAAAAACCTTGCAAATCATGCACCGCATAAAGGGTGGCCTTTCTTCAATCGGACACCTCCCACTAGAGCAACTCATTAAAGTTGAAGAGCAAGATTTGAAAGCCGGAAATAACAATGTCGAACAGACAAATTTCAATACGATTAAATTAATCTCACACAGTGTCGAGTTAATTGAAGATTGGCTTAATATTAATAGCGTAGGAAATTAATTGAATCATTGTAGGATTTTTCTTGTTTTCACTCTCAGATACTTTTAGCTATTTCCGTTTTGTTACAATTAGCTAAATTTAGTCAACAGTTAAAATAATGAATAACGATATAAAAAAATATACGGTACTGGTTGCAGACGACTCTCGACTCGTTACAAGCAGTGTAACCACAATTTTGCGCCAAATCGGTTTTGAATCCATATCTTATGCATACAAACCTTTCGATGTTATTCATCAATGCCGCCAGAACTCGTTTGACATTATAATCTGTGACTACAACTTCCAAACCCAATTGACGGGCTACCAACTGCTGGAAGAACTCAAACACGCTCGAATTTTAAAATCGACGACGGTTTTTATGTTCCTTACTGGTGAAAATGATTACAACGTCGTGCGATCTATCGTGGATTCAGACCCTGACGATTACCTGCTTAAACCCTTTAATAAACAGTTCTTTATTAAACGGATATTTTCATCCTTAAATCGCAAAGTGGTCCTCTCGCCGATCTTTGAGAAGTTAACTGAACTCGATTTTGCTGGTGTTGTGCGTGAGTGCGACGAGCTTCAGCCATTTCACCCTGAATACTCGAAACTTATCCGAAAGTACAAAGCCTCTGCCTTGCTAAAAAGTAAGCAGTTTAATAAAGCTCAAGAAGAGTATGAAAGCTTACTCGAAGAAGATGACTTGGACTGGATTAAAACCGGCCTAGCGAGCACGCTCATTGAAACAGACCAAGTGGATGAAGCCAAAGAAATCCTCAGCTTAGTAAAATCCAGAAAGAACAACCCATACTTTCACGACGAAATGTCGAACATATACTCAATTGAAGAAGACCTGCCCAACGCGATAGATCATTTGAAACAGTCAGCGATGTTACTTGATGCGGGCGCACATCGTGAATTGGTGATTGCGAATCTATCTATCGCTGCTGGGGCTTATCAAGACTCTTTTACTTATATGAAAAGGTATTACGAGAAGAACATTAATACCTTTCGTGGTGGGTTTTATACAAAGATTAACTACATGCGTACTTTTCTCTATAAACAAACACTTGGAGGTTCAATAAACCTCTTTGAAAGGCAACTTATTTCATACAATTCGATTCTCAATGATATCGGTAAAACGCCAGAGCTTATTCTTCAGGATAAACTTATCTCTGCGCACATTGGATTGATCAAAGGTGACCTAAAAACGGCAACGCTAAGTATCAAACAAGCTCTCAATTATACCTCTGAGTTTCATTTTTATGATTTCTACCACCTTTGCTTCTTATTGGAACAATGCTCATTTTTAAGCGAAACACCGACATTCGTAGCAAGGTTGGAAGACAGCATTAATAAAGACCAACACCCGAGTATTATTCGGAGCCAAATTCATATGCTCAATGGCTTTAAAGAACGCTTGCAAACATCACAGCAACAGTTAAGTAATATCAGAAAAGAAATGATACTCATGAAATCATCGGACCGTCTAACAAAAGACAAACAGCTCGATTACTATCTCGATATTCATAATCTTTTGCCGCATTCGAAAAAGACATGTTTGGCAATTATCAAGCTTTCAGCCTTGCTCAGCACTCCCTATGAAGGTAAACACGATATTCGTATCAAAATAAACAAGTGCAACGACGTATTGGTTAACTTATATACTAAAGAAGAGTTGAGCAGTCTAAATTACAACCAAATACTGTATAAAGCACGAGGTCGCGCTACCTATTAGTCACGTTATCTTTAAGTAAGTAGTAACGCGCATCCTTTGTAAATACCAGATTTTCAAAATGTTAAAATGTCATTTTCACCCTAACCTCTATATTTTTACATAGAATTATCGCTTATCACAATCTTAGAACTCTAAGAGACAGGACGTCACATAGCAATAACGTAGGTGACTTATGACAAATCAGAACGTTCTAATCATAGATGAACAACCTCTTTACCGAGAAGCACTTGCCGAGTTGATCATGGACTCGCTAAATGTTGAAGATCTCTATAAAACTACCGATACCGACAAAGTACTGAAGCTAGTAAAAAACCAGAGCATTGATTTGATTGTTCTCGATGTGACGTTAACAAACAACGATGGTATGAACCTTGCGAAGATAATCAAGGCGCACGGTTACGAAGGAAAGTTACTATTTGTCTCTTCTTTAGATAACTCAAGCTTGTCTGAGGTAGCTCTATCATTAGGTGCCAACGGGTTTCTTAGTAAAAACGAAAGCCATGAATCCATTCGCTTCGCCCTATCCAGCATTATGAAAGGTTATTCGTTGTTCAAATCAGATCAAAAGAACAGTGGCAAAAACACTAAGCTATCCAATAAAGAAGCGATCGTTTTCCAGTATCTGATTCAAGGATACTCGAACAAACTTATCTCAGAAAAACTGTCTCTAAGTGCCAAGACTATCAGCACTTATAAAACGAGAATTCTAAGTAAGTACCGAGCCAACTCGATCGTTGAACTGGTTCAACTTAACGATACAATTTAGCCAATTAGTTTCTTAGATAATATTGATGCCTTACAACGCGATTAACGTGTTCAAGCTATTGAGCTATTGAGCTATTGAGCTAAGTTTAAGTTCTTTTCAATCACGCTAATGAGTAGTTGATGAAGTGCGTTGTTACGGTGTGTCTGTTTAATATATGTCGCAATTTTTGGGCGTCCTGTCGAATAGTAAGATTCCGGAATCTCAATAAATTTAAAACCATCTATCGATTGACCAAAATTCATCATCATAGTCGCACATCTACGTCGCTTTAATAATCTAAGCAAAAGGCCAATATCCCCGACAGTTACCTTAGATTCAATCTGATAACCTTTCTTCTCTAAGATCATTCGCACAACTTGCTTAGGTCCTTTCCAGCCTTTAAGTTCCAAAAAAATAAAAGGCAGTGAGAGTGCCGTTTCTAAAGAGTCTGCTTCCATATCATCAGGAACCACAATTCCTACTGGTAACGCCCCAACCGGTTGTTGGTAGATGCTCTTTGGGCAGTCTTCGTTAAAGTGATGCATATACACATCCACATTACCATCCGAGATACTTTCGATCGGCTTGTCGGTAGGGCTCACTATATTAATCGAAGTGTTCGGCAGTAATTCAAACAGATCATTCAAAATTACCTCGCCCAGAAAGTATTGTGCAACCTGCGGCATCGAGATGGTGATCGGTTTGTCATAAGTTAACGGGTCAAAGGCACTCGTCCCCATACAAGACTCAAGGCTGTCTAACCCAGCCTGAATGGCGGGAAGCTGCTCCTTCAGAAAGTCGGTGCTTTCAAAATGGTGTGCATGTCGGATAAACAACTCGTCACGAAGCTGGTCTCTTAAGCGAGCAAGGTACTTACTGATAGAAGCTTCGCTCTTGCCAAGAATCTTAGCCACAGGCTTAAGTTGTTGGTGTTTATCCAACAACACCAAGATACGTAGAAGATTTAGATCTAAATCTTTATTCACGGCAATACCCTTCATCGTAATATCATAAGCTTAACTAACATGTACACGTTAGTATTTAAGTCTAGTCAATACAAGGAAGTGAATCATTGCTGACGTTATCCTTTCCACTAGCAATAATAAATGACTTCCATCTCACATAACGAAGCGTTAAATCGATAGATTAGATGAAATAGATTCTCGATTAGCGCTGCGCCTTTTGCTCATAAAGCTTTTCATCAGCCTTATGGAGTACACTTTCCAGAGACTCACTCGCTCCTTTAAATGCGACCCCAACACTCACCGAAACATCAAAACCCAATGAAGCAACTTTAGATTCTGTCACTTGTGCTTTTAAAATCTCCGATGCTTTCTTAGCATTTTCAAAACTGCAGTTCGGCATGATGACGATAAACTCATCGCCGCCAACTCTTACCAAGAAATCATCACGGCGGAAAACGTCTTTCATTGAATGAGCGATATGTTGAATCACCTCGTCACCCCAGTTGTGACCAAGGTTATCGTTGATCTTCTTGATTTGGTCACCATCAATGGCGATAACCGAACAAGCTTTGCCTAGTACTGCTTGATTGAATGACGGCTCGTTATAAATTCGACGATTATACAACCCTGTCAGTTCGTCTTTTAACGCCGTGTGTTTTGCATCCACCAATTCGTCTTTAGTAATCTTAGCTTTGCTTACATAGAACAGATAATTAAGGCTCGCCAAAAATAATATGACAAACACCCAACAGTAATCAATAAACAACTTTGAATACGGATAACGATACGTATAGGTTGTTTCGTTATCCGCAACCACCGTTTTAGAGTGATTAAAATTGAGATAGGGATAACCAGGGTATGTCACAATTAAATTATTAATATCATTTACTTTTTCATAGCTAATCTCTAAACCATTGGTTAGATAGTCTCCAATATTAACGTTCGATACATAGTCCCCAATGATTTCCCCTCTTTCATATACAGGAGCGACAATCGAAATGACTTCTTCATTAGTTCTAACATCGGTATGAGGAGGCGATATAATCACTCTATCTGCTAATTGATGTTCTTTGACCTTTGTGGAGCACAACTCTTCACCACTACAAATATCTGACGATAGAAAGTTTTCTATAGGTGTTAGTTTCTCTAACTTATCCGGGAAAATGTACTTGAGTCCAGAATATGAACGATAGAAGTAAACAAAATTATTACTGTCATCTCCTAGGCTTCTGTAGTATGAGATTTTATGCATAATATTTCTAACTATAACTTCAGAACGATTGAGTTCAGGGTCACTCAATGTAAAAATACTATTACTAAAGTTGGTCTCATCAACACTAACCACGTCATAGAGTCCCTTACCTGATGTGTGGTAAATTTGAGATTCAGTGAACAAGCTAAACAGGATTATATTTTCTTTGTGTTTATCTAACTTCAATGTGCTCAAGTCGAACATTTTGATATCATTGTTAATCGTAGAAGCACCAAAAGTCACTATTAGCAATAGAAAGAGCGATGATGAAAAAATTAATGAAATCGTCGCCATTTTAAATTTTGGCATCAACTTGATGATTCGTTTGGTCGTCATAATTCAATCACTCTCGACAACTCGACAATACTGTCAACGCTGTACTTGATAAGCATCCTTCTTTTATAAGTACTGATTGTTTTCTCACTGATAGAGAGAAACTCGGCTGCATCTTTGTTAGTCATCCCCTTCAACAATAACTTTGCAACCGTCGCTTCACGAGCAGAGAGCTTAAGAGCTAATTTGGCCTTCTGTGGGTCATTAACCTCTTTAAAAAACGAGTAACCTTTTGCAATAGCTTCAATCGCGTCTTTGAGCACGCTGTAATGCTCAGACTTGCACACAAAACCATGAGCCCCTACTTTGAACGCCATTTCACTGTAGTAAGCACTGGTTTCGGCAGAATAGAACACCACCCTCCCTTTGAAACCATGCGATCTAATACGGCGATAAAAATCGAAGCCATCGCAATCATTTAGATTCACATCAAGGATCAGTAAGTCGATGTTTGATTTACGAACAAAATCATTGGCAGTTTTCAAATCTGAAGCCACGTTGACTTGAGCAATGTGGGGGGAAGATTCAACAAGTGATTTGATCGCAACACAAACCAGAGGGTGATCATCAAAGATTAAACAGTTCATTAATATCTATATCTATATTTTTGACAAGTTCTAACGGCAATGGCTTTGACACGAAATATCCCTGACACACTTCCACACCGTATTCCTTTAGCAAAGACCAAGTTTCGTGGTCTTCCACCCCTTCAGCGACAAGCTTAATGCCAAGGTTTTTCGCTAAGCCACATATTGATAAAACGATATTCTTCTTTTTTTGATCCCCTTTAATTTCAAAAACAAACGAACGGTCAATTTTCATTTCGTTGAACGGCAGTTGAGCCAATTTTTCCAAGGTCGAATTACCCGTCCCAAAATCATCAATCGATACAGTCACGTCATTCACCCTCAGCTTAGTGAGGTTCTTGTACAAAGAGACACTGTTACGGTAGGTGTCACGCTCGGTGATCTCGATAATGAATGCCGAAGGGCTCACCTCTCGCTCTAGGCATCGAGCAATAAAGGTTTGAGCAAAGTCGCTGTCTTCTAAATTGAACTGATCAACATTAATGGCGATTTTCTTGTCCAGATTTCGAATTTTAATGTCATCTAGCGCGTTGTCTAAAACGGTATCAAACAGCTCTGCTGACAACTTACATCGAGTCACAATAGGCAAGAACACGTCTGGGGTTAGCACACCGTATTCAGGGTGCACCCATCGCGCCAGCGCTTCATAACCCGACAAATGCTCCGTAACAAAGTCAACTTTAGGCTGGTAGTAGTTCTGTATTTGCCCTGTTGCTAATGCAACCAGAAACTCTTCGTCAGTTACCTCAATCTTCTTCCTCGCAGGAAAAGCTGTGGTGGCTGACTTGAGTCTCATCGCTAGCACATCTTCAATCGACTTTTGGGTATATGGCTTTTCAATGATGTCTAACACATCAAATGGAAAGCCTTCGCACATGGCACGAATAGCTGAAATCACTGTCAGTTCCACGGAGCTAATCAAGACAACATTGCCTTGGTAATTTACTTCGTCCAACATAAACATCATGTCTATTCCGTCATGAACTGGCATTTGAATATCACAAAAGATGATATCGTAATTTGTAGTAGTGACACTTTCACAAGCCTCTAACGCGTTATCAAAAACGGTGACCTTGCAGCCTAACTTAGTTAACAGCTGTTTTAGCAACACGAGATGAATCGGGTGATCGTCAACAATCATGATTGTAAGGTTAGTGTTCATTGGCTTTTAACCACGTTTTTGTAAATTCAATTTCCGACACAATGGCCCCGACCAGTTTCTCTAACTTTTCTTTATTTGCTTTTGGCTTACAACATTCAATGTCTTGACACAGGGCGGAAATTTCACTTGCACCGACTGCGTTTAACGCCCCTTTTATTCGATGGATCGTTCGGTTTATGGTTGGCGAATTGAAATCGATATTCTCGACATCTTGACTCATAGTATCGATAAATACGTTGGCCACTGCGATTGCGTCATTTTTGTCAAATCGAGTTAGCCAAGTGGGAACTAGAACAGAAGGCCTAGCATGTTTCCCCAAGATGGCTAACAGCTTAGACACGCTGAATGGCTTATAAAGAATATCATCAATCGCAATATGCTTGGTTTTCTCACGAGCGACTCGAGAATCTTCCGCAGTAATACCTATAACAACAATGTCCTTAAAATTCACACTGGTTTTTATTGATCCGCACCAGAAGTTTTAGACACTGAGTTAAGTGAGAATAATCACTAATGAGGTGAACCATTACAAGCAAGAAAAAACGTTTATCAACTCTCCTGAATTTGAGTTATCTAGTCATGGTAATATTTTGCTCACACATACTAAAAAAATTTTGGCACTATACCGAAGATTAGATGAAAACTTAAACAAAGCTGAACAGTCATCAAGTGTTTCTATTGCAATTGAAGACTCGATTTCAAACAACATAGTAAATCCAATAATAAATCAATTATCAGCTATGGGCATAGTAGACTTCTCAATAAGTAAATTTAGCACAAATTCACCCCCTCAATTAGGTAGCTTTGACCTTATTTTTAGTTCAAATTTTATACCAGAAGAACAGGGGCGAACTTATCAACTCAGAATTATTAACTATGTGATAGCTTATAATAAGGAATATAGTTGCCAATATCGATTTAACCGCGTGGTATACTTTGACCAACTGTCCAAGTTACGCGCTAAATCTATATTAAAAAGCCATAATTTCGACACTAGTCATGTAAAAAGTTGGATTTCTACTAATTCTTCAAAGTACTATCAATCAGAACTACTCGACGATGAAACAATATGTATATTTCCTGAGTTTACATTACTGTGTGATAGGTTTAAAAAAACAACTATCGAATTTCAGATTAAAATGTACGCATGGTGTAGAAATCAACTATCTTCAGATCTTAAAGATTATGAATTTATAGATAAAATAAAAAATTTGTAATATAAAATGTCCGCCTTTTTAGGTGGCAACTTTGTTATACCCCTATAAATCTCTTTGTTGCGTAATTAAATTTAGAGATAGAGCTACCCCCTTTCGTGTATTCCTTAATCAATACGACAAGTTTCAGGCATACCTAACCCAGTAAGCTTGTTCAACGCTTTTATCATTGCGTAAGTTTCATCCACCTGGGCATTGTAATTTCTTAAGCTTATTTTCCCTCCTAGCAACTGTTTAACTCGATACATCGCTATTTCTGACAATGAACGTTTGTGGTATCCATACCGCTCTTTCCAATACTTATTTGAGCCGTATAACTTCTGGCAACCCACGACGAGATTTCGAGGGTGACCACGCTCCCAGAAGGCTGCCCCTTCTCTTGGGGGAATAAGCACAATGGCTCCCTTAATCTTAATAGTAACGTGACGCGCTCTCTTGTCGTAAGCGCCACCACCAGACACCTCAAGGATACTTCGGCGTGTTTGTTTCAGTAAGTTCGGGAGTACTTCTCCATCTGTAACCGTTGATAAACTTAGCTCGGCAGCAATGATCTCATGAGTGCTTGCATTGACTGTAATATGAAGCTTTCGCCAGACTCTACGCTTGCCATCCGCCCCGTGTTTTTTGACTTTCCATTCACCTTCGCCATAAATCTTAAAGCCAGTCGCATCAATGGCTAGGTGTTGTATCGCTCCTCTCGTTTCACCATGAGTGCTATCGTGACAGCTAAATCACTGAACCGACGTGGGCTACCGCGCTTATTCTGTTTGCTTTGTGCCCACCCGCTTATTCCCTCTTCATTAATCCAAAAGGTCAGAGAGCCACGGTTAATAAGTAATTGGTTGTTTTGTAACGGGGTTTAGGCATAGAGCTACGAGAGGTAGTGAACGTAGCTGATCAGATCGTAGGTTCTTGATTTAGTTCCATTGAATTACGCAACACATTCGAAATTATGTAACAGTCCAATTCAATATAAAAGTCATCAAATAGTTTATTCATTATTTATTCACAACGCTTAGTTTATTATCGCCACCATCTTTTCTGGTCGTAAAAAATCATATCGATCTCTTTTCACAGGCAGTTATATGAAAAAAAGCTTAATTGTTGCGATTCTTTGTTCAGTATCCCTCAACACATTCGCTGATGACTATGTCGTCGGTAAACTTGCTCCGGAAAAAACGGTTATAGTCAAAAGTGAAGTTACAGGAGTAGTCGGTCAATTCAACGTCGATAATGGTGATACCGTAACACTTGAATCACCACTACTTTCAATATCAAAAATTGATTATTCATTGAATTTGGAATTAGCGAAATACGACATAGACGTGAAGTATGCGGAGCTAGAAACTCAAGAGAAACAACTCCAACGTTACCAGTCCCTTTTGAAAAGTAATGGTATTTCTAAAGGTAACTTTGAAGAACAACTTCGTGTCACTAACATCAGTAGAGCTCAGTACAACATTAGTAAAACTCAATATAAAATAGCCGAGCGCACACTCAATAAAGCATCACTAAAAGCACCATTTGGCGGCTTTATTACCCAACGTTCAGTTGAAGTAGGTCAATTTATCTCTATAGGTGACCCTCTTTATACCATTGCCGACTTAACAAAATTAACAGTTCAATTTTACCTCTTAGAAACTGATTTTGACCAATTTCAAAAAGGTGACAATGTGAGCGTTTATATTCCTTCAACGGAACAAACCTTATCAGGAACAGTGTCAACATTCTCTCCAGTAAAGCAAGATAACGACCCTGGGTTCTTGGTTAAAGTAACACTAGATAATACCCACAACCAGCTTTATCCAGGAATGGAAGCGTATGTACACTTCAATGAGGCGGTGAAATGAATAAGTTGATATCACTCCTTCTTGAACGTAGGTTTGCTGCAAAACTACTGACATTATTCATTATTACGATTGGAGCTTGGACAGCTTCTAACCTTCCATTGGCTGAAAAGCCTCGCTTTGATATGAGAGAAGGTAACATTGTTACCACTTACCCAGGAGCCACCGCACTTGATATAGAAAGCAACGTAACCAGTAAAATTGAAAAAGAATTATTGTCGATCTCTGGTATAAAGCGTTTTACCTCGACCTCAGAGAATGGTGTGTCGGACATTGCTTTTGAACTCAATACTAATGTGTCTGACTCCAATGCAGTGTATCAAGATATCCGAGATGCCATAGCTCGTGTTTCCGACCTCCCTTTAGGCGTGACTGACGCTCCAATGTTATCTATCAAAAAATCATACAGCTTAGATTTTATGGTTGTAGGTATTTCTGGAGACGTCCCGTACGGCGTATTACGAGATAAAGCCAAAAACCTTGAATTACAACTCAGACGCTTAGATGGTATTGGTGAAGTTCACGCTATCGACCTACGCACACCAGAGTTCATCATCCAGTTAGAGCCAATTTCCCTTAAACGGTATGGTCTGACTATTGATGACGTTGCGACTATTATTGCAGAAAGAAACGTTCTGATTAGTGGTGGTCGACTCGAAGAACTTAAAGATAATCCCGAACTAGTTACCAGTGAAGAGCTCAATAAACTTCAATCACTACAAGAGTTGTTCATCTCTTTTAGCCCAAGCTTACAGCTTAAGGACGTGACAAGTGACATTGTGGATGGTTTTGAAAAAGGGTCATCTTATGGGTCAATTAATGGTGAAAAGAGCATTCTTTTTGACTTACGAACCAATGAGACCGCGGATGTCATTAAAACATCTCAAGCAGTTAAAGCATTACTAGAGCAAGAGGAATTTAACTTAGGAGAACAGTACACTCTCGCGATTGGCTCAGATCTATCCGCTGACATTCAAGAGAAAGCTACTATTGTACAAAACAATGGTCTAATCGGTTTGGCATTAGTACTTGTTGTACTCGCGCTTTTTCTAAATAAGCGTGTCGCATTTTGGGTCGCTATTTCAATTCCTGTTTGTATATTCGGAACATTAGCGGCACTGCCATTTTTCGGCCAGATCCTCGATGTATTCACCCTATCAGCTCTGATTTTAATCATTGGTATCATCGTTGATGATGCCGTTGTAGTAAGCGACAAGATCGTCTCATTAGTCGAAGAAGGTCATGATATAGATTACGCAGTTGTAGAAGGCGTGAAAAGTGTTTTCCCGGCAGTTTTAGCTAGTATTTTATCGACTATGGTCGCTTTTATTCCATTGCTATTTTTTCCGGGAAACACTGGTAACTTAATGTACGTGATCCCCCTCACTGTTGTGATCGCTCTGTGTTTCTCTTTCTTAGACGCATTATTTTTCATCCCTGCTCATTTGAAAGGTGTTCTAAAAAAAGGCGCCTCTCTCAAGCAAGAGCAACGCTTGAACTTTAACGCCATGAACAAAGTCATTGCAGTTACCATCTCTCATTATAAGTTAGTGCTGCCACTAGCCGTTATTTCAATGTTAGCGGTTAGTGCTTTATCGTATAAAAACATCAGCTATTTGTTTTTTCCAACGGACGGTGCTTACTTAATTGAAGTTCAAGCTGAAGCTGACCCAGAGCTTTCACTTGACGATGTATGGCAACAAACGCAGAAGCTTGAAGTTATTTTCAAAGCAACGCCAGAAGTCAGCTATTGGTTTGGTGAGGTAGGCTCACCAACTAGTAGTTGGGTTCTATCACTAACCCCACCAAATGATCGTGAAAGATTGGCAGAGCAAATCGTTGAAGATTGGGAAAATCAAATCCAAGCAATCGAAGGGCTAAGCCAAGTTGAGTTTGATATTGATGGCGGCGGACCACCAGTTGGTCGTCCCATCGATCTTCGAGTTGTCGGTGGCAAAGATGAAGGCAGGCAACAACTTGCTGATGATCTTACTCTCTACCTTAGCTCACTTGACGGAACACGCCGTGTTAAACGTGACACTAGTGAGCCCAGCCCACAGATTGAAGTTAAATTGCAACACCGCTGGTTAAAGTACTATGGTATCAGTGCCACTCAAGTAGGTGACATCATAAAATACGCAATTGAAGGGCAACGTGTTACTCGTATTTTCAACGGTAAAGAGGAAATGCATTTTCGCGTTACTTTAGAAGATAACGATAAAACGCTACTAGAACTAGACAACATAGCTGTAAGAGCTCAAGACGGTCGCCTAGTGCCTCTAAAAGAACTCGTACGTTGGAAGTACAGTGAAGCTACCGCTACTATTGACCACTTTAATAGTGAAAGAGTCATTCGAGTGTCTTCTAGTGTTGACTCTACATTAACCGATCCAATATCGGTTTTTGAGCAGGTTCAAGCTGAATTTACTAACAAGGATTACGGTGGTGCACGCATTGTGCCTATGGGGCAAATTTTAGAAACTCAAGAGGCTCAAACTGGCTTTATCATCGCTATTACTTTAGCTCTTATCGGGATAGCTATAATTTTACTCTTGTTATTTGATAACATCATCGAGTCATTAATTGTCCTAGCTGTTATCCCGTTTGGTATCGGTGGTGCCCTATTTATCCTATTCTTGCATAATCAAGTTCTAAGTTTTTTCTCTATCATAGGGATGATTGCCCTAATTGGGATTATGGTGAACAACAGTTTAGTTCTAGTCTGGCACCTAAAAGATAGTAAAAATGATCGGAAAGTACTTTCTACGGTAGATTTTGTGATCAAAGGAACGCAAAGCCGAGCAAGAGCTATAAGTTTAACGACGATCACAACAGTTGCTGGCTTAATCCCACTTGCGTATGGTTTTGGAGGCTATGATAACTATATGTCACCAATGGCACTAGTTGTTGGTTGGGGGTGTGTAATTTCCTTGATTGTCACTTTAACTATTGTTCCTTCAATCTATTTATGGGTCACAAGATTAACAGAGCACCAAAACCAAGACTCCACCGATTTACGAAGTAATCAAGAACTAAATATTGTAAACACTAAGACATAGCATATAGATTTAACCACTCCAACAAGAAGAAAACATCAAGCAGTCTAATTTTTGACTGCTTGATGTGTTTTCAACAAGACAAAATACTTAAAACTAGTCTCCTCTCATTATCTTGATTTAATTTATTATCTTTAATCCATTAAGCTCGATAAAAATTAAAACCAACATTTGGCATTGCCGACATACCACCCAATCATTTTTTTATCTTCGATTTTGATCTGCTCCAGTAAGACTGGACACCGCATTAAGCGACATATTGTTTTTCAAAGTTAACTGGGCTTAGATACCCAAGAGCACTGTGCCTTCTTGTTCGATTATAATCAACTTCGATGTATTCAAAGAGTGCTTGACGCATCTCTTCTCGGGTCATTATCGACTCGTATTGGACGGCTTCTACTTTCATTGAGTGGAAAAAGCTTTCAACACAAGCGTTGTCCCAGCAATTTCCCTTCCTACTCATACTTTGCTTTAGATTATGAGCTGCGATTAAGTCGCGGTAGTCTTTTGAACAATATTGGCTACCTCTATCACTATGGATAATCACTTCTTCTGGCATGCCTCTGCGGAACAATGCCATTGATAGCGCATCACAGACCAGAGTTGCGGTCATTCTGGTACTCATTGACCAACCAACTACTTGCCGTGAGTACAAGTCGATAACAACGGCTAAATACATCCAGCCTTCGCTTGTCGCTAGATAAGTGATATCTCCAGCCCATTTTTGGTTTGGTGCTGTCGCATTAAAGTCTTGCTCAAGCAAATTCGGGGCTACAGGAAGTCTATGCTTACTGTCTGTCGTACATTTGAATTTACGGGCGGCCTTCGCAACTAACCCCTGACGCCTCATGCTCGCGGCGATGGTTTTTACATCGTGTTTATTACCATTTTCTTCAAGTTCTTTTTGAATGCGCCTTGCACCATCACGCTCCTTTTTATCATCAAAGACTTCACGAACTTTGCTATCAAGCTGCTTTCGGTGTTCGTTGCGTTGGGTGACTTTATGCCGATTATCAATCCAATAATAAAACCCACTTCGAGAAACCCCAAACACCTTAGCCATACGGACAACCTTATACTGCATCAGGTGTTCGAGCATAAACTCATAGCAATCTACTTTAGATTTTTCGCGAAGTAGGTGGCGGCCTTTTTTACGATATCTAGCTCTTCAGCTTGCTCTGCCAATAATCGTTTGAGTTTGGCATTTTCAGTGGCTAGTTCCTTTTCTCTATCGCTGATTTTCGCATCTTTTTTGACGGCTTTACGCCACCCATAAATTTGAGATTCATATAGCGAAAGCTGTCGTGCGGCGGCAGCGACACCGACTTTCTCTGCTAACTTAAGCGCTTCGGCTTTAAATTCAGGAGCATGTTTAATTCGTGTTTTCTTAGTTGTCATTGTTCACCTCGTTAGTGATTGTACTCACTTAACTCAGTGTCCAAAACTTCTGGTGCGGATCATTTCGTCATAATAGCTGTAATGGACATATCTTATTTCCCCTTAATACCATCAAACAAAAACCTATAATCAAAATTGTCTGTGCTCACCAAGGGCTGCTGCACTATCATTCGTAAAACAACATCAAACTAAACAAACACAATGGTGCATCCTGCGTTATTTATAAATAACATATTAATTTATACATTTTTTTCACAACAACAATGACATATTAATACCAATGATAATTATTAACATTAGTATTAAGGTTTAAATATGAAATTATCTTACACCGCTTTATCTATTGCCACAGCGTTATCAGTTGGAGTAGCCCATGCTGAAACAGAGGTTCCAACATTCTACTTAGAAAAAATTACTGTTATTGGTTCCAGAATAAGTAGCCCAGCAGATACGTCTCAATCCATCGATACGATATCTGAGAATGAAATTCGAAATAGTAATGCACAGTCACTCACTGATGTATTCAAAAATTCTCCAAATGTTGAAGTCATCGGCGGTCCTACATCTTCTGTCAAGAGCCTTTCAATCCGCGGGCTAGATCAACACCATGCAACTGTCACTATTGACGGAGCGAGACAAAGCTATTCTCATTCAAAAAAAGGAAGCTGGGCTATTGCCCCTAGCTTTTTAAAAAGTGCAACGGTTACAAACGGAACCTCTTCGGGCGCTGCGGCAGGAGGCATTAAATTAGAGTTTCTATCTGCGCAAGACTTATTGAAATACGGTCAGTCATTTGGGGGAATGGTGAGAAGCGGATACCGGAGCAATAATGAGCAAACCAATATTTCAGCATCATTATATGGTGTTAATGACAACTTTGACTGGTTGTTTTCAGTACTAGATAGCACTCGTGAGCCATACAGCATTGGTGGTGGTTATTCGGCGAATGGAGAAGACAGTTACTATAAAACAGCAGGAGAAAACCAGTCTTATCTATTTAAATCAGGCTACAATCTTACTGAGGCACAGAGGGTTGAACTTAGCGTTTACTTGGACAACTCAGACTGGAATCAAGTCCGTCAAGACTATGGACTCAATACCCGCGATTATACCAATGCTGTATTGACCTACAGCAATAACCCTTCTAGCAATGATTGGTTAGATTTACACGCGAATGCTTATATCAACCAAGTTGACAATTACACGGTTGAGTATACAGATGTTACAGAAGCAATAGCTTCAGATACCCAAGACGTTACCGATGATTCATACGGTTTTAGTCTGACTAACAACACTATATCAAACCAACTATTTAAAGAAACCTTATTTCACTACGGGCTATCTGGTCACTTCACTACTCACACAGGTACGATCAAAACCCTAGATAATGGCAGCTGGGTTGACGAGTCAGCCCAAAGTGAACCCTCCGCAAAATCCCATTTACTTGCTACGTGGTTGAATGCTCAAATGACCATTGGTAATGGTTTGACGATTACTCCGAGCTTACGTTATGACGAGTTCTACGTAGAGTCTAAAAATGCAGAATTTGAAGGCGAAGCTCTTTTACGCAATGGTCGAACAGAAAACCAATGGTCAACGGGTTTACGAATTAGCCAACAGTTTACTGACCAACTAGAATTATTTGTTGCTTACGATGAAGCCTTAACCGCACCCCAAATTTCTCAGTTATTTACATCAGGTCGTGGATTTAAGCCGAATCCAAATCTCAAATCAGAGCGTTCTCAAAACAAAGAAATAGGAATCACATTTGACAATGATTCTACATTCAGTCCGAGCGATAACTTACTAGTAAAAATCAATGTTTTCCAAAACGATATTAAAGATTATATCGGTACCGATTATACCGATAACAACTATAAAGATGGCGTTAAAGTAAACCGAGATCAAATACGTTTACGAGGTGGTGAATTATTAACTCAGTATTCCTACGAGAATTGGGATGCGTCGGCATCTTACGCCATGACCATAGGTGAAGATAAAAAAACAGGTCTTTATTTATCTGATATACCGTCTGACAAATTCATATTTAGTCTCAATAATCAAATAAACAATGAGTGGTTACTCGGGGGAGCTGTAACACATGCCCTTGAGCGCCATCGAGTTCCAACAGCTTCGATAGAAAGTGGTGGGATAATTGTTCCTATCCCTGAAAGTGAACGTCAAAGTGTTCCTTCATGGACAACCGTTGATTTATATGCGGAGTACATACCTTCAAATCTTGAAGACATGATTCTATCAATGTCAATTACTAACTTATTTGACGAAGCTTACGCCATTCAAAACGACAGTGGAGCAAATACGAAAGCTGAATATTACGAAGAAGGCCGAAGCCTGAATATTGATTTGTCTTATCAATTCTAATGACACAATCTGTGCTCATACTTTGGGCACAGACCTATTGGTATATAAAATGAAAAAAATAAATTATTTATTATTGTTTTTTTGTTCACTTTCTGTCGCTGTAAACGCTAGCGAACGTATCATCTCATCAGGGAGTAATATAACTGAAATCATATATGCCCTAGGAGCTGGTGATCAGGTTATAGGGTCGGATAAAACAAGCACATCCCCATCGGAAGCAAAGGCGAATGCAATATTAGGCCATCCGAGTCAACTATCCATAGAAGGTATTATCTCTCTACGACCCACCTTATTTATTAGTGATGATAAATATTTAGATACTACTTTGAACCATCGACTAGAGCGTTCAGGAACAAAAACACTCATCCTAAAGCAAGCAAGAAACATCAATGAACTAAACACCCAAATACAGGAAATATCTGACTTTTTAAATAGGTCAGAACAGGGGGAAATTCTTATTAAAAGTTTAGCAGCCGAGTTAAATGAATTATCAAGACTCAGAGCGACAAGAAAGCCTCCCTTTCGCAAAGCTATTTTCCTTTATGGTAAAGACTCACTTTTAATAGCTGGAAAAAAAACACCCGTTGATTTTCTCATGAATATGGCCGGAGTGATTAACCCTGCAAGCTTTGAGGGCGTCAAGCCTATGACACCAGAATCAATCATAATAATTAACCCTGATGTAATTATTACAGTTGATAAAGCACTTTCTAACGACAGCGATAAAGATCGATTTTTCAGTATCCCAGCAATTTCAGCAACACCAGCGGGAAAAAACAGAAGAATCACAACGATTCCAATTTCACATACCAATCTTGGAATTAACACCATGAAAACGGCTAAAAAGCTATTCATAGAAATATATGGAAAATAACGATGAAATACTTAAATTTTACTGATGCACTGAATCAATATGTAACCAATCACAATAATCAAGACGACGAATTGTTATCAACCCTGCGAGAAGTTACCTATCAAAAGACTGGACGTAAGATGATGATATCATCAGATCAAGCACAATTCTTGCGAACATTACTAGCACTCTATCAGCCCAAAAAAGTCTTAGAAATTGGGGTTTTTACCGGATACAGTTCGACTGTGATAGCGAGGTCTATACCTAGTGATGCTCATATTACTGCATGTGATATCAACGAAGAATGGACAACAATCGCTAAAGAATATTGGCGAAGAGCAGATGTAATAAACAAAATATCATTGTTGCTAGGAGATGCGTCTCAAACCTTAACCTCCTTGATTGAAGCTGGCAATTCAAAATCATTCGACCTTGCATTTATTGACGCAGACAAAGTTAATTATGACACCTATTACGAAAAATCTTATCAGTTATTAAAAAGTGGTGGAGTAATCATTATTGATAACGTTCTTTGGAAAGGTACCGTAGCTCAACCTGAGCGACATGACAAAGACATATCTGCATTACGTCAATTAAACGATAAAGTGGCTAAAGATACTCGTGTTGAATCCACGCTCCTCCCTATAGGGGATGGAATGCTATTAATTGTTAAAAAATGACTTTGATGTTTTCATAAACTAGTTTTTCAGCCTCCAACTTGCTTAATAGGAGGCTGTAGCTCATTAATCTTTATAATCTATTTGACATTTTATCGACAGATTAAAAACTAGTATTAGCCTGAATTATTAAACGTGAAGATAGGTTAAATATGAATTTAAAAGATTTTCTGGTAATCACAAGCCTTGCTTTCAGCTCAGTGGCAGTGGCAGACAACTCTATTATTGGAGCACCCAAATGGGCGACTCCCGAAAGAGGAATTGCTAATGAAAACAACATTCAAGATACAGATAAAAAGCAAAAACTGTTAGGAAGTAATCTACAATATTCGCAAAATGAAATCGATGACAAATTCAGTGCTCCCGATTGGTTTCCAGAACAACATGATCCAATGCCGGAAATCGTCCAGTTTGGTAAAAAGCCTAAAGTATGGGCTTGTGCTTCATGCCATCTAGCGTCGGGGTTAGGCCACCCTGAATCATCTACTTTGTCCGGATTATCTGAAACTTATATGGTTCAACAATTGGAAGCTTTTGCCTCAGGAAAGCGTGTAGATTATTCTGGCCACATGAACAGAATGGCGGCATTGCTCACAAAGGCAGAGATGCAAGAAGTGTCTAAATGGTTTGCAAGCCTCAAGACCGCCTCCGTGATAACTGTTAAAGAAGTTCAATTTGTTCCAAAAACCTATGTTGACGAAACTAGAATGCGTCAGATAGATCTAAGCAAACCAAACGAAGAACCAATCGGTAGCCAGATCATTGAAGTACCCAAGGATAAAACGACTATTCACAAAAGAGCCCCTTACGGAGAGTTCATTAGCTATGTACCTGTAGGCAGTATTCAGCGCGGCGAAGCCTTGGTAAAAACGGGCAACGGAAAAACAATCCCTTGCGCAAGTTGTCATGGTGCAAAATTAGATGGATCAACCATCGGGCCTGCTATTGCAGGTAACTTCGGTATATATACTGTTCGTCAATTACATGGCTTTAAAGGTGGTACAAGAAACTCAAGTCAATCTGTGATGATGGCCCCTGTCGTTGCTTCGCTTTCAGACAGTGACATTGTTGATATTGCCGCTTACCTAAGTTCACTTCCGTTGTAATCGAACAATATACTCTGCCCTATTACAACCGATCCGTCCTCATTCCATACTGACGATCTATTGATAAGCAATCACACAATAACCAAAAAATAGGTATATCAATTGAAAGATACTATATATAAATATTTAATTTACATCGTATTTTTATCAACAGTTTTTTTCTCCATATTTTTAGTTACATCGGACAACCTTTCTCCTTTTACTACTCAAGCATCGCTACATCGTAACATTGCTAATATTGCTCCTGAAGTCTCTGGCGTAATTACGCATGTATTGGTAAAAAATGGGCAACAAATACATATTGAAGAACCATTATTTAACATAGATTCAGCAGGTTATGAAATAATGGTCAAGCAGGCTCAAGCTGAATTACATCAAGCTCAAGAAGCCGATTCCGCAAAGTGGCAAGAACTTGTAGTAGCAGAACAAATACTCAGTCAACGAGAGTTTGAATATATCAATGTCAATCGAAAATACTCACGAAATAAAGCATTATTGAGTAAAGGCTTAATTACATTGCAAGATTTAGATAATACTCTTACAGACAAAAAAGTTGCTAACAGTGCAATTGAAGCCTCAAATGCTGAGGTAAAACGCATTCAAGCTGAATTGTCGAATCAAAATCATACAGCCGCGATTGAGCTAGCTGAAGCTAAACTCGCCAATGCAACGCTAGATCTTGAACACACCCAAGTCATATCAAAGACTCAAGGCGTCATAACCAACCTACAATTACAAGCAGGCAGTTATATTACTCAAGGAACTTCCGCTTTATTCGTAATAGACGAAAAAAATGCGTGGGTAAGTGCTGATTTTAATGAAAAAGGCTTAGATAAACTAACTGTAGGACGACCTGTCTTTGTGGTGTTTGACGCCTTGCCTGGACGGGTATTTGAAGGAACTATTCAAAATCAAGAGCGTGCAATTCGAGATACAGAAAACGCCAATGGACAACTATCTAGCGTCACCAACGATTCACGTTGGATCCGCGAACAACAAAAAGTACGTACCCGAATTAAAGTAAATGAACTCAACCCTGTTCTCATCTCTGGATCTCGCGCGAGCGTCATTGTACAAAGTAACAATACGATCCTCAGCTACATTGGAAATGTATGGATACATTTAGTTGCAATGTTCAGATACATTTACTAAGGACGAAATATGTTCAGTTTTGATTCTACCAACAAACGTAATCAAGCACTGAGAGTTGCACTTACTGTTACCATCTGCATGCTAATTGGCCAACTATTTAACTTTGATTCGCCCGTGTATTTTGCTCTCTACCCAACCATTGTTATGACCAAAGGGAAAGACTACTCTTGGGTAGGATTATTTAGAATGTTTATACCAACACTCGCAGCCGCATCTGCCGCGCTTGCTGTATCAGAAATATTCTCAGAACACCCTTTTATCATCTGGACTACTAGCCTTTTGTTTTTTGATTGGATGCGGCGTAGAGCCGATACGCCAGCTAAATTAGGTCAAATGTTAATGCCCACATTTAACTGGATTTTGATCGTTGTATTTGCAGAACATACCAATATGGATATGCCAATGCGAATTCATGAGATTTTTCTGGCAATGGTGATTACGGCTGTGGTTGCAAAAGGAATGGTCGCATTGTTTCCAGTAAAACGAACCAGTAAGCCAATCATGCCTACACCCGTTCCTGTAAGCATGCAAAGCCGCCTTATCTCATTAATTCTAATCGGTACAGGCGTTGGCTTTTTGATGATTGTTGACATAATTTCCGCGACTTTTTGTATGGTGCCCGTAATTGCAGCTGCAACACAAACAACTCGTCATGGTTTTGCTTCCGTTGTAGACCGTCGCTTTCAAACACAAGTCGGAGGCTGTGCTATTGCCATCGTTTTTACCATCATAATGGCTGGGCATCAATCTACAATCGGATATTATGCGTTAGGATTAGCCGGATTAGCTCTATTTATCAGCGCCTCAATGGCAAAAGCTCATGGTGCTGCCATAGACATTCATGCTGACGCGTTATTAGCAACGATGTTACCAATTCAACTTTATATGACTAACATTAATCCTGGTATTGAGAATATGTTTTTGCGAGCTTGGGAGCTTACTGTAACATTGGCCATACTGTATGGGCTATATCACCTCATTGCAAAAGCTTGGAATAGTGAAACAACAAGCTAGAATCACACACCAGTCATTACTCATAAAGCATCTTCAACTCAATGACTCTCCTCTTTGGGTTGAAGATGCTTTAGTACTCTTTTAAATCTTTAGCTAATCGACTATCTCACGAAAGCTTACGAATCCATGCTATACCTACAGACAGACAAATTTCCGCATCCCTCCCCCTTGAATATTGATAAACATGAGTTATAGATTCACATAAAATACACAGCACCTATATAAAATAAGTGGGATATTATAACGAAATAACAGAGAGAAAATGATGAAGTTAAATCCTATCAAGCATTCCCTATTAGTAGCTGCGTTGCTAAATACCACCTACGCTTCCACTGTCTTAGCACATGCTGACCATATTCATGAAGAAGCTCTCCCTACAAGTGTAAGCAGCTCAAACCAAATGACAACAGAAGCTAATAAATTACTCAATACTTTCAGTGACAGTCAAATAAGCGCCATACTATATAAATTTACTGACAGTAGTAACCGGACTTATTGGACAAATGCACCAGTAGACTCGCAAGCGAGGAACGGACTTCCTATCGGTAGGCTCTCTGTAGAACAACGCCATCAATTACACCAACTATTGATATCATCAACGAGCTCTCAAGGTTATTACAAAATTTGGGCAGCTATTCAAGGTGATAATGAACTAAAGAAAGAAGGAGAGAATAGAGAACTGCTCTCTGAAAAATTTTTCAATAAAAATCAGAGTCTAGGAGCAAACAACTATTGGGTTTCCTTTTATGGAGACCCTAGAAACGAAAGTAAATGGGGTTATATGCTCACCGGTCACCATTTAGCTGCAAACTTTACGGTAGTAGATGGTAAAGCAACCTTCGTTCCCATGTTTTATGGTTCAGATCCCGCAGTAATCAGTGACGGAGCTGAGGCGGGTTATCAATTTTTGCCACAAGAACGACGTAGAGGATATGAGCTGTTAAATAATCTAGATTCAGAACAAAAATCTATTGCTATTATTAACGACTCTGTACCGTTCACTAAATATGGTGCGAAAGACTTTTTTGGTCCAGGAAGTAAAGATAGTGAAATTCAAAAAAGGGGGATAAGAGGTGATCAGCTAAACAATCAGCAGAAAGAGCTTCTTTGGATTCTTATAGAAGAATATGTGCACAATGCAGATCATGATGTCGCAGACGGTCAATTAGATAAAATTAGAAATGACGGATGGGAAAACATCTACTTCATGTGGATGGGACCTAGCGACGGAAGCGAACAAGTATTTTTTAGAGTTAATAGCCCCAGCATACTTATTGATTTCGTTGATCAACGAACAGGGTTCGACTGGAACACACATCCGCATACAATTGTTCGCGATCCATCAAATGATTACGGTGAAGACTGGTTACAAACTCATATTAGTGAACACCACACAAAAGGGATTCGACCAGAAAAACAATAACTCTATGCCAGCATAGTTACATTGCTACTCTAGTATCTTGTCAAATATATCCATGTAGGGTGTTAGGCACCCTACATGGCCTCCACTACGTTGTTACACACCTACGACGATGTTCAAGACTAATCAATTCGGTTTAGGTAATTATCACTTCATCTATATCAACAGGCCATATTTCGGCTTCAATAATATCGGGGTCAAAGCTTTGCTCATTTAAGGGACTTTGTTGCGTAATTAAATTTAGAGGTAGAACCACCCCGTTTCATATATTGCTGACCATGAAGTGCATAGCAAAGATCAACATACCCTAACCATGATTTTCATATGACTTTTGCATTAAAAGGTATTAGACACCTATCCGTAAAAATATTAACAATTAGTATCGTTATTCTATTTTTAATAAATTAAACGTTCAGCTAGATAACATTCGTAGACTATGATTATTTTTATGTGCTCATTTTTGAGCAAAGCAATAAAATTTTCCACTGCCACCAGTTTCATTGAATTTTTCCAAAGTACATCCACTTGTTGCATGAGAAGAATTCCAAGATGTATTCCATGAGCTCATCCGGTCATGATGACCAACCATCGCCTGACCATCAGGACCTGAATAGCTCCAATTGTCACATGTTAAATTATGATATCTCATTGCTCCAGCTGGAAATGCTCGCCCATGAGAGTCTGATCCAGTGAGCATATCGTGTTCATTGGCTATACCTTTATTTCTGATTCTTCCGGCAACTAAATTGCCGGTTTCTGTTAGAGCTGTACTTTGCATTATCAGATTTCTATCTCTTTGGATATCACCATGAAGATCAGCAACATTTTCGGCGATCATCACCCCATTGTAATTGTACCAAGGTCCTTGCCCTATTCTATCTCTCGCATTTATTGCGGGACTCTCTCTAGATCCGTCAGTGCTGAGATATGCATGCCAACGTAAATGGTCAAAACCAACACTTTGGGCTAGTTGTTGACATATTGAGTCAGCACCTTTAATGCCTCCCAAGTCTCCATTATGAGTTGAACTTGTTACAAAAAATGAGAATTTATCATCAGGAAGTTGTGTCTCAGAAGTTTGTGCTAAAGAAAAACCACTTATCGAAGTAAGTAGAAGGAACGTTTTTATTGCAAATAATTTCATTTCTCAACCAGATATTTATAGGAATTACAATAAATATACTTTATACATGTGTATGAAATGTGGATGGGCTTTGTTGCGTAATTCCGTGGAACTAAATCCGGTTTGTCGCAACCAAGGGTGGTAAGTATTGGTCTCTATCTGTTTTATCTATCGCAATCGTCCCTATAGATTTATTTTAAATACTCTCTACGCCTTCACACCTGTTATTCGATTCACGCTAACCCTATAAAGTGTTAAGATCTCTTTATCAAAGTTTATTGTGGCGACGAAACAGTACACGTATTGTGATTTCCTTATCAAATCTTATGTACCCCACTTTGTACCCCACATGAAACAACTAAAAATTAAAGGTAATATTTTCAAATGGTTAACAGTAGCATTCAATGGTTTCCGGGTCACATGCATAAAGCCCGTAAAGAAATCGAAGAAGTTATCCCACAAGTTGATGTGATCATCGAAGTACTGGACGCTCGTATTCCGTTTAGTAGCGAAAACCCAATGATCTCCTCACTGCGCGGCGATAAGCCTTGTGTAAAAGTGTTGAACAAACGCGACCTTGCCGATCCGGAATTAACTCAACTTTGGATTGATCATTTCGAGAAAGAGCAAGGCGTTAAAGCGATTGCTATTACCACCAGCGTAAAAGAAGAAGTTAACCATGTCATGGAACTAGTTCGTAAACTAGCACCGCACCGTGAACAAATGGGTAAGAACATTCGAACGATGATTATGGGTATCCCGAACGTGGGTAAATCGACCATCATCAACTGTTTGGCTGGACGTACGATTGCGGTAACGGGTAACCAACCTGCTGTAACTCGTCGTCAACAACGCATCAACCTTCAGAATGGCGTAATCCTTTCTGATACTCCTGGAATTCTTTGGCCTAAAGTGGAAAACCCACACAGTGGCTTCCGATTAGCTGCTACTGGCGCTGTTAAAGATACAGCAATGGAATACGATGAAGTGGCCTTCTACACGGTGGAGTACCTAGCGAAACAGTACCCGAACCTACTTAAAGAACGTTACCAAATTGAAGAACTACCAGAGTCTGACATCGAATTGATGGAAGCTATTGGTCGTAAGCGTGGAGCACTTCGAGCCGGTGGTCATATAGACATTCACAAATGTTCTGAAATCCTTCTTCACGAACTTCGCAGCGGTACTTTAGGTAAAGTAACGCTAGAGCTACCAGAGATGATTACTAAAGAGTTAGTCGAAGTTGAAGAAGCGGCTGCGCTAAAAGCCGAGCAACAAATAAAGAAAAAAGAAGAACGCCGTAAGCGTTACTTAAAGAACAAGCGTTAATCTCCGCTAGTTTCTATAAACCACTCTTACACCAGCCTTTAAGATATCCACGTTCTATTTTCGGTAGAACGTGAATATTCCCCCTCAACGTTTGTTGATCTAGCTAACATACTGACAAATCGATATAAACTGCCGTTTACAATCACAAACACTGTGACATACTACGCAAATTATTGTGTATCAATTTCGGCTAACTTCTCAATGCGTGCTTATTCTGGGTTCAAAAATCAGAGATTTAAAACCTATTTCGACAATGAAATTTATTTGCCGTACGTAAAATCCATCTACATACCAATCACAATATTTTTTGCATTCATAGTCACCGACCTCATACACTTCGGCGCTGAATGCATCATGCCAGCTCTTCTTAGAGCAATAATCGTTATTGCCATGTGGTTTAGCGCATCCTACTGCATTAAATACCGCCCCAGTTCGTTGCAAAGGTTAGAAGCCGCATTTTTAATCATCAGTGCTCTATTTTTAGTTTACGTAGGCCGTTTCGCTATCGAATTAGGGGATTTTGATTATCAAGGTGGCATCATTCTCGTCATGATCTATGTGGGTACGTTTTCAAGAATGTCGGCGCGTTACAGTATAACGGCACTTACCTTTATATTTTTGAGCTATATTATTGGCCTATCACCGTCCTTGTATGCCGCTGAACCTAATCATGAAATTGAAACTATTTCAGTATATATATCCGCTTATATCTTGATTGCAGCTGCTTGTTTGAGACGAGATTTTGAAGTGCATAAACGCTTTACTCAATCAGAACAACTGCGTAAACAAGCGATACAACTGCGCAAACAGTCTAACGAATATGAAGCTCTTTCATATAAAGATGCGCTAACAGGTTGTTACAACCGATTATATTTGCATCAAGTTATCGAACCTAATATCGACCGACAACTTTCAATGACCACAATCATGATCGATGTCGACCACTTCAAATCAATCAATGACACTTACGGCCACCAAACTGGTGATTTTGTCATAAAAGATCTAGCTGAAGCGATTCAAGGTACGTTACCAAAACACAGTACTTGCTTTCGTTACGGCGGCGAAGAGTTTTTGATTATCATACAAGGTGAGAACAAAGCAAATATTCTAACCCTTGGAGAACATCTCTTAACTTGCGCCAATAAACTCAGATTTGAAGTAACCGTTTCAATCGGAATTAAACACGTTTCTCAGGCACTAGGCTCTGTAGAGCAATTGATTAACGATGCAGACCAAGCTCTTTATTTGTCAAAGAAAAATGGACGAAACTGCATTTCATGGACGGAATAAAGATAGCTTTCCTGTACTTCCAAACTCGCTTTATCAACTATGCGAAGCTTAAAAACAAAAAGCCCCAGACTTAATCAGTCTGGGGCTTTTTCATTTATCTGGTCTCAAACACGGTACGTCAATCGTATATGCTCGTTTTAGGAGAATACCGTACTCATCGTATTTTTCTCTAGCTCTTGTGGAGAACTCCAAGAGATCACTTTCTCGGTAATTTGACTTCCACATGGCGCATTCCAAACCTTTTCTAGCTCTACTTTCCCACCAATAGCTTGATAAAAACCAATGGCTTGGTGATTCTCAGACATCACCTCTAGATAAAGCCCCGAATCCGCATAATATTGCTGTAACCATTTAGTCAGTTCAGATAGTAAACGTTTGCCGATACCTCTTCCGCGGTAATTGTTGTCTACATGTAATGCATCAATGAACGTACCACGTTCAAAATTGTGATTACCAAACGCGCAGACAAAACCAACCAGTAAACCACCTTCTTCAAGCAATAAAACATGTTGGTTGAAAGGAGGATTAATCAAACGAGTCTGCCAAATAACAGATCTGTCCTCCAAAACATCATTTTCTAGGTAATCATCAGCAAGAATGCCACGGTAATATAGCTTCCAGCTATCCGCGTGTAATTGGGCAATCCGCTCATAATCTTTATATTCAGCTACCTTAATTTCCATTTATTAGCCCTTAGTACTTCCATTTATGACTTGCTACTACATTTCACACTACCTTTATACAATATTTAAGCAAAACATACTAATACACGTTTACACTTTCAATATTGACTTACACGTGTACGCTGATATTCTAGCGCACAGATGTAAGCCCAATGGAAATTTGCTAATGAATAGTGCCGACAAACCATCAACCAAAAAGCCACCGTTAATCTGGCTAAATATTTTTGTATTCTCTTCTAGTATGCTGCTTGCTGTTGTCGCGGCTCCCGTTTATGGCTACTTTTTTGGCTATGGTATGGAACACTGGATATGGCTAGCGATCTGTTTTACTTTTTGTAATCTATCCATCACAACAGGCTACCACCGCTTATGGTCACATAAAGCGTTTGAAGCGCATTCAAGCCTAAGATTCTTGTTTGCTTTGGGTGGTGCTTTTGCTCTGCAAAACAGCGCGCTGCACTGGTCTTCTGACCACCGTGTGCACCATAAGCATGTCGACAACAACGACAAAGACCCATACTCAGCCAAACGTGGCTTCTGGTACTCACACATCGGCTGGATGATCCGTAACTACAACACTGCAATGTATACAGATTACGAAAACTGTCGTGACCTGAAAAAAGACAAAATCGTGATGTGGCAGCACAAGCACTACGTTCTGCTAGCGTTACTGATGAACATTGGTGTTCCTATCGCATTAGGTGTTATTTATGGCGATGTGATTGGTATGTTGCTAATCGTGGGTGCGGTTCGTTTGGTACTTAACCACCACACTACATTCTTCATTAATTCTCTTGCTCACATTTGGGGTAGCCAACCTTTTACTGACAAAAATACTGCCCGTGATAACGGTGTGTTGGCAGTACTCACTTTTGGCGAAGGCTACCATAACTTCCACCACATCTTTGAGAACGACTACCGCAACGGTATTTACTGGTGGCAATACGATCCAACCAAATGGTTGATTAAGAGTGCTTCATTGATGGGCTTAGCAAGTAAGCTTAAGAAAACGCCTCAAGCTCGCATCGAAAAAGCAGAAGCGACAATGCTACTTAAACGCACACAGCAGAAAATCATGCACCGTGCCGACAAACAACAAATCGCGGATAAGCTTCAGGCAGAGTTCGATGCACTCGTATCAAATATGAACGAATACTACGAAGTTAAAAAGCAGCTACTTGAAAGTAAACGCGAAGACGTTGTGAAGAAATACGAGCATTCTGTACTTAAGGTTCGTTACCAACAAATCAAAATGAATTTCGAACAGCAAAAGAGAAATTGGGCGATGACAGTGGAACAATATGCTTAAGGCAAAACCATACGCTTAACACCCCAATAACAACGCTGTTTGATTCTTATTCAAAAGCTCTCATCTTGCTATGAGGGCTTTTTTATTTCACAGATCTAATTAAATACATGAATTTTAAGTCTTTATTCAAATAACAGACACTAGTTCCAAATGTCACACTTTCACTGCAACAAGATGTCAACCTGTAGAGCTTGCTGTGACAAATGTCACTTACAGAACGATATCCATCCCATAACATGCGCGTCCCAAAATTCTTTCAGCAATTAGCGGACCCATTATATGAAAATGTTAAAATCATCCCTAACCCTAGCGATTTCTACTTCCCTTTTATTTGGTTGCGGTGACGAAACAACTAATAACTACTACCCTCAAGAACCAACCGTACCATCTTCTACAGAAGCTAAAATCGCCGTATTCAACCTGTCTTTTGACCGTTATACCTACGAAAATCTTGTAGCTGAAATGAAACTGACTAAGCTAGAGCAAGACGCATTGGTTGAAGGCTGGGAAAATGATACTTTGTCTGAAGAAGCCAAAGCCACCGCTCTTAAAGTAATCCAGATTCGTAACGTAGCTGCAATCATCCAGACTGAACGCCCAGAAGTAATCATGATGGCGGAGTTTAACAACGATGGTACCGCTGAAAATAACGATGCTCTTATCGGTTTCCGCTTGAACTACCTATCTGTATCTCAAAATTCAAATAGCTTTGATCAAGACGGCACTCAGTTAGATCCAATCGTATTCCAGTACTTTGCCAACTTCGCGACCAACACTGGCCTTTTAAACGAATTTGGTTTTGACCTAGATAATGACGGTAATCCGGGGCAACTACCAGGCGATGCATGGGGCTTTGGTACCTACCACGGACAATATGCGTTCGCTCTAATGTCTATGTATGAAATTGATCACGACAACATTCGTACTTTCCAAAAGTTCAAATGGAGCGATATGCCTTCGGCTACCATGCCAACTATCACCAACTGTAACGATTCTTGGAACCCTATCCCAGATGGCATGGAGTGTGGTGACGACTGGTATACTGCTGAAGAGTGGGCAGAAGTTCGCCTTTCTTCTAAAAACCACGTTGACGCACCGATCCTAATCCCTCAAGACGATGGTACCTCAGAGACGATTCACCTACTTATGTCTCACCCAACGCCACCTATTTTCGACACGGGTAAGAACAAGGTTCAAAATGCAGATGAAGTTAATTTCTGGGTCGATTACATCGAAGGTCAAAGCTACATGTACGACGATAAAGGCGTGACTGGCGGATTAAGTACAGACGCTAAATTCGTTGTTATGGGCGACCTTAACGCTGACCCTCTTAAAGGTGATGGTGATTTGACAGCAATCAATGCACTGATGGACCACGACAAAGTTAACCGGTTAGCGACGTTCGGTCCATTAGCACCTGCCAGCCTTGGTGGCCCAGAATGTCTAGCTCTTGGCGAATGTAAAGAAGCAAACTGGGATACTCCATACCCTGGTCAAGTGACCAGCACGAGCGGACTACGCCTTGATCATGTTGTACCATCAGAAAACCTAACGATTTCAGACTCTGGTATTTACTGGCCAGCAACGTTCGAAGACGGCCGTCTATTAATGAATGACGAACGTGTAGGTAATTACGGAAACGGTAAGGACATATCTTCTGACCACCGTATGGTTTGGATTAAAGCAGAAATCAACAACTAATACTTTCGAATAAACTCTATCATCCATGTCCGACTATTATAGTCGGACATTTTTTATTAAAGAGACTGGCTTTAATTATGGATTAAAGTATCCATAGTAATTGGATCTAGCCAATCTTTACCCCTCTCATTCAACTGCTTATATTAATTACACTTACCGAGTGGAACACTGAGGAATAAAGAATGGGCAAGCTAACTATTATTGCAACAATCGTCTCTAAAGAAGATAAGATTGAGTTAGTTAAATCAGAGATGATTAAATTGATCGACAAAACCCGTGTTGAAGATGGCTGTATCAACTACGATCTGCACCAAGATAACAGTAACCCTGCTCACTTCGTTTTTCATGAGAACTGGGAGTCTGAAGCTCATCTAGAGAAACACTTAGCGAGCCAACACATCGCCGAGTACATGGCTGCGACTGAAGATTGTATCGAAACCTTTGTGCTTAATAAAATGACGCACATTGCCTAACCAATCACTCAGTACTGATTCAATAGAAAACCCTGCTCTGATCGCAGGGTTTTTCGTTTCTACAAGCTTATATCTGCTCATTTTAATAATGAAAAAACCCGCCAGAGTAGCGGGTATGGTCAATAATCATGACTGTCAAAAACAGATAGGTAACAACCATCAATCCAATATTGAGGACCGCTTTACAGCGGCACTCTGACATTCCTTTTGCTGATCGCTAGCACGGGGGCACTAGTTAAAAGCACGAGCCAAAATGCCATTCCCTTGATATTGGTAAACACTTGAATTACTACTTACAAAGACCGATTCTCCGGGCTTAAGTGATACTGTACGTTCTTCAGAAGTGACGGTCGCCTCTCCTTCCACACAGAACAAGATCTCTGCGCTACGTAGATACTGAGACTTGCTCTCATCAGTCGCAGATAAGATATCAAAACCAAAATCATCCACTGGAATCGGATAGCTCATCTTGCCCTCTTTCAATACAGGCTTAAGGCGAATATCTTCTGGCTTAATCGGCTCAAAGATCGTGTTGTCGATAAGCTCAGGAACATCTATGTATTTGGGTGTGAGACCTGCACGCAACACGTTGTCTGAATTTGCCATGATCTCCAAGCCTGTACCTTGAACATAAGCGTGTGGGGTTTCTGCGAATAGGAACATCGCTTCACCCGGTGCCAGTTCAACCGTATTAAGCATCAATGGTGCAAACAAACCAATATCACCCGGGTAATGTTGTTTGAACTCTTTGCTGTATTGTAGAGCTTCACGCCCCATGACCGTTTTAGCTGGTCGCGCATGCGCAGCATAAAGCTCATTAAGCGCAGACTCTTTGCGGTCACCCTCAAGCGACATAATTGCGCTAAAAAAAGACTTCAGAGAATCACTGTCGGCATTGGCTTTAAGTACATTAAGCTCAATCGCTAACGAAGGAATCTCCACTTCTTCGAACAACGCAATAATATCGTCGATTGGACGAAAGCCATTCATCGCTTTGTAGAAGGTCAACGCATAAACAAGTTCAGGCTTATGGTTTGGATCTTTGTAATTACGATTAGACGCATTCAAAGGGATACTAAGTGCATTCTCTCGCTCAAAACCTAACTCAGATTTACGTTTATTTGGGTGAACCTGAATCGACAACGGTGTTTCAGCGGCCAACACCTTAAATAAAAAAGGTAGTTCACCGAAACGTGCCGCCGTGTACCCACCTAAAACATCGATTCTATTTTCATCAATCATGTGAGAAAGCGGCTCACCTGTATCGCCTACTTTTGAGCAACCATTAGGGTGAGCACCCATCCAAATTTCAGCTTGAGGCTCTTGTTTTGGGTTAACAATACCAAACAATTGGTTTATGGAGTCTTTGCTGCCCCATGCGTAGTTTTGGATAACGTTGTCGAGTTTGAATAGAGACATAATTACTTCTCATTAAAAATCTGGCCGCCAAGCTTGAGCGTGGCAGCGATATTACGGGCACTACGAGTCAGATTTTGGCTCGCTTCTGATAAAACTTGGTCTAAGGACTGCGGTGAACGTACGGTTCCAAATAAGCTAGACATTGAGTCATAAAGCTTTTCAACGTCTTTGCCCAAAGAGCCAGCAATACCAATGGTTGGAATGTTCTGCTTAAGAGCTCGCTGTGCGATACCAAAAGGTGTTTTTCCTTGCAGAGTTTGGTTATCCATCTGTCCTTCTCCGGTCACGACCAGTGAAGCGCCTTCAAGCACCTTATCCGTATCTAAAGCGTCGAGTACCATCTCAATACCCGCTTTAATTTGGATATTGAATGCCAGGCTTAACCCTAGGGGTGTGCCACCTGCCGCACCAAAACCCTTGCTGTCGCGATGATTAACGCCTGTATGGGCTTGAGCGATATCGGCAAAGTGCCCAATGGCAACATCAAGTTGTTGAACTTGAATTTGTGACGCCCCTTTCTGAGGACCAAACACGGCACTTGCTCCGCTTTCGCCACACAGTGGATTACTCACATCGCAAGCGACCACGAACGTCACTTCTTTGCATCTCGGGTGCAGCCCATCAAGATCGATGCTTGCTAGCTGACTTAATTCGGCGCCGCCACCAGATAACTCGTTGCCTTGCTTGTCTAATAACTTGCCTCCCAACGCTTGTAAAATGCCAGCACCAGCATCGTTGGTTGCGCTACCGCCCAAGCCGATAATGATTTGTTCAGCGCCTTGATCTAACGCATCTTTAATCAATAGCCCTGTACCAAACGAAGACGCGGTTAAAGGTGCTCTTTTTCCTACCGTTAATCGGTCTAAGCCCGACGCTTGAGCAAATTCCAACAAGGCAGTTTTCACCTTAATTCCATCAAAAGTCTGCTCTAACGATGCCCAGTAAGCTGTGCATTCACGTCCGATTGGGTCCATCGTTTGCAATCGTTGTTTCTTACCATTGAGCGCCTCTAGCAACACGTCTACCGTGCCTTCACCACCATCAGCGAGTGGCATTATCACAAACTCTGCGTCAGGGAAAACGTCCGTAAATCCACGCTCAATGCAAGACGCAACTTGATGAGCGTCGAGTGATTCTTTAAATGAATCGGGGGCAATTACAATTTTCATTGTCGTTCACCATTCCCGCCCACCAAGGTGAGCGGGTTATCGAAATTAGAATTTGATTTGGAATGTTTTTGCTTGGCAAGATGCCAGTTCACCAAAAGATAAGTCGCCAAAAGACAAGTCACCGAAGGTTTCTGTTGTTACATCACCTTCACGAACGCGCTCATCCATGCTTGTCTCTTTCCAGCTTGAAACGGTTTGAGTAAACGAGATTGAATCTGACACAGAACCTGTTTCTGCCGGGTTGTAAATACGCATGATCAACGCATCTTCATCTTCTGCTTTCTTCAATACACTGAGTACCGCGCCTGATTGTTGCTTAGACAGAAGGCTAAAGCTCATCGGTAGGTTTTGCTCGCCTACGTTTAGCTTCATCGCGTTGTAAGGGATCTTGTTGTAGCACTCAATTTGAGTGACATTGTCACGTGCTTGCGCCATAATGTTCGCGTCAATGTGATTACCAGAGAAACCACACAGCGTGAATTCACACACTAGCTTGCCGCGCACTTGTGAATCAGGGGTCGGGATCTTGATACCTGAAGGACGACCCGGACGAAGCAATAGCTCTTCTTTGCCTAACACGCCGATACCGCGGAATAGTGTCAGTGCGAAGGTATCTCTATTTTCGTCACCTTGTGAGGCAATCACTTCAAATTCACGCAGACCATTCGACATAATAGCCATACCCGCTTTGCCGTTTTCTAGCGCAGCAAAGTTCATTAACTGATACACAGGAACTGGCGCTTCTTTCCACTTCTCTTCTTCCCAAACCGCCATTGCCGGGTCATTGGTTGGTCGAGTAATGCAACCGAACTGGTTATCAGCAACCACAGTTTCAGATACGAATGGTGTTGGTACTAGCACACGTACACGGTGGTCGTCGGCTTGGTTGTCTAGTTCCATGCGCACTTCAATGCGGCGAGAGCCTTGCTTCAACACCACTTGGCATTGCGCTTCAACAAAACCGTTTTGACCCGTGCGTTCTTCACGCTCTGCAAGGTTTGCTGGCACGTTCATGCGGAAAGCGATGTTCGCAACCGATTGGAAGCCTTGGTGGTCAATCGATGTTTCTACCGGGAATTCATCTGAGTACAACAGCCACTCTTGACGAGATGGAGAGTAGTCGTACTCATCGCCGTCATCAGAACCCTCTTCTAAACGGAGTACTTGATCGAATACTTGCTCTGTCTCTTTATCGAAAATAGTCAGAGTACCGTTGTCGTTTACATTAATTCGGTAGTATTCGTTTTCTAATAGATAGTCCTTCTGCTCAGCAACTTTTACTGCGCCCTTCTCATTACCTTGAACGTGTAACGTGGTGAAGCCCATCGCTGGCACAGTGCGTTTGATTTGAATATCAAACTCCATGAACGGGTCGTAGTTACCATAGTGAACGATTTGACGGTCTACTTTACCCGGGTCGATTTGGCGCTTGTCTTGGATGAAGTATTCAACTGGGTTTTCGTTTTCATCAAAGATAGAAAATTCTTGAGCACGGATAGTAACGGTTGTGTTCACCACTTCTTCACGCTCGTATGGAGAAAGGTTAAACATCGCCAGTTTGTCGCAACCTTCGCGATCCGGCATGTGGTCGACAATCTTACGCTTGTAGAAATGAATCAGGTTTGTCGCCATATCGTCCGCAAGGATGTAACGGTTTAGGATTTCAGCGTGAACCTTGTCTGAACAGCAGCAACCAATCGAGTCATGAGCGTGGTTCTTCATGCTCTCTTTCCACATTTTCTCAATCAAGCCGTGGTGGTATTCGAAACCTAATGTCCAAGCGATAGACGCTAGCGGCTCTAAGATGTTTACAATCTTGTTTTCGATTTCTGCGTGGATCAGTTTGATGTCCATACGCGTCGAAGAAATCGTACGGTGAACACGCATGTATTTACCGTCGTTGAATTCGCCTTTGATTGTGTCGAGTTGATCGCGTGCGGCTTCTACTTTTTCGAATACTTCTTCAAAGCGGCTCATTGAGAATTCGCGATCTGGGTAGATTTCACGAAGCTTGTCCATCACTTCAAAGATGTCTTTTTGAATCGGCATTTGATCGTGGCCGTTCGGCAATAGGATGTCTTTCGTTACCGATGGTTTTTCTAACACTGGGAAGTACTTATCTAAACGAGCACGCAGACCTTGTTCATCTTGAGGAAGGTATTTACCAATCGCGTAACCCAGTGGAAGCACTTGTGCCGTTACTTCACTGCCGTCGTTAGACTGCCATAAAAATTCTGTTTTGTTGGTGCCATGACGCTCTGAACATCCACGCCAGAACATTGCACGCGTGATGTCGAAACCGTTGTAGATCATCGGCAGTTGAGAACTCATGCTGAATGAATCTGGTAGGTAACCAATCTTCATTGCATCGCCAAATTTCATACAGTCACGAATGCCATACATCATGTTACGCACAATCGACTCACCAGAAACTTGCATTGTGTCGGTTTGAGAATACCAAGGGCCAATAATTAGCTTGCCCGCTTCAACCAATGCTTTTACGCGTTCTGTATTTTCTGGTTTGATTGCGAAGTAGTCTTCTAGAACGGCTGTTTGACCATCTAGAACGTAGTATTTGTATTCTGGATCGCTCTCCAGACGGTTCATGATTTCTTCCATGTTGTTCACAAGAAGAATGCGAGACTCTTCTGTTGTGAAATACCATTCACGATCCCAGTGCATGTGAGGAGTAATGTGTACGCGTGATGTAGTCATAATCATTTACCTAAATGTATCGCTTCGAGTAAAACTAAAGTTCGAACTCAAATACGACTAAATTAATTTTTTCAAGGGGTTAAAATTGGCTGCCACTAAATTTAGGGTGCAGAAAACCACGCCCAGAATCTGTGTGAATAAAACCGCTAGGAGCACAGGTATTTAGGACAGCCAAGTTGTTCGTTATTTTTTATATGGTGTTTTAATTGCGAACTAGAAGTGAGCTCAAAATTCAGTTAGTTCTGTGTTGCAGTACTTGCTTCAAACTTACCCTTTTTTACAGCGTGACCACGCCACATCAGAAGAGTAACAGTTGAAATCACGGTGCCGACAATCGCAGCACCGAACCAAATTGCAGCAGCAGAGAATGCGCCCAAACCTGAATCGTGTAACAAGAAGATAGAGAAGATACCTGCGCCCGGAGTCGATAGACCAATACCTGCCGCGCCAACCATTGCACCTGTAACGACAGAGCCTAGTAGGAATGAACCGATTACACGGATTGGATCTTCAATTGCCATTGGAATTGCACCTTCGGTAATACCCGCTAGGCCAAGAAGCCACGTTGATTTACCCGTTTCAATCTCAAAGTCTTTGAATAGACGTGGAGCAATCATGGTTGAAGCCGTTACAGTGAACGCCGATACCATTTTTACTGAACCAAAGATTGCGTAAGGGCCATAAACTCCGTTCGCCATTGCACCTAAACAGAATGCGTAAGCGGCTTTGTTTACCGGACCACCCAAATCGAATGATACAAACAGACCAAGAATCGCACCCAATAACAGCGCATTGGTGCCTGACATACCGTTCAACCAGTCCGTTAGACCTTGGTTTAGGAACGCTACAGGTTTACCTATAACAAATAGCATCAAGCTACCCGCCACCAAAGTACCGATCACAGGATAAAGGTAGAAAGTTAGGAAGCCGTTAAACGCAGGGCCTAATCGAACATGCTCTTTGACCCAACGCATCACGTAGCCCGCAATCAAACCACCAACAACACCACCAAGGAAACCAGAGCCAATAATGTTCGCTGCAATACCCGCGGCAAAGCCAGGGCCAAGTGCCGGTTTGTCTGCTAATGAGTAGGCTGTGTAAGCTGCTAGAACGGGAACCATTAATGTACCCAGTAGGCCGCCACCTAGCTTGCGATACATCCATAACCAAGAATCTTTTGTTGCGTAGAGCTCTTGCAGGTCAAAAATTTGCGCGATAAGAACAGCGACCGCTAGAACAGTACCACCAGCAACAATTAGAGGAACTGCATAAGAAATACCAGAAAGTAGAGCTTGTTTTAGCTCAGTTTTCAGTGGCAGTTTCTTTGGCTTGTCGTCAGTAGCAACTTTGCGTTCGGCACCGTTACCTTTTTTCGATTCTTCAACCGCTTCATTTAGAATGCTCTCAGCGTGCTTGATAGGCTTCGCTACTGGTGTTTCTACACGAGGTATTCCGTTGAAACGCTCAACTTCTTTAATCGCAACTTCAGCAGCAAAGACACACGCTACTGCATTGTTTAATTGTTCAGCTGTTAAGCGATCTTCAATACCGTTTGCGCCCTGCTTTTCAACATGCACGTTGTAACCAAGCTTTTTTCCTGCTTTTTCTAGGTACTCTGCTGCCATATAGGTATGAGCGATGCCTGCAGGGCAAGCAGTAACACATACAATTGTCGGTGCATTTGTATCTAATTTGTCTTGTTTATCTTCTTGCTGGTTGTCGCCATCAAGCAGCGCAAAAATTTCATCAGCTGTGGTCGCTTTTAATACGGCTTCACGCACATCGTCATCAACCAGTGTGGTTGTTAGCTCGGTAAGCAGATGCATATGAGTAGAACCCGCTTCTGCATTTGGAATGGCAATAAGGAAGATAAGATTCACATCTTCATCTTCATCTTCATCCAAGCCTTTCCATTTCATATCTTTTGTCAGTGTTGCTACAGCGAAGCCAGCTTCTTTAACCGCGTCAGTCTTACCGTGCGGTACTGCTAAGCCTTCACCAAGCGCTGTTGGGCCTTGCTCTTCACGAGTAAATACTGCATCAAGATACTCTTGCTTATTATGCAGCTTGCCTTGCTGATCCAGTTGGTCAGCAAGTGCGTAAATCGCTTCTTCTCGACTGCTAAACGTAGTTTGCAGATTTACGAGCGACTTATTAGTTAGAGTAGTAAGTTTCATAACCTTTTGTCCCATAGTCACGGATTAGTACGACAGTCGTCCCTGCCGACGCCATGAACAATACAACTTCAAGACATTTAATCCGTGATCACGATCTCATCAATACATATTTGTATCTAATTTGTATTTAAATGGTATTGGTAAATCCTTTAAGAAAGCTTGTTATGTATCATTTAATTTGTATTATATATACTACAAGATACCGATACGATGCTCACCCTAACCTTTTGAATTAGGATTATATAGAGCAAATCTACGCGTTTAAGGTACAGGTTCTTAAACAAAGTCTAGTTGTTCTAGCGTACAAATGAGGCAAAAATGGCAAGACTCCCGATGTATCGCCAAATCGCAGATGCAATAAGAGAAAAGATCGGCTTAGGTGAATATAAAGTTGGCGAAGCACTCCCGACAGAAGCTCAGTTGCGTGAAGTCTTTTCTGTAAGCCGTGTCACCGTAAGGCAAGCACTTAAGCTATTGATCGAAAATGATGAGCTTGAAAGCGTTCAAGGCAGCGGTACTTACGTGAAAGAGAACAAAATCAATTACGACATCTATAAGCAGTCTAGCTTTCAAGAAAAGTGGGCGCATTTGGATGTGGTAACGCACAGTGAGGTTTTAGCCTTTGAAATGAAACCCTGCTCTTTGGCAATGTCTGAACATCTAGATATCAAAGAAGGCGAATTGGTTTTCTACGTCAAGCGTGTCCGTTTCATAGACAACAGCCCAATTACGGTTGAAGAAACTTGGTTGCCGGTTGCCCTATTCCCGGATCTTACCTATCAAGTAATGCAAACATCAAAATACGACTTTATTGAAAACACCAAAGGCATGGTGATTGATAGAAGTGAGCAAGAACTGGTTCCGATTCTTCCACCTGAAGACGTGGCTAAACAATTAGATATCGACCCAGCTCAACCGATTATTGAAAAGCGCACTCGTGGTTACCTTGCCAATAACACGGTATTTGAATACAGCCGAAACTACTTCACATCAAACGATTACCGATTCACTTTGGTCGCAAGACGCCAAAGATAAAACTCAATCAAGTAACGCTATGACTAACACAGAGGACGCCCGTCCTCTGTGAAAATCCTCATTCCCTAACCGATACCCCCCAACGCTACCACTACAAATATTCCTAAACCGATATCAAACAACCTCACGAAAGATCATTCACATTCATTGAAATATTCCGAGTGTCATTTGGCCATAAAATAAACGCCGAATTACAAAAACAACAGTCACAGGAATGTAGATGAATACTAAACAACTTGAGAGCGCGGTAAATGAGGTGACTTTGTTCAACCAGCATCTGCACTTAATCCAATCAGTCCATACCCTTCCGACACCAAAAGTGAACTGGGAATCTATTGCTATGGAACCCGCGCCGACAATGCCAACAGTTCGCTTCGACCATAAAGTCAAAGCCATGGAAGCGCTTGATGAATACAAACCATACTGGCTGGATATGCTGTTGGGTAACAAATCTAAGTTGCACACCCTCACCACGAATATTGAGCGAGCAGCAGAAAAAGACATCGAACAATACAAAACTGAATTTGTACATTGGGTTCAGAACTACAACTACTGGGCAAAAGGCAATCAATTATCGAAAGGCGTTTTAAATAACGATAGCCAAGCAAAGCTGTCTGCCCTTTCTGAAGCTCAGCAGAACCCGATGAACGCGACAGTGGTCGACACCAAGCTGATAAACCACAACTTTAATACCTACAAGAATGGTCACCTCTTAGAAGTCAACATTCAGGTTAATAGGCACAACATCATCCCTAAAGAGAAAAAGGTGTTGTGCCAAGGCGAAGTAAAGTTAGAGACCCTATCCCTTTCTGAAAGTAACGCCTTATATCGTGAGTACGTGTGCAGCTGTATTCTTAAATGTGCGCTGGACTCTTTCAATGTATTACCCGAGACAAGCGTCGTGATCAATGTTGAACAAGTTTCATCAGACCATTCCAGCGAAACGATTCTTTCGTGTCATATCGAAAAAGGATTACTGGAATTCTTATTGATTGAAGATGACAAGCCCTCTGAGATTCTTGAATTCTTTGTACATATTGAAGATTTCAACCCTCATCGAGGCAACGGGTTTTCTGCGATTAAAACCATCTTCTCTCCTTTGCCTATCGCGTCGTAACTCACTCGATCTTTCGGTTAAATCATTGACTACTCATCACGACTAACCTTTTGGTTGGTCGTGTTACATCACTTTATATACCTAACAATTATGTCGACAAACGCTATTTCAAAAACAACACATCCATTAAGAAAGACCGCTCTATGCAAACGATATTGCAACCCGTTACCTTTAGTCGCGATGGTTCTGTCTGTGCAGGTATCCGCTGAAGAAACGGTACTGAAGGAAGAAGC
The DNA here is from genome assembly GCF_024347455.1 of Vibrio echinoideorum. NCBI lineage: Bacteria > Pseudomonadati > Pseudomonadota > Gammaproteobacteria > Vibrionales > Vibrionaceae > Vibrio > Vibrio echinoideorum. The sequence goes on from NZ_AP025484.1 coordinate 1,058,187, forward strand.
AGCTTCAATTGAAGAACCGGTGCTTACAGAACCACACGAGCTTACAGAAGAGCAAGCCTTCCTAGACGAAGCGATATTGGCAGAAAAGTCGGAGTCGGAATCGGAACAAGAAGACGAGTCGCCCTTCACTACGTTAACCAAGCTGGGCTTTATCTACTCGCAAAACACCAGCTCATCTTTGTCGATCAATTCTGGAATCTCTGTTGGATACAAAAAAGAGAACTGGGGACAGCGAGTTCAGTTCGATACCTACTATACCGATGCTGAAAATGACGAAGATGGTACTAATCGCTATACCACTAACTATGGCATTAGCTATGACTTGAACGAAGTCACCTATTTGGTCGCAACAACACGTTTTGAGCACGACCACTTTGGTACTTATCGTAAGCAATTCATAACAGCTACAGGACTGGGTCGCCATTTTTATGATACTGAAAGAATCAAACTCCAAGGATCTGCCGGTCCGGGTTACCGAATCAGTAAACGACAGTCTTCTGATGAAGAGTTTCCAAACAAAGAGAACTATGAACTGATCGTCAATGCCAATATTGATGGATCATTAACCCTAACAGAAACGTTTTCTATGGGGGCAACGGCTAACATGGCTTACGGTGAAGAGAACACCAATTACAACCTCAAAGGCTATCTAAAGAATATCTTGATGGGTAATTTGGCGCTAACTTTTGATACCGAATACATCTACAACACCACCGTTGCGTCAGACCAAAGTAACGCCGAAATCTACAGCTCAATGAACCTAAACTACGATTTCTAAATAACGCTTCCCCCATCGCACATGCAAAAGGATTTGCATGTTCGTCTAAGCTTCCCATCACTCCGTAATTTGTTCATCACTAACTATTCCGGCCGCTTATTTACTTAAGCAGAACCGCTAAGCCGCTATTTGATTATATAGAAAACGTTAATTCTGTTTTGCCCAGCGCCCCGTTTATCTACAAACCTTGGTGTAATAGATTGGTCGCAAGCAAACAAAAGGAGCGAACACATTATGTTATCTAATCAACTAGAGCGCGCACGAGCCATCGATTTACCAACACGCGAAGCGATGCTTCAACGAGCTCCTTCTGTACAACAGTTTTGGGACAACAATAAGGGCTTGTTCAGCGAGGCTTGGAAAGAATGGGAAGCAAGTGCGGAAGGCAGCCAATTGAATTTCGATGATTCGCTGTTAGATGCTCGCTTAAGTAAAGCTGTCAGAGAAGCTTGGCAAGATCCGACGCAAGAAATCGCGGTAAAAGACTTACTCGAAGAGATCTCTCCTGGAGTGTTTAAGTTCCAATTCTTTGATGCTGAACGTCTCGCTGAATTGCGTGATTACATGGAAGCGGTCTCAAATGCTCAAATCCCGCTGCGCCCACCATATGGCATAGTGCTTAACCGTGGTGGATCAATGTTAGACAGCCGCTCTGAAGGTTATTTAGCCGCGCCAAGTTTCCAAGCGTTTTACCGAGATTTACTCGACAGCTACATGCGCCCTATCGCTCGTTTATTGTTCCCAGAAATCATGGGGTACGATACGCAAACTTTTGGGTTCTCGATTCAGTATCAAGCGAACAAAGACACGTCTTTACGCCTTCATTCTGATGCGTCTTCTGTCACGCTCAACATTAACGTAAATATGCCTGATGAAGAGTTTTCAGGTTCAGAACTTAACTTTTATGACCCTGCTACGGGTAAGATGAACGAAACGACATTTACGCCCGGTGTCGCTATGATTCATAGAGGAAACGTTGCCCATGCGGCGCTGCCGATAACAAGTGGTGAACGTTCAAACTTGGTATTGTGGTTGTATGGTGATCGTGGACAAATACCACACCACAATTCGCTACCAGAGCCTATAGATGCGCATCAACGTTGGACGGTACCAACAGTGGTACATGACAATTTTGCACCGTTTTAGACTGTTTCGTACGGCTCTAGACAGCTTCGTACCGTTCTAGATAGTTTCGCACAGTTCTAGACAGTTTCGTACCATGTTAAATGATACAAACTCTCTTAGCCTTTCTCGGCAATTGAGAGGATAAAATACACAACGCGCCCACCATGGTTCATGGTAGGCGCGTTTTAGTTTTCACTTCAATTGACTCGTCAATCTATATGGCTATTTATGCGGATTTCGTTCTCAATCGAGTCAGTATGTCCATCTGTTTTAGGTTCGCCATACCGACGTAAGCCACTGGCACTAAGAACAGTGAGAAAAAGGTTCCGGCAGTCAAACCTCCGACCAACACTAAACCAATATTGATACGGCCTAATGAACCCGGACCATCCGCTAGTGCCAGTGGCAATGAACCGAGGATCATGGTGAGTGATGTCATCAAGATAGGACGCAATCTTGAACGCGCACTGCTGATCGCCGCCTCTTGAGCACTTGCACCCGATTTACGTTTCTCGTTAGCAAATTCCACCAGTAAAATACCATGTTTGGTCACTAGCCCAACCAGAGTAAGTAAGCCGATTTTTGAGTAGATATTAAGGCTTTGGCCAAATATCGATAGCGTCAGAATCGCACCCACGATACACAACGGAACCGTTAGCAAGATGATCATTGGATCAACAAAGCTTTCAAACTGCGCCGCCAAGATCAAGAAGATAAAAATTAACGCCAATACAAACAACACTTGTGCGCCCGCCGTTGAATCAACCAAGTCTTTAACTATGCCATTGAATTCGTAGCTCTGTGCGGGCTTTAACAAGCTCGGCACCGTGTCGTCGATATAAGCTTTTACATCGCTCGCTGTGTATCCGAGCATCAAATCTGCGGTAATTTCAGCGCTGTCTTTACCCATAAACCTCTTATAGTTAGATTCTGATGTCACTTGTTTGATCGAAACAAACTGAGACAAAGGAAGCCTTTGGCCAGACTGTGAGTCCACATACAGCTTATCGAGAACCTTAAAGTCGCCGAGATCCTTTCGGTTAACTTGAACTTGAATGGGGTATGTATAACCGTCATCGGCTTGTAAATCTGCCGCTTTCACTGAACCTAAGAAAGTAGATAGCGCATTGGTGACATTACTGTAATCCACACCAGACAATACGATAGCATTGCGGTCAATCGACAAGTCATAACGCAATTGGTCACGCAACATCGAATTTTTAATGTTGGTCACGCCCTCATAACTCTCAAGCGCTTCCACCACCTCATTCGCCGTTTTCGACAATACGGTGGTATCACGGTTAACCGTCGTTAACTCTAGGATCATATTAGTGGCAATGTTCAAGTTATCAGCCGAGCGAACCTTGAAAGACATGCCATAAGCAGAGACCGAACTTTGCGCTTTAGCGATAAACTCGTTCACCAACTCATCAGCTGACTGGTCACGCTCGCCCCATGATTTCAATAAAACGTGATTGGTCGGAGTCCCTTCGATGTAAGACAAATTTGCCTCTATCGAACTATCACCTTTGAACACACTGTTAAGTTGCTCGTTGTTGTCTAGGTGATACTGACGTCCGACTCCTGTAGGAGGCGTTGAAGTGACCTCAACAAAACCAGTATCTTCCGTTGGAAGCAACACTTGAGGCATTGTCCAAACCGCCAAAGCAGATAGAGCAATCAATGCCAAGGCAATACCACTCATCAGTGTTTTACGCTCAAACCATTTGCTAAGTTCCTTGGTGTACAAGTCAGACAGAACATTCAGCTTCGCATCAACTTTTTTGTACCACCTTGCCGGCTTTGTAACTGGCTTCATTAAGTAAGCACACATCATAGGTGAGAGCGTTAAAGCCACAAACCCAGAGATGATCACGGCTGCTGCAAGCGTGAACGCAAACTGCCTGAATAGATCGGCGGTTAGGCCTGCCATCAAGCCAATTGGTAAGTAAACAACCGCCAAAGTTAGCGTCATCGCAATCACCGGGAAGACGATCTCTCGACACCCTTTAATTGCAGCATTGAACGGCGTTTCACCCTCTTCGATATGACGGTAGCAGTTTTCAGCCACAACAATCGCATCATCAACCACCAAACCAATGGCGAGAATGATAGCGAGAATCGTCAGTACGTTGATACTAAACCCAAGTAAATGCATGACGGCAAATACGCCTATCACACACACCGGGATGGTGATGATCGGAATTGAAGCGACTCGAAAAGAGCCAAGGAATAGAACCACCACTGCTGAAACCAGAACAATCGCTTCAACTAAAGTCATGAAACCTTCATCAATCGCAGTTTTAATGAAGTCGGCTTGGTTATAAACCATCTTCATCTCAATGCCTTCTGGCAACTGAGGCTGAATCACGTCTATTTGCTTCTTAACCTTATTGGCAACAGTCACTGGGTTTTCACTTTTCAGTGGCAGTACCTGAATCGACATTGCTAAGTTGTCGTCGACTCGAAGAATACTCGGGGTTAAGCTTTCTTCTCCCATTTTAACTTCTGCAATATCACCGACACGAATGATCTTACCGTTATCAACACGAATCACCAGATCTCGCACATCATCAACACTTGTCACTTGGTTGACCGGGTTAATAGAGAAATCTCTCACCTGACCTTTGATAGTACCCGCGGTAAATGTCGCGTTGTATGAGCTTAATGTACCAACTACATCCGATGCACTCATGTTAAGCGCCATCATGCGATCGGGTTGAAGCCAAACACGCACCGCCTTTTCACTGCCGCCGTACGGTCCCCAAATACCGCCAACGCCTTGTATATGCTTAAACTGAGGCACAACCTGTTGGCTAATGTAGTCGTACATATCTTGCTTCGACATCTTGCCAGTATTGACAAAAGTGATGATGTTACTGGGCATACTGGTGTCAGAAGAGTCATCCGTTACCGTTGGCTTATCCGTCATACTTGGTGGAAAATCGCCAATCGCTTCGACACTGCTGCGCAGGTTGTTCATCAAGCTGGTGTATTCGACATCATCAATGTCATCTTCAAAGATGATTTTTAGATTACACGTACCTTCCTGACAGTCCGTCGTCATGGTTTTCACACTGTCGAGACCGGTTGCAGCGGTAATCAGTTTGTCGGCCACGTTACGTGACATGAACTCTGCGCTCGCACCATTAATCGCCGCGGTTACGGTCGCTGACGGTGTTTTATGTTCAGGGAAATATTGGATCGATAATTTCTGAAATGACAGCATGCCAAATAAAACAATTGCGATACTCAGTACTGAAGCAAAAACTGGATGCTTAATACAAATCTCAGGAAGCCTCATTCGGATTCTCCTTCGTTACGGCTTCCTTGCTCTGGGTTTCCTTACTTTGGATTTCCTTGCTTAAAGTTTCCTGGCTTAGGGTTTCGCTCGATAACGGCTCAACAGTCGCGCTTGCCTCTGCTTGCTCGGTGTTTTCGTTGATCGCTTCGTCTACACCTTTCGATGCATCTGTCCAATCAACCGAAGGCTCTACCGGATGTTGTTCATCCACCTTTGTTACGCTCTTTTCTACTTTAGGCTCAACAGTCTGCTGAGTGTTTTCTTTGCCTGTCGGTTCCGTTATTAGCTCAACGGTTTTCTGCTCCGCATTAGGGTTCATTACCTTAACTAGAGACGCTTTCTTTAGGTTCTGTTGTCCCGTCACTACGACCTTATCACCCAGTTTCAAGCCTTTCTCGACAACAACGTATCCGTCGTTAGTATTTACGCCCAATTCAACAATGCGTTGTTCGATCTTTTCGCCATTCACAACCCACACAAAGCGCTCAGCATCTTTTGCTTGAACGGAATTTTGGGAAACCACCATCTGCGTTGTGTCTTCGCTCGTCATTTGGCTTACTTTGGCAAACATACCTGGAACCAAGCGATGGTCTGGGTTGGTTACGTGCGCGTGTACTTCTACACGGCCTGAACTCTCATCCACCGCGGGGGCAATGTAATCCACTACGCCGGAAAAGGCTTCATCGACAAAAGCATCAACTTGGATGGAAACGTTCTGTCCAAGCTGCGCGTTACCTAAATCCGACTGTCCAATGGAATACTGAACTTCGACAGGATCGAGTTTGATCAAGCTCACCAACGCGGTTGCGCTATCAATCTTACTGCCCACTGAGTGGGTAAAATTAGTTAACTGCCCATCAAATGGCGCTACCAATAAATAGTCATTCATCAGCGCTTCTTTCTGTCGGTAATCCGCTGCTGCTAGATTCGCCTGCTCTCCCAGTTCTTCCACATCTTGTTGAGACATAGAGTCAGGCTGTTTCTTTAGTAATTCTTGTACTCGCTTTAATTTCGACTTTGCTAGCGCGAGCGAGCTTCTTGCTTTGTCTAAATCAGCTTTCGCTTTGGTATTGTCCAATTGAGCGATCAGTTCGCCTTTTTTAACTGAATCTCCATCTTTGAAATGGATGTTGAGAATTTTGTCGGAGGCACTAAATGTCAATGCAGCAGAGTCCGTTGCCCTGATTTTTCCAACTTCGTTGATTGAAGAAGTGAATGCTTGTTTGTGCGCTTTTTCGATAGTCACAGGAATCAAGTTCGAGTCTTGGGCAAACGATGGAGAGATATGTAAGGCAAACAGTGCCAGACAGATTGTTTTACTAAGCTTTGTAAATTTCATTTTTAATAACCATAACCGTTGAATTCGTCTGAATTAAAACGTTTTTCTAAGCAGCTATTTCTTACTTAATGAGCTTCCAGCTATTTAAATAATGCTAAAACAGCTAATAATGAGAAAAGGGCTCAACTCACTGTCGAGCCCTGCAATTTTTATATGATTCCTAAATTTTTACGTTCTGAACTCCAAAGTAAAAGTTAAAAACGATGCTGATATTGAACACCAAGCAAGAGAGCATCGGCAGTCACATCAGCAGTTATATTGGAACTCGTTCCTGGAATCGTCGTCAGGTTTTCGTCAATATCTTGTGATTCTCCGATGATAAACCCGACTCCAACGTCCACAGAACTGGCAGCCGTGAAGCTATAAGTCCCTCCAACTGTGAGCCAGTGTCGGTTTACATCAGGTATAGACAAGGATGTAAGTTCATCGGTCGGTGAGATGTCGTACATGTAGCCCGCTCGTAGAACGATGTCTTCTGACATGGTGTATGTACCACCGACAGAAACATGCCCTGCATCTTTCCATTGATACTCTTTGATCGAGTCGTCATAAGAGTTAGATGTTAGCGAGTCAAATTCAGACCAGTTCACCCACTGCAGACTGTAGTGAAAAGCCCACTGATCGTTGAGTTGGTGCCAACCGGAAAACTCCAAAGTATCGGGTAACGGGACGTTCATTTTGTCAGCAGAAACGCCTGCTTTAGTGATGTCACCTTCAACTTCGATATCAGGGCTGTAGCGATAAGAAATACCGAACCTGTTTCGCTCATTCACTTGATAAGTCGCACCAATGTTGGCTCCCAAACCAAAGCCGTCCGCATCTACATTCAACAAGCCCTGACGGTAGATCTCACCTTCACCGTAAATAACGTCAAGCCCTGCACCTAAGTTGATTTTTTCAGACAACTCATAAGCCACAGCAAAACCAACGTTGATACTGGAAAGCGCCGTTTTGCCCCCAAACTCATCTGCTTCGAACGAGTTATCAAATTCAACATCAGTGCCAAAGTTGGAGTGAACCGTCGCACCTAATGTGAACTTTGAATCTTCGATAGGATGAACATAATGAATGTTTGGAACTAATGTCCCTGCGTCTAATGATTGGTCATCCAACATTTCAGTATCACCAATCATTGGCGTGTAGCTAACACTAGACACATCAATACCACTATCGATATAGATAGCGCCGACAGAGAGTGTTGGTTGTTCGATGTAAGCCATCGCAGCACTGTTCTTAGCAACAATCGCAGCGCTATCGGCCATCACAGCATCACCCGCGAATGCACGACCTAACCCTGTTGCGGACTGTGCGTTAAGTTGAAAACCGGCCGCGTTAGTCAGGCAAGGAACAAGAGCAACTGCAGTACCCAATAACAGTTTATTCTTCATTTTGAGGCACCTCTGTTTCGATATGATCTTCGTTCACTATCTCGATTGAGGCACCCTTTGTTGTTACCATCGAGGCAACGGCAACCTGCTGAGTATTGGTCGCATCCCAAACAAAATTAAGCTCTTCTGAATCTGGAAATCCGGGTAATCCCGATTCGTCCATCGTTCCTTCATAAGGGAACAGATAAGTACCATGCCCTCCCGTGGTCGTTCGAATGACCCCGCGAGTTTCAGTAGTAGTTAATGGCTGTCCTGTCGTGCCCGTAATTGGGGCCAATCCCAAAGCCTTAATAAGTGGCTCAGTTCCCGTTCTTATGTTGTCTGGAGCTGAGTTGGGAACGACACTGTCTGGAATGTAATCAACGCCGACATCACATGAGTCACCTACAGCCGCCAACAATAACGTTGGTTGTTCGTTGTTGGCTTGACGGGATGTAAAACTCGCAGGATCTGAGCTGTCGATGGCAGCCTGAACTCCCTGCTTTAAACCAGTCACAAGAAGGTCATAAATATCATTTTCTAACTGGCTAACCGTAAGAGCATTTTCGGAAGATAAACTGACAAATTCGTTCAACGCCGCGATACATTGTTGATTGGTCGTATCTGTCACGCAGCTTTCAGGAACAACTGTCTCAGCAATACTGCGCTGTACATCTGGGGATTTTTTCACTCCTTCAGACATTTCTGGCCCTAAAGTTTGAGATGTTAAAGTTAGATTGGTGAGCCCCTGTCCTGGTACGACGAAGTTAACTGTTTTAAAACCAAACAAAGGGGAGTCTTGACTGAATTCACTCACCATGACTGACATGATTCCACCCAAGGAGTGCCCTACTAAGTGAATATTTTTTCTATCAACCCATGGCTGACCATTCAAAGCAAAACGTAAACCTAAAAAATCCGAAACCGACTGTTGTAAATTGGAGCGAAGAGCAAGAGGCGAGTCGATATTGATGAAGAAAGATTTGTTCGCTTTAGCACTAATTTCAAGCCCATTTACATCGTATCTCATGCGCTCACCATGATAAGGCATATCAATAGCCACCACCGCAAAGCCCTGTGTTGTATAATCTTTTGCCATTAGCGAAGCGGCAGACTTATCAGCTGTAACGCCATGAACAAAAACCACCGTCGGTAGCTGCTCGATTCCATCCCAACGAGCTGGGGTGTAGATATCAGCATTGATAATTTGTGACTCTACGACAATTGGAAGTGGATCATCTTCAGTAGGAAAGCCACCAGAGCCTGTTTTCATCCATTCATATAACGGTGGGCATGATGCTTTAGGCTCGTATTGATCATAATTACATTCAGCCTCACGACTTTCAGTAAAAGGTAAATAAAATGGAAGCTTCAATTTTTGAGTATAAAGATCATATTTAGTCGTTTTATCTTCGACTAAAATGAGCTCTCGTGAGAAAGTCGTTCCTTCAGAAATATGGTTATCCCTCATCGCATCTAAAGTCGAATAAGCACTCTGCGTTGTAAACTGAGCGGCATACACAGGAACACCTTGTTCAGGAAAGTGCTTGTAGTATGCGTCCATAGCACTGAGTACTTGTTTCTGTAATTCAATATCTCTTTCACTTTCAAGGGGAACACCTGAATATAAAAGGTCATTGAAAGATTGCGCAGCTTGAAGCGACTCTCCAAATTCTGTTTTCACACCATCAGTTACAACGACTGAATACAGTTCATGTGGTTTGAGACTAGCTTCACATTGAATCTTAATATTTGAACCATCAGCTTCAACGCGAGTTGCAACTAATTCCCCACTCTCATCAATTAACACGACATTATTTAATAAAGAGTTGTTATCTAATGGATAACGCTTATCTGAATTAACACTTTGCAGAGGAATTAAAATCGGTTCTGCACAAAGGCCCCAGCCATCTAGTGCTGCGTATGAATTGTTGTAATCTTGATAATAGGCATCGTTAGCCGATGACATTACGACAGCGTCTTCTCCAATTCCCGAGATTGTTCCGTCTTCGTCATACCCATACCCATCGTTCGGTTTTGGTAGTTCGTTAAGGTTGTAAGGAACCAAAACTGAAACAGGTTCTTGAGTCGAGTCTTCAGACTGACAGCCGAGTAAGGCAAGCGTCATTAGCCCACATAGATATGGCTTATTGAATTCTTTCAAAACAGCTCCTTCGTAGCTTTCGCATTTAACTGGTGTGGTCATGCGTTTATCGTTATTTGAGTTGCCGATTGAGTCGGAGGTAAACTCGACTTTTATTCGCAGAGAGCAAGGCAACACAGAGATGGAATGACACGTTGATAGAACTACGTAAGAAATTTGAGCACTTTACCCACACCCACTAAATCAGCGTCACCAGTTAATGATCTAATAGCAACGGACACCAAGCACCTGAAACCGCATTAAACAACCTCAAAAAGGTTTATAAGGGAATCTAAATAGGGAAATAAAATAAATTTATTCAATAACTTAAATATCAAAGGAGACAAAGTCAGCGAGTTTATATTTGTAGTAACATTTGTTATATTTAGGTTAGAACGCTTACAACAATGAGAACCCAGATGTCTGCTGAATTTATTATCAATGATGATATACAAGTCAATTTAGAAGAGAGTGAAATCCATCACTTTAAGACAGGTCGTACATACCCAATAGGTTCGAATGAATCAGAGCTACTCAAGTTTTTTATCTCTCGACCGAATGAAGTAATCACTCGCCAAGTTCTGATCGAACAAGTGTGGGTTTCTAAAGGTATATACGTTGAAGATGGAAGCTTAATGCAAACCATCTCTATCTGCCGAAAAGCTTTGGAAGACAAAAGTGGAATGATCATCGTTACTGAACGTGGTAAAGGTTATCGATTTGCAGGCCAAGTAACCCAAGACAAGCAACGCGCGCTGAGCAAAATTCAATCGCAGTTAAAGCAAGAAGCTCAACAGCAAACCGAAAACATTGTAAAAGAGAGTACAACGACAGAAAAAGCAGTTCATACAAAGAAAACAAACAATGTATTAGCACTCATTGCTTTATTTGTGGTTACCACGGGTTTATCCCATTACTTGTTCTCCTATTTAGATAGAAACAGCTTAGGTGAAGATCTTACAGGTCAACATTTTATCTCCTGCAAAATAGAGTCAGACGAGTTCACTTTTAAAGAACTCTACAACGTCACTCTTTACGAATATAAGGGTCGAAAAATCATCATCGATAATTCAGGAAAATCTTTGAGCTTCCCTAGTGAATTTAAAGGAGTTACTTGTGAATAAAGAAAAACAGATCTTCGTTGCCATCGCCATAATCGGTATTTTAGTCGGCTGGCTGACAACCCTTATTCCTCAAACTCACCTTAAAGGTCATTATTTGGCCAACACAGCCTCGGTGGTGAATCCGCCAGAAAAAATCATTTACAATCAGGCTGCCGTTAACATCGAGTTTAAGAAAAATAACAGCTATGAGTTGTTATATGTCTCAACCAAAGAAGCTGGCTTTGCATCATCAGGCACTTATGCGGTTACCCAACACGATATTTCGTTAGACGAAACTCAACATGAGCAAATAATGCCAAATAGAGAACTCACATTTTACGAAAAGGTAATGATCAGTGAAGGTGCAGTGTTGTCTTCGGATGCCATGACTTATATCCCATTGAATGATGAAGAACTGTTATTGGTCACTCAGCGCGGAATGATTCATTTCTGTAGAAAAGTAATCTGTGCCGATCTGCCAGCTTACTCGAATTCAGCTCCTGAATTGAACATCAACTAATAGTTTTGACTGTCAGCTATATCGGTCGATAACTATGCTTAAATCAATACGCTAAGTTGACGAATAAACCGATGCTTTTACACACCGACTCAATTTTCTCTGACGCCTACTTATTTTCTTAATCAAGTAGGCGTTAGCTCATTAAATGCTCAATATTAATGTGAAAATACCCCTTTCCTTATGATTATTCTCGCTAGCCCCGAAAAGTCACAAATTTATAAACTCAAACCTTAATATGCAACTCTTCACAACAAAAGTGATCCAAGTTATATTCTAGCGAGTGATATAATTTGTTTATTAACATCTAAACAACAGTAGTTATTCATGATTTACAACCACAATTAACATCGAAGAAAATGTTTGTTTTAGATCATATCAACCTCAACTATGCCTCGTGCCACAGTGCAGTTTTCTGTACATTCATTGTCATATTCTGAAACACTTTCTTATATTTTTTAAACTTTGTGGAGATTTCTATGTTAGAGCTCTTGATCGGATTAGTGATTACCATCGCTGTTGGTTACTTTATTGTTAAAGGCTATAAAGCAGCAGGCGTATTACTAACTGCTGGCCTTGCCCTACTTCTTATTACTGGCCTTATTGGTCACACAGTCTTACCAGCTAAGGTCGCTTCTACAGGTAACATGGTTACCGACTCACTAGAATTCGTTAAGTACATGCTTCAGTACCGTGGCGGCGGCCTAGGCATGCAAATCATGCTTTTGTGTGGTTTTGCTTCTTACATGACGCACATTGGCGCAAACAACGTAGTAGTCAAACAGTTCTCTAAACCGCTTGCTGCTATTAAGTCTCCTTATGTACTGTTAGTTGCGGCATACATTGTGGCTTGTTTGATGTCACTTGCAGTAAGTTCTGCAACTGGCTTGGGTGTGCTACTTATGGCAACCCTATTTCCAATGATGACGGCAATGGGTATTTCACGCCCAGCAGCGGTTGCAGTTTGTGCTTCACCTGCAGCGATCATTCTTTCACCAACGTCTGGTGATGTTGTTATTGCAGCTGAAAAATCAGGAATGTCTCTTGATGTGTTTGCCGTTCAAACGGTACTACCTGTTTCTATCTGTGCAATCATCGTGATGGCTGCGGCCGCTTTCTTCTGGAACAAGTATCTGGATAAGAAAGAAAACACACCAATGGAAAAAGTAGACGTTTCAGACATTGAAACAACGGCACCCGCTTTCTACGCTGCCCTGCCATTCCTACCAATCATCGGTGTTTTCCTGTTTAACGGTCGTACTATTCCAGGCCTTTCACTTGATATCTACACCATCGTCGTCGGTTCTATCTTTGTGGGCGCTATCATCGATTACGTTGTGAAGAAGTTCGACGGTGAGAAAACATTAGAAGATCTAGACTCTTGCTACCAAGGCATGGCAGAAGCATTCAAAGGCGTGGTAATGCTGTTGGTTGCGGCGGGCGTATTTGCTCAAGGCCTAATGTCTATCGGTGCAATTGATAACCTAATCGGTCTTGCTGAATCAGCTGGCGCTGGCGGCATCGCGTTAATGCTTATCCTTACGGGTCTAACGGTTGCTGCTGCTATCGCGACAGGTTCTGGTAACGCACCTTTCTATGCTTTCGTAGAACTTGCACCATCACTTGCGGCTAAAATGGGGCTGAACCCTGCGTTCCTAATCATCCCAATGCTTCAAGCATCGAACCTAGGTCGTACCATCTCGCCAGTCTCAGGTGTAATTGTAGCGACATCTGGCATGGGTAAAATCAGCCCGTTTGAAGTCGTTAAACGTACTTCCGTACCAGTAATCTGTGGTCTTATCACGGTTATCTTCGGTACGCTTGTTCTAGTACCAATGGCAGCTTAATTCTTAGTAAAATAGACATGATAATTCAGATATAAAATGCTTAAACAAAAGGCGCTGAACTTAATAAGTTCAGCGCCTTTTTAGTATCTCTATTTGCTTATTTGAGTTCCACGCTCAGATTTCAAGAAAAGCTATCGCAATTTGAATTGAGCATCATGACTATGCATCATCATTAAGCATCGAAATTAAGCAGTACGGCTTGAAATAGTTTCATTTCAAAGGAACAAGCCCTACTTCATGTCACCATAGCGTTCTAGATACAAAACCGTTGCAGCAGTACGAGAAGGAACTTGTAGCTTTTTAAGCAAGCTTTTCATATGTACCTTAACTGTCGATTCAGAAATAAACAGATGGTCAGCGATTTGCTTGTTACGGTAACCTTTTGCGACTTCTTGAAGGATCTGCATTTCACGTTCAGTCAATTGGTCAAAAATGTCATTGCGGCTGTCTGCGTCGTTTAAGTAACGAGAAACAACACTGCTGTAGGCTTTGTCACCGCTATGTGCTTGCTTGAGCAATTCAATTAATTCATCAGGTTCAGTGTCTTTTAACAAGTAGCCATCAGCACCCGCTTTAACAATAGCTTCGATGTCTGCAGGGCTATCCGAAACAGTTAAAATGACAATGTTAGCGCTTGAACCATCGGTACGAAGAGCCTTTAAGGTATCGAGCCCAGACATGCCTTTCATATTAAGATCCAGTAGGATCAAGTCAGGCTCTTCTTCATGCGCCAGAGCGACCGCTTCAGTGCCGTTGCTTGCTTCCGCAATCACTTCGAATTCATCTTCAAAGCTCAGTAATTGGCTTATACCTCTGCGCATCAATGGATGATCGTCAACCAGCATTACTTTACAAATCGTCAACTTTAACTTCCTTCAAACTTTTATATTTTAATATGACTGTACAGCCTTTACCTTGCGCCGTTTCAATCGTTAGTTCGCCATTCAGTCTTGCCGCACGCTCCTGCATAATGCTCATCCCGTAATGGTTCATCTTCGAACTATTTGGGTCAAAGCCATCTCCATTGTCTTTAATCACGACGAGTACTTCACCGTCTTCATCGATACAGCATACATCTATCAAATCGGCATTGGCGTGTTTTATGGCGTTTATTGTTGCTTCACGAATCAATTGAAGCAAATGAACCTGGCTATGAGCATCAAGTTCAATGGATGAAAGATTATTATTTAGATTGATCTTTGCATCCGTTCTTTCACTGAGTTGTTCGAGCATTGTGCTCAAAGCGTCTCCAAAGTTACCCTCTTTTATCGTTAATCTAAACGTAGTGAGCAACTCTCTTAATTGAGTATAGGCATCGGCTAAACCGTTGCCGATTTCTAATGCTATTTGTTCGGACTGTTCTCGGTGCTTATGTTCGGGTAGTTTACCAATAACACGCTTCAATAGCGTCACTTGGATTTTTAAATACGAGAGTGATTGAGCTAAAGAGTCATGCAGTTCGCGTGCGATCGTCGCACGTTCTTCCATGATGATCAGCTGTTCTGCTTTTTTCTGAGCACGATTATAATAAATTGCTCTCGATAACAGTTGAATAAAGCTTTCAATCAGCACCTTTGTTGTGTGCCCATGGTGATATGAGCAATAGAGGTAACCTAAAATGAGTTCATTATCATCAAGCTTCATTTCAAACTTTTCATAATCTTGATTCGAGTCGTAACCCTCATCCAAAATCAATGAACGACCTGAATTATCGACAATCTCGAGCCTTAACGATTCAATGCCTTCAAGGCTAACTAAATGCTGCAGAATCGCCCTAAAATTTTCTGGAGCGATACGCGTAACCGTCAATTCTTGTGAGGAATAATAGAGCGCCTGCAATGATTGATTTGCGTTTTGCAGCTCTATTGTTTTCGCGTCAACAACATCTTCGAGGTTACGATAAAGAACCCCTAAGTCCTTAGCCATGGAGTTAAAGGTTTTAGTCAAAATACCCAATTCGTTATTATTCGTGACCTTCAATTGCACCTCAAAATCACTGTTTTTGATCCTCTGACTTGCTCGAACTAACGCATGTAAAGGTTTAACAACTTGCTTACGGACAAAATGAACAACAAAAAGAGATATGACTAAGATACCACCCAGACCAAATCCGCCAGCCCAAGCCAATTTTATCAGTTTATATTCTGAGTACTCTTGTAACTTGAAAACGAAACCATCAATTTCAGCGACGAAGTTTTCAACCAAAACTAAATAGTGCTTTCGGTCTTCGCTATTTAATACACGCTTAAGTTCATGCCAACGACCAATAATCAAATAGTAGTCTTCCGTTATGTCCGTAGGAACATCCCAACTGACTAATTCGGCCATTGAAGGCGAATATAAAGACTTTTCAAATTCATGGATGTGAGAATCGTAATCAACTGATTCTATTTGAATATCATGCGCCAAACGGTAACTCTGCATTCGCATAGAACCTGCCACGTTAACTGCTTCTGCGTCGTTGAGACTAGACGCCAATGTGAAGATTGCAAAACCAGTGGTAGCAACCGAAAGAAGCAATATAAATAGCAATGATTTCGCTATTGTACTTGTTACAGATGAAACCGGTTTAATAAGCAAAAGCAATGTCCTAGATAAAGGTAAGTGGCTAGCGAGAACCTATTGTCACACATCAAAAAACAGAGCTCCATTCAATATGTGACCAAACGCTTCGTAATTTATTGATCTAAGACAATATAGGATCCTATTTAGCCCTTAAGGGGTATTTATACAAATATTTCTAAAACTACACTACTTGTGAGGATAAATGACAAGATATTAACAAAACAATGATCTACAATTACAACATCTTAGCAACATTAGTAGGCATTTAGTGGTAGACCTATCGAGACGACGCCTATTTTCTAGGCGAAAAGTAGATTCAAGCCAAATTCGATTGCCTTGGATTAAAAGCCTAGAAAGCTTCGCAGATGACTGTACACGTTGTGGCAAATGCATCGAAAGTTGCGAAACGCACATCATCATTGTTGGCGACGGTGGTTTTCCTACTGTCGACTTTTCTATAGACGAATGCACGTTTTGTTATCAATGTGCTGACGTTTGTCCTGAACCAATTTTCAAACCCAAGGAAGAGACGCCTTGGTTAGCTAAAGCAAACATCTCTGATAAGTGCTTAGCGCAACAAAACGTTGAATGCCGAAGCTGTGGTGACTTGTGTGAACCTATGGCAATTCAATTTCAACTTAGAGCAGGCAGTGTTGCTCTACCAAAAATCGAGTCAGATAAGTGTAGTGGTTGTGGCGCTTGCGTAGCAGTTTGCCCTACTTCAGCTATTCTTGTGAGTAATGCATAAAACAAAAATAACGAGAGCAATTTATGGCACTAAATGAAGTGCATATATCAAGTTTAGTCGTGCATGTGAGCCCAGAGCACCTGAACGAAATCAAAGCTGAAATCGAGAAATACGATAATGCAGAGATTTACGGAGACAGTCCTGAAGGCAAAATCATCGTGGTCCTAGAAACCGAAAACCAAGGTTTTGTAACGGATACCATCGAAGCAATAAATAACATTAAGAACGTTTTAGGGACAGCTTTGGTTTACCACCAAATCGAAACTGAACTCGACGAAACGGATTTAGAAACTGGAAGCAACAATTCTCAACTTGAGGGTGAAGTATGAAAATGACAAGACGCGCGTTTGTGAAAGCAAACGCAGCTGCATCAGCGGCAGCCGTTGCAGGCGTATCACTACCAGCAACAGCAACCAACCTGATTGCTAGCTCTGATCAAACAAAAATCACGTGGGATAAAGCGCCTTGTCGTTTTTGTGGTACGGGCTGTTCAGTACTAGTAGGTACTCAAAACGGCAAAGTGGTTGCGACTCAAGGCGACCCAGAAGCACCTGTAAACAAAGGCCTTAACTGTATTAAAGGCTACTTCCTTTCAAAAATCATGTACGGTAAAGACCGTCTTGAAACTCCTCTTCTTCGTATGAAAGACGGTGAGTTCCATAAAGATGGTGATTTCACACCAGTATCTTGGGACACAGCTTTCGACGTAATGGCTGAGAAATGGAAAGCGGCTCTGAAAAAGAACGGTCCAACAGGTGTTGGTATGTTCGGCTCAGGTCAGTGGACAGTAATGGAAGGCTACGCAGCTGTTAAGTTGATGAAAGCGGGTTTCCGTTCAAACAACATCGATCCAAACGCTCGTCACTGTATGGCTTCAGCGGTAGGCGCATTCATGCGTACTTTCGGTATCGATGAGCCAATGGGTTGTTACGATGACTTTGAACACGCAGACGCATTTGTACTGTGGGGTTCAAACATGGCAGAAATGCACCCAGTATTATGGACTCGTATTACAGACCGTCGTCTAAGCCACCCACACGTTAAAGTAAACGTACTGTCTACTTACTACCACCGTTCTTTTGAGCTTGCAGACACGGGTTACATCTTTGAACCTCAATCAGATCTTGCGATTGCTAACTTCATTGCAAACTACATCATCCAAAACGATGCTGTAAACTGGGACTTCGTGAATAAGCACACGAACTTCAAGCAAGCAACGACAGACATCGGTTACGGTCTTCGTGATGACGATCCTCTACAGAAAGCAGCAGCAAACCCTAACTCAGGTGCAATGACTGCAATCACTTTTGAAGAGTACAAAGCTTCTGTTGCTGAATACTCCGTTGAGAAAGCATCTGAAATGTCAGGTGTCTCTCAAGATGATCTGATCAAACTTGCGAAGCAATATGCAGATCCAAACATCAAAGTAATGTCACTTTGGACTATGGGTATGAACCAACATACTCGTGGCGTTTGGATGAACAGCCTTGTGTACAACATCCACCTTCTAACAGGTAAGATTTCTACTCCAGGTAACAGCCCATTCTCACTTACTGGCCAACCATCTGCGTGTGGTACAGCTCGTGAAGTTGGTACGTTCTCTCACCGTCTTCCTGCAGATATGGTTGTTGCTAACCCTAAACACCGTAAGATTTCTGAAGAAATCTGGAAACTTCCAGAAGGTACTATCCCAGCTAAGCCAGGTGCTCATGCTGTTGTTCAAGACCGTATGCTTAAAGACGGCAAGATCAATGCGTACTGGATAATGTGTAACAACAATATGCAAGCTGGTCCAAACATCAACACTGAACGTCTTCCAGGTTACCGTAACCCAGACAACTTCATTGTATGTTCTGACCCGTACCCAACAGCAACAGCTCAAGCGTCTGACCTTATCCTTCCAACAGCAATGTGGATCGAGAAAGAAGGTGCTTACGGTAACGCAGAACGTCGTACACAAGCATGGTACCAACAAGTTAAAACGGTTGGTGATGCGAAGTCTGACCTGTGGCAAATCATGGAGTTCTCTAAACGCTTCACTGTTGAAGAAGTTTGGGGCGAAGAGCTTCTTGCTAAAGCACCTGAGTACCGCGGTAAAACAATGTACGACGTGCTTTACAAAAACGGCAACGTTGACGCATTCCCATTGTCTGAAGCTCAAGAGCTTAACGACGATGCACAAGCTCAAGGTTTCTACGTACAAAAAGGTCTATTCGAAGAATACGCAACCTTTGGTCGCGGCCATGGTCACGATTTAGCACCATACGATACTTACCACAAAGTACGCGGTCTACGCTGGCCTGTTGTTGATGGTAAAGAAACACTATGGCGCTTTAAAGAAGGTTCAGATCCATACGCTAAGAAAGGTTCTGACTGGGACTTCTACGGCAAGCCAGACGGTAAAGCACTGATCATCAACGCGCCATACGAAGCGCCACCAGAAGTACCAAATGATGAGTACGACATGTGGTTATGTACAGGTCGTGTTCTTGAGCATTGGCATACAGGTACTATGACTCGTCGTGTACCAGAACTTTACAAAGCAGTACCGGATGCACTTTGTTACATCCACCCTGCAGATGCAAAATCTCGCGGCCTTCGCCGTGGTGATGAAGTTCTTATCGAAAACAAACGTGGTGAAGTTCGAGTCCGTGTTGAAACTCGTGGCCGTAACCGTCCGCCACAAGGCTTGGTATTCGTACCATTCTTTGATGCAAGAATTCTGATCAACAAGTTGATCTTGGATGCAACCGATCCTCTGTCTAAACAGACGGATTACAAGAAGTGTCCAGTTAAGATCACTAAGGTTTCTTAAGCGGAAATTGCTTTTAGAACCTAGATACAAGATCTAACGTATTTAATATTGCGACTACTTTTCTCATCACTTTTTGAAAGAAGTAGTCCACTCAAAGAATTAGCCTTTAGGCGGAGAAATTAACCATGAAAAAACTGATTACTGCCCTACTATCAGCTGGTCTTTTGCTAGCTGGTGCAGTTCAAGCTCAAGCTGAGCTGGATAACCCAGGCGGCATTGGTGGCGTAGAATCTCTACGTGGTGCAAGTGAACTTGAAGCTACTCGCGCAGCAGATGACTTCAAAAAGTTCCCTCGTGACCAAGTACTCGAGAGTGACTACGTATACCAACCACCTCTAGTGCCTCATACTATTCGTAGCTATGAAGTTTCTCTTAACGCTAACAAGTGTCTTTCTTGCCACAGCTGGAAAAACGCAAAAGAAATGGGTGCGACTAAAGTGAGTGTAACTCACTACATGAACCGTGAAGATGCGGTACTTGCAGACGTCTCACCTCGTCGTTATTTCTGTCTACAGTGTCACGTACCTCAAGCTAATGCTAAGCCACTAGTTGAGAACGAGTTCAAACCTGTAGATTCACTGCGTTAATCGTAGCCAGACGGTAAGAGAGGCTATATATGATAAAATTACTTAAAGCGTTTTGGAAAAGACTCGCGACACCAAGTAAGGCAGCGGTAGGCGTTGTACTTTTTTTGGGGTTTGCAGGTGGTCTTTTATTCTGGGGTGCATTCAACACAGGTATGCAAGCAACCAACACGGAAGAGTTCTGTTCTGGTTGTCACGCTCCTATTGTTGCTGAAATCCAAGAAACAATTCACTACTCTAACCGCTCAGGCGTTCGTGCTATCTGTTCAGATTGTCACGTACCTCACGAGTGGACAGATAAAATTGTTCGTAAGGTTCAGGCATCTAAAGAGTTGTACGCGCACTTTATTGCGAAAACCATAAACACTGAAGAGAAGTTTAAAGCACGTCGTGCTCACCTTGCTGAACGTGAGTGGAAACGCATGAAAGGCAATGACTCACTTGAGTGTCGTAACTGTCACCAGTTCGATTACATGGACTTCTCAGAGCAGAGCCCTCGTAGTGCGAAACAACACTCAACTGCGCTAGCTTCTGGTGAAAAAACGTGTGTAGATTGCCACAAAGGTATCGCACATAAACTACCAGACATGCACGGCGTTGAAGGCTGGCAATAAGGAGCGATTGAATGAGTACTTTAGAAAGCGTAATTTGGCACATCCTAGGTTACAGTGCTATGCCAGTTATCATTCTTGGTGGCTTTGCAGGTGTTGCAGCCGTATCTCTTTGGCTTTTATCTATGACTAAAGACAAAGAAATCGATTAGAAATCGAAATTGCGTCAACTTTTACCAACTATTTTTGATCCATTCTGATATGGGTTGACGCAAAAAAGCCACTGAATTCAGTGGCTTTTTTATTATCTGACCATTTTATGTCTACAAGACACACAAAAAAACACCCCTATTGACGAAGAGGCATCACCTACAATTGATTTATTTTTCTAATCGACCAAATAGTGGATTTAGAAGAGAGACACTGCTTATCGCCCTAAGCAGCTAATCACTACAGTGTAAAAGTCTTGCCGGTCTTCACATCAAGATAAATCTTATTTTCAAGAGATAAACCACCGCAGTAAATAAAATAGACATCTCGGTTACTGTATTTAACAGATTTAACCCAACCACCTAACTCTTCAAAGTCACTTGGATCGCACTCTCCTTCAGAAATTAGCTTAGCTACCGTATTTCGAAATTTCTCTTGGTGGATCTTCAGATCGTCGGATTTAACTAAGTAAGAATCCAGTATCTCTTTTTTTTCTTGAGCAGAAATAATTACTTCGTCATTCGACAGTCCAGACATAGCAATCCATTCAGCAATCTGAGGGCCGCCTTCTTTTAGAACAATGTAGTCTGAGATTCTGGCCCACTCGCCTTGCTTCTCGAGTACTTCGACTTTTTCACCTTTATAGAGGTAATCTGTTATCAAGCCATCAATTTCCGGCTGCTCTAATACTTCAAGTTTTCTATCCAGAACGTAAAACTCCGTTTGTTCTGGCTCAGGTTTAAGGTCCATTATGGAGGTTAGATCAGATTCAGATTGTTGAGTTACATCTTCAATTGGTTCTTCAGTTTTCTCTGGTGGTGTTGGGTCTTTTTTCATAACAAGGAAGTAGTACGCCGCTCCCCCTCCGCCCAGTATTAACAATATAAGTAAAGCGATCAGCCCTTTTTTCATCAAATCCACCAGCTCTTCCGTTTTAGGTATGCTTCAGTGTACATCAACTCCTGCTACCACTCATCTATACTCTCTTTAGAGAACACACTAAGTAGAGGAAAGTCATGAGTTTTAGGGTGAAGGTTCTAATGGTAAGTGTATCTTTAAGCGCGAGTGTCGCGTCAGCAAATCATTGTGACCCAAAAAATTGGCAAACACTTTTGGATCGTCAACTATCAACTGAAAACCGCTACAATCAATACACCAAAGAATTCAACCAAGCTCTCTCCAGTTATGAATCGCAAACATTGCTCTCTAAACATTTCACGGAAACGCAGATCATCGAGCTTTGGGCAAAGTACGAAGATAGATTTAATGTACAGCTCAATAGTCACATGAATACTGCTTATCGTATCTCTGAAGTATTGTTAAAGCGGGCTTATGTTGTCTCTACCGAGTTGGAAGACGCTCAATCTCTAATACGTTCGTGGCAATCTATGACTAAGCACTGCGAATTGTCAACGTTACCAAGCCAATCAGAGAGTGCATCGTTACATGTGAAAGGCTCACAATCACTGGCTAAAGACATCAATACACTCAGTGAGAAGTTTCGTAAATTGTCTGTAAGATACCGTAACGAAGCAACCATGATCGATAGTGCACGCCACGAAAATGGGCCTATTCAAGAAATATTTAATTAAGACTTCTACGTTTGCTCCTATACGTTCACGCTTAAATATTCAGATAAATAACAAATCAACGCTTTATCAATGAGTTGTAAAACTGTTGTTCTAACTATCAACAATAAAGTTCAATTTACGACCAACGCAAGCGCTTATATGAGATATTCATCACAAAATAGATTTACAAACGCCAGAAAATTGTTATCATGATTCTTCATATAACTTAATAACAAGAAACATTTTGGCTAGGTAATATGCAAAAAACTATGGCTTTCAACTGCTTGAGTAACACGGAAGGAACTGCAGAGGTAAGAGGTAAACTTTTATCTGTCGCTAAACACATGGAAGAGTTCGGTTCAGTAAGTGAGCTAGAGCTATGTAAGATATTTGGAGAAACAATTTGGAATGATGGCGTGGATTATCATTCACATGCTTTTTCATTCAGAATAAATATAAAAACTGGAGATTGTTCAATCTCTAACTTTAAATATCACTAGTTTTGCACCTATTATATACGGAGTACCTTTCACGAGGTGCTCCGTTTTTTATTGCCGCACGTCTTTCAATTCGTAAGCGATCTTTGACAGCAACCACATTGTTCTTTCGAGATTAAACTATTTCGTTTTCAGCTCACCCAAACCGATACATTAATGCCAACCTCTCAGTTTAATCAATGTAAACGGGAAGCGGCGCATTGCCTTTCACTTGTCTTATAGCAAGGTGAGTATGTATGTCTTTTACGTTAGAGAGCCGTTGTAACTTTCGGGTAAACGCTTCGTAAGCCATAAGGTTAGGGCTAACAACTTCCAACAGATAATCATAAGCGCCAGACACCACGTGGCAACTTATCACCTCTTCCATATCTACAATTGCGCCTTCAAACTTATCGATCGACACTTCTTGATGGTTGTTTAAACTCACTTCAACAAACACACTCATCGCAATGCCAACGTGCTCTCGCGACAAGCTCACGCGATAACCGTCAATGATTCCTTTCTCTTCTAGCCTTTTAATGCGCCTTGCGCACGGTGAAGCCGATAAGCCAACCTCATCAGCTAGCTCAGCCGTGGTTAGCCTGCCGTCTTTCTGAAGCAACTCAAGAAGATGTCTATCAATCCTATCCATAGTAAATACCGATCATTGGTTAAATTCATTAACAATTAGGAAAATATTAGCAGAAATCGTCAACCATGACTCAAGTTAGAACAAAACTTGCCAACCTGTGGCACACCAAGTACCCCATAATGAGGCATCATCCACTTTCCTTGTTTATTATGAAGCTTGGCTATCTATCTATTACTGTCACTCTGCTCATCTGGGCGAGCTTTTTCCTTTCTCTTAAAGGCGGCGCAAATTCAGACTTAACACCTGCAGACATAGCACTGACTCGATTCCTCATCCCTGCATTGGTGCTATTACCTTTGGTGTGGAAAGCACGCAGCACGATCGCTGCTGTCCCGAATCGATACTTGGCCGGTATGTTTGTGGGGTGTGGGTTGCCTTATTTACTCGTTGCTGGGACAGCCATGCAGTTTGTTCCGGTATCACATGGCAGTGCTTTGGTTCCGGGAACGCTTCCTCTGTTCGTAACAGGAATCGCGGTACTCCTTTTTAAACAACCGCTTAGCCGACACCGTGTCGTTGGTTTAGGTCTTGTTTTACTCGGGATATTGTTGTTTCTAGGAAATAGCTTAAGCAGCTTCAACTTTGAATACACCAAAGGTCACTTGTTGTTTTTGTGTGGCAGCTTAATGTGGGCAACTTTTACCATCTCAGCACGTGTTGCCAATCTTAATGCGCTTGTGAGTGCGAGTTTCATTTCATTTTGTTCCACTTTGCTGTTGCTGGTTCTTATCCTTACAGGAACCCTCCCTAGCCATTTAATGAGCACACCAATTGCTCAATGGCCAGTCACAGAGCTTGCCGTGCATTCAGCGGTGCAAGGCGTCGGCGCAGGCCTAATAGCGGCATTCACTTATCTCTATGCTGTTAATACATTAGGGGCAGAGCGCTCAGCCGCTTTTGGCAGTGCAACACCCGCCGTTGCAACGTTGTTGGCGATCCCACTGTTCAACGAGATTCCGGATACGATGACTTGGTTAGCGCTTGGTTCCATATGTATCGGCAGCTTGGTCGCGAGCAACATTTTCATGAGAAACGACCAGTCTATGCAGTATCAACCGCCAAGCCATAGCAAAGCCTGATACTGCGTTCCAACCTAAATACAGTTCCCCTAAACATCAATTTTAGGGCTTGTAGTACACAGATAAGCCTACAAACGTAGGCTTATCTAAAATCTCCTTTTTCTGAGCCCGCTTCTCCATTAAACTGTCCGACCTTTTTGCAGATCCAAGAGAACACCATGCAACGCGATTACACTTTAACTTGCTTAAACAACATGCCTCGTGAAGAACTAGAAGAATTTAGTTTAAGAATGATTCATCGCCTTGTCCCTGAAGATGCAATGACGGAACTGTTTACGTTCGAGCAGGAAGAAGTGACCAATGAAGAGCGTATGCAATCAGCGAAGTTTGATGCGATGCTTCGAATGACTGCAATCGCGCTGAGTGAAGTGAATCTTGCGTTTAGTGAGTCGGATAACTCGCAACAAAACATCGAGCGTATGACTCGCCTATTGCTTTGGCACTTCTATGCAATGTCGTTCAACCTTGAGCAAGCGATCAGCCTTGAAACTCACTGTGACAAAGTCGAGAAAATTTTGTTGAAAGCACCGACAGAAGCATTTGGTTGGGTAAAAGAACTAACAGAGTTGCTGCACTTCTATGCTGAAGTAAATGAAGGCAACGAAGACAAAAAAGACGCATAAAGTCCCTTCAACTTAAAAGCATCTCAACTTCTCAACTTAAAAGCTGCTCAACGAGTTGTTCGTTACTCAAGGAACAACTCGCCTATCCCCTAGAACGGTGGTAAGTAGAACGATATCGAAAGAAAATAGAACTAAACCGAAGGCAGTCAGGGCTATACCGAAGGCAAATAGAAACTTTGTTGAAATGAGTTCTCTGCCTTTGTTGTTTCTAACACGCTGTGATGCAACATCAGTATCGACTGAGCGATTTTAGTCCCAATACCCAGCGATCCATTGGGTGCTTCCAACTCGATCTCATTGTGTATAACCACTTTCACCCGTTTTGAATCAGCTTCTAGACCAACATTCATCGATACCACCGTTCCACTTGGACTATGCCTCAATGCATTATCTAACAGATTCAAGATCAATCTCTCAAGCAGAACACTGTCACCTAGAGCCTTAATCCCATCTGGTATTTCGATATTGATCTGAACATTTTTCTGCAAGTATTGGCTTTGTATCGTCTCTAAGCACTCTCCCATCAACACATTGATATCAATCGAAGCATACTGATAGCTCGGCACAGGGTTATCATTTTTGGCGCTATCGAGTAGTGAATGGAGCTGTTCAGACAACTTGTTACCATTACGGTAAGCAACGTCGATCAACGGATCCGATTGCGGATTTTGAATCTTCCACGTTTCTAAATAACCAAGCACACTGGAAAGCGGCGTTTTCAAATCGTGACTGACCTGTAATAAGCTTTGTCTACGATGCGAGGATTGGTATTCAAGCTGCAAGAATTGTTGTTGAATGTGTTTCGCCATCAATTGATAAGAACGTGCGATGGGCACTAATTCTGGTACTTGGTGTGTGAAATTAGGTTCTAACCTAAAGTCTTGTTCAGCTTGTTGTTGCAATTTATTGGTTACCGCCTCTATTGGGTTCAACAAGCTGCGTTTCACTAACAGATACGCACCAATCGCAAAGCCCAAGATAGAAACCAGCACAAGCCCTGCTAGCGCGATATATGGCGTATCAACCTGAGAGTTGGTGATTACAGTATGGCGATTACTGCCAATCACCACATACAAATACCCCACGGTTGAACCTAACTCTTCAATCGCTGCTACAGAAAATACTTTAGCAGAGCCTGAATTGATCGGGTCTTCGCCCAAAATGGGATATGGCTCGTCGTTTAAAAACTGTTGAATAGGCGCTAAATCGATTTGGCTCGATAATTGGGTACCTTCAGGCGCCGCATGTGTAGTGATATTGCCCTGACTATCAAGAAAATAGATGTCGAAATCAGGTCCTATCAACATCAATGTATGGAATATAGATTTGAGTGCTTTGGGGTTGTAGTCGGTACCAATCATGAGAGGATTATCATCACGCATATGAACGGCCAGATCTTTATGTAAGCTCTGCTTGGTTCTTTGTTCTATGGTCTCTTTTTGCCAATGATAAGTGTAGGCGATGACCACACTCACCAACAGAAACCACAAACTTGTGAACAATACTAAACGCGATTTAAAACTCATGTTCTCTCCTCTATGGCTCGTAGGTCTTACTGGCTTTTTAATAAGCTTAGAAAGCGACACATAGACCTATACTTTCGATTCAAACTTGTACCCAACACCCCAAACGGTTTTAATGAAATCGTCATCGCTATTGGGCATGGCAAGCTTGGTTCTTAGACGGTTTACCGTACTACACACAGTGTGGTGGTAGCCAGAGTGATGAGTATTCCAAACATGATCGAGCAACTCGTCTTTGCTATACACACGCCCCGGGCGCGTGGCTAAAAAGTGAAGTAAGGTAAATTCTGTTGCAGTCAACGGGACATCTTGGTTGTTAAGTGAAACCTGATGGCGCTCAGGTTGGATGGTGAGCCCACCAAAACTCATAATCGATTCTATTGTTGAGGTAGACTGGCCGGTTGATTCAACATGGTTTAGACGGCGTAGTACGTTCCTCACGCGAGCTTGAAACTCCAGCACGCTAAATGGTTTAGTGATGTAATCATCGACACCAGCTTCTAAACCCGACACCTTGTCTAGCTCAGCATCTCTTGCCGTTAGCATCAATACAGGTGTCCAGTCTTCTTGCTGACGTAACATTCGACAAAAATCGAGCCCATCTCCATCAGGCAAGCCTCGGTCAAGTACAACCAAATCAAACTGATCATTACTGTACAACGCGTTAGCTTTATCAATTGAGTTGGTTCTTGTTACATCATGACCTTGGAACTTGAGATGCATTTGCACCAGTTCTGCCAAGTCATCATCGTTTTCGACCAACAATATGTTTACCATCAAATTTACCGCAGCACTATTCATGATCCCTGCTCTATTCGGAGTCCGCCTACCTAAGATTGACCGGAACAGAGCAGGAATTCTTTCATTACAGCTTTAACTCAGTTAATCAGCTACTCAGTTCGAGTAATAGTGATTCTTGCGCCTGGGTTAAGGAAGCGATGGTTACCACTTAATGCCGACGTCGTCAGGCCATCATCTTGGCTTATTACGCCTGCATGGAAGCTCACTACGTCAGTGTCATTTCTTGTAGTGTTAAAGCCTTCACCACCACCGGCAGGCCCCGGAATAGTCGCAGCAAGCTCGTCGTTCAGCTCAGTCCCCGAATCCCAAACATTCATGTTCATGACGAAGGTATCACCCACGGCTAATGACTTGAGCGACAAACCGGATTCACCAACAAACGCATCATTAGTGTTCACCAACATTGAAGCGACGGAGAGGTAGTCTTCTTGGTTAGGATCGACACGGATTGAAACAGTGTCGCTTTCACCTGAAAGAATCAAACCATTGCCAGAGATGCCTTGATAAACATTGGCATCACTGTCGCTTAGTGCCAGCAATTGAGCATTGCTGCCACCTTCCGCTAAGTATTCAAGATCGACCGAGGCACTTTGCCCGATTTCAAACAGATTGAAGCTGTTATTGTGAGTCAATACCGCGAGTGGCGACATAGGTTGGTTAGGCGTTAGGTTAATCACGCTCACATCGTATCGATAGTAATCGTCGTCATCGTCAGGACAACCCGCTAATACGGCGACAGATGCAGCGATAAACAAAATTCTAGCTTTCATACATCCCCCTTACTTCACAACAATAGTGATGGTTGCAACAGGGTTTAACCAACGATGGCTGCCGCTATCGAGGTCACTGATTCCGCCCGCAACATCACTATCACCAATGTTACCCGGATGAATATGAACTTTGGCGTTAGACACCGCGGTTTCTACTCCCGTACCACCAGCACCAAAGGTGATGAATGGAGGGTTAGGCATACTGCCTGCCAGTTCATCATTTGCTTCAGTACCCGCGTCATAACCGTTGAGCGTCGCTTTGTAGGTGCCAGCTTGGGTTGGGATCTTCCAGCTGTCTAAACCCACAAAACCATCATTAGTCGGTAATAGCATTGCGCCTAGCGACAGGTAAGCTAAGTTGCCAGTATCAATATCGAATGTCGTTGCAACACCTGGATCAAGAATACCTGTCGCAGGGTCCTCTACCACTACACCACCCGCATTAGCAATTAAGCTAGATAGGCCTGAAATAGCGCCGCCTTCTGCCATAGCTTCTAATTCCGCAGAAGCGGCTTCACCCGTTCGAAACATATATAAGCTTGAATCGTGGGCTGCTGCCAAGATAGGCGTAAAGTAGATCCCTTTCGTTGCGTTGGTGACCGTTACCTCAAGCTCTGCAGCCTGAACCTGAGCCGTTCCGAAGGCCAACATAGCTGAGCTGATCACTAAGCTGATTTGAGTACGTTTATTCATTTTGATTCCATCCTTTATCGAGTCCTATCGTTGCCAGAAAAACGAATAACAACGATATACTCGTTACATCTTCCAGCCACGAACTGTGGTGTTGTTAACTCTAAGAATGGCGATCAAATCTATCAGCAACTTCCTTGAATTCTCATAAAAGTCTCACAAATTTATTATTACCCAGAAAATTAGGCATAAGAAGCTGATATTTAAATAGAACTCTCATTCTAGAAGAGAGAGGTATAGAAGAATTCATGGATGAATAATAGCGCTGACCAAACGTAAAAAGGCCCAATCGATATATCGACTGGGCCTTTCATCTGATGGGCAAAGTTATCTCAGGAAAGCTCTATTCGCCTTCAACTGAGCTAACACCACCTACTTAGAATGCGTAGTTTGCGTCAACAAGTTCGCTTACTTCAACTTTGCTTACTTCTGTGCGAGCTTCAAGCCATTGTGCAACTTGCAGTTGCTCAGCTTCTGTCACTGAACGGTAGCGCTCAATAGAACATAAGAAACCTTCGAATAACTCTAAACCACCGCCACCAAAGCACAGGCCGATGTTGTCGATAAAATCGATAAATTCATCGATGAACACATCGTATTGGTCAAAATCAGCAATCGAAGTCGTGCAGCTTACTTCAAAACCTAGAATAGCGAATTCACCTAGGTATAACTTCTTGCGTAGGCGGCGGTTTTTGTTTTCGATTTTATCTAATTTCATAACTGTCTCTCTTTTCGTTTGATAAAGCATTTATACACAGTTCCTTGCTGATCCCCAAGAGTTTTGTATTACACGAGACGCTTAATGGCAAAAGTCGTGCTACAGAAACAAAACCTTAATCAAAACCATAACAATCTGTCACTTAACTGCTTCACGATTAGTCACACATTGACCCAGGTTATTAACTTATTCGCTGATAGCCGGGTTACTCATGAACAACTAATAATAAATACAGCCAACAGGAAGCAGTAACAATGAGCAAGGAAACATTTAATAGCACTCGTTTCAACAAGAGCAAAAACAAACCCTTCGACGAAGTCCTAGACGCGAACCTTTCAAGAAGAAATGTATTGAAAGGCGGTTTAGGCATCAGTGCTATGACGGCCTTTGGTGCATTTGGGCTTTCTGGGTGCAACTCTTCTAGCCCAAACACTTCTGTAGGTAATGGTTCTGGCGTCTCAAATGCAGTACTGAATTTCGATTCGATCCCAGGCTCACTTACCGACGCAGTTTCCGTTCCACAAGGGTATGTTGCACAAGTTTTAGTTCCATGGGGAACGCCTCTAAACGCGCAAGGCAGTTCATGGAAGGACGACGGAAGTAATACAAGTACAGATCAACTCAACGCGCTTGGTATGCACCACGACGGCATGCACTTTTTCTCGTTAAACGACAGCGATACTGATGGCTTGCTGTGTATTAACCATGAGTATATAGACACTTCAGCACTGCACCCAAGTGGCCCAACGATTGTGGGTGGTGTTCGTACTATCACCGATGAAGTTCGTAAAGAAATTAACGCGCATGGTGTATCTGTCGTTCGAATTCAACTTGAAGACAATATGTGGAAGCTGGTCGATACTGATCCACTCAACCGCCGTTATACTGGTGCAACCGTAATGGATCTCTCAGGTCCTGTTGCGAACACGGAACTAACAGTAACGCGCTTCTCACAAGATGGCAGCCAAGCACGCGGTACATTAAACAATTGCGGTAACGGCTTTACTCCTTGGGGCACTTATCTAACGTGTGAAGAAAACTGGCCGGGGTACTTTGTGAATACTGGCGTTCGTAC
Source organism: Vibrio echinoideorum (assembly GCF_024347455.1). Classification (NCBI taxonomy): domain Bacteria; kingdom Pseudomonadati; phylum Pseudomonadota; class Gammaproteobacteria; order Vibrionales; family Vibrionaceae; genus Vibrio; species Vibrio echinoideorum. The sequence goes on from NZ_AP025484.1 coordinate 1,089,161, forward strand.
TGAAGAACAAGACCGTATTGGCATCGATGATAAAAACACACGTTACTTATGGGAAACTTTGGCAGGTAATGCAGAAGAACGTTTGGATGAATTTACTCGCTTTAACGTAGAGCCTACGGGCACAAGCTCAATCGACGATTACCGCAACGAAGCAAATGGTCACGGTTATATTGTTGAAATTGACCCATATACGCAAAATTCTCGTGCCAAAAAGCGTACTGCCCTAGGTCGTTTCCGTCATGAAGGTTGTACGTTTGGTCAGCTTAAAGTGGGGCAACCAGTAGTATTCTACTCTGGTCACGATTCTCGCTTTGAGTACTTATATAAGTTTGAATCAACAGCTAACTGGAACCCAGCAGATGCAAATCCGTCAAACCGCTTGGCAACCGGTGATAAATACATGGATGAAGGTACGCTGTACGTGGCTCGCTTCAACGAAGACAGCACTGGTACTTGGCTGCCGCTAACGTTAGAGAGTACAACTGCTTCTGGGGGTACGCTGGCGGACAACTTTAACTCGTTAGCAGAAATTATCCTAAACACGGCAGGTGCAGCCGACCTTGTTGGAGCCACTCCAATGGATCGTCCGGAGTGGTGTACAGTAGACCCATACACTGGTTCTGTATATCTAACGCTAACCAACAACACTTCTCGCACAGATGAAACAAACGCAGCAAACCCACGTTTGAACAACAAATTTGGTCATGTGATTCGCTGGGATGAGGGGGAAGACGCAACAGACTTTACTTGGGATATCTTTGTCTTCGGTTCGCCAGCCAATGGTGATGCGGACACGAACCGATCAAGCTTAACAGACATGAACCAATTCGCGAGCCCAGACGGTTTGGCGTTTGATGCTCGTGGCATCTTATGGATTCAAACCGATAACGGTGCAGATGAAGTGACCGGCTACACCAATGATCAAATGCTAGCAGTAGTCCCATCAAAGCTAACGGATGAAAGTGGCACTCAAGAAGTCATTAGTGCCGAGAACCAAGCACAACTCAAGCGCTTCTTTGTTGGTCCTAACGGTTGTGAAGTAACAGGCTTTACCATCAGCCCAGACTACAAGTCATTGTTTGTAAACATTCAGCACCCAGGTAACTGGCCATACAGCGCAGACGCAGCGGAAGAGACTCCGCCAGGAATTTCAGTTCGCCCAAGAGCATCTACGGTTGTGATTCGTCGTGAAGACGGCGGTGAAATCGCGGTTTAATAAGCAAATCTAGCTAAGATCAGCAACCTTACTGTTATCTAGTTTCTGTTCGCTAGCTAAGTAAAATCAAAAAGAGCGATAAGGCCAAATGCCCTATCGCTCTTTTTAAATCCTATACGCTTTTTGATTCAACTAATGATCTGCGGCTTCGTAAACTGCTCTTCACCCCAACGTACCTTCCGTCATCCTCGAGAAGGAGGAATGACTGAGTCGAGGAGCTGTACTCGTTATCGCTAACCAGAATTAACTCACGAACAACCACACACCAACGCCCATCATCAGCGTACCTGCGATACGGTTCATCAACTTGACGTTGTCGGCTTTACCCAGCATATGTTTTAGGCTCTTACCACCTGTCGCGTACAAGGTCATGCAGACAAATTCAGAAACCAGAATAATAGACACTAGAATGAACAACTGAGGCGCTAAATCGACATTGCTATTAATGAAAGGAGGCAGTAATGAAATCATGAACGCCCAACCTTTCGGGTTAGCGATTGCCGTCACGAAACCTTGCACCACCAAATCCCAATCATTACTGACTTTGGTTGTTTGATTATCAGTACTGATCGCCAACTTGCCTCTTGAACGCCACATCTGAACACCCAAATAGAACAAGTAGCTTGCACCCACAAACTTAAAGACCGTAAATAGCCACGGGTAGTTAAGCATAATAGAAGCAATACCTAATACCGCGGCAATAGAAACTACAGCGACACCGGCCAGTTCACCAATCATCATCCATAATGTGCGCTTATACCCCACACTCATTCCTAGTGTCAAAGCCAAGGTCATACACATACCAGGCGTGATTGAAACAAAGAAGAACGTGGGAATAAAAGCCCAAAGTAGTGCGCTATCCATATCATTACCTTACTGGCTTAGTGTTATCTGATAACTGAAGTTACCCAAAATTTAAGTACTGTCTGAGAGCGCTGATTATTGAATCAACACACATTAGAGTTCGCTACTGAATTAGGTTTATTTATACCAAGAGCTTTTATAAACAGAACAGTGTTAAAACAAAAAGAGCCACATCACCGTGGCTCTTTTCAATCACCAACCGTAATTACTTACGACGGTTTTTAATTCGTTTCATCATAGTCAAACGACGTTCAGCGCTTGCTTGATCTTGAGGCTCTTCGCTCGCGTTGTTCTTGCGACCCTGACGGTTTTTGTAAGCCGATTTTGTGTTCAACTTCTCGATGTAAGCATCACGTTTCTTCGGTTCATAACCTGGTTGTTCGACACGGCGAATACGTTGTTGGATCAGTGTTTCAACTTGAACAACAGTCAGCTCTTCTTCGCGGTTAACGAAAGAAATCGCATGACCTTGTTTACCAGCACGACCTGTACGGCCAATACGGTGAACGTAATCTTCCGCTAGGAAAGGCATGTCGTAGTTAATTACGTGTGGTAAGTCTTCGATATCAAGACCACGAGCCGCAACGTCGGTTGCTACCATTACGCGCGCTCTGCCTTCTTTAAAGTCATCCAGAGCACGACGACGAGCGCTTTGCGCTTTATCACCGTGACAAAGTACTGCTTTGATGCCGTCTAGCTTAAGCTCTTTTACCACATCATTCGCTGTTTCTTTGTAGTTCACGAATACAAGAACTTGGCGCCAGTTTTTACGGCCAATAAGCTCAGAAAGCAGTTCTGTTTTACGCTCTTGATCTACTGGGTAAACCACGTGACCGACAGTAGCAGCCGTTGAGTTTTCACGCTCAACACTAATACGTTTTGGTTTACGTAAAATATCAACAGACAATTGATTTAACTGAGTAGAAGTGGTTGCCGAGAACATCATGATTTGTGGAGACGTTTCTACATCTAGCATGATCTTACGAACAGCATTGATAAAGCCCATATCAAGGATACGGTCAGCTTCATCGAATACTAGGAATTCTAGGTTAGCAATAGACACGTTACCCGCTTCTAAGTGCTCTTCTAAACGGCCTGGTGTTGCAACCAAAATATCAACACCCAGTTCTAATTGACGAACTTGTGAAGACATCTTGTTACCACCGTAAACCGCAGAAACGCTCAGTTCAGTGTATTTAACGTAGTCTTTAATGTTTTGAGCGATCTGCGCAGCTAGCTCACGAGTTGGCGCAAGAATTAGGCCACGAGCCGTACCACGAGATGCTTTTTTACCGCTATTCAAAAGGCTCTGAATAACAGGCAATGAGAATGCCGCTGTTTTACCCGTACCGGTTTGAGCAGTAGCAAAAATATCATGGCCTTTACGAGCCATTGGAATCGCTTTTTGTTGAATTGGAGTGAGTTTTTCATAACCACACTCAGTCAACGCTTTGACTAATTCAGGAGCAAAACCTTGAGAAGAAAATGACATTGTTACGGGTTCCTTAAGCAGACAGCCTACATTCTTATTTCAGCCGAGCACTATAAAGTAATTAGAGTGATTTATCTCACATTTATCGTGATATAACGCAAACTTTCTCATTTAATCTGGTGTTTACTTCACCATCCGCGAAGCAAACACCAGAATCATCGTATCAAACAGGATAATTGAGCTATTTGATACCACACAGCTTGAGCAAAATCTGTTCGAGCTCAGCCCAAGGCATCTGTTGTGAGTCAATCACTTCAAGTCTAGATTCGAAGCCATCAAGTGTGATTTCATTCACTGATACGACTTGATTCGCCACGTTAAACGCGTAACAACCTTGGTCAGTATTCACCACCGCTTTTACACGCTCAGCCGTTAGATCCGACAACATAGAGAATAGCTCATCAAAATCAAATTTATGCTCTGCGCCAAATAGCCAACCACAACTAAAGTAGCCTTGTCCTTTGTTCTCTTTTCGGATGAAAGCTTCACCGGGAGGAAGTTGGAATTGAGGCTCTTGCTCAGCGTGATCATGATGGTGCGACTCAATGTTAGACGAAGCACTGCCATGTACCCTTTCAATATCTAAGACTTCTAAGGGTACTTCACCGTCATGGATTAACTTATGAAATACCTTTGATGGTGATTGGTTAGTTACCCAGTCATTGAATACATCGATATCTTCAGAATGCACTAAATCGACCTTGGTTCCTAAAATCACATCGGCACTGTCTAGCTGATCATTAAAGTTCTGATTAGACGTGTACTTTTCGTTAGATAGGTTTCTTGGGTCAACCAAGCCTAGCGTCGCTTTTAAATCAACATACGGTGTGTACTGTTCTGAAGTCAGCGTAGCAATAACCTGTTTGGGATGACCAAGCCCTGTCGGCTCAATCAATAAACGATCTGGCTTTTGGCGCAGCAAAGCATTGATGCCTACCGACATAGGGACACCTGCAGTACAACACATGCAACCACCCGGCACTTCTTTAATCAAAGCGCCTTGATCTGTCATCAATGCGCCATCAATGCCGATTTCCCCGAATTCATTAACCAGAACAGCCCAGTTTTCATTCTCAGGTTTGTTTTTTAGTAGGTTCAAAATAGCGGTCGTCTTACCGACACCCAGAAAACCCGTAATTATGTTTGTAGGAACTTTTTTGGTCATATCAGTTCTCCTTTTTCAGGGAGTATATACTCAATCACCGAAAAGTTGACCCCAATCGATTGTTTATACCAATCACAGTAAGTAAGTGATCAGAAATAGCGCAGGAAAAATGCTTGAGAACAAGGCGTAATTTTTTGATAAGTAGTTATTCTACAATAAAAAATTATAACGCAGTTATCGAGCGTTTTAACCAGCTAGGGTGACCAGTTATTTACTACGATTGGTATTACACTGAGATTCATTAATAGAGATATGGCGCAGATATAATCAGAAGAGATAAGAGTAGAGATAAATAGAGGGGAAATAGATAAGTAAATAGAGAGGTAGATGAGAAAGTTGGATGCTCCAAACGAACTAAAGGCGTACTTTATCAGTACGCCTCACCCTCGTTACTCAATCGTGAGTTCGCGAATCAGGAAGCCTTAAATATCGACCTGAACAATTAACGAGGAACTAAAACTTTGTTTCTGAATCCATCCAAATTGTGTGTAAAACCTCACTTCTCCTTGCGGTTTGTTATGTTGCTTTACGATTTAACTATGGTTCATTTTTGGGGATATTCAAGCTGCCCCCAGATATTCGATCAAAATTGTGACAGTGATTCCACTATTGTCCATAGATTCCATTTATGAAATGAGTATATTCCATAAATGAAAATCAACTTTTCATCTTTATTGCTATAGGATATGTATAGGAGGCGTATAATTCAGTACAGCCCTCCTTTAACGACTCAGGAACCTAGCCTCAATGACCAGAAGAGAGAAAATTAAGCAGTCCTTGCTAGCAAAAATGCCAAGGGATGCTATCAATCAATTTCTCTCAAGAGACAAAACACCCGCTTCTGTTCTCTTTCTTTCTTGTATCGTTGGCGTACTTGCTGGTGTTGTTGGTACCTATTTCGAAGTTGCGGTCCATTTCATTTCAGAAACTCGTACTGACTGGTTGAAAGATGAAATCACCAATTTTGTCCCTCTTTGGTTAGCCGCTTTCATTATCAGTGCTGCATTTGCCTTTATTGGATATTTCCTTGTACATCGCTTTGCGCCAGAAGCCGCAGGTTCAGGTATACCTGAAATTGAAGGTGCTATGGACGGAATGCGCCCTGTTCGATGGTGGAGAGTACTACCAGTGAAGTTCTTTGGCGGTATGGGTGCGTTGGGCTCAGGTATGGTGCTAGGCCGTGAAGGGCCGACCGTTCAAATGGGCGGCAGTATCGGTCGTATGGTCACAGATATTTTTCGAGTTAAAGATGATGATACTCGACACTCACTGTTAGCTTCAGGTGCCGCTGGTGGTTTAGCCGCCGCATTCAACGCACCTTTGGCCGGGATCATGTTTGTGGTCGAGGAGATGAGACCACAATTTCGCTACTCCCTGATTTCAATCAAAGCCGTGATCATCTCTGCTATTTCAGCCAATATTGTTTTTCGTTCAATCAACGGCCAATCTGCTGTTATCACCATGCCCCAATATCAACCACCAGAACTGAACTCGCTTTGGCTGTTCTTGTTATTGGGTGTGTTGTTCGGCCTGTTTGGTGTGATTTTCAATAAACTGATTACGCTCTCACAAGACCTGTTTGTCGCAATACACAAAAATGATCGCAAACGCTACTTAATCACTGGCGCCCTGCTGGGTGGTTGCTTTGGCTTGTTGCTGCTTTATATACCGGAATTGACCGGCGGTGGTATTGGTATCATCCCTAACATCACTAACGGAGGTTACAGCGCAAACGTATTATTGCTGATCTTTCTAGGACGAGTCCTCACCACACTACTCTGTTTCGGTTCTGGCGCTCCCGGCGGTATCTTTGCGCCAATGCTCGCACTAGGTACGCTCTTTGGTTACGCCTTTGGGCTTATTGCCGCTGCATTCTTTCCTGAGCTGAATATTGAACCAGGTATGTTTGCAATTGCTGGTATGGGAGCTTTGTTTGCTGCGACTGTTCGAGCACCCATTACAGGCATATTATTGGTTATTGAAATGACCAATAACTACTATCTCATTCTACCGTTGATCATCACTTGCTTAGGGGCAGTTATCATTGCTCAAATGCTAGGCGGTCAGCCGATTTACAGTCAGTTGTTGAATCGTACGCTTAAGAACGAAAAGCTACGACAACAAGATCTTCCTCAGCAAGAGGAAGTACGTTAACTACTTTGAATGTATGGAATTCCTGTAGTACGTCTGTACGAAAAGTGAGTTAATTACAAATAACTCAAAAAAATAAAGCACACTTTCCTCGTGCTTAATGTCCCGATTCCGCATCAAAATCAAAAAAGCAAACGTTAAACTTGCTATCATCCACTCAAAATTATTTGAGTGCTCTTAACATCTATTGATGGCATAACTGAACGCTCTAGCTAGAGCAAACATTCAATAATTAACTCATACACCTTTAGTAACCCGCATTCTATAAATAATTAAGTTGGAGCAAGTCGTTGAATTGGAGAAGATTAACCCAAGTAAAAAATGTGCCGCCATCTCAGGCGTCTTTAGCACTTGGAGTAATTGGATTAGGACAGGCGTGGGCTTTATATGTACCAGGTATTGGTGAAATCACTCGCCCCTACCTCGCTTCGTTGGGCGCTCTATTATTACTTCCTGTTTTACTTCGCTACCTAACGAGTTTTAATACCTTCTTAAATGATATACGTCATCCGTTAAGTGGTAGCTTAATGGCGCCGATGAGCATGGCTTTATTGATTCTGTGTGACTATCTAGCCGAAATCTCTCCAGTCATTGCTTATCCAGTCTGGTTCTGCGCGTTATTGTTGCATTTTACCATGATGGTGTTGTTCTTTAGCTTCCAGATCATCAACTTCAAAATGTCGAACATTGTACCGAGTTGGTTTCTGTATCCGGTGGGGTTAATCAGCAGCTCCTTAGCAGGTACACAATTTGGGCACACCGTTTTTTCAGAAACACTTGCGGCCACTTGTATCGGTATCTATTTTCTCATGCTGCCAGTGGTGTTGTACCGCTTGGTATTCGAAGGAAACCTTCCTCGTCGAGCAAGGCCAACACTGGCCATTATGGCGGCTCCTGTAAACCTGTCTTTAGCCGCTTACTTAGTTAACTTCGACAATCCAGACCCGATTCTGACAGGCGCGTTGGCAGGTATTGCCATCACCATGACACTGTTGATCTATCTGTGTTATATCCGGTTGATGCGTCTGAAATTCCAACCTTCGATTGCAGCCGTCACCTTCCCTTCAGTGATCAGTGCCATAGCTATGCACCGTTTGACTACGTTTTTCGGCGCAGAATACCCACAATGGTATTGGCTGCACAAATTCGGTTTCTTTGAACTAACTATTGCCACCATTTTAGTTATTTGGGTCGCTGGCGGTTACGTGAAAATGTACTGGCCGGAGTTTTTTGATGCTGAATATATGTCTAAAAAGATCAAGCGACTTTAATTTGAAATCAATTGGATCCAGCTTGATTCCATAATGACTTCCTACTTTCCGTATATTTAGACAGTTAACTCAAAAAAAAGCCTCACACTGTGAGGCTTTTGAATAGGCAAGGTTTTAATAGTTCAAGCGAGTGTTAGTAGATCATGCGAGTGCTATATTAGAAATTAGCGTGAGGGCCAAATACTTCGTAGTGCACGCGTGAACGATCAACTTTAAGTACGTCTAGTTGTTCCACGATGTTCTTCATGAAGCCAACAGGACCACAGATGTAGAAGTCGCTCTCTTCAAAGCCGTTAGTATCAGAGATAGACGCTAGATCCATTTGACCTTCATGCGTGTTCTCACATGCAGACTCATCTTTCTTCATGTACCACGTTTTCGCTGCCCAACCTTTGTCGGCAACAATATCTTTAACGCGAGTCGTGAAAGAATGTTGGCCTACGTTTTCACACGCGTGAAGGTAAAGTACAGGTTCGTTTTTCTGTTCATTGTTTAAGAACTCAAGCATAGACTGCATTGGTGTTACGCCAACACCCGCAGAAATCAGCGTTACTGGTTTGCGGCGTTCTTGATACATAAAATCGCCCGCTGGCGCATATAGACTTACTTCATCACCAATAGCGACAGTATCGTGCATGTGGTTAGATACCACACCTTGTGTCTCTTGGCCCTGGCCTTCACGTTTCACAGAGATACGGTATTGCTTGCCGTTTGGCTTGTCAGACAGTGAATATTGACGAATTTCACTGTATTGAGAACCTTCAGGTTTTACTTCAATACCGATGTATTGACCTGGTGTGTAATCAAGAACTTCGCCACCGTCTTTTGGCTCTAAAATAAAGCTTGTAACCAATGCAGACTCTTCGATCTTGTTTGCAATAACAAACGTACGTGCAGCTTCCCAGCCACCCACAGCTTGCTTGCGTTGAAGGTAAAGCTCAGCTTCACGGTCGATGAATACTTGCGCTAAAAATAGGTAAGCGGCAGTCCATGCTTCTTCTACTTCTGGAGTAAAGGCTTCAGTTGCCAATTCGCGCAGTGTTTCAATCAGGTGCAAACCAACAATTTGGTAATGTTCTGGTTGGATGTTAAAGCTTGTGTGTTTCTGTGCAATACGTTCAACCGCAGTGGTTAACGCTGCTAGGTTTTCAATATTCTTAGCATAAGCCGCAATAGCTTCAAACAGTGCCACACCTTGGCGACCTGTTCTTTGGTGAGTCATGTTGAAGATATCTTTCAATTCAGGGTTATGCGCGAACATACGTTGATAGAAGTGTTGAGTTAAAGCAGGGCCTGCGCTTTCTAAAAGAGGAATCGTCGATTTGATGATGTTGATATGTAGATTGTTTAGCATTGATTTACTCCGAACACTTAGTCTTATGACCGTTGATGTCAAATTGACTAGTTTTATTTAAAGGTGACTTTATACCAATTCTTTCTCAATGAGCTCTATGGCTACATTTTGTTATGAGAATTACGTGGACTGATAAATACTCATTAATTGATTCAAATCAACAATGAGTCAGTTATTCAGTCATATAGACAACACGTGATGGACACATTGCACAAACGGTGCCAACATGCGAAAGCTAGCTCTGCCTAGCATCCTTTCAAAAAATCATTTCTAAATTAAGTCAAAAAGACCTTTTTTTTGTGTCACAAAGACTCTACCATGTATAAAAATACAAACAGTATGAGCCCTTTATGCAAGATATCTCAGCATCCACTCTCATGGAAATGACCATTGGTTTAGCCAGCGGTGTGAACGATCAAGACCGTTTCAATCGCCTAATCGATGCCATTCGTAAAACAATCACGTGTGATTGTGTCGCGCTTTTAAGCCTTCAAGGTGACACGCTAGTACCTATCGCGATGCAAGGGCTCAGTCGAGATACATTCGGCCGTCGCTTTATCATTTCGGAACACCCACGTTTTGATGAAATCTGCGCATCACGTTCTCCTGTTCGTTTTGACTCTGACAGCTCACTGCCTGATCCTTTCGATGGCTTGCTGATCGACCATGATGGTGATTTGCCAATGCATGCTTGTATGGGGTTACCTTTGCTTTTTGGTGACAAGCTGTTAGGTGTTCTGACACTAGACAGCCTGAAACCCGATGTATTCGCAAATATCCCCGCCCGTAATCTAGAAGTACTCGCGGCCATTGCAGCTTCTACGATGCAAATGGCGATGACTTTCTCGCAACTTGAGCATCAAGCAAAGCAATCTAAACAGTTATTAGAAGAGTTAAATGTAGAAGCGTGGGAACGCGACGGCGGCGAACTAATTGGTAAAAGCGATACTATGATGGCGCTTAAAAACGACATTGCAGTGGTTGCCCCTTCTGAATTTAATATCTTGATTCACGGTGATACTGGTGTGGGTAAAGAATTAGTGGCTCGTACACTGCACCATCAATCACAGCGTAAACGTAAGCCCTTAGTTTATGTAAACTGTGCTGCAATTCCTGAGAACTTAGTAGAGAGTGAACTGTTTGGTCACGTACGTGGCGCCTTTACCGGTGCAGACAAAAACCGTCTAGGTAAATTTGCATTAGCCGATGGTGGCACACTGTTTCTTGATGAAATCGGTGAACTCCCGTTAGCTGCACAAAGCAAGCTACTGCGTGCGCTACAAAACAATGAAATACAGCCAGTTGGTCAAGACAATATTCAAACCATTGATGTGCGCGTATTGGCGGCAACCAACCGTGATTTGAAAAAAGAAGTCGAGGATGGCAGATTCCGTGCCGATTTGTACCACAGACTCAGTGTTTACCCTATCGCAGTACCAGCACTTAAAGAACGCGGTGACGACATCAGTTTGTTAGCGGGTTTCTTCCTAGAGCAGGCACGTCGTAAGCTTGGTATTAACCAAGTTAAATTTCGATCTGATGTGCTTGTTTTCCTGAACCGTTACGGTTGGCCAGGTAACGTACGTGAACTTGAACACGTGATCAGTCGCTCAGCACTTAAAGCACTCGCGCGTAGCACCAACAAGAACTTGGTAACAATTACTAAAGAAGATTGCGGCCCACTCGACCAAGATCAGCCAATAGCGACCACACAAGTAAAAAACACGCCGTTATCGACGCCAACGATTGACCTTTCTTCAGGTTTACGTGGGGCGACGGATGATTTCCAACGCAGCATTATTACTGAAGTATTGGAAGATGCTAATTTTAACTGGGCACAAGCAGGGCGAATTTTAAAAACAGATAGAGCAAACCTAACCCGACTATCCAAACGTTTAGGGTTAAATGTGGCTAAGTCTCACACGATCGAACGGACAAAATAGATATTAGCGGTTTGTTGCGAGCATCTGACAAAACTTGTGTATATAATGCTGCAAATTGTAACGCTAATTTTAAATATGTAGAGAGAGTTATGAAGTTTATTCGTTGGTTTTTAGGTCGTGTCATCTTGCTATTGAATTTTGTTTTCAGCCCACGTGGTGTGAAACGTTCTCAAGATGAGCAAAGCAAAGTGAATGAGCAAGCAAAAACGCACACGTTATACCAATTCGAAGCGTGCCCATTTTGTGTAAAAGTACGCCGCGCGATGAAACGTCAATCGGTTCAGTTTGAACTTCGTGATGCAAAAAACAACGAGCAGCACCGTTCAGAGCTTGAAGCTGGTGGCGGTCGTGTGAAAGTGCCTTGTCTACGTATTGAAAAAGACGGTAAAACTGAGTGGATGTACGAGTCTTCAGATATCGTTACTTACTTAGAGAAGCAGTTCGCTTAAGCAATCACGCTTAATGAAGTCAGATACAAAAAATCCCTCTACAGAGAGGGATTTTTTATGTCTGTGCTTTCAGCTAATCTCGTGAACCATTCGCTAAAAGGCTTTTTGCTTTTGCTTTTGCTTTTGCTTTTGCTTTTGCTTTTGCTTTTGCTTTTTAAGCTAAATCTTCTAACGACTATTTAGCAACAATCAACATGAGTTCTACGCGACGATTACACGCTTTACCTTGTGCAGAAGCATTGTTACAAGCCGGAACGTATTCACCAAAACCGCGAGTATAAATAGAGCGACTTGAAACGTAATGACTTTCCAATCGAGCTTTCACTTCTTTTGCGCGCTGCTCTGATAAAGGGTCATTAACACGTTCACTACCAGTGTTGTCTGTGTGTCCTTCAATCACAACATCGATATCTTGGCGCTGAGAAAGGTAACTGCCTAGAGTATCCAACCACTGATTGTAAACTGGCTCAGGGAATGCGGAACCTGTTTTGAAGTTCACATGTTGCTCAAGTTTTACCATCACATGATTGCCAGGTAATACCTCAAAATCGATACGGTTTTGTCTTAGAAAAACTTCTAGTGGGTCATTGGTCGAAACCCCGCGCCCGTAATTAGTTGTAATAGTGGTTTGTTGATGAGAGTTGTTTTGAATTGCGTAACCTCGATTACTCGCTACATGTGTTGTTTGAACCACACCCCATTCAGGGTGCATTAGATCGTAGTCCGTTTGTGGCGCAGTTTCTAGCATATCGTCACCTAACATACCCATTGGTAACGTCGTTTCACACCCAGCCAAAGCTATGCTTAACATTATCGCTAAATATCTCATTACTTCACCAACCACTCATGCAGATAAACCATTCACTAATGTCTATATCGGCACCTAGAGAAAAACTTTAGACAAAATGAAAGTACGTAATAAAAAAGTGCTTTTGATCACAGTTAACCGTCAACTAGCCTGCCATCACCCGGTTGTTCGAACTGTTTGCATTTATTTACCTTATAATTGTTTTCCAATTCCTACTAAATAGTTAGAATCTCACGACTTCTCAACGCTCGAGCAAACATTATGTTTAAACCATTTACTAAATTCATCACAGCAATCGCTGCAGTACTTATCATTGCGGGTTGCAGTGAAACAGACGAACCACAAAAAGGCGTTCAGTACGAAGCTCTTCCAACTGCTCTAACTGAATTTAATCTGTCTCCGATCACTGAAATCTTCTCTCTTAACTGTGGTCACTGCCGTCAAATGGAAAGTGCAATTCCAGAAATTGAGTCTCTAACCGATCAAACTATTGGCAAGATGCACGTAACGTTTAATGAAAGTGCTCAAATCAGCGCGATGATCTACTACACCGCGGTAATGCAGCTTGACGCAACACCTGATCACGCCTTCATGGACGACCTATTTGGTGCCGTTCAAATGGGTGCAGACGCAACGCCAGAACAACGCCAACAAGCTCTAGAAACAGCGTTTACTTCTCGCGGTTTGGTAAGCCCATACCAATTGAATAAAGAACAACAAGTTGCTCTTTTTGATTATGTTAAAAAGGCAGAAGAAATCTCAGTAAAAGGTCAAATCAATTCAGTACCAACGTTTATCATCAATGGTAAATACCAGGTACTGACAGCTGGTCATCAAGACGTTGCTGGCATTGCAAAAACGATTAACTACCTTTTGACTCAACCATAATCACGACCTTAGTCGATTGATTAGCGAACTCAGCATTAACTATAAATAGGTTTTACTATGTCTAAATTTATCATCCCGGTCATTGTCTTTCTTTTGGCGGGTTTCATGATTTATCGTACTTGGATGAATCATAAGTCTGGTGACGAAAACTTCGAGCAAGGCCAACAGTTCCTTGTTGATAACGGCACTAAAGAAGGTGTAATTACAACTAAAAGTGGTCTTCAATACCTTGTTCTTGAAGAAGGCACTGGCACTGAGCACCCAACAAAGAACAGCAAAGTAACCGTTCATTACCACGGTACACTTATCGACGGCACTGTTTTCGATAGCTCTGTTGAGCGTGGCGAGCCAATCTCATTTGCTCTTAAACAAGTGATTAAAGGCTGGCAAGAAGGGTTAACTTACATGGTTGAAGGTCAAAAAGTTCGCTTGTTTATCCCAAGCACATTGGCTTACGGAAAAGGCGGTTCAGGCCCTATTCCACCATCATCAGCTCTGATTTTTGATGTTGAGTTAATCGCTATTCAATAACCGAATTGCTCTCAAGCAACCAAGTTCATCAATTTAAGCCCCAACATGCGAACCATGTTAGGGCTTTTTTATATGTGAACGCTTGAGTGGTTGAATCCTATTTAACCACGACAAGATTATACCTTCAAAAGCTAACCTCTTCAGAAATGACACCCCAGAGAATAGAAAGAGCAAATAACACAATCGAAATCCAACGACTAGACGACTGGTCTAATTTAACTTATAGTAACGCCCATGAACGATAAAACGAATGACACACGCCTGCATGTTTTAGATGTTGGCTACCAATTAATAGTGAATAACGGCTTTACAGGCGTTGGCCTATCGCAATTGCTTAAAGAAGCGGACGTGCCGAAAGGGTCGTTTTACCACTACTTTAAATCGAAAGAGCAATTTGGCGAGGCTCTTATCCAACACTATTTTGAGACTTACATCAGCAGAGTTGAAACTATTTTGGTTCATGGTGAAGGCAACCATTACCAGAGAATTATCAGTTATTTCACTCGATGGTCACAGATTGAAAACGGTACCTGTAACGCTCATAAATGCTTAGTCGTTAAACTCAGCGCTGAGGTTTCTGATCTTTCTGATCCTATGCGCCAAGCCTTACTAAAAGGGGCTGAAAAAGTGACCTCTACGATACAACACTGTGTTGCTGGTGGTATTGAAGATGGCTCCATTAAGGTTAAAGACAGCCAAGAAACCGCTCAAAATCTATATTCTATGTGGTTGGGTGCAAGCTTATTGAGCAAACTAAGCCAGAATTCACACAGCTTAGAATCAGCTTTAAACCTAACCCAACAGATTTTAAAAGGTAAAAACTAACCACGTACTGTGTTTAGTCCTTACTAACGACAGATTACCCGCCCTTTTATCAATTTGATGACGGCGGGCTTTTTAGACAATAAGACTAGACGACTGGTCTAATTCTAGATGAATACATTAAAATTAAGGACATCCAATGACTCAACAAGACAACCGCCGCATCGTATTGGCTTCTCGCCCAGTTGGCGCACCCACTCAAGATAACTTTCGATTAGAAACCGTAGCCGCACCAGCGATTCAAGATGGTGAAATGTTACTTCGCTCAGTTTATCTTTCTCTTGACCCTTACATGCGCGGTCGAATGAGCGATGCTAAATCTTACGCTGATCCAGTTGCGATTGACGAAGTGATGGTTGGTGCAACCGTGTGTCAGGTTGAAGAATCAAACAACAGTGATTTTGAAATCGGCGAATGGGTACTGGCTTACACAGGTTGGCAAGATCTTGGTGTGTCTAACGGTGAAGGCCTCATCAAACTAGGCAAAGAACCAACGCACCCTTCTTATGCACTTGGCATTATGGGTATGCCTGGCTTTACGGCTTATATGGGTTTGCTTGATATCGGCCAACCTAAACAAGGCGACACTCTAGTCGTTGCGGCGGCAACAGGTGCAGTAGGCGCAACCGTTGGACAAATCGGCAAACTAAAAGGCTGTCGTGTTATCGGCGTTGCTGGTGGTCAAGATAAGTGTCAGTACGCGAAAGACGTGCTTGGCTTTGATGACTGTATCGACCACAAAGCTGACGACTTCGCGGAGCAACTGGCTAAAGCATGTGACAACGGCATCGACGTTTATTTTGAAAACGTTGGCGGCAAGGTTTTCGATGCCGTAATGCCATTGCTTAACACCGGCGCTCGCATTCCTGTTTGTGGCCTTATTTCACAATACAACGCAACATCACTGCCTGAAGGCCCAGATCGCATGTCTAGCCTTATGGGTACGCTGCTGGTTAAGCGTATTAAGATGCAAGGCTTCATTATCTTTGATGACTACGCGCACCGTTATAACGAGTTTGCTGTTCAAATGACAGAATGGTTGTCTCAAGGCAATATGCACTATCGTGAGCACCTAATTGAAGGTCTAGACGAGGCACCACAAGCATTCATGGGTCTATTAGAAGGCCAAAACTTCGGTAAGCTTGTTATCAAAACTAACGAAGCTAAATAACTCAATCAGCTGAAACAGTAAAATAGGCAGAATAATGATTACTTTACATCACCTAAACAAATCACGCTCAAAGCGTATCATCTGGTTATTGGAAGAGCTTGGTGTTGATTACCAAATCAAACCATACCAACGAGACAGTGTCACGTTTTTAGCACCGCCAGAATTGAAGTCTGTTCACCCGTTGGGTAAATCTCCTGTCATTGAAGACGATGGCATCGTGATCACTGAATCTGGCGCTATCACTGAATACCTAATCGATAAATATGGTCAAGGCAAGTTTGCACCTGTGCGCGGAACAGCAGACTACGTAGAATATTCACAGTGGCTACATTTTGCTGAGAGTTCAGGTATTTTGCCGATGCTGCTTAAAATCTTTGTGATGAAAGACGGTTGCGAGACTAATTTCCTTGGCGGCTACGCTGACGATGAAAACCAAAAGATCTTAACTTACGTGAATAATGCACTTGAAGGTAAAACCTACTTAGTTGCAGACACACTTACAGGTGCTGATTTCATGATGTCGTTCATCGTAGAAATCGTTGGTAACTTTGGTGCAACTGCGCTTTACCCTAACATTGCTAAATACGGTAAGCTTTTGGCTGACCACCCAGCTTACCAAAAAGCAGAGCAAGTAGAGCTAGAACACTCGAACTGATCGAGTTTCACTCAAGCTCGGACGCGCTTAGGATAAGCACAAGCAACTAAATGAAGCCAAAGCCGATTTATCTTTCGCTTTGGCTTCTCATTTGCCTTCATTTCGACAACAATATCGAACTCTAACTGAACAGCCATAGAGTTTGATTTTCATGTCAGCAAACCTTGATCAATACACACCACTGCTTCCCTTAAACCAAACTGCGACTCAAGACTTGTCGATACCGACTCGGTTTACGTTTCCGTATTACTATACCTCGCACCCTACGTGTGAATTAGCTATACTGCAGCTTCAACAGTCGTTCATCGACTGTGGTGTAAACGAAACCTCGCAAGGTAATCTCTACGCTGTTCTTCTTGTTCAGAATCCAACCACACAAGAATTAGGTTACTTGTCTGCGTTTTCAGGCCTGCGGTTAGATCCATCATTAGCCTCTCAGTTAGAAAATATCAGTTTTGTCCCATCAGCATTCGACTCAGAAAAGTTTCCATCTCAAAACCATGTAAACCTTGCTCACCAATCGCAACTAGCGGATGACATTGAAAAGTTACAACAGTCGCATAATCTAGACGTATTAGTGGCTGAACTTGAACAGTTAAAAGTCGAATCAGCGCAAGCTATAGAAGCCTTTCAGTTAACAATGGTCGCGAACAAAGCTCAGCGTAACGAACTCAGAGAGCAAGCCAATCAAGAAAAGGCATTGGGAAATCTAGAATCGGCAGCAAACCTACTCAAGCAATTAGGTAACCAAAGCAGTCAAGAAAAGCGAGACTTAAAAGCACTTCGCATCGAATGGAAGCAAAAGGTTGCAGAACGCCAATCACAAGTTGATTCGATAGAAAGCGAACTGAAAAACCGTAAACAAGAGTACCAAGCAATCTCAGCTGAATTGGAAGCGCAGCGTTTGTCTCACTATCGCTTTATCAACCAAGCTCTCGAATCAAAAAGCCTACTTGAATTGTTAAATGGCAAAGACGCACTTGAAGGCTCTGGCGACTGTTGCCTACCTAAACTGCTTAATTTTGCTTTTGAACACGGGTTTAAGCCATTAGCATTGTCTGAGTTTTGGTGGGGGTTACCTCCGATGGCTGTTATCCGCCAACACGGAAACCTATACCCTGTTTGCCAAAGTAAAAGCTTCGAGATCCTCGATCACCAACTGAATGGCATCGAATTAGAAGATAACCCGCTTATCGTGAACCCTGCGGTAGGTAAGTCGTTTGATATTGTTTATGAAGATGAAGAAATCGTAGTAGTAAATAAGCCTGAAGAGTTCTTGTCGGTTCCCGGTAAGTTTATCGAAGACTCGGTTTATACACGCATTAAAGCGCGTTACCCGAATGCGACAGGGCCTTTGATCATCCATAGATTAGACATGTCGACGTCAGGCTTGTTGATCTTAGCGCTCACGGCGGAGTCAAACAAGCACATTCAGAAGCAATTCATTGATAGAACCGTCGAGAAACGATATACAGCTCTGTTAGATGGTGAAATCGACGGCAAATCTGGCGATATTAGCCTGCCCTTGCGCGGCGACATAACAGACAGACCAAGACAATTGGTTTGCCATGAACATGGACGTAACGCTGAAACTCATTGGGAAGCGGTCAGCACCAACAATGGTAAAACCAAGGTTCATCTGTATCCGAAAACAGGCCGAACCCATCAGCTACGCGTGCATTGCGCTCACCCGTCGGGCCTTGGTGTACCAATCCGAGGTGATGATCTCTATGGTTACAAACGTGAGCGCTTACACCTTCATGCGGGCTACCTAAAACTGATTCACCCTACAACTGGCGAGTGGATCGAGTTTGAAGTGCCGTCAGAGTTTTAATCCAATCTTTAGCGTGGGGCTTTCGAGCCCTACGCTTCTCAAATGTCCTGTAAATAAGCTTTCAACCCTAGGTCGAAAGACCAAGACATTAGTACCAGAAATCTAAGACTAAAAAGCTTGAACACAATAAAGTGACCATCGCGGGAATACCGTCCTTCCAAGTATCAAAGCGTAAGTGGAAATAAAGCGCCCCTATCGAAGTAGCCCCCAATATTGCACCACCCATCAATTGAGTATGTTCTGGTGAGATGTCACATAGGGCTAAAATCAAAAGAGCTGCTCCTGTCAATTCGACTAACCCCACGAGAAACATGATCATTCTATTCAAGCCATAGCTTCTAAAGAAACCAAGCTGAATTTCAAAGACCTTCCTTTGCCAACCAAGCGTCTTGATTGAGCTCGCCAACACAAAGAACATCACCATCAAAATACTTATTACTGTACTCATTCCGTCTACCTCTATAAGAATCATTAATTTCAACGATGTTATTTAATCATTCATAATTAAGGTGATAAATGCTAGTTTCATGATAGTAAAGATTCCAAATTGGAATAGATAAACACAAGGTGAGTAAGATGGATAAAATTGAGTGTATTCGTATCTTCGTGGAAACTGCGCAGCTGAACAGCTTTACTGCTACTGCCAATAAACTCGACATGACACAAAGTGCCGTCAGTAAAAAGATTGCGTGGTTAGAAAATGATTTGGCAATGACGTTGTTTCAGCGAAACAGTCGCAAAATATCCCTAACCCATGCAGGCAAAGACTACCTCACTTATTGTGTCCGCTTCCTAGAAGAAATGTCTGCAATAGAAAGTCAGCTCAAGCGAGAAACCGAGTCTGTAGAAGGTGAATTGAAAATATCCGCGCCCAGCGCCTTTTCATCAATGTTACTTAGCGAGCTGCTCCAAGCGTTCATTGAGCAACATCCGGGTATCCGCATTAACCTTAGCGTCGACGACCGTATAATTAACCTCAATGAACATAATATTGATGTTGCGATTCGAGCGTCACAGCTCAAAGATTCCGGTTTAAAGGCTCGATTCCTATTCAATAACAACGTTCAATATTTCGCATCACCAAACTACCTCCACAAGCACGGAATACCGAAACACCCACAAGAACTTAATAAACACCATTGTCTAACTTATTCACTAATGAGCCCCGCTAACGAGTGGCGCTTTACGGATAAAAACCGCCAATTCAGCAGTGTGAAAGTGAATCAAATCTTCACATCAGATAGCCCAGAAATGTTACTTAAAATGGCTAGACAAGGTTTAGGTGTGGTTGCTTTACCGGATTGGATGGGCAAAGAATTTGTAGAGAATGGGGAATTAACGCAGTTATTAGAACAATGGAGCAACAACTACTTACCCATGTACGCGGTGTATCATGCGAGTGAATATTTGCCCCAACGAATTCGAGTTTTTATCGATTTTCTTGCGGAGCATCTAAGCTCTACGAACGATTAGCCCATCACATCGGTGCGTTGTTCTACACATTCGTATGAGCCCATTTCGAACTCACGACAGATCCAAGGTCGATTCTCGTAAATAGTACACATCAGTGTTTCTCTATCTACTGCAGAACACCAGCCATCGTCTAATCTCAGCATGGTTTCTCCACCCCACTCGTCATAAGCAATATGCTCTTCAGGAACGCCTGTATCTGTGATGATCATAACCTCTAGACGACAACAGCATGCCTGGCAGTTGGCACATGTTACTTCAGGTTCGGTTACGTTCTTTATCTCTATGGTCATAAGTGATTACACTGCTAAATTTTGCGTATAGTAATCGAAACCGCCCGCTACGGCTAATAAAGAAAGCAGGTGACGGCGTTTTCATGGATCTAGAAATAACAATGGGCGCTGTGATTCACTCACAACACCCATTAGATTATTTTTTCGATCGGTAAATACTCTATTTAGAATAGGCTCGCGAAAAACAACTTAACGTAGTCCATTAGACGTTTGAATATCCCACCTTGTTCAACAGCCTCTAGCGCAATCAATGGCTGAGTTTGAACATCTTCACCATCTACCGTGTAATGAACCACACCTAGTGTTTGACCTTCTGTAATCGGCGCCTTCAACTCAGAATCAAGTTCAATCGATGCTGTTAGCTTTTTACTGTCTGACTTTGGAAGCGTAATAAACGTGTCTTCTGCAACACCCAGCTTCAATGTATCTTTGGCACCAAACCATACCTTCTCTTCAGCGACTTCATCTCCACCTTGATGTGGGTTTAGCGTGTCAAAGAAACGAAAGCCATAGCTTAATAACTGTTTACTGTCTGACTCACGGCTCTTAACGCTTGATGCACCCATAACAACCGCGATAAGTCTCATCTCTCCTTGTGTCGCTGAACTCGCTAAACTGTAGCCAGCGCCAGAGGTATAGCCCGTTTTCATGCCATCAACCGTCAAGCTTCTATCACGCAGTAAGCCATTACGGTTGTGTTGTGTGATGCCGTTGTAACTAAACGAACGTTCGCTGTATAAGCCATACACATCCGGTAAGTCACGAATAATGGCACGGCCTAGTAGTGCAATATCGTAAGGCGTCGAATACAAATCGTCAGCGTCTAAACCGTGTGCGTTCGCAAAATGGGTGTTTTCTAGTTTCAGAGACGTAGCCCAAGAGTTCATCAAATCAACAAAAGCATCTTGTGAGCCCGCGACGTGTTCTGCAATCGCAACACTCGCGTCGTTACCTGATTGAATAATCAAGCCACGGTAAAGGTCCATCATTGCTACATCGGTATTCACTTCGATGAACATTTTTGAAGAATCAGGGAAGTTCTTCGCCCACGCGTTCTCGCTGATTCGTACCTGATCGTCAGCCGAGATATTGCCTCGCTTCATCTCTTGCCCAGCCACATAGCTGGTCATCAGTTTGGTCAAGCTTGCTGGGTTTAGCTTAGTGTGGGCGTTTTTTTCTACCAGCACATCACCAGAATTAAAATCAATTAACACATACCCTTTTGCGCCTAGGCTCGGTGGGCTTGGTACTATAGAGGGTGCTGCGATAGCTGCATTACTTACCATCGCTGCGTTACTTACAATGAATATACTTAATAGAGGGAGAGAGTATTTGGAAAACAGTTTCATTGAATCAAACCTAAGTTAACGTTTTGTGCAGTATAGACAAATGCTAGCAAAAGAAGCGCGAACTTTACGTTGCTTTACGTATTTGTACCGTTCGTTACAAATAAAAAAGTATAATCTGCGATCTGACCATTTTTTCAACAAGTAATATTGACCAGTTCAATGATTTCACCGCTCAGGCATACGTCTAAATAGCATCTCAACAAAACCCGCAATGCGCTGTTTGCTTTCATTTGGCTCTAAGTCAGCTTGAATACCAGACTGTGCTAACGCCTGCCATTGTACGATTTCAGAGTTAGGAACAAAAAAGGCAATATATAACGACCCTTTCTCTGCTAATTTCCCATCTCCATCATAAAACGGCACCCCCGTTGAAAGCTTAATAGCATCAAAAATCGAGTCATCATTAAGTACTGATTCTTCAGCTAATCCAAAGCCGACGACGACGTCACCAACACCATCTTGCTTCAACTGATAACCTTTCGTTGAAAGTTGTTGTTGAATCACATCGCGTACTAGATCAGTAACAACCGTCTTATCGTATTTTTGAGAAAGGTAAACCTTCTCAGATTCAGGATGCCACGAATATGTAACGACTCCATGCTTCATGAAATCAAAGTCACCACTAGTGACCACACCATAGTTGTGCGTTGTTGCTAATTCTTGTGTAGTACATGCAGCTAACCCCATCGCTAACAAAGCCAACAATGCTATTTTCAATATGTTTTTTGTTGCATAAATGGATCGTTTTATCATTCGTGGCTTCCTTACCTATATAAGAATAACTATCAATTCAACTTCCAACATAATTAGTAATTATGTTAATAGAAAGGTCATTAAACGTTTGCGTAATCGCTAACCTTCACTTCTGCCAATTTTGGGGGTTTAATCACAAAAACAGACTTGGTATAGTCTACCCCGTAAAACATAACCAGACCATTCGAGGCACGGAGCTTCCTCAATCATCTCATGAAGAGAAGAATTGGTACCGACAAAGTATCGGCAAATTTAAGAGGGTCAAACAATGGAATTCAATATGGTTGAAATTTTAGGTTACGCTGCGTCTATTATGGTCGCAATTTCATTAACAATGAAAGACATCGTTCGTCTGCGTGTCCTTAACTTTATTGGCTGTACTCTCTTTACAGCATACGGCGTTATGATTGACGCATGGCCAGTGGTCGCGACCAACGGTTTCATCGCTTGTGTAAACATCTACTTCCTTGCAAAAATGCAAAAGGAAAAAAAAACGGAAGCGATGAAAGCAGCGAAAGCTTAAATTAGCGATTAGCATTTCAAATATTTCTGAAAAAGCCCAAATAGAGCGTTCTATTTGGGCTTTTTTGTGTCTGTCGTTCTCAAGAGCATGATTTCCAATTTTCCAGCGTTTGAAGACATCGATTATTTCAACTGATCACATGTAAGCAACGCGATATTCGTTCTTTCGATACGTCTGGGTGTTGTTACGTCCCCTCTCTTTTGCTTGATAAAGCGCTTTGTCAGCTTTATCGATAGCCGTTTCAATATCAGTTAGCGCTCGAGCGTGACAACAGCCAGCACTGATTGTCACAGGTGATACCAAACCCTGCAGTTGCTCAACACTTCGTCTTAGTGCCTCAGACAATTCGAATAACTCACGCTCATCACAATCAAACGTCACCAAAATAAACTCTTCACCGCCATAGCGTGCAATCAAGCGACGACGATTAACAAATCTCTTGAGTGATTTTGCGACCTCACAGATAACCCTATCGCCTTGAGTATGACCGTATTGATCGTTCACCCGCTTGAAATGGTCAATATCAAGCAAAATGACACCGACATTTATTAGCGGATAAGGCGAACTTTGAGCAACGTTCAGTTTTAAGTGCTCGATAAAACTCCGCCGACTAGGAAGACCAGTAAGGTAATCGAGGCTCGCAACATCTAAGATTTTAAGATGACGATGCCGCAGGTAAAGCACCAACACGACAATAATACTCAGCAAACTCACAACCAAAGCCATCAAACTAATGAATAGTAGGCTGTGATTTCGATTGAGCTCTTGCTCTAAGATACCTGCGGAAATAACCCAATTCAGATAGGGGTAAAACTTATAGAAGACGTTTTTGTTGGTCGTGCCATTATCACTGGAAACCGTGTAGCTAAAGTGACCTTCTGGCTGAGTTGCGATTCGATCAATAAGCAGTTCGGACGAGTAGCCTATTAAGGCTTTCAATGACTTGTGTTCATAATCAGGATGAAGTACTAAGTTACCCTGAAGATCAATAATGTACACATATCCGCTATCACCGAATGCGTACTTTCTCAGCTTATCTTTTAAGCCTTCAAGATCAACCAAATACATCAATTCTTCTTTATAGGTCGTCGCGACCAAAGTATTGCCACTCGATAGCCTCATCGAATAGGCCACTTTTGCACGCCGGCTTATCTCATGAGGATTCGCGTGAAAGTATTCGATCATACCGGAGTCGATACTGAGCTGCTTTTGGATATGAGTAAGATGCCCGCGCTTCTTGCCTTGCAAGAAAGGATGGTAGAGGTGAACGCCTTGCGGTGACATCAAATAGATATAACCTGATTGTCCAATGTGGAGTTCACTGGCGATCTGGCTTACCTGTTCGATTTCTTGTTCCGATGTGGCATGCCATACATGGGACGCAACGGTATCGGTAATTCCTTTGAGATATGTCTTTATCGCCTCATTAACAGTTGTGTCGACAATATCGTAACTCGCATTCACAATTGTTCGAAAAAATAGCTGGTTGGATTCCAACAATGACCTTTCAGTTCGGTTAAATTGAAAGGCTGAAAGAATCATCGACACAATGGCGATCGCAATGGAAAAACTAAGAATGTATTTACGTCTGACTTTCAAGATTACCCCATAGATTTATAATTTTAGGTAACGCTGTGACTTCTCTTATATACAGACTGTTTTATATCATGGTTTTATTTTTTACTGAACGAGTGTCGATATTTTTAAGGGTTTCTATACGCAATCTGTGACTTAAAGCAAAAACGCCGAACTGGATTCAGTTCGGCGTTTTAATTTTACGTTGAAGTTGATTACTTAAATTACACTAAAACCCTGATAAATAGACTTAAAAGCATTCGTATTTACTGCGATCTATTGTCTATAAATGGATTAGTTAGCATTAAATTAAGAACAAACCTGAGTCCAGCTACCATCACTACCCGGTTCAGAACTTGTCCACCAGTTCGCTTGGTAAATACTACCGTTATGAACCACTTGGTCGCCAGTGTTTGCATGGCTTGGGTTACCCGCCCAATCTTTCTGAGGTAAGTCTGGGTAAACCGCTAAACCGGCTGTATCACATGTACCTGGGTTGGTGCCACCATCGCCAGGGTTACCGCCACCTGAACTGATATCACCTAATGGTAGGTCTGGTTGCTCAAAGCTAAAGGCATAATCGACTCCGTTCACGCTCACTGCATAGTTAGCAGGGCCTGAGATTGGCAAGTAATACACCATATCTAGCTCATACACGCCACCTGCTGGAAGCTCTTCCCATGTAGGCAAAGTAAACGCCACTCGGTGCATGGTGCCATCTAATCCACCAATGTTATCCGCACGAGTATGACCCGAAGCAATCACAGTTAAACCACCACCCGATTGATCTTTCGCGTTATCAGGTGCTGACACTGGGATATCGAATTGGAATTCGGTACCGCCCGGAAGTGCTTGGCCTGTGTTGTTTGTAAACGTGATCTTAGGGTTAATTGGGTAGTTTTGGTCACCGACTTTGAAGCCACCAACTGATACCGTAATATCTAGTGCTTCTGTCGGGATAGCGCCCGTCGCTACCTTGTTTCCGTATGGGGTCGCAGACTTAAACTTATCGTAGATAGCTTTCGTCATGGTGTTACCCATGTGGAACTCACCGTTACCGCTGTTACACGCTTGTTCTGTCGTATCGATAGACGTTCGGTTGCCACTTTCATCGAGTACATAACAGTTGTAATCCCCTGCTAGTTCCCAGAACATGATACCGCCGATCTCTTTGTCGATAACGTAGTCTGCTTTCACGTTGATAGAATCTTTATCTTCCGTTGAAAGGAATACGCCCTTCTCTGCGTTCCACAACCAAGGAGCAACCGCCACGCTGTCGTAGTTACGCGTGTAAGTGCCTGTTAGAACATCAGATGGATCATTCACAGGATCAAGCTTGTAAGCCTCTGCATAAGAACCCCAAATGCCTTTCTCTAGGTTCTTCGCGTGCCACATTGGGTTAGAACCCGCGCCCATTTCGTTGCCTTTCGGATCGGTATCGTGCCACATATTGTCGATACCAATTGCGCCATGACCACAGTTATTCTTCTCACCTTCCCCCGTACCTGCTGAACATTCAGCTTGGTTTGGAAGTGCAGCTCGGCCCCAAAGACCATTTTCGCCTCCGGTTACACCTTGCCAACCACGTGTGTAGTAAGGCACACCGATATTAATACGACCTGCCGGCATAGAACCACGGAAGTAATGGTAAGCCCAATCAGTGTTCAGATAACCGATACCACCGTAAGCCGCAGTGCCGTAAACGTTCCACTGTGCTAACTCTGAATCTTTACCCGTATCAAACAAGGCTGCGTTATGACCTACGTGATCGTTCCACGCACCGTGAAGGTCGTAAGACATGATGTTTACGTAATCGAGGTACTTAGTCACATCGAACGTTTCCATACCGCGCAACAGGTAACCAGAAGAAGGCGCCGCGATCGTTAACATGTAATGATTGCCATCTTGCGCAGAGGCAGCATCAAGCTTCTCACGTAGCACTTTCATCAAGACTTGGTACGAAGCCCATAAGTATTGACGACGTGGCTCCATGAAGTCTTTGTCGTACGGATTACCGGCACCCGCCATAGAGGTTGGGTATTCGTAATCGATATCTAGACCATCGAATTGGTATTTACGCAGCATTTCCACCGCGGAAGTGGCGAATGTTTCGATACCTTGATGGTTAATAGAACCGTCGGCGTTGGTCGTCATTGTGTAGAAACCACCATCAGCCACTCGGCTACCGTCAGTGGCGAAGTGACCACCGGTTTCAGCCCAACCACCGATTGATATTAACGTCTTAACATCGTGTTTTTTCTTAGCGGTCGCTAATGCACCGAAGTGACCTTTGAAGCCTAAGGTAGGATCAACTTCAACGCCCGGCCACTCTTTACCAACCGCTGCGTTGTTCGGATCATTCACATCACCCACGTTTACTTTGCCATCTGAGCCAATGCTCACGAAAGCGTAGTTAATGTGTGTAAGTTGTTCCCAAGGGATGTCATTTACTAGGTAAGCAGCTTGTGGGTCGTCCCCTGCACGCCAACTTGTGAAGTAACCAATGACACGACGTGGGTGATCCGCGCCCATTTTCTCACGACCTTCATCATCGTAAATCGTACAGTAAGGAACATCGACACCTTGAGTTTGATACAAGCCATCAGGGCGACATGTGCTCACTGTTGGAGCGCCATTCACCGTCAAAGAAGCCAGCGCTGAATCTGTCGTTGCGCCTTGATTGTCAGTCGCTTTCGCATAAACCGCTAAAGAACCCGCTTGAGTGGTTGTGTAATCAAGCGTGTAAGGGCTAGTTGCAGCTGTGCCAATAAGAGCGCCTGCCACATAGAAATCTACCTTATCAACCGTGCCATCGCTGTCTGCTGCTGTTGCGGTAAGCGTTACTACACCACCAACATCGACCGAAGCTGCTGAAAGCGCAACCGAAACTGTCGGTGCTTTATTTCCTGGCAGAGCTGAATCAACAACCACTGAAACTTCACTAGCAAGGCTTGCCGCACCTTCGTTGTCTGTCGCGACAACAGAAACCTGATGATTACCCGACATTGCAGCCCACGTTGCTTCAAATGGTGCCGCTGTCACAACCGCGACCGAAGAACCATCAACAAAGAATTCTACGGAAGCAACACTACCATCAGCGTCCAGTGCTGTTGCGCTTAATACGACATTGTCGCCTTCAACAATCACATCTGATGCTGTTGGCGTTGTTAATGAAGCCGTTGGTGCTTCGTTTGGTGTACCACCACCGCCATTACCACTACACACATCGACTTTCTTCCATTGTGCGTAATCGCCTTCAAATTGGCTTGGGTTGTTATTTTGATTCCAGTAGTTTGCTGAGTACGCGCTGCCGTCATGTGAAACCTGATCACCACCGGTATATACAGTGGCAGAGTCCCACGTTTCTAACGTTGAGCAATCCACAGCCGCATAGCTATTGAACGCCATTAAGCATGACGCGGTGAGAGTACTGAGTGTAAAAACCTTCTTGGCCACTCTTCCTTGGTTTAGGTGCATGTTAGCTATCCCTTAAGTTGTTGTTTCAAGATGTTTAATTTAAATGGAACTTTACTCACCACTTAAATCTCTTCGCAAAACAACTGTAGGTAACAACGCAAATTTAACACCTAAAATATTCTCTATTTATAAAATGACTCGCATTAATTTGTTTATAACATGCAATGAGTCGACACTTATTTTGCACCAACAACTAATATTAATTTATTTCGGAAAGCTAAAAAATAATGTCTCAAAAATCAGAAATGTGACTCAGCGTTGAGAAAAAATTCGTATCAAAACTAACCAAAAAGTAGAGATTTACAGTCGATTTGGCTTTCTTTTTGGAATTCGCCCACCTTTTGATAACAAATGTGTTAGTATCTGCGGCTTTTTTGACGAACCTCACACTTCTATGCAAGTGTGGGAGAAATACATAGGCTTGAAAGAGCCAAATATAGCGAAGAAATAATGTCCAACTTGACGCAAGTCGCCAACGAAAACATCAACGCAGAAGCTACTTCTATCGATTTCAATAAAGCTCAATCTTTGGGTGAAAAACTGGAACTCGGAAACCCAGTATTTTGGCTTAGTGGGAGTTTTTTAACCCTCTTTGTTGTCCTTGCTTTCACCAACACCTCCGTGTTGTCCGAACTTGTAAACATCGGCTTTAGTTACTCAACTAAGTGGTTCGGTGCTTTCTGGCAAGTCCTACTACTACTCAATTTCATTATCGGCTTAGTGCTTGCACTAGGACGCACAGGCCACGTTCGTTTAGGAACGCTTGCTCTCCCTGAAATGACCACCTTTAAATGGATGTCTATCGTCCTCTGTACGCTGCTAGCCGGCGGTGGTGTGTTCTGGGCAGCCGCAGAGCCTATTGCTCACTTTGTTTCAGCTCCGCCACTTTATGGCAACGCTGATCCTCAAGCGATGGCGTTCAACGCCCTATCACAATCTTTCATGCACTGGGGCTTCCTTGCATGGGCAATCTTAGGTGGTTTGTCTTCCATCGTGTTAATGCACCTGCATTACGACAAAGGTCTTCCTCTTAAGCCACGCACGCTGCTTTACCCAGTACTTGGCGACAAAGCAATCAACAGCTGGATTGGTAACGTAGTCGACGCGTGCAGCATCGTCGCTGTAGCTGCAGGTACTATCGGCCCTATCGGTTTCCTTGGACTGCAAATCAGCTACGCGTTGAGCGAACTGTTTGGTATTTCCGACAGCTTTGCAACTCAAAGTGTGGTTATCGTTTTCGCTATCGCAATGTACACACTGTCTGCATTGAGTGGCGTGAACAAAGGTATCCAACTGGTTAGCCGTTACAACATCATCTTATCAGTGTGCCTAATCGGCTACATTCTGCTAGTAGGCCCAACGAGCTTCATCATTGATGGCTACCTACAAGGTATGGGCGAAATGGTGGATAACTTCATCCCAATGGCACTGTACCGCCAAGATACAGCGTGGCTAGGTGGCTGGACGGTATTCTTCTGGGGTTGGTTCTTAGGCTATGGTCCGATGATGGCGATCTTTATTGCTCGTATCTCACGTGGCCGTACGATTCGCCAAATGATCGTTTCTATCAGCATCGTTGCACCGCTAGTAACATGTTTTTGGTTCAGCATCGTTGGTGGTAGTGGTCTAGCGTTTGAATTAGAGAACCCAGGCGTAATTTCTAGCGCGTTCGAAGGCTTTAACCTTCCTGCTGTGCTACTGGCAATTACCGCTCAACTGCCGTTCCCTACTTTGATTGCGATTCTGTTCCTTATCCTGACGACCACGTTCATCGTGACAACAGGTGACTCGATGACTTACACCATCAGTGTGGTAATGACAGGCACTACAGAGCCAAACGCAGCCGTACGTACCTTCTGGGGTATCATCATGGGTGCAGTAGCTATCGCGCTTATCTCAATGGGTTCTGGCGGGATCTCCGCTCTACAGTCATTCATTGTAATCACTGCGGTTCCTGTATCGTTCATCTTGTTGCCGTGTCTATGGCACGCACCGAAAATCGCGAAGCAGATGGCCAGAGATCAAGGTCTCGTTTAATGCCTGACCCGATTTAGTTTCGGATAACGTAGAATACTAAAAAGCCACTCAAGTGATTCACCTGAGTGGCTTTGTTTTATCTGCTCGTTACTTGTATCGACGAAGCTTATTTCTACCGATAGTTCGGCTTATTGAAACTTTTCACCCGCAGCAACCATAAACGACATCTCAACCAATAGCTCAGGGTTAGCCAGCTCTGCTTTCACACATGCACGGCTTGGCGCACAGCCTTCAGGGAACCACGATTCCCACACTTCATTTAACGCGTCAAAATTGGCAAAATCTGTTAGGTAAATCGTTACCGACAATACGCGAGATTTGTCACTGTCTACCAAACTCATCATTTCTTCAGCTTGATCAAAAATTTGCTGAACCTGACTCTTAATTCCTGCAGATGTATCCGTCTCTGGTACCTCAACAAAACTTGCGATGCCATTAAATACAGTTACATCTGACCAACGTTTGGTCGGGTTAATTCTATGGATTTTCACGGTCAATTCTCTTCTTATAATTAGGGATTTACGTCAACGTAATCTAATCCAAATCGTGAATATTGAAAACAAAAATTGGAAGGCTCTATCTCTCCAGTGAGATCATCATTCTGTTATGGACGGCGCTCAACTCGTGCCGACACCACAATTGAAGAGTCTGCCTTCCTCTCAACTTCAAAACAACCACCAGAGCTTGAAAGCTGGCGAACTGAAAGCTTGTCTTTCCCTAGCTTATCAAACCAATATGGAGCCAGTGAACATTGTGCCGAACCTGTTGCTAAATCCTCCGAAATACCGATTTTCGGCGCAAAATAGCGCAGAACATAACTGTCATCTGAGCTTTTGGCTGTCACCATCACTGCATGCAGATCTTTAATTATTTTATACAATTCAAAGTCAGGCGAAAAATTCTTTACGGCTTCCTCTGATTCCAAAATCAGCACTAAATCTCTTGTAGAAAAAGCTTCGACAACAGATTGATTTAAAGCCGCCAAATCAATAGCAACATCGTGTAACTGCGAGTAAGGTTTACCCTTCCAGCTTGGCAGTTCTATTTGAGACAAGCCTTCCTTTCTAGAAATCACAACCTGTTCATAATCACTATTTAGGGTAACCTCATTGAACTTATACTTTTCGATCAAGCTAGTGCCTGCAGCCAAACTGCCGTGACCACAAAGGTTTATTTCACCATCTAAGGAGAACCAACGAATATCGAAAGCATTCCCTGATTTCACGACGAAAGCTGTGATTGGCAGTGCGAGTTGATGCGTTACTTCTAGTAATTCCGAGTCGGCTAACCATTGGCCAAGTTCTACGACCCCACAAGGGTTACCTTTCGCTGACTCCCCACCAAATACATCATATATAAGCGCTTTGATAACCTATCTCCTTATTCTGTCATCTAAAGCTCTCATTCAAAGCTCTAGTTTCTTTTTCTTTACACAAATCATTAGCATAGAGAACACTAAAAGTTGCCAAGCATTATGATTCATACAGAAAACTAATACTCTCATAGCGAAATTAATTTTGCACTAGTGCGGTCATATTCAGGGATTTTATTAAATAGAGTACTTTTATGCATGTTCAAACCTATGATTTAAAACAGAGTAATATCGGATACAACCTAGGCGTGATTGGCGTAGCATTAGTGTTAGCTTGGATTGGTATTTACAAATTTACACCAACTGAAGCGATGCTCATTGAACCGCTAATCGCAAATCATCCTGCAATGAACTGGCTTTATAATCTGTTCTCAGTACAAGCTGTGTCTAACATGGTGGGTGGCGCGGAGATCATTGTCGCGATTGGATTGATCGTTGGATTTAAGAAACCGACAGTAGCCTTCTATTCAGGCATTGCAGCAGCGGCTATCTTTGTCGTGACACTCAGCTTTCTAATTACAACGCCAAACGCTTGGAAAGTATCGGATGGCATCTTAGTCACTAACTTCTTCCTAGTGAAAGATATCCTGTTTTTAGCGATCGCAATTAGCGTAATCGAACGTAACAAACCTCAGAAGTAACCGTAAATCTAGAAGTGGCCAAACCTAGAGAGTAACCTTAAACCTTGAAATAAAAAGACTCGAAGCTGGCTAGAAGGACGCTGCCAGCTTCTAATGTATAAGGCGATAATCTAGATGATAAAGTTTAATTAAAATAACAAGTTAAGATACTAATTAACTTCGTAGAGTAAATGTAACCTATAACAAAAACTTGAACTCTTGAGACGCCTTGGTTGGCAACATCTCGATGACTTCATACTTAGCGATATTCTCTCGATGAAAGGGGTCCTCGGTCAAAATCATGTCTAACTGTTCCCTGTTATTAAGCGTGGATAAAATAACACCACCAGTTCGAGGGTTCTTACGACCCGACAACTGAAAGTGCCCGAGTTCATACTGCTTGTTTAAAAACTCAACATGTTCTGGAATGAAGCGATCTACTTCTTCCAAAGGCACTTGGTATTCAAGAGAAACAATAAACATAATCTTTCCTTACTATAAGACGAGTTAACATCGAAAGTATTCAGTTACACCGATAACGCTTTGCGATAATAATTGGCATCTTGATGTTCTCCTTTGAACACTGCGTAGTTCTCTACATTCTCAACTAAATCAAATCCTGTATTGGATAATATTTTATTTGAGCCGACATTACCCACTAACGCATAGGCATCAACATATTTAAGGGATGAGTGCTCGGCCAAGTAGATAAGTAACTTCCTCACCGCGTTAGACGCAATGCCTTTTGAAGCAAAGGGTCGACCTACTCGATAACCTAGCTCCCCACTTCCAGCGTTCTGGTCGATATCACGAACATTGATTCGCCCACAAATAGTGCCATTAGCGTCTTTGATCAACATAGGAATCATCTCGCCATTGTCATACTCTGTTAGAAAGCTAGTGATTTGTTCGGCAACACCCGTATTAGAATAGAAACGGTCTTCCCGAGCTGGGACAAATTGCTCAAACCACTCTCTATTTTCGACTTCAAACTCCAATAAAGCACTGGCATCGCTTGGATGAAGTACGTGTAAAAATACATCCATAATCAATACCCTGTCGCTTATCTAAAAAAGCCGCACCTTATGATTCATACAGCTCAGCTTGTCTTATGAATCTAAGGTAAGTATCTTAACTTCTTAGCAGGGTTGCCTGCATAGATACCTTTCTCGGTGATGTCTTTTGTCACCACACTGCCCGCGCCGATTACCACCCCTTCGCAAATGCTGACAGACAATACTGTCGCATTCGAACCAATAGTAACGTTATCAGCGATAACAGTTCGCCCCCAACTGTCTGGGTTTGGATCTGGTTTGCCCTCTTTGAACAAGTCATTGGCAAACATTACTCCATGCCCAACAAAGCAGTCACTTCCGATAGTCACATACTCGCAAATAAAGGTGTGAGATTGAATCTTACTCCTCTCGCCTATCACGGAGTTCTTTTGAATCTCGACAAAAGGGCCAACAAACACATCATCTTGAAGCTCACAACCATACACATTAGATGGCTCGATGATAGTGACATTCTTGCCACAGGTAATGTCAGTAACCTGTACCTTTAACACTCTTGGACTGGCCATACTTCCTCTCGACATTAGCGTAACAATTCAACATAAACGATTGTGCCGTAGCCATTTAAGCACAAGCAAGTTGGAGTAGAGAGAGTTGGCGGTGGATCAAACATTCCACGAGTCTGTTTGCTAAAACAACCCAACCAGCAAAACTGACAATAACACTCCACTGATAAAACTTGGGGCATGAAATGGGCGAGCTTTAGATTTTACGTACTCTTTCTGAAGATCTTCTTGATAAGTTTTAACAGCGAGTTCTTTTACGTAGTTATTTTGCATAATAAGCTCCTTCTTAATCAGTAAGAGAAGCTTAAGACTTGAAGTTAGGTTGAGGTAAAGCAAAAATTCAGATTAATTGAACACTTTAGTTTTGTTACTCGAGGATTACCCTGAACACATCGTTATTCACGCCGCCAACATCCACTAACTCTCCCGGCTTCATAACAAGCGAGGCGTTTAGTTGTCGTGTTGAACGTGGCTCTTTCATTTCTCGAATCACTAACATATCGACAAAGTAGCCTGAGTTTTGCTTTGATATTGAGCCCGAGAAAGTAACACTCTCTTTTCTATTGGCTAGCACCGAATTAAATGTTTTATCCTCTAAAACACCTGCAGAGATGGATGTATCACCATAAAAAAGCGTGATAGTTGTAGGATCAGGCATTAGCTTTTGATTAGACGAACAACCCATAAGGGATAGGCACAGCAGTAAAATAATTCGAAATTGCATAAACTGGTTTTCTTACGTTAAGCGTCTGTTTTTCATATTAAAACACTTCGACTTAATAATCACCATATGTCGGGTCGAAGCTTAGTTATATTGCTTCGAATAAGTTGTTTAGCGAGGCTTGGGATTGGCAGTATCTGTGGTGAGTTAGCAGATCAGACCGCCGGCTTATGTTTCGACTCAATGTTTAAGAGCTAAAGCTGGGATCTGATCGCTATTATCGAGAAGGGTGCAATTGATTTAAGCAACAACATCTTGTGGAGGCGTGCCTTCACAATTAGAAACGACTGCATCAATTTGAATTAGAGCATTCATAGGAATCTCTAAAACCCCAACTACCGTTCTTGCAGGCAGCTCAGCATTAAAGAATGCGGTGTAGATTTCGTTTACCGCATCAATATCTGAAATATCCTTAAGTTGAATATTAATTTTCACCGTATCGTCCATGCTATGGTCAACACTTTCAATTATCGCCTTAATATTTTTTAAACATTGTTCAGCTTGCTCTTTTACACCACCAGCAACAATTTCATTTGTTTTCGGGTCTAAAGGCAATTGTCCTGAAATATGATTGTAGTGAGAGAAAGCAACAGTATGCGAATAAGGCATGAATGGTACTGCAACAGTATTATAGGTTTCAATAACCAGTAAGCGAGTGTCTTCTGGTAATTGCGGCGGTGTACCGTCGCCATGTGAAACGGATGTATCAATTTGAATTAAAGCACCCATTGGTAATTCAGCTGCGTTAACAACGGTACGAGCAGGAACGTAGCTTGGGAAGAATTTAGCACATACTTCATTTACCACTTCCGCATCTGCGATATTTTTTACGTAGATAGTCGTTTTAACCACATCATTCATGACATGTCCGATGCTTTCTAAAATAGCTTTAATGTTTGATAGACATTGGGCCGTTTGCGCTTCGATACCACCATCAACCAACTCACCTGTAGTAACATCTATCGGTAACTGAGCTGAAAGATTGTTGTAGTGAGAAAAAGCCGCAGTCTGCGTGGACACAGCACTTTGAGGCGCATTATCCGTATTTCTTGATACCTTAACTAGTGCGCAAGGTGCTTGTGGTTTAGTGCCTTCGCCGTTTGAAATAAGAGCATCCATTTGAACTAAAGCGTCACTGTTCGGCAACGCAGCGACACCCACTACGGTACGTGTAGGCAGGCTGTTGTTAAAGAAGCTTTTGTAAACTTCATCAATAGCATCGATATCAGAAATATTCTTAACGAAAACATTAATCTTCACGACATCATCCATAACATGGTCGATGCTTTCAACAATGGCCTTAATATTATTTAAGCATTGTGCTGCTTGGTCTTTAATATCACCAGTTACTATTTCACCTGTTTTGGGATCAACAGGTAATTGAGCAGAAAAGTTATTATAATGAGAAAAAGCGACCGTTTGTGTAGATACAGAATTAATTGGTGCATTTTCAGTATTTCTTGAAATTTTAATGATATCGCTACTCATCGGAATTATCCTTTTAATAATATAGGCATACGTATTTATATTTAATAATCGTATTGGAAAGAATGATTAAAGTAGCGCCATGTTAAGTGAATTATTTTAGGGTAAACGTGATACCCGTCAGGCTATCACTTAACCATAAATCAGGGAGTTACAGAATAATTAGTCACAACACGACTAATTATCCGCAATAATAGGGCGAAACGAGTAATAAATTCTCTTTATCTTTTGATATATTCAACAATCATGAATACTCACTCAGATAAAGAGATGGATAACTTTCTAAGTTTAGAAAAAATTTGATAGGTTGTTCACATTAAAAGTCCTCAAATCCTCTTACTAGACTAATTATTGAGCTAACTATCTTATATACGTGCATAAACTCTTAGGCTGGTTAACTAATTATTTTAGAGGGCTGATATTATATAAACACATTAATAATATATTCGAAAATCGAATACCAGCAGACTAATATTACCTACCATTAGATACATTTGCTTATCTTGCTTAACAAGGGAATGTGCTCGTTCGTGGTATCCGGAGAGTCAATCCACTAAACGCCACCCCAAATTTCAAAATTTCAGCGTTGAATACCTAAGAAGTTAGACCACTTATCTTTTACTTCAGGTGTTAAATCTAACGTAAATTCGTAGCCTAAATGATTTTCACGAGTGACCTCAAACCCCAGGTGCTTGTGAAACTGCACCGATAACTCATTGAGGCGTAGGACATTGCTCACTAAAACAGTTGAGTGGTTGTTTTTAAGTTGATCGGCAATGGAACGAAACAAAAAAAGGAATGCCGCCTTACTTCGATAGTTTGGATGCACCACAAACATAGGCACAAACCACTGACCATCTCCTAAATCACGTAGCGTTACATAACCAATTAATTTGTCTTGTCGACGATACTCAAACAACAACCCCTGCTCAATTGATTCAGCACGTGACGCCAAATAAACATCTCTTTCGATCGGAAACCCGGCTTCTTTAGAAATTGACTCCAACGTGAGCATATCTAGTTCCAAATACTCTTCCATCATTACCTTCTCAGCTAATATCTTACTGGCGAAACTTTAAACGTCATTGATGCACGAAACACACTTTAAGCGAAAATTTCCAAATATTAAGTATCATTGCAACTCATTTGTTCTACTGGAACTCAAAGAAGTTGAAGAACAAAGCAAGCAATAAAAGCGGGTAAACCAGCGATGAACAACACTAGCCCTGTGTGGTAGTTCATTCGGTAGTGTTCTTGTTGGTCTTTATCAAAATCATGGCCTTCGACCATTTTGTAGACTTTATCTGTTATAGGGTCATCAAGACGTGTCGTCTTACTATGAACACCACCTTCCCACATTAACTTCGCTAGAACCCAAATGACAATGACCACAAAAAATAGAAAGTCGACAAGTCTTGTCGTGGCAAAGAAAGGAAAAAACTGAGATAGCGCTATAACTGCCAATGCTGCTGTTAGATTAATTAATGCTACTTTCTTCAATAAGTCGAACAAAAGACCTCCTAGAGTATCAACATGATTTAAGCAGCTGTGACTGGAAATCTTCTAATGTCATCACAGACTCCAACTTTGGTGTATTCTTGAAAAACAACACGCATAGTCAACCCAGCCTCACTTCTCATCCAATTCATAAACTCACGGTCAAGCTCAGAACGCCATATGTGTTGAATCATTTTTGTGAAGCTTTCGATTTCAAGGTTTAAAAGTCATTACCGACTCATTTCCTAAAGTTTGCAAGCACTCAAAACCTGATTTGTTGTACGTGCTTATCGCGTGAGTATTATTAGTAAAAACGGTGAGTCTTAATTCTGCTTCATTGCGCGACTCCAATAAAAGCTTAGCGAGATTTAGCATTTTAATGCTGATAGCACGTCCTCTAGAGCTTGAAGTCACAAACATTTGAATGACTTCTAAAGAAGAATCATCAATAGGTGTCAGCCCACATAAGCCGACAAGTTCTTCCCCGATAAATGCACCGATCATGACACTTTCCTGAGAAGCACTTTCAATTAGTCCTTCAAAATATAACTTTGGCATTTTTGACTGGGCTTCATAACCAGAGCCAAAGCATTCTGGATGTAATCTCAAACTTTCAAGTCGTAGTGATCGATACTTAAGGCTATCTTTGCTTTCTAGTATTTTACAATGAACGTCCATATTTCCTCACTTGAGAATAATCGCCGTTAGTCCGAAAGTTTAACGCTTGAACGCAAATTCCTTCCTAACAACTTACTCATGACGACTATGCTTTGTTGTTTAATAACAGATATTTATAAAACATCCGCTTTTCGGGCAACTAAAATATACAAACAATATTGCATAATATGAAATACCGCACGTTTCGGAACATAAATATTGAGTAAGGACTAAACAGCTCTTGGAGTAGTATTGAAGTGGCGCTTAAATTCGCGGCTGAATTGGGATGGGCTCGAGTAGCCGACTCGGCGAGCAGCATCGCTGATGCGAAGGCCTTCTAGCTGAATCAGTTCTTTGGCTTTGTTGAGTCTTACCTTCTTCAAATATTGAAGAGGTGATTCAAAGGTGACATTACGAAACGCATTGTGGAAGGCAGACACACTCATGTTTGCTTCGTCGGCAAGCGATTGAACAGTGATGGTTTGGTCGTACTCTTCATGCACTTTAGACAGCGCTTTAGCGACACGTGCGTAATGGCCGTCATGATGGGCCAAATCAAACAGCACTCGTCCTTCTGAACCGGTTAGGGCGCGGTAGACAATCTCGCTGACCATGGCATCACCCAATATATTGGCTTCAATGTCACAATGTAGAGTTTTGACCAATCGAGTAAAGCTCTCCAGCATTTGCTCTTCCATTGGCGTCGATTCTAAGCCGCTCGAATTCTGCTTGTGCTTGTTGCAGTAGCTCTCTAGAAAGCCTTGGTCTTCCAGCTTTTTGACTAAGCTGTGCAAGCGCTGAGAATCGATGCTTATCGACAAACCAAGCAATGGTTCGCCATTTACAGGTAAGGCTTCACACTCCAATGGCATTGGCACGCCTACCACAAGATAATCACCAGCAGCGTAAGTAACGGGTCTGTCGCCAATATAGATGTTCTTTTTGCCCTGCCCGAGCATGATAATACCCGACTGGTAAGTGAATGGCTGGCGCTGATTCCCGCCACTGCTTCTATACAACCACACACCGCCAATTTCAGTTTCTCTGATCCCTTCGAGATCATCCCAACCTTTGTGTTCTACATAAGACTGTAACAACTGCGCGAGTGTTTTCATAAGTGGCGACTTTCCATTCCAAGTGCTAAGAGTAAGTAAGCTAAAGCAGAGAAAGAATATCAACTTTGTAGAAATAGGCAATTTATTTGGAGGATCAGCTCTTCATCACCCTAGATTACTGTACTAATATGCAAATATAGAAATTGAGCAATCAAATAAAATAACAAATTGAGCTTTACACAAGGAATCTCTAATGCAATTCACTTATGTTAACCCTACAGTTATCCACTTCGGCCAAGGCCAAATCAACGCTATCAGCCAAGCGGTTGATACTTCGAAGAAAGTACTAGTCATCTACGGTGGCGGTTCAATCAAAAGCAACGGTGTTTACGACCAAGTTGTCGCTTCTCTCAAGGATCACGCTTGGATTGAGTTCGCTGGTGTTGAAGCTAACCCAACGAAAGAGACGCTAGATAAAGCCGTCGCTCTTGTTAAAGAAGAAAACGTAGAGTTCATTATCGCTGTTGGCGGTGGTTCAGTAATCGACGGTTCTAAATACGTTGCGGCGGCAGCTAAATACGACGGCGACGGTTGGGATATCCTAGCGGGCAAACACCAAGTTACTGAAGCAACTCCTATTGGTGCGGTACTGACACTTCCTGCGACAGGTTCTGAATCTAACATGGGTGCGGTAATCACTCGTAAAGAGACTCAAGAGAAACTGGCATTCATGAACCCTGCGGTACAGCCTAAATTTGCGGTTATGGACCCAGACGTAATGAAGTCTCTGCCAGAGCGCCAACTGATCAACGGTCTAGTTGATGCATGGGTTCACGTATGTGAGCAATACATCACAATGCCAACAGACGCGATGGTTCAAGACGGTTACGCAGAAACACTGCTTAAGAACCTACTTGTACTGGGTAAGCAATACGACGAGCGTGACAACGACGCTTGGCGTGCAAACCTAATGTGGACAGCAAACCAAGCGCTTAACGGCCTGATTGGTACGGGTGTTCCTCAAGATTGGGCAACACACATGATTGGCCACGAATTCACTGCGCTATGGCACGTAGACCACGCGCGTTCTCTTGCGATTGTTCAACCTTCACTACTTCGTAATCAAATCGAAGCGAAGCGTGGCAAGCTAGAGCAAATGGGTCGTAACGTATTTGGCCTAGAAGCGGGTGCTGATTTAGCCGAGCGTACAATCGCGGCAATCGAAGCCTTCTACCACAGCCTAGACGTTCCAACCATGTTCGACGGTTACGAAGCAACTAAAGCGGCAGCAATCGACAACGTTGTTGCTCAACTTGAATCACACGGTTACCTGCAACTTGGCGAAAACCAAGCAATCACGCCAGAGAAAACGCGTGAGATTTTAGAGTCTGCGATTCACTAAGAATTGCTAAAGTAGAGAGAAAGCAAAGGCAATGGTCACACAAAGATGATTTTTTACACCTGACTGAACCCATTACTTATTTCTTTCGTACAAACAAAGCAGCGTTCATTTTGGGCGCTGCTTTTTAATTTGCCCTACAAGATGCTATTAAATTCTCATAAGTCCTTAATTTTATGTGCATTCAGATTTCTATATTGGTAAGGTAAACCTGTCTCTTTACTAGGTATGAACAACGATTTGAACAATCTCAAGGAAATGGTTAAGTTTAAGTCACTTAACAAGTGGTATGGTGATTTTCATGCCCTAAAGGATATCGATTTAAATATTGAACAAGGAGAGATAGTGGTGATTTGCGGGCCATCAGGTTCGGGCAAATCAACCTTAATCCGTTGTATCAATCAGCTAGAACCTTTCGAAAGTGGCGAGCTTTGCGTGTTAGAACAAGTGCTTCCGAGTAAATTCAACACACCTGGCCAAGTCGGAATGGTGTTTCAGCATTTTCATTTATTCCCTCATCTTACCGTGCTTGAAAACCTGACACTGTCTCCAATACGTACGCTTAAAAAAAGCAAACGAGAAGCCGAGAAGCTTGCAATGCACTATCTCGAGCGCGTACACATCGCTGAACAAGCCAACAAATACCCAGTGCAACTTTCTGGCGGTCAGCAACAACGTGTAGCTATCGCCCGTTCGCTGTGCATGAAGCCTGAATTACTGCTTTTTGATGAACCGACTTCAGCGCTTGATCCTGAGATGATCAACGAAGTGCTCGACGTGATGGTTGAACTGGCGAGCGAAGGTATCACCATGGTGTGTGTGACCCACGAAATGGGCTTTGCGAAACAAGTGGCCGACCGCGTTATCTTCATGGATGAAGGACAAATTGTGGAATCGAATACGCCACAAGCGCTCTTTGAAAACCCTCAACATGAACGTACTCAAGCGTTCCTAAATCAGATCCTGACTTATTGATGTTGATTCGAATTATTAAACCCGCCCTATCTGCTTTGGTACAGATTGTTGTACTGGTGGCTGCTGTTGTTTGGATTCTCGACTCTGGTGCACAAACCATGGGATACAGCTGGCAATGGGAGCGTGTGCCGGACTATATTGCTTTCTATAAAGATGGTGAATGGTGGCCTGCAGAATTAGTTGAAGGGCTGCTGGTTACCATCAATATCTCTTTGATTTCTTTGGTTGCTACGCTGGTCATTGGTTTAACGACAGCGCTGTTGAGAAACTCAAATTCTGTGGTTGGACGCACCTTAGCCACCAGCTATGTTGAGTTGATTCGTAACACGCCGTTATTAGTACAAATTTATTTGCTCTATTTTGTATTTGGCCCCGTATTAGGGCTCGATCGCTTTAGCACTGCCGTTTTAGCCTTGGCACTTTTCCAAGGCGCTTATACCGCCGAGATATTTCGTGCCGGTTTAAATGGTATTGCGAGAGGACAATTTGAAGCAGCTCAATCCTTGGGCTTATCAAAGACCTATACTTACTGGGATGTGATTCTTCCTCAGGTGGTGCAACGCACCTTGCCACCTTTGACCAATGAAGTGATCTCTCTTATTAAAAACTCTTCAATTGTGAGTGTCATGGCTATTTTTGACCTGACGACTGAAGCCAGAAACATCGTTTCTGAAACCGCGATGCCATTCGAGATTTGGTTCTCTGTGGCGATCATTTATCTTGCTCTTACACTTTCACTTTCTGCCGTTGCTGCTTGGCTTGAGCATAAGCTCGGGGCTAACTGGCGAACACAATAAGGATTTATCAGCATGAAGCTATTTAAACCCGCGATTACAGCCCTACTTGCGCTTGCCGTAAGTTTGCCTGCACTTGCTTCTGAAACGCCTAACCTCGATAAAATCAACGAACGTGGCTCACTGCGCGTTGGTATGTCGACATTTGTTCCTTGGGCGATGCGTAACAAACAAGGCGATCTCGTTGGCTTTGAAATCGACGTGGCGAAACGCCTTGCCGAAGACTCTGGTTGGAAAGTCGAATTTGTACCTACGGCATGGGACGGTATTATCCCTTCTCTATTATCGAAAAAATTTGATGTAATCATCGGCGGTATGTCTATCACTGAAGCTCGTGCTAAAAGCGTATTGTTCACTGAACCTTACTCGCACTCTGGCGTTCAACTGGCGGCTAATAAAGAGCTAGCGGAAGGTTTTACTCAGATCTCTGATTTTGATTCTCGCCGTGTAAAAATTGCAGCACGTCGTGGAGCATTCACGGTTCAAGTCGCTCGTGAAACCTTCCCTAAGGCGAAAGTTCTACAGTTCGATGACGATGCTCAAGCATTCCAAGAAGTGTTGAACGGCAACGCACACGCGGTTATTGCGTCTAGCCCGAAACCAGAACACGAAACGATCAAAAACGCAGACACGCTATTTATTCCATTTGAAGAGCGTCTATCAAAAGGTAACGAAGCATTTGCAGTTCGCCTAGGTGAAACTGACAAGGCAGAATTCTTCAACGAATGGATCAAAGCACGTACTGAAGACGGTTGGTTGAAAGAGCGTTACGAGTACTGGTTCTCTACTCTAGATTGGCAAGACCAGATTGCTCAAGGTCAGTAATCAGAACTTTTGCTGGTGAATCGAGGCAGTGCGTTGTCTGCACTGCCTCGATTCGGCAACTTGATTCGCTTTATTGATGATCTAAAACTCAACAAAACAGCCTACTAATTATTATTGTTTAAACAGGAATGACGTGAGTAGTACTAGCGCATTAACAACACCTAAGCCCAACGTTTATATGAAGCCTTGGTATCAACGCCTTAACCTTTTGGATGGCGTGTTACTCGCTGTCATGTGTGTGTTTGCAGGCTGGCTTTATTATCGTTCCGCTGTTGGTATTAACTACCAGTGGCGCTGGGAAGATGCGTTTACCCTGATTTTCATTCCACCTTCTCAAGGCAATATTCCTTACTTTTTCCAAGGCTTGGTCGCGACACTGCGCTTGAGTGCTTGGAGCATGGTGTTAGCACTCTCTTTTGGCACATTACTTGGCGTTGCAAGGCACTCTAAAATTGCTTTCTTTCGTACGCCTGCGCTGATTTTTATCCAGTTGGTTCGAAATATTCCGCCACTGGTGTTTGTCTTTATATTCTATTTCTTCGTTTCTAACCAACTGATTCCATTACTTAGTTTAGAAAGTATCTTGCGTGAACACAATGGCGAGATTAACACTGTTCAAGATTTCCTATTCGGCCCAGCTAACCTTTGGGAAAACTTGGCGTCTGGTGTTATCTGTATTGGCTTGCTCTCTTCTGCTTATATTGCTGAAGTGATTAGAGCTGGTTTAGAAGGTATTCCAAAAGGCCAATGGGAAGCGGCCGATTCACTCGGCTTGTCTGCGTTGTCTAAGTATCGATTTGTTGTCGGTCCACAGGTATTAACGGCCATTACACCGCCATTGGCTGGCCAAGCAATATCTTTGGTTAAAGACACGTCGATTGTGTCTCTGATTTCTATCCAAGAGATGACGTTTGTTGGTACTGAGATGGCAAACTCTTCAGGTTTGATCTTTGAGATCTGGCTCATTGTTGGCTTCGTATATTTTGCTTTGTGCTTTGCGCTTTCACGTCTTTTCAAAGTGATTGAGCAGCGCTCTAGTGCCTATCTCAACCATCAATAACACCACCAATCAAAAATACGAATTCACCAGACTATTCATCGCCCTTATCAATTTCA
The DNA here is from genome assembly GCF_024347455.1 of Vibrio echinoideorum. Classification (NCBI taxonomy): domain Bacteria; kingdom Pseudomonadati; phylum Pseudomonadota; class Gammaproteobacteria; order Vibrionales; family Vibrionaceae; genus Vibrio; species Vibrio echinoideorum. The sequence continues at coordinate 1,133,347 of NZ_AP025484.1, forward strand.
CCTGATTGGTTTAAGCTATTGACCAATCAGGATTTATCCCTTCATATTTCTTCTTAGAAACACAGCAAAATACTCGCCTAATCACTATACTTAAAGTATCGAACTACGTTGATTCTTCTCAAGGACATCACTCAACATGGACAATCATAAAGAAAGAGCTTTTTACGCCGTTGTTGGCGCATTGGTTGGAGACGCCGCTTCAATGGGGCTGCACTGGCTGTATGACCAAGAGAGGATCTTACACGTGGCTGGTTTTGAGCCTGAATTTCGCTCACCGAATCGGTTCGATTATCAAGACAAAGGCTACTTTGCGCACCAAGGTAAAACCGCAGGCGAGCAATCGCAATATGGTGCTCAGTTATTGGCGATGGTCGACAGCTTAGTCGACAACCAAAAATACGATGAAGCGAACTATATTCAACATTTCCGCTTCTGGTTTGATTTTGGCGGCAGTTGGCAAGGGTACATTGATAAAGCGACGCGCATGAGCTTGCTGAACATCCATCAATTAGAGCTAGAGGACGCCCCGATTACTGCCTGTGGCGCAGACGATACGCAACTTCCCGCAGTCTCAAAAATCATCCCACTGGTGGCGTGTACTTACACCTCTCACACTTTGCCAGCCATGGTAGAGAGTGCGGTACGAGTCACTAACAACAACGACAAAGCCGTAGAATGGGCCCAAGCCATCACCCTATTGGTTCAAGCGGCAATTCAAGGCAACTCGCCACTGCAATCGGTAGAAATGGTGCGACAAACTTGCAGCAGATTTATACACGATCAAATCGATGAAGCATTGGCTGAACCTGAGCTTTCGATTACAGATGCCGCGAAGAAGTTCGGATTGCATTGTGAACTGAGTGCCGCATTTCCCTTGCTGATTCGCATCATTGCGGGTGCTCAGAGCTTTAAACAAGGTATTCGCGACAATATTTTGTGTGGTGGTGACAGTTGCGGACGTGCCATCGTTATCGGAGCAGTATTAGCGGCCTGTTTCTACGAAGAAGATGGTGGAATTCCAACCGAATGGCTAAAACAAGTCGAACTCAATGGCGGTGTGCTGTCTTTGCCTATTGAATGACTCCCACAATAACGAACAAGGCAAAAGCGCCTTTCTTGCTCAAGAGCTCGAAAGGCACTTTTCTTTTCACTAATCACTTAAAGTAATCACTTAAAAGAATGACTTAAATGAATGCTTTAAACGACCGACTTAAAGGAATAGCTTCAGTTTTGGTCAATAAACTTTGCGGATCCCTACGACCGCCAGTTTATTGCGCTAACCAAACCTGGAACTAGAGCCTTCTCTAGAACTGATAAGCAGCGGAAAGCTTGTAGTTACGACCTGGTTCATAGTCATCCAAAGTAAAGCCTCTGCTCTACCCGAACGAGACGCGTGTGAGGTGTATTGCTCATCAAACACGTTATCGATACCAAAGGTGACAGACAATCCATCCACATTTGATGGCACCCACTGAGCATACAGGTTATGAACGTCATAGCTTTCTTTGATCGGCTGACCATCGAATACATTGTCTTCGTCTTTAACAAACATTGAATTCCAACCAAAAATCGTTTCCAACGCTTCAGATTGATAGTCCAGTGTGAGCGTGATGCTGTCGCCCATATCAATACTGCGTCCATTGCCACCCGCGACAGCGCCGCCTGTGTCTTTGTTTTTAGTATCTGATCGAGCATAAGAAAGCTTGCTGTTAAACATCTCGTAACCATAAGACAAGCTCGCCTCAAAACCCTTTATCTCTACATCACCTAAGTTGTAAATCAAGTAACTCTGGTTTGCGGGCTGATACTCTTCGGCAATGTAATCATCGATATTGGTTTGGAATACAGTTAAGTTTGCGCCAATAAAGTGATTATCTAAACGTTTATCGAAGCGTACACCACCTTGGGTGTTCTGCCCTGTTTCAGCCTTAATGTCGTCAGCTAAGAACGCTGCGTCTTGGTAAGCAATAAAGGTCTCCATCAACTCGGGGCCTTTGAACAGCGAACGGGTGCTCGCGAACAGCGTCCAATCTTGGGTCACGTCCCATTGCGTTGCCAACGACCATGTTACGTCGTCAAAGTCATCGTTTCCTGTTTCGGCTTTACGCTGGTAATCATCAAAACGAACACCTGCAGTGATCGAAAAGGCTTGAGTAAAGTAGAACTGGTCTTCAACAAAAAGTGCGGTAGAAATTGCGGACTCATCCATAAACTTACTGCTGCCGTAATAGCTGCTCGATGACTTGTCCATGTAGTCAAAGCCATAAGTCGCGATATTATCAAACGACATCAGGCGATAGTCCGATTGGAACTTAGCATTCAGGCCAAAGTTTTGGTTTTTCGCCGTATTGTGAGATAAGCGGTTCGATGGCCAACGCGGTGCCATAACACTTTCATCACGCTGAATCTCGGTCTCTGTGTTGTACAGAGTGACGTTACCTTGATGACTTTCGCCACGTAGCTCATAACTTGCCGTAATAGTGTCACGGTCATAATCAGTTGGAATCAGGATGTCGCTAGACAAGCCTTCGTTAGCACCACCTGACATATCTGGACGCGGGCTGTAATCACCACTATCACAATACAGATCATAAGAAAGTTCAAAGCGGTGTAGGTCATTCGGTTCAAAACCAATCTTACCGAGAATGTTGTACACATCCCCTTCTGAACCAAAGGTTTCATTGCCGTCACCGTCTTCGAAGTCATCTCGACTCATGTAATGACTATAGAGCATGACATCGACCTTATCCGACAATAAGCCATATACAGTTAATGAACCTTGTTGGCTTGCATTCGTGGCATAGCCACCATAAACACGAGCGCCAAAGCTCTCGTCGTAACGAAGCAGGTCTTTGGCATCTTTGGTTTCAAACAGTACTGAGCCACCTAACCCACTTTGCGTCACAGAGTTATTACCCACTTGGATATCGGCCGACTTCAAGATGTCTGGGTTAAGAGTCAGGTTGCCGATATGGTGGAACATATTAGCGTGCTGAGAAGCACCATCTAGTCGAATATCTAAATCCGTCTCACTTAATCCGCGAATAGTAATTCGTTGGTTCACCGAGTGCGTCCCCCCAACATCAACACCAGGGATCTCACGTAATAAATCAGACATGTGATCGGCTTGCTTTAGAGACATGTCATCGGCAATGATCGATTCAGTGTTGCTCGATACCTTCGTTCCCCACACCACGACCTCATCAAAGTGTGATGTGTTTTCTTGTGCAATAACGGTGCTGCTAAACGCACTGACAATTGCGATACAGAGAGCTGAAAGCTTAATTGTTGAGTTGACTGGGCTTTCCATAAATTCGATCCTAGATGTAAATGATAATAATTCTCAAATATGATAAGGTCGTAATCTATAAATGCACAGGTGATTTGCTTATGCAGAAACGCATAGGTGTTATGAGGAACGGTCAAATGAGTGAAGTAACACCAAAGCGAACTAAACTCGCTGAAACAGTTGACGTGAAAACAAAAGTATTGACCAAAAAACCTGTATTACCAAACAAGACTGAACTAAGAAAGAAAACAGCGTTGACTCAAAGAATCGCATTAACCAAAAAGTTAGAGCAGACTGAAAATCAAATCATCGTGACACAAGGTCAAGCCAAGCAAACTTCTCTAGCTGAAGGAACGTTCCTTTCTTATCAATATAATGGCCACATTTTTGTGCATGGCGGTCGCTGTATTGAATTAGTCGACAGTAATATTGTATCGACAGCCCACTCTGCAATCCTGATTACTATTCTTCTGGAGGGAAAACTGACCTTTAGTTATGACGATCTAGAGTTCGATCTTGATGCCAGCGATGGGCCACAAGGTGTGGTAGTTAACCTTGCGAAGCCAGCTAACTTTAGGCGTTCGTTGATACAAAGGAATAAAATTAACAAGATCAATATCTTGATAAAGCCACAATGGGTCGAACCGCGTACCAGTGATCACTGTTCTAGCAAATCATTCCTTGATTCACACAAGGCGTTTTACGACTTACAAATCAATGCTGACATCGTTCAACTAACGAGTTCACTAACTAGCCAAGCAACACCAATCAACTTTCAAGACAAGCTAGTCGTCGAAACTCTGACCCAGCAATTGCTTTCTCAAACACTATCGCAGATGCCAATTCAATGTTGCCAACAATGTATTTCTGAAGATGTTAATGTCAGCTCATTAAACACCAGTTCAAATAGCACTTTGAGGAGTTTAGATTTAAGCGAAAACACTGATGAGATCACCACCTCAAAAGGGTTTGATACTAAGATAGAAGACATCATCAGCTACATTGAAATCAATTTGGATCAGCCGCTCAGTCTTGAAAGCATCGCGAGTAAGTTCTCGATGAGTATTTCCAACCTTCAGCGTCGCTTTAAGCAATCATACAACCTAACAATCAACGGCTATATCCGCTACCGACGCCTAGATATTGCGCGCCAACATTTAGAACGAGGATTGGTTTCAATAACCGAAGCCGCCTATGAAGCGGGTTATCAGCACCCTTCCAATTTCACCAGTGCTTTTAAGAAAGCCTTTGGTGTGCCGCCGCAAGATATATATAAACTTAACAGCTAATTTATAAGACCATCGAGTTCTAAACTTTGGAAGTCCTAAGTTACAATCAACCACCTTAGTGAGGTTATCGCCAAGGTGCTTTCTCAATTAACTGTCAGGAAAAATTAACTATGGCAGCAATAAAAACTGCCATAGTGGTCACTCAACTAGCCTTCAAAATCACTGACTTCCCATTTGCTGCTCACTTCGTTCGTCAACAGTTCCTGAAAAGGTTCGACATCTTTCTGTTCCCATAAGTCAACTTGTACATTGAAAAAGCGGTCTTTTCGTTGAGTCGCATAAACATAAAGTGGAGAGACCGTTACCGCGTTCTCCTTAATGGTGTGCTCAATACCTAAATCAACGCTAAGAAACGATTTACCACCATTAGCAACAAGGCCGCGACGCATATTGCATCGGAACTGCGTTAAAATGTAATTTCCCGGTTTGATACCATCAAATAGTGCGTATTTAGAGTCTTCATATACAAACATGCGTAGGGTTTGTGGTTCAGAACCAACCAAGTTACCATCAATTTTTTCTTTTAAATCAAATACGAAGGTTTCACATGGGTATGTCGAATCGTGCTTAGAGATAATAGTTGCAATAGCGAGTGCACCATTTCCCTGCGGTTCTGACAATGTGTCTATCGCTGTATTTGGAAGTGTTTTACAACCAGCAATCCCGATAGCCAATGCAGCAACTAAAAAATGTTTCATATAAAGCCTTTATTATTATCAATGAAATCATGCACAGACACTATCATTAAAAACTAAGACTCCAACCACAAATTTATAAAAGAGTGATATTGTTAACATTGTTTTATTTATCAATAACTAACATCAGCATCCTACACCTTGATTTGCCCAATATAGTCACTATTAGGGAAGATCTCTTCCAGCTGTTCATTGTTAATTGAGAGGTGTTGGTTGAGTACACCTTTAATGACACCTCTCATGTCTATGGTTGGTTTTAGATCTCGCCCTTGATACAGATTCTGTTGGCTCAACCCTGGCCAGTTTGCGATAACTCGGCCTCCCGAACTCGACATTTTTGAAACCTTGTTAGCCATCGCGCCACCAGCAACAAGCATGACATTTCCCGTGCCATGGTCTGTGCCTTTTGTTCCGTTTTCTCTAGCCGTTCGGCCAAACTCACTGGCCGCGATGACCACCGTGTTACTCCAGCGTGAGCCTAACGAGTCCTTTAGTGCTGCCAACCCAGTATCCAGAGTCTTAAGTTGGTTGCTCAACTTGACATTTACGCTTCCTTGATTAGCATGAGTATCCCAACCTCCAAGCTCTAGCGCTGCGATGTTTGGTCCGTTATCTGCTGATAAAATATCGCCGGTTTTGCCCATCAACGACTTAAACTGTTTGCCAACACCTTGATCACCGACCAGCTCATCTATCTTCATGACGCTTTCGAAATTAGCAGACAGCATTTGATCACTCTGAAAAAGTTCTTCAAGTAACTCAGTTTGTTTGTCGCGTGTTTTTAAGCGGTTTGGATACCAACTTGCCACGGTAGATTCACCCTGCATAATAAGCGGCAAGCCTGAGTCAATCGCGATGCCATCGTATTTTTCTGAGCTCAAGCTGAGCAATCGGTTAAGCCAACCTTCCGTATTAAAAGGATCGGAAGTACCGTTTTCTAATATCTTTTGCCCATCAAAATGAGAACGCTCTCGATAAGCGGATGAACAAGCGTGAACAAAGCTAAGTTCTTTATTTTCATACCATTGATGACATTGCTTAAGAGACGGATGCAACCCAAAGAAGCTATCTAACTTCAATAGCTGATTAGGCTTTAAGCCAATATTCGGCCTTAGACCTGCATAATCAGGATCAGCATAAGGCACCACAACATTTAAACCGTCCATGGCGCCACGCAGTGATATCCAAACAAAGATATTGTCTGAACGCGTTTTGGCGAAACTTGGAAACGGCAACATCGCGCTGACACCAACGGCTGCGGCAATGCCCATGAACTGGCGGCGATTAATACTTTGTAGGCCGTGATTGTGTAGCTCATGACTCTGCGACTTAATATTCTGCGAACCGTTTGTCTTTTTCATACCCACTCCTAACGATATTGAAACTGTGGGCTTAACCACAACAGGGAAAGTTGCATTGCAGCACTGTCGGCTTTGCTCAAAACAATTTGAGTATGTTCATCAATCGCATCGCCATATAAAGCTGCGATCACGTTATCCACTACGGCCTTTGGTTTTGTACCCGATGCCTTAGCCGACTTTATCGCAATTGAGGCGAGCCTATTAGCGACTTGCATACGTTGAGTCAATGCCGAAGGGCTGTTGTAATCTCTGTCTTGATCCGACCATCCCGCAGGCGAACCCGGTTTAAAAGGAGGTTGCCCTAGCGTATTAAGAGCGTTCAGCGCTTGTTTATCGTTTAAGGAAATACCAGAACTGCGAAGTACAGCAAATAGCCACTCTTTCGGCGGTCTGAACCGATTGGGCTTGGGTTCGTTTGCCTCTATGCTCCCCAGTAACAAGCGATAAACAGGCAGTAAATCGCCCTCACCTTTTAGATATGTCGCGACCATTTGTTCTAAGAGATCGTTAGGCGTATCGCCAAGAAAATGCTGGCAAAGCTTATGGACCAAATGCTGAGCTGTGTCTTTGTGAGTCGCTAAGATTTGTAAACACGACTCCCCTTGCGAGACTCCATGTTGGGAGTAGGATTTTCCAAGTAAGGTGATACTGCCTGGCTCGTGGAGGTTATTAGCAAATCGAAAACCGACGTTTGGAGATTGGAATTTAATACCCCATCCCGAAATCGCTTTTGCTAATGCAATCACGTCTTGTTGGGTATAGGAACCATCAACGCCTAGGGTATGGAGTTCTAGAATTTCACGAGCGAGGTTTTCATTAAGCCCTTTGTCACGGCGCTTACCGACTTTTGAATTGGGTCCAATCGAGAGTTGATTATCTAGATACAAAAGCATGGCTGGATGCTTTGAAGAAGCCATCAGCATATCGCCAAAGTTGCCATTCCAATGCTTGCGAACCACATCGTTTTCAATGCCGGCGGCCAAGGGCATCAATTTTCGATTATCGACCGAGATGGCGAAGTGATTGCTCCAAAACTGGATAATGCGCTCTTGAAAACCATAAGGTGTTTCAACGCTTTGCAGATGGCGAGCTTGGGCTTGTTGTCGGTAATGAGTTCGAAGAAAAGACTGTGCCTCTTTCTTCATAACTTGCATCTTTTGCTCATCACCCTTGGCTTTCTTTCGCTGTTCACGATTCTCACCGACGGTTATCAGGATAGATTCCGTGGTCGGTAAAGCTTGAATAGCTTGGTGAACGAATGGCTTTTTATCCAACTGTTCTAAAGGCGAATAATAGGCTGTTTGAGCTAATCTCGGTCCAAAACCAAACCTTTGTTCACCCACGATTTTTGAAGTCGGGTAATAATTCACTGCACACTCCCTTATGCTTAATCTGTTCTAAGTGTAATCGCTTAGTCATCAAGCATAGGGAGCTTTACGTGGTTTTACGTTAGATGGGTGTCAGGTGCCTATCAAGTTACAGACACGGTGTGATCATTTTGAATGAATGTCTATTTACGCCACATATATACAAACTGGTCGTTTTGCGAGGTGATTTCAAAGCCAAATCTTAAGTACAGCTCTCCAACTCGATTACCTTGCAGATAACTCAACTCAACTGGCTTACTGAGCTTATCTGCGTGAGCTAAACAATCGGTGAGAACCTTACTACCAACACCCTTGCCATGATATTCAGGCAGCAAAAAGAATCGGCAAAAGTAGAAGTGACTGCCTTTATTTTGAAGCAGTACACTACCAATTGCTTTGCCTTGATATTCTATGATTTTAGGCCTTTCTTCTGCCCACTCTTCGGCGTGTATATCTCGTTGAACTTGTTCATCCCAGCCAAAAACAGCTTTGATTGGCTCAAATTCAGCCGCCTTTTTTAGCTCGAACAGAAATTCATAATCTGATGACTGAGCGGTTCTTGTCGAATACTTCAAAATATCTCCAACAATAATCAATGAATAAGAAACAACAGCGGGTTCATTTCCAAAAAGCTCGCTCACGACAAGCAAGTGAGAATTGGAAGGTGCCATGCTTCAGTGTTCATTTAGGGTTTAGTTGATAGCGTAGAACTTCGTGTTTATCTTGCTCTGAGTAAAAGGTATTTAAGAACTGCCCACCGCACTTCTCAATCACTTTTTGCGAAGCAATATTGTTGCAGTCACAGGTAATAATAGCACTTTCTACAAGTACATAACGCTGAACCCAAGACAGCATATGACTTGCGATACCTCGCCCTCTTGCTTGTGGCAGCGTCTCATAACCGATGTGCCCGATAACGTCATGAATGTATTCACTGGTACCGTGACGAACTCTAGTCACACCAAGAATCTGACCAGACTCGATACAAAAGTAAGTAGAAGCAGGTGTCCACCCTTCAGGCAAACACTCACCTTTTGAATAAGCGATTCGCCTTTCTAAATAAGTATCGCTGCCATCAGAAATACCGGTATAAATTTCGAGTCCATCATCGATACAAGCGTTTACATAATGGTGGAACGCATTTGAGTACGCCATGTCGGCTTTGAGTATGTCCATATCCGATAAACTCCTTGTGCACACAGAGCTGCTACTCTGAAGAAATCCGAATTACTGTTTCTTAACGTATTTAGCCGTTACAAGCATTTCACCGCCACCATCAAGCTTGCAATCTAGCTGGTGATCTTTGCCTTCATTGATGCGTCTGATTACCGCTTTCGTGCCGATTTTTAGTACAGAAGAGCTGCCTTTAATTTTTAGATCTTTAATGAAGGTAACTTTATCGCCACTTTCCAATACAACGCCATTCACGTCCTTAACACGCGCGGCTTCTCTTTCTAAACGCTCTTCTTCTGGGTTCCACTCGTAGGCACACTCAGGGCAGATTAGGTTGTTTTGGTCTGGGTAGACATATTCAGATTGGCATTGCGGACAAGGAGGTAGAGACATACGTTAATACTTCATTTAAATAGAATTTGTTCCATTTTAATGACTCTTGTCAGGCTTAGCGAGCATAAATCTAACAAGTTTTACGGAGAGCTAATTGTCTTAAAAAAAGCAGTACCTAAAACGAACAAACACAGCCGCTAAGCTGTGTTTGTTTAAAAATTTGAGAAGCAGAACCGCTTAACGCTCTACTTTTGGCGAGTAAATCGAATATGCTGTGATTTGTCCTGCCACAATCGCGGAGAACATAAACAACGCAGATAAACCGATGCTAGGGATCGGCAAGATAGACTGCTCGAACACAGACTGACTGGCACTCACCAGCACGCGGCTACCCGGAACCAAAATGATGATCCCTTGCACGATATAAATAGAGCCTGTGAGCTCCATCTTCTTGGCAATCCAAGTGCCGTACAAAGTAATAAGAACCGTCGTTACCCAAGTACCCACAACCCAACCACTATCAAAACCTAGATAAAACGGCCCCCACATACCCAGAACCGCAACTGGCAAGCCAAGTAAGATGTCTTTAGGACGCGCATTGAACATCACACCGATAGACACAGAGATCAGCACCAAGCCAGATATGTGCATCCACATCGGAACCGCATTGGTATAGTCGATGGAGACCGCTTGTCCCCATATCGCTTCACCAATATTGAGCCCCATGATAATCCCAACAAATAGCTTAATCAGGGTTAAGGCGCTCTGCCCTAGCAAGCTGGTACCAGAGACGAGATCATTAAACGCCAAACATTCTAATGCGTTGGCTATGGATAACCCGGGGACAAACAAGACAATCGAGGCGATACACAATGCCCACACAGGGATCGGCAAACCTGTACTTGCCAAAAACGCCACGAAGATACCCGTTAACAATGCCGAGATGAATTCAACCGCGATAGCGCGACGTGAATGAAGAACTTGCTGGCATACCCAAACCATCAAACCCAGTAACGCAGAAAAGCCAACCGCTTCCAACGTACTGCCTACTAGCATCAAATACGCAGGCGGAATACCCATGTTGGCAAGTGCAGTCACAAATTTAGAATAACCGACAGGCTCTGGTACGGGCTCACTGCTCGGTTGGTTAATACGAATGATCGTATTGGCCAACAAACTCAGGTTAATTGAAGCAGGCTTTAGACGCTTAAGAATCACAGCGTTGTTATCGTCTGGAAACTGATAATTGATCGCGGTTGGCGTTGCTTGGATCATCACATCCACACCATGCTTTTTAGCATAATATTGTGTATATTTTTCAAGCTTATACGGAGCGCAACCACTGCGGTGAAGAGTATCACCAATTTCAACAATTTTGTTAATTCGGAACTGAGAAGGCATGGGTATTTTAGCGGAGACAAAATGTGCGGCAAATGTACCAAACGATAGACGGAATGACGAGACTTTTGCGCGAATTATCAACTGAACTCGTTACTTTTTTCTGCAAAGGCTTAGAAGTCTCTATAACTCTACTCATTTGGGATTAGTTTACTGAATAATACGAATCCTTCGTAAGTTAAATCTATGCATCCCTATTGTTATCGATTTACTTGGATAGTCGGCTTAGATCACGATTGTATTAACACGTACAGTCGTAGATTTTGCTTACGTTTGTGGGGTAATAGCACTCTGTATTCGTATATAAATTCACCCGACGTACGTCTCCAAAAATAATAAATCAAATGTTACTTTGAATCGTGAGCTTAACGAGAGTTTAATCACATTTTATTCACTCTTAAAACGCCAGATACGATTGAAAAACTAGCGGAGTGGTGATTATGCGAGCACTTAGAATAAAAATGAAAGAAAAAGGTTTCGTTTTCAGTTAGATGTGGCATTATCAAACTCGTTAAGACGATGTGCGTACATCGTATAATGGCTATTACCTCAGCCTTCCAAGCTGATGATGCGGGTTCGATTCCCGCTGTACGCTCCAGTCTTCTTGATGCCTCAGTCTTACTCTTAAGACAGTGTGCGTGCATCGTATAATGGCTATTACCTCAGCCTTCCAAGCTGATGATGCGGGTTCGATTCCCGCTGCACGCTCCAACTTCTGTTTAGTTTCAAATTCTCTTTAGTTACAATACCCCTTTAGATTCACCATCTCATCTCAGCTTAAAAACCTAAAACTGCGCACTTCATTGTGTGATTTTTTGTATTAAAAAAGAGCAATACCAAATGATATTACTCTTTGAATATTCTTAATTTAATTGATTACCTCAATCAAGCTTTCCTTCATCTAAAGCAGACGCGACCCAGACAAGCGGCGCATTCCAATTGATGGTTATTTCATTCAACGTCCAAGCTCCAATATTATCGCTGTAACACGTTTGTCCAACACACTTGCCTTTCATCACAGCGGCAATAGGATCACTAAAACTTACCGAATTTGGTCCTCCAATTAACGCGCCCGGCGCTGGTTTTGGTGAGTTTTCATCCGCAGCGTAAGCCCAGAATCGATGATGAGGATTCTCTGCAGATTTCGTTCCATAACCAGTAACATAAGAGATATTCATCGGGTTACCTCCGAGGATATAATCCATCGCACTAGCCGCCGCTTTGATGTATCGAACATCATTAGAAAAATCGTGAGCGTAAATCAAAAAGATACTTCGGTTTACAAGGTTGGAGTTTGAGCCCCACGAATACTCTTCGACGGTATAAGGAATGTTATAGCCTTCATTGGCAACTTGCTTGGTATAAGATTCTGCCGTTTTAATGATGTTCTTACGTGCTTGTTCAATAACTTGGCTGTCCAATAAATTGGGTACCACGGCTAAACTCACGGTGCCCGCAGGCGCTATATACTGCCAATACATGTCTCCATCCGCATTGATGTTCCCTTTCGGCACTTCAAGATAGTGCGGGGAATCAATCAATACTTTTTTGTAAGCCTCATCATTGGTTGTGATAAAGAGCTCGGCTGCAGCCCAGTATCGCTCATCACTCAATTCGATATCATCGTACGGCCCAGAACCTGTAAAGTTGTCGTAAGCATAGATATCTTGATGTTGATTTGCGGCGTTCCACGCTTTGGTCGCTGAATCCAAGCATAACTGTGAGAAGTCGCTGTCGATATCTTTCCAAATACGTGCGCACTGAGCACCGATTGCCGCCAGATTCAATGAAGCCGCAGTAGTGGGATAACCAACATAACGTTTCTGAGTATCTTTATGTGGTGGTAATGGCATGCCAGTCCAAGACTCATCCGCGATCTTGTGGAATGCCAGCCCTCTCGCGTTAATTTCGGTAAGTTTGAGGTTTTTACTCGCAGACTGATTACCAACAGGAACGGCGATAGGCGTGTCAGAGTCAACTTGCATCGCTAACATGAACTCTATGTTCCAGCGAGCTTCAGACAACAGCGGGTTCACGCCATTGGTTGCTTCAGGGATTTTTACTTTGCTCTCTGAAAAAGGAAGTGATTTGTTCTCTAAGAACTTACCTCGCTCGTATAAGTTCAGAAGTGTCCAAGTTGAAATACCACTATTCACCGTGTATTTACCATGGTCGCCCGCATCGTACCAACCACCGGTCGCATCAATAGTCAGGTCGCAGCCAGGCCATTTATTTCCCCAACTATCAACTTTATCAAAACATGTTGCAGTATCAGACATGTGGCCACCGGGCCTCGCAAGATCATCACGTTGAACGAACTCTGGCTTTATTTCAATGCCACTACGATTTTGATAAAAGTAAGACAAGGCATCGAGCTTTAACTGGCTATAAACATCGTTTCGAATATCGAATGGATAACTGACATCATCGCCGACTTTGATCGTTAATCCGTTCATTGTCTCTGTATAGTTTGAAAGGTTAACTCGGTGAATGTGCTCACCCGACGCTTTATTCAAACCGAAGACTTCTGTTTTACCGAGATCAAGGCTGATCCCTGATTGAGATACTAATGTCCATTTAAGAGGTTCAGTTGACGAGTTTTCAACAAAGATATACTTGTCGGATTGAGGTAAGAAGCCAACTTGGTTAGCTCGAATAGGCGTCTTAGTCGCTACTTTTACAAATGGCTTACCTACAACAGAAACATTATCAACACAGATGACACCCGTTTTCTGTGCGCCTAATTGAAACTGGAATTCTGTATCGGCGTCACTATCAAGTTCTTGTACAAAATCAAACGTATAGCTTTGCTTGTCTGTTGATACACCCACGTCACTTAGAAAATAATGCGTATAAGGAGGCCCTTCATGTTGGATCAAGGCTTTCATCTCAGTATCAATATTTGCATATGCATCGAACGATACCTGATATTTCTGACCTTGCTCTAAGCCAATACCGCTATGGCCTAAAATAACATCCCAAGAATTTTTCCCTGGGTTTTTAATATCAATACACGCTTCATTACTTTCTGTTGCTATGTTGGCGCCAGCATTCCACCAACCATCCATATTGCCTTTAAAGTGACTATTTCTAATCTGCTCTTCTGCATAAGTTACTCCAGAAGATAAAATCATGACAACCGCGAGAGATAACGTTCCTTTTTGCATCATTATTCCTTAAAGATGTTTCATATCTCCAAGGAAACTAGCGAAATAGATTCAATAATAGAGAGTTAACATTCGCAAAAAATAGACTCGTAAAAATAAATATTATGATTTCTTGTCATGTTTAACACTAAGGAACAAGCTCATGAATCAATTGCATGGATAGACAAAACGATATTGTGCTAGTGCTTCTCAGTTAAACTCAGATTTCATAAAAGTGCGGGTTTAATAATCTTGGTCAATATCCAAAAAAACAGTTGTGTTAATGTGCGCGCATTAGCAACAACCAAAAATAATTAAAAATGTTTAAAAGCAATGAGTTAACAATAAACATCGAAGCAATCAATGTCGCACTGTCAAAAGTCGAAAATGCGAACAAAATTCAGCTTAATACGTTGAAAGGTTATGTGAGCAGCGAACCAGAACAGGCCGTGCTGGCTTTTCGATCGCTGAATGAAGCAGAATCAATCGACGACAAACTTAAGAAGATCATGTCAGAGTTACCACATCTTAGTGGCGAAGCTCACCACCTACTGGAAACATCGATCCTATTACAGTAGTGGCCAAGAAAGATAAGTCTCAACTAGCGCGATGAGCTAAGACTTATCTTTTAGCTTTCTGTTTTTAGTACTTTTCTAGCAGCTATTTCTAGCTCTATTAGATAATGCCTAAAGCGTTATCGACTTCGCCATGCCCGCTTCCGCGTGTCCTGGAATATTGCAGGCAAATTCGACTTGATTATCACCGTGGAAATGCCAAAGCATCTGCTTCGCTTTGCCCGGCTTAACCGTGACTGTGCTACCCGAGTCATGAGCGTGATTACCCATGTTTTTCATCATTTCACGATGCTCTAGCTGCTCTGAGGCAGAACCAATCGAGAATTCGTGATCAATCTTGCCTGTATTCATCACAACAAACTGCACTACGTCATTTGGCTCTATATCGACCTTGTTTTTAAATGTGATTTTCATATCATCACTTAGCAGCACATGAACCACTTTATCGGGCTTCGCGCCTTGAGCTGGCATCCCAACTTCTGACATACCTTCCATGCCCATCATTCCACCCATATTCATCATCTTTGAATGGTCCATCTTTCCACTCGTCATCATACTGTGATCCATTTTTGAATGATCCATTTCTCCATTTTTCATCATCGAGTGGTCCATATCTGAATGATCCATACTTGAATGGTCAACAGTTGAATGGTCCATTGCAGCAAACGCGGTTGCAGTAGTTAACGTCAATGCAATCGCAATAAGTGTCTTTTTCATGATCGTTCCTTAGATTAATTCAGTTATTTATTTGTTAGTTTCACATGTTCATATGGTGCGCCCTTACCCACTCTGTTTTGGTAAGTAAGGTCCAATAATCAAGACGTTATTGGTTTGTCTCGTTTTGGCTTTGGGTAATCTCACGCTGTTTCCAAAGCTTAAAGATTGCAGGCAACACCAGTAGGGTAAGCAACAGGGCAGAAGCCATTCCGCCTATCATTGGTGCTGCGATTCGTTGCATCACTTCTGAGCCCGTACCCTCGCCATACATGATTGGAATGAGACCAATGATCACCGTAAGAACCGTCATCATCACAGGGCGCACACGCAGTCCTGCGCCTTCACGAATGGCATCAGTTAGATCAGCTTGTTGAAGCGTTTGTTGGTTTTGTTCTGCATCGAGCTTTTTGTAGTGCCACGCTTGGTTGAGATAAACCAACATGATCACGCCTATCTCGACCGCAACGCCTGCAAGTGCAATAAAACCAACACCCACGGCTATCGAGAAGTTGTAATTGAGGTAATGCATCAACCACAGTCCACCCACCATAGCCAAAGGAAGTGTTGCCATGATCATCATCACTTCACCGACGCGGCGGAAGCTTAGGTAGAGCAACAACATGATGATGGCGATGGTGATTGGCACAACGACACTCAAACGCTCCTTCGCGCGCTCCATGTATTCGTATTGACCAGACCAAGCGAGCGAGTAACCCGCAGGTAATACAACTTGTTCGGCAACGACTTGTTGCGCTTCAGCCACATAAGAACCTAAGTCACGCCCTTCGATGTCAACGAACACCCAACCATTAGGACGCGCGTTCTCCGTCTTTATCATTGGAGGCCCATCTTCATAACGAATATCCGCAACATCAGAGAGAGCAATTCGCGCTCCATTTGGTGTCACTAACGGCAGGTTCTGCAACTTAACGACAGAGTCACGATAGCTTTGTGGGTAACGTACATTGATTGGGTAACGTTCTAGCCCTTCAACGGTTTCACCCACATTCATCCCGCCAACTGCAGTCGAGATAACCTGTTGCACTTCTTTAATGCTCAAGCCATATCGCGCAGCAGAGCGGCGTTTAATGTCTATCGTCACATAACGACCACCAGCAACACGTTCGGCATACACAGAAGCCGTACCGCTAACACCATTTAAGATAGGTTCCAGCTGAGAACCAATATCTTCAATTACGCTCAGATCCGGGCCTGCGATTTTGATACCGATTGGGGTTTTAATGCCGGTCGCTAACATGTCGATACGGGTTTTGATTGGCATAACCCAAGCATTGGTTAAACCGGGGAACTGAATCAGATCATCAAACTCTTTACGCAGCGACTCTGTAGTGACACCGTCACGCCACTCATCTCGTGGTTTAAGCTGAATCACCGTTTCAATCATGGTCAGTGGCGCAGGATCGGTTGCCGTTTCTGCGCGTCCGATTTTGCCCCATGTGGTTTCGACTTCTGGAATGGTTTTGATGAGCTTGTTGGTTTGTTGCAACAACTCACGAGCCTTACCTATTGAGATACCCGGATACGTGGTTGGCATGTACATCAAATCCCCTTCGTCCAAAGGAGGAATGAACTCACTACCAAGCTTGCTGGTTGGGTAATAGGCAGACGCCATTAAGCCAAGTGCGATAACAATCATCACCTTTGGATATTTTAGGCTGAGGTTTAGAAGCGGCTTGTACATCGCCACTAAACTGCGGTTAACTGGATTCTTGTTTTCAGGTAACACGTTGCCACGAATAAAGTAGCCCATTAACACAGGCACAAGCGTGATAGCCAAACCGGCTGCTGCGGCCATCGCATACGTCTTGGTAAACGCAAGTGGCGAGAACATCTTGCCTTCTTGTCCTTCTAACGCGAACACAGGTACAAAGCTCAAGGTAATGATAATCAGAGAGAAGAACAGCGGTGCGCCAACTTCTTCTGCTGCTTTACCAATCACTTGCCAACGGTTTTTGTCAGTGAGCGGAGTCCGTTCAATATGTTTATGAACGTTCTCGATCATTACTATGGCACCATCCACCATGGCGCCAATCGCAATCGCTATTCCACCAAGAGACATGATGTTGGCGTTAATACCCTGCCAATGCATCACAATGAATGCACCCAAGATACCGACAGGCAGACTTAGAGCGATAACCAACGACGAACGGATATGGAACAAGAACAGCGCACACACGACGGCGACCACGATGAACTCTTCAGCAAGCTTCTTCCAAAGGTTTTCAACGGCTGAATCAATCAAAGTAGAACGATCATAAGTCGCGACAATCTCGACACCATCAGGTAAGCCCGCTTGCAGTTTAGCGAGTTTGGATTTAACTGAGTCGATCACTTCACTGGCATTTTCACCAAAGCGCATCACGATAACGCCGCCAACCGCTTCGCCCTCACCATTGAGTTCAGAGATACCACGACGCATTTGCGGGCCAAGGTTAATGTCGGCAATGTCGCCCAATAACAGAGGAGTACCCTTGTCGGTCACTTTTAGCGGCAGAGATTGAATGTCTTCGATGCTTGTGAGGTAGCCGGTTGTACGAACCATGTGCTCGGCTTCGGCAATTTCAACGACAGACGCACCGGTTTCTTGATTACCATCTTGGATTGCCTTGTTGACTTGCTGAAGTGTTAGGTCGTAAGCACGTAACTTGGCAGGATCAATCTGTACTTGGTACTGCTTCACCATGCCGCCAACGGTCGCCACTTCAGACACGCCTTCTACGGTTTGCAGCTCGTATTTCAAGAACCAATCTTGCAGACTACGAAGCTCTGCTAAGTCGTGCTTACCGGTTTTGTCTTGCAGTACATAGCTGTAAACCCAGCCTACACCAGTTGCATCTGGTCCTAGTGTTGGCTTGGCACTCGATGGCAAGTTAGGTGCAACTTGGCTTAAGTACTCCAACACTCGTGAACGCGCCCAGTACATATCGGTATCGTCATTGAAGATGATATAGACATAGGAATCACCAAAGAACGAGTAGCCACGAACCGTTTCTGCACCCGGAACGGCTAACATCGCCGTTGTGAGCGGATAGGTCACCTGATCTTCGACTACTTGAGGCGCTTGCCCCGGATAGCTGGTTTTGATGATCACCTGGACATCAGAAAGATCTGGGATAGCATCGACGGGCGTATTTTTAACGCTGTATAAGCCGCCAAATACGATGGCTACAGTGGCAACCAGAACCAAGAATCGGTTACTGATGGACCAACGAATGATTGCATTGATCATAATGTGCCCTCACCCGTGCTATTCGTCGGTTCGAGAGATTTGAGCACATAATCAGAACCTTGCTTCGCCACTAGAAACCGAATGCTTTGACCCTCGGTAAACTCGGATAAATCAAGGTCATCACTTACTTGGAAGTTCATTTCACCCGCCTTCCAATTCCACTCAAGGACTGGCTGATGTTTTACGGTGATCATGCCAAAATCTGCCATCAACATAGTGATGTCACCTGTTACCCAAACTTCGCCAGCGATCTTGTGTTTGTTGACCTTGTAATCAACAACCTCGTACTGCCCTGACTCTGTCTTTCTCATCTCAAAATCAATTGCCTTACCACGCTGCACGTCACTCATGTCCAAGCCTTCCGCAAAGGTGAAGTTCATCACCATGCCCGGCCAATCCCATTCTGGAACAGGCTGATGGTTAATCGTCACCATGCGACTGCCTTGCATAACATCGGAAATTTCACCGTTTGCCCATACAGTTTCAGCATCTTCCTCAACACCATTGATGCGTGACAGATCAGCTGATTGGCTCGATTCAGAATCCAACATGAAGTGTGCAGAAGTGACAATGTTTTCGCCTTGCTCCAGCCCTTGAAGCACCTCTATTTTTTCGCCAGCTTCACGACCAACCTCAATACGAGCAGAACGATACTTTCCAGAACCTTCTGACATTACCACTCGAGTCATACCACCGGAGTGAATCACCGAAGATCTTGGGATAGTAAGAACGGCTTCATCACTAATGGGTTTCAGCGCAATATTGGCAAACATATTTGGCTTTAGCTCGCCGTGGGGATTGGAGAACTTTAAACGAACGCGTAAAGTTCGAGTTTTCGGGTCAAGAATTGGATACACATAATCAACGTTGCCCTGCCACTCTTTGCCCGGAATCGCATCCAGTGTCATCTCTGCATTACTGCCCGATGAGATCCAGTGAGCTTGGCGCTCAAACACTTCGGCATCAACCCACACCTCGTCTAGAGGGCCTGCGCTGATTACCGCTTGCGCAGGCGAAAGATAACCACCCTCACGAATATTGAGGCTAGCGATAACGCCATCTGCGGGTGCTTTAATTTTTATGGTTTGCGAGGCTTTACCTCGGCGAGTGATCGAACGAATCTGATCCTTATCGACACCCAAGGTGATCAAGCGTTCAGTGGATCCCTTGACCAGCCCTTTGCGACCCGTTTTATAAGCGCTAAGTAACTCTTCTTGTGCCTTAACCAGCTCTGGAGAATAAAGTGTGAACAACACATCGCCCTTATTCACCTTCTCACCGACAGCATTGATATAAAGCTTCTCAACCCAGCCTGCTGCTCTTACGTTGGTTTGCCACAATGTACTTTCATCGAACGCCACGTAACCCACGGTTTCAATACGAGGAGACAACGCTTCAAAGTTAACTTTTGCTGTTTTGACACCAAGATTATTTTCTACCGACGGGTCGATATACACAGTTCCCGCCTTGTCTGCTCCCGCACTTGAGTCATCCGCATAAACAGGAATTAAATCCATCCCCATAGGTGACTGACCCGGCTTGTCTCGCTGATAATTTGGGTCCATAGGCGCAACCCAATACAGAGGTTCATTACTTTCGTCAGCTTTAGATTCCGCTCCCTCCACTCCTGCCATCGCTGACATGTTATGTGCTGAACCAATGACAAAGTGATTCACACCAAAACCCAATGCACCACCGACCAACAAAGCGATAGTCGCTACTTTTACTGTATTCATTGTCTATTCCCTTATTGATTGGCTGTGTGTTTAGTTGCGCTTGAGTTGAGTTGTGGTTGGTTTACTTGGTATTCAAAACCACTGACTAACGCCGCCAGTTTACTGTTAACTATGTTGAGATCGGTGATCAAACGTTGTTGCTCTAACTTAAGCGCCAGCTCATCGGTCGTTGCTAAAATGACATCGTTAAACTGAGCGGTATTGTTTTGATAGCCCCTTTCAACCGCACTAATTCGAGCGGCAGTTTGAGGAAGCAAAGTGCTTTGGTAGCGTTCTAAACGCTGGGTGAGGTTCGCCTTATCCACCAATAATGCATTCACTTGCGCGTTCATTTGGGAAAGTAAGGTGTCTTTTTGGGATTTAGCTGCACCAACTTGGTACTGAGCCGCCGACAAGTTCTTATCCTGTCGGTTACCCGTAAACAAAGGGATATCGACAGTAAGATAAGCACTGACAAGATCAGAGGCAGGTTCGCCAGCCATGTTGTTCGCTTGTCGATGGGCATACATCACTTCCACGCCAAATTGAGGCGTATACGCTTGCTCGGCTAGCTCTACCTGAGTTTGATTAGATGAGATAGTCGCATCTGTGATCTTAACGAGCGGATGATCCGTCAACAGTTGATAGTGCTTGGTTGAATCACGGTTAGTCGCCAACTTGCTCTCCAATAACGACCAATCAATGTAGTTGGTCGCATGAAGCCTCCCCTGAGGATAAAGAGCCTGAGAGTCAATCGCTTGGTTCCCTAACCAATCAGAACCGAGCCACTCAGACAGTTGAGAGATCAAGCGGCGTTGAACTTGCTGATTGGCTTGTAACTTTTCATCAAGCTTGCTGACTTGAAGCTGAGCATTAAGCAGATCTTGCGCTTCGCTTTTACCAATCGAGTAGTTGGTTTGCACATAGTTTTCTAGCTCAACCAAAAGGCGTCGGTTTTCACGCATAACACCTTCTGCGACTTTCTGGTAACCCAATTCAAGCCAAAGCTGCGTCATGCTGTTAGCAACGGTAAGCTCACGAGCCTGCACTTGAAGCGCTAACCCATCCGCTTGCTGACCGGCTTTTTTCTGCTGAAGATCCAGCGTATCGCCACGTTCAAATTGCTGCATTAGACCGACCGAAATATTGGTCATCGGGTCTTCATCAAACTGGAAGCTATCGACTGGCAGACCGCCAAATCCGACTTTTAGTTTCGGGTCCATTAAGGTCGCGTTGGCAATGCCCGTTTCTCGCATCGCTTGAGACTGAGCAAAGTACTGTTTGCGATTTCCATCTTCGCTTAAAGCAATCTCAATCAGTGTATTGAGTTGCTGTGTTGAGCTCTGTGGATCGGCTTGTGTTGAAGTAGGCGCAGCAGCTAAAGCACTGGCTGAAATAAAGGCAGCACTCGAAACAAAGGCAACAGCGACCACGACACTCGCGTTTATTTCAAACACGGAAGTTGTTGGTTTTATATTCACAATGAATGTCCATATCTAGCGTTAAATAACGCATATAAAAGATTGGCGTATCAGATTTATTCCCCTGATATCGCTATGTTTTTAGATATAGATTTATGCGGTGGGTGGGCGTAGTAAAGATTGAGCGCGTGCGACTTTCTGGCCAATAGTGACAGATTGAAAACGAGCGAATGAAGAGATAAATGGATTAACAGTTTGAACAGCCTGAATAGGGTAAGAAACTGTAGAACAAACAGAGGCACAACAGTCGGAACCAGAGCAATGGTTTCCCATCATGTCGCCACAATCTCCGCTCTCTGGAGACATATGACACTGAGAATCAAATACCTGAGCATCCACCATATTGGTGTGTTCAGCGTGTGATTCGGAGCTTACGACGTGGCATTCCGCCACCATATCATCTGCCAAAGCATCACTATGGTAACAAGCGGACTGGTTCGAACCCATTTGAGACATCATCACATTGGTCATCATGATCGATGAACTTGAGGCGTAGCTAGACACCAACATCGCAACGATGCTGAAAACAGTAATCCAAGTTGTACGGAGTGTGTTTGTCATAGCTTACCTTTAGGTTTTCAAGCTAACTATAAAGGTTACCCTTAGGGTAAGGTCAAGTTCATTACTCAATATCTTTAACCAATAGCCGAATGAATATTCAACACGCTTTACACTAAAGTGAGAGAGTCGTTTGATTTAAGGAAATTTTCTTTAAAAATTATCTCATTAGCTCGCTAAACCTCGATCTGTGTATTTTACTTAGATAAGAATAATAGAGATTCACGGATGAAAAAATGACTAAAAAAAACAACGTCAAAAAAAGCCCAAAGCTCGATAAAAAAGAGCATCAAGACACCAAACCCATAGAGGCGTCGAAACGGAAGACTCAAAAGAAACTCCGATTGCATTCGAAATTAAAGGTTAATGTGCCTCTCTCTCAATCTTTAATGCTCATTCTACCTTCTTTAGCGAAGCACGCCTCAGCGGAAACCAACACATCAATCGACGATGCCAAGTTAGTTCAACAAGAGCTATCCGACAACCAAAAAAGTGACGTTCATCAAAGTGAACATATTTCTAAAGACGAAAATCAAAAACCAATAACAAGAAATATTCACGACTCTAACGTTGCTGCTGATCATGAGCTTGCTTCTCAGAAAGGTGAAACGACATTAAGACCTTCACATCACCTTTCTAGCTTGTCACATCCTCAAGTCCATTACGTTCCAGCCAGTTCTCTTCCTTCAATTGAGGCAGGCGGTATAACACCTCCCACGAAAAATCAACCGACAACACCGAACGTTCCAGTTACCTTCACACCGGAAGTTATCCAAGGAAAATATGGAGAACTGCATGTCGATGTGAGTGGTAAATACACCTTTGTACTAAACCCACTCTCCCCTCAATATGTTTTGCTGCACCAGAATCAACCCGGTACAGATAAGTTCATGCTTCATTTATCAAATGGATCGAGTGTTGTTGTTCAAATTCCAATTTCCGGAAAACAAGATACTCCGTCCATTTCAGGAGATTTACGCGGTGTAGTGACTGAAGATCAAAACGTAGATTCTCATGGTTTATTGAATGCAGCGGGCAAAATTGATGTGGTAGACCCAGACCATGATCAAAGTTCGGTTATTGCTGAAACGATTGCCGGGAAATACGGCACGCTGACAATCGATGCCAATGGTGCATGGCATTACCAAGTTGACAACTCACTTCCTAATATCCAAGCACTCACTTCATTAACTAGCCTTCATGAATCATTCACGATTCATACTAAAGATGGTACTCCTCAAACCATCGAAATGACGGTCGGTGGAATCGATGACAACGCCGTAGTTAGTGGATTAGATACTGGAACTCTGGTCGAAGATTCAACATTACACGCTCATGGGCAGTTAACCGTCTCAGACCCAGATTTAAACCAAGATCACTTTCAAGCCGAACAACTTCAAGGCCATTTGGGCACCCTCTCCATCCAACCAGACGGTTCTTGGGCTTATGATTTAGATAACCAGAACCCTACCGTTCAAGCCTTAGGACAAGGTTCAACAGCGACGGATACCATCACGGTTCACTCTGCTGACGGTACGCCTCATCAAATAACCATTGCAGTGAATGGTACGAATGATAATCCAGTTGTAAGCAGTTACTCCCCAAACCTCCTCTCGAAAACAAGCACTAGCGCATCTCCCACTGGGTTAGGTAAGGCCGTATATGAAGATATCAATGTACAAAATGGCCACCTACATACAGGTGGCCAATTATATGTTGATGATAGAGACAGTAATGAGTCAGAGTTTTTGCCCGAAAGTCTGCATGGAACCTATGGTGAATTGAAACTTACAAGCCAAGGCACTTGGTCTTACATAGCTGACAATAATAACCCGGTGATAGACCGACTTAATAATGGCGACACTCTAACCGAGCACTTTCAAATACACACAAAAGATGGCTCGCCATTTGAACTTAATGTTTATATCAATGGCAACAATGATTCAGCCACAGTAAGTAGTATGTCTGTTGCTGTTGATGAGACTGACAAAGCAATAACAACTGCGGGTTCACTAACCAGTACTGACGTGGATAATCCAGATAATGCATTCACACCGGATTCGATTACTGGCACCAACGGTGACCTGACTATTGATGCCAATGGTCACTGGTTCTTCACAGCTAACAGCGCGTTTAATCAATTAAATGTCGGCGATAAAGTCGAAGAAACGTTCACTGTCTCTTCCATCGATGGCACCCCATCGACGATCAAAATTACGATTAATGGTACTAACGACGCCGCTACTCTCAGCAGCGCGACCGTTGCTATCGATGAGACTGACACAACTGTGACGACTTCAGGTACGCTAACCAGTACCGATGTTGATAACCCAGACAATACGTTCACACCAGACTCCATTGTTGGAGCTAATGGTGATCTCACCATTGATGCCAATGGTCATTGGAACTTCACCGCTAACAGCGCGTTTAATCAATTGAACGTTGGCGATAAGGTCGAAGAAACCTTTACGGTCTCTTCCATCGATGGCACCCCATCAACGATCAAAGTCACGATCAAAGGCACCAACGATAAAGCGACGGTCAGTACAGCAACGGTCAGTGTGGATGAAACTGACAGCGCTATAACAACTTCTGGAACCCTCACCAGTACCGATGTAGATAATCCAGATAATACGTTCACGCCAAACTCCATTACAGGCACCAACGGCGACCTAACTATTGACGCTAATGGTCATTGGACATTCACCGCCAACAACGCATTTAATCAGTTAAACGTCGGCGACAAAGTCGAAGAAACGTTCACTGTCTCTTCCGTTGATGGCACACCATCAACAATCAAAGTTGCGATCAATGGCACCAACGATAAAGCCACCGTCAGTAGCGCAACTGTTGCCATCAATGAGACTGACAAAGCGGTAACCACCTCAGGTACGCTAACCAGTACCGACATGGATAACCTAGATAATGCGTTTACGTCAGGTTCCATTACAGGCACCAACGGTGATCTGACCATTGATGCCAATGGTCATTGGAACTTCACCGCTAACAGCGCGTTTAATCAATTGAACGTCGGCGATAAGGTCGAAGAAACCTTCACGGTGTCATCTGTTGATGGCACTCCGTCAACGATCAAAGTGACAATTAATGGTACCAACGACGCTGCTACGGTCAGCAGTGCCGCCGTCTCCATCGATGAGACTGACAAAGCAGTGACAACTTCAGGCACGCTAACCAGTACCGATATCGATAATCCAGACAACGCATTCACGCCAGATTCCATCACTGGCACGAACGGCGACCTGACCATTGATGCTAATGGACATTGGAATTTCACCGCCAACAGCGCATTTAATCAGTTGAACGTCGGTGACAAAGTTGAAGAAACCTTCACTGTAAATTCTGTTGATGGCACCCCTTCGACGATCAAAATTACGATTAATGGTACTAACGACGCTGCGACTGTTAGCAGCGCAACCGTAACTATTGATGAGACGGACAAAGCGGTTACCACGTCAGGCACGCTAACCAGCACCGATATCGATAATCCAGATAACACGTTCACGCCCGATTCTATTTCCGGTACTAACGGCAACCTAAACATTGATGCTAATGGACATTGGACATTCACCGCCAACAGCGCATTTAATCAATTAAACGTCGGTGACAAAGTCGAAGAAACCTTCACTGTGTCGTCCGTTGATGGCATACCCTCGACCATAAAAGTCACGATTAATGGTACCAATGACAAAGCCACTGTTAACAGTTCGACCGTCGCCATCGATGAGACTGACAAAGCGGTAACCACCTCAGGCACCCTAACCAGTACCGATGTAGACAACCCAGACAATACGTTCACACCAGATTCCATTTCAGGCGCCAACGGTAACCTGACTATTGATGCCAATGGTCATTGGGTCTTCACCGCCAACAGCGCGTTTAATCAGTTGAATGTCGGCGATAAAGTCGAAGAAACCTTTACGGTGTCGTCTGTAGATGGCACACCCTCGACCATAAAAGTCACGATTAATGGTACCAATGACAAAGCCACTGTTAGCAGTGCGACCGTTGCTATCGATGAAACTGACAAAGCGGTAACCACCTCAGGTACGCTAACCAGCACCGATATCGATAATCCAGACAACGCATTCACGCCAGATTCCATCACTGGCACTAACGGCAACCTCTCTATTGATGTCAATGGTCATTGGAACTTCACCGCTAACAGCGCGTTTAACCAATTAAACGTCGGCGACAGAGTTGAAGAAACCTTCACGGTGTCATCTGTTGATGGCACGCCGTCCACCGTCAAGGTGACGATCAATGGAACCAATGATAAAGCCACCGTCAGCAGCGCGACCGTTGCTATCGATGAAACTGACAAAGCGATAACCACGTCAGGCACGCTAACCAGCACCGATTTAGACAACCCAGACAATACGTTTACGCCAGATTCACTAATTGGCTCGAACGGCAACCTAAACATCGATGCCAATGGCCATTGGACATTCACCGCCAACAACGTATTTAATCAGTTAAATGTTGGCGATAAAGTTGAGGAAACCTTTACGGTCTCGTCTATTGATGGCACACCGTCCACCATCAAGGTGACGATTAATGGCACCAACGATAAAGCGACGGTCAGTACCGCAACAGTCAGTGTGGATGAGACTGACAAAGCGGTAACTACTTCAGGAACGTTGACCAGTACCGATGTTGATAATCCAGATAATACGTTCACACCGGATTCCATTTCAGGCACCAACGGCGACCTGACCATTGATGCCAATGGTCATTGGAACTTCACCGCTAACAGCGCGTTTAATCAATTGAACGTCGGCGATAAGGTCGAAGAAACCTTCACGGTGTCATCTGTTGATGGCACTCCGTCAACGATCAAAGTGACAATTAATGGTACTAACGACGCTGCGACTGTTAGCAGCGCAACCGTAGCTATTGATGAGACGGACAAAGCGGTTACCACGTCAGGCACGCTAACCAGCACCGATATCGATAATCCAGATAACACGTTCACGCCCGATTCTATTTCCGGTACTAACGGCAACCTAAACATTGATGCTAATGGACATTGGGTGTTCACCGCCAACAGCGCATTTAATCAATTCAACGTCGGTGACAAAGTCGAAGAAACTTTCACTATCTCTTCCATCGATGGAACACCATCAACGATCAAAGTTACGATCAACGGAACCAACGATAAAGCTACTGTTAGCAGCGCAACCGTAGCTATCGATGAAACCGACAAAGCAGTGACAACTTCAGGAACGCTAACCAGTACCGATGTCGATAACCCAGAGAATACGTTCACACCGGATTCAATTATTGGTACTAACGGCAACCTAAACATTGATGCTAATGGTCGTTGGACGTTCACCGCCAACAGCGCATTTAATCAGTTGAACGTCGGTGACAAAGTTGAAGAAACCTTTACTGTGTCGTCCGTTGATGGCACACCCTCGACCATCAAAGTGACGATTAATGGCACCAATGACAAAGCAACGGTCAGTACCGCAACTGCAAGTGTGGATGAGACTGACAAAGCGGTAACGACATCAGGAACATTGACCAGTACTGACGTGGATAATCCAGATAATGCATTCACACCGGATTCGATTACTGGCACCAACGGTGACCTGACTATTGATGCCAATGGTCACTGGAGCTTCACCGCCAACAGCGCGTTTAATCAGTTGAACGTCGGTGACAAAGTAGAAGAAACCTTTACTGTGTCGTCCGTTGATGGCACACCCTCGACTATAAAAGTCACGATTAATGGCACCAATGATGCTGCCACGGTTAGCACTGCCACTGTTGCTGTGGATGAAACCGATACTGCGGTGACTACCTCAGGCACGCTAACCAGCACCGATATCGATAACACTGATAATGCGTTCACACCAAGTACAGTGTCTGGTGCTAACGGCGACTTTAACATTGATTCAAGTGGTCAATGGACCTTCACCGCCAACAGCGCATTCAATCAATTGAACGTCGGTGACAAAGTCGAAGAAACCTTTACTGTGTCGTCTGTTGATGGCACACCGTCAACGATCAGAGTGACGATTAACGGTACTAACGATGCAGCGACGGTCAGTACAGCAACAGTCAGTGTGGATGAGACTGACAAAGCGGTAACGGCTTCAGGTACGCTAACCAGTACCGACGTGGATAATCCAAATAATGCGTTTACGTCAGGTTCCATTACGGGGACCAACGGTGATCTGACCATTGATGCCAATGGTCATTGGAACTTCACCGCTAACAGCGCGTTTAATCAGTTGAACGTCGGTGACAAAGTTGAAGAAACCTTTACTGTGTCATCCGTTGATGGCACAACGTCGACCATCAAAGTAACGATCAACGGAACCAATGACAAAGCCACTGTTAGCAGTGCGACCGTCGTTATCGATGAGACTGACAAAGCGGTAACCACATCAGGTACGTTGATCAGCACCGACATAGATAACCCAGATAATGCGTTCACACCGAATTCAATTATTGGTGCCAACGGCAACCTAAACATTGATGCTAATGGTCACTGGACCTTCACCGCCAACAGCGCGTTTAATCAATTGAACGTCGGCGATAAGGTCGAAGAAACTTTCATTATCTCTTCCATCGATGGTACTCCATCAACAATCAAAGTTACGATTAATGGAACCAACGATAAACCAACTATTGCTGCGCAATCGCACTCGGTTACCGAAGATGGGCAATTACTCCAAGGTCAAATGGCCGGCACAGATATCGATGATGGTGCCCAGTTAACTTATTCAGTAGCAAATCCTGTAGATGGATTGACCTTAAATAAAGACGGTAGCTACAGCTTTGATCCTTCGAATAGTACCTACCAACATCTGGCAGATAAACAAACTCAAACCCTTACGATTCCAGTCACAATCACTGATGAGCACAACAGCAGCTCAACAGAAAACCTAACCATTACTATTACTGGTACTGGTGATGCCGCCATTATTGGTGGTGTGGATACGGGTTCTGTCATTGAAAAAACAGCGGGTGATAATATGTCACCCGATTTTGCTCACTCCGGAATGGCAACACTGGGAAATAGTGTTTTATATGCCGATGGACAATTAACCATTGTTGACGCAGATAAAGGCGAACAAGGTTTTGCTTCCCACACCAATGCCTATAACTACCATGGTACTTATGGTGATTTAATTTTAAACCCTGATGGTAGTTGGCATTACGTTGCCGATGCAGGCAGTGTCAGTCATATTGGTGGGCGACCAACCACCAGAGGGACCGCCATCGACCAACTTGGTAAAGGTGATACGTTAACTGACACCATCACTGTCCATTCTATAGATGGCACTACGCACGATATTGTAATTACCATAAACGGTAGCAATGACCGTCCATACTGCTCTTCAAAAGTGCAGCTCAACAGCGGTAAAGAAGACCTCGCGCAAACCATCACAGCCACCGAACTCTTAGCAAACACTATAGACGTGGATAGCAACGACCTAGGCAAACTCACCGTTGCGAATCTTCACGCTGATCATGGTTCTATTCTAGATAATCAAGACGGCACATACACTTTTACCCCAACCAAAGACTATAACGGTCAGGTTCATTTTAGCTATGACGTGACAGATGCGCATGGCGGAACGACTCATACAGGGGCGTCTACCACACTCACGGCTACCCCAGACAGCGCCATCATTTCAGAAGTGACAACTGACCACGTCACTGAAGATGGGGCACACAGCAGCCACAATGCAGGGGTTACAACTGAGCTCGCGAATGGAAGACTACAAGTTGTGGATCCAGATAGCGGGGAGAATAAATTCCAGTACAGCCAGTTTGGTGAATCAGCAGTTCACGATCCGTTTGGTGGCATGTTACGTATTGATAGCATGGGCAATTGGGGGTACAGCGTTAATAATGCCAATTTGCAACACCTTGCTCAAGGGCAAACTGAAACCGTTGTCTACCGTGTTCATAGTTATGATGGAACGGCATACGAGTTGCACATAGACGTTGTTGGCACCAATGACGCGCCAACCGTTACCCAAGTTGCGCTAAGTAACGGCACTGAAGACACGCATTATCAAATGCAAGCGAGTCAGTTTGGGTTTACGGATGTTGATACCGGCGACACGCTACATTCCATCGCAATCACAGATATACCACCAGCAACACAAGGTAAGTTTGTACTCGATGGCCACGATATTACTGCGGGGCAGCACATCCCTACAGCTGACATCAGTAAGCTTCAGTTCGTCCCTGCGCAAAATTTTAATGGTGATGTTCAGTTTAAATATACTGTTAACGATGGGCATACCGACTCTACAGAGGCTACAAATACTCTTCATTTTGATGCCGTTGGGGACGTAGCAGTAATCACTGGAACGACAACGGGCGATGTCGATGAAGGGCATGGTAGCTTTGGTAATATGTCACCAGATTACGCACAACCTGGCATGGCGAAACTCGGACAATCTGCATTAACGGCTGATGGTAAGTTGGATATTGTTGACCCTGATACTGGTGAATCTCAATTTGACTCTAAAGGCGGAGCTTGGAATAACTCCTACCATGGACAATACGGACACTTATTGTTAAACACTGATGGTACTTGGCATTACGACGTGACCGTTGGCAACGTTGATTGGGTTGGTAATCGCAAAACAACAGTCGGCACAACCATTGATGAACTGGGTGAGAATCAAACACTGACCGACACCATCACCATATATTCTAAAGATGGTACAGCTCACGACATAGTAATTACCATTCATGGCGATAACGATAGACCTTATATCAGTTCTGAAGTCACACTTGCCACAGGAACAGAAGATACCGCGCAAACGTTAACCACTGCCGATTTACTTACTAATACTGTTGATGTAGATGCCAATGATGTCGGCAAACTTAGCATTGAAAATTTAGTTTCAGATCATGGGTCGCTCTTAGATAACAAAGACGGTACATTCACGTTCACACCAGAGAAAGACTACAACGGTACTGTTCATTTTAGTTATGATGTCAAAGATGCCCATGGTGGTGTTACGCATACAGGGGCAACAACGACACTCGTTGCGGTACAAGACAATGCAATTATTAGTGGTGTTGATACCGGCAGTGTGACTGAAAATACGGCTGGCAAAGATATGTCGCCTGATCATGCCCAGCCTGGAATGAGCCATTTAACGGGGGCGATGTTATATGCTGATGGCAAACTTTCCATTTCAGATCCGGATGCGGGAGAAAACGAATTCGATACCAACCAAGTAGGGTCTCAGGGCTACACCTATCATGGCAGTTATGGCCAGCTTATATTAAACGCGGATGGCAGTTGGCATTATAATGTAAATGCTGGCAGTCAAAACAATGGTGCAATGCCAGGTACTGTAGGTACTGCAATTGATAAATTAGGCGATGGAGAATCGCTTACCGATACCATAACTATACGCGCGAAAGATGGAACAACCCATGATATTGTCATTACAATTCATGGTAGTAACGACCGCCCATATTGCTCATCAGAAGTACAGCTTCACTCAGGTAAAGAAGATACAGCGCAAACGCTAACCACTGCAGATCTACTTGCTAATACCGTCGATGTTGACGCCAATGATGCCAGTCAATTAAGCATTGCTAATTTAGTTTCAGATCATGGTGTTGTTATTGATAATAAAGACGGGACTTTTACATTCAATCCTGACAAAGACTATAACGGACAAGTACATTTCACTTATGACGTGAAAGATGCTCATGGTGGTATTACTCATACTGGGGCCACTACCACATTAGCAGCAGTCAATGATGCCGCTTTATTTTCAGTAGACGATACAGGCTCAGTAAAAGAAGATGTCCACGTTCAAGGTGACTCTCAACATACCGTGGCAGTATCAGGAGTGTTAATTGTTTCCGACCCTGACGCAGGGGAAAGTGAATTCGTTGCCAACCGAAATGTACATGCGGTGAGTGACCCATTTGGAGGTGATTTAAGTATTGGCCGAGCCGGCGACTGGACTTACTCGGTTTCGAACAACAATTTAAATAGGCTTGCTGAAGGCGAAAAACATCAAGTCACATATGAAGTGGTTTCTCGCGGAGGAGATAAACACCAAATAGTCATCACCGTCGTTGGTACCAATGATGACCCTATACTATCCGTTACCCAAACCACCCCGACAACGGGAACCCTCACTGAAACCGATGTTGACGTTAAAGATACACATACTTTCTCTGTCGTCAGTTCAACAGGGCAATTTGGTTCAATCTCTGTCGATCCGGATTCAGGTGCCTATGTGTACACTGCAAACTCTTCGGTTGCAGGGATGGCTTATAACAAAGCAACGCACACCTATCACGGAACCGATGTTTTTGAAGTAAAGGTGGCTGACAATCATGGTGGCGAATCATCGACATTCATAACTTTTGATACCAATGGTCATATTTCAGTTGTACCTGGACAACAACCAACAATTTCAACAAGTGTACTTACTAATCCATTAATCACGGCAATTCAACCAAGCTTACCTACTGGAACAAATACGCCACCAAACAATGGAGTTACAGTAGATTTAATAACACCGAGTGATACAGGTAAATCAAATACGGATAACGTCACCAAAGAGACAACGCCAACAATAACGGGACACACTGATATTCCCTATTCGCAGGTCACTATTTACGATGGCTCCACACCAATTGGACACGCAGTATCTGACGCATCTGGTCAATACAGTGCAGTGGTAAGCAACTTAACAGATGGCGATCATAACCTATCGGCTAAAGCGCTTGCTCCGTCTTCATCTATACCTGCAACATCTTCACTACTTTCAGTTCACGTCGACACTGTGATTGCACCACTGACCATAGCACTGACTCACGACACTGGTAGTAGTAATTCTGACTTAGTCACTCACGATGGCGCCCTAACGATTGGAGGGCAAGAAGTAGGTGCAACCGTTGAATACTCAACAGACAGCGGACACACATGGACGTCGAGTTTTACACCACAACAAGGTTCAAACAGCGTTAACCTAAGACAAACTGACACCGCAGGTAATGTGTCGGCCAACACGTCATTAAACTTCACCCTTGATAATTCAATTACACCACCAACAGTGTCATTGGCCCACGACACAGGTCGATACTCTACGAATACTCCGGACTTAATCACTAAAGACTCTCAGCTTTCAATTCAAACGGAAGCAGGCGCAAAAGTAGAATATTCAAATGATGGCGGACACAGTTGGAGTTCAGTATTTAATCCAGTAGAAGGTGTAAACAACCTGCAGGTAAGACAAACTGATATCGCAGGCAACTTATCTCCAGTGACTCACTTTAGCTTCACCTTAGATACAACCCCCGGCACAGTGACAGTGAACCCGATATCGCAAGATAATGCACTAAATGCTACTGAGAATAACCAGCCGTTGGTAATAACAGGAACCACCTCTAATATCGACCCTGGTGATGTCGTGTATGTTGTCGTTGGTAATAATCATTTTTATGACGCGACCGTAAAATCGGATGGTTCATGGTCATTGACCCTTAGTGCATCTGTTCACCAAAACATTCTGGCGTCCGATCACGACTACCCAATACAAGTGGGTACCGTAGATACTGCTGGCAATTCAACACCTCGTATTTCAACTCAATTATTAATCGATACACAGAACCCTATTCCACATATAACCGTCGATTCAGTTACACAAGATAACGTACTTAATGCCCTTGAATCGGGTCAAAGCATTCCGATAACAGGGACGGTGACTGGTGATTATCACGCAGGTGATACAGTAAGCCTGAAAATAAACGGGGCGAATATTCTGTCTCTCACGGGCACTGTTGACGCTAGCGGACACTTCTCAATTCCAGTTGATGGCAGAGTGTTGGAGCGTGCTAATATTCATACTAGTTATGCAAGTGGTCAAGCTGCGCCAATACATTCTATTGAAGCAACGATCCAAACAACCGATGCAGTGGGAAATACGGGAAGTGCAACCACAGGTTCACAAGTTTTCACCGTTGATACGCAAATACATGTCGCTATTCAGACCGATCCAATTACCGCTGATAATGTAATTAACGCTCAAGAATCCAATTCATCTGTTGATATCACAGGGGGTGTTTCTGGTGATTTTAATGTCGGTGACATTGTTACTTTGAACGTCAATGGGGCACAACATACTGGCGCTGTAGACTCACAAGGACACTATTCCATTGCCGTTCCTGGTAGCGAGTTAACTGCAGATGCTGACCAAAAAATTGAAGCGTCAATCGCGGTAACAGATAGCGCAGGTAACAGCACTCACACCACCACAGATGTTGTTTATCAAGTCGACACTCAGGTTAGCGTTCCTACTATCACTTTTGAAAACACAGGGGCAGACAACTTATACAGCAAAGCTGAAATCGCCCGAGGCCATGCAAATACGATTACAGCAACCGTTACGCCTCCTGGTGATGCTAAAATCGGTGAGCATCTTGTTGTTAACGGTCAGGATCATGTATTAGATGCTCACACTCTTCAGCATGGAATACAAATTGAAGTTCATCCAGGTTCTAATGTGCAAGCAACAATGACTGACGAACACGGTAATACCGCAGGTAGCCAAGGTTTTGCTGCAAGTGCTATACCTGAACCGATCGTTGTCAGACCACCATCGGGAAGTCATCAAGTGTCTGGCACGCTTGGCATACCACCACAATTGCCGTCTTTAACACCAGTACCCACCACACAACACGGTTGGAGAATTCATCTACCAAATGGACAATATGTGACCAGTCATCATGGGCAATATGGAACACTAACCATTGATCCTCAAACCGGTAATTTACATTATCAAGAACAAGCAAATGTTCACACAGGGCCACATGGCAGTGCTTCTGGCATTGGTCAACATGAAGACAAGTTCGAAGTTGCCTTACAAGGTACGAATCAAGATGAAGTGGTCGCGCATGTCAACATTCAAATACTAAGCCATGGGCCGGGACATAGCGGTAAATTGAATATAGGTACCGAGGTGGTCGATATGACAATAACCCCGATCGCCCATTCCTCACACCCAGCTCCACCACCACCGCCTCCTGTTCAACATGACGAGCCAGACATGGCTTCGCAAGCAGACTTTACGGTCACACTAAGCGATGATAGTAATCTAGATTTAACCCAGCAGACCCATCAAGAACCAGATGAGAAAACCAGCCACCACGGTGCAGCAGCTTATCTGGATGCATTGGGCATTAAACCCGATGCGACATCAACAACTGTCCACGATCAACCTGCGGACATGGACATCGTACTAGCGCAAGTTGACCATCAAGATGCAACGACACATGACCAAGCGCACTTGGATATGTCAGACGCGCTTGAACACCATGATGCAAACATCAACCATAACCAGGATGATGAGCATCACCACCACGATATCGATGGATTACCGGACATAGACCCTAACTCATAACTCCACATATAAAGTGCTTATTGCCTAACGCTTAGTGCTTGCAACTTACCGCTTAAACTCAAAGCCAACACAACAGGGAGCATTATTTGCTCCCTGTTGTTTCTCTCTAAACAACATACAAAACAGAGAATATGAAAACCAAAAAGGGAGCACATGACGTGCTCCCTTTTATACTTTTCTACTTTCTTATTCGTTGACTATCCAGCTACTCTTTATAGGGATTACCTCTCACCAAACGCGACACTCACATTGGTGTAAATCGGTTTCCATAAATACTGGAATACAGATTTCTCACCGGTAGTGATATCTACCTCGCCCGTCATACCTGGCAAGATAGAAAAGCTCTCCGGATTATCACGGAAGTAAGGAACATCCACCGAGACGACTACTTCATAATAAATTTCACCGCGTTCACTTTGACTTGTGGTTGGCGAAATACTCTCTACCGCCCCTTTTAGCGCCCCAAATCGGCTGTAATCAAACGCATCAATCTTGATTCGAGTCGGCTGTCCTACACTCACAAAACCAATATCTCTTGGTGATAAACGGGCTTTAAAGTCAGCTTTCCCACCAACAGGGACGATCTCTACCACGGTCCCACCCGGCTGAATAACACCACCGTTTCGTGTGCTTGGCAGGCTTTGCACCAAACCTTGTAGCGGTGACACCAACATGGTGTTGGTCAATTTTGCTTGGCTTGAGCGTACTCTCGCGTTCAGGGCTGATAAGTCAGATACGGCTTTAGAACGATCATCGCTCACTTTAGCTTTAGCCTCCGCAAGAAGCTGTATAATTTTTTGATCATTACTGTCAGCTTGCCTAATCAATACCGACTTCTTACCACGAGCTTCTTCAATTTTTTGCTCGATACTTGCCAACTTCTGGCGCATTTCAAGCACCCGTAACCGTGAAATATTACCCGCTTTGAAGCCCTTTTCTAATATATTCAACTCTTGCTTCGTCGCATTCAACTCTTTCTCATAACTCGGCAAGGCCTTTTCTACGCTACGAAGCTGCTCTGCAATTTGCTCACTCTCTTTCTCAAGCACCACTCGCTTTTGAAAATAGAGTGCTTTTTGCGCATTCAACTGCGCCTTTTGTTGGCTAACAATTTCAGGGTAATCTACTTCAAACTCGGCAAGGTTGGGCTCTCGTTGCTCAAGCAAAGCATTCATGCGTTCAACACTGGCTAGTAAAGTCACTTGTTGGGATTTGAGTTCTTCAAGAGCGGTACGTTGAAAGGTCGCATCAAACTCAACAAGAGGCTGACCTTTCTCAACCAATTGACCTTCTTTCACTAAGATTTGTTTTAACTTGCCGCCAATCGCACTTTGTAATACTTGCTTCTCGCCTTCTGGAATCACGGCTCCTTTGGCTTTAGCAATTTCGTCCACTTGAGTGACTACAGACCAAGTAGCGAAAGCAATAACACATAAGGCAACCGACCACGTCGCCAAAGTCAAAGTACGAGCCGTATTTTTCGATTCAACAAGTTCACCGTAGCGCTTGCCCTGTTCAATAGGTTGTTTAGCCATTAGCGACTCCTTGCTTAGACTGTGATTGTTCTTGAGAAGCAGCATGCTGTTGAGCTGACGGGGCTTGAATAGATGGCTGCTGAACTTGAGGTTTGTTTTCGGGCTCCAGTGATTCTTGAGGCTTTAGGGGTTCTTGCGGCGGCTCGGGTTCTAAAGGCCCGGCATAAACGACGGCACCTTCATTTAGAACCACCACTTTATCGGCAAGTTTGATTAACTCCGGATCGTGTGAGGTGTAGACCACCGTTGCCTTTCCTTTTTTCGATAGCACAAACTCACCAAAGATACGCTTGGCGTTTGGATGTGAGTCTGGCACTGGATTATCCATCAAGAACATTGGGTAATCATAAACCAGAGCTTTTGCATCAATGAGGATCTGCGCAACGCTACCTGACAACATATCAAAAAGGCTATCCGGTTGGATGCTACTAATGGAAGTATCTAAGCCATTTGGTAGTGTGTTGAACCAGCGCTTCCCTCCAACCCTATCAATTGCAGAAATCATTCTCTGATCTTCGACTTTATGCCCGTCGTTTAGCCACTCTCGTATACTCAACGTCAATAAATCCGGATAAGCAGCTCGAATCAAACACCAATGGCGGTAAAGTTGTGGGTCATATTGAACAAGGTTAACGCCATCAAGCTCAACCATACCATTTTGAATAGGCTGTAAACCTGACAACACTTCAATCAACGTCGACTTACCACTACCAGAAGGCCCAGTAATAGCAACAACCTCTCCTGCTTCGATCTCAAAGCTCACTCCGTTCAATGCCGGGCGACTCTGCTTGGGATAGCGCAAAGTTACTTGCTCTAACTTCAAACTAGGCGCTACCGATGACAACGGGTGATGTTGATAGCTGAATTCTCGCTCAGAAGGTTGAGAAAGGATACGGTTCACCTGTAGTTTGGATTGATTAAAGCTATGAAAGCGCATCGCACTGTTCGCCAACATTTGAGCCGGACCTGTCACTTTGGATATCAACATCATGGACGCGATAAGACCACCGGGAGTCATCACTTGTTCGAAAATCAGCCCTATCCCTAATCCCATCACCGCTAAGGTTGAACCCACACCAATAAAATAATAAATGGAGGTATATCGGCTCTGTAAAACCGATTGGTTAAAGGTCACGGTAGACGCAAGAAGATTGGCCTTTTTGAAACGTTGAATCCAATGTTGAGAAAAACCAGCACTACGAATAAAGGCAAGCTTGGATGACAGCTCATTGGTCATATTTTGACGATTCGTACCTGCTACCGTCGATTGCATCGAACGCTTGCTACTAGAGCGTATCGATCGTTTTGCTAGCAAGTAATAAAGGATTAGAGAGATAACCGGAACCAGCACCAACCATCCGCCTAAAACACCTATCGCAAGTACAAAAATAAGAATGAATGGCAGATCAAACAGCGCATTTCCTAATGGCCCTGATAGCACACCTGAAATACGCTCTGACAGCATCACTTGGTTTTGCTGACTAGAAGAGGCTGTTTGCTGATTTTGAGCATAGCTATTTCGAAGCAGACGCTGCACAAGAGATTGAGAGATCTCTCGGCTTACTCGATTCGAAACTGAAGCAAACACTCGGCTACGCAATGTTCTTAACCAACCCATCATCACAAACAACAGCGCCGCACCAATGGCGATACCTTGCAACTCATGCCCTGCATCACCACCAATCACATGGTCATAAATCGACATCGTGATGAAGGGAACGGCAAGCGCAAATAAGTTGGTGATAAAACTGACCAACAGCAATTTAGGAATGATAGGGCGAAACGCATGTAACCGTTCACCAACCCAATCAGGAGACCCCTTTTCTAATGGTGGGCCTTCGATAACGATACAAAACTGGGGGGAATTCGTAATATCGTCATTGGAGTCCGAAGCAATAAACTGT
This sequence comes from Vibrio echinoideorum, assembly GCF_024347455.1. Taxonomy (NCBI): domain Bacteria; kingdom Pseudomonadati; phylum Pseudomonadota; class Gammaproteobacteria; order Vibrionales; family Vibrionaceae; genus Vibrio; species Vibrio echinoideorum. Next base: position 1,172,560 of record NZ_AP025484.1, read on the forward strand.
TTTGACTCGAGATGACCTAAGACCAACTCATTCTCACTCAGTACCAATAACAATAATTTGTGGTCACCGACTTCGTCTAAGTCGGCAACTAGGCGATATGGCAGTGCTAACCTATCGAACAAGGCAAACATATCGTCAATCGATTCTATGCCATTTTCATCGACCCACTGATGTGCGAACAATTGGATATTTGCGTTCACTTCCAATTGCTTCAGAACAGAAAGGCTCTCGGTTTCTAAATGGTTCATCACCTCTTGTCGACCGCTCGTATCTGGACGGTTGCTCGTATTTGAACGGTTGTTAGCATCTAAACTATTCATACTACGGCCTCCTGATTATTCTCACTGTCTACCGTAATGGCTCGACTTTCCACTGTAATGATTCGGTTAGCTAACTCGCGAAGTTGCGAATAGTAACTGACCATCAGTATGGTTCGCCCTGCCGATAATTCTTGCTCCAAGACCTTGACTAGGTTCCCGAGAGCATCTAAATCTAACGAAGAGTCAGGCCTCTCTAGCATAATGACGGGCTTGTCACTTGCTAGCTGAGTCGCGATATTGAGCATTTTCACATTTCCCATACTCAATAAAGAAGCACTCGTATGGCCAATTTGAGTTTCTAACCCATCAGGTAAACGAGTAATTTCTTTGGTTAAACCAAGCCGTTTTGCATAGTCATTGGCACGTTGTGTCCTCTCAGGGTCAAAGCCACACAAGTTGTCGAGTATAGTGCCCGACACCAATTGTCCTTTAACGCCACAATAGGCTGCAATGTTGGTTACGGATGCAATTGAAACGGATTCCCCGTTAATGAAGCACTCACCTGCGGTCAAATCATCAATCCCTGCAATCGATGACAGTAGATGGCTGTTGATATGACGGTCTTCACTTTCCAAAAGAACCAGCTCGCCTTTATTCAACATCAAGTCCACTTGTCCTAGTGCACCGTACCTTTCAACCGTTGCTTGTTTAATCTCCAAAGTTTCAAAATCGGTAAGCGTTGCTTGAAGTTGATCAGGAGTGGTATGGATAGAAATCGATGGCTTGGAAACAAGATGTTCAGTAACCGACTGATCACTCAACTTTTCTATTGCTTGATTAGCACTGTGTATTGAATTGAGCTTAATTCGAACTCCAACCAGAGCGCTTAACGGCGCAACAGCTCTGCCCGATAAGATAGAACATGCTGCCAACCCACCTGTGGTCAACTGACCATCCAACACCCACAAGCTACCCGTAATCACCAGTAAAACTGAAGTCGCTAAGGCAGCAAGCTGAATACATTCTTGTGCGAATGCATTCTGTTCTTCTTCTCTTGCTTTGGATTGAGAACGAACATTGTTGAGGAACTTAAACTGATTAAAAATTCGAGATTCGATCGCCTGTCGTTTGATTCCTTGAACTGTTTGGCTCAATAGAATCAAGAATGCTTTTCGCTCCTGCTCATCTTGAGACGCTTCTTCACTCAAGCTTTTAACGCGAATAGAAGATAACCAAACAATACCGAGTGTAATTAGCCAAACTACCAAAGGTATCGCCACCAGCTCACCGCCGATGTAAGCCACCAAACCTAAAAAGATCAATGCAAAAGGTAGATCAATAAAACCAGCGATAATCCCACCTGAATACCAGTCTTTGACTTTTGATACGGAGCCGAGCCCCTCTTCTACACCACCAATACCCAGATGGCGAATATGGTTTGATGAAGCGGTCGTTACCCTTTCAACCAAGGTTTGATACGTCGCTTTTTCTGTATTACTGGCAGCAGCAGAAAGAAGCCAAGTTCGTACAAACCTAATGAGTGCTTCCATTGCAACAGCCAGAGTCGCACCCGCTAAAAGTAGAGTCGCGGTTCCGTAACTTTGGTTAGGTAAAATACGGTCATAGATTTGAAGTACCGTTAGAGGAACGGCGAGAGAGAGTAAATTGATGAGCAAAGAAGGCAGTAGAACTTTTCCTACTACCCCTTTGTTTTTTACTGAACTGATGGGCATACACAATCCTTATCCATGCTTATGAAATAAGATTGGTACACCATGTTGGGTATTGCAAGGTAAAGGACTGATTTACCGTGTTTTTCAATATAACTATGACGCAGATCTTCCTACACAAATCTTCCGTTCTATTCGTGCTCTACAATCTGTTGTCATAATCCTCAATCGCCTGCTTTAACTTTGAAAAATCCGAATCACACAAGTGCTTTCTTAATGACTCAAACTTCTCTTCGGGCCAGTCGTATATTTTCATCGAAATCAGTTCTTCGATAACGGACTTGTCGAAACGGTACTTAACGACTTTCGCAGGAGAACCACCAACAATACTGTAAGGTTCGACGTCTTTAGTGACAACGCTGTTCGCCGCTATAACGGCTCCCTCCCCGATCGTTACTCCGGGCATTATCATGGCTCGCATACCAAGCCAAACACCATCTTCAATATGGGTATCGCCTTTGCCGATATAGGCGTCTTCAATCACATCCATAAATGGATACAGTGAAAACCAGTCGACTCTGTGGGTATGGTTACCGCCCATGAGAATGACCACTTCTGCCCCGATACAAACATAGTCACCGATATAGAGTTCATCAATCTCCCAACGAGGCTCCCACTGGCGACTGACTTCATCACCATGAAGATAGCGGACGACAGATTGCTCGAACCCATTATCCCAGCAATCACTGTAATAGCTGTGTTGACCCTTGATGTGTATATTCGAGTTGGTTACTACTTCGTGCAGCAATTCGAATTTAGACCAATGCTTCTTTTGCATTTTTACCTCTGAATAATCTTTATTAGTTAAATATCAATATATTCGACAATACAGATCTAACGCGTACAACTTAGCTGATGCAGCAGCACTTGGTGCTCGGATACATCAATAGTGTAGTCACAGTTAAAATAATCGTAATGTCGCTGAAACTAAAAAGGCGTCAGTGGATTCGAGGTTGCTTTAAGAGAGGGAGTAATTTCACGATATGCTCGGTTTGTTTACGATAACTTGTTTAAAATGGCTTGTTTACACTAGCTTAGTTAGAAAGCTCATTGATGTATTGTATCCGTTTATACGGGTCAATTTGACAGAGGAATGTGATTAATAAGGTTTCATATATCGCTTTGTGGAATATAACGACAAGCCCGAGCCTGTGATTTACACAAGACTCAGACTGTGATTCGAGATTGAAATTTGGACTCTGCTACTACATGCGAGCAAGTTGTACTTTTCTGTCTTTATTCACCACGCAGAAGTTACCGCGCTTGGTACGACACTTAGAGCATCGTTCACATTCTACAGGGCTTCTATCCCCCTCCTTCCAACGCTTAACTAAGTGGGGTTCAGAAAGCAGAGGCCTTGAAAGCGCGAAGTATTCGATGCCCGTGTTGTTTGCAATCGCTTCGATAGCATCAAAATCCGTTAAGCCGCCAACGGTGATCACTGGAATGTCGACGTCTTGGCTGATCGCGTGACCATATTCGTGGAAGTAACCTTCCGCTTGAATGGTAAAACCATCGTGCGACTCGCCAATCATAGTATCTGCTTTACCATGAATATTACCTGACACGACAATGCCATCCACACCAATTTCTTCAAGCTTCTTGCACACCAAGCGAGTTTCATCAAACGTCACTCCGCCCTCGAAAAACTCAGAAGCTGTAAGCTTAACTAAGATTGGGAAATCATCGCCAACTAGCTTACGAGTCGCGGTATAGATCTCTAGCAAGAATCTCATTCGGTTTTCTAGGCTACCGCCGTATTCATCTTCACGTTGGTTGTAATAAAGGCTTAAGAACTGGTTAATCAGGTAAGTGTGAGCGGCATGAATTTCAACGCCATCAAAGCCTGATTTTTGTGCTCTTAATGACGCTTTAGCAAACGCATCAACGATGTAATCAATTTCCTCTTTGGTCATTGCTTTACCTAGTGTCTGCGTCCCTTTTTCAGGAACGTCACTTGGTGCATAGATCACTCGCTCGCCAAGGTCATGCGTGGTTTTGGTGCCACCGTAAGCCAATTGCATCACGATTTTAGAGTCGTTGTCGTGAACCAGTTGAGTCAGCTTTTTGTATTCCTCGATAAACGAGTCGTTATACATGCCCATCATGCCCGCATTCGGCTTTTCTTCTTCAACGATGTTCGCGTAACCCGTGACGATCAAGCCAACCTCACCTTGAGCCAACTCTTCATAGATAGCGTAAAGTTTATCTGTCATATGGCCATCTTCTGTCGCCATATTTTCCCACGTCGCACTTCTCATGAAGCGGTTCTTTAGTGTCATCTTGCCAATGTGGGTTTCTGTAAACAAAGTACTCAAATCTAATCCTCATAAAAATCGTGCAAGCGACCCATCTAGCATGGGCACTGATTGACGCGGATAGTACAGAGAATATGGCAGGTAAAACTTAATCTAGATTAAGAGAGCGGCACTCTCACATAAGAAATAAACAACGATTACCCAAAAAGAGAGGAAATAGAGAGACAATTCAGGACAGAAAACAAAAAGCCGTTCAGTCTCACTAAACGGCTTTACTCGTTTATAACTAGGTGGGGATGTTTCAGGACAACGCTATAAAGGCATTACCCATATTTAGCCGTCGGATCGACACACTGATACACCTGTCCGATACTCGCTTCGTTCGCCAATAAAGTTTCGATAAGACGTGCGACCTCTTGTCTGTAAATCACACCATGTACTTCCACTTGTTGGGAAAGTTCACCGTTACCCGTCACCTCACCATCTAGCAAGCCGCCAGGGCGTAAAATAGTGTAATCCAGAGAGCTCGATGTTAACCAAGCTTCAGCCAAAGATTTTTCACGAACCGCTGAACCAAACCCTTTTCTAGAGCGCTCTGATAGGTACTGCCATGAATCACCACAACCTAATGAAGTAACAAGCACGAACCGCGCAATATCATTATTTTCCAAAGCATCAATTACATGTCGGTGCCCAATGTAATCAACCGGAACGTCAGCTCTGAAGCTACCCATACTCGAAACCACCAGCGCCGATTTAGGCAACTCTGCAACCGTTTTTTCTACCTGCTGTTTATCGGTAGCATCACAACGAAGTGTTGTTACACCGAGGATCGCCAAGCGTGGGTTCTTTTCTGGGTTTCTAGCAATCGCAATCACTTCAAAACCTTGCTGATGAAAGTGCTCGACCATTGCAGCACCCAAACCACTGCCCGCTCCCCATACAACGACTGTCTTCATAACTACCTCATAAAATCATGTTCTTAGTGATATTAACTGGGCAAGCTAAACGATTCTTTTATTAAGATCAATAAATGATAATAAGTCTCAATATTATTTTAAGTTGAGAGAACCGAACACAAACCACAAAACAAAGAAGAAGAAAGCCTGAATTCAAAACAAGAGGTAACACACTTTAACCACTCTTCATCAAAGCAAAGCACACATACAAACCCATCGATCTCTCCTAATAAATTGAAAACCAAACTGAAACGCTCGACTTATCCTGTTCGGGTAACAGCAACTATAGGTGTAATTTGTTGTTGACTCGTGTATCTAGACATAAGCCTTACAAAGCGTTTGTTAGCAAAATACCGACGCCAATTCGTTCGCTGTTATAGTCATAATCGATCAAGCTCTCCCCATAACCTTTGTAGTACTGAACATAGCCGTTAAGTCGGCCATAGAGCGGAAAACTCAATGAGGTTTGGACACCTCCATAACCCGTTTGGAAGTTATAACGTCCGACTGCCGACACTTCAAAATCATCCCACTTATAAGCACCCGACAACTCGTAATGCCCTAGATAATCTTGGATGTCGGGGTTGTCGTCACTGCTGCTCGACTCAGGTATGCGATACCAAGGCTGAAAGTACACCGCGAAGTCATCTTCCATATAGCCCAATCCAGCATAAACGCGGTTCCAACTGCGACTTAGTTCGGCAGTTCGACCATTCGATTCATGTTCAAGCCCTAAACGAGAAAACCACACGCCGTCAGCCGATTCTATGTTCAAAGGTGTCTCATAGAACACTTCAGGGCGATAGTTTGTCTCTCTAAACGGTGCCGAGATATCTGAAGAATACGCCTGCCAAAAAGACTTCAGCGTGAAACCAAAATAGATTTTATCCTCTTGATTGAACACACCATCGTCGACCACGGGGATCTTCAAACTTATTTGCAGCTTTATCTCTTCGTCACTAAGATCATCCGCTTTACCGCCGAATCGCTCATCGCCATAAGGTTGTGTATTTACGTTTGTCATATGAGTGACTGGCAAAATATAGTTCAAGCGGTAAGGCGTAATCACAAATGGGTTGTCTTCCGTCGTGTATTCCAATTTCAAGCGCGAAATTTTTTGTTCAGGTGACAGTTCAGTAGTTCGAACTTTTGTGCTGTTCTCACTTTCCTTAGTCTTTGCCTTAGTTTCACCTTCTGAATCAGCGACTGCGTAACTACACTGTTGCTTGAGCCACTCAACACTTTGCTGGTTTTTCGCGCTCGCTAGTGAATTCAGAATACATTGTTCGTAGCTGCTCTCACTCGTAAATGCAGACGCGCTTAAACCGCTGCCAAGCATTAACAGAGCAAGCTGACGGTAGATTTTATGACTACCGCTTTTATTGATGATCGCTTCATTGTCGCCGTACACGAGCTTAACCTTGCTTCTTATTTAAGTAGGTTGCTTCAAAAGCAAAATCAACAGCTTGCTGAGTAATTTGCTCAACGTTTTTATCTAGCATATCAATAGTGATTTCTGATTTATCGTTCTCAAGTACGCCATTATCGTTCACCACGAAGATACGGCGGCCGATGAGTCGAGATGAATCATGATCTTTCAGGTCCACGCTTGCCAATATACGAATCGAACGGTCACGAGTACCTGCCGCATATTTTATGGCACCGATCACTGAACCTACTGGGATAAACTCAGTTACACGCATATCTTTGGGAATATCGTTGATGTCATATAACGTCACGCTAATATCAAGCTCCTTATTCTCCAAGATAACGTTCGAATAGCCCTGTAATTTTTCAGCTAACTTCTCTTCCATTTTCTTGTGGAGCTGTGTTTTAAATTGAGACTGAACCTTCTTTGATACTCGCTGGTCAATGCCGGAACTTTTTATGCCAACGGTTGTAAATTCAAACTCATTAAAGTGAAGTACGCTGCTGTCTTTTACTATCCACGACACCCCTGCCATGTCGTCATCAAACTGACTATCGATGAAATAATGATTTGAGTCGACACTTTGGATTTCTTGCTTATTTGGCATGTTGCTTGAACAACCTGCAGTGAATAAAACGGCTAATGGCAATAGATAATGTAATTTCATGTGAATCTCTAATTTCCTGAATTTTGAGTGCACGAATCCCCAAGCGGTCAGGCTCATAATTTGGGATTCGTGTAGATTAAGTTTTCGTGTTAGTTAATTGTTTGTACTGATTCGCTTTTCGTGATGTCGAAATTTTCGCGCTGATTAAGCTTCTTTCTCCTGACCCGTATGGTCCGCCGCTAAGTAGGTGTAAACGGTTGGTACGACAAACAACGTAAACAACGTGCCGATCGACATACCAACAGTAATCACCAAGCCAATCGAGAAGCGACTTTGTGCCCCTGCTCCGCTTGCAATCAATAGCGGTACAACACCAACTACCATGGCAGCGGTTGTCATCAATACAGGGCGCATTCGTACGGTAGCTGAACGGATTGCCGCTTCACGACGGCTGCATTTCAGCTCTTGTTGCATCTGGTTGGCGAACTCAACAATCAAGATGCCGTGTTTACAGATCAGTCCGATTAAGGTTACCAATCCAACTTCGGTGTATATGTTGAGCGTATCAATGCCCAAATACAGTGGCATTAAGGCACCAAAGATCGACAATGGAACACTGGTTAGTACCACTAACGGATCTCGCAGGCTTTCGAACTGCGCTGCCAGTACCAAGTAGATAATCACCAAGGCTAGGAAGAACGTCGTTACTAATGACGAACCTTCTTGCAAGAACTGACGTAACTGGCCTGATGTATCCGTGCTGTAAGACTTAGGCAATATCTGCGCTGCACCCTCTTCCATCACTTGGTAAGCTTCACCAATACTAATTCCCGGCATCATTTTCGCTTCAATCATGGCACTGTTTAGCTGTTGGAACTGATCCACTTTCGAAGGTTGTACCGATTGGCTAATCTCGATTAAAGACGCCAGTGGAACCATTTCACCCGTATTCGAACGCACATGGTAATTCTTCAAATCATCCCAAGAGTTACGGTTCTCGTTCGGCACTTGCGTGATAACCTGATAGCTGCGTTGATCCATCGAAAAGTAGTTCACGAAGCCTTCACTAATAAAGCGAGATAACACGGTACCGATGTCTTGCGCACTCACGTTCATTTGCGCCGCTTTATCACGGTCAATTTGGATCTCAACCTGCGGTTTATTGAAGTTAAGATCGTTCTGCACATAGATAAACTTACCGCTCTTCTGTGCGTATTCTTTCAACTTTTCAGCGTACTGATACAGATCCTGATACGAGCCTGTTGGCGTCTTCAATACCATTTGGAATGGCAAGCCTTGCGGTGTACCTGGTAAATCGGGTGGCGAGAAGGTGTACACCTGCAAACCTGGTAATACGGAACTCTCTTTTTCGAAACGTTGCATCACTTCTTTCGCTGTCGCTTCGCGAGAATCCCAATCTTTCAATACGCCCAGGCCAAAGAAAGCGTTGTTGTGCATATAACCGTTATCCAACATGGTCATTTCTACTTCATCATTTTTAGCAATGGCATCGACCAACGCTGGAGTAAAGTGACGAATATAATCGGTATTGGCTTGTGCTGGCGCTTGTCCCATAACAATCATTACACCTTGATCTTCTTCTGGTGCTAGCTCTGATGCGGTATTCATAAACATGAACACTAAGCTGACTAACAAGGTGCCGATCAAAGGCCAAATGTAAACACGGTTGTTAAGTACATGTTCAAGTACCTTTCGGTAACGTTCCGTTACTCCTGCAATAACCGCATCAATCTTCTTAACCAGTTTCCCATCCAGTACCGACTTGTTGAGTAGCTTTGAACACATCATTGGTGTCAGTGTGAGTGCAATAAAACCAGAAATCAGAACAGAACCTGCCAAGGTGAAAGCAAACTCAGTAAACAACTTACCGGTCAAACCGCCCATAAAACCAATTGGCGCATACACCGCAGCCAACGTAATCGTCATCGCAATGACAGAACCTGCAATTTCACGCGCACTGTCAATCGCAGCCTTGATTGGACTCGTGCCGTCTTCTAAGTGGCGGAAAGTGTTTTCTACGACCACAATCGCATCATCAACCACCAAAGAGATCGCAAGAACCATCGCCAATAACGTCAATAAGTTAATGCTGAAACCCATGCTCAACATGAAAAACATCGAACCAATTAGAGACAACGGAATCGTCACCAATGGGATTAACATTGCACGCATAGAACCGAGGAACGCGAAAATAACGATCACAACAATCAGTGCGGCTTCCATCAGCGTTTTTGCTACTTCGTCAATCGATGTCTCAATGAACTTGGTTGAGTCGTACACCACGTCAGCTTTAATACCATCAGGCAAGCCCGCTTTTATCTGAGGCAGTAATTCATAAATGTCCTCAACCACTGTTAACGGGTTAGATGTCGCGGTATTGCTGATCGCGGTTGCAACCGTTGTTACACCGTTGAACTGAACGTCCGAGTCATAGTTTGCCGCGCCTAATTCTACTGTCGCGACATCTTTCAAATGCACCAGTTGACCATCATGAGCCTTAAGTGACATGTTCTTAAAGTCATCTACAGAGCTAGAATCCGTGTGGGCATTAATGTCGACTTCGATGTAAGGGTTTTGTAACTTACCCGCGGCGCTCACAATGTTGTTTGCACGCAGCGCGTTTTGCACATCCAGTGCAGTCAAGCCATAAGACGCTAGCCTTTGAGGCTTCAACCAAATGCGCATGGCAAAGTCTTCTTGGCCTAACATATCAACCTTGGATACGCCCTCTACGGTTGAAAAGGTCGGCTTCACGACTCGACTTACATAGTCGGATACCTGTTCAGTTTTCAGCGTGTCACTTGAAAAAGAGACATATAAAATCGGCGATTGAGATGTCGATTTAAGAATACTTGGGTCTAAAACACCCGATGGCAGCTTGTACTTCACTTGCTGCACCAGAGATAAAATCTCCGTCAACGCGCCATCGGATGGGTAACCCAACTTCAAATAAACCGTAATGATCGATTTACCCAAGGCACTGTCTGATGTCATGTAATCAATGCCCGCTGTTTGCGCGATCTCCGCCTGCAGTGGTTGTGTTACATAGCCTTGTACACTCGATGCACTAGCCCCAGGGTAACTGGTAGTAATGGTGATAACACCGGTTTCAATCTCCGGGTATTGGCGTATTTGCAATGAGGTAAAGGCTTTAAGACCTAATACCAATAACACCAAGCTCAATACCGTCGCTAAAACTGGGCGTTTGATAAATACATCAGTAAATGTCATGGGAATATCCTAGTTGGTTTGCTTGGTGTCAGTAACAAGCGGTCGTTGGTTATTAACCAGTACCGAGCCACCGTTTTTGAGTTGATGTTGATTCGACGTCACTACAACATCCCCTTCATTCAACCCCGAAACAATACCGACATACCCACCCTGTTTAGGGCCGATTTCAACTGTGCGTTGCACCACTTTGTATTCGTAAAATGGTGTCTCTGCTTTCTCTGAACCTTGGCTGCTTGAATCTTTGTCGGCAGAGCTTGCGCTGCCTGAATTCGTACTCACTTGTTTCGTTGATGTATCAAGAACAAATACAGTATCGCCAGACAAGGTGTAGCTAATCGCTACTGACGGCACACTAATAACCGAATTTGAATCTGAAGTGGTTAACGTAGCATCGACATACATTCCAGATTCCAGCGGTACTGGCTGAGTCGTTACAGCGCGCAATTCGATGTTGTGTGTATTCGCGTCTGAGCTAGGTTCAATCGCAGTAATCGTTGCGTGATACTCAGCATCGTTAATCGCGTCAGATTCAAATTTCAAATCCTGGCCTACTTTTACACTGTGGAGATAAAGCTCAGAGATAGAAAAATCGACATACTGTTGAGAGCTATCTTCAAGGTCTACAATCGCAGTGCTTGAGTTGATAAAGTCACCCACATCAATATTTCTAATTCCAACATTGCCAGAGAAAGGCGCTTTGACTTTCATGTATTCAACCTGAGTAGAGATATATTCGAGCTTCGCTGATTCAGCGTTAAATTGAGCAGAAATTTTATCTACCGAATTCTGAGAAACACTATTACTTCTAAGCAATTTTTTATTTCTTCTTAATTCAATTTTTGCCAATTCGACTTTTGCCAGTTGGCTTTTGTAATTAGACTTTAATAGCGCATCATCAAGCTGAACTAAGATGTCGCCTTTATTTACATATTGACTAGAACTAAAAAGCACTTCTTTTACTTGTCCTGACATTTGACTTGTTACATTTACCGACTGATTTGCACGAATATTACCAATGACTTGCAACCTTTCATTCCAAATTTCTTTATTTACTTGTTCTGTTGTTACTGATGTTGCGGGTAATTTAAACTCCGACAATTTCTCTTTTATTATTTCGCCCTTCACATAGTGAAAGCCAAATACAAAAGACAATAATATAAATAATGCTGACCCGACGATAACGCCTTTATACTTACTCATGTGTTCACCTTGATTTTAAAGTCCGGTTATTTTACCTGCCAGGAATATCAATAAATCAAACTCACATAACATCGCAATCAATCTATATAAAATAAAAATAAAACCTATAAATACAATGACTTGAGAGGTATTTATCAAGTAAAAATCATTTTAAATATTTATGTGTATTTTATTTAGACATGATTTATATTCCTCCACGATAGATATAATTCTCATCATTCCTTAAACAACTAACTGAGATTAATATGTCTAATCAAGCACACCACACTAAGGTCGCTATCAAAGAAAAATGAAACATGTATATGGAGAAGAAGTCGAACATAAGCATAATAAAGACCACCTAGAATATAGAGAGCATCAACCTTCTCATTCTGGTCAGCCACATGGCGGTGAGCCAGAAGGACATAAGCATTTAGTTAATCACCATCCAGATGGTCATCATGATAAGCACCACAAAGATAAAGTTCATGCTCATAAAAAATCATCACGACTACACCATAAGAAGTCAATCTCTTAGGTTCGAATAACGACAGAGAACAAAAGCACTCTGTAATTTAAAGTAATCACATTATTAACAATGAAATATTAAAAATATTTCATCAAAGGTTTATCATGTCATTTATTATTGAACAATTAAGAGACTATCCATTTATAGCTCTATTCCTATCATTAGGACTCGGTTACTTAATCGGTAAAATTAAAATCGGTAAGTTTGAATTGGGCGGAATCGCAGGTTCACTTTTGGTTGCGGTTGGGCTTGGTCAAATTGGCGGAATCGCGATTTCCAACGAAGTAAAAAGCATCTTCTTTGCACTATTTATATTCATGGTGGGTTACAACGGTGGTCCACAGTTTTTCTCATCATTCCGTCTTTCATCGCTAACACGCTTATTCGCTTCATTCGTGATGACGTTTGTAGGATTAGTCACGGTTGTATTGCTCTCTAAGTGGGCAGGACTAGACAAGGGTTTAGCGGCAGGTCTTGCAGCTGACGGCTTAACGCAATCAGCAATTATCGGTACGGCAGGTAACGCGATAGATCAACTCAACCTTGCTCCCGATGTGACTTCAACACTTAAGACAAACGTGGCTGTAGGTTACTCGCTCACCTACATCTTTGGTTCTCTTGGTCCAATACTAATGATGTCTCTTATTCCTATCGTGATGGGTTGGAACATTACTAAAGAAGCGAAAAAACTCGCAGAAAAAATGGGGGCTGGCAACAAGCAGTTAAACGAGGGTGAATTCTCAGCGTTAAGCCGCGTATCTTCACGAGCTTACCAAGTAACAGCAAACTCTATCTTTATTGGTAAAAGCGTTGCTGAACTTGAAGAAGCATTCGACGCAGACTTAACGATTGAAACGATTTACCGCACCAAAGGCGAGACAGAATCGACTTTAGATATCTCTAAGAACCCTATCTTAGCGGCTGGAGACAAGGTTTATCTTACAGGCCTTACTCGTGCCTTCCCGAGAGTCACTGCGCTTGGCATAGAACTCGGTGAATTCAACTCAGAAAACAACGTTATTCATACTCAGCAAAAGATTGTACTCACCAACAAAAAACTCGCAGGTATCACACTGCGTAAGCTTCACGATGAAACAAACGCACGCATTCGCCGTGGTGTTTATATCGCTCAGCTATCTCGTATGGGTCACGATATCTCAACACTACCAGAAACCGAATTACACCTTGGCGACGAAATTACGTTAGTGGGACAAAAAGAAGACCTTGCCAAAGTCGTCAAGAAAATCGGCTACAACAGCCCACTCCCAAGCGTGACTGACTTTGTAACGATGTCTTTCGGTATGGTTCTTGGTTATCTGATTGGTGAGATTGGGTTCACCATTGGCGGTTCTCATATTGCTCTTGGTTCAGGTTTAGGTTGTCTAGTATCAGGTCTACTTGTTGGGTACTTAAGAATGCGTACCCCGCGTTTAGGAAGCGTTAACCATGGCGCTGCCAACTTTATGCAGACATTTGGCCTTGCAGTATTTGTTGCGGTTGTTGGTATCAACGCAGGCGCTCCAGCACTGACTGCAATCAAAGAGAATGGCATAACGCTATTACTACTCGGTGTATTGGTGACTCTGATTCCTCAAATACTGACGTTCCTATTTAACTACTACGTACTCAAAATCAAAAACCCAGTGGAAGCACTAGCTGTTATCGCGGGTAGCCGCAGCGCTAACCCAGCCTTCGCTTCGCTGCTAGAAAAAACACAGAACAGTACACCAGTACCAAGTTTCACGATGACTTACGCGGTTGCCAATATCTTCCTCACTTTATGGGGGCCAGTAATCATCAACTTAATTACAAAAATTTCTTAGAAAAACAGCTTAATCAAGAGCCTACCTCTAAACCTAAAAATCATTAATCAAAGGTTAGCTATTCAATCCAAACAATAGATAACCAATAAACAATAGATAACCAACAAATAATTTGAAGAGAAAATACTATGAAACGCACAGACGAAAAACGCCTAGAAACACTGAGCCCATTTGAAGTAAAAAACACACTGATCGACCTAGCTCAGCATTCACATGAAAAAACAATGATCAACGCTGGCCGCGGCAACCCTAACTGGGTAGCGACAGCACCACGTGAAGCTTTCTTTCAACTAGGCATGTTCGCTCTTGAAGAGTCAAAAGCCACGTTCTCCGGCTACCAAGGTTTTGGCGGTATGGGCCTTAAACAAGACGCAAGCCTGCGTTTTCTTCAATTTTGTGAAAAACACGAAGAACAAGAAGGGGTTCAATTCCTAATTGAGGCTTTCCAGTTTATTACTGATAAATATCAAGTAGATGGTGATGAACTCATTGATGAATGGGTCGCTGGTATCCTAGGTAACAATTACCCTGTTCCCGATCGTATGCTCAAGTACTCTGAACTTATCGCTCGTAAGTACATTGAACAAGAGATGGCAGGCTCACAACCAGTGCCTGCAGGAAAATTTGACTTGTTTGCTGTGGAGGGTGGGACAGCAGCAATGGTATATATTTTCAATACTTTGAAGAGCAACCGTTTATTAAACAAAGGCGACACAATAGCGATTGGCGCGCCAATTTTCACGCCTTACATCGAGATGCCAGAGCTTGAAGATTACTCGTTAAATAAAGTAGAAATAATGGCAACGGAAGCTTCTGCTTGGCAGATCCCTGATTCTGAATTAGATAAGCTCAATGATCCAAGCGTGAAAGCTTTCTTCTTGGTGAATCCAAGCAATCCAGCATCGGTAAGACTGAGTGATGAAACACTCTACAAAATCGCAGAAATCGCCAACCGTCGCCCTGAGCTTATTCTACTGGCTGATGACGTTTACGGCACTTTTGCGGATAACTTCACTTCATTGGCGATGCTTGCTCCGAAGAATACGATTCTAGTGTATTCATACTCTAAGTACTTTGGTGCAACAGGCTGGCGTTTAGGGGTGATTGGCGTACATGAAGACAACAACTTCGACCGTATGATTGCTGATCTTCCTGAGGAAACCAGAGGTACACTAACGGCAAGATACCAAGGCATTTCACTTGAACCGAGTAAGATTAAATTTATTGATCGCTTAGTTGCTGACAGCCGCGCAGTGGCACTGAATCATACTGCGGGCCTTTCAACGCCTCAGCAAATCCAAATGACGATGTTTTCGTTGTTGTCTCTGATGCAAGGTGGTGAAGAATATAAACGCTTAGCTAAGCAGATTGTGCGTCGTCGTTACCACACGTTGATGCAGAAGAACTTGGCGGCTCCAATCATTACAGAGGGCGATCAAACAGGTGCGTTTTACTATGCAGAGATTGATCTTAAGGAAATTGCTCAAACAATTCATAGTAATGGTTTCTTCTCTTGGTTAGAAGAAACGTATGAGCCGCTCGACTTCTTGGTTCGCCTTGCAGAAGAGCATGGCGTAATTGTAATGCCGGGCGCGGGATTTGACGCTCCAACGTGGTCGTTACGTGTTTCTCTCGCTAACTTAGAAGAAGAGCAATACGCAAATATCACTCATGCGATGAATGCTGTAATGCAAAGCTATGTAGACCGTTACGAAGCTATTTGTTAACTCTACTCAACAGCTGAAAAGCTGATAGAGAAGTAATAAGTGCTGAGTGTAATTTCACCTAAACCGGTGGTCATACACTCAGCTCTTTATTTATGAAGGAGCTGGATAAAAACTAGTTAAACTCGTAGGTATAAGAAGCGCCGACACTGTTATTTTCGCCATAATCATCTTCGGCAAAAATACTAAAGAAGTTAAACGACTGAGCATCACTCAACTTGTAACTAGCACCTACCCCAGCCCAATAGCCAGAATAGTCATCAGAACCCATTGAACCGCCACCAAAACTCATAATCGACCACTCGTCCGTTATCGTTTTTAAGGCAAAGGCACCGATATAACCGCCATGTGTCGAGCTTGGCATTAGTACATAATCAGAACCCACATTCTCATCATCGAATACTGCCACTTCACCATCGTTATAGCTGTATCCAGCCATAGGGAAGATTTGCCACCCAAAAGGTTCAATATCGAAATAACTCAATGGTACAAAGGTACCGATACTGTAGTTATTCTTGTAGGCATCATTATCGTATTCAGATCGACTAAAGTTAAAGTTAACAATGCCTAATGGCAACAGCCAAGAACCACCAAGTCGCCACTCTTCACCGTCTGCATTGACACGAGCATTTATCATGCGTGCTTCATCAAGCCCAATAGAGCCCGAAAACTTCAATTCTTCGTTATAAGCAATGCCTGCTTTGGTTACGATCTTAGTGGGATCATCAGGGTGCTTCTCTTCAGCCAAAACACCCGTTGAACACCATGTTACTGCTGCAACAATTAATAAGTTAAGTTTTGTCATTAGAAGGTAGCACTAACGCCAACGAAGTGAATACGACCATCGAACGAACCGTCTACCATAAATCGATCCATATCAACTGAACCTAAATCTGCATACTCGTAGAACACATCAATTAAGATATCATCCCAGTAGGTAGATGCGCCTACTGAGTAGCGGTATTGCTCACCTACTGGCAGGTCAACATACTGCATTGTTGGATCGTCTTGTGGTGAGGTTTCGTAAGAGAAGCCCGCTTTCAAGCGCCAGTCTGAGTTCAATTGATAGTCAGCACCAACAGCAAATTTCCAAACGTCATCCCAGTCACGTTCGATCTGGAGCCCGCCAATTTGCGTTCCAAAATCGAGAACAGTAGTATCCCACTCACTCCAACGGTGGAACTGAACACTCGCCAACAGATCAAGCTGTTTATTCAAAGCATAGCTAGCACTTACATCAATAATTTCTGGAACTGCAATATCTGTAGATAAAGAGTTCAGCAGTCCAATATTTGTTGGACCTTTTACTTCATTATTAAACTCATGCTCTAGCTTCGAACGGTAGCTCGCGCCTAACTTAAGCTTATCCGTCGGGGTATACATCACGCCCAAGTTATAGCCGTATGCCCAATCGGTATCTTGTTTAACAGTCAACGCAGATGTTGACTGTTGTAATTCAGCCCAACTCAATTGAACGCCCGCACCAACTGACCACTGTTCATTAAGCTGATAACTCAGTGACGGGTTCACTTGCATCGCAGTAAGAGTAATATCTTCAAGTAAAGGGCTGCCTGCCCATTCACTGCCGTAATCTAGGCTTGAGCCACCGACAGCGCCAAGCGCAATACCAAGGTGTAATTTATCGGTGACTTGATGCGCATGAAATGCGCCAAATGAAGGCAACACTGAATGGCCTTTACCATCTCCACTTGAATCTTGGTTATCTTGATATTTCATCTCAAGATCAAACGCCATAGTATTAATGGTCGTCTTGCTTTCGCCCATATGAGACATAGTGGCAGGGTTCGTCCACATTGCAGCAGCAGAACGAGTATAAACACCATCACCAGCACCAGTAGTACCAGCGTTAGCAACAACAGCCTCTTGTAAAAAAAGGCCACTTGCAAATGCATTTAAGCTAGTAAAGATTGCGGTGGCAGCTATAGAGTAAGTAAAAGTTTTGTTCATCAGATTGCTCATTTAGCCTCAGACATAAAATTGCTCTAAGGTTACCGCAAAGCCCCATAAACAAAGGTAATAACGATTATTCCTTTACAAGTCCTACTTAAAGGTTCGGGGGAGGTATTCCCGTGGTTTATCGTTATGAATTTCACGCTGCACGGCTATCGCTCTGTTCTTCCTTGCTCCGACTTTAATTTGGTACCAAGTCTCGTAAAATAAGGCAAAACCAGGGCTAGACCACCACGTTTTATTGTAGAGCTTCTTATTAGCAGCAACGACATCTGGCGAACGATTCGCGCACTCAAGTGCCAAGGAATAAGCTTCAGTGTAAGGGTCTTCAGCAATTTTTGTCACCAAGCCGTACTCTTTGGCGGTTTGGCAATCAATCACCTTAGCTGTCATCGCCATTTCCAAAGTATGATCCTTCCGCATCAGTTCACGAAATGCGATAGCGCCCCCCATGTCAGGAATCAAACCCCATTTCGCTTCTAATATCGAGAAGTTGGCGTCTGGACTAGCAATTCTAAAATCACCACCGCTGACTAGTTGTAGACCTCCTCCCCAGCAGCGTCCATGTATCGCGAAAATCACCGGACATGGAATATCTCGCCAACCAATAGAGAAGTATTGCGCAGCATTCGGCAACGTTGGCCACCATTTAAATAAAAGCTTCAACGCCCCGGCTTTACTATTCAATAAAGACTTAACATCCAGCCCTGAACAAAAATCCGCACCACTGCCCTTGACGATCACAGCTCGAATCTCGGTATTCTTTTTGAGTTCCTTGATCATCTTAATTACATCCTGAAACATCGCCATATCAATAGCATTCAGCTTATCTGGGCGATTCAATGCTACGGTCGCGATTTGGTTTTCATCGATGGAACAAGTGATACGAGAGAGGTCGGTCATGTGGGCTACTCAACTAAGTGGTCAGACCTTTAGATTATACATCTTGTTAACATATGCAAAGTTTGAGTATGAGAAGCGAGAGCTGTGTTGTTCATTTTCTCGCCGAGTTAACCAAGAGACGCAAATAAAAAAGCAGTGATGAATCACTCCAATCACTGCTTTTCATTAGTCGCTTTTATTGCCAATAGCTTTTATTGACGATAGCTTTGATGTCCAAGAACTTTCAGTTAGTCGCTAAACCTAGGTTCTTCGAGACTTCAATAACAGGAAGATAAAGTAGCTACCACCGATAATCGAGACCAAAGTACCTGCAGCTAATTGTGCAGGAAACACCACCACTTGCCCTAGCCAATCGGCAAATAGCATCAGTGCTGCACCAATCCAAAAAGACAAGATGATCTGCTCTCGAACCAACCGAGCGCCAACCATAGCAGCTATATGTGGTGCCAATAAGCCGACAAAAGCGACAGGCCCCATAGTGGTTGTCACGACCGAGCATAAGATCGCCACGATGCACAACAATGCGACATAGGCGATGTTGATATTCAGCCCTCTTGCACTCGCAAATTGGCGGCCAGTCGCAATTAACGTCACCCAGCGGCTCAGCAATAAAGCAACACCAATACAAGCCGTTATTACGATAGCCATTATCGAGGCTGACTCAGGTTCAACACGGTAAGTAGACCCTGCTAACCAAGCTAATAAGGTGTATTTCCCCTCACCCACTCTCGTTAAAGAGAATTGCACCAAGGCTTCCAGTACTGCGGTCAGCGAGATGCCCGTAAGGATTAGAATAGACGGAGCAAACTGATGCTTCTTGCCAAGAAATAGCAATAAACAAAGTGCAATCGCACTGCCTAAGAAAGCAATCCAAGGGCTCAATGAGTGAATCGAATAGCCCATAAACAGGCTACTGAAAATCAAAGCTAGAACCGCACCCGCCGACACACCAAGAATATCTGGACTCGCGAGGGGGTTGTAGACCAATCTTTGTAAAATCACACCAGCAACCGCTAAGCCGCCACCAGCGAATATCGCCGTTAACATTCTCGGCCAACGAATAGACCACTCAAATGCATCTGGGATAACAAAGTAGCCCATATCTGAAGAAGGCTGTGACAATGTACTCAACGCCAACAACCCAAAGATCATCGAGCCCAATAAGAAGTAAGCTAAAGGTGAAATAGACTTCGGCCCTTTAGGCATCGAGAAAAACAGCTGATCTTGAGCAGACATTTGCTTGCGAGCAATAATGATCAAAGCTGGTGCGCCAATCACCGCGGTTGCCGTCCCAGTAGGAATCATATCCAAAGACCACTGCGCCAAGAAAATAGCCAAGCTGTCGGTGACACAGAGTAGTAGCGCACCTAATACACAACTTGCGATGAGTTCAGATTTCGCCTTTAAGAAGCCTAAATGTCTCGCGATATTTGGAGCAATCAGACCAATAAAGCTAATCACGCCCACCGAGGTAATCGACACTGAAACTAACCACACACCCACTGCCATCAATACAAAGAAAGTCGTGCCTATATTTAGGCCGCGCGCTGCTGCGCCTTCGGTACCGATCGAAAGCAAAGTCAGGACTCTTGGCGCCAATAAGAAGATGGCGAAGATCGGCAGTAGCTTAGGCATCAACCAAAGTACTTGTTCCCAACCATTCTGTCCTAGATCGCCCGCTCCCCATACGAACAAGTTCTGCGCATACTGGTCGTTGAGCAGAATAATCGCGGTCGCAAATGCTCCAAGCAATAAGTTGACCGCCATGCCCGCCAAGACAATCGGTAAACCACTCATGTTTTTGATACCAACAATGGAAACAATAAGCCCCATTGCAAGCAGCGCTCCGATTAGCGCGAACCAAACGGAATATTGCGCGACCAACATCGGTGCGACCACATTCAGAATAACTAAACCAAGCCAAGCACCTGACGATGTACCTAAAGTAAGAGGAGACATCATGCGATTCTGAGTCAGTTGTTGAAACAGGCTACCGATAGTCCCGAGTGTTCCTCCGACCAAAATCGCCATCACTAAACGAGGTAAGTTGACATAAATTAACGCCATCAGCTCAAATGAATCATCAACCATTTTATTGAACTCAGAGATGTCGTTGATCTGTGAGACTTGCTGGAACAACTTACCAATAGGGCCAAATTCAGACTGCCCTAACCATAAATGAACAAGAGCAGCACAAAACAGCGCCGCCCCCATCATTAAACCACTGGATTTCATTACGGCTCCGCTAACGTCAACAACGATTGCGCCATCGCTTCTGCGTTATACAAGATCGACATTGCACCACCGTAGCTCCAACTTGCCGCTACTGGACTAAATTGACCATTTCGTACGAAAGGCATGCTCTTCCAGACAGGTGAACGATCTAGTTTTTCTTGATATGGGAAAGGTTCAAAGTAAAGCGCAATGCCATTCTTTACGTTCTTAAGCTCAGTCATTCGTTTTTGGCTGATGCCCCATTGGCTCGCAGGAAGCTCCATCGCATTTTCAAAACCAAGCTTTTCGAGTGCATATTGTGGAATCGAGTTATCGCCGTAGATAAACACAGATGTAGTACTCGCAAAACGGAATGAGGTGACTTTCGGCTTGTCGCCAGGATACGCTTTATCCAGTTCGGCTTTTAAAACCGCGAGACGCTCATCCATTGCAGCCAGTTTGTTGTTCGCTTGCTCTTCTTTACCAAGTAACTGACCTATCTTCTTAAAGTTCTCGATAGCAGCCGTAGCATTGCTGTGTTGTTCACTGTACGTTTGGTAATAAAGCACGGGCGCAATTTCAGAAAGACGACCCTGAAGATCTTTCTGAGGAGAAGCGATAAGAATTACATCAGGATTTAGCTTCTTCAAAGCAGAAAAATTAGGCTCAGTTCGAGTACCAATATCCGCCACGCCTTCTGGAATCGCAGGTTGAACAACCCAATCGCTATAACCTGCAATATCAGGCACTGCGACTGGCGTAACGCCGAGTTCGATAACTTGCTCTGCAATGTCCCAGTTCAACGCTGCAACTCGAACAGGTTGAGCCTCAAGGATTTTAATACCCTCACTGTCTTCGACTTTATAATCGGCCATCGCATTAAACGATAAAACACTCGCTAAGATCGATAATGCTAGTTTGGTATTCAAACTTGTTGCTATAGAAAAATGGGAAGCTATTCGTTTCAAACTCATACTTTACCTACTCAATCTAAATTCTATATTTCTTCAAACGACAAAAGCAGCCTAGTGAAGGCTGCTTTAAAATGGATAACCCTAACTTAGTTAGAATTCATAGTTGACGCTTAGCTCTACAGACTGCTCAGCACCAAACCAGCAGTTCGATTGGTCGTAACAGGTGTAGTACTCTTCATTAAATAAGTTGTTAACCAACAAGTTAGCTGTTGCACCAGATAGTGTGTCGCTTGCCTCACCTAAGTCATAACCCACTGATAGATCGACGACTGTGTATGACGGTACTTTGCCTTGAGTGTTTGTCGCATCCATTTCCATTTCACCCATGTAACGAGCGCCAGCACTGAAGCGAGTGCCTGATAACACACCACCATAGACATAGTAATTACTCCATAGATTAGCAGCATGTGTGGGTACGTAGATTGGCGTCGTTCCTTCTAGATCCGGATTTGCATCTTCAGTCACTTCCATATCAACATACGTGTAGCTTGCATTAACATCCCAGTTGTCCGTTACAAACCATCGGCCTTCAACTTCCATACCTTGAGAGCGCACTTCACCTAACTGAATCTTAGAGCGATACGTTGGGTCTGACGGATCAGCAGCAATTGAGTCTTTCTTAGTAATATAAAAGTATGACGCTGTAAGTTGCTGTGCCATGTCAGCAGAAAGATACTTCACACCGAATTCGACTTGCTCACCCAACTGAGGTTTCAACGAGTTACCGTTAATATCAGTACCAGCAGCTGGCTCAAAACTCGTCGCATAACTTACAAATGGAGAGATGCCATTATCTAACTCATACAAGGCACCTACGCGGTAAGAGAACTGATTGTGATCCGCTTTTTCTGTGCCATCGCTTGTTGGGTAAGTACTCGTTTTATCGTCACTCGCTTTGAACATGTCGTAACGTCCGCCAGCTAACAAAACCAGCGCGTCGTAGCGAACTTGATCTTGGAAATACAAGCCCAGTTGCTCGGTCGTTATGTCATGTGATTCACGATAATTCTCTTGTAGCTGGCTCTTATCAAGCAGATCATTATTAGGGTTGTATGCGTTAAACCCGTAGAAACCAGCGTTCGCTGTGAACTCTTGATACAAAGAGTCGCCCGTTAGCTTTAGGTAATCGAGACCAAACAATAAGTTATGCTCTAGCCCAGCAACCTCGACGCGACCTGATACTTGGTTGTCGATAACAAAGCTTTGAGAGTCTTCATCCGTGCTATACACATTTCGAATTAGGCTACCAGTTGAGGCGTTAAAATTCGTACCGCGATGGTAGGTGTTTTCTTGATATAATGACGCATCGGAATAACGAGCATTCTGAAGGAAAGTCCAGTTGTCATTGATTTGGTGGTTAATCTTATAACCTAACATCAACACTTCGCGCTCAAAAGTGCTCCAGTTCTTGTCGCCCATAGACACAGATGGATCACTTGCCTTCAATACGTCGAGCGGCATTGCAGAGTTAGTACCCATTGACGGATCATTCTGATAGTAAAGATTGAAGTTAATAAGTGTTCTATCAGATACTTGCCAATCTAACGATGGAGCAATCACATAACGCTCTTCTTCAGCGTTATCAACTTGGCTGTCTTGTTTACGAGCCAGTGCAACTAAACGATATGAAAAGTCACTGTCACCTAACTGACCTGAAGTATCAATTGACGCTTCCATCAAGTTTCTTGAGCCTGTAGATACACCCACTTTTGTAGACCCGTCTTCTTGCGGTGCCTTCGCGATCATGTTGACCATACCACCCGGCGGCATCGAACCATACAACACAGATGTAGGGCCTTTAAACACTTCAACTTGCTGAATCGCAATAGGGTCGATCTGAGGTTGCAGGTTCCATCCAGTCAGGAACGGCAGAATCAAGCCATCGTAGTAACTCTGATTGTTACTAAACCCACGAATCGAGAACGTATCGTACATCGTTACTGATGCGCCCTTTTGCTCAGTCACAACACCCGGCGCATATCTAAGTGCCTGATTGAGGGACTTCACACCTCGTTGCTCTAACTGTTCTTCATCAATAACCGTAATACCTTGAGGCGTCTCTTCTGGCTCAAGTGCCGACTTGGTTGCTGTATTGCGATAGGCTTTACCCATGATAGTGACAGTCTCGATGTTCGAGTCTGCCGCTGTAACGGTTTCTTCCGCCAACGCTTGCGCTGAAAACGCAGTGAGCAACGCTACTGCAAGTGATGAATACTTAAAACGAGTGTGAGTGGTCATGATTCCCTCGGTACCAATGCTTAATATAAATAATAATAAATCTCATTTGCATTGTATGTATCTATGAGCGGGATAATTAACAATTTGGTGCAAATTCCAAAAGAACTTGGCCTATTTTTAGTTTAAATCGGTCAATTGCTGATTAAAAACACAATTGACCTTATTTTAAGAGGGGTTTACAGAAAGAGATTTCGTGGGGATATGATTACGATTTAATAATAGGAACCCAGTACTCCATTTCAGCATCAGAGGCATGCGCTTGGTAGCCAAATGGGTAAACTTCAAGTTCGTAGCCATCGACACCACGGTAACCAGAACTTGGGAGCCAATTAAGCACAAACCAGCTTAAAGTATGTCGAAGATTCTCAATAGGTCCACAATGTTTGACCACCGCGTAGGTTTGTTTCGGTATAGCCAACACCTCTAACTTATCAGAGATAATGCTAGGCAATTGCGGGATTGAAATACCGTCGTGCAGTTCAACGCTAGCCCAATAATGAATATTCGTTCCATCAAAACAAGACTGAGTCAGGTCAACTACCCCAATAAACTGAAGAACGTTGTCATCTGGAATGGTGACTTCATGCTCTAAACGAGACCAAAGCTGAGGAACTTTTTGCGCGAAGTCTTGCGTGAGTGAAAATAGGCCGCTGATTTCTGATGTCATGCCCTTAACAAGGAATGACTCTCTCTCATCAATACGTACTTTCACAAAACTGAAAGCTCCATTATCAGAAGCACTTGTGGTTTCAGACACTTGAATCGGTTTTCTTAGCCCTACTCTTTTGCCCGCTTTTCGATATTGGCTGGGGCTAGCACCAAACATCTGCTTAAACGAACGACTAAAGCTAATCTCTGAATTAAATCCGAGACCAAGCGCGACATCTATCACGCGCTCTTTTCCATCAAGTAACTCTTCTGCAGCTTGGCTTAATTTTAGCTCTCTCACGTAGTTTGCTACGGTCAGCCCAGTTTCTGCTTGAAACACTCTTTGCAACTGCCAACGAGACCAACAGCTTTGTTTCGCAATATCTTCTAGCGATAGCGCAGAACCAAGATTCGCATGGATATACGCCAGAACGCGGCTGATACGATCAAATGCTGGTGTATTCATATTCAAGCTTTCATATTCTCTATAGTTGGCGGTGATATATTAGATTCACCAATACTTTTATCATTTAACAAGGTTTTAATCACTTAAAAAAGAACAGCCCACTCACAACCTATAAACCCCTCAAAAGACAGAAGCTCCGAGTAGATGCTCCATTTTGTATGGTTATCCTCGATTATGTTCGCTATGATAACGCAACTGATTCTCATTTAATGGTTTATAATGCTTCCCCAGTTGCACAATATTATCACTCGTAGAAGAGCCCCGTCTCTACACCAAAAAATCTTCGCTTACTCAAAAGAAGTCACTCCTTATTTAAGCGGCAGCTTTGGTGCTCTGAATAACAAGAGCATTGCAATTACGAATGATAATAGCCATAAAGAAATCAAACGAGTTTACGATGGCCTTGCAAAAAGCCACCCTGAAGCAGGAAAAGCCTATTGGTTAACCCGAACCTGGGATCTCGTGTGCTGGCAACCTATCTATGTGACCTTCATTTCTATCTACGGTCTGCATTCACTGCCAGATATCAAGAATATGGGTCAGTTTAGGTACAAAGAGTTCGTCACTGGCTATCGCTTCTCCAATGGTGATCATCAGCATGGCGCACCAGAAGAATTGATTCCACACGCTGGTGAAGCCATTCTTGCATTGACCGAATTTTATCGCAGTCAAATCAGTGAATGGACACGCATTCGCCCAGGGTTTACCAATCACTTACTGGCTGATCTACTGTTAGGCAGCTTGATAAAACTGCAACAGCACGAGCCGAGCCTAACCAACGACTACATCACTGGACAAGCTAAGCTTTGGTTAGAGGCCTGCCAATTACCAAACAGTCATCTAAATAGCCTTAAGGTCGATGTAAATTCTGGAATGTTAAAACTAATCAGAATCAGCTGTTGCTTGGTCTATAAGTGCGATTCTAGAAAGTATTGCGACGATTGTCCAAGGCATCCCGACAACAAAAACACTGCGTCATAACACTCAATATTTTAGAGATTAATACGACGAATTCACACTCATTGAGTATCGTTATTGGTCTCAAACAGGACTGACATGTTCCAACTTTCAAATATCAAAATCGTTCGAGACAACCGCACCATCCTCTCAATTGAAGATCTCACCATTCCGACGAATGAACTCACTGTAGTTCTTGGGCACAATGGTTCAGGTAAATCGACATTAGTTAATTTGTTATCGGGGCAGATGTCGCCTGATAGTGGCATTGTTGAACTAGATGGAACGTCTTTGTCGTCATTCAAAAGCAAAGACTTAGCCAAGAAAATCGCTTACCTTCCTCAAAAACTGCCGACTTCTGCAGGTTTAACCGTGGAGGAATTGGTTCGTTTAGGGCGTTTCCCTTGGAGAGGTGCGTTGGGACGTTGGAATGCTCAAGACAAGTCGATTATTCAACAAGCGATGGAAAGAACCGGCGTTGCTGATTTTTCACAGGCTTTAGCGGATGATTTATCGGGAGGCGAGCGCCAAAGAGCATGGGTATCGATGTTACTCGCTCAGCAATCTCCGATCTTGATTCTTGATGAACCGACCTCTGCGTTAGATGTTCATCACCAATTCCAACTTATGGGTTTGTTGTCTGAACTCAACAGAAAGGAAAACGTCGGGGTTATCGTCATTTTGCACGATTTGAACCTTGCACTGCGCTACGCCACACACATTGTCGCCCTGAAAAAAGGACAGATCGCGTTTGAAGGCCACGCTGATAAATTACTCGATGAACACGCTTTATCCGCTT
Source organism: Vibrio echinoideorum (assembly GCF_024347455.1). Classification (NCBI taxonomy): domain Bacteria; kingdom Pseudomonadati; phylum Pseudomonadota; class Gammaproteobacteria; order Vibrionales; family Vibrionaceae; genus Vibrio; species Vibrio echinoideorum. The sequence goes on from NZ_AP025484.1 coordinate 1,199,480, forward strand.
TGTATGAATCCCCTATCCGATTGATCGATCACCCAGTTCCAGCCAAGACAGCAGCCAGTGAGAAAGTTGCCGTGGTCTGCGAATAGCTTCAGCGATTAAACGTTCGCCTCAACCTCTTACCACTAGACATAAAAGAGGCTATTGAAATCATAGGGTTTCAATAGCCTTTTGACTGTTCACTTAACTACTACTCAACCGCTAACTTAATTGAGATTCCCTCGCTTCTTGGCTATTAAAACCACGCAAAATATTAATCAGAGTAACCAGTGTGAACACGATGATCACGAGCGATAGGTGCCACGCTTCTCCTAGCCCTAATTGGACTAATCCCATACTCACCATTGAAGATACGACCATTTGGCCGCCACCAGACATCGCGGCCGCTGCGCCAGCATTTTTGTTGTACGGCAACATCACCAAAGCCTGAGCACAAGGTAATGCGATACCATTGCCAAGTATCATCAAGAACTGGCCAATCATTAAATACAAAGGATCAAGTGGACAGAAAAAAAGCCATAAGG